>NZ_JAGEQM010000009.1:0-109859 GCF_017572025.1 Salmonella sp. 32020114201800008SM | reverse complement strand
CAACCTGCCACGGGGCGGACAGGTTGAGAATGTGGGCATAGAGGGATTTCTCATCCATGATGGTTGCCTCTGGTGATGAAAATTATTGCATTATCATGCACTCAACCACCACAACAGGGGAAGACCCATGGATATACAGTTTTATAACTCGATTTGGTACGAATGAAAATGGGAAAATTGGGCTGCGTACGATTCTGGAAAGCGGCTCGCAAAAATAAAAATCGTTCGCGTAATAACTATTTTCTCGTCAGTCTCAGGTGTATGTTGTTTGAAAAATAAGCGCGAATGATATACTGGAGGTATATGTGAGTATGATGGCTGGGATGGATATGGGCAGAATTTTACTCGATTTATCAGACGATGTGATTAAACGGCTTGACGATCTCAAGGTGCAACGCAACCTACCTCGTGCAGAACTCTTGCGGGAGGCCGTTGAGCAGTATCTGGAAAGACAGGATCGGGCTGAGACCACAATTTCGAAAGCATTGGGGCTCTGGCAAGGCTGTGAGGAAGATGGCGTTGAATACCAACGTAAACTTCGTGAGGAATGGTAATGGTCAAAGGGTCTGCGCTTTTTGATACCAATATCCTCATCGACCTGTTTAGCGGTCGAATTGAAGCGAAACATGCGCTGGAAGCGTATCCGCCACAAAATGCGATTAGCCTTATCACATGGATGGAAGTGATGGTGGGTGCTAAGAAATATCATCAGGAAAACCGCACGCGCATTGCATTAAGTGCGTTCAATATTATTGGCGTAACACAGGAAATCGCGGAGCGAAGCGTCATTGTCAGGCAGGAGTATGGCATGAAACTCCCGGATGCGATCATTCTGGCCACTGCACAAGTCCATCGTTGTGAGCTTGTGACGCGTAATACAAAAGACTTTGCCGATATTCCGGGAGTGATCACGCCGTATCACTTGTAGACCGGACGGCAAACTTCGCCCGGTCTGAGTAAAAAACCTATTCCCCTTCCCCCGGGAACAGGAACGGGTTGATGGAACTGCGGGCGAACCCTTCCTGTTCCATGCGCGCGTCCAGCACCAGCGAGGCGAGGTCGTCGGCCACTGCTTCCACTTTCGGGTCTTTTTCCTGATAGAGAATCTTCAGGTAAGTCCCGCAATCGCCGCAGCTTTCGGCTTTCACCGCAGCCTGCTCATTTTCCAGCGACCAGTAGTGTAAGTCGCGGCTCTGTTCGCAGTTACTGCATTTTACGCGCACGACGTGCCATTCGGTTTCGCACAGGTTACAGTGCAGATAACGCAGCCCCTGCGTGGTGCCGATTTGCACCATGCTGGAGACCGGCATCGAACCGCACACCGGGCAATACTGGCGCGCTTCACCGTATTCCGCGCGGGCTTTGCCTGGAATCAAGCTGGCCATTTGCGCCCAGTAAAGGGAGAGCGCGGCCCAGATAAACGGGGCTTTATCGCTGCTGACGGAGGCAAAATCTGAGGCAAACAGCGCGCTGGCCATCTGCTCCAGCTCCTGCTCTGAGGCTTTCTCCAGGTTCTCAATCACCGCCAGCGCGGGGCCGCTCATCTCGGGTTTTAGCTCGGCAATTAACGAATGCAGCAGTTTTTGCCAGTGCTTATCACGCGGCAGCACGTGGATATCCAGCGGCGGCTTGCCCTGGTCGTTCGCTTCTTTAATGCGTGCGGTCAGATCCATCTCCAGCGGATGGTCGTACAGCACCACTTCCTGCGCGTGCGCGATAAGCGCGGCAAAGCGCAGGTAATCGCCCAGCGGGTTATTTTCAGCCAGCTCGCGCAGACGTTCGGCGCGGCGGTTGTAGACGTTTTTGAGTCGGGGGAACAATAACGGCGGAATCATATCCGCCGTACGTTTCTCGCTCGACCCCAGCTCATCTTGCGGGATTATGCGAATACTCATTCAGTTTCTTTTTCCGTTGTCTTGCGGACTTCTCGGTACCAGCGTGGGTGATGTTTCTTCGCCCACGACCGGGTTACCCAGCCTTCCACCATCGCGGTAATGGTGCCTTTCACCCAAAGGGCGGCGTAGATATGCACCATGATAACCACAATTAACGCTACTGCGGCAAAAGAATGCAACATTAACGCGAATCGGATCACCGGGATTGAGAAAGCAGGCGCAAAGTACGGACGCCAGATAATTACCCCGCTCACCAGCAGCAGCACCAGGAAGATAATCGCCGCCCAGAATACGCATTTCTGGCCGAAGTTATAACGCCCGGTGTCACCCACTTCCTCGTTGACGACGATCTTACGAATATTCTTCGCCCAAAAGATATCATCCCGATTGATTAGATTGTGGTGCCAATAACGGAAAAACATGATGATGAACGAGGCAAACATAACCACGCCCACAAACGGGTGCAGAATTCGCGCCAGTTGTGGGGTGCCCAGGATATGCATCAACCAGTTGAAGGATGGGAATAAAAAGCCCAGCCCGCTCACCGCCGCCAGCACGAAGCAGAAGGCGACGATCCAGTGGTTGATGCGTTCCGGCGCCGTATAGCGCACGATGGTGTCACGTCGTTTCATTTGCGCACCTCGTCTTTCTCTTCATGCAGGTTGTCATCTTCCTCTTCCGCACGGTTCGGGCCGACGCCGACATAGTGGAAGACGCTGGCGGCAAAGGTCGCGGCAAAACCGAACGCGGCGAGCGGTTTCCAGACGCCTTTCCAGAACTTAACGGTTTCGCTGATTTCCGGGTTCTCCGGCAGACCGTGATACAGATTCGGCTTGTCGGCATGATGCAGCACGTACATGACATGCGTACCGCCTACGCCCGCCGGATCGTACAGACCCGCGTTGTCATAACCACGGGTTTTTAGTTCCGCCACCCGCTCGCCCGCCAGCGTTTTCATATCCTCTTTCGAGCCAAAATGAATGGCGCCGGTTGGACAGGTCTTCACGCAGGCCGGTTCTTGCCCCACGGTCACGCGGTCAACGCACAGCGTACATTTATAGACGCGGTTGTCTTCCGGGTTGAGGCGCGGCACGTTGAACGGGCAGCCAGCGATACAGTAGCCGCAGCCGATACACTGCTCGGACTGGAAGTCGACAATACCGTTAGCGTACTGAATGATCGCCCCTTCCGCCGGACAGGCCTTCAGGCAGCCGGGATCGGCGCAGTGCATACAGCCATCCTTACGGATCAGCCACTCCAGTTTGTCGTTCTGTTCCACTTCCGAGAAGCGCATCACCGTCCAGGATTTCGCGGTCAAATCAGCCGGGTTGTCATACACCCCGACGTTATTGCCCACTTCATCACGGATGTCGTTCCACTCGGAGCACGCCACCTGACACGCTTTACAGCCGATACAGGTGGTGACGTCGATGAGTTTCGCCACCTCTTCCTGGTGGTCCCGCGCCTGGGGCGCGGGGGTGAAACCGTTAGTGGCGGAACGACGAATGATGTCTTGCGATTGATAAGCCATAGGTCGTCTCCGTTACACCTTTTCCACGTTCACAAGGAAGGATTTAAACTCCGGCGTTTGCGTGTTCGCATCGCCGACGAAAGGCGTTAACGTATTGGCGATAAAGCCTTTTTTCGCCACGCCTTCGTAGCCCCAGTGAATAGGAATACCGATGGTATCGATATCCTTGCCGTCCGCTTTCAGCGTGCGAATACGCTTGGTCACCACCGCTTTGGCTTTGATATAGCCGCGGTTCGAGGAGACCTTCACGGTATCGCCATGCGCGATACCGAGCTTATTCGCCAGCTTCTCGCCAATTTCCACAAACTGTTCCGGTTGGGCGATAGCGTTAAGCAACGCGTGCTTGGTCCAGTAGTGGAAGTGCTCGGTCAGACGGTAAGTGGTTCCGACATACGGGAACTTATCCGCTTTACCCAGCGCGTCGGCATCGTCTTTAAAGATACGGGCGGCAGGGTTAGAGATAACGTTCGGGTGCAGCGGGTTAGTGCCCAGCGGCGTTTCAAACGGCTCGTAGTGTTCCGGGAACGGCCCTTCCGCCATCTTATCGATAGCAAACAGGCGGCCCATCCCTTCCGGCTGCATGATAAACGGTCCGACGTCGCTGCCGGGCGCGGCGGCGCTGTAGTCCGGAATATCCCATCCGGCCCATTTTCCGCCTTCCCATTTCAGTAGCTGACGTTTCGGGTCCCAGGGATTACCCTGCGGATCGGCGGAGGCGCGGTTATAGAGGATGCGGCGGTTAAGCGGCCATGCCCATGCCCAGCCCAGCGTGTTGCCGAGACCAGACGGGTCGGCGTTATCACGACGCGCCATCATGTTGCCTTCCGGCGTCCAGCTACCGGCGAAAATCCAGCAGCCGCTGGACGTCGTACCGTCATCACGCAGTTGCGCGAACGAACTGAGCTGTTGACCTTTCTTCACTACCACCGCGCCGGTTGCCGGGTCGATAAGATCGGCCAGCGCTTTACCATTACTTTCCATCGCCACTTCTTCAGAGGCGGGTTCGTATGGTTTGGTGTAGTTCCAGGTCATATTCAGCACCTGTTCCGGGTTGGCGCCGCCCTGTTCAGAGTACATCTTACGCAGGCGTAAGAAGATACCGGCGAGGATTTCGCCGTCGGTCATGGCAATTCCCGGGGCGTCCGCGCCCTTCCAGTGCCACTGTAACCAGCGACCGGAGTTAACGATGGAACCATTTTCCTCGGCAAAACAGGTGGAAGGCAGACGGAACACTTCGGTCTGGATTTTTGCGGGATCAACGTCGTTCGACTCACCGTGGTTTTGCCAGAAGGTGGACGTTTCGGTGTTGAGCGGATCGATAGTCACCAGGTACTTCAGTTTGGAAAGCGACGCGACCACTTTGTTTTTGTTCGGGAATGAGGCCACCGGGTTAAAGCCCTGGCAGATATAGCCGTTGACCTTGCCCTGTTTCATCATCTCGAAGTACTGCAACACGTCGTAGCCTTTGTCCCACTTCGGTAGCCAGTCGAAGCCCCAGCTATTTTCCGCTGTCGCTTTATCACCAAAGAAGGCCTTCATCATTGAGACGAAGAATTTCGGATAGTTGCCCCAGTAGTTGACCTGATCCTTCAACAATGGCTTCGGCGTATTGGCAGCCAGATAGGTTTGCAGGTCGGTCTGTTTTTCGCTCGGCAGCGTCAGGTAGCCCGGCAGACTTTGCGACAGCAGTCCTAAGTCGGTCAGTCCCTGAATGTTGGAGTGACCGCGCAGGGCGTTAACGCCGCCGCCCGCCATCCCCATGTTACCGAGCAGAAGCTGGATCATTGCCATAGTACGGATGTTCTGCGCGCCGATGGAATGCTGCGTCCAGCCCAGCGCGTACAGGAACGACGCGGTTTTATCTTTTGCGCTGGTTTCTGCAATGTACTCGCACACTTTCAGGAAGTCCGCTTTCGGCGTACCGCAGATATTTTCTACCACGTCCGGCGTATAGCGTGAGACATGCTGTTTCAACAGATTCCAGACACAGCGCGGGTGTTGCAGTGTCGTATCGCGTTTGGCAAAACCGTTTTCGTCCAGCTCATAGTGCCAACTGGTTTTATCGTACTGCCGCTTGTCGGCGTCATAGCCGGTGAACAGACCATCATCGAAGCCAAAATCTTCACGCACGATCAGGCTGGCATTGGTATAGGCCTCGGTGTATTCACGGTTGTATTTTTCGTTGGTCAGCAGATACAGCATCACGCCTGACAAGAAGGCAATGTCAGTACCAGAGCGTATTGGCGCATAGAAATCGGCCACCGACGCGGTACGCGTAAAGCGCGGATCGATCACAATCAGCTTCGCGCCGTTGTGAATTTTGGCTTCCATCGCCCAGCGGAACCCGACCGGGTGAGCTTCTGCGGCGTTACCGCCCATCACCACGACGAGGTTGGCGTTCTTGATGTCGACCCAGTGGTTGGTCATCGCACCGCGACCAAATGTTGGAGCAAGACTTGCTACCGTTGGTCCGTGTCAGACACGCGCCTGGTTGTCGACCGCGAGCATACCCAGCGCGCGGGAGAATTTTTGCGTTAAATAACCCGTCTCGTTACTGGATGCGGAAGCGCACAGCATCCCGGTGGTGAGCCAGCGGTTAACGGTAACGCCTTCGGCGTTCTGCGCCTGATAGTTGGCGTCGCGATCTTCCTTCATCAGTTTAGCGATGCGGTCAAACGCTTCTTCCCAACTGATCTGTTGCCACTTATCTGAACCCGGCGCGCGGTATTGCGGGAATTTCAGGCGGCTTTCAGAGTGGATAAAGTCCACCAGACCGGCCCCTTTCGGGCACAGCGCGCCACGGCTTACCGGATGATCCGGGTCCCCTTCGATATGGAAAATAGATGCTTTGGCGTTTTTCGCACCGTCGCCGAGGCTGTACATCAACAGCCCGCAGCCAACGGAACAGTAGGTGCAGGTGTTACGGGTTTCGCGGGTGCGCAGCAGTTTATATTGCCGTGTTTCCGCTAGCGCTACGCCGGGCGCGAAGCCCAGTGCCGCCGCCGTGGTGCCTGCCATACCGCCAGCGCAGATCTTAAAGAACTGCCTTCTGCTGACCTGCATGGTTTGCTCCTTGTTTCGACATTGTCACTTCTCTTTCACATTTCTCTATCCGAAACGCTCAGGGAGTGGTTGTTATTTTTCTTTGCGGACGGGCCCGCAAAGGTTCAGAATTGGATAAATTTTCCTCCATCCGGGAGGAGTTGTAACAGAATACCATAATGTTGGTGTGTGTGTTCTTATATGGTTAAAAGAAAGTGAACAATATACTGTCTGAAGAAGTCCTAAATGTGACTGATTTCACAACCTCACGCCAGTTGACTCTCTGGAAACGCGAGGATTTGCAGTCCCCCCAACTTGATGATGTTGCCGAGGAAGTGCCAGTGGCACTGGTGTATAACGGCATTTCGCATGTCGTTATGATGGCCTCTCCGAAAGATCTGACGCATTTTGCAATGGGGTTTTCTCTGTCGGAAGGGATCATTGACAGCCCGCGTGAAATCTATGGCATGGACGTTGTGCCGTCCTGTAACGGACTTGAAGTGCAGATTGATCTTTCCAGCCGTCGATTTATGGGGCTGAAAGCGCGTCGTCGCGCGCTGGCCGGACGTACCGGTTGCGGCGTATGTGGCGTGGAACAGCTCAATGACATCGGTAAGCCGGTGCAACCGCTGCCGTTTAGCCAAACGTTTAATCTCGGTAACCTTGATCGCGCGTTAAAACATCTGAATGATTTTCAACCGACGGGTAAGCTGACGGGTTGTACGCACGCTGCGGCGTGGGTCATGCCGTCGGGTGAACTGGCGGGGGGCCATGAAGATGTCGGACGCCACGTTGCGCTGGATAAACTGCTCGGCCGCCGCGCTACGGAAGGTGAGGAATGGCGGCAAGGCGCGGCGCTGGTTTCCAGTCGCGCGAGTTACGAAATGGTGCAGAAGTCCGCGATGTGCGGCGTTGAAATTCTGTTTGCCGTCTCTGCCGCAACGACGCTGGCGGTCGAGGTGGCTGAACGCTGCAATCTGACGCTGGTGGGGTTCTGTAAGCCGGGTCGGGCGACGATTTATACCCATCCGCAGCGGTTAATCGCAGACTAAAATAGTACCCTCTACATTTTCGTAAAATATATATTTTCTCAATTTTACAGCCTCTCTTGATAACGGAATCACGTATAGTGGCGAGGCCATACAGGTTTTAATCGTTTTTATGCTGGGCCGCAGCTTATTCCAGCCATTCACGAGGCGCTTGCTACCCGGTAATACTTCGAACGAAAAAAGCGCCCCTGGGGCGCTCTTTCGGCAGTCGCTAACGACTTATTTGCTCAGTTTAGCGGTTATATGCACGCGATTTGCAGCGTGAAAAGCTTAGAACTCACGCTCAAGATGATAGCCATTATAGGTATCGATGAGTTCGTTATAAGCTTTAACCACAGCCTCATAAGAACCATCTACCATATCGCCGCTGCCGCTATTGAGGTAGTCCTGCTCATGCGAGGTATACGCCACGTTATCGCGCACGCGCCGAATGCGTTTTTTCACCTTGCCCTGGAATTTTTCCAGCTCAGAAATAAAACCAGGGAAGCTACGATGTTTATCTATATCAACGTTGATCTTCTCGTTTAGCTTCTGAGTATGCTCTTCAAAATCAGCGAGCTGTTTGCTTACTGCCGCCACATCAAAAGAATCATCAGCTACAGCGTCATTAAGCGTCTCGGCTTCCTGCATCGTCAAAAGCGTATAGTACTTAATGGATTTACCTTCTTTCTTCTCGGTCGCCTTAATTTCATTAGCCGCATGCTGCCCACTCATAATGGTAATCTCGGCGATATATTTCTTCGCAATGGGATCAAACTCATCGAACTGTTTTATAAACGTTTTATGGAACGCTTTAGCGCCAGCAAAGGCATCATCCTTGAAGTTATCTTGATCATAGTATTTATTCATACTATTGATTGTTTCAGCTAGTGGCCCAGCTGCATTAATAAATGCCAGAGCAGCACTATCCAGAGAGGCAAACGCCGGCTTTAATTCAGCCGCCGCCTTGATGTCTTTCCGGCAGTCCTGGATAAATGCAGGATACACAGGAACCAGCGGAGAGGGATCGTCTTCCTTACCGGTAGGGCCGGTGCGGAAATCGTCGAATGTGTTAGCATAACGATTTACAGCACGGTAAATATCTGCCTGGAGATTATTATAACAATCAATGTAAACATTCAGCTTTTGGTTAAGAACATCGTTCGCATCTGCGCTTTCCGCTGATGTGGGTTGTGTATTGCTCGCTGATGAGTCCGCACTCTGAGCTACAGGTTGTTCGTCCGCTTTTTTTTCATCACAAGCGCTTAGCCCGGCAGTCATCAGCATAGCGATAATAATTGATGATAACAAATCCTTTTTCATTAGAATAACCTATAAATAATATCATTGAAATTTACAGATTCATTTTAATGAAAAAAAACAGGTATGTGATTTATTCAACACAAAAAATACTTAATGCATATTTCATTATAATTAACATTATCAATATCAATGTGTTCGTTAAAATAAGAGAACCCCAACGTAAATATACAAAAGGCAATTAAATGAAAAGGAATTTATTATCCTCAGCGATAATCATTGCGCTAATGACCCTGGGCGCAACAGGATGTGATGACAATAATGTTAAAACCGAGGCGACGCCGGCCGCCAGCAGTCAGCCTGCGACGCCAGCGCCTTCTCAGACGCCGGAAACGCAATCTGACGAAAGTCCAGCGCAGCCCTCAGCAGCGAAGCCAGAAACGGCAACTCAGCCCCCGGCGGCGAAACCAGAAACGCCAGCTCAGCCGGAGGTTGACGCTGAAGAAGTTTATAGTGAAAAAATGGATGTCTATATCGATTGTTTTAATAAACTTCAATTGCCCGTTCAGCACAGTCTGGCGCGTTACGCGGATTGGGTGAAAGACTTTAAAAAAGGTCCGACAGGGAAAGAGAGCCTGGTTTATGGCATTTATGGTATTACGGAGTCTTACATAACGAATTGCCAGAAAGAGATGAAACAGGTGGCCGCCTTAACGCCATTACTTGAGCCTATTGATGGCGTTGCCGTTAGCTATATTGATAGCGCCGCCGCGCTGGGTAATACCATTAACGAAATGGAAAAATATTATACCCAGGAAAACTATAAAGATGATGCCTTTGCTAAAGGTAAGGCGCTGCATCAGACATTACTGAAGAATATCGAGGATTTTAAACCCGTCTCGGAAAAATATCATGAGGCTATTCAGGAAATAAATGACAGGCGGCAATTGACACAGTTGAAGAGAATAGAAGAAGCGGAAGGCAAAACATTTAACTATTATTCTCTGGCTGTCATGATTTCGGCAAAGCAGATCAACAAGGTTATTTCTGCCGATACCTTTGATGCCGAAGCGATGATGAAAAAAGTCGCGGAACTGGAAACAATGATTGCGCAATTGAAAGAAGTGAATACTGATGGCCGTAATTCTTCTTTCATCAGCTCTGCGGCTGATTATCAGCTACAAGCTAAAAAATATATTCGTCGCATCAGAGACAATGTTGAGTATTCTGATTTTGAAAAGAAACGGGTGCAGGACCCTGCAACAGGATGGATGGTTGCGGATTCTTATCCGGCGTCGTTGAGAAGTTATAACGAGATGGTGGATGATTATAACCGCCTGCGTTGAGTGACGGCACATTAACTGCGCACAGGCTGGCGCAAGTGCCTATAAAATTACGCTATAACGCCAATAAAAAGCGCCGATCAGGCGCTTTTTTCGTTCATGTATTCTTCATCAGGCAATATCCGTAAAAATAGCTGACGTAAACATTAACTAAAGAGAGTTATTAGAAAAACCAGTAATCTGAAGCTATCACAAGATGTTGACGTCACGCTGGAAGGTACTGGTAGTGTCATTGAGGATCGGCATTTATATGGAAAGCATTTATCCCCCTGATGCGAAAATTCTGAGCTACTTCAGCATAGGGCGGCTCAGCCTTCATCACTTATAGGGTGTCACGTCCAACTGTTCTGTAAGACGTTAATTAATACCTGCCATTCGTAATAACGCGGTCACCACTGCAGCGGCGATAATCACCACAATAAGCGGCATTTTACGCCAGGCTAAAAATACGGCGAAGCCAACCCCAAGAACGCGCGCCATTCCGGCAAAATGTTCGCCTTCGTAAAAGGTGGTCGCCAGCGCGACGGAGAATAGCAGCACCGTTGCCGCATCCGAGAGCAGCGCCTGTGAACGCTCAGACAGCGCCAGACGGCTGCCAAGTTTAGCGCCGCCGAGGCGCATCAAATAGGTTCCCGCAGACAAAAGAGCAATACCGATAATAAATAGCGTCATATTGCCCATTATTTTTTCCTCGCCAGTAGGCCAAGCAGCGAAAGCAACACCGGCAATCCGGCAGCTACAAAGGGAACGGCGGCAAGCGACAGCGCGGCGCCGCTGCAACCACGAATCAATGTGGTGCGGTTTTTAAACGCCGGGATCACCAGCGCCAGTAAGATTGCCGGGAATACGGCATCCAGACCGATGGTTTCTGGGGCCGGGAGCAGTTTGCCGACACCTGCGCCAATCAGTGTGCCAATCGGCCAGAATAGGGCGACGCCCAGACCGCATAGCCAGTAGGCGGCTTTACGCTGTTCGGGTGTTTTTTGCGACAGGCCGAACACCACGCTTTCATCATTCATAATATGGCAGCCGAAAAAGCTGGCGGCGCGGGTGCCAACCAAATCGCGCACCGTTACGCCAAACGGCACGTGGCGCGCATTCACCAGCAGTCCTGCCGCCGCCGCCGCTAACGGATTGCCGCCGCTGGCAACAATGCCGATAAACATAAATTCGGACGCGCCCGCCAGCACAAAAATAGAGAGAACAAACGGCACCCACAGTGGGAAACCGTAGGCCATCGCCAGTGAGCCATAGGACATGCCGACGACGCCCACGGCCAGGCACACTAAAAATATCGCTTTTATCGTGTCTCCCTTGAGACAGGAAAAATAGTGTTTCATCTTCTTTAGTCATATCGAATGAATTTTCATTATAATGAACGGAACAGATTTGCTTTACAAGACGAACATTTCGTTCGTTATAGTGAACGTTGGATGCTTTATGACACAACCTATTAGCGTCATTGCCAGAAGTCTGGTACGCGAACGCCAGCGAACCGGACTGTCGCTGGCGGAGATTGCGCGGCGCGCAGGCATCGCTAAATCTACGCTTTCACAACTGGAAGCAGGGAACGGCAACCCCAGCCTGGAGACGTTATGGTCGCTATGCGTCGCGCTCGACATTCCCTTTGCCAGGCTGCTGGAGCCGCAGGTACAAAAAACGCAGGTGATTCGCCGCGGAGAAGGCACCAAAGTGGTGGCGGAGCAGGCGCATTATCAGGCGATATTACTGGCGGCATGTCCGCCCGGCGCGCGGCGTGATATCTATCTGCTGTTGACGCAGCCGGGGGCCGACCGGATCTCTCACCCGCATCCGCCGGGGTCGGTGGAACATATTATTGTTACGCAGGGAAAAGCCCTCGTCGGCTTAACCGAGGCGCCGGAAGAGCTGGCGGAGGGCGATTACATTTGTTATCCCGGCGACCAGGCGCATATCTTTAAAGCGCTGGAACCGGATACTCAGGCTATCCTGGTAGCGGAGCAGAATTGAAATTGCCGGATGGCGGCGTAACCGCCTTATCCGGCCTACAAAAAATAAAACCGTAGGCCCGGTAAGCTTGCGCCACCGGGCACACGACTTACTGCAGATAGAACACCTCTTTTAGCTCTGCGCTGACCGGGCTGTTATCCGGATTCGCGGGCATAACGTCACGCATATGTTTCCACCAACGCTGGCAAACGTCGGTGCTGGCAACGGCGTTCCAGCGCTCCTCGGATTCAATCTCAACGGTGGCGAACAGCAGATTGCGCTCCTGATCGAGATAAATCGCGTAGTGATGCGCGCCGTGAGATTTTAATACGGCTTCCAGCTCCGGCCAGATTGGGTTATGACGACGCTGATACTCCTCGTGCGCGTCGGCATTTACCTGCATCACAAAGGCTTTGCGGATCATAACGCCTCCAGGTACAGCCCGCGAACTTCATCGCGGCTGGCGGTGCGCGGGTTACACGGCGCGCACGGGTCGGCGAGGGCTTTATCCAGCCAGCCTTC
The DNA here is from genome assembly GCF_017572025.1 of Salmonella sp. 32020114201800008SM. NCBI lineage: Bacteria > Pseudomonadati > Pseudomonadota > Gammaproteobacteria > Enterobacterales > Enterobacteriaceae > Salmonella > Salmonella sp. 32020114201800008SM. The sequence continues at coordinate 97,270 of NZ_JAGEQM010000009.1, read as the reverse complement.
GATATCTTCTTTTGTGACGCCCAGCTTGCTGAAACCTTCTGGAATGCCGACGCGTTTGCTCAGCGTACGGATAGCGTTAATCGCTTCCTGACTTGCGACTTCGTCAGACATACCGCGCGTCTCCACGCCCATCGCCTGTGCGATGCGGGCAAAACGCGCGACGGCGTTCGGACGGTTAAAGTTCTCGACAATTGGCAGCAGGATAGCGTTGCAGACGCCGTGCGGCAGATTGTGGGTTGCGCCCGGCTGGTGCGCCAGCGCGTGAACCAGCCCCAAACCGGCGCTGTTGAACGCCATACCCGCCAGGTACTGGCCGAATGCCATTTGCTCACGGGCTTCGAGGTTATGGCCATCGTCAACCGCTTTCGGTAGCCACACATTGATTAAGCGAATCGCTTCCAGCGCGTTAGCGTCGGTGAGCGGATGCGCGCCAACGGAGACATAGGCTTCCACCGCATGGGTCAGGGCATCCATGCCGGTTGCGGCGGTCACAGACGCCGGGATTTCCAGCATGACGCTGGCGTCATCCACGGCAATATCCGGGATGATATTCGGGTCGATGATCACCTCTTTGACCTTACGGGCAGAGTCGATAATCACCGCGTTGCTGGTCATCTCTGCCGCGGTACCTGCCGTAGTGTTAATCGCTACCAGCGGTACGCCGGCGTTTTTCACTTTGCCGACGCCGGAGTAGGCGGTAGATGGACCTGGGTTGGCGGTCAGAATTTTCACCGCTTTTGCGGTATCGATCGGGCTGCCGCCGCCGAAGGCGATAATGTAGGCACATTCTGCGCTCTGATACGCCGCAAAACCTTTCTGCACCAGCTCTTCTGTCGGATTTGGGAACACCTCATCAAACAGGTGGTAAGACATTTGATGTTCATCCAGTGCGCTAAACAGGCTATCCAGCAGGCCCAGCTTTACCAGTTGACCATCGGTAACGATCAGCGCTTTGCCCCATTGCTTATTCGCCACGAGGTTCACCATATCGGCAATCGCTCCAGCGCCATGCAGGCTAATTTTTGGCAGTGCCAACATAAAGCTCATCACTATTCTCCTTAAAAAAATTCCCTGTTGCCCGATGGCGCTACGCTTATCGGGCCTACGGTAAAATGCGCACCGTCCTGTAGGCCAGATAAGGCAAAGCCGCATCCGGCGTTGAGTTGGGAGGTATCAGTACAGCGCTACGGCGCTGGCCAGCGGTGTCACACCAAAACGTTTGCCGAGTGCGACCAGTTCTTCGCGCGTGATGGTCTGCTTCATACCGCCCATCGAATAGATTTTGACTAATACCTCAGCGGATTTCTCTGCGGTATCTATCAAACCGAAGGTTTCATCCAGCGTAGGTCCGCTTCCGAACACGCCGTGGAACGGCCACAGTACCAGCGAATGTTTCTGCATTTCTTGCGCGGTAGCCTGGCCGATTTCATCGGTGCCTGGCACCATCCACGGCAGAATGCCGACACCGTCCGGGAATACCACCAGACATTCGGTGCTGCCTTCCCACAGTTTGCGGGTGATCAGCGCAGTGTTGTTTTCCAGTACGTAGGTGAGGGCGATCAGGTTAGTCGCATGGCAATGCATAATGACGCGGTCTTTGCCGTGGGTGGCTTTGATGCGTTCGCAGTGGGAGAGGAAATGCGCCGGGAGTTCAGAGGTGGGTACCGCGTCGTGGGTTAAGCCCCACAGAATGTGGTAGCCTGCGCCGTCGCTGTCGATTTTGACCACGCCTAAATTGGCTGCCGGATCGAGCTGGACGTTGCGGAAGAATTTGCCGGAACCGGTAACGATAAACGGCGTGTTCGCCAGCAGCGGCATGGGTTGACTTAGCGCGATGTAGCGCGGTTTTTCGTGGAAATTAGCTGCAAACGGTGCGATATCGGCTTCATCCAGACGCAGCGTCAGGTTACCGCCATTACGTTCGTCCCACCCTTTCAGCCACGCATCAGACGTGGCTTTAATCATGCCCTGGACAAACCAGGAATCGGTAATATTTTGCATGTTCGTGTTCCCATTCATTGCCCGAAGGTTATTCGGGTCTTACGTAGGCCGGATAAGCGCAGCGCCATCCGGCAATCGTGTTTCATTTATTGCCGGATGGCGACGCGGGCGTCTTATCCGGCCTACAGATCAGGTGTCGCTGTCAGCTACGTTTGCTCAGGATCTCTTTTTCGTAGGCGCGAACGCTTTCCAGCCACTGGCTGCCAGCCGGCGTGTCGTGACGCTGGCAATACATTTCCCAGACGGCCTGCCACGGCAGAGATTTTTGCTCTTCCAGCAGCGCCAGACGCGCGGTGTAATCTCCGCTGGCCTCAAGCTGACGAAGTTGATCTGTGGGTTCCAGCAGAGCGCGCAGCAGCGCTTTTTTCATGTTGCGGGTACCGATAACCCACGCGGCGACACGGTTGATAGAGGCGTCGAAGAAATCCAGGCCGATATGCACACGGTCGAACAGGTTATGACGGACGATCTCGCTGGCAATTGCCTGGGTTTCATCGTCCAGGAGCACCACGTGGTCGCTATCCCAGCGTACCGGGCGGCTGACGTGCAGCAGCAGCCGTGGTACGTAGAGCATGGCGGCGGAAATTTTGTCGGAAATCACTTCGGTGGGATGGAAGTGGCCCGCATCCAGACACAGCGCGGTCTGACGGCTGGTGGCGTAGCCCATGTAGAACTCATTGGAGCCGACGGTGTAGCTTTCCGCGCCGATGCCAAACAGTTTGCTCTCAACGGCGTCGATGTGGTGCGCCGGGTCGAATTTCTCGCTAATGACCTCATCCAGCGCTTCCAGCAGGCGCTGGCGCGGGGCTAAACGGTCGACGGTAATGTCTTTCATGCCGTCCGGAATCCAGATGTTCATCACCGACGGCGTACCGAGCTGCTCACCAAAGTATGCCGAGACGCGGCGGCTGGCTTTGCAGTGATCGATCCAGAACTGGCGAATTTTCGCGTCTGGATGAGAGAGGGTAAAACCGTCAGCGCTCAGTGGATGAGAAAAACAGGTGGGGTTGAAATCCAGCCCCAGCCGGTTCGCTTTCGCCCACTCCACCCAGTTTTTAAAATGCTCCGGTTTGATCTGGTCGCGAGCAACCGGCGTATCCGACTCAAGATAAATGGCGTGCAGGTTCAGCCGTTTGGGGCCTGGGATCAGACGCAGCGCCTGTTCCAGATCGGCGCGCAGTTCGGTGGCGTTACGCGCTTTGCCCGGATAGTTGCCGGTCGACTGAATTCCGCCCGTCAACGAACCTTCCGGGTTCTCGAATCCGGCAACATCGTCGCCCTGCCAGCAGTGCATGGAAACCGGCAGGCGATCGAGCTGGCGCAGCGCCTCCTCGACATCAATACCTACTGCGGCGAAACGTTGTTTTGCCAGTTCCCAGGCTTGTTCCAGTTGAGTGGTCATGCGCAAAGCTCCTTTGTCTGTCGTTTGGGTTGAAACTGCGCAACGTGGCGGGCAATTTCACTATCAGGATTAGGGATATAGGTTGTCAGGTCGTAGTTAGCGCTGACGACCTGACGGAAGTCATCGATGTTGTTTAATTCGTCGAGGGTCATAAGCTGAATACCAATATTGCCAAGGGTGGAGGCTTCAACCGGCCCGGCCATCACGCGAATACCACATGCATCGGCGCACAACTGGTTGAGTAGCGCGTTTTGGCATCCGCCGCCGACAATATGCAGTTGGGTAAATTTTTCGCCGCGCAGATTTGCCAGTTCGTGCAGAATGTCGGCATACAACAGCGCCAGACTGTCGAAAATGCAGCGCGCCAGTTCGGCATCGCTGACGGGAACGGGCTGGTCGGTCTCGCGACAGGCGGCCTGGATTTCAGCGCGCATATCGTCAGGATTGATAAAGCGATCGTCATTCGGGTTAATCAGGAAACGGCAGGCCGGCAGCGCTTCTGTTTGGGCGATAAGCGCAGGCAGATCGGTAATGCGCCGTTCTTTCAGCACGCGCTGGAGCAGCCACAAACCCATAATGTTTTTCAGTACCCGATAACGCCCTTCCGCGCCGCCTTCGTTGGTGATATTGGCGGCCAGCGCCTCATCAGTGGTGTAGGGCATTTTGCTTTCAAAACCCATCAATGACCAGGTGCCTGAAGACAGGTAAGCGCTATGTTTATTTGCCAGCGGAGAGGCAATAACGGCGCTGGCGGTATCGTGGCTGGCGACGGCTACCACCGGAATACGGTTGCCCTGCGGGCAAATCCAGTCGCCGATAACATTGCCAGGGTGCGAGGGGCGACCGAACCAGCTCTTTTTCGCGCCAGTCCACGCCAGCAGGGTATCGTCCCAGTCATCGGTATTGATATTGACCAACTGGGTGGTCGTGGCGTTGGTGTATTCCCAGTTCATTTCACCGGTCAGGCGGTAGCTGAAATAATCGGGCATCAGCAGCGCATGAGCGACCTGCGCCGTTAACTCAGGCTGTTGTTTCGTCAGCGCGCGTAGCTGATAGATGGTGTTAAACGGCAGAAACTGAATCCCGCTGCGGCGATAGATTTCGCTTTTGCCGATCTGGACCAGCGCTTGCGGCATGATGCCCGTGGTACGGTTATCGCGGTAGGAGACCGGCAGGCCGACACGCTGACCTTGTTTATCCAGCAGGACATAATCGACGCCCCAGGTGTCGATGCCGATGCTGTCGATAAGAATGCCTTCATTGCAGACTTTCTTCAGACCAAGACGGATATCCTTTTCCAGACTGTCGATGTCCCAGGTGTCAAACCCGTCTGTTTTTTGTAGGCAGTTCACAAAACGGTGAATTTCACGTAGCGTCAGGGTGCGGTGTTTGCTGTCGTAACGCGCCAGCATCACGCGCCCGCTGGATGCGCCGAGATCAACCGCGACACAATGGCGAAAAGTCATAATCAGGTCCTTCTTAGAGTCATTGCGCACAGTCTAAAAAAGCCCTCAAAGACCTACCTTCTCGTTACTGACAGGAAAATGAGCCGCTGGCAACAAGGCAAAGATGAACGTGATAGCGTTCACAGTTTCTACTAATAGGCCGGTGTGATGTCGTCCGCATTTCCCGCTTTTTCCCGCCTTTTCTTGAAAAAAAGACCATGTTTGCGCGCTTTAGCGTCAAAAATTTAAGGTGAGGCCGATAACCCTTAATTACTATTCGGACATGTTGAATTCAGGAGGAAGCAACCATGACCGTACTGCATAGCGTGGATTTTTTTCCATCAGGTAAAGCGCCCGTGGCGATTGAACCTCGTCTGCCGCAAGCCGCTTTCCCTGAACATCATCATGATTTTCATGAAATCGTGATTGTGGAACACGGTACGGGCATTCATGTATTCAACGGGCAGCCGTATACCATCAGCGGCGGTACCGTGTGTTTTGTTCGCGATCACGACCGGCATTTATATGAACATACCGACAACCTATGCCTGACGAATGTACTGTGGCGTTCACCGGACGCCTTCCAGTTCCTGGCGGGGTTGGATCAATTGCTGCCGCAGGAGCAGGATGGTTACTATCCTTCTCACTGGCGGGTGAATCAGAGTGTGTTGCAGCAGGTGCGCCAGTTGGTCGGTCTGATGGAGCGCGCCGGAGACGGCATGGATGCGCCTGCCGTGGCGAATCGCGAAATTTTGTTTATGCAACTACTGGTGTTGTTACGCCGCAGTAGCCTGATGGAAGGCGCGACCAATAACGACGCCAAACTCAACCAACTGATGGCATGGCTGGAAGACCATTTTGCGGAGGAGGTCTGCTGGGAGGCGGTAGCTGAACAGTTTTCGCTGTCGCTACGTACGCTGCATCGTCAGCTTAAACAGCATACCGGGCTGACGCCGCAACGTTACCTTAATCGCCTGCGTTTGATCAAAGCCCGGCATTTATTGCGCCATAGCGATCATAGCGTGACAGAAATCGCGTACCGCTGCGGTTTTGGCGACAGTAACCACTTTTCGACTCTGTTTCGCCGAGAATTTAACTGGTCGCCGCGGGATATCCGTCAGGGACGCGATGCGATAATCCAGTAACGCGAACGCTATCAACGTTTTCGTCGCCAATATGCTGATAATTATACCCTTTAATACCGGATGGCGGCTGCGCCTTACCTGGCCTACGGCGGCGAGCGGTAGACAGAATAAGCGTAGCGCCATCCGGCAAGCATTCAACATGAGGTGCTGCGGTGGCAAATCAGTTAATCCTTTTGAAAAAAGATTTTTTTACTGATGAGCAGCAGGCCGTTACGGTTGCCGATCGCTATCCACAGGATGTTTTTGCGGAACATACGCATGAGTTTTGTGAACTGGTGATGGTCTGGCGGGGCAATGGCCTACACGTTCTTAATGAGCGCCCATACAGAATTACCCGCGGCGATCTGTTTTACATTCGTGCTGAAGACAAACACTCCTATACTTCCGTTAACGATCTGGTGCTGCAAAATATCATTTACTGCCCGGAGCGTTTGAAACTCAATGTAAACTGGCAGGCGATGATTCCCGGCTTTCAGGGAGCGCAGTGGCATCCTCACTGGCGGCTGGGCAGTATGGGAATGAATCAGGCGCGGCAGGTCATTAACCATCTTGAACATGAGAGTAATGGACGCGATCCGCTGGCGAATGAGATGGCGGAATTGCTGTTTGGTCAACTGGTGATGACGTTAAAACGGCATCGCTACGCGACCGACGATCTTCCGGCAACCTCCCGAGAAACCCTGTTGGATAAATTAATTACCGCTTTGGCTAATAGCCTTGAGTGTCCCTTTGCGCTGGATGCGTTTTGCCAGCAGGAACAATGCAGCGAACGGGTGCTGCGGCAGCAGTTTCGCGCCCAAACCGGGATGACGATTAATCAATATTTACGCCAGGTCCGTATTTGCCACGCGCAGTATCTGCTTCAGCATAGCCCGCTGATGATTAGCGAGATTTCGATGCAGTGCGGTTTTGAAGATAGTAATTATTTTTCAGTGGTGTTCACGCGGGAAACCGGGATGACGCCGAGCCAATGGCGTCATCTCAGTAATCAAAGCGATTAACTGGCCATGCCTAAACCGACAATATTCGCCGCGATAATAATTACCACGCAGCCGAGGCTTAATACAGCAACGGGACGGCGGCCAGCATTTTTCCACTCTTTTAGCACCAAACCGACAAGCCCCCCGCACAGCACATAGAAGCTCATGTGCAGCATCCAGCTCATGTAGTCATATTGCGCGGGAATGCGCGCGTGACCCCAGGCATAGAAAAAGAACTGCAAATACCACATCAGACCGCCAAGCGCGGACAGCAGAATATTGCTGATAATCAATGGCCTTGCCAGCGAGAAGTCGGCTTTTATCGACAGATTTTGCACTTTTGCCAGGCGGATAAAACAGAAACCGAGGTTCACCAGCGCGCCGCCGCCCATAATCACCACGTAACTCGGCAGCGCGACATAGAGCGGGTCAACGCCAAGCGCGGCAGCAGCTTCATGCATCGGTTTCGCGGCGTTCATGGCAAAAGACATCCCCGCCGAGAAAATACCGCACATCACTGCCAGCAGAAGCCCTTTCTTCAGATTGAACTCCTCCGCTTTAATGCCCATTTTGCGTTCTTTTAACTGTCCGGCGCGCGTCACAATCCCGACGCCGATCAGCGCGACAAAAACGCCAAGTAGCGTCATGCGTCCCCCTTCGGTATGGATTAACACATCGAAGTTACCGTTGATGATAGGCGTCATCAGCGTGCCGACGATAAGCGTAATGCCGATAGCGATGCCGATACCCATCGACATCCCGAGATAACGCATGGTCAGACCGTAATTAATATTGCCGATGCCCCACATGGCGCCGAACAGAAAAACCGGTAAAAGGGTGGAGAGGTTAAACTGCCCATAATAGGCCCAGAAATCAGGCAGTAACAGAGCGCTAATTGTCCACGGCAGAATAAGCCAGGAGACGATGCCGCCCACTGACCACATGGTTTCCCATGACCACTGTTTCACTTGCTTGAACGGGGCATAGAAGCAGGCTGCACTGGCCGCCCCTATCAGATGCCAGAAAATACCCATCGTAATCGCGTTACTCATGACATGTTCCTCATTATTTTTTATGGACGGGATACCCCTTCCGTTTGCATGAGTTTAAAAATTACGCAGCCTGGTAACCTTATAACGATTGCCGCCGTTGGGTGTATTCTGGCAATCAGCACGTTAATGAAGTGATTAACTTCACGTTTTAAAAAAGTCGGAGCGCATCGTGACCGTCTGGATGTTATTTAAATCAGTGGGTAATATTTGTTTTCTAAAATACCTTCATCATAACGACACGAAACGACTTAGCTGGCAACAATACAAAGAAAACGCTGCGTGAGATCACATAATGGGAATGGTCTGACTTACCGTTTGATAAAAGGGTAGTTATACAGTAATTATTTGGTTGTTTTATTTGTATTTACAATTTAAATATATTGAAATTAATGTTAGGAATCAATGAAATATAAGTATAAGGAAATTCCTATATTAGTGTTGTTGATGGTGTTTTGATTTTTATTTTATATGACGAATATAAATTTCATTTATTTTATTTTGCTTTTTGAACATTATCCCAATTTTAAATTAAAGATCTTTGTCTATATTGTCGCCATTCACATTGCGTATTATGGTTGTAATGGTCTGACATGAAACAACGTTTTAATTTTAAATTAAATGGATTCTGTTATGAGAAAATCTCTTTTCTTACTATTACCTCTTGTTGTAACAAATGCGCATGCAGTATATGTCGATGTTCGTCATGAATATCTTGATGACAGTAAAGCTAACTATGACCGTGCGTATATTTCTCATCGGTTTGCGAATGGTGTTGGTTTTGCGATAGAAGCTATCTCAAAATCAGGCGGGGATGACACCAATAAAGCGTTTAATGACCTGGAAACACAGGGTAACGAATATACGATAAGCTACCAATTTAAAACCGGTGATGTCGCCTGGCAACCGGGTTTCGTGCTGGAAACAGGCAACGGTTACTCTACCTATAAGCCTTACTTCCGCGCGACGTGGACATTAAATGAAAGCTGGTGGGTTGGTGCGCGCTATCGTTTTGAATATGTACGCCGTTCTTCTGATATCCGTGATGATGATACCATCAATCGTATGGATGTCTGGGCGGGTTATAAATGGAACAACTTTGACTGGACAATCGAAGGAATTTATAAGAAAGCTGATAAATATGATCTTTACGATGGCGGCAAAGATAACTATGAATATAACTTCAGAACTGCCTATATTATTGATCAATGGTCGCCATTCGTTGAGGTAGGTAATGTTTCCGTCAATAGCAACAGCGATGAAAGACAAACCCGTTTCCGCGTGGGTATAGGCTACACATTCTAATCATTATCCCTGTTTATTATTTATTCCCTTTTCCGGCTACTTTATAGGTAGCCGGTTTTTTTTACCTGGTGATGACCTGCGGATAATTATTATCGTGCGTTGGCCGGATAAGACGCGAATCGCCATCCGGCCAACGAGATGTGCAGGAAACTATGCGCTTACATGATGCCCAGTAGACGGGGTAAGAACAGTGTGATTTCCGGAATGTAGGTAATTAATAACAGAACGCCGATAATCGCGCCGTAAAAAGGCAGCAACGGTTTAATCACTTCCTCAACTTTGACCTTACCGACGCTCGCCCCGACATATAAACCACTGCCAACTGGCGGCGTAATGGTGCCAATCGCCAGGTTATAGATCATGATAATGCCGAAATGCACCGGATCGACGCCCAGTTTAGCCATGATCGGCAGCAGAATCGGGGTAAAAATCAGAATGGCCGGACCGATATCCATAAATGCGCCGATAATCAACAAAAAGACGGTAATGACTAACAGGATAACCAGTTTATTGGCGGAAATACCGAGGATCATATCGCTCAGCGCCGCAGGAATATTGGTGATCGACATCGAGAAGGACATCGCCGAAGAGGTTGCCAGCAGGAACATGATGACCCCGGTCATTACCACTGTCTGGAGCAAAATCGAAGGCAAATCCTTAATTTTCAGCGTGAGGTAAAACACCATCGTCAACAATAATGTATACACCACGGCAATCGCGGAGGCTTCAATGGCGGTGAAAATCCCCTGCACAATGCCGCCGACGATAATCACGATCAGCAGCAGGCTGGGAATGGCCTCAACGGCAACTTTTAGCGCCATGCCTTTTTGGACGGTGAAGAAAACCCGATAATTTCGACGCTTAGCGACCACCAGCGTGACCAGCATACAGCCAACGCCCCACAGCACTCCCGCGACCAGACCGCCGGCGAACAGAGCGGCAATCGATGTTCCCCCGCTTGCCAGCGCATAAAGGATAAAAGCCGTGGTGGGCGGAATTAACATTCCCGTCGGCGCGGAGGCGATATTCACCGCGGCCGCAAAGCCGCGATCGTAACCTTCGCGCGCGCTCATCGGCACCATCACGCCGCCGATGGAGGTTGAGGCGGCAATCGCCGATCCGGAAATTGCACCGAACATCATATTGCCGACGATGTTGGTATAAGAGAGCGAGCCGGGCAGTTTGCCAGTAAACAGTTTGGCAAAATTGACCAGCCGGGCGGCAATTCCCCCGCTATTCATGATCACCCCGGACAAAACGAAGAACGGCACGGCCAGCAAGGCAAAACTGTCCAGGCTGGAGAACATTTTTTGCGCGGTGGCGAACATCGAAATATCGAAAGGCAGTACCAGCATCATGGTGCTGAAAGAGGCGATAACGATGCAGATCCCAATAGGCGCGCCCATGGCCAGTAAAACAACAAAGACGGCAATTAGCGTACAGGACGCAAAAATAGGGTCAATCATGTGATTTCTCCAGAGTGTGCTCAGTGGTATCCGTGGCGGAATGGATAGCTTTCAGGGCGTCAACGATATTCAGCAGCCCATAGAGGATGATCAGTACGCCTGCGCAGGGGAGCGCGTAATAAATTTTCCCCATCGGAATGCCCAGCGCAGGGGAGATTTGCAGCATAGAAATCGCAGAAATCTTTAAGCCGCCGATAATCAATACCCAAATGGAAAACGCGATAAAAATGACCTGCAGAATAATATCCCACCAGCCACGAATCGTCGGCGACACCTTATCCAGTAAGAGAGTCAGGCTGATATGCTGTTTCTGACCGGCGACAAAAGCCATGCCCAGCATTGATACCCACACCAGGAGAAATCGCAGCATCTCTTCGGTAAGGGTGCTGGGAACGCCCAGAATGTAGCGGCTCACCACCTGCCAGCAGGCGATGCCAACCATTATCGCCAGCACCAGGCAACAGATAGCGCCCAGCAATAAATCAAGTCCTTTTCTGAATGTGTTCATCTTAATTTCCTGATTAGATTAATTTTTTGCTGTCTGGATACGTTGATACAGCCCGTAAAGCCGCGGTTTGTTTTTCAGGCCGTCGTAAATAGGCTGTACTGCCTTCTGGAAGGGTTTTTTGTCGATCTCGTAGAATTCAACGTTGAAATCTTTTACCGCCGCCAGCCTGGTTTTCTCTATTTCCTTGTCCCATGCGGCTTTCTCAAATTCGATCGACGCCTTGATGGCGGCTTCGACGATGCGCTGCTGTTCCGGCGTCAGCTTTTCCAGCGTGAGGGTACTCATTAGCAGGATATCGGGAATGCGGGTGTGCATATCGTAGGTGTAATAACGGGCGACTTCGCCGTGGCGGGCGATGGTGAGAGCGAACTCATTGTTTTCCGCGCCGTCGAGAATGCCTTGTTGTAACGAGGTATAGACCTCCGCCTGGCTCATGGCGATGGGCGAAGCGCCCAGCAGTTTGAGAGTTTGGATCGCCGTCTCACTCTGCATGACGCGGATCTTCTTCCCGCGTAAATCCTCAATGCGTTTAACCGGCGCTTTGCTCATATAAAAATTACGCGCGCCGGAATCATACCAGCCTACGCCGACAAACCCCTGCGCGGCGGTGGACTGATAAACAGGCTCCATCACCTGTGGGTTATCCATTACGCGGTAGTATTCATCGACGGTGGCAAACAGGTAGGGAAGTGAGAACACGCCGTACTCAGGCGAAAAACTCTCCATCAGCCCGGACGACACTTTAGTGATGTCGACGACGCCGACCTGCGTCAACTCCACCAGTTCGCGCTCTCCGCCAAGCTGTCCGTCCGGGAAGTACTGTACTTTGATATCGCCGCCCGTTTTCTCTTCAACTTGCTGCCCCAGGAAGTGCAACGCATCTTTTACCGGCTGGCTATTTTCAGCGTAGGCCAGGCGCAAAATGGTTTCGCCGTGGGAGAAGAAAGAGAGTGTGGAGAGTAAGGCCAACGTAGCCAGACGTATAAAACCAGGTTGCTTCATAATTCCCTCGCAATTGTAATAATTTACCGGGAATGTAATTGCATGGTGAAATTATAACCTTCTTGATTTTGCCACCGCTGACAAAAATTGGCACCAAAAGAAAGATTTTGAAACCCTGTTTCACATTTCATGATTTCCAGGAATTCATCAACAGGCGGTTTCGGTTGGAGGCGTAAAAAACGATTTTTTTCAGCGGATGCCGTAACGTTTATAACCCTGGAAAAAGTACGGTATTGATAATCATTTTCAATATCATTTAATTAACTATAATGAACCAACTGCTTACGCGGCGTTAACACTGTGCCGCTCGACAATAATGGAGATGATTATGAGTTATACACTGCCATCCCTGCCGTACGCTTATGATGCACTGGAACCGCACTTCGATAAGCAGACGATGGAGATTCACCACACCAAACACCATCAAACCTATGTCAACAACGCTAACGCGGCGCTGGAAAACCTGCCTGAGTTTGCTGACCTGCCGGTTGAAGAACTGATTACTAAACTGGATCAGGTGCCAGCGGACAAAAAAACCGTGCTGCGTAACAACGCGGGCGGCCACGCTAACCACAGCCTGTTCTGGAAAGGGCTGAAAAAAGGCACCACTCTGCAGGGCGATCTGAAAGCGGCTATCGAGCGTGACTTCGGTTCCGTTGACAACTTCAAAGCTGAATTCGAAAAAGCAGCAGCAACCCGTTTCGGCTCCGGCTGGGCGTGGCTGGTGCTGAAAGGCGACAAACTGGCTGTGGTTTCTACCGCAAACCAGGATTCCCCGCTGATGGGTGAAGCCATTTCCGGCGCTTCCGGCTTCCCGATCCTGGGCCTGGACGTGTGGGAACACGCTTACTACCTGAAATTCCAGAACCGCCGCCCGGACTACATCAAAGAGTTCTGGAACGTGGTGAACTGGGACGAAGCAGCAGCGCGTTTCGCCGCTAAAAAATAATTTGCATTGCACGTCTGTAGAAGCGAGTCTGATGACTCGCTTTTTTTGTATCCGCGTAAGGAGCAGCAGATGCATTATCCGGTTGACGTGTTTATTGGCAAAATTCGTGACTATGACGGCAGCCGCCCGAGCGCTATCGCCAAGGTGCAAATCGACGGCGAACTCATGCTGACCGAGCTGGGTCTGGCAGGCGATCAGCAGGCCGAAAAGAAAATCCACGGCGGCCCCGATCGCGCGCTATGCCATTATCCCCGCGAACACTATGCTGATTGGATTCGCCAGTTCCCCGAGCAGGCGACGCTGTTTTGCGCCCCGGCGTTTGGCGAGAATCTGTCGACGAACGGAATGACCGAACACAACGTGTTTATTGGCGACATCTACCGCTGGGGCGAGGCGTTGATCCAGGTCACTCAGCCGCGCTCTCCATGCTTTAAACTTAATTTCCACTTTGCCATCAGCGACATGGCCCTCCTTATGCAGAACAGCGGAAAAACCGGCTGGCTGTATCGGGTCATTGCGCCAGGTAAGGTCTCCAGCGATGCGCCGCTGGAACTGGCGTCGCGTCTGAGCGATGTCTCGGTTCATGAAGCGGGTGTTATCGCCTGGTCTATGCCGTTTGATGACGAACAATATCACCGGCTGTTGAGCGCCGCTGGGCTGTCGGCGAGCTGGAGCCGCACCATGCAAAAGCGTCGTTTGAGCGGCAAAATTGAAGATAGCGCCAGACGACTGTGGGGGGATAAAACTCCGCCAAAATGAAAGGAAGGATTATGACTGAAGCTGAAAATGCGGTGGCGATCGTAAAAGAATTTTTGGTGGCCTCGATGATTCCCGATGCTGAACGCGCCGCAACGTATATGCACCCGGAGGTGAAAATTACCTTCACCGGAGGCCGGGCGATGGCGGGCGCGGCAGATATCGCGCAGTTTAACGGCGCTCGCTACAAGTGGGTGAAGAAGGCGCTGGGCGAGTTTGATGCGGTGCAGCATGATGATTACGTTGTGATTTATTCCAACGGTACGTTGTATGGCGAATGGCCCGACGGTCGCCCGTTTGCCGATAACCGCTTTATCGACCGCTTCGAAGTGCGCGATGGCAAAATTACCCGGATGGACGTGTGGAATGACAGCGCCGAGTGGATTCTGGCGCCGGAAATCTCCCGGTAAATCTCGACGGCGAGATAAAAAATCGGCCTGCATTCGCAGGCCGATGGTTTTTAGGTTCGCTTGTACAGCGGTAGCCACAGCGTAAGCCGCAACCCGCCGAGCGGGCTATCGTCAGCCTTCACCCAGCCGCGGTGCTGCTGCATGGCGCTTTCGACAATCGCCAGCCCCAGCCCGGTGCCGCCAGACTCGCGGTCGCGCGCCTCATCAGTGCGATAGAACGGACGGAAGATCTGCTCGCGGTCTTCAGGGCTGACGCCCGGCCCGTCGTCATCGACCGTGATCGTAATACCGTCTTTATCCACCGAGAAGCCGACTTCAATCTTCGTATGTGAATAGCGCAGCGCATTACGAACTATATTTTCCAGCGCGCTTTCCAGCGCGTTTGGGTTGCCATAGAGCGGCCACGGCCCCGGCGGATAATTTACCGTTAACGACTTGCCCATCTGTTCGGCTTCAAAGGCGGCGTTATCCAGCACTTCGCCCCATAGCTGATTGGCTTTCATCGTTTCGCTGACCAGCGCATTTTTCTGTTGGTTACGCGACATCACCAGCAGGTCATTGATCATGCTGTCCAGACGCTGCGCTTCGGTTTCAATACGCTCCAGCTCTTTGCTTTCGCCGCCACGACGACGCAGCAGCGCGGTACCCAGTTGCAGGCGCGTAAGGGGCGTTCGCAGCTCATGGGAGATGTCTGACAGCAAACGCTGCTGCGAGGTCATCATCCGTTCCAGCGCCGTCACCATCTGGTTAAAACTGGCGCCAGCGGCGAGGAACTCCTGCGGACCCGCCTCCAGCTCCGGATGCTGACGCAGGTTGCCTTGCGCCACTTCATCAGCCGCGTTTTTCAACTTACGCGCCGGTTTCGCCAGACTCCATGCCAGCCATAGCAAGAGCGGCGAACTGACCAGCATCGTGACAATGAGCAACAGGAGCGGGCGGTCAAACAGCAGATTAATAAAATCGGATTGCGAACTGCTGGCCGGTCGAATCAGGTAAAGCTGGTAATTATCCTCTCCGTCACGAACGGAGAACGGCCCCACCATCTCTACGCGGCCATATTTTTTCTTCTGCGGATGATCGGCGTTATCCGCCTGACCAATGAAGTTACGAATGATCTGCATTTCGCTGCGTTCAGCGCCGATCACGCGTCCTTCAGAGGTCACCAGTAATAACCGCTGTCCAGGCGGCGCCCACTTATCGATCGCGCGGAACAGGCGACGCCACCACATCAGGTCGTTGGGCGGATCGTTCGCAAGTTCAGCTTCTACATGTTGCTCTATCATCAATCCCTGGCGCTGTTCGCTGTCCAGCAGCTCGGTCATCTGGCGTGAATCGAGCTTGGGCAACATCAGTACCAGCATTAGCACCAGCGCCAGCGTCAACCAGAAGATGGCGAAGATGCGCGCGGTTAAACTTCCTATCATGAAGCGGAAACCATCAGATAGCCGCGACCACGCAATGTTTTAAACCACGGGTGACCGTCTTTGCGTTCCGGCAGTTTGCGGCGCAGGTTAGAAATATGCATATCAATAGCGCGATCGAACGGCGTCAGGCGCTTACCCAGCACTTCCTGGCTTAAATGTTCACGGGAAACCACCTGGCCGAGGTGTTGCGCCAGCAAATAGAGCAGGGTGAACTCCGTACCGGTCAGCTCCAGCGTTTGGCCATCGAAACTGGCTTCCTGGCGGCCCGGATTAAGGCTTAGCGCATCAACTTCCAGCGTCGGCGAGCCGTTGTCGCTGCTCTGCTGCTGTTCGCTCCAGTGGGAACGGCGCAAAATAGCCCTGATGCGCGCTACCAGCTCGCGGTCGTTAAATGGTTTGGGTAAATAGTCGTCCGCGCCCAGCTCAAGGCCGAGAACGCGATCCAGCTCGCTGCCGCGCGCGGTCAGCATAATGACAGGCGTCTGGTGTGTCTGGCGAAGCGCTTTCAACGTATCGATACCGTTTTTCTTCGGCATCATGACGTCAAGCAAAAGTAAATCGATGCTGTCATCCAAAAGCTCAAGCGCCTGCTCGCCGTCGTGGGCCACCAGGACATTAAAACCTTCCATTTCGAGGAGCTCTTTTAACAGGGAAGTCAGCTCTCGGTCATCATCAACTAACAGGATTTTATTCATTGTTTACGTACCTCCGAGGCAGAAATTACGTCATCAGGCGTCGCTAATCCATGACTTTACGTTGTTTTACACCCCCTGACGCATGTTTGCAGCCCGAATCGTAAACTGTCTCTCGTTGAATCGCGACAGAAAAGATTTTGGGAGCAAGCGATGCGCAAAGTTACCGCTGCTGTTATGGCCTCAACGCTGGCATTCAGTTTTTTAAGCCACGCAGCTGAAGTTGTTACAAGCGATAACTGGCACCCCGGTGACGGGGCCACGCAGCGTAGCGCGCAAAATCATATGTTTGACGGCATAAGTTTAACCGAACATCAGCGTCAGCAGATGCGAGATCTTATGCAACAGGCAAGGCACGAACAGCCTCCTGTTAATGTTAGCGAAATGGAGACAATGCATCGGCTTGTCACCGCAGAAAAATTTGATGAAAGCGCTGTGCGCGCTCAGGCAGAAAAAATGGCGCAAGAGCAGGTCGCCCGCCAGGTCGAAATGGCCCGCGTGCGTAACCAGATGTATCGCCTGTTAACGCCGGAGCAGCAAGCGGTTTTGAATGAAAAGCATCAGCAACGAATGGAGCAACTGCGCGACGTGGCGCAATGGCAAAAAAGTTCATCGTTGAAATTATTGAGTAGTAGCAACTCACGTTCCCAGTAACAACCCTGTTTTCCTTGCCATAGACACCATCCCTGTCTTCCCCCACATGATGTGGGGGTTTTTTTTATCTCCAGTTTGTCATTCTGTTATTAGCTTACTGTTTTAAACCATCCGTTATACTACCGGCAGAAGATAGCGGGAGTATTTATGAATCAAACCTATGGACGGCTGGTTAGCCGGGCGGCTATCGCGGCAACGGCGATGGCATCAGCGTTACTTTTGATCAAAATTTTTGCGTGGTGGTATACGGGATCGGTGAGTATTCTGGCGGCGTTGGTGGACTCGCTGGTGGATATTGCCGCGTCATTGACGAATTTGTTGGTCGTGCGTTATTCGCTGCAACCCGCAGATGATGAACACACGTTTGGGCACGGTAAAGCGGAGTCGCTGGCGGCGCTGGCGCAAAGTATGTTTATTTCCGGTTCGGCGTTGTTTCTGTTTTTGACCAGTATCCAGAATCTGATTAAGCCGACGCCAATGAACGACCCCGGCGTGGGGATTGGCGTTACCGTCATCGCTCTGATATGCACTATTATACTGGTCACGTTTCAGCGCTGGGTGGTACGCAAGACCCAAAGTCAGGCGGTACGGGCGGATATGCTTCATTATCAGTCTGATGTTATGATGAACGGAGCGATTCTTATCGCGCTTGGGTTATCCTGGTACGGTTGGCATCGTGCGGATGCCCTGTTTGCGTTAGGTATCGGCATCTATATTTTGTATAGCGCGTTACGTATGGGGTATGAGGCGGTGCAGTCATTATTGGATCGCGCGCTGCCCGATGCGGAACGACAGGAAATTATTGATATCGTGACGTCATGGCCGGGAGTCAGCGGCGCGCACGATCTCCGCACGCGGCAGTCAGGGCCGACTCGCTTTATTCAGATTCATTTGGAAATGGAAGATAATCTGCCGCTCGTTCAGGCGCATTTTGTGGCTGACCAGGTAGAGCAGGCGATTTTACAGCGTTTTCCGGGTTCAGATGTCATTATTCATCAGGATCCCTGTTCAGTCGTTCCCAGGGAAGGCAGGAAGTTCGAGCTTGTATAATTGATTGTTAAAAAGTGAGCCAGGCCAGCATTTTGTGTATAAATTACCGCCATTTGGCCTGACCTGAATCAATTCAGCAGGAAGGGATTGTTATACTATCTGTATATTCGTTGGATCGTTTCGAAGTGCGAAATCGGCTTCCGGCAATAGATTTCATTTTGCATTCCAAAGTTCAGAGGTAGTCATGATTAAGAAAATCGGTGTGTTGACAAGCGGCGGTGATGCGCCGGGCATGAACGCGGCAATCCGCGGTGTTGTGCGCGCAGCGTTGACGGAAGGGCTGGAAGTCATGGGCATTTATGACGGCTATCTGGGCCTGTATGAAGATCGTATGGTGCAGCTTGACCGTTACAGCGTATCTGACATGATCAACCGTGGCGGTACTTTCCTCGGTTCTGCCCGTTTCCCGGAATTCCGTGACGAAAATATTCGCGCTGTCGCGATCGAAAACCTGAAAAAACGCGGTATCGATGCGCTGGTAGTTATTGGCGGCGACGGTTCTTATATGGGTGCAAAACGTCTGACTGAAATGGGCTTCCCGTGCATCGGTCTGCCAGGCACTATCGATAACGACATCAAAGGCACCGACTACACTATCGGCTACTTCACTGCTCTCGGCACTGTAGTGGAAGCGATTGACCGTCTGCGTGACACCTCCTCTTCTCACCAGCGTATCTCTATCGTTGAGGTGATGGGCCGTTATTGCGGCGACCTGACGTTGGCGGCGGCTATTGCTGGCGGCTGTGAGTTTATCGTGGTGCCGGAAGTTGAATTTAATCGCGAGGATCTGGTGGCGGAAATCAAAGCCGGGATCGCGAAAGGGAAAAAACACGCTATCGTCGCTATCACCGAACATATGTGTGATGTTGACGAGCTGGCGCACTTTATTGAAAAAGAAACGGGCCGTGAAACGCGTGCGACGGTGCTCGGCCACATTCAGCGCGGTGGTTCCCCGGTACCTTACGATCGCATTCTGGCTTCCCGTATGGGCGCGTATGCTATTGACCTGCTGCTGGAAGGCCATGGCGGTCGTTGTGTCGGTATCCAGAACGAGCAGCTTGTTCATCATGACATCATCGATGCGATTGAAAACATGAAGCGTCCGTTCAAAAGCGACTGGATGGAGTGCGCGAAAAAACTGTACTGATTGTTTTTGCGCGCCTGATGGCGCTACGCTTATCAGGCCTACAGGTTGCAGAAACGTGTAGGCCGGATTAGGCGCTAGCCGCCATCCGGCAATCCCTCAGATTTATTCCTCGAAGTTATAGCCAATCTTTTTTTATTCTTTAATGTTTGGATCTCTTTCTGGCACGCTTTGCTCATCACAACACAACATAAGCGAGTCGGGCGATGAAAAAGTGGGGCGTGGGGTTCACATTATTGCTGGCGTCAACCAGCATTCTGGCAAAGGATATTCAGTTACTTAACGTATCGTACGATCCAACGCGTGAGCTGTACGAGCAGTACAACAAAGCGTTTAGCGCGCACTGGAAGCAGGAAACCGGCGACAACGTCGTGATCCGCCAATCGCACGGCGGTTCGGGTAAACAGGCGACTTCCGTCATTAACGGCATTGAAGCCGATGTCGTGACGCTGGCGCTGGCTTACGATGTGGACGCTATTGCTGAACGTGGTCGTATCGATAAAAACTGGATTAAGCGTCTGCCGGATAACTCAGCACCTTACACCTCCACCATCGTTTTCCTGGTCCGTAAAGGCAATCCAAAACAAATTCATGACTGGAACGATCTGATTAAACCCGGTGTGTCGGTGATTACGCCAAACCCGAAAAGCTCTGGCGGCGCCCGCTGGAACTATCTGGCGGCATGGGGCTACGCCCTGCACCACAACAATAACGATCAGGCCAAAGCGCAGGACTTTGTCAAAGCCCTGTTTAAAAACGTTGAAGTGCTGGACTCCGGCGCGCGCGGCTCAACCAATACTTTCGTTGAACGCGGTATCGGTGATGTGCTGATTGCCTGGGAAAACGAAGCGCTACTGGCGACGAATGAACTGGGTAAAGATAAATTCGAGATAGTGACCCCGAGTGAATCTATTCTCGCAGAGCCGACCGTTTCCGTGGTCGACAAAGTGGTGGAAAAGAAAGACACCAAAGCGGTAGCGGAAGCCTACCTGAAGTATCTCTACTCGCCGGAAGGGCAGGAGATAGCAGCGAAAAACTTCTACCGTCCGCGCGATGCTGACGTGGCGAAAAAATACGACGATGCGTTTCCGAAGCTGAAGCTGTTCACCATTGACGAGGTGTTTGGCGGCTGGGCGAAGGCGCAAAAAGATCACTTCGCTAATGGCGGTACGTTCGACCAAATCAGCAAACGCTAAACCGTTTATAAACCCGGTAACGTATTATGTTACCGGGTTTTTTCTTTGCCACAATTTTGCGTTACTCTTCCCCGTCTATGGGTCACAGGGAACGCATATCATGAAAAAAACAGGCTACTTTTTACTGGCGGTGATAGTGATTGTCGCCGCGGCGGGCGTCGGTTACTGGAAATTTTCCGGCAACCCTGATGCATTACGGGAAATCGTGCTTGAACAATGCCTGCCCGATCAGTTACAGCATCAAAACCCAGCGCCGTGCGCGGAAGTCAAACCTCGCGCTGGCTATGTCGTCTTTAAAGATCGTCACGGTCCGTTGCAATATTTATTGATGCCCACCTACCGTATCAACGGTACAGAAAGCCCGCTATTGCTGGAACCCGCTACGCCCAACTTTTTCTGGCTGGCCTGGCAGGCTCGCGGCTATATGAGTAAAAAATACGGGCATGATATTCCGGATAGCGCGGTCTCGCTGGCGATTAATTCGCGGCTTGGTCGTTCACAGGACCATTTGCATATCCATATTTCTTGCATCCGTCCTGACGTTCGGGAACAACTGGATAACGATCTCACGCGCATCAGCACTCGCTGGCTTCCGCTGCCGGGTGGCCTGATGGGGCATGAATACCTGGCGCGCCGGGTAACCGAGAGCGAACTGGCGCAGCGTAGTCCGTTTATGATGCTGGCGGAAGAGGTGCCGGAAGCGCGCGATCATATGGGACGCTATGCGCTGGCGGTGGTACGCCAAAGCGACGACTCTTTTGTCCTGCTGGCGACCGAGCGTAACCTGCTGACGCTTAATCGCGCATCGGCGGAAGAGATTCAGGACCATAGTTGCGCCATTTTGTCTTCCCGCTGATTTTCGTTACACCCCCCTGCTCATTATCTTATTGATTCTTATCCCGGTTTAAAACTGGGGTAAGATCGTGTTTATAAAAATATGTGAAACCGATCAAAAGATATAAAGGTATACCTTTATATCTTTTGGTGGTTAGTTACACTCTCTTCATAGCCTCCATAGATTGTCTGGTGGATGGCTTATATAAAAACGTTTTTATTTCATGTAGTGACATCATTAATTGTTCACCAGATTTGCGCTGTTAAGCGTAAAGGAATATCAACATGAAACTTTCTATCGTGGAAAAAATCGGCTTCGGCGCGGGAGATATGGCGATAAACGTTGTGATTATCGCCATGCAGCTGCTCCTCGCCTATTTCTATACCGATATCTACGGCCTGAGCGCCGCTGATGTTGGCGTACTGTTTGTGGTTGTGCGGATGATTGATGCCATTATCGATCCGGCCATGGGGGTTCTGACCGATAAACTGAATACGCGCTGGGGGCGTTACCGCCCGTGGCTGCTGTGGTTTGCCATTCCTTTTGGTTTCGCCGTGTATTTGATGTTTATTACGCCTGATATGGCTTATATGGCCAAACTGGCATGGGCCTATGGCACCTATATTCTTATGACCCTGGTCTATACCGCGATCACCATTCCCTATATTTCGATGATTGGCGTGATTACCAGCGACCCCGTCGAACGGTTAAGCGCCAACGGTTATCGTTTTGTGATGACCAAGATTGCCGCTTTCCTGGTGACTATCGTCGTACCGATGCTTGCCGTCTGGCTGGGGCAGGGCAACAAGGCGCTGGGTTACCAGTTTTCGATGGGGCTGATGGGGGCGATGGGTGCGCTGCTGTTTATCTTCTGTTTTCTTACCACGCGTGAACGCAGCGAGCCGGAAATTACGTCGTTATCGGTGGGGAAACAGTTTAAATATCTGTTACGCAACGATCAGTGGATTATTCTCGGCGTTGTTATTCTGCTGCTGATGTGCGGTTATGTTATTCGCGGTTCCGTTGCCGCTTATTACGCCAAGTATTATCTGAACGGCGGAGATAGTCTGATTTCACCCTTCCTGACTACCGGCGTCGTTGCCTCTATTTTAGCGATGATCGCTACCACCTGGATAACCAAGTTCTGGGACAAAATTAAGATGTTCCGCTACACCCAGATTATTACCTTTATCCTGAGCGCGCTGATGTATTTCTCCGTCGGGCGTGAAAATCTTATCCTGGCGTTTGCGTTCTATTTTCTTATTAATTTCTTCTGCGATATGCAAATGCCGGTGTTCTGGTCCTCTATCGCCGAAGCGGTGGATTACGGCGAAAAGAAAACCGGTCTGCGCGTTTCCGGGTTGGCGTTTGGCGGCATCCTCTTCTTCCAGAAGTTTGGGATGGGGATCGCGGGCGGGATACTCGGATTCCTGCTGAGCCACTTTGGCTATCAGGCCGATGTTGAACAGAGCGCGCGTTCGCTCACCGGTATTGCGCTGATGATGACGCTCATTCCGGCTCTGTTCCACCTTGCGGTTGGGCTGCTTATGAAAAAGTATCTGATTAATAATGAATATTATCGAGATATTCAGCTCGCCCTGGCGCAGAAACAGGCATAAGGAGGCGCAAATGAAGGCCATGAATAAGGTTTGGGTTATCGGCGATGCCTCCGTTGACCTGGTGCCGGAAAAACAGAACAGCTATCTGAAATGCCCCGGCGGAGCGTCGGCGAACGTGGGGGTATGCGTTGCCAGGCTGGGCGGAGAGTGCGGTTTTATTGGCTGTCTTGGTGACGATGACGCCGGCCGCTTCCTGCGCCAGGTTTTTCAGGATAACGGCGTGGATGTCACGTTTCTAAGGCTGGATGCGGACCTGACCAGCGCGGTGCTGATCGTCAACCTGACAGCTGATGGGGAGCGCAGTTTTACCTATCTGGTGCATCCAGGTGCCGATACCTACGTCTCGCCGCAGGACCTGCCGCCGTTCAGGCAGCACGAATGGTTTTACTTCAGCTCAATTGGCCTCACCGACAGGCCCGCTCGCGAGGCGTGCCTTGAGGGAGCGAGAAGAATGCGTGAAGCGGGTGGTTACGTACTGTTTGACGTCAATCTGCGCAGCAAAATGTGGGGGAATACTGATGAAATCCCTGAACTGATCGCCCGGTCCGCCGCACTGGCTTCTATCTGCAAAGTCTCGGCAGATGAGCTGTGCCAGCTCAGCGGGGCCAGTCACTGGCAGGATGCGCGTTATTACCTGCGCGATCTTGGGTGTGACACTACGATCATTTCGCTGGGGGCCGATGGCGCGCTGTTGATTACCGCCGAGGGGGAATTCCATTTCCCCGCACTGCGCGTCGATGTTGTCGATACCACGGGAGCCGGCGATGCTTTTGTCGGCGGGCTGTTGTTCACCCTTTCCCGCGCAAATTGCTGGAATCATACCCTACTGGCGGAGGCCATCAGCAATGCTAATGCCTGCGGCGCTATGGCGGTGACGGCAAAAGGCGCAATGACCGCTTTACCGTTTCCTGACCAACTCAACACTTTTCTTTCCAGCCATTCGCTGGCACAAGCCATGACCGTGAAATAAGGAGTCATCATGCACGTTGATCAAAACAAAATACTGGGATGCCTGGTGGGCGCCGCCGCCGCGGACGCGATGGGAGCCGCGACGGAAGTACGCACCCAGCAGCAAATAAAAGACTATTTTGGCGGCTGGGTGACGACCTTTCAAAAACCGCCAGCGGACACGTTTGGCCGCTGCAACGAAGCGGGGATGTGCACGGATGATTTTATTCAGGCGAAGTACATTATGGACGCGCTGCTGCGCCATCAACGCCAGGTCAGCGACGAGGCGATGCGCGAGGCTTTTCAGCAGTGGCTGGATTACCCGTACTACGCCAACTTTACCGGCCCGACGACGCGTGCGGCAATGAAGGCAATATTCAATGATAACCGCGCCTCTTTACAGGGTGAGCTGGAAGGCGAAAAACAGTCGGTACAGATTATTAATAAGGGTAACGCGGAGGCAACGAACGGCGCCGCCATGAAGATTTGGCCAGCGGCGGTGCTGCATCCGGGTGATATTGACGCGGCGATTGACTGCGCGCTACAGATTTGCCGTTTTACGCATAATAACGTGCTGGCGATGTCCGGCGCAGCGGCGATGGCGGCGGCAACCAGCGAGGCGTTAAGAGCGCAGACCAATGCAGACAGCATTATTGCCGCCGGTATTTACGGTGCGCAAAGGGGCTATCTGCTGGCGCAGGAGCAAGGGGCGATGATGGTGGCAGGTCCTTCCGTTGCCCGACGCATTGAGCTGGCCGTAGATATCGGTAAACGTCATCGCCATTGGGAAACGGCGATAGTGGATATTGCCGATATTATTGGCTCCGGGCTGCACGTGAGTGAAGCGGTGCCGGCGGCCTTTGGACTGTTCGCGTGTTGTCCGAATTCTGCCGTAGATGCTATTATCTCCGGCGTTAATATCGGCAATGATACTGATACTGTCGCCACCATGGTCGGGGCGATTTCCGGCGCATTCCATGGCGTGGAGGCTTTTCCCGCCGATTATTTAACGACTTTGGATCGTATGAATCATTTCGATTTGGCAGAACTGGCCAGGCAAATCGCAGGGTAGCGACTTCACCCTGCCGGGGACGGTAAAACGTCCCCTGCTGGCGAAGACGTGAGGTGCGCAGCTTGCAGGTTGATAAAACGAGCTTTACTCCGCTTTATAAGCAACTATTTTTTATCATCTGTCAGCAGATCCAAAATGGATCTCTGCCTTTAGGCAGCCAGCTGCCGACGCAAAAAGAGATTGCCAGATCCTACAACGTCTCGCTGATTGTGGTTAAACAGGCCTGGAGCGAATTAATCAATGCGGGCATTATTTCGTCGCAGCGCGGGAGTGGTTCTGTGGTGTGCTCGGTGCCGGAAGGCGTGAGCTACGGGCACACGTTTCGCGGTATTACCCGCGATCTCCAGGACGCCAGCGTGGCGATTGAGAACCGTATTCTGGAAATCGCGCCGCGCCGCGCGCGCGACGCTCAGGCAGACGGCTTGAGCCTGCCCTCACAGCATCACTATCTCTATATTTCGCGTATTCGTTGCCTGAATAACCGTCCGTTTAACCATGAAAAGATCTATCTCGATCTTAGCTTCTTTCCCGATCTGCAACTTACACCGCAGGCGCTGGAGCATACGTCGCTTTATTCGTTATTAAACGTCACAAGCGACTCGGCGATAGAAAAAGTTGAGGCGATTTTACCTTCCGCTGACCTGTGCGAAAAATTGCAAATCGCCGCCAATAAACCGCTGTTATCCGTCGCCAGACAGACGTTTCAGGCCGGGAAGGACAGCCCTTTTGAGTATTGCCGCTATTACGTGCTGTCTGAATACTTTGGTGAAATTCATTATCACTGATCTGTCCGCTTAATCCTGCGATAACCCCACTATATCTGGCGTTTACCTGCCTGACTGTCCGTCGTATTCTTGCTGAAAAAATCGTCAGGAGACAGATATGTCGCTTTGGTTGCCCCATCCTCTGTTCCTCCCTTCCATCATGGTTGGCATTACTATCCTTCTGTGGGCGACTTCGCTACTGCCGGAGTTTATGACCGCACTGCTATTTTTTGCTGTGGCGATGGGACCAGGGAAAGTTCCTGCGTGGGCGGGGATGCTGTTATGTATCGCGCTGGCGGTGATACGCCAAAGCGATGGCTCTTTTGTCCTGCTGGCGACCGAGCGTAATTTACTGATCTTCAATCGCGCTTCTGCCGAGGAAATTCAGGATCATCAGTGTGATATCTTGAACCAACAGGTCATCAAATGACAGCTTGATATTGCATTAACGAATGCCGTTTGGAGGCCGGACAAGGCTCTTGTGGCGCTATCCGGCAAAATCTGGCGATGGCTCGGGCGTTACCAGGCCGGTGGATCTGCGGGGTGGCTGTCATTTTCCAGATGCGGCGATTTAATAAACACGCCTTTCCAGGGTTTATCACCGTTATTAATGAGATAATGCGCCTCCCCAGGTTCGCACTGTAAAACATCTCCAGTTTGCAGGATATGAGGTGTTCCTTCCAGATACAGGCACACTTCACCGCTTAGGGTATAAAAAATCTCACAAGCGGTATTATGGCGATGGTTAGGGAATGACTGCCTTGGTTGTAGTATGACGACGCCCATATCGCAGCCCGGCCCACGGATTAAGTATTTAGGGCCATTATCGCCAAAGCGGTATTCATGATTCTTCTCATTCGTTTTTTGCATGCTTATTCTCCTGTTACAGGCCTGGCGCTTTCCAGAGGGATGTCGTTAAGCCACCATCGACCAGCGCGCGTTGATCCTGATAAACGGCCTGCCATTTTTCTCTGGCCTGCTGATAGACAGCGAAATTTTCAGGATTAGGTTTATGCTCCCGATCCCAGCGCACTAGCTTTTCTCCCGTTTCCGCCAGCGATGGCCAGACACCCACGCCAACGCCTGCGGCAATAGCGCACCCTAGCGCGGTAGCTTCTTTGACGACAGGTACGTGAACGGTGAGTCCCGTAACGTCGGCAAGGATTTGGCTCCATAATTTGCCTTTAGATCCTCCGCCGGCAAAAACCAGCGAGTCGGCCTGTACGCCGGAAAACGCGGCAATTTGCTGTAAATTGCAGGCGGAAACAATGGCGGCATTCTCTTCCAGCGCGCGAAATAGGGTCGCTTTATTACACTTTTCAGGATCGATAGACAGATTGATAAACGACGGCGCGGCATGGTACCAGCGTTTAAAACGCATAACGTCAGAGAAGATGGGCATCACACCGTACGCGCCGGGAGGCACCCGGCTGGCCATATCTTCCAGCAGGGAATACGCATCAATACCTAACCTTTCAGCGATTAGTTTTTCCTCGGCGCAAAAGGCGTCGCGGAACCAACGCATCGTTAACCCAGTAAAAAAGCTGATAGACTCGGTTTGTACCATACCGGGGATCACATGAGGATTGATGCGAACGTTCATGTTTGGGTCGGTGACCGGCGCGGGAAGATTGACGACCTGTTGCCAGAAGGTTCCGCCCAGCACGGCCGTTTGCGCCGGGCGTACGACGCCCAGCCCCAGACAGCCTAACTGCACATCGCCGCCGCCAACGATGACCGGCGTACCCGCTTGCAGGTCGCACTGTTCAGCCGCTTTCTGTGAAATGTGACCGAGCAGCGTCCCGGTTTCTTTTACCGGCGAGAGAATGTCAGAACGCAGGCCCGCCATCTGTAACAGACTACGTTTCCAGTTGCGGGTCACCAGATCCAATAACCCCGTCGTGCCTGCGTTGGAGGGATCGACCGCCAGTTCGCCGCTGAGCATAAAGGCCATCCAGTCGCTGATCATAGTGACGGTTGACGCGCGATGATAAATATCCGGACGATGGTGGGCAAGCCAGAGCAGACGCGGAATAGCGCTGAGCGCCAGCGTTTGCCCGGAGCAACGATAAACTTCCTCCTCAAAGGTGTTATCGTGCAGCTCTTTTAATTCACTGACTTCGTGCGCCGCGCGGGCGTCAACATTAGCGCAGGCCCAAATGGGTTCGCCGTTACTGTCATAAATAACAATGCCTTCACGCATCGAGCAGGCCGATACGGCAGCGATAGCCGTTGCAGGGATGGCGGCTTTCTGTAGTGCCTGACGGATACACTGGCAAGCCAGTTGCCAGTTTTTGGCAAGATCAAACTCCATCGAACCAGGCACATCCGGCACGGCCAGATGCTGCCATTCCGCTTGACCGACAGCTATTTGCTTTCCTTGTAGATCAAAAATTACTGCTCTGACGCTACCGGTACCGGCGTCAAGAGCCATCAGGTAATGTCCTGATTCAGTATGGGTACAGAGTCGAGCCATTTTTTTATCCTCGGCTATTTTTACATCGTTACATAAAATCCTGTCAGTTATTGTTTATTGAATTGAGGTAAGTGTTATTTTATTTGTTATTTTTCAATAAGTTGAATTATTTTCCCTGCGGTTTTCTGATCGGTAACCAGCGCATTGATATAGTTACCGCGCATAGCGGCAATAATAGCTTCTGCTTTTTGTTCGCCGCCGGCGACGCCAATCACGGTTGGGATCGTGGAAAGTGAATTTAACTTCAGGCCAATTAATTCGTTATGGATTTTGATGTCTGGAATAATTTCGCCATGAGCATCAAAAAAATAGCCCAGAATATCGCCTACTGCGCCTTTGCGGCCAATCATGAGTTGTTCACCCTGAGTGATATAGCCGGATTTTAAGATACTGGCTTGATCTTTCTGGTTAATTGCCCCAATCCCCACGATGGCGGCATCGGCAGCTTGCGCTGTGAGCATCACATCCCGCACGCTATTTTCATTGCGCAGCGTGCAGGCAATTTCCTGCGATGATGCGCGCAGCGGCGCGGGCATAATACTTACGCTACAAGCGGCATCAAGCTGGCCTATTCCGGTCATATACGGCCCCACGCCGCCGGATAACGTGACCAGTCGGATTTGTTGCGCCGAGATAAATCCGCTGAGGCGTTTTAATGTGGTCATCGTGGCTTCGCCAAAGCCAACGGCCAGCAGTTGCTGTGGCCGCAGTGACTCCATCAACATATGGGCGGCGCCGATTCCTAAGCGCAGACCAATATCGGCATCGGGTAATGCCGGCAGCACGCGGATATTCTGCAATGCGAAGTGGTTGCGCAAGGCATTTTCATACTCAAGACACCCTTCGAAGCGGGAGTTGATTTGTACGCGAATAATACCGGACTGATGCCCTTTCTCCAGCAGACGAGAAACCTTTAGCCGGGTTAGCCCCAGACGCTCGCTGATTTCACTCTGCGTCAATCCATCGTGATAGTAGAACCAGGCAATACGCGCCACCTGCTCTTCTTCGCACATTCCATAATCAGATACCAACGTATTATCGCTCATTGTCATAACCTGGCTTTACTTTGAACATTTCTAAATCATTAACACAATTGTTCAGTTATCACTCCGAAATAACCGTGATTAACGCCACAAAAACGCGTCAAATCTGAACATTTATCATCTAAAAATTCATTTATTCAGAAAACGTGATCTGGATGAGAGTTTTTTGACCAAATAACTACTACCGTTTTGAACAATTTCTTTTTCAAAAAACATTTGTTCAGTCCCGTCAGTCAACATTGAGGGAGCGGAGGCAACATGCAAATCAGTCACAATACTGCATCCCCTCTGATTTGTGTGCAGAACATTTATAAAAGTTATTCCGGCGTCGAAGTACTAAAGGGAATTGACTTTACTCTGCATGCGGGAGAGGTGCACGCATTGCTTGGCGGCAATGGTGCGGGTAAATCAACATTAATGAAGATTATTGCCGGTATAGTCCCGCCAGATGGAGGGACTATCGATATTGCTGGTGTGCGTTGCAGTCATTTAACGCCTCTGAAGGCGCACCAGTATGGCATTTACCTGGTTCCCCAGGAGCCTCTGTTATTTCCGAGTTTATCTGTGCGGGAAAATATCTTGTTTGGCTTGCAGGGACGTCAGGCCTCCACGGAAAAAATGCAGCAGCTATTAAAGGCGATGGGATGCCAACTCGATCCGGCGAGCGCTGCGGGTACGCTTGATGTTGCAGACCGCCAGATCGTTGAAATTATGCGCGGCTTGATGCGCGACTCGCGAATCTTAATTCTTGATGAGCCCACGGCGTCGTTAACGCCAGCCGAAACTGACCGGTTATTTACGCGTCTGCAAGAGTTGCTGAAAAAGGGTGTCGGAATTGTATTTATTTCTCATAAGCTGCCAGAAATTAGACAGTTAGCTCACTGCGTTAGCGTGATGCGTGACGGTAAAATCGCATTATTCGGAAAAACGCATGACCTTTCTACCGACGAGATTATTCAAGCTATCACCCCGGCAACGCAGGGCGTCAGTCTTTCCGCGAGTCAAAAGTTGTGGCTGGAATTGCCTGGCAGCCGCCCGCAGAACGAACGCGGCGCGACGGTATTAGCGCTGGAGTCACTGACGGGCGAAGGTTTTATGAATATCAACCTTGAGGTGCGGGCAGGCGAAATCCTTGGTCTGGCCGGGTTGGTCGGCGCGGGACGCACAGAATTGGCTGAAACGCTGTACGGTATTAGACCGGTCAATGCGGGGCGGATGCTGTTCAATGGTGAAGAAATTAACGCCCTGACAACCCAACAGCGGTTGCAGCTCGGCCTGGTCTATTTGCCGGAAGATCGGCAGTCATCCGGGCTGTATCTTGACGCTTCCCTGGCATGGAATGTCTGTTCGCTGACCCACAACCAAAAAGGATTTTGGATAAAGCCCCAGCGGGATAACGCCACCCTTGAACGTTACCACCGCGCGTTAAATATCAAACTCAATAATGCCGAACAGGCGGCGCGTACTTTATCCGGCGGTAACCAGCAAAAAGTATTGATTGCCAAATGCCTGGAGGCCTCTCCGCAATTACTGATTGTCGATGAACCGACCCGCGGTGTCGATGTCTCCGCCCGCAGCGATATTTATCAGCTGTTGCGCAGTATCGCGCAACAAAATGTCGCAGTGCTGTTTATTTCCTCCGATCTGGAAGAGATAGAGCAGATGGCCGATCGCGTATATGTCATGCACCAGGGGGAACTGGGGGGGCCTGCGTTATGCGGCGAGGAAATTAACGTTGATACCATCATGCACGTTGCGTTTGGCGAACATGGTGCGTCGGAGGCAACATGTTGAAATTCATCCAAAATAACCGGGAAGCGACGGCACTGCTGGCAATAGTCTGTTTATTCGTGTTTCCTGGCGCGCTGGATAGCCAGTATTTGAGCGTGCAAACGCTGACAATGGTTTTCAGTAGCGCGCAAATTTTGATGCTGTTGGCGATTGGCGCGACGATGGTAATGCTCACCCGCAATATTGATGTATCGGTGGGCTCGACGACAGGCATGTGCGCGGTATTGCTGGGAGTGATGTTAAACGCCGGCTATAGCCTGCCGGTCGCCTGCCTGGCCACACTAATATTAGGAATTGTCGCCGGATTTTTTAATGGCGTACTGGTTGCCTGGTTGAAGATACCCGCCATTGTCGCCACGCTGGGAACGCTGGGCTTGTATCGTGGGATCATGCTGCTATGGACAGGGGGGAAATGGATTGAAGGATTACCCGCAGGCTTAAAGCAACTCTCTGCTCCGGTGTTTCTGGGAATTTCCGCAATCGGCTGGTTTACCCTGGTGTTAGCGCTGCTTATGGCCTGGCTCCTGGCGAAAACCGCCTTTGGCCGCAATTTTTACGCCACCGGCGATAACCTGCAGGGCGCCCGGCAATTGGGTGTCCGTACCGAGATGGTACGCATCATGGCATTTTCACTTAATGGCGGTATGGCGGCATTGGCTGGAATCGTGTTTGCCTCGCAGATTGGTTTCATTCCCAATCAAACCGGCACGGGGCTGGAAATGAAAGCCATCGCGGCCTGCGTATTGGGGGGAATTAGCCTGTTAGGCGGGTCAGGCACGGTCATCGGCGCTATTCTCGGCGCTTATTTTCTTACGCAAATCGATAGTGTGTTAGTGCTGCTGCGCATCCCCGCCTGGTGGAACGATTTTATTGCTGGCCTGGTATTGTTGGGCGTACTGGTATTCGATGGGCGGCTGCGTTGCGCATTACAACGCAATCTGCGCCGCCAGAAATATGCCCGTTTTATATCACCACCCACTCCACTACAGGCGGAAGCAAAAACGCACGCACAACAGAATAAAAACAAAGAGGTGGCATGATGAATCCATGGCGACGCTATAGCTGGGAAATTGCGCTGGCAGCCTTATTGATCTTTGAAATTCTGGCTTTCGGTCTGATTAATCCACGTTTATTAGATATTAATGTCTTACTTTTTAGCACTAGCGATTTTATTTGTATCGGTATTGTCGCTTTGCCGCTAACAATGGTTATTGTCAGCGGTGGTATGGATATTTCATTTGGTTCTACAATCGGGCTATGCGCGATTACCCTGGGTGTGCTGTTTCAGCTCGGTATGCCGCTACCTTTAGCGATTATTATTACCCTACTACTCGGCGCAATATGTGGGCTGATAAATGCCGGACTTATTATTTATACCGGCGTAAACCCGTTGGTGATTACCCTGGGAACCATGTATTTATTTGGTGGTAGCGCATTATTGTTATCTGGTATGGCTGGCGCCACGGGTTATGAAGGTATTGGTGGATTTCCCACAGCGTTCACTGACTTTGCCAATATTTCATTTCTTGGTATTCCCATGCCGCTTATTTTTTTTCTTGTGTGCTGTCTGTTTTTCTGGCTGCTCATGCATCGTACGCATATGGGACGCAACGTTTTCCTGATTGGCCAGAGCGCCCGTGTCGCGCAGTACAGCGCGATCCCGGTGAATCGCACGTTGTATACCGTGTATGCCATGACCGGATGCGCCTCCGCGATCGCCGCCGTATTACTGGTTTCTTACTTTGGCTCCGCACGTTCGGATCTGGGCGCCTCTTTCCTGATGCCGGCCATTACGGCGGTTGTGCTGGGAGGCGCCAATATTTATGGCGGCTCCGGGTCGATTATGGGGTCCGCGTTGGCGGCGCTGCTGGTGGGATTTTTACAGCAGGGGCTACAGATGGCCGGAGTGCCGAATCAAATTTCCAGCGCATTGTCCGGTGCGCTTCTCATTGTTGTTGTCGTTGGTCGTTCCGTCAGTTTGCATCGTCACCAAATCCTTGAATGGTACTCACGCCGTCGCAATGCGCATCAGGCATGATTTCCTTTTGAAATTTATGGAGAAAAAAATGGCAAGACACAGCATTAAAATGATCGCCTTACTCACTGCGTTTGGTCTGGCATCTGCGGTAATGACCGTGCAGGCGGCAGAGCGGATTGCTTTTATTCCCAAACTGGTTGGCGTGGGCTTTTTTACCAGCGGCGGCAATGGCGCGCAGGAAGCGGGAAAAGCGCTGGGCATTGACGTAACTTACGATGGCCCTACAGAGCCCAGCGTCTCAGGCCAGGTTCAACTGGTGAATAACTTTGTCAATCAGGGGTATGACGCCATTATCGTTTCTGCCGTTTCGCCTGATGGCCTGTGCCCGGCGTTGAAGCGGGCAATGCAAAGAGGCGTGAAAATATTAACCTGGGATTCCGATACCAAGCCGGAGTGCCGTTCTTACTATATCAATCAAGGGACGCCAAAACAGCTCGGCAGCATGCTGGTAGAGATGGCCGCTCATCAGGTGGACAAAGAGAAAGCGAAAGTCGCTTTCTTCTATTCCAGCCCAACGGTGACCGACCAGAACCAGTGGGTAAAAGAAGCTAAAGCCAAAATTAGCCAGGAACATCCGGGGTGGGAGATAGTCACTACCCAGTTTGGCTATAACGATGCCACGAAATCGCTCCAGACGGCGGAAGGTATCATCAAAGCGTATCCCGATCTGGATGCCATCATCGCGCCTGACGCTAACGCTTTACCTGCTGCGGCACAGGCGGCGGAGAACCTTAAACGCAATAATCTCGCGATTGTTGGTTTTAGTACGCCGAATGTAATGCGCCCTTATGTTCAGCGCGGCACTGTTAAAGAGTTTGGCCTGTGGGATGTCGTCCAACAGGGAAAAATTTCCGTATATGTCGCCAATGCGTTGCTGAAAAATATGCCAATGAATGTCGGTGATTCACTGGATATTCCCGGCATCGGCAAAGTCACCGTTTCACCTAATAGTGAGCAGGGATATCACTATGAGGCAAAAGGTAACGGCATTGTGTTATTGCCGGAGCGTGTCATTTTCAACAAAGACAATATCGACAAATATGATTTCTGATAACTGTTATGTATCGACGGAGTAAAGAATGGCTGATTTAGATGATATTAAAGATGGCAAAGATTTTCACACCGATAAACCACAAACTAACACTTTGTTCGCATTAAAAGGCTGTGGCGCGCTGGATTGGGGAATGCAGTCCAGACTGGCGAGGATTTTTAACCCCAAAACCAGAAAAACGGTCATGCTGGCCTTTGACCATGGATATTTCCAGGGGCCGACAACCGGACTTGAGCGTATTGATATCAATATTGCGCCGCTCTTTGAATATGCTGATGTCTTAATGTGTACTCGCGGCATATTACGCAGTGTGGTACCTCCGGCAATCAATAAACCAGTCGTTTTACGCGCGTCCGGGGCGAATTCTATTCTCACTGAATTAAGCAATGAGGCGGTTGCGGTGGCGATGGATGACGCTGTGCGGTTGAATAGCTGTGCTGCTGCCGCACAGGTTTATATTGGTAGTGAGCATGAACATCAGTCGATTAAAAATATTATTCAACTGATTGATGCCGGGTTACGCGTCGGGATGCCAATAATGGCAGTGACCGGGGTGGGTAAAGATATGGCTCGCGACCAGCGTTATTTTTCACTGGCAACGCGTATCGCTGCGGAAATGGGGGCGCAAATTATCAAAACGTATTATGTCGATAAAGGTTTTGAGCGTATTGCGGCAGGTTGTCCGGTGCCGATTGTCATCGCCGGCGGTAAAAAACTGCCTGAACGTGAAGCATTGGAAATGTGCTATCAGGCGATTGACCAGGGGGCTTCTGGCGTAGATATGGGGCGTAATATATTCCAGTCAGAAGATCCGGTAGCCATGATTAAAGCGGTACATGCTGTCGTTCATCATAACGAAACAGCAGAGCGTGCTTATGAGCTGTTTTTGAGTGAGAAAAGTTAAATGAGATCGCTTCCCCATCTTTTACCGATGCGAGGAGATGGGGATGACTGTTATTTTATTTGGAATAATCAGGGGGGTAATGATGCACGTTACGCTGGTTGAAATTAACGTTCATGATGACAAGGTTGAACAATTTATCGATGTTTTTCGGCAGAATCATCTGGGCTCAATTAAAGAGCCGGGTAACTTGCGTTTTGATGTTCTGCAGGATCCGCAGGTGCCTACGCGATTTTATATTTATGAAGCCTACGTTGATGAACAGGCCGTCGCTTTTCACAAGACAACGCCACACTACAAAACTTGCGTGGAGCAGCTTGAACCGTTGATGACCGGCCCGCGGACAAAAAAAGTTTTTATGGGTTTGATGCCTTAAGGAGTGCTCATGAACAGCCAGTTTGCCGGATTAACGCGCGAAGCATGTGTGGCATTGTTAGCGTCATATCCGCTTAGTGTGGGTATTCTGGCAGGGCAGTGGATTGCGTTGCATCGCTATCTGCAACAGTTGGAAGCGTTAAACCAGCCGCTGTTGCATTTGGATTTGATGGATGGTCAATTTTGCCCGCAGTTTACCGTTGGGCCATGGGCAGTTGGGCAACTGCCGCAAACTTTTATCAAAGATGTTCATTTGATGGTAGCGGACCAATGGACGGCGGCGCAAGCCTGCGTGAAGGCGGGCGCACACTGCATCACGCTTCAGGCAGAAGGCGATATTCATCTGCATCATACGCTAAGCTGGCTTGGTCAGCAGACCGTGCCCGTTATTGGCGGTGAAATGCCGGTGATCCGGGGGATTAGTTTATGCCCGGCAACGCCTCTGGATGTCATTATCCCTATTCTGAGCGACGTTGAGGTTATTCAACTACTGGCAGTGAACCCTGGATACGGCAGTAAAATGCGCTCCAGTGATTTGCATGAGCGCGTGGCACAGCTTCTCTGTCTACTTGGTGATAAACGCGAAGGTAAAATTATCGTTATTGATGGGTCGTTAACGCAGGATCAATTGCCTTCGCTGATTGCACAGGGCATCAATCGTGTTGTTTCTGGTAGTGCGTTATTTCGTGATGATCGGCTGGTTGAGAATACGCGGAGCTGGAGGGCGATGTTTAAGGTTGCCGGGGATACTACTTTCTTACCCTCCACAGCATAAATGCCGGATGGCGGCTTTACCTTATCAGGCCTACATAAGCACTCGGCTGGTAGGCCTGATAAGCGCAGCGCCATCAGACATTGATTGGCAATTAAGCCTGTTTAGCAGCTTCTGCTGCTTTCACGATCACGGCGAAGGCGTCAGCTTTCAGAGAAGCGCCGCCTACCAGCGCGCCGTCGATGTCCGGCTGCGCGAACAGTTCGGCTGCGTTGGAGGCATTAACAGAACCGCCGTACTGGATAATGACCTGTTCAGCGATTTTCGCGTCAGCTTTAGCAATGTGGTCACGGATGAATTTGTGCACTGCCTGCGCCTGCGCAGGAGTTGCAGATTTACCGGTACCGATCGCCCATACGGGTTCGTAAGCGATAACCGCGCCTTCAAAGGCTGCCGCGCCCTGCGTTTTCAGTACCGCGTCGATCTGGCGTGCGCACACTTCTTCTGTTTTGCCCGCTTCGTTTTCCGCTTCGGTTTCACCGATGCACAGTACCGGCGTCAGACCTTGTTCTTTCAGTACGGCGAATTTTTTGGCGATCAGCTCGTCAGATTCTTTGTGATAAGTACGACGCTCGGAGTGGCCGATAATAATGTACTGCGCGCCGATATCCTTCAGCATTTCAGCCGAAGTTTCACCGGTGAATGCGCCAGACAGATTCAGATCAACGTTCTGCGCGCCCAGCATGATGTGGCTGCCGGCAGCAGCGCGTTTCGCCAGATCGATATACATTTCCGGCGGAGCGATTGCCACGTCGCAGCCTGCTACGCCCGTCAGTTCTTTACGCAGGTTAGCCACCAGTTCGTTTACCATGTGGCGGCTGCCGTTCAGTTTCCAGTTACCCATCACTAAAGGATGTCGCATTTCATTTCTCCACGCTTAGTCAGCGAATTAAGGAAGATGGCCGCTCGTCAGAGCAGCATGGTCTGTGAAACAGTATAGAGATTCATCCCCGGAAAGGCTTTGCTTTTTGTCATCAATTCGCCCCTTCCAGATTTTCAGATAACGCCAGCTTAATCGGTTCAACCGCGAAGGTCAGCCCCTTTTCGCCGTTATCTGCGACAACATAACGTACCGCGCCTTCTGTCTCGGCGTAATAGTGTTTACCTTTACCGGCGATAAGCATCTTTTGCAGTTTTTTCTGGCTTTGCTCTTTTGTCAGCAACGGGGCGACAGTACGAATAATGGCGGCCATATATTCCAGCGCTTTCGCTTTCGCCGCTTTCTGTTCCGGCCCCTGAATGGGCAGCCAGGTAATCTGCATACTTTTCACTTTGAGCGTACCGCGCTCCAGCGCCGTGGAGGCATACAGATTTTCGTTAATCTTACTGGCGGCGCGGGTCAGATTCGCCTTATCGCGGCTATTCTCAATGGCGCGAAATTCATTGAGCGGCAGATCGGGATTCTGGCGGTTAAAGTTCTCACGAAACTGGCTAATAGAAAGATCAAAGGTTGGCGAGCCCGCCAGCAGATAGGGCGCTGTCGTAGTCGATGAAGAGAGCTGCGCGTGCGCCGTTATGCTGGCGGTGAGGGCAGAAAACAACAGTAAAAACAGAGTACATCCTGGCTTCATCAATCTTACCTTTCGTTAGGACTGCTCACGATTAAAACGATAACTGTCGGGCTTGTCAAAAGGGTAAACTGTAGCGGAAGGCAAAATATAAGGAACTTACATGACCATACAGCAATGGTTATTCTCATTTAAAGGGCGTATCGGACGCCGTGATTTCTGGATTTGGATCGGCCTCTGGTTTGCCGGGATGCTGGCGCTATTTTCGCTGGCGGGGAAAAATCTGCTTGATATCCAAACGGCGGCATTTTGCCTGGTGTGCCTGCTGTGGCCGACCGCCGCCGTCATGGTCAAACGTCTGCATGACCGGGGACGCTCCGGCGCGTGGGCGTTGCTGATGATTCTGGCGTGGATGCTGCTGGCCGGAAACTGGGTGATGCTGCCGGGGATGTGGCAGTGGGTCGTCGGGCGATTTATTCCGACGCTGATCCTGGTGATGATGCTTATCGATCTGGGCGCGTTTGTCGGTGTTCAGGGGGAAAATAAGTTTGGGAAAGCGACACAGGGCGTGAAGTTTAAAGCAGAACCGTAAACGGGCGGTAAACCGTAATTTGCCCGGTGGCGCTGACGCTTACCGGGCCTACAGATTGGTGATGATTTGCAGGCCGGATAAGCCCCAGCCGCCATTCGGTAAAACATCACCAGTAATGTTCAGCCGTCATATGCCCCGGTCGGCGGCGCAGATGTTTAGTCATCTGTCGGGTCTCTTTCAGCAGTTGCTGCGTATCGCGCACCATCTGCGGGTTCCCGCACAGCATAACGTGGCTGGTCTCTTTATCCATCGGCAATCCAACGGCTTTTTCCAGCTCGCCGTTTTCAATGAGCGCTGGCACGCGTCCGGTGAGCGAGCCTGGCACGCTCTCCCGGCTGACCACCGTTTGGATGCGCAGCTTGCCTTCATAACGCTGTTGCAGTTCCAGCATTAGCGGCAGATAGCTTAAATCGGCGGCGAAGCGTGCGGCGTGGACTAAGACCAGATTTTTAAAGCGTGCGACATCCTGGCCATATTGTAGAATAGACAAATACGGGCCAATAGCGGTTCCGGTCGCCAGCATCCATAGCGTCTCGCAGTCAGGCACTTCATCCAGTACAAAGAAACCCGACGCGTCGCTGACCACTTGCACCTCATCGCCAGGTTTTAGCGCCGCCAGCCGCGGGCTGAGCTTTCCTTGCGGCACCGTCACCAGATAAAACTCTAAATTCGGATTGTCAGGCGCATTGACATAGGAATACGCGCGCTGAACGCGCTCGCCATCGATCTCCAGTCCGAGTTTGGTAAATTGGCCTGCAGTAAAAGGATTAATGGGGGCGTGAACGGTCAGGCTGAACAGTGCGTCAGTCCAGTTTTGCACCTTAGTGACTTTACCTGTTACCCAATCGGCCATGGTTTTCTCCTGTTCTGAATCGCTAACCTTATCTTCGTTCGTCAGGAGAAAGATTTCCAGCCCCGCGAGGCTGGAAGGCTCTAACTAACAAATGCGCTAGAGGATATGCGCCTGCACATCCGGATCTTTACGATCAAGATAGTGGATCGACTGAATACGGCGGATGGTGCGTGATTTGCCGCGGATCAGCAGCGTTTCCGTCGTGGCGATATGGCCTTTTCGGCTAATTCCTTCCAGCAGATCGCCTTTCGTGATACCGGTCGCGGAGAAAATAACGTTATCGCTACGCGCCATGTCGCCCAGGCATAACGCCTTGCCCGCTTCAATGCCCATTGCTTTGCAGCGCGCCAGTTCCTGTTCGCCAATGCGGCGGTTTTCTTCGCTGTCGCCTTTCACGTCATGGCGCGCCAGCAGACGTCCCTGCATATCGCCGTCCAGCGCGCGGATCACCGCTGCGGATACCACGCCTTCTGGCGCGCCGCCAATCCCGTACAGCACGTCGACTTCGCTATCCGGCATACAGGTCAGAATTGAGGCCGCGACGTCGCCGTCAGGAATGGCAAACACGCGTACGCCCAGTTTGGCCATCTCTGCGATGACCTCGTCATGACGCGGTTTTGCCAGAATGGTCACGGTCAGATCGCCAAGCGGTTTACCCAGCGCATCCGCGATGTTGTGCAAATTATCCGCCAGCGGCAGATTGAGATCGATCGCCCCTTTGGCGCCCGGACCGACAATCAGTTTTTCCATATACATATCGGGCGCATTCAGGAAACAGCCTTTATCGCCGACCGCCAGCACCGCCAGCGCGTTCGCCTGACCCATCGCCGTCATGCGCGTGCCCTCAATCG
Source organism: Salmonella sp. 32020114201800008SM (assembly GCF_017572025.1). Taxonomy (NCBI): domain Bacteria; kingdom Pseudomonadati; phylum Pseudomonadota; class Gammaproteobacteria; order Enterobacterales; family Enterobacteriaceae; genus Salmonella; species Salmonella sp. 32020114201800008SM. Next base: position 57,203 of record NZ_JAGEQM010000009.1, on the reverse strand, counting down.
GATCGACGGCGATATCTACCGCATCGCCGTGGCCGGTACCGACTTTTTCGCCGATATAGAGCATCGGGGCTTCGTCGATTTCGCCTTCGCCAATCACGATGGTGCCGTCAATGTTGACCTGGTTGAGCATGATACGCATGGCGTTGACCGCCGCGCCGTCCGCGGTATTTTTATCGCCGCGTCCCAGCCATTTGTAGCCAGCCAGCGCCGCCGCTTCGGTCACACGGGAAAATTCGATGGCAAGTTCTCGTCTCATAACAAACTCGTAGCAAAAAGGAGTGGCGCGCAGTGTAGCACAGGGGAAGGAGGGAATAATTGATGTGTGTGCGGAGTTGCCTCCGCACAAAGATTTTGCCGGATGGCGACCTTACTTGTCGTGCTCTTCCCACGCCATTGCGCGTTTAACCGCTTTCTTCCAGCCGCTGTAACGGTAGTTACGCTCGGTGGTTTCAATGCCGGGGCGGAATTCTCGCTCAATGACGGCTTTTTCCTGCAGCTCGTCCAGGTTCTGCCAGTAACCGACGGCCAGGCCAGCCAGATAGGCGGCGCCCAGGGCGGTCACTTCGCGCACTTCCGGGCGTTCCACCCGCGTGCCGAGAATATCTGACTGGAACTGCATCAGGAAGTTGTTGGCCACTGCGCCGCCGTCCACACGCAGAGCGTGCAGGCGGATACCGGAGTCGGCCTGCATTGCTTCCAGTACGTCGCGGGTCTGGTAAGCGATGGATTCGAGCGTCGCGCGGATAATGTGATTAGAGTTCACGCCGCGGGTCAGGCCAAAAATGGCGCCGCGGGCATACGGGTCCCAGTACGGCGCGCCCAGACCGGTGAAGGCCGGAACCACGTAGACACCGTTGGTATCTTTCACTTTCGTGGCGAAATATTCGGAGTCGAACGCGTCGCTGATGAGCTTCATTTCATCACGCAGCCATTGAATGGACGCTCCCGCCATAAACACCGCGCCTTCCAGCGCATAGTTGACTTCGCCGCTTGGGCCGCAGGCGATGGTGGTCAGCAGGCCGTTTTCCGATTTTACCGCTTTCTCGCCGGTGTTCATCAGCATAAAGCAGCCGGTGCCGTAGGTATTCTTTGCCATTCCTTCCTTTACGCACAGTTGACCGAATAACGCGGCCTGCTGATCCCCGGCAATCCCGGCGATAGGAATACGTGTACCGCCTTTACCGCCAATATTGGTCTGGCCGTAGACTTCGGAGGACTTACGTACCTGGGGCAGCATCGCGCGTGGGATATCCAGCACGTCCAGCATCTTATCGTCCCAGTCCAAATCATGGATGTTGAACAGCATGGTTCGTGAGGCGTTGGTATAATCCGTAACGTGGACGCGGCCCTGCGTCATCTTCCAGATAAGCCAGGTATCCACCGTACCGAACAGCAGCTCGCCACGCTTCGCGCGTTCGCGCGAACCTTCCACATGGTCAAGGATCCATTTCACTTTAGTGCCAGAGAAGTACGGGTCGACGACCAGACCGGTATTGTCGCGGATGTAATCTTCCAGGCCGTCGCGTTTAAGCTGTTCGCAAATATCGGCGGTACGACGGCACTGCCAGACAATAGCGTTGTATATCGGTTTGCCGGTTTCACGTTCCCAGACGATCGCGGTTTCACGTTGGTTGGTGATACCGATAGCGGCAATCTGATCGGAACTGATATCGGCCTTAGCCAGCACTTCTACCAGCGTTGAGCTTTGGGACGCCCAAATTTCCATCGGGTCGTGTTCTACCCAGCCTGGCTTAGGATAAATTTGCTCAAATTCACGCTGTGATACGCTGACGATATTCGCGTCATGATCCATAACGACCGCGCGGGAGCTGGTGGTACCCTGGTCGAGCGCAACGATATATTTTTTTTCAGTCATAATTTTGTCCCGTAATCAGATTACAGCGAAGCATTTTGTTGTGTGGTCGCGGTGGAGTCCTTCTCTTCCACGACGCAGGTATCGCACGGCAAATGACGGCCAATAAATTTGCGATAAGCAAACGCGCCCAGAATGGCGCCGACGATGGGGCCAAACAGCGGCACCAGGAAGTAAGGAATGTCTCTACCGCCGGTAAACGCAATTTCACCCCAGCCGGCAAGCCCGGCGAACATTTTGGGGCCAAAGTCACGCGCCGGATTCATCGCAAACCCGGTCAACGGCCCCATAGAGGCACCGATAACGGCGATCAGTAAACCAATGAGCAGTGGCGCAAGCGGACCGCGAGGTACGCCGTTTCCGTCGTCGGTCAGCGCCAGAATCAGCCCCATCAGAATAGCGGTAATCACCATTTCAACCGCGAAGGCCTGCACAAAATTGATATGAGGATTCGGGTAAGTTGAGAAAATGCCTGCGAGATCGAGACTTTCAACGCTGCCACGGACGATATGGTGGGTTTGTTCGAAGTCCACAAAAAGATTGTAATAAAGCCCGTAAACTAACGCCGCTGCGCAAAAGGCGCCGGCAACTTGAGAAATAATAAAAGGAACAACTTTACGTTTGTCGAAACAGGCAAATAGCCAGAGTGCGATGGTCACTGCCGGGTTCAGGTGTGCGCCAGAAACACCTGCCGTCAGGTAGATAGCCATCGCTACCCCCAGACCCCAGATGACGCTGATTTCCCACTGTCCAAAAGTAGCTCCGGCAACTTTAAGCGCAGCGACACAACCCACACCGAAAAAAATCAACAACCCGGTACCGAGGAATTCAGCAATGCACTGGCCTTTTAAGGTTGATGTTTGACTCATAATCGGATCCTGAAGAGTATGTAATGATTATTGGTATGCGAGGAGGTCATGGACATCCACGATGCCCTGTAGGCACACTGTTAATTTATCGTTAACGAGCAAAAACGAGAAATATCGAAATCAAAATGTGTGTACTGCGTCAATAAAATGAGCGTTATCGCGCCATGAAGCGCATTTTGAGACAGCAGAAGAGAGTGAATTGAATCATTTCATTAACCAATATGTTAACATTTTTAAGTTATTGAATGAATGTTACCAGGAGATGGATGAAAATTGCTGCAAACCGCGATCTACGCGGTATGTCGCTGGACAGCGAGAGCGGGGCTTCATACAATCGACACTATATATTGTGCGCGTTTACGTGAAGCGTCGCCTTGCAATTCAGGAGAGGTAAGATCATGTCTTTAGAAGTGTTTGAGAAACTGGAAGCAAAAGTACAGCAGGCGATTGACACCATCACCCTGTTACAGATGGAAATTGAAGAGCTGAAAGAAAAGAACAACAGCCTGACGCAGGAAGTGCAGTCTGCACAGCATCAGCGTGAAGAACTCGAGCGTGAAAATAATTCTCTGAAGGAACAGCAGAGCGGCTGGCAGGAACGTTTGCAGGCGCTGCTTGGTCGTATGGAAGAAGTCTAATCCTCGTCATATTTCACGTTATGGCTGCGTTGGCTGCGTGCGTTCACCCCAGTCACATAGTGGCCTATGCTCCTGGGGATTCACTTACTTGCCGCCTTGCCCTGACGCGAAATCTATAGAGGATTTAGAATGCGGACACCGGTGGGCCGGATAAGGCGTAAGCTGCCATCCGGCAATCAGCGACAACGCATAAAAAAGGCGCCTTACGGCGCCTTTTTTGATCACTCGATATCAAGCGGGTCTTCGGAAAGGATAATCCCGGTGTTGTCGGCATAGAGATGATCGCCGGAGAAGAACGTCACGCCGCCGAAATTGACGCGCACATCGCTTTCCCCAATGCCTTCACCTGCGGCGCCAACCGGAATGGCGGCGATCGCCTGAATGCCGATATCCAGCTCTTCCAGATCGTCCACCTGACGCACCGCGCCATAGATAACCAGCCCTTCCCATTCATTTTGCGTGGCCAGACGCGCCAGCTCCGCATCGACTAATGCACGGCGGACAGAACCGCCGCCATCGACCAGCAGAACCCGACCACGGCCATTTTGTTCGAGCAGATCGTACAGCAACCCGTTGTCCTCGAAACATTTTACCGTGATGATTTGTCCGCCAAACGACGACCGCCCTCCAAAATTAGAGAACAGCGGTTCCACGACGTTGACATCTTCCTGATAGATGTCACAAAGCTCGGAAGTATCGTATTTCATAGGCTTAACGTTCAGTTGCTGCGAGAATTTTTAGTATATCGCGCTAAGTATACTGTTGGCAAAATCATCAATTGTTAATTGATATTTGTCAGTTAAACGGCCCACTGACTTAAGAGTATCCCAATCACAAATAACAGGTTGGTTAACAACGCGCCTTTAACGGTACGTTCAAGCATCGGGCGCATTGCCGCAGGCTCCCTTTCGCGCATTACGTAGCGCGCTTGTTTAATGAGCAAGGGCGCGGCCAGAATAAACAACCATCCCCACGGACTGTGTAGCGAGAGCAGATTAAACAGCGCCAGACAGAGCAGCGCGCCTAGCAACAGGCAGGCGTGATAACGACGCGCGTTGACATCGCCCAGTCGTACTACAAGGGTGTTTTTGCCGTTCTCTCTGTCGCTATTAATATCGCGCAGGTTATTAATATTCAGCACCGCCGTCGCCAGTAAACCGCAGGCGGTGGCCGGGAGAATCAGCGCCGGAATCAGCGTATGCGCCTGGAGATACCAGCTCCCCATGACACTTAGCCAGCCAAAGAATACCAGGACAGAGATATCACCCAGCCCGATATAGCCGTAGGGCCGATTACCCACGGTGTAGGTGATGGCGGCGATAATCGACAGCCCGCCCAAAATCAGGAAGCCGACAAAATCGGTTAACGTATGGCACGCGACCGCCACCAGCGCCAGTCCGGAGATACAGATCAGCACGACGGTAATGATTAACGCCCGCTTCATCTCCTGTCGGGTGATGACGCCTTTTTGCATCCCCCGCAGCGGCCCGATGCGATCCGGTTTATCGCTGCCTTTGACAGCGTCGCCATAATCGTTGGCGAGGTTGGATAAAATTTGCAACAGCCCGGCGGTGATAAGGGCCAGCAGTGCGACCAGAGGATCGAAATAGCCTTGCCACCATGCCAGGGCCGTACCGACGATAATCGCCGCGAAGGCGAGGGGTAAGGTTTTGGGTCGTAAGCTTTCCAGCCAGGCCTGGGTGCGGCTAATTTGTTGTTGTTCAGTCATATTTAGCGCCAATAAAAATGGGGCTTTTCAGCCCCATCAACAGTGATGAAAATGCATTGGACGCGATTATAAGATAAAACGGCTTAGATCTTCATCTGCGACCAGCGCATCCAGATGTTTGCTCACATATTCCGCATCAATTGTGATGTTTTGGCCGTGCAGATCGCTGGCGTTATAGGAAATCTCTTCCATCAGACGCTCCAGTACGGTATGCAGACGGCGCGCGCCGATGTTTTCGGTGGTTTCGTTAACCTGCCAGGCGGCTTCGGCAATACGTTTAATACCGGAATCGGTGAACTCGATATTGACGCCTTCAGTTGCCATCAGCGCTTTATACTGCACGGTGACGGACGCGTTTGGCTCGGTCAAAATGCGTTCGAAATCGCTGGTGGTCAGCGCCTGAAGCTCAACGCGAATCGGCAGGCGGCCCTGCAGTTCCGGGATCAGATCAGACGGCTTCGCCACCTGGAACGCGCCAGAGGCGATAAACAGAATATGATCCGTTTTGACCATCCCGTGTTTGGTCGAAACCGTGCAGCCTTCTACCAGCGGCAGTAAGTCGCGCTGTACGCCTTCGCGTGAAACATCCGGGCCGGAGGTTTCGCCACGCTTACAAATTTTGTCAATTTCATCGATAAACACGATGCCGTGCTGTTCAACCGCGTCGATAGCGTCCTGTTTCAGCTCTTCCGGGTTGACCAGCTTAGCCGCTTCTTCTTCAACCAACAGTTTCATCGCGTCTTTAATTTTCAGCTTACGCGGTTTCTGTTTCTGACCGCCCAGGTTCTGGAACATAGACTGCAACTGGCTGGTCATCTCTTCCATGCCCGGAGGCGCCATAATCTCTACGCCCATCGGCGCGGCGGCGAGGTTAATCTCGATCTCTTTATCGTCGAGCTGGCCTTCGCGCAGTTTTTTGCGGAACGTTTGACGGGCGGCAGAAGGCTCCTGCTGCTGTTCGGCCTGGCCCCAGTTATTTTTTGCGGGTGGGATCAGCACGTCGAGAATACGTTCTTCCGCCAACTCTTCCGCACGATAGCGGTTTTTCTCGATAGCCTGTACGCGAACCATTTTCACCGCGGCATCGGTCAGATCGCGGATGATAGAGTCCACTTCTTTCCCGACGTAGCCCACTTCGGTGAATTTGGTGGCTTCGACTTTAATGAACGGTGCGTTGGCGAGTTTTGCCAGACGACGGGCGATTTCGGTTTTACCGACGCCGGTCGGGCCAATCATCAGAATATTTTTCGGCGTTACTTCGTGGCGCAGCTCTTCATCAAGCTGCATACGACGCCAGCGGTTACGCAATGCAATCGCCACGGAACGCTTTGCGTTATCCTGGCCGATAATGTGTTTGTTCAGTTCGCTGACAATTTCGCGTGGGGTCATTTCAGACATGAGGGGTCCTTACGCTTTGGCGGTCAATTCTTCAATGGTGTGGAAATGGTTGGTGTAAATGCAGATATCGCCTGCAATATCCAACGCCTTTTCAGCAATTTCGCGCGCGCCGAGCTCGGTATTTTCCAACAGAGCGCGAGCGGCAGCCTGGGCATAAGGACCGCCGGAGCCGATAGCAATTAAATCGTTTTCAGGTTGCACGACATCGCCGTTACCCGTGATGATGAGCGAAGCGGTTTCATCCGCGACGGCCAGCAACGCTTCCAGTTTGCGTAGCATACGGTCGGTACGCCAGTCTTTCGCCAGTTCAACGGCGGCTTTGACCAGGTGCCCCTGATGCATTTCCAGTTTACGTTCAAACAGCTCGAACAGCGTGAATGCATCAGCAGTACCGCCCGCAAAGCCCGCAATGACCTTGTCGTTGTAGAGGCGGCGGACTTTCTTCACGTTGCCTTTCATTACTGTGTTACCCAGTGTGGCCTGACCATCACCGGCGATTACCACGTGGCCGTTACGGCGTACGCTTACTATTGTTGTCACGAGCAGACCCCTTGGTTACTAATGCTGAATTGCGGCCCCGTACGGCGTACGGGGCATAATGCAAGTATAGATGGGGGAGATTTTGAGGGTTTCAACCCCCGGTGGCGAGTCGAATGCAGTTTGTATGGCCCGCCATCTTCAGACGGTTAATGGTGCTGTCGGCATTTTCTTTACCCTTAACCGGCCCGATAACCACGCGATTCCAGCCGTTATTGGTGGTAATTTTGGAGTCAAAGCCTTCAAACGCCAGCTGAGCGCGGACGCTTTCTGCCTGCTCGGCGCCTTTGAATGAACCGCATTGCACCATCCAGCGACGTTCATCTTTTTTCTCTGCTGTCGCCTTCGGCGCTTCAGGCGCGCGCGTAATCGGCGCGGCTTTCGGCGCTGCCGCGCTGGTATGCGCCGGCGTTTGCAGCAAATCCTGATAAGGTTGCTGCGAGGCCGTCTGCTTCGGCGGCTGACTTTGGCGCGCAGGTTGCGCTGGGGCGGATTGTACCGTGCGCGTTTGCGGCTGTTCGTTTACCCGCGGCTGCGTGCGTGGTTGCTGAACAGGCTGCGTTTGAGCCCACTGCTGCTGCGCCTGACGCTGGCGCTGTAGCGTTTGCTGGCGTTGTTCTGGCGTCTGCTCGTTCCACGGCACTTCGTTAAGTTGCGTTGGCTGCTGACGCATATCCGCCTGCATCTGCTCCAGGAGTTGACGCTGCTCGCTGGTGAGCTGATTCGGGTTCATGACTTCGCCGCCGGCGGACGGTTCCGTTGGCGTACGCACGCCCGGCTGGCGACTTTCCAGCTCTTTGATGTAACGCCAGCGCTCTTCCGGTTTTGGCGGAAGCCCATTGCCGGTGACTTTCTGGTTTTGTAGCGTTTCGGACTCTTCTTTCTTATGGTGAGTAATGAAGTACAGACCGCCGATAAAGGTCACAAGGACGGCAGCCGCAATCGCGACCATTGCCGGCGAGACGGCAGGCATGTTGCTTTGCTTCTTCCGTGAGTTCCGTGAGGTGCTCTTTTTGCGCCGCGAAGGAGCCGGTTGGCCGCGACGTACATAATCTCGTTGTGCCACTATCGTTTCGCTGTATTTATTCGTTCGTCAGCCCGTCATGTTACTGAAGCGGCGGGCCTTTGACCAGACAGGTGAGTCTTAAAGCTATTTACTTTAGGGTAAAGCGCGTGTAGAACCGCGAATAATCAGCTCGCAATCCATTAAACGCGAGCCGCTGCTCACATTTTGCCCCTGCATCTGATCGAGCAACAGCAGCATCGCCTCGCGACCAATGTCAAAACGCGGCTGCGCCACGGTTGTCAACGGAGGATCGCAAAACTCGGCCAGCGCGATATTGTCAAAGCCGATAATCGACAGATCGTCAGGCACTTTCAGACCCTGGCGCTTGGCCCAGGAGAGGGCGCCCAGCGCCATTACGTCGCTATGACAAAAGACGGCGGTAGGCGGCAACGGTTGCTCAAGCAACTGCTTTAATGCGTTTGCCCCGGCTTCAAAGGTAAAGTCGCCACGGGCGATGTAATGCGGATCGACCACAATGCCACTGCGTCTTAATGCCTGTACGTAACCTTGTAAGCGATAGTGACAGAGCGGCATATCTTCCGGCCCCGCAATACAACCAATCCGCTTGTGGCCCAAATCCAACAGGTAGTTCATGGCATTGAACGCGGCGGTCAGGTTATCGATATGTACCGTCGGCAGTTCAAGCTCCGGCGCAAACTCATTCGACATCACCATCGGAGGCAAATTGCGCTGCTCCTCAACGCTGGCGTCAAAGGGCAGTCGGGAACTGAGAAGTACCATGCCGTCGATCTGTTTGGTGATGATGAGATTAAGAAAGGTTTTTTCTTTCTGGTTTTGATGGGCGCAATCGCCAATCAGCACCAGATACCCCTGTTCTGCCGCGGTCACTTCGATACCGCGGATAATTTCACTGAAGAAGGGATCGCAAATATCCGGGACAATCACCAGAATCGTACGGGATTCATTGCGTTTTACATTTCGCCCCATCGACTGCGGGAAATAACCCACTTCAAGCGCGGCCTGTTCAACCCGGCTACGGGTCGACTGGGAGACTTTATCGGGGTTCATTAACGCGCGGGATACGGTTGCCGTAGAGACTTTCGCCTTCAACGCAACATCCTTCATCGTAGCGGCAGTAACCTGCTTGTTCGATTTCACTCTTTCTCCTCGCCTGGGAACTGCTGGCGCAGATCTATCCCTGGTAACACTCATCGAAAACATTTTTATCAGATAGTGCGTGGAAGCGGTTACAGAATTTTCATAAAAAGTGTGATGGATCTTTAATTTTACGATCCGCCTCGCATCGTGAGGACTATCCTTCAATCGGATCGACGTCCAGAACCCATTTAACTTTCCGCGCTTCCGGGAGCGTATTGATCAACGCCAGCGTGCCGCTGATGATGTGTTGCAGGCGAATCCGTGAAGGATGCTGAAGTAAAATTTGCCAGCGATAGCGGCCGCCGCGTTTTGGCGCGAGGGCCGGAACCGGACCTAAGATCCACAGCTTATCGTCTGATAGCGGGCTGGCCTGAATCAGATTACGCAACTGTTGGAGAAAGACGGGCGCCTGCTGATTGTTGTGATCCTCTGCGCGAATAATGACGTGGCTGGTCCACGGCGGAAGCTGGAGCGTTTGCCGTTCCGCCAGCGCCTGCTCCGCAAACGCATCATAGCCTTTATACAGTAACGTTTGCAGCAGGGGATGCTCAGGATGGTGCGTTTGGAGCACCACTTCGCCCTGTTTGCCCGCGCGCCCGGCGCGACCGGAAACCTGAGTGTAGAGCTGGGCGAAGCGTTCCGCCGAACGAAAATCTGCGGAAAAAAGCGCGCCATCGACGTCCAACAACGCCACCAGCGTGACGTCCGGGAAGTGATGGCCTTTCGCCAGCATTTGTGTGCCTATCAGAATGCGCGCTCCGCCGCGGTGAACTTCCGCCAGATGCTGCTCCAGCGCGCCTTTACGACTGGTGGTATCGCGGTCGATTCGTGAGATCGGCACGCCGGGGAAGAAGGGCGCCAGCACCTGCTCCAGCTGTTCCGTCCCTAACCCAACCGGTAGCATATGTGTGGAGCCACAGGAGGGGCACTGACGCGGTACCGGACGCTGGCTGTCGCAGTGATGACAGCGTAAATGATGCTGCGCCTGGTGCAGCGTGTAGTAGTGATCGCAACGCGGGCACTCTGCAATCCAGCCGCAGTCGTGGCAAAGCAGCGCGGGCGCGAATCCCCGGCGGTTAAGAAATAAAATTACCTGATTGTCGGCCTGGAGATGTTGGCGCATACGGGCGATAAGGGCGGGCGCCAGTCCCGCCTGAAGACGCTGGCCTTTTAAATCCAGCACATGCTGCAGAGCTGGGCGGGCGTTGCCTGCGCGCCGCGTCAGACGCAGCATCCGGTATTTTTTCTGCCGCACGTTACATAGCGTTTCCAGGGCTGGGGTGGCGGAGCCGAGAATAATCGGGATCTGCTCGCTATGGGCGCGATACACTGCCAAATCGCGGGCGTGGTAGCGCCACCCTTCCTGCTGTTTATAAGAGCTGTCGTGCTCTTCGTCGATGACAATCACGCCAAGATTTTTAAACGGCGTAAACAGCGAGGAACGCGTGCCGATGACAATCGCCGCTTCGCCGTTTTTCGCTTTCAGCCATGCCGAAAGACGCTCGCTGTCGTTTAGCCCGGAATGCAGCACTTCCACCGGCGCGTTAAAACGTTCGCGAAAACGGGCGATCGTTTGCGGCGTCAGGCCGATTTCCGGCACCATCACCAGCGCCTGTTTGCCCTGGGCGAGGACGTTTTCCAGCACGCTCAGATACACTTCGGTCTTGCCGGAACCGGTTACGCCTGCCAGCAACCAGGCGGAGAAACCGTCCGACGCGCTGTGAATCGCGCCGACTGCTGTCGCCTGTTCGGTATTCAGCCGCAGGCGCTCTCCTGCGACGGCATAACGCTCCCGCCAGTCGGTAAACGCGGGCGTTTCACTGGCAAGCTCACAAAGTCCCTTACGCCGCAGCGTTTGCAGCGTGGCGTCAGTAAAATCAAGCTCGGCTACCTGATAGCGCCAGATCTTTCCTTGCCGTAGCGCCGCCAGCGCCTGTTGTTGTTTGGCGGAGCGTTTCAGGCTGTTGATATCGACGGCTTGCCCCTCTTCGGTGGCGAACCAATACCATAGGGGCGCGTTGCTGGCTGGTTTTCCCTGACGCAATAAAACCGGCAGAGCGTGAAACAGAACGTCGCCGAGGGGATGGTGGTAGTAATCCGCCGCCCAGAGGAGTAAGCGCCAGATGGAGGGAGAAAAGATTGGCTCGTTATCCAGGATTTCAATGACCGATTTTAATTCATTGAGCGGCAATTCGCTGTGGTCGCTAACCGAGACGACAATGCCCACGCGCTCTTGCTGCTTGCCGAACGGCACGCGCACGCGGCACCCGGCTTTGGCGACCCCGCCTTCCGGCAGCAGGTAATCAAAGGTTCGGGGAAGCGGAACGGGCAAGGCAACGTGCGCGACGGACATAGCATCTTCCTGACTTGAAATTTCGTCGGGTAGTATACACATTACGATAAGGGAGCGCGGATCAGTTTGCATACGGTGGTCAAATTCTGTATGATTCGCCGCCTTTGGTGCGTGTTGTGAGCATCAAACCCTTTACTATTAACTTCGCGTGGTGTCTGGCGTTAGGGCTGGAAGAGCGACGCGGCCTTACACTGAGGTTCCCCATGAAAAAAGGTATTCACCCGAATTACGTAGAAATTACTGCAACCTGTTCTTGCGGTAATGTTATCAAAACCCACTCTACCGTGGGTCACGACCTGAACCTGGACGTGTGCGGCAAATGCCACCCGTTCTTCACTGGTAAGCAGCGTGTTGTTGATACCGGTGGTCGTGTTGAGCGCTTCAACAAGCGCTTCAGCATCCCTGGCAGCAAATAAGTTACCGCCAGAAAAAAAGCGCCGCAGGGCGCTTTTTTTGTTTTCTAGGGATAACAGTATTTGTTCAGACACATTCTGTGATCCGTAATCGCTTTCATTACGCTTCCTGCCGTGAGTTTTAACGAAGGATTTATAGTCAGTCCCGCGCTTTCCAGCCCCTTCGCTGTCCATTTATTGCAGGTATTGAGTATGCCGTAGCGGCCATTCGCGGCGTAAAACTGGCTATCGCCGTAAATTCCTTGTTTTAACGGAATCAGATTACCCTCTGCGTCACGCGCAAAGCTGCGGCCCAGATAACGCATCAGACTGTTACGCTGGTTTGTGTGCAGGAGCAGTGATTTTATCTCGCTACCGGCGAAATAGCGTTCTGGTTTACCGGAAAAGGCGACGATGTGCATAACCGCGCCGGATGACCAGAACATGGCCTGGAGCGTAAGCGCGGTGGTTATTTCTTGTGACTGATAAAAGCCCTTATCGCCCCAGCCGATTTCATACCACTGCGTCTCCTGAGCGAACCGTTTTTTAAGCTGTGGCAGAACGGTATTAACATCATGGGCCGGCGCAATAATTCCCGTGTGCCAGCCATGACTGACGATATAGATTTCCGTCGGGGAGGGCTGTCCGCCTGTCGTAGGTTTTACGGCTTGTGGAAAGGTTGTGCAGCCATATAGCAGTAAACTTAACCAGGCGATAAAGAGATTTTTCATGACATATCACCAGCAAAGGCGCGGTATGTTGTGGCGTTTGTCTAATGACGCTGCGCTTATCGGGTCGGTGCCGGATTGGTAATTCATTGATATTTTTGCATTCCTCTTCGAGGGCAATAAGGCGAATGTCATAACTACAATACGTTTTAACCATTCAGGCGGAAGTTAGCTTCCGCCTGTTTTACTTTTACTATCTCGCTTTATTTTTTAAACATCTGCTCTGGATCGATAATCAGCGCCCGATAACCCAGCATACCGGCACGGTTACTGTGTACTTTTAGCTCCAGCATCACATCCTGAGTACCGTCTTTGACTTCATCCAGAACGGAAACGATCGGTTTTGTACCGCTCATTCCCGCTGTGGCCGAGTACATGAACATCGTTTTGGTTTCCGGGCGATATTCCGTGACGGAAGTAATGGCGCTGTACCAGTCAAAACCGCGCTCTTTACCATATTCCCACATTTGGGAAACCGTCATATTTTTTTCGTCAATCTGATATTCCACGCCGCGGGAATATTTCATTGACGGCATGGCCGGTTGTTCCATGCCGCGCGCATCGCCGTTATCAAAGGCGGTCACGACGGTTTTACCTCCGGTGCTTTTGGATGGCACTAACCAACCGGTATGTTGTGTCCATGTCCAGTCAAATCCACCGTCGCAGTGGTGAGCTTCGCAGGTTAGCGGTTTACCGTTGCTGTCTACGGGTTTCAGCACTTTTTTCGCCAGTTCGCCTTTCCAGCCGGATGGATCGGAAAGTATCCATTTCACTTTTTTATCGCGGCCAATTTTGATGATGGCAGACTGGTGGCGCGAGCTAATGATAATGCTGTCGTCGCGAGGATCGTAGCTGACGGAGTTAACATGCGCCCAGTTGCGGCCCGGGCCGGAGCCCGCGATATCGCCGAAGGGTTGTTTTGCAAGCTGCTCTTTGGTCATGACCTGACCGGAATGTTCGGCATCGACGCTCAAACATACCGCTCCCTGATCCATCGCCAGAATAACGTCGTCACGATAGGGGTCGAGGATTTTTGGCAGATCCCAGTAATCGACGGTATCGCCGTTCTGGTCAACTTCAAGAATATGATCACGCACAGTATTGATGGTGTATTTACCATTTAATGGATAATTTTCTTTTGCGACACGCAGCAGGTAGGTGCCTTTCGGCGTTTCGGTAATGGCGTGCGAAAAATCAATAAATCCTTTTGGCAGTCGTTTATCGGAAATAACGCGGCCTAAGAAATCATATTTAAAGTAACGTTGACCCTGGCCAAAAATAAGATTGCCATCGTTAACCTGATGGAAGCTCATCATGGAACCAAAACGCGTTATATCATCCTGGTTACGGAATTTATCAATATTCATATAGCCACGAACATCGCCATTCGTATCGCTAATCCAGTTGATACCGGTATAATCCCAGTTCGCCGCGCCGCCTGCGACATGCATAATGTGGCCGGCTCTTGGCATCCCCGTTATATGGTTAAAAAGATATAAGCGATTTTTAAGCGAGCTATCGACTTTAACCGGTTCTACCGTAGGAAGAACGGCAGTTTGCCCGGTAGTAGAGGGTAATGATACCGGTGCGGCGTAAATGGACCACGTATAAGTTTGTTTTTTACCTTCTTCAGTCCAGTCAACTTTAACCTTATTGACATAATCTGGATACAAGCCAAATACAGGTATGCCGTCATGGGTATTTATAGCCTGCGGGCCGACATCATAACTGATCGGGATACCTTTTTCCCCTTTCCCTAAAACGGTAACCTTCACGTCCTGTACATTATGATTGGCTTTATTAATGATTGCTGTTAATGGGAAAACGCCGCCGTAGGGAGCGACATCGACCATACCTAATGGCCCCTCATGGACTGGAATGACATCTGCTGATGCGACCATTGGCCTGTTTGGGTCTAAAACGCCTGAGGCCAAAACGCTGCCGCTCAAACACAGGCAGCATAATACAGGTAAGACTTTCCTTGTAAATAACATATTTATTTCCCCATTCGATATTATCGATAAAATGAATGTATATTAACCTTCTTATTTATCGGAGATGAAAAAACATTTAAAAAAGTAAAACAATCCGCGGAGGGGAATAATGATGTTGGTCACAAATATGAGGTGTCCATGGTCTTTTTAACAATACTCATCGTTATACTATTTGTTCAGTAAATATATGGCGGTGTATTATTATTCATGTACGCTTTGCTACGTGAAAATTTAAATAAAGATTGGAAGTTTAAATATAATAAAATTATATCGGTTATGACATGTCGGGAATTTTTTTCAGGAAAATAACGAAGAGAAACTTATCATGTCTGACAAATTTATCCACCGAGGGCTATTCGGGAAGATGAACGGTTAGAAAAATGTCGGAGATAGCCGTGTACAGGGGAATCGTTAAAAAAGCGCGGCCAGAGGCGTTCTGACCGCATGCTTTGCTATCAGTATTCCCACGTTTCCGGGTCAATCCCCATCTCACGCATGATCTCTTTTGCCGCTTCCGGGATTTCATCGCTGCGCTCTTTTCGCAGATCGGCATCATCCGGCAAGGGTTGCCCGGTAAAGGCGTGCAGAAATGCTTCACACAACAGCTCGCTGTTGGTGGCGTGGCGCAGGTTGTTCACCTGACGACGCGTACGTTCATCGGTGAGGATTTTTAACACCTTCAGAGGAATGGAAACCGTAATTTTTTTGACTTGCTCACTCTTCTTACCGTGCTCAGCGTATGGGCTGATATATTCGCCGCTCCATTCAGCCATGAGATACTTAATCCTCTTCGTCATTAATATTGAGGTCTGAACCTGAGCCCGGACCATAATCGCGCGTAGTTTACCGTAGTGGCGCGGCCCTGACACGAAGTTAGCGGTCGCAGATGTGCGCTAATGCATATAATTTTAACGGCTATTTGCGGTTTGCTCAATCTATACGCAAAGAAGTTTAGATGTCCAGATGTATTGACGTCTATTGTGGTAGTGGTTAATCTGTGGCCTGACTTTCACCGACTCAGCCAGGAATATCTTCATATGACGCGTAAACAGGCCACTATCGCAGTGCGTAGCGGATTAAACGATGACGAACAATACGGCTGCGTTGTGCCGCCAATCCATCTCTCCAGTACCTATAACTTTACCGGTTTCAATGAGCCGCGCGCGCATGATTATTCCCGCCGCGGTAATCCCACGCGTGATGTTGTTCAGCGCGCATTAGCGGAACTGGAAGGCGGCGCGGGCGCGGTATTGACGAATACCGGCATGTCGGCGATTCATCTGGTCACCACCGTTTTCCTCAAGCCGGGCGATCTGCTGGTCGCGCCGCATGATTGCTACGGCGGCAGTTATCGTCTGTTTGACAGTCTGGCGACACGCGGCTGTTATCGTGTGCGGTTTGTCGATAAGGGCGATGAACGCGCCTTACAGGCGGCGCTGGAAGAAAAACCGAAGCTGGTACTGGTAGAAAGTCCAAGTAATCCATTGTTACGCGTGGTGGATATTGCGAAAATCTGTCGGCTGGCGCGCGAGGCGGGCGCAGTGAGCGTCGTTGATAACACGTTTTTAAGCCCGGCGCTGCAAAATCCGCTGGCGTTGGGTGCCGATCTGGTGTTGCATTCATGCACGAAATATCTCAACGGTCATTCGGATGTCGTGGCCGGCGTGGTGATTGCGAAAGATCCGGAAGTGGTCACTGAACTGGCGTGGTGGGCGAATAATATTGGCGTGACCGGCGGGGCGTTTGATAGCTATCTGCTGCTGCGCGGTTTGCGAACTCTGGTGCCGCGTATGGAGCTGGCGCAGCGCAACGCGCAGGCGATTGTGAAATATCTGCAAACCCAGCCGTTGGTGAAAAAACTGTATCACCCGTCGCTGCCGGAAAATCAGGGGCATGAAATTGCCGCGCGCCAGCAAAAAGGCTTTGGCGCAATGTTGAGTTTTGAACTGGATGGGGATGAGGAGACGCTGCGTCGTTTTCTGGGCGGGCTGTCGCTGTTTACGCTGGCGGAATCTTTAGGGGGAGTGGAAAGTTTGATCTCTCACGCCGCCACCATGACGCATGCCGGTATGTCGCCGCAGGCGCGTGCCGCCGCCGGGATCTCCGAAACGCTACTGCGTATCTCCACCGGTATTGAAGATGGCGAAGATTTAATTGCCGACCTGGAAAATGGCTTCCGGGCTGCAAACAAGGGGTAAACATGAGTGTGATTGCGCAGGCAGGGGCGAAAGGTCGTCAACTGCATAAATTTGGCGGCAGTAGTCTGGCGGATGTGAAGTGTTACCTGCGTGTCGCAGGCATTATGGCGGAGTATTCGCAGCCTGACGATATGATGGTAGTGTCCGCCGCAGGCAGTACCACCAACCAGTTGATTAGCTGGCTCAAGTTAAGCCAGACCGATCGCCTTTCTGCGCATCAGGTATTACAGACGTTACGCCGCTACCAGTGCGATCTGATTAGCGGGCTGCTTCCCGCCGACGCGGCAGATGACTTAACCAGCGCTTTTATCAGCGATCTGGAACGTCTTGCCGCCTTGCTCGACGGCGGCGTAACGGATGCCGTCTATGCTGAGATCGTCGGACACGGCGAAATTTGGTCGGCGAGATTGATGTCCGCCGTCCTGAATCAGCAGGGTCTGGATGCCGCCTGGCTGGACGCGCGCGCATTTTTACGCGCCGAACGCGCCGCACAGCCGCAGGTTGATGAAGGGCTATCTTATCCTTTATTGCAACAGCTACTGGCGCAGCATCCTGGCAAACGTCTGGTCGTGACCGGCTTTATCAGCCGCAATCACGACGGCGAAACGGTCCTGTTAGGCCGGAACGGTTCCGACTATTCCGCCACGCAAATCGGCGCGCTGGCGGGCGTTTCCCGCGTGACCATCTGGAGCGATGTCGCGGGCGTTTATAGTGCCGACCCGCGCAAAGTGAAAGATGCCTGCCTGCTGCCGTTGCTGCGTCTGGACGAAGCCAGCGAGCTGGCGCGTCTGGCGGCGCCTGTTCTGCACGCCCGTACGCTACAGCCAGTGTCCGGCAGCGATATCGATTTGCAGTTGCGCTGTAGCTACACGCCGGATCAAGGGTCAACCCGAATTGAACGAGTGCTGGCTTCCGGGACGGGCGCGCGTATCGTGACCAGTCACGATGATATCTGTCTGATTGAGTTTCAGGTGCCAGCCAGCCAGGATTTCAGGCTGGCGCATAAAGAGCTCGACCAAATTTTAAAACGGGCGCAGGCGCGTCCGCTGGCAGTGGGCGTGCATCGCGATCGCCAGCTATTGCAGTTCTGCTATACCGCCGAGGTAGCGGATAGCGTACTGAAACTCCTCGACGATGTCGGGCTGCCGGGCGAATTGCGCCTGCGGCAGGGGCTGGCGCTGGTGGCGATGGTCGGTGCGGGCGTTACTCGCAATCCGCTACACTGCCATCGCTTCTGGCAGCAGTTGAAAGGTCAGCCAGTGGAGTTTACCTGGCAGTCGGAGGAGGGCATCAGTCTGGTGGCGGTGCTGCGTACCGGCCCGACTGAGAGCCTGATTCAGGGGCTGCACCAGTCTGTTTTCCGCGCCGAAAAACGCATTGGCCTGATGCTGTTCGGTAAGGGGAACATCGGCTCCCGTTGGCTGGAACTGTTTGCCCGTGAACAAAGCACGCTTTCCGCGCGTACTGGTTTTGAATTTGTGCTGGCGGGCGTGGTGGATAGCCGCCGTAGCCTGCTGAATTATGAGGGGCTGGACGCCAGCCGCGCGCTGGCATTCTTTGATGATGAAGCCGTTGAGCAGGACGAAGAGTCGCTATTCCTGTGGATGCGTGCGCATCCGTATGATGATTTAGTGGTGCTGGATGTGACAGCAAGCGAGCAACTGGCCGATCAGTATCTGGATTTCGCCAGCCACGGTTTTCATGTGATTAGCGCCAATAAACTGGCGGGCGCAAGCGCCAGCGATAAGTATCGCCAGATTCATGACGCGTTTGAAAAAACCGGGCGTTACTGGCTGTATAACGCCACCGTGGGCGCGGGATTGCCGATCAACCACACGGTGCGGGATCTGATTGACAGCGGCGATACGATTCTCTCGATCAGCGGGATCTTCTCCGGGACGCTATCCTGGCTGTTCCTGCAATTTGACGGTACGGTGCCGTTTACCGATCTGGTGGATCAGGCCTGGCAGCAGGGGCTGACCGAACCCGATCCGCGCGTCGATCTTTCCGGAAAAGATGTCATGCGTAAGCTGGTGATTCTGGCGCGCGAGGCGGGATACGACATCGAGCCGGATCAGGTGCGTGTAGAATCGTTGGTGCCGGCGCATTGTGAAGAAGGGTCTATCGATCACTTTTTCGAAAACGGCGACGCGCTGAATGAACAGATGGTGCAGCGTCTGGAGGCAGCCCGCGAACTGGGGCTGGTGTTGCGTTACGTGGCGCGTTTCGACGCCAATGGCAAAGCGCGCGTCGGCGTTGAAGCGGTGCGTCCGGAACATCCGCTGGCGGCGCTGCTGCCGTGCGATAATGTCTTTGCTATTGAAAGCCGCTGGTATCGCGATAACCCGCTGGTGATCCGTGGGCCGGGCGCGGGTCGCGATGTGACCGCCGGGGCGATTCAGTCGGATATCAACCGCCTGGCGCAGTTGCTGTAATAAAGGCAAGTTCGTGAGCGAAGCGCCGGGTTGCGCTTCGCTCCCTCATCAATACGTTATGCAGTCATTCTGTAGATACTGATATACGAAGCGCCATCCGATTGCTGACGAAACATTATGGCGTGATGCTTTTTACATTCTCAACCCGGACATCCATCCGGGGGTAAGGAATATTGATGCCATTTTCATCCATTGCTTCCTTGATATTTTCCAGAAGATCGTAGTAAGTACTCCAGTACTGAGCGTTGGGCACCCATACGCGAACATAGAAATTCAGGCTAGAGGGCGCAAGTTCGCCCAGGCGGACCGTAATATCGCGGGTTTTATCAATGCGCTGATCTTGCTCAATAATACGATGTATCACGCTTTTTACGTCAGCAATACGGCTTTGGTAATCCACGCCAATAATCAGATCAATACGTCGATAGGGGTGTCGTGAATAGTTGATAATATTATCAGCAATAATTTTACCATTCGGGATGACAACTTCTTTGCTATCCGCAGTGAGCAGAGTAGTGGAGAAAATATGGACCTTTTCTACTGTGCCGATAACCAGGCCAATTTGTACAATTTCCCCGGCGCGGAAAGGACGCAGGGAGACAAGCAGTACGCCTGCGGCAAAGTTGGAAAGTGACCCTTGCAACGCCAGACCAATGGCTAAACCCGCCGCGCCGATAACGGCAATAATTGAGGAGGTTTCTATACCGATACGGCCAAGAGCGGCTACTGCCGTGAAAGCTATCGTGATGTAGCGAACCAGCGCGGAGAAAAAGTGGACAATAGTGGCATCCACTTGCCGCCTGAGAAGTAATTTTTCCAGCCCCCTCGATAGTAAGCGAGCTATTAACTTACCGATGAAAAGTAGAATGATGGCGGCAACAACATTCCAGCCAAAATGAATTACCGAGTCACTGTGCTCGGCCATCCATTTGATCGCGCCTTTAATTTTTGGAAATAGCTCAAAACCTTCCATGTTTATCCTCTGTCAGCAGTATCCGCGGTATTAGCGGTAATAAAACGGTTCATTTTTGCCTGGATAATCGCCGCGCCGACGGGTGGTAGCAGTAACGCCCAGAATAGTGTCCAGCCGGTTCGTATTCCGCCATCTTCGTTTTTATTCGCCAGCAGATCGCGGATTTCGTCGCTAAGCGTCAGACACAATATGGCTGTGCCAAACGGCATAATGGCTGACAGCCATCCCGCGCCACATGCGGTCATGAGTCGGGGCGAAGGCGCCACAAATTGCATTTCCCGGTGAATTCTGAAGAACCAATAAATAATATAAAATGGAATGAAAAAGGCCAATAATGCGACGACAAGGGGTTCTGCGCACTCAGGTCGCTGGGTTGATGAGAACCTTTTGGGCGGTGCAATATAGAAAAGTTCTTTTTTGAGCGGTAATAGTAGCAAAAGCGCGATAACCGCTAAAGTAATTACGATTATTCCTATATAAGGAATTGAGTATATAAATATAGACAGATAGCCAGCGATGATAAATTTGAACAGTAAGCAGAGGCTAAATAAAATAACAAATGTCTGAGCACTGCCGATAGCGCTGAAAAGCAGCATGGGGACTAACAGCGTTATGATCCCCATACCCAGATTAATTAAAAACTGCGCTATGATAAGCCTGACTACGTCAGACGGGCCATTTATGCAGAAGGAACAGACCACGCCAATGATTAACAGGAGCGCAACAAAGTAGAAGGGGTAACAATTTTTTATACGGCAGACAAACCAGCTGGCAACCATACCCAGGAGGTATCCCAGTTGGCCGCAAACGAGAATAACACCAATACGATCGGCTGGAATAGACAGTGATTTACTCCAAAAATAAACACCATACGACGATCCCAGCGAACTGATAAAAGAGAGCACCAAAAAGAAAAAAGTGATCCCCCAGAATCGATAGCTACTCAGGAGATCGGCGCAGGTCCATTTTTTATCTGACATTGACGGTAAAGTAATTTCCATATTTATCCCTTGTTTTCCATAGAAAATAAGAATGTATAGAACTATTTAAATTGATAATAAATATTGATTATGTGAATAACGTTTATAGCCAATTTTAACTTAAAACGAAGGGCCATTTTATCAAATAGTTCTATTCTTTTTCAGCGTATAAAAGTAGGATGTGAGGTGATTAAATCTATAGCGCCTTCTGAATGATAATCTGTGATTTTTTATGCGTGGCATTACATCATTGGGTTAAATGTGATTCCATTGTGAGTTATATTTTTCCGTCAGCAAATACAGAATTTGCGTGACGCGTTTGGCGGAATAGTGGGCGCTTTGCTGGAATTCAGGTTGTTGCCATAGCCAGGTAACAAAGCGGCGACTAGCCGCCAGATTAACGGCGACACCTTGTTCTAAGTGGGAACCGGTTAACGAACAGACCATTTTGCGGTTGTGACCTTGCCCCCAGAGCTGCCACTGATTTTGCCACCATCCCTGCCATGTTTTGCCTAACAGTTGCCACTCTGCGCGGCAATCGTCATCGTTTATCTCTTCCTCAACGAACCACAGCGAGGAGAGACGCTGGCGAAACCGCTCCGCCCATGCCGTAATGACCGCGCCGCGCAAAAAACACTCATGGGCAATGATGTGTGTCGTGACATCAGGAAAACGGTTTTTCAGCACCCGAAAATGACCATGCGCCGTAATGACCGGGCGAAGTATTGTTCCTTGCGCGTTACGTTTAAGCGCCGCCGGGCCATACTGAATCTCATCGAACTGACTGCGCTGTAAAAATTGCCGTTCTTTAATGGCGATACGGTGAATAATATCGCCCTTCTCGCCCTCGGGCGGCGCAATTCCTTTCCAGTGGTAATGCAAACTTTTTCCGGCAGACAGTAACGTGAAATTGCTGGAAAGGTGAAGAATATTGCCGCGAACAGCATCAAAACTGAATAAAAAGTACAATTGCTGGAAGGCATTCGCTCCCTGAAACGGTACGAGCAGCGGAATACTGCAAATCTGTTCCGGCGTTTCGGCGACATTCAGCGCGTGCTGTTTTGGCGTCCAGACTTTCTTACAGTACTGGCACTGAAGTCGCTGCGTTCCGCCGGGATTACGTCCATAACGAATCCATGTTTTTTGATAGCAGTCGGGGCAAAAGTGACCATGCTCTTTGGCATATTGCGCGATATAAGCAGACGCCCAGCGGCGAAATTCCCCCTCGTTGAAGAGCGGCGGATAACTGCCGCAGGCTCGACAATGCAATGCCGGATAACCCAGGCGATAGTCCGGCCACACATAATCCGGCGAGTCAGGCAGCCCAAGATTGCGACAACCAGCGCTTTTGCAGGCATTAATGGTGAACAGAGGCGGCATACATTTTACCAACGATTTTGGCAGGTCGTTGATTCTGCCTTCATAAAACGGTACGCGGGTGTGAGGACTCTCACATAAAAAAACCTTTCAGAACGTAACGTAGCGAATCTTTATATGACTGAAAGGGACTTATTTATGAAAGTAAAACTGCTTGCTGCCGGTATTTTGTTCACGCTGCCGTTCTGGGCCTGCGCCAAAGATGTCACCATTATTTACACCAACGATCTACACGCCCATGTGGAGCCTTATAAAGTACCGTGGATTGCTGACGGTAAACGCGATATTGGCGGTTGGGCCAATATCACCACGCTGGTGAAGCAGGAAAAAGCCAAAAATAAGGCGACGTGGTTTTTTGATGCCGGAGATTACTTTACCGGACCGTATATCAGCAGCCTGACGAAGGGTAAAGCGATTATCGATATTTTGAATACCATGCAGTATGACGCTGCCACTATCGGTAATCATGAGTTCGATCATGGCTGGGACAATACATTGTTGCAACTGAGCCGGGCGAAATTCCCTATCGTACAGGGCAATATTTTTTATGAGGACAGCAGTAAATCCTTCTGGGATAAGCCGTACACCATTGTTGAAAAAGATGGCGTCAAGATTGGCGTAATCGGCTTACACGGTGTCTTTGCTTTTAATGATACGGTATCCGCCGCGACGCGCGTGGGCATTGAGGCACGCGATGAAATTAAGTGGCTGCAACGTTACATTGATGAACTTAAAGGTAAAGTCGATCTGACCGTCGCGCTGATCCACGAAGGCACCCCGGCCCGCCAGTCCAGCATGGGGAATACCGATGTGCGACGCGCGCTGGATAAAGATATTCAGACCGCAAGTCAGGTAAAAGGGCTGGATATTTTGATTACCGGCCACGCGCATGTCGGTACGCCAGAACCGATTAAAGTCGGTAATACGCTGATTCTTTCAACGGACAGCGGCGGCATTGATGTGGGTAAACTGGTGCTGGATTACAAAGAGAAACCACACCACTTTACGGTGAAGAACTTCGAGCTGAAGACCATTTTTGCTGATGAGTGGAAGCCCGATCCGCAAACGAAACAGGTGATCGACGGCTGGAACAAAAAGCTCGATAAAGTCGTGCAGCAAACGGTGGCCCAGTCGCCGGTTGAGCTGACCCGCGCGTATGGCGAATCGTCGTCGCTGGGGAATCTGGCGGCGGATGCGCTGCTTTTTACGGCGGGGAAAGACACCCAGTTAGCGCTTACTAACTCTGGCGGTATCCGCAACGAAATCCCGGCTGGCGCGGTGACGATGGGGGCGGTAATCAGTACCTTCCCGTTCCCTAATGAACTGGTCACGATGGATTTAACCGGTAAGCAATTGCGCAGCCTGATGGAGCATGGCGCTGGCTTAAGCAACGGCGTATTGCAGGTGTCTAAAGGGCTGGAGATGAAGTATGACAGCAGCAAACCTGTCGGCCAGCGGGTTACCGTGCTGACGCTCAATGGCAAGCCGATTGACGATGCTACGGTTTATCACATCGCCACCAACAGCTTCCTTGCCGACGGCGGCGATGGTTTTGCGGCGTTCACGGAAGGCCAGGCGCGGAATACCTCCGGCGGCTACTATGTGTCGAATGCGATAGTTGATTACTTTAAGGCGGGCAACACCATCACGGATGAGCAGCTCAAAGGAATGCGCGTTGCGGATGTGAAGAAGTAATTTCCCCTGCCGCGGCGCGTTCAGTGCCGCGGCGTGACATGAAGAAAATTCATCTTTGCTGAATATTCCTCATTCTTTGGCGTGATTTTTCAGTTGACGTCCTTCTGCTTTTCCGTCATTTTTACATCTGGACGTCTAAACGGATAGATGTTTACAACACAACAAATAATAACATGCGATTGATGAGGTAAGGTATGAGCTTTTTTCACGCCAACCAGCGGGAAGCCCTGAATCAGAGCCTGGCGGAAGTACAGGGTCAGATTAACGTTTCGTTTGAATTTTTCCCGCCGCGCACCAGTGAAATGGAGCAAACCCTGTGGAACTCCATCGATCGCCTGAGCAGTCTGAAACCGAAGTTTGTTTCGGTAACGTATGGCGCCAACTCCGGGGAACGCGACCGCACTCATAGCGTTATTAAAGGCATTAAAGAGCGTACTGGGCTTGAGGCCGCGCCGCACCTTACCTGTATTGACGCCACCCGCGATGAACTGCGCACCATCGCCCGCGACTACTGGAATAACGGTATCCGCCACATTGTCGCTTTGCGCGGCGATTTGCCGCCGGGCAGCGGTAAGCCGGAGATGTACGCCGCCGATCTGGTTGGTTTGCTCAAAGAGGTGGCCGATTTCGATATTTCAGTAGCGGCCTATCCGGAGGTACATCCGGAAGCGAAAAGCGCGCAGGCCGATCTGCTTAATCTGAAGCGTAAAGTGGATGCTGGCGCTAACCGCGCGATAACCCAATTTTTCTTCGATGTGGAAAGCTACCTGCGTTTTCGTGACCGCTGCGTATCTGCGGGGATTGATGTGGAAATCATTCCGGGGATCCTGCCGGTATCGAACTTCAAGCAAGCGAAAAAATTTGCCGATATGACCAATGTCCGCATTCCGTCCTGGATGTCACTGATGTTTGAGGGGCTGGATGATGACGCAGAAACCCGCAAGCTGGTGGGCGCTAACATTGCGATGGACATGGTGAAAATTTTAAGTCGCGAAGGAGTGAAGGATTTCCACTTCTACACGTTGAATCGTGCGGAAATGAGTTATGCCATTTGCCACACGCTGGGCGTAAGACCGGGTTTATAACCTCCAGCTCCCTGCCGGGAGCTTTATTACAACTCATATTGATCTACATCTCTGTAACTAAAAATATAAAAGGTATTAGCTATCGAATCTGTGGATTAATTCAACTATATCTATTCGCTCCTGGTGTATATCGTAACGGTAACACTTTAAAAGGGAGCTGAGATATGAGCACGACCGACGATACCCATAACACGTTATCCACTGGAAAATGTCCTTTCCATCAGGGGGGGCATGACCGAAGCGCAGGCGCAGGGACAGCCAGCCGCGACTGGTGGCCGAACCAGCTTCGTGTGGATCTTTTGAATCAACATTCCAACCGTTCTAACCCGCTGGGTGAAGACTTTGACTACCGAAAAGAGTTTAGCAAGTTAGACTACTCCGCCCTGAAAGGGGATCTCAAGGCGCTGCTGACCGATTCACAACCGTGGTGGCCCGCCGACTGGGGCAGCTATGTCGGTTTGTTTATTCGTATGGCCTGGCATGGCGCTGGCACCTACCGTTCTATTGATGGTCGTGGCGGCGCGGGTCGTGGTCAACAGCGTTTTGCGCCGCTTAACTCCTGGCCGGATAACGTCAGCCTGGATAAGGCGCGTCGTTTGTTGTGGCCGATTAAGCAGAAATATGGCCAGAAAATTTCCTGGGCTGACCTGTTTATTCTGGCGGGTAACGTGGCGCTGGAAAACTCCGGCTTCCGTACCTTCGGTTTCGGCGCCGGGCGTGAAGATGTCTGGGAACCGGATCTGGATGTGAACTGGGGCGATGAAAAAGCCTGGTTGACTCACCGACACCCTGAAGCGCTGGCAAAAGCGCCGCTGGGCGCGACCGAGATGGGCCTTATCTACGTTAACCCGGAAGGGCCGGATCACAGCGGCGAACCACTTTCTGCCGCCGCCGCTATTCGCGCTACCTTTGGCAATATGGGGATGAACGACGAAGAGACCGTGGCGTTGATCGCTGGCGGGCATACCCTCGGTAAAACCCACGGCGCGGCAGCGGCATCCCATGTAGGGGCCGATCCGGAAGCCGCGCCGATTGAAGCGCAGGGCTTAGGTTGGGCCAGCAGCTATGGTAGTGGCGTTGGCGCGGATGCTATCACCTCCGGGCTGGAAGTGGTCTGGACGCAGACGCCGACCCAGTGGAGCAACTATTTCTTCGAGAACCTGTTCAAATATGAGTGGGTACAAACCCGTAGTCCGGCTGGCGCTATCCAGTTTGAAGCGGTAGACGCGCCGGACATCATCCCGGACCCGTTCGATCCGTCGAAAAAACGTAAGCCAACCATGCTGGTCACCGACCTGACGCTGCGTTTTGATCCGGAGTTCGAGAAGATTTCCCGTCGTTTCCTTAACGATCCGCAGGCCTTTAATGAAGCCTTTGCTCGTGCCTGGTTCAAACTGACGCACAGAGATATGGGACCAAAAGCGCGTTACATCGGACCGGAAGTGCCGAAAGAAGATCTGATCTGGCAGGACCCGTTGCCGCAATCGCTCTATCAGCCAACGCAGGAAGACATTATCAACCTGAAAGCGGCGATCGCTGCATCCGGGCTTTCTATTAGCGAGATGGTTTCGGTTGCCTGGGCATCCGCGTCTACTTTCCGCGGCGGCGATAAGCGTGGCGGCGCTAACGGCGCGCGTCTGGCATTGGCGCCTCAGCGCGACTGGGATGTCAACGCCGTTGCGGCTCGCGTTCTGCCGGTATTAGAAGAGATCCAGAAAACGACGAATAAAGCTTCGCTGGCCGATATTATTGTGCTGGCGGGCGTGGTCGGTATCGAGCAGGCGGCCGCTGCTGCGGGTGTCAGCATCAGCGTACCTTTTGCGCCGGGCCGGGTGGATGCGCGTCAGGATCAGACCGACATCGAGATGTTCTCGCTGCTTGAACCGATTGCCGATGGATTCCGTAACTATCGTGCGCGTCTGGATGTGTCGACGACCGAATCGCTGTTGATTGATAAAGCGCAGCAGTTAACGTTGACCGCGCCGGAAATGACGGTACTGGTTGGCGGGATGCGTGTGCTGGGAACCAACTTTGACGGCAGCCAGAACGGTGTCTTTACTGACAGACCGGGCGTGCTCAGCACTGACTTCTTCGCTAATCTGCTGGATATGCGTTACGAGTGGAAACCGACCGACGAATCTAATGAGCTGTTCGAAGGCCGGGATCGTCTGACTGGCGAGGTGAAATACACGGCGACCCGCGCCGATCTGGTGTTTGGTTCCAACTCCGTACTGCGCGCGCTGGCGGAAGTTTACGCGTGTAGCGATGCGCACGAGAAGTTTGTGAAGGACTTCGTCGCGGCATGGGTGAAAGTGATGAACCTGGACCGTTTCGATCTGCAATAATCTGATGGGTTAATTCGTCAGCGGCTGCTATTCGGTAGTCGCTGACGTTTTCCGCGTTTAATGCGAAAAATAACGAAAATGCCCCGTGACTTTCCAGTTAAATAATACATCTTCCTCCTGTGCTCCCGCGCCTATGTTATGCACAACCAGCGGCACCCCTTCAGGCGTGACGTTCAGGGATACCACGCCAATATGCGCAAGGCCGTTATCCAGTCGCCAGGAGACAATATCTCCCGGTTGATAATCGCTATATTTATCTGTCACCGGCAACGCTTTGTTGTGGCGCTGGAACCAGGTTTCCAGATTCGGAACGCGGCGATGGTCGATATTGCTGTCCGGGCGTTTCAGCTTCCAGTTATTCGGGTAGGCAGAGAAATGCGCCTGCATGTCTTCATGTACCCGTTTCTGTAAATCAACCTGCTGACTGCGTAGCGCGCGGATGACGACATCTGCACATACCCCACGCTCCAGCGGAAGATCGCCATTCGGATAATCCAGACGAACATAGGCAGCATCATAAAATAGCGTCTTACCTATTTGCGTCCCGGCACTTTGGGCGATTGCAGCATTAGTTTGCGCCTGAACGGTTATTGGTCTGGTATCAGAGCGTGGCGAATGATGAGAGATATGGCTAATAAAAAAAGCAGCAAGAATACCGATAAGCGCCTGTGCGAATTTCATCTTCTTCGTCCGTGAAGTGTGTCAGTACGTCATTTGACTTTCCGCGGAGAGAATGGTGCGTGATAAAAAAGTCTATTTCAGGACAAAATGGACTGATTCCAGGCTATGGAATACCTGATGATGGCGCTTCGCTTACCTGGCCTGGATGATTGGATAACAAGGCCAGATAAGGTGCCTGTGTCGACATTCGGCAAATGAATTCTGTTGTGTCAGCAAGCTGAAATACTCCTGACTATCGTCAGGAGTATTGCTCAGACCTTATTCCCATTCCTGCAAGAAGCGTTGACCGTACTGGTCGGCGACCAGCAGCGCGGCGTACACTTCATCCGGCGTTGCGCCGCCAGGCATGTTATGAATAGTTTCACCTTCTGCGCAGGAGGCTTCCGCGACGGTGCGCATCTTGGCCGGGATATCCTGTTTAATATCCAGTTGCGCCAGCGTAATCGGCAGGCCAACGGAATGGCACAGCGCCGCAACGGTTTCGATTTCTTCGACCGGCGCGTTTTCCAGCACCAGTTGCGTCAGCGTACCGAAAGCGACCTTCTCACCGTGATAATAGTGGTGCGCATCCGGAATCGCCGTTAAACCGTTATGAATCGCGTGCGCTGCGGCCAGACCGCCGCTTTCAAAACCGACCCCGCTCAGGTAGGTGTTGGCTTCGATGACGCGTTCCAGCGCTGGCGTGACGACGTGCTGTTCGGCGGCCAACATGGCTTTTTCGCCTTCTTCGATCAGCGTGTTATAGCATAGCTCCGCCAGCGCCAGCGCGGCCTGTGTACACTTGCCGCCCGCCATTGTGGTGGCGCCGCTGCGTGAGCAGGCGCGCGCTTCAAACCAGGTCGCCAGTGCATCGCCGATACCGGCTGCCAGCAGACGCGCCGGCGCGCCCGCCACTATCTGCGTATCGACAATAACCATATTCGGGTTATGCGGCAGCAGCAGATAACGGTCAAACTCACCGGCATCGGTATAAATAACCGAGAGTGCGCTGCACGGTGCGTCGGTAGAGGCGATGGTCGGCGCGATAGCGACCGGGACGTTCATAAAGTGCGCCAGCGCTTTGGCGGTATCCAGCGTTTTACCGCCGCCGATACCCAGTACGGCGCCACACTGACTTTTTTCGGCGACGGCGCGCAGCCTGTCGATCTCATTTTGCGAACATTCGCCGCCAAACGGGGCGATTTCTACTGACAAACCGGCATCCGTCAGGCTTTTGCGCAGCGTCTCTTCGGCAAATCCCAGCACGAATTTATCGCCCACAACCAGCCAGTTGTTCGCCATTGGTTTTAAATAATCGCCAAGACGCGCGATGACGTTTGCACCCTGAATATACTTACCTGGTGACTGAATAATGCGATCCATACATTTCTCTCCTACAGGTTCAGATTACCAAAAGCGTTTTTCCAGTCTTGCTCAAACTTCTCTATTGCTGACTCTACCGCAGGCGTATTGAGCATTTGTTGCGCTACATCTAAAGGAAGGGTAATCGCCTGGCAACCTGCCAGTAAGCAATCCAGCGCCTGCCGCGGCGTTTTAAAGCTGGCCGCCAGTACCATGCTGTCGGGCGCGTGATGCTCCAGTAGCGTTTGCAGTTCCTGAACCATACGAATGCCATCGCCGCCCTGCGCATCAACGCGGTTGACGTAGGGAGCGACATATTTTGCGCCCGCCAGCGCCGCCAGCAGGCCCTGCGATGCGCTGTAGACGGCGGTGCCCAGCGTCACGATGCCTTCTTTTTTCAGCAATTTAATCGCTGCAAGACCTTCGGCGGTCACCGGAATTTTAACCACAATGCCGGGGATGGCGTTATTCAGTCGTTTGGCTTCTTCCACCATCCCTTTCGCGTCGCGGCTCATGGTCTGCGCAAATAAAGTGCCTTCTTCGCCGATGGCGTTTTGCAGCCTGGGCAGCACATCCCAGATAGATTCTTTGCTGGCTGCCACAATGCTTGGATTGGTGGTGACGCCGGCAATCGGGAAAATGCGCGCCAGACGTTCAACTTCCGCCACGTTAGCGGTATCCAGATAGAGTTCCATAGTCTTTCCTTTACAGTTCAAGTTCATGTTGCAGCAGGCTGGCGATAGCGTCGGCGGAAGCGGCGTTAACTAGCGTGTTGCGGAATTCTTCGTGCATGATGCGGCGGGCCAGGCGCGAGAAAATACGCATATGCTGGTCGCCCGCGGCGTGTTTGTTAAGCGTCAGCATAATGATGAACTGCGCCTCGTCATCTCCCCAGCGTACCGGCGCGTTCAGGCGCGCCACGCTGATGGTGGACTGTTCGATATGTTCCGATTTGCTGTGCGGAATGGCAAAGCTAAAGCCCAGTCCGGTGGAGAATACCGCCTCGCGCGCCCATAGATCGGCTTCCAGTTTGCGCGGGTAGCGGCAGCGGCCCGCCAGCAGCAGATTGTCGGTCATGCCTTTAATCACCTCCTCTTTGCTGCGCCAGTCGCTATCAAGCGTTATGCATTGGGCGGTAACCAGCGGGGCATCCTGCTGCGACATGCGGAACTGCGCCAGCAGATGCTCCACCTCCAGCGAGGTGCGGCAGGCCATCGCCTGATTCAACAACTGGCGGCAGGCTCGGCTGTCGAGTTGTGCCATCCGCGCTTTGGCGGCGGGAATCGACGGCGCGCCCATGCTGATCTCGTCCAGCCCCAGACCTACCAGCAATGGCAGAACCGAACCTTTGGCCCCCAGTTCGCCGCACAGACCAATCCATTTGCCCTGACGATGTACCGCCTGCACCGCGAAATCCAACGCGCGCAGGAAGGCGGGATTCAGGCTGTTGTAGTGACGAGTGACTTTGGCGTTATCACGGTCTACCGCCAGCAGGTATTGTGTTAGATCGTTACTACCAATACTAAAGAAATCAATCTCTTCACAGCATTGATCGATGATGAACATCACCGACGGCACTTCCAGCATAATGCCGAGTGGGATCTTCTCATCGAACGGGATATGTTCATTACGCAGCTGCTGTTTGGCTTCCGCCAGCTTCTCTTTGACCCACAGAATCTCTTCCATAGAGGAGATCATCGGGATCATGATTTTCAGGTTGCCGTGGGCGGACGCGCGGAGGATCGAGCGTAGCTGGGTGGTAAACAGAGAAGCGTACTCTTCATAAATACGGACGGCGCGATAGCCGAGGAATGGGTTGGCTTCGGCAGGAATATTCAGATAATCAACGGGCTTATCGCCGCCTATATCCATTGTGCGCACAATAATGCTGCGTCCCTTTGCGGACTCCAGCGCCTGGCAAAAAATATTGTACAGCTCGTTTTCGTCCGGCGCGCAGGCGCGGTCCATATACAGCATTTCTGTGCGGAACAGGCCAACCGCTTCCGCGCCGTTACTAAAGGCCGCTTGCGCCTCGACGGAGTGCGCGATGTTGGCGGCGACCTCCATGCGGATGCCGTCAGCGGTGCGCGCTTCCTGGGTCAGCCAGATGCGCTGCTGTTCGCGCAGGGCGTCTTGCACGCGGGCTTCCTGCTGATAGTAACGAGTGACAGGCTCGTCAGGCGCAACGACAATCGCGCCTGCGTTGCCGTCAATATAAACCGTCTGCTGACGCCACGGTGTTAAGGCCTCAATCTCCACGCCAACCAGGGTGGGAATGTTGAATGAGCGGGCGAGAATCACCGTGTGCGAAGTGGTGCCGCCGCTTTTTAACAGCAGACCTTTGAGAAAGGTTTTATCCAGTTCGAGGAACTGGCTTGGCGTCAACTCTTCCGCCATACAGATAGATGGCCGGGTCAACTGGCCCGGCGCCGGAAAGCGCTGCTCACCGTAAATGTGTTGCAGTAACTGGAAGCAAACGTCACGAACATCCAGCGCGCGTTCCTGTAAATAGCTGCTGCTGGCGCGAGCGAACTCATTGCAGAAATGGTTCGCGCTTTCCACGATTGCCTGCGCGCAGCTTAAACCGCGCAGAACGCCGTCCAGTAAATGCTGACGCAGTGAAGCGTCGCCTGCCAGTGAACGATGGGCTTCCAGAATCGCGCTGGCGGCACCGTCACTGTCGAGCTGACGAAACTCAATATGCTTTATCAACATCGCTAAGCCATTGTCCAGCGCGGCTTGTTCCGTCTCTGTGTCGTTGGCGGTCGGGAGTTCGCCGAGCGCATTGAGATCCAGGGAAGAGAGTGGCGTCAGTACGCCGCCCGCGCTGCCGCTACACACGCTACGGGCGCGGTAAATCTGCGGATTCAGCTGGGTCAACGACGCCGGAAGCGGCTCCAGTTCGCTGTTTTTAATCTCCGCCAGCGGCGCGTCGCAGAGTGGGAATTCATCGCGCAGCCATTGACTCAGACGCTGACAGGCAACCTGTTCATCGGCACCGGAAATCACCAGCTGACAGTGGTCGCCAGCCAGCGTGTCGGTGCCAATCAGCGCCAGCGCGCTTTTGGCGCTGCCTTTGCGATCGGTGCGCAGGTTGTGCCACTCAATTTGCGACGTGAAGGTATTACACAGCGTTTCTACGTGGCTTGCCGGGCGCGCATGTACGCCATTCGGCAGTTCACAGGTAAATTCCACAATCAGGGGCATTGCCTCTCTCCCATAACGATTCTCTCGCTACAGCATAAAAGGAGGTAGCCGGAATACGCCATGTGACAAATCTGTCAAAAGCTGGATAAATGTAATGTAGCGCAAAAAGTGCGAGTTGTCTCACAACTTAGCGTGGTAGCGCGGGTTTTACCTTTTTCAGAAGTTATGAAGCGGATCGCATTTTTATACTGATATTACAAAAATCCAGTAAATGGCCTTTTTATCCACTGTCTGCGCGGCAATGGATTGCCTATTGTTTTCCGCAGTAACTTTATGGACATGGGCTTTATCCAGCCCGGGAGCGACTTATGAAAGAGTTGGTACAGATCCTGAAAAATACCCGCCAGCACCTGATGACCGGTGTTTCGCATATGATCCCCTTTGTGGTGGCTGGCGGAATTTTGCTGGCAGTCTCCGTCATGCTATATGGCAAGGGCGCCGTACCCGATGCCGCCACCGATCCGAATCTTAAAAAACTGTTTGATATCGGTGTCGCCGGGCTGACGCTGATGGTGCCTTTCCTCGCCGCATACATAGGTTACTCCATTGCCGAACGCTCCGCGCTGGCTCCTTGCGCGATTGGTGCCTGGGTGGGTAACAGCTTCGGCGCGGGTTTTTTCGGGGCACTTATCGCCGGACTTATCGGCGGGATCGTGGTGCATTACTTGAAGAAAATCCCGGTGCATAAGGTGCTGCGTTCTGTGATGCCTATTTTTGTGATTCCCATCGTTGGCACTTTTATCACCGCGGGCATCATGATGTGGGGGCTGGGCGAACCGATCGGTGCGCTGACAAGCAGCCTGACCCAATGGCTGCAAGGGATGCAGCAGGGCAGCATCGTGCTGCTGGCGGTGATCATGGGGCTGATGCTGGCTTTTGATATGGGCGGCCCGGTTAACAAAGTCGCTTATGCGTTCATGCTGATTTGCGTGGCGCAGGGCGTATATACCGTGGTGGCTATCGCCGCGGTGAGCATCTGCGTACCGCCGCTGGGACTGGGGCTGGCGACGCTGATTGGCCGCAAGAATTTTTCTGTTGAAGAGCGCGAAGCCGGTAAAGCCGCGCTGGTCATGGGCTGCGTGGGCGTAACGGAAGGGGCGATTCCTTTCGCCGCTGCCGATCCGCTGCGCGTGATCCCATCCATTATGGTGGGCTCCGCTTGCGGTGCGGTAATGGCCGCGCTGTTTGGCGCGCAGTGTTATGCCGGTTGGGGCGGTTTAATTGTTCTGCCAGTCGTGGAAGGCAAGCTGGGTTATGTCGCGGCAGTCGCCGTGGGCGCGGTGGTAACGGCAGTCTGCGTTAACGTGCTGAAAAGCCTGACGCGTAAGAATGTGTCGCAAGTTGACGAAAAAGAAGACGACCTGGATTTAGATTTTGAGATGAATTAAGCGAGGAATAAGCCATGACTAAAATTATTGCAGTAACCGCGTGTCCTTCTGGTGTTGCGCATACCTATATGGCGGCTGAAGCGCTGGAAAGCGCAGCCAAAGCGAAAGGTTGGGATGTGAAAGTGGAGACTCAGGGCTCGATTGGGCTGGAAAATGAACTGACGGCAGAGGATGTGGCGAGCGCCGATATGGTGATTTTGACTAAAGATATCGGCATCAAGTTCGAAGAGCGGTTTGCGGGTAAAACTATCGTTCGCGTCAATATCAGCGACGCGGTAAAACGCGCCGACGCCATTATGAACAAGATTGACGCCCATCTTTCGCAAACCGCGTAACGTTAAAATGCCCGATGGCGCAAGTTTATCGGGCCTGCTCACAGGCCCGATAAGAGATTTATGCCGCCATCCGGCGCTCGTGTCCACAGGAGCTCCTCATGACCCATCGTATTCAACGCCTCAAAGCCGCTCTGTTTCAGAATCACCGTGAAATTTCTCTGGAGCGCGCGCTGCTTTATACCGCCAGCCATCAGCAGACGGAGGGCGAACCGGTCATTTTGCGCCGCGCCAAAGCGACGGCGTATATCCTTGAACATGTTGAAATTTCGATTCGTGACGAGGAGCTGATTGCCGGAAACCGAACCGTTAAGCCGCGCGCGGGTATTATGTCGCCGGAAATGGACCCGTATTGGCTGCTTAACGAGCTGGATCGGTTCCCGACGCGTCCGCAGGACCGTTTTGATATCAGCGAAGAGGATAAGCGCCTCTATCGTGAGGTTCTATTCCCGTACTGGGAAAAACGGTCGATGAAAGATTTTATTAACGGGCAGATGACCGATGAGGTGAAAGCCGCCGTCAGCACCCAGATTTTTAGCATTAACCAGACGGATAAAGGGCAGGGGCATATCATTATTGATTATCCACGCTTGCTCAATAACGGGCTGGGTGAACTGGCGGCGCAGATGCGCGCGCGCTGCGAGCAACAGCCGGAAAACGACTTTTATCAGGCCGCTCTGTTGTTACTTGAGGCATCGCAACGCCACATCCTGCGTTATGCCGTGCTGGCGGAACAGCAGGCGGAGCGCTGCCCGGACGCTCGTCGTCGTCAGGAACTGCTCACCATTGCCGCCAATTCGCGGCATAACGCGCAGCACAAACCACAGACGTTCTGGCAAGCATGTCAGCTGTTCTGGTACATGAACATTATTTTGCAGTACGAGTCCAACGCCAGTTCGCTGTCGCTCGGGCGCTTCGACCAGTACATGCTGCCGTTTTATCAGACTTCGCTCACTCAGGGCGACGATCCGGCGTTCCTGAAAGAGTTGCTCGAGTCGCTGTGGGTGAAATGCAACGATATCGTGCTGCTGCGTTCCACCAGTAGCGCGCGCTATTTTGCCGGTTTCCCGACGGGTTACACCGCGCTGCTGGGCGGATTGACGGAAAGCGGACGCAGCGCGGTAAACGTGCTCTCTTTTCTCTGCCTGGATGCCTACCAGAGCGTGCAGTTGCCGCAGCCGAATCTCGGCGTGCGCACTAACGCGCTGATTGATACGCCGTTCCTGCTCAAGACCGCCGAGACCATTCGCCTCGGTACCGGCATTCCACAGATTTTCAATGACGAAGTGGTGGTTCCCGCGTTCCTTAACCGTGGCGTGTCGTTGGAGGATGCGCGCGATTATGCGGTGGTGGGATGTGTTGAGCTGTCGATTCCGGGCAGAACCTACGGGCTGCATGACATCGCCATGTTTAATCTGCTGAAAGTGATGGAAATCAGCTTGTATGAAAATGAGGGCAACGACACTCTTACTTATGAGGCGTTGCTGGCGCATATTCGCGCCAAAATCAGTCACTACATTACACTAATGGTAGAAGGCAGCAATATTTGCGATATCGGCCATCGTGACTGGGCGCCGGTGCCGCTGCTCTCTTCGTTTATCAGCGACTGCCTGGAGAAAGGGCGAGACATCACCGACGGCGGCGCGCGCTATAACTTTTCGGGCGTACAGGGCATCGGTATCGCCAACCTGAGTGATTCCCTTCATGCGCTCAATGGGCTGGTATTCGATCAGCAGCGCCTGAGTTTTGATGCGCTGCTGTCGATCCTGAAAAACAACTTCGCCACGCCAGAAGGGGAAAAGATCCGCGCCAGGCTTATCAACCGCTTCGAAAAATATGGCAACGACATTGATAATGTCGATAACATCAGCGCCGAACTGCTGCGGTATTACTGCAAAGAGGTGGAAAAATACCAGAATCCGCGCGGCGGCCAGTTTACGCCGGGTTCATACACGGTTTCCGCGCATGTGCCGCTGGGAGCGGTGGTCGGCGCGACACCGGACGGGCGTTTTGCCGGAGAACAGCTGGCGGATGGCGGCCTGTCGCCGATGCTCGGACAGGATATGCAAGGGCCGACGGCGGTACTAAAATCAGTAAGTAAGTTGGATAACACGCTGCTGTCGAACGGTACGTTGCTGAACGTGAAGTTTACTCCTGCGACTCTGGAAGGAGAGGCGGGACTGCGCAAGCTGGCGGATTTCCTGCGCGCGTTTACCCAGCTCAAACTGCAGCACATCCAGTTTAATGTGGTGAATGCCGACACATTGCGCGAAGCGCAGCTACGGCCTCAGGATTTCGCTGGGCTGGTGGTGCGCGTGGCGGGCTACAGCGCCTTCTTTGTCGAGCTGTCGAAGGAGATTCAGGATGACATTATTCGCCGCACCGCGCATCAGTTGTGAGGTTGTGGGGGCGCGCGATGAGGAGACCGCGCGTATCTTCAATATCCAGCGCTATTCGCTGAATGACGGGCAGGGGATTCGTACGGTGGTCTTTTTTAAGGGCTGTCCGCATACCTGTCCGTGGTGCGCTAATCCGGAATCTATCTCGCCGCGCATTGAAACGGTGCGCCGGGAAAATAAATGCCTGCGTTGCACGCCGTGTCTGCGGGATGCCGACGAATGTCCTTCCGGCGCGTTTGAGCGTATTGGGCGTGATATTACGCTGGATGAACTGGAACGCGAAGTGCTGAAAGACGACATCTTCTTTCGTACTTCCGGCGGCGGGGTGACGCTTTCTGGCGGCGAAGTGCTGATGCAGGCGCCGTTCGCCACGCGCTTCTTACAGCGATTGCGGCGTTGGGGCGTTCCTTGTGCTATTGAAACGGCTGGCGATACGTCGGCCAGCCGTCTACTGCCGTTGGCAAGGGCGTGTGATGAGGTATTGTTTGATCTGAAAATTATGGATGCGGAGCGGGCGCGCGAGGTGATCAACATGAATCTGCCGCGCGTACTGGAGAATTTACGGTTACTGGTTAGCGAGGGAATCACGGTGATCCCTCGTTTGCCGTTGATTCCTGGCTTTACGCTTAACGCAGAGAATCTGCAGTGCGCGTTAACATTGTTGAGATCATTAGGAATAAAGCAGGTTCACCTGCTACCGTTTCATCAGTACGGCGAGCCGAAATACCGGCTGCTTGGAAAATCATGGATGATGAAAGATATTCCCGCGCCGTCGGTGCAAGAGATCGCTCTGTTTCGGGAGATGGCGGAGCAAGCAGGATTTCAGGTCACCACAGGAGGTTAATATGGCAGTACCTGTACGGCATCTGGTGGCAGTGACCGCCTGCGTGAGCGGTGTAGCGCATACCTATATGGCTGCTGAACGGCTGGAAAAACTTTGCCAGCAGGAGAAGTGGAGCATCAAGATTGAAACCCAGGGGGCACTCGGTACAGAGAACCGCTTAACGGAAGAGGATATCCGCCGTGCCGATGTCGTGTTGCTCATTACCGATATCGAGCTGGCGGGCGTGGAGCGATTTACCCGGAGTCGCTATGTCCAGTCGGGGATCAGCGCTTTTTTGCGGGAGCCACAGCGGGTAATGAGCGCTGTGCGTAAACTCCTTTCCGCGCCGCAACATACCCACCTTATCCTGGAGTAATCTGCTTTTCCGTTAGCTGGCTGTGATACTGGCGGCGATACTCCGACGGCGAGCGTTCCGTATTTTTGCGAAACAGGCGGCAGAAATAGTTACTGTCGACAAAGCCGCAGCGGTGCGCCACCTCTTTCACTTTCAGGTCATAACCCTTCAGCAACGTTTTGGCGTGTTCCAGTCGCGTATGGTTCAGGTATTCGTTAAAGCCGATGGCCCCCGTTTTCTGGAACAGGTGCGAGAGGTAATTTGGCGAGATATAAAACGCTTGTGCTACCGATTCGCGCGTCAACGGCGCGGCGTAGCGTTCATCAATATACTCCCGAATGGCTTCAAAAAGCGCGCGGCTGCGGGAGGCAGTCTGGATTTGGCTGCCGAGCAGATCGCGGCAATGGCTTAGTAGGCTGGCGACAATCAATCTGGCCGTTTGCTGCTCTTGCGGCTGCATCTGCATCTCATTAAGCGTTTGTAACAGGAACGAGCCGATACGCGGGCCGCGGCGCGCAACGTGCTGTTTCGTGAGGTTTTGATGCTGCTGACTGTCCCAGTGGACCACGCTGAAACCTAACTGCTGTTTGCCAAACAGAATGCTCAGGGTGGTGACGGGCGTTTGCCATTGCGGGATGTTCCAGCCGCCAGCCGGAACGTAGAGAACATCGCAAGGAATGAGCGGGGCGGTAATGCTCATGTCAGTAAGCTCGCCCTCCAGCACAATCTCCAGCCGCGGAAAATCCACCTGGTACGCCAGTTCCGGCGCTGGGCCGCTGGCGCTGGCAAAATAAATCTGGCGCAGCGGCAGCGGGCCGTTGATGAGACGGGAGAGAAGGTGGCTGACGTCGTGATACATGATAATCCCCTGCCGATCGCAAACAGAGGAAACAGTAACGTCGAAAACCGATGTCCTCAAGCGATTATTGCCGGATAGCGGCGCTTTGCGCCTTATCCGGACTACGGGAGAGAAGCACGCCAGGCCCGATAAGCGTTAGCGTTATCGGGCAACATACAGGCTATTGATTACCGACCTGATCGCCATACGGCAACGTATCATAATCAATCAGCGCGTTTTTCTTATACGGGTTGCCAATCCAGCGCGTGGTCTCTTTGAACTGCGGGTTGGTGATGGAGCGCGTCGGGTCGTAGCCATCATAGGTCAGGCCCGCTAAGTCAGACCAGGTATGGATAAGCTCGGAACTGCTGTACTTACGATCGACATCCTGTGAGAAGTCGCGCGGATGCGCTGCCTGCCATTTCTCTGAGGTCCACAGTAGGAACGGCACCGTATACATATGACGGGTTGGCGAATCTTCGTTTCGTCCCTGCGTCTTATGCGGCGGCGTGTCATACACTTCTTCACCGTGATCGGAGAAGTAGAGCAGGAAACCGTTCGGATCGGTCGCTTTATAGTCCTTAATCAGACTGGCGACAACATAGTCGTTATACAGGTTCGCGTTGTCGTAATCGTTATACGACTCCAGTTCGTCGCTGCTTAATCCCGGCGGAACATGGTCGGTTTTACCATCAAACTTGCCCTGGTTTTCTGGATAGCGGAACTTGTATTTAATGTGCGTTCCCAGCAGATGCACAATAATGAATTTTTTC
Source organism: Salmonella sp. 32020114201800008SM (assembly GCF_017572025.1). Taxonomy (NCBI): domain Bacteria; kingdom Pseudomonadati; phylum Pseudomonadota; class Gammaproteobacteria; order Enterobacterales; family Enterobacteriaceae; genus Salmonella; species Salmonella sp. 32020114201800008SM. Next base: position 17,282 of record NZ_JAGEQM010000009.1, on the reverse strand, counting down.
GGCGCCGGGTCGGCTAACACCGCTTTAAACGGCGCCAGCACGTTGCTGTCATATTCGCGCGCGCTTTGAGTGCGCTGCTGGTTCATATAGAACTGCTTATCAGTCTGCTTAGAGAACACGGTCAGCATGGTATTACGCGCCGTCATCGTCTGCTGGTTAGTGATCCAGAAGGTTTTATACCCGGCCTGTTTCATCATATTCATCAGCGATGGCTTCGTCAGATACCAGTCCGGGTTCTTTTCGTCCGCGAACGTTAGCGCCTGTTGCAGGATCTCAATGGTGTACGGTCGCGAAGTTACCACATTATTAAACACGGTCAGCCCGGGGTCGGTTTTATGCAGCGCGTCCAGTTCCGGCGTGGTTTCGCGCGGATAACCGTACAGACTCATACGGCCACGCTGGGTCGATTCGCCAATCACCAGTACCAGCGTGCGCGGCGCATCGCCGGAGTGGTCCTGGAAGTTAGCCAGCGGCGGCAGGGCATCGTTTTCATTCAGCAGTTTATTCAGCGAGGCGAGCTGTAAACGGTACTGATAGTAGCCAGTAATAAATTGCCACGGCGCGGCGGGCTCCATTCGTGATGCCAGGCTATCCAGCGTTTTCTCCATCGACTTATGCTTGATAAAGGTATTCATCGCGATGGGATGGAGGATCAGCCCGTACAGCAGGGCAAACGACACCAGATAACGCCAGGGGGATGGAATATAAACCGGGCGCAGACGTGTCCACAGCAAAATCGCCGCCACCGTATAAGCCAGCGCGACAAGAACAATTTTCAGACTGAAATATTGGCTTAAATATTCGCTGGCTTCATTGGCGTTGGTTTCAAACATCACAAACAGCACGCTTTGCGAGAACTCCTGCCCGTAGATTACGTAATAGCTCAGCGCCGCCAGCGAGGCGGCCCAGAGTACGACGCCAATAACGGCAGCAATAACCCGGATGCGGCCTGGAAACAGAAAGACCGGGATCAGCCACAGTGAGCTGTACAGTAGCGAATCCCGCAGACCGTTTGTCCCGCTGTATCCGGTGAGATAAATAATGGCCTGCAGGAGGGTGGAAAAGAACCAAAAGTAGAGCAGTGCCCAGCCCAGGGCTTTCCAGCTAAACGCGGGTTTAGTCTGGAGTAATGTGGATTGCATAATGAGAGCCTGTCTTTAATCGTAGCGCCAAACGTAACGCCTGAACCTTAAAAGAATCTGAAGCAAACCTGCTTTATGCCGCACGTTTTGCTAAGAAAGATTTACAAATGCATAAAATGCAGACAGGAATATATTGAAAAAATGACGAGGATGACAGCAGTATTTCATGCCGCCCCCACATAACTGCGTGAGAGCGGCTCTCTTTTGGCGTTAGCCGGTGTTGCGCATACCGGCGGCGACGCCCGCAATCGTGACCATCAACGCCTGTTCGACGCGAGGATCGGGCGATTTGCCCTGCTCTTCAGTCAGACGGGAACGATACAGCAACTCGGCCTGCAACACGTTTAATGGATCGGTATAAACGTTTCTTAACTGAATGGACTCCGCAATCCACGGTAAGTCGGCCATCAGGTGCGAATCGTTGGCAATCGCCAGCACCACTTTAATGTCTTCTTCCAGCAGGTCTCGTAGCTCTTTGCCCAGCGGCCATAGCGTTTTCGCCACCAGACGCTGATCGTAATAGTCGGCCAGCCACAGGTCGGCTTTCGAGAACACCATTTCCAGCATCCCAAGACGCGTGGAGAAGAACGGCCAGTCGCGGCACATGGCTTCCAGTTCGCTTTGTTTACCGTCTTCCACCACTTTTTGCAGCGCAGTACCCGCGCCCAGCCAGGCTGGCAGCATCAGGCGGTTTTGCGTCCAGGCGAAGATCCACGGAATCGCGCGCAGCGATTCGACGCCGCCAGTTGGACGACGTTTCGCCGGACGTGAGCCGAGCGGCAATTTGCCCAACTCTTGCTCCGGCGTCGCGGAGCGGAAGTACGGTACAAAGTCTTTATTTTCGCGCACGTAGCCGCGGTAGGTTTCACAGGAGATGACGGAAAGCTCATCCATAATATGACGCCAGCTGTCTTTCGGTTCCGGCGGCGGCAGCAGGTTTGCTTCCAGAATTGCGCTGGTGTAGAGCGACAGGCTGCTGACGGTGACTTCCGGCAGGCCGTATTTGAAGCGGATCATCTCGCCCTGCTCGGTCACGCGCAGACCGCCTTTCAGACTGCCTGGCGGTTGCGAAAGCAGCGCCGCGTGGGCTGGCGCGCCGCCACGGCCAATAGAGCCGCCGCGGCCGTGGAAGAGAGTGAGCTCGATGCCGGCTTTTTCACAGGTTTTGATCAGGGCGTCCTGCGCCTGATACTGCGCCCATGACGCGGCCATAACGCCGGCGTCTTTCGCCGAGTCGGAGTAGCCGATCATGACCATCTGCTTACCCTGAATCAGTCCGCGATACCAGTCGATATTCAACAACTGGGTCATCACGTCGTCGGCATTGTTCAGGTCATCGAGGGTTTCAAACAGCGGCGCGACCGGCATGGCAAAGCCGATACCTGCCTCTTTCAGCAGCAGATGCACAGCCAGCACATCAGACGGCGTTTTCGCCATTGAAATTACGTAGGCGGCGATCGATCCTTTTGGCGCTTCGGCAATAACCTTGCAGGTTTCAAGCACTTCGCGGGTATCGTTGCTCGGCTCCCAGTTACGCGGCAGCAGCGGACGTTTGGAGTTCAGTTCGCGGATCAGGAAGGCCTGCTTGTCGGCTTCCGACCAGCTTTCGTAGTCGCCAATACCGAGGTAGCGGGTAATTTCGCCCAGCGCTTCGGTATGGCGGGTGCTCTCCTGACGGATATCAATACGCACCAGCGGTACGCCGAAACACTTCACGCGGCGGAGCGTGTCGAGTAACTCGCCGTTGGCGATAATGCCCATGCCGCAGGCCTGTAACGACTGGTAGCAGGCGTACAGAGGTTCCCAGAGCTGCTCGTTTTGCGTCAGCAGGCCAGCCGGTTTGGGCAGCTTCTCGCCTTTCAGACGCGCTTCCAGCCAGGACTGGGTCGCCATCAGACGGGCGCGCAATTTTTTCATCAGGTAGCGATACGGCTCAGACGCGCCTTCTTCGCCCACTAACGCCAGCAGCTCCGGCGTGGCGTCGACCATCGACAGTTCTGATACCAGAACATGAATGTCTTTCAGGAACAGATCGGTGGCTTTCCAGCGGCTTAACAAGAGTACGTGGCGGGTGATATCCGCCGTCACGTTCGGGTTGCCGTCACGGTCGCCGCCCATCCAGGAGGTAAAACGTACCGGCACAAAATCCACCGGCAATTTGTAGCCGAGATTTTCTTCCAGCTGTTCGTTCAGTTCACGCAGATAGTTAGGTACGCCCTGCCACAGGCTGTTCTCAACCACGGCGAAGCCCCATTTGGCTTCATCCACCGGGCTTGGACGCTGCTTGCGGATCTCATCCGTATGCCAGGATTGGGCAATCAACTGGCGCAGGCGACGCATCACCTGGTGGCGTTCGTAGTCGGCGATATCGGTATTATCAAGCTGTTTCAGACAGTTGTTGATTTCACCCATTTTGTGAATAAGCGTACGGCGGGTAATTTCTGTCGGATGGGCGGTTAGCACCAACTCCAGAGACAGCGACTCTACCGCTTTTTTGATGGTTGCGTCGTTGAGGTCCGGTTGGTTTTTCAGTTTGCGCAGAGTGCGGGCAATCACTTCCGGGTTGCTGGCGGCTTCGCCTTTTGGCGAAATGCTGTGGTATTGCTCGGCAGTATTGGCCAGGTTCAGGAACTGACTAAACGCGCGCGCAACTGGCAGCAGCTCGTCATTAGACAAATTTTGTAGCGTGGTGAGCAGCTCCTGGCGATTAGCTTCATTGCCGGCGCGTGAAGATTTGGATAGCTTACGGATTGTTTCTACGCGATCAAGAATGTGTTCTCCCAGCGCATCCTTGATGGTTTCTCCCAGCACCTTGCCGAGCATACTGACATTACTACGCAACGCGGAATATTGTTCGTTCATATGACCCCAGACACCCCATCTTTAATGTAATTGCCCTGCCTCTTTCACGCCACAGCGGCGTTGGCTGCTCTCGCCCTTATGCCAGTTCTGCGGAATGGGCTCGTTTGCCGCCTTGCTGTGACGTGAAATTTTTCGGACTTTGCTTTTTAGCCGTCTTTTATAAAGCCACGTAAAACCCGTGGCGTCAATTACTGCGAAATCGGTTCAGCAAACGAAGAAATGACGGTAATTTATTAAAGTTAATTCGCATCGTGCCAAATAAGAAATGCTTATGAACATGTGGCGTAGAGACGCCGGATGGCGCTGCGCTTATCCGGCCTACAAGACGGGGTAGGCCCGGTAAACATCACGTCACCGGGCAATATGCATTAATGCCAGCAAAAATGGTGTACTACCTGGGTAATCAATTCCCGGGTTGGCTTAATAAAACGCGTTTCGAGATATTCATCCGGCTGATGCGCCTGATTAATTGAGCCCGGACCAAGCACCAGCGTTGGGCATAATGTCTGCATAAACGGCGCTTCAGTACAGTAGTTCACCACGTCGGTTTTTGTTCCCAACAGTTTTTCTACTACTTCAACCAGTTGGTGGTCCGGTGGACACTCGTAACCTGGAATCGGCGGATGTAATTCCGCCACCGTCAGGCGGCCCGGCCAGCGTTCGCTTACCGGGGCCAGCGCGTCGTTAAGCAGTCCATTAAGGTCGTTTAACGTCATGCCCGGCAGTGGACGAATATCCATATGCAATTCGCAGCAGGCGCAGATACGGTTTGAGGCATCGCCGCCGTGGATATGGCCCAGATTCAGCGTTGGATACGGAACGGTAAACGCCTCGTAGTGATACCGCGCTTTCAGCGAGTCACGCAGTTGCATGATATGGCCAATCGCATCGTGCATCAGTTCAATGGCGTTAACCCCACGCGCCGGGTCGCTGGAATGACCGGACTGCCCCAGGACGCGAACGACATTAGAGATATGCCCTTTGTGCGCGCGTATCGGTTGCAACGACGTCGGTTCGCCAATGATCGCGCAGTCCGGACGTAATGCCGTGGTTTCGGAAAAATAACGCGCCCCCGCCATGCTGGTCTCTTCATCGGCGGTCGCCAGAATGTAGAGCGGCTTTTTCAACTTTGTGACGTCAACGTCACGTAGCGCGTCCAGAATAAAAGCGAAGAAGCCTTTCATATCCGCAGTGCCCAGACCATAGAGCTTATTGTCATGCTCGGTCAGCGTGAACGGGTCGCGCGTCCAGCGTCCGTCATCAAAGGGAACCGTGTCGGTATGGCCGGTCAGCAGCAAACCGCCCGCGCCATGTCCGGTGCTGGCGAGCATATTAAATTTGTTTCGCGTTCCTGGAACCGGTTGAACCTCTACGTTGAAACCAAGATCGCTGAACCAGCCTGCAAGCAAAGTGATTAAAGACGCATTACTTTGATCCAGGGATTCTTCGGTTGCGCTTATCGACGGTGTGGCAATCAAAGCGCGGTAAATCTCGATAAATGGCGGTAAAACGTTTTTCATTGTTGACACACCTCAGGTCATGATAGTATCAATATTCATGCATTAATTATGAATAAAAATACATTAACGTTGAGCATAAAGGAACCCGATGTTGAATACGCTGATTGTAGGCGCTAGCGGTTATGCGGGCGCAGAGCTTGTAAGCTACGTAAATCGCCACCCACATATGACCATAACCGCTTTGACCGTCTCAGCGCAAAGCAATGATGCAGGAAAGTTAATTTCTGATTTACATCCGCAGTTAAAAGGGATTGTCGACCTGCCATTGCAACCGATGTCGGATGTACGTGATTTTAGTGCAGATGTTGATGTGGTGTTCCTGGCGACAGCGCATGAAGTGAGCCACGATCTGGCGCCGCAATTTTTACAGGCCGGATGCGTCGTATTCGATCTTTCCGGCGCGTTTCGGGTAAACGATCGCGCCTTCTATGAAAAGTACTACGGATTTACTCATCAATATCCTGAGCTGCTGGAGCAGGCGGTGTACGGTCTGGCGGAGTGGAATGCCGATAAACTGAACACGGCGAATCTGATTGCGGTTCCTGGTTGCTATCCAACCGCAGCGCAGTTGTCGCTAAAACCGCTGATTGACGGCGGGCTTCTCGATCTGACGCAGTGGCCGGTAATTAATGCCACCAGCGGGGTGAGCGGCGCGGGGCGCAAGGCGGCAATATCGAACAGTTTCTGTGAAGTGAGTTTGCAACCGTATGGCGTGTTTACGCATCGTCATCAGCCGGAAATCGCTGCCCATCTGGGCGCGGAGGTCATCTTCACCCCGCATCTGGGGAATTTCCCGCGCGGGATTCTGGAAACCATTACCTGCCGCCTGAAAGCGGGAGTAACCCATGCGCAGGTCGCCGACGTGTTGCAAAAAGCCTATGGCGACAAACCGCTGGTGCGCCTGTATGACAAAGGCGTTCCGGCGTTAAAGAACGTCGTCGGGCTGCCGTTCTGCGATATTGGTTTTGCCGTCCAGGGCGAACATCTGATTGTGGTGGCAACCGAAGACAACTTGTTGAAAGGCGCAGCGGCGCAGGCGGTGCAGTGCGCTAATATTCGTTTTGGCTTCGCTGAAACGCAGTCTCTTATTTAAGGGTGAAATGATGAATCCATTAATTATCAAGCTGGGTGGCGTATTACTGGATAGCGAAGAGGCTCTGGAACGTCTTTTTACCGCGCTGGTCAACTATCGTGAGTCCCATCAGCGTCCGCTGGTGATTGTTCACGGCGGCGGTTGCGTGGTGGATGAGCTGATGAAAGGGCTTAATTTGCCAGTGAAAAAGAAAGACGGCCTGCGCGTGACGCCTGCCGATCAGATTGGCATCATTACCGGCGCGCTGGCGGGAACCGCTAACAAAACTCTGCTGGCCTGGGCGAAGAAACACCATATCGCCTCTGTTGGTCTGTTTCTGGGCGATGGCGACAGCGTAAACGTGACCCAACTCGATGAAGCGTTAGGCCACGTCGGGCTGGCGCAACCGGGGTCGCCGAAGCTGATTAACATGCTGCTGGAAAACGGCTTTCTGCCGGTGGTCAGCTCCATTGGCGTAACAGACGACGGCCAACTGATGAACGTCAACGCCGATCAGGCGGCAACCGCGCTGGCGGCGACGCTGGGGGCCGATCTGATCCTGCTTTCTGACGTGAGCGGTATTCTGGACGGCAAAGGCCAGCGTATCGCCGAAATGACGGCGTCCAAAGCCGAGCAGCTTATCGACCAGGGCATTATTACCGACGGGATGATTGTGAAAGTGAATGCGGCTCTCGATGCTGCGCGGGCGCTGGGTCGCCCGGTGGATATCGCTTCCTGGCGTCATGCGGAGCAACTGCCGGCGCTGTTTAACGGTACGCCGATTGGCACGCGTATTCTGGCTTAACTATTTGTTCGCCCGATGGCGGCTGCGCCTTATCGGGCCTACGTGAACAGAAATTATAGGCCGGATAAGCGTAGCGCCATCCGGCAGTGAAATTCGAAGAATTTAAGGAAGTCTATTATGGCACTTTGGGGTGGGCGTTTTACACAGGCGGCAGACCAGCGGTTTAAACAATTCAATGATTCGTTGCGCTTCGATTACCGTCTGGCAGAGCAGGATATTGTCGGTTCTGTGGCCTGGTCCAAAGCATTGGTCACGGTAGGCGTACTGACTGCCGATGAGCAACGACAGTTGGAAGAAGCGCTGAACGTGCTGCTGGAAGAGGTTCGCGCGAATCCGCAGCAAATCCTGCAAAGCGATGCGGAAGATATCCATAGCTGGGTGGAAGGTAAGCTCATCGACAAAGTGGGTCAGTTGGGTAAAAAGCTGCACACCGGGCGCAGCCGTAACGATCAGGTGGCGACGGACCTGAAACTGTGGTGCAAAGAGACGGTGAGGGAACTGCTCACCGCTAACCGTCAGCTACAGAGCGCGCTGGTGGAAACCGCGCAGGCGAACCAGGACGCGGTAATGCCGGGATATACCCATCTGCAACGCGCGCAACCAGTGACTTTCGCCCACTGGTGTCTCGCGTATGTCGAAATGCTGGCGCGCGATGAAAGCCGCCTGCAGGACACGCTTAAACGTCTGGACGTGAGTCCGCTAGGCTGCGGCGCGTTGGCGGGAACGGCCTATGAAATTGACCGTGAACAATTGGCAGGCTGGCTGGGCTTTACGTCTGCGACTCGCAACAGCCTGGACAGCGTGTCCGATCGTGACCACGTACTGGAACTGCTTTCTGATGCGGCTATCGGCATGGTGCATCTGTCACGCTTCGCGGAAGATCTGATTTTCTTTAATTCTGGTGAAGCGGGCTTTGTAGAGCTTTCTGACCGCGTGACTTCCGGTTCATCGTTAATGCCGCAGAAGAAAAACCCGGACGCGCTGGAGCTGATTCGCGGTAAGTGCGGTCGCGTACAAGGGGCGCTAACCGGCATGATGATGACTTTAAAAGGTCTGCCGCTGGCGTATAACAAAGATATGCAGGAAGACAAAGAAGGGCTGTTCGATGCGCTCGATACCTGGCTTGACTGCCTGCATATGGCGGCGTTGGTGCTGGACGGTATTCAGGTGAAACGCCCACGTTGTCAGGACGCGGCGCAACAGGGGTATGCCAACGCCACGGAGCTGGCGGATTACCTGGTCGCGAAAGGCGTGCCGTTCCGCGAAGCGCACCATATTGTCGGCGAAGCGGTGGTAGAAGCCATTCGCCAGGGTAAGCCGCTGGAAGCGTTGCCGCTGGCCGATTTACAGAAATTCAGCCGCGTGATTGGCGACGATGTGTATCCGATATTGTCTTTGCAGTCGTGTCTGGATAAACGGGCGGCAAAAGGCGGCGTTTCTCCGCTGCAGGTGGCACAGGCGATCAACGATGCGAAGGCGCGCCTCGCGTTGTAGGCCTTATAAGCGTAGCGCCATCAGGCAATACTGCCCGGCCGAGCAAGCATCAGCGACGCCGGGCTTTTTTACGCGAAAAAAAAGCGGACCAGAGGTCCGCAAAAGTTCACGTTGGCTTTAGTTATTTCGGGTTCGAGAGATACCCTCTGAACGGGCGGTGTCTTCAAGGGTTAAACGAGAAACCGCTCCGTTCTGTGATGTATTATTAATCAGAAAGGTTGATAGGGATAATCGTTCGTTGCTATGCTACCTATCGCCATGAACTATCGTGGCGACGGAGGATGAATAATGAATATTCGTGATCTTGAATATCTGGTGGCGTTAGCCGAACATCGCCATTTCCGGCGAGCGGCGGACTCCTGTCACGTCAGCCAGCCAACCCTTAGTGGGCAAATACGCAAGCTGGAAGATGAGCTGGGCGTTATGCTGCTGGAGCGTACGAGCCGTAAGGTGCTGTTTACCCAGGCGGGCTTACTGCTGGTGGATCAGGCGCGTACCGTACTGCGTGAGGTCAAGGTGCTCAAGGAGATGGCAAGCCAACAAGGCGAGACGATGTCCGGCCCGCTGCATATTGGTTTAATCCCAACGATTGGTCCCTATTTGCTGCCGCTTATCATTCCAATGTTGCACCAGACTTTCCCGAAGCTGGAAATGTATCTGCATGAGGCGCAAACGCATCAGTTGTTAGCGCAACTCGATAGCGGCAAGCTTGACTGCGCTATTCTGGCGCTGGTGAAAGAGAGCGAGGCGTTTATCGAAGTGCCGCTGTTTGATGAACCGATGATGCTGGCTATTTATGAGGATCATCCGTGGGCGAATCGCGATCGCGTGCCGATGTCCGATCTGGCGGGCGAGAAATTGCTGATGCTGGAAGATGGCCACTGTCTGCGCGATCAGGCGATGGGGTTCTGTTTTGAAGCGGGAGCGGATGAAGATACCCATTTCCGGGCGACCAGTCTGGAAACGCTGCGTAACATGGTGGCGGCGGGCAGTGGTATTACACTACTCCCCGCGCTGGCCGTACCGCAGGAGCGTAAGCGCGACGGCGTGGTTTATCTGCCATGCATTAAGCCGGAGCCGCGTCGTACCGTGGGGCTGGTTTATCGCCCGGGATCGCCGCTGCGTAGCCGTTATGAGCAACTGGCAGAGGCCATCCGTGGCGCAATGGATGGCCATTTCGACAAGGCGTTAAAACAGGCGGTTTAAGCCGTTCAACGCCGCAACCCGATAAGCTTCCGCCATGGTTGGGTAGTTAAAGGTGGTGTTAACGAAGTATTCGATGGTGTTACCACCACCTTTCTGCTCCATGATCGCCTGGCCGATATGAATAATTTCGGCGGCGCGTTCGCCAAAGCAGTGAATCCCCAGAATTTCTTTGGTTTCGCGGTGGAAGAGAATTTTTAGCGTGCCGACGTTCATGCCGACGATTTGCGCTCGCGCCAGATGCTTAAACTGCGCGCGGCCCACTTCGTAAGGCACTTTCATTGCCGTTAACTGCTGCTCGGTTTTGCCGACAGAACTGATTTCCGGAATGGTATAAATCCCGGTGGGGATATCTTCGATAAGATGTGCGGTCGCTTCGCCTTTCACCAGCGCCTGCGCTGCAATACGCCCCTGATCGTAAGCGGCGGAGGCCAGACTGGGATAGCCAATCACGTCGCCCACCGCATAGACGTGCGGCAGGGCGGTCTGGTACATACTGTTGACTTTGAGCTGTCCACGGCTGTCTGTTTCCAGACCAATATTCTCCAGCGCCAGCGAATCGGTGTTACCGGTACGGCCATTAGCATAGAGCAGGCAGTCAGCCTTCAGTTTTTTGCCGGATTTCAGGTGCATGATGACGCCATCATCGCAGCCTTCGATTTTCTCATACTCTTCATTGTGGCGAATAACCACGCCGCTATTCCAGAAATGGTAAGAGAGAGAGTCGGACATCTCCTGATCGAGAAAGGCCAGCAGGCGATCGCGGGTGTTGATCAGATCCACTTTCACATCCATACCGCGGAAGATGGACGCATATTCGCAGCCGATAACGCCGGCGCCGTAAATAATAACGTGGCGCGGTTCATGGTGGAGACTCAGGATTGAGTCGCTGTCATAAATGCGCGGATGCGAGAAATCCACATCATTGGGATGGTAAGGACGTGAACCACAGGCAATAACAAATTTTTCTGCCGTCAGGGTTTCAACCGTGCCGTCATGGCATTCCAGCTCCAGGGTATGTTCGTCAATAAAATGGGCGTTGCCCTGCAAGATTTCACAGTGGTTACGCTCATAAAACCCCTGACGCATACGCGTTTGTTGATTAATCACGTTATCGGCATGATTAAGGATATCGGCGAAAGAAGAACGAAGGAGACGGGAGTGGTCGCTATAGAGTGGGTTTTGATTAAATTCAATAATGCGGCTGACGGCGTGGCGAAGGGCTTTGGATGGGATGGTGCCCCAGTGGGTACATCCGCCGCCAACGTTATGATAACGCTCAATCACCGCGACGCGTGCTCCTTGCTTAACCAGACCCATTGCAGCGCCTTCACCGCCGGGGCCTGACCCTATGACGACTGCATCATAATCCCAGGAATGTGGCATGGTATTACTCACCTGTTTTTATACATAAAATAAACACGATGATAACATTTGCCCAGCTTTAACCCAATTATCGTTGTGCTTTTTTGCGAAGCCGGAGCACAAACTGTCTGTAAACAATCATTCACAATCCAGTGTGAACCCGTTACTTTTATTCTCTGGTATAGTGCCGAATAAGGCATATGGAAGGATTCAGACATTGTGATGGGTGTTAGAGCGCAACAAAAAGAAAAAACCCGGCGTTCGCTGGTGGAAGCCGCATTCAGCCAACTGAGCGCTGAGCGGAGTTTTGCCAGCCTGAGTTTGCGTGAGGTGGCGCGTGAAGCGGGCATTGCGCCAACGTCGTTTTACCGTCATTTTCGCGATGTCGATGAACTCGGTCTGACGATGGTGGATGAAAGCGGTCTGATGCTGCGTCAGTTGATGCGTCAGGCGCGACAGCGCATCGCGAAAGGCGGCAGCGTCATTCGCACGTCGGTCTCCACATTTATGGAGTTTATCGGCAACAACCCCAACGCCTTCCGTCTGTTGTTGCGCGAGCGTTCCGGCACTTCAGCGGCGTTTCGTGCCGCCGTCGCGCGGGAGATTCAGCATTTTATTGCGGAACTTGCCGACTATCTGGAACTCGAAAACCATATGCCGCGCGCGTTTACTGAAGCCCAGGCCGAAGCGATGGTGACTATTGTCTTTAGCGCGGGCGCAGAGGCGTTGGACATCGGCGCTGAACAGCGTCGGCAATTAGAAGAGCGGCTGGTATTGCAACTGCGCATGATTGCGAAAGGGGCGTATTACTGGTATCGCCGTGAGCAAGAGAAAATAGCACATCATTCCGAATAACGTGAAGGACGAGTAATGAAACAGTCAGGTCAAGATAAAGGTACGCTGTTGCTGGCGCTCATCGCTGGCTTATCGATTAACGGCACATTCGCGGCGCTGTTTAGCGCTATTGTGCCGTTCTCCGTATTCCCGGTTATCTCGCTGGTGCTGACGGTATATTGCCTGCATCAGCGCTACCAAAATCGTACTATGCCGGTAGGTTTGCCGGGGTTGGCCGCCGCTTGTTTCATTCTTGGCGTTTTACTGTATAGCACCGTCGTGCGTGCAGAATATCCGGATATTGGCTCTAATTTCTTCCCGGCGGTGCTGTCGGTGATTCTGGTATTCTGGATTGGCTTTAAACTGCGTAACCGCAAGCAGGACACCGCGGAATAGTGTGCGAATGCCGGATGGCGGTATAACCGGCCATCCGACGTACATTTTACCTTGCGGTGAGTAATACCCCGCATTCCATATGATGCGTATACGGGAACTGATCGAATAGCGCCAGGCGAGACACCGTGTGCGTCTGGCTTAACGTTTCCAGGTTTTTGCACAACGTTTCCGGATTGCAGGAAATGTACAGAATACGTGGATAAGCCTGCACCATTTTTTCTGTTTCGCTGTCCAGACCGCTGCGCGGCGGATCGACAAAAATGGTTTCGCACTGATAGCGCTTCAGGTCGATCCCCTGCAGGCGGTTAAACTCACGAACGCCGTTCATCGCCTGGGTAAACTCTTCCGCCGCCATGCGAATAATTTGCACATTATCAATATGATTAGCGGCAATATTGTACTGCGCGGCAGCGACGGACGGTTTGGCGATTTCGGTTGCCAGCACGCGGTTAAAATTGCGCGCCAGCGCTAAAGAAAAATTGCCGTTGCCGCAATACAACTCAAGCAGATCGCCTTTTGAGTCTTTCGTCACCTCCAGCGCCCACTCTAACATCTGAATATTCATGGCGGCGTTTGGCTGCGTAAAGCTGTTTTCGACCTGGCGGTAGATCATCTCTTTACCTGCCACAGGCAGACGCTCATCAATATAATCCTGATCCAATTCGATCTTGGTTTTAGTAGCCCGGCCAATCAGGTGTACGTTCAGACCTTGCGCGCGTAAAGCATCGCGTAACGCAGTGGCGGCTTCACGCCACTCTTCGTCCAGCTTCTTATGGTACAGCAACGACACTATCGCCTGGTTGCTCAAGGTCGTGAGATAATCCATCTGGAACAGCTTATGCCGCAGTGCATGATTATCGCGCACGCCGGCAATCATCGCCTTCATTAAGGTATTAATCAGTTGGCTGGCCGCCGGGAAGGTGTCAACGCGAATCCGGCTTTTGGTCTGCTGATCAAACATAATGTGGTACAGGTCATCGCCGTCATGCCACAGGCGAAATTCCGCACGCATACGATAGTGACTGACCGGCGAGCGAAATACTTCCGGAACCAGGCCAGAAAACGGCGCCATCATACTCTGCAAGCGCGCCACTTTTTCGGCCAGCTGCGCCTCATACTGTTCTGTCGGAAGATGTTCGGGGGTCATATCGCATCCTGAATAATAAAAGTACGCGGGGATTGTAGGGATTGCTCAGTGGATGTCCAGCTATTGATGATTTCTGATTTGTGATGCGCGGTCTGGACAGGGTGTTGTGACAGACGGTAGCATCCGTGGGCCGGTCCTGTGAGTTAATAGGGAATCCAGTGAAAATCTGGAGCTGACGCGCAGCGGTAAGGAAAGGTGAGATGAGAGCGTAAGCAGACACTGCCTCCGGCGGGAAGTCATCATTTCTGCTATCCAGCCAACGGATAACCCTCCAAGCCCGAAGACCTGCCGGCTAACGTCGCATCTGGTTTTTCATCATCGCGTACTATCGATGAAGCCTGCGGCATCCTTCTTATATTGTGGATGCTTTACAATGATTAAAAAAGCTACGCTGCTGACGGCGTTCTCCGTCACGGCCTTTTCCGCTTGGGCGCAGGACACTAGCCCGGATACCCTGGTTGTCACCGCCAACCGTTTTCAGCAGCCGCGCAGCGCGGTTCTGGCGCCCGTTACCATCGTGACGCGTCAGGATATTGAACGCTGGCAATCGACCTCCGTAAATGATGTTCTGCGCCGTTTGCCTGGCGTCGATATTGCGCAGAGCGGCGGCGCCGGACAAAACTCCTCCATTTTCATTCGCGGCACCAACTCCAGCCATGTACTGGTATTGATTGACGGCGTGCGTCTGAATTTAGCAGGCGTGAGCGGGTCCGCCGATCTCAGCCAGTTCCCGGTGTCGCTGGTACAGCGCATTGAATATATTCGCGGTCCGCGCTCCGCTATTTATGGTTCCGATGCTATCGGCGGCGTAGTGAATATCATTACGACGCGCGATAACCCAGGCACAGAATTAACCGCTGGATGGGGAAGCAATAGCTACCAGAATTACGACCTCTCGACGCAACAGCAACTTGGCGAAAACACGCGGGCGACGTTGATCGGCGATTACGAATACACCAAAGGGTTTGACGTGGTAGCGAAAGGCGGTACCGGGATGCAGGCGCAGCCTGACCGGGACGGCTTTTTGAGTAAAACGCTTTATGGCGCGTTAGAGCATACTTTTTCTGATCGCTGGAGCGGATTCGTGCGTGGTTATGGCTATGATAACCGTACCGATTACGACGCCTATTACTCGCCGGGCTCGCCGCTGATTGATACACGCAAACTTTATAGCCAAAGCTGGGACGCCGGGCTGCGCTTTAATGGCGAACGTATTCAGTCTCAGCTGGTTTCAAGCTATAGCCACAGTAAAGATTACAACTATGATCCGCACTATGGTCGGTATGATACCTCCGCCACGCTGGATGAGATGAAACAGTACAATGTTCAATGGACCAACAGTGTGGTTGTGGGGCACGGTAATGTTGGGGCGGGCGTAGACTGGCAGAAACAGACTACCACGCCAGGTACCGGCTATGTGCCCGAGGGATATGACCAGCGTAATACCGGGGTTTACCTGACAGGATTACAACAGTTGGGTGACTTCACCCTGGAAGCGGCGGCGCGCAGTGATGACAACTCCCAGTTTGGTCGTCACGGTACATGGCAAACCAGCGCGGGATGGGAGTTTATAGAAGGTTATCGCTTTATTGCCTCCTACGGAACCTCCTACAAAGCGCCTAATTTGGGCCAGCTGTATGGGTATTACGGTAATCCGAACCTGAATCCTGAAAAGAGTAAACAGTGGGAAGGCGCATTTGAAGGGCTCACCGCTGGCGTCAGCTGGCGTATTTCAGGTTATCGTAACGATATTAATGACATGATCGATTATGACGATCATCTGCAAAAATATTACAACGAAGGCAAGGCGCGCATTAAAGGTATTGAGGCGACGGCGAATTTCGATACCGGACCGTTAACGCATACGGTCAGTTATGATTACGTTGATGCGCGTAATGCGATTACCGATACGCCATTACCCCGGCGTTCCAAACAGATGGCAAAATATCAACTTGACTGGGACGTTTACGATTTTGACTGGGGGGTGACATATCAATACCTTGGTTCCCGCTATGATTCGGATTACTCCGCTTACCCATACCGGACAGTAAAAATGGGCGGCGTCAGTTTATGGGATCTTACGGTTGCATATCCGGTCACCTCACATCTGACAGTTCGTGGTAAAATAGCCAACCTGTTCGACAAAGATTACGAGACAGTTTATGGCTACCAAACTGCAGGACGAGAATACACCTTGTCTGGCAGCTACACCTTCTGAACCACGTCCCACCGTGCTGGTATTTGATTCCGGCGTCGGTGGATTGTCGGTCTATGATGAGATTCGGCGGCTCCTGCCGGATCTCCACTATATATATGCTTTCGATAACGTGGCTTTCCCCTACGGGGAAAAGAGCGAAACGTTTATCGTCGAGCGCGTTGTCGAGATTGTGACTGCGGTACAGCAGCGCTATCCCCTTTCACTGGCGGTGATTGCCTGTAATACCGCCAGTACGGTCTCACTTCCCGCATTACGTGAAAAGTTTGCCTTCCCGGTGGTGGGCGTTGTGCCTGCGATTAAACCAGCGGCGCGGCTGACCGCCAATGGCGTCGTCGGGCTACTGGCGACGAGAGCCACGGTCAAACGTCCTTATACTCACGAGCTGATTGCGCGCTTCGCTAATGAATGTCAGATAGCGATGTTGGGGTCGGCAGAACTGGTGGAACTGGCGGAAGCTAAACTACATGGCGACTCGGTATCGCTGGAAGAGCTGCGCCGCATATTACGCCCATGGCTACGAATGCCGGAGCCGCCTGACACGGTCGTTCTGGGGTGTACGCATTTCCCTCTATTACGGGACGAGCTTTTGCAAGTCCTGCCTGAAGGGACGAGGTTAGTGGATTCCGGCGCGGCGATAGCGCGTCGTACAGCCTGGCTGTTGGAACATGAAGCGCCGGATGCGAAATCAACCGATGCCAATATTGCTTATTGCATGGCAATGACGCCAGGAGCTGAACAATTATTACCCGTTTTACAGCGTTATGGCTTTGAAACGCTCGAAAAACTGGCGGTTTAATGGCGTTTTGGGTAAATACCAGGCACTTGAGAAATTATTTTAAATTTCCTCTTGTCAGGCAGAAATAACTCCCTATAATGCGCCACCACTGACACGGAACAACGGCACACAGGCCGCCGGGTCAGCGGGGTTCAGACCAGAACCTCACGGAGAAAAGCGAAAATAATCGCTTGACTCTGAAGCGGGAAAGCGTAATATGCACACCCCGCGCCGCTGAGAAAAAGCGAAGCGGCACTGCTCTTTAACAATTTATCAGACAATCTGTGTGGGCACTCGAAGATACGGATTCTTGACGTCGCAAGACGAAAAATGAATACCAAGTCTCAAGAGT
Source organism: Salmonella sp. 32020114201800008SM (assembly GCF_017572025.1). Lineage (NCBI taxonomy): Bacteria > Pseudomonadati > Pseudomonadota > Gammaproteobacteria > Enterobacterales > Enterobacteriaceae > Salmonella > Salmonella sp. 32020114201800008SM. Next base: position 97 of record NZ_JAGEQM010000009.1, on the reverse strand, counting down.
GAACACGTAATTCATTACGAAGTTTAATTCTTTGAGCATCAAACTTTTAAATTGAAGAGTTTGATCATGGCTCAGATTGAACGCTGGCGGCAGGCCT
>NZ_JAGEQM010000008.1:0-203276 GCF_017572025.1 Salmonella sp. 32020114201800008SM | reverse complement strand
TTTGCCTGGCGGCACTAGCGCGGTGGTCCCACCTGACCCCATGCCGAACTCAGAAGTGAAACGCCGTAGCGCCGATGGTAGTGTGGGGTCTCCCCATGCGAGAGTAGGGAACTGCCAGGCATCAAATTAGAAGTATGGCATTAACTTTCGGGGCAGTTCACTACTCGACAGAGAGTAGGACAAAAGCGAAAGCTTTTGAACGTTGCGAAGCAACGGCCCGAAGGGTGAATCACGAAGTGATTCATAAACTGCCAGGCATCAAATTAAGCAGTAAACTGATGTAAAAATCAGTGGTTGTAAAAGAATTCGGTGGAGCGGTAGTTCAGTTGGTTAGAATACCTGCCTGTCACGCAGGGGGTCGCGGGTTCGAGTCCCGTCCGTTCCGCCACTTATTAAGAGCCCCGAGCATTAGCTCAGGGCTTTTTCTTTGCATATCATTTAATTATTGCTCAATTCGCAAAAATCCTCTGCATTTCTCGCTCTTTTTCTACAAAGCGCTGAAGGTCATAATCCCCTCAGTTAACGAACATAGTGATTAAAAAGAGGAATTCTATGACTATCCCTGCATTCGGTTTAGGTACTTTTCGCCTGAAAGACGACGTGGTTATCGCTTCTGTTAAAACGGCGCTTGAACTGGGCTACCGTGCTGTCGACACTGCGCAAATCTATGATAATGAAGCGGCTGTTGGACAGGCGATTGCTGAGAGCGGTGTACCGCGTAATGAGCTGTATATCACCACCAAGATCTGGATTGAAAACCTTAGCAAAGACAAGCTAATCCCAAGCCTGAAAGAGAGCCTGAAAAAACTGCGTACCGATTATGTCGATCTGACGCTGATCCACTGGCCATCTCCGGGTGATGCCGTGTCTGTCGAAGAATTTATGCAGGCATTGCTTGAAGCTAAAAAACAAGGGCTGACTCGCGAAATTGGCATTTCAAACTTCACCATTCCGTTGATGGAAAAGGCTATTGCCGCGGTGGGCGCAGACAATATCGCCACCAACCAGATTGAGCTATCTCCGTATCTGCAGAATCGTAAGGTGGTTGACTGGGCGAAAGCGCACGGTATCCACATCACCTCTTATATGACGCTGGCATACGGTAAGGCGCTGAAAGATGAAGTGATTGCGCGCATTGCGGCTAAACATAATGCGACCCCGGCGCAGGTTATTCTGGCATGGGCAATGGGTGAAGGTTACTCCGTGATCCCTTCATCCACCAGGCGTGAAAATCTGGCAAGCAACCTGCTGGCGCAGGATCTGCATCTGGATGCCGAAGATAAAAATGCGATCGCGGCACTGGACTGCAACGATCGTCTGGTTAGCCCGGAAGGACTGGCTCCTGCCTGGGATTAATTACCCGATCCTTTGTACCTTTACCCCTCTTTCACAGCTCCTGCGGGAGCTGTTCTTATATATTCGCTCAAAAAGTCGATAAATGCCCGAATACGTGTGCTGACGGCGCGATCGCTGTAGTAAACGGCGCTGAAAGGCATTTCTACCGGCAGACGTTTATCGGCCAGCAGTTCCACCAGTTCTCCCCGCGCGATCTCTTTATCAATCATATAATCTGAAAGACATGCAATGCCGTTACCGTTCAGGCAAAGTTGTTTTAACGTTTCCCCGCTATTGGAAGAAATCCCACATTTGATCTCATGGAGCTGCCCGTCGCTACAGGCAATCGGCCAGGTATTGAGCGAAACAGGTTCTGAGAACCCCAGACACAGATGCCGTTTCAACTCTTCAACGGTCTCAGGCTTGCCAAAGCGGGCAATATAATCCGGCGAGGCGATAATCTTGCGATAGCTGGTAAATAACGGGCGCGCGCGCAGACTTGAATCTGTCAACGTGCCTGCGCGTATCGCAACATCCACTTTTCGTTCAATAAGATTGATGAACGTTTCTGAGGAGACAAGAGACAACGTTATTTCCGGATACCGTTCACGAAAAGGTTTAATCAGCGGCATCAGGAAATGCAGCATTACCGGCGTTGCCGCATCGATACGCAGTAAGCCGCGCGGGGTATTACGCGACTCCATGATTTCCGTTTCTGCGGCGGCCATTTCTTGCAGTATCTGCTGCACGCGCCTGAAGTATCGCTCTCCTTCTTCAGTCAGGCTCAGCTGTCGGGTCGTACGATTAAGCAGACTGACGCCGAGCTTCATCTCCAGCTTTTTAACTGCCCGGCTGACAGCGGAATTGGCCTGTCCAAGCTGCTCTGCCGCCCGGCTGAAGCTGCCGCTTTCCACGACAGCGACAAAAATTGCGAGTTCTTCGGAGGTGGCTTTCATTTTTGCTCCTGAAGCAAAATTAAATTGATATTTTGGCTATTTTTGTCATTAAAACATCCAGGCATACTGCGTGTCATCTGATTACTGCTGTTATGGAGTTATGTATGCCTCTCGCTTTATTTGCACTGACAATAAGTGCTTTCGCTATCGGTACGACTGAGTTTGTGATTGTCGGCCTGGTGCCGACCATTGCTCAACAACTGGCTATCTCGTTACCTTCCGCCGGAATGCTGGTTTCAATCTATGCGCTGGGTGTGGCTATTGGCGCGCCGGTGCTAACCGCGCTGACCGGACGCCTGCCGCGTAAACAGTTACTGGTCGCGCTGATGGTCTTGTTTACGGCGGGGAATTTGCTGGCATGGCAGGCACCGGGCTATATGACATTAATCGTCGCCCGTCTGCTGACGGGCCTGGCGCACGGCGTGTTCTTCTCGATTGGATCTACCATCGCGACAAGTCTGGTGCCAAAAGAGAAAGCGGCTTCTGCGATCGCTATTATGTTTGGTGGTTTAACGGTAGCGCTGGTCACGGGCGTGCCGCTGGGAACATTTATCGGTCAGCATTTTGGCTGGCGTGAGACCTTCCTTGCGGTATCACTGTTAGGCGTGATTGCGCTGATGAGCAGTCAATTGCTGATTCCGGCCAATATTCCCGGTCGGGCGGCCGCCAGCATTCGTGACCAGGTGAAAGTACTGACTCATCCTCGTCTGTTGCTGATTTACGCCGTTACGGCGCTGGGCTACGGCGGGGTATTCACGGCATTCACCTTCCTGGCGCCAATGATGCAGGATCTGGCGGGATTCTCCCCGGCAGCGGTAAGCTGGATCTTACTGGGGTATGGCGTATCAGTGGCTATCGGCAATATCTGGGGCGGTAAACTGGCTGATAAGCATGGTGCCGTGCCGGCGCTGAAATTCATTTTCGCCGCGCTGTTTGTTCTGCTTATGGTCTTCCAGGTGACGGCCTCCACGCAGTATGCTGCGCTGGCTACCATCCTAGTGATGGGGGGCTTTGCCTTCGGTAACGTACCGGGGTTGCAGGTCTACGTGGTACAGAAAGCGGAACAATTCACGCCTAATGCGGTAGATGTGGCGTCAGGTCTGAACATTGCGGCGTTTAACATTGGTATTGCGCTGGGCTCCGTGATTGGCGGGCAAACGGTGGAGCATTACGGTTTGGCGCAGACGCCGTGGATTGGCGCCCTCATTGTTCTGGTGGCTTTCCTGCTGATGGGTGTCAGCGGACGTCTTGATAAACCTGTACGCATTGCTCTGGAGTAAATTATTGATGTAAGCGCCTACTTACAAAACAAACTGCAATTGTTCGTTGAAAGTGAGTGCTAAAATCCCTATAACAGAAGAACCAGTCCGGTTGAGGACTGGTTGACGTTACAGAGGTTTGAAAGTCAAAAGTGCGAAAAAACACCTATGCGATGCGCTATGTTGCCGGACAGCCCGCCGAGCGGATTTTGCCGCCAGGGTCGTTTGCGAGCATTGGCCAGGCATTGCCCGCCGGGGAACCGCTAAGCAATGAAGAGCGGATCCGTATCCTCGTGTGGAATATATTCAAGCAGCAGCGAGCCGAATGGTTATCGGTGCTGAAGAACTACGGCAAAGATGCGCATCTGGTCCTGTTGCAGGAGGCACAGACGACGCCTGAACTGGTACAGTTTGCCACCGCTAACTATCTTGCCGCCGACCAGGTTCCCGCTTTTGTACTACCTCAGCATCCGTCTGGCGTCATGACGCTTTCTGCCGCCCATCCTGTTTACTGCTGCCCTTTACGGGAAAGAGAACCGATTTTACGTTTGGCGAAATCAGCCCTGGTGACGGTATATCCCTTGCCGGATACCCGTTTATTAATGGTAGTAAATGTTCATGCGGTAAATTTTAGTCTGGGCGTGGACGTATACAGTAAGCAGTTACTTCCGATCGGCGACCAGATTGCGCACCATAGCGGCCCTGTCATTATGGCGGGTGATTTTAATGCCTGGAGCCGCCCACGTATGAATGCGTTGTACCGCTTTGCACGTGAGATGTCGCTGCGCCAGGTGCGTTTCACTGACGATCAGCGCCGTCGTGCGTTTGGACGACCGCTGGATTTTGTTTTTTATCGTGGGTTAAACGTGAATGAAGCCTCCGTACTGGTGACGCGCGCTTCCGATCACAATCCGCTACTCGTTGAATTCAGTCCCGGCAAACCTGAGCAATAAAGGTGCGTCAGGTCTGCCGTGGGGCAGGCCTATGCGGGTGCTGCCCTCTACTTTTCTCATAACAGAAGGGCACTACCATGACAACGCATTCCCACCATGACAATGTTGAAAAGCAGTTTGGTTCACAGGCGAACGCCTATTTACATAGCGCCGTTCACGCAGCGGGTCGTGACTTAGCGCGGCTGGCGCAAAGGTTGTCTGATTTTTCCCACGCGAGCGTACTGGATATGGGATGTGGGGCTGGACACGCGAGTTTTGTCGCTGCGCAACATGCCAACTCGGTCGTGGCATACGATTTATCCGCCAGCATGCTTGAGGTTGTCGCTGGAGCGGCGGAAGAAAGACATTTAAGTAATATTACTCTCCGGCAAGGCTATGCCGAAAAACTGCCCTTTGAAGATGCATCGTTTGAGGTGGTGATTAGCCGCTATTCCGCGCATCACTGGCACGACGTTGGTCAGGCATTGCGTGAGGTTTATCGTGTATTAAAACCCGGCGGCGTGCTGATTATCATGGATGTCATGTCGCCTGGACATCCTGTACGCGATATCTGGCTGCAAACGGTGGAGGCGTTACGCGACACGTCGCATGTCCGTAATTATTCCAGTGGTGAATGGCTGGCGATGGTCAATAATGCGATGCTGGTAACGAATACCGTGATAACCGATCGTTTATCGCTGGAGTTTCGCTCATGGGTAACGCGGATGCGTACGCCAGCGCCGTTGGTTGAGGCGATTCGATTATATCAGGCGAGTGCCCCGGTAGAGGTGAAGCGTTATTTTGAGTTGCAGGATGACGGTTCGTTTAGCAGCGATACTATCATGCTGGAAGCGCATAAAGCGGTATAGCAATTTAAAAGGCGCCGGGGGAAGCGGCGCCTTTTGGCTTTTTCGTCGGACAATATCAGGAGTCTGGCGTGCTATTGTCCTTCACAAACAACGTAAGCTGATCGCCCGGTTGTAGATTATCCGTATCATGGTTCCAGCGCATCACATCTTTGATATTCACCCCGTGACGTCTGGCGATACTGGAAAGCGAATCGCCTTTACGGACACGATAGGTAATGCTATCGCTATTGTTTGCCAGTCGTTGCGCGCTGCTGCCAGCGCCTACGGTCAGGCTTTGCCCGATTTTCAGGCGTGAACCACGCAGGTTGTTCCACTGCTGCAAGTCCTTCGTGCTTACGCCAAGCCGCGAAGCAATACCGGAAAGCGTATCGCCAGAGCGCACCTTATAGCTACGGCTATTCAACGGCGTATTGTCGGCGATCAGTTGGGACTGAACGGCGTCAATCTCACCGGAAGCCAGCGACTCACGCAACTGCTCGGCATGCTTTTTGGGCACCATAACATATTGCGGACCGCTTACGCCTAAGGTAGACCCTTTTACACCGGCATTAAACGTCTTCAGCTTGCTGATAGACATGCCCGCCATATCCGCAACCTGGGCCATTTCAACTGGACTGTTTAAACGAACTCGTGCCAGCGCTCGGCTTTCATCTGTTGTTGGCAGACGTACGCCGTAGCGTTTGCTGTTTTTGAGAATTTCACTCAATGCCAGCATCTTAGGTACGTAGAGTTTTGTTTCTCTGGGCAAAGAAAGCGACCAGAAATCCGTCGGTTTTCCACGCGCTTTGTTTGCTTTAATTGCCCGCATAACACGGCCTTCGCCGCTGTTATACGCTGCAACGGTTAACAGCCAGTCGCCGTCAAACATTTTGTTCAGACGCTGCATCATGTCTAACGCGGCGGTCGTAGAGGCTACAACATCGCGACGCGCGTCATAATTACGGGTCTGCTTTAAACCATAATTGCGCCCTGTGCTCGGTATGATCTGCCAGATGCCTGCGGCATTGGCGCCAGACGTTGCGTGAGGATCAAAAGCGCTCTCCACTATGGGTAGTAGTACCAGCTCCATAGGCATGTTACGTTTCTTAACCTGCCCCGCTATCCAGTACATATACGGCTCTGCCCGTAAAGTTACATCGTGGAGATAGCTCTTATTGCGTAAATACTTCTGTTTCTGTTCGCGAATCCGGCTGTTTTCCGGAATTCCCATCTTTAGCTCGTCGCCAATGAAAGCCCACAAGTCCTGATCTGGCGCGATAGACGTTCCGTCGTCCATCCATCGTGCCTGACTCGTAAACTTTCCTGCTTCCCCTTGACCAGCTGCAGAAAGGCTCTGTGCGTGCTGTTGGACGTTGCCAGTGTTCTGAGACGTCTGGCACCCCACAAGCAGGACAGAGGCGAGTAATATCGCTTTTGCCTTCATGTGTGTGTCAATAGTTGCTTAAAAGACGACCGATCATAACGGCGAAGTTAGCGAATGACAAGTAAGAATTATCAGAACGTGTCTTTCTTTGACCTTAACCATGCAAAACGCGCTTCTGGTTGTTGCAATATTGTTTCTTTGTTTATTTCGTTAATTAAATCAATATCTTCAGTTCTTAAAAAAAGATTAATCTTACGCTCATTTTTAAGAATAACGGGTAATGTCATTTGTTTTTTTACACGTAACTCTTTAACTTTACGATAATATTCATTTATGAACGAATCGTGCGGAAGTATGCTCAATGCGAACTTAATGTTAGCTAAAGTGTATTCGTGAGCGCAGCAAATGAGCGTGTCGTCAGGCAGAGAATTAATTTTCATAAGTGACTGATACATCTGTGATGGCGTGCCTTCAAACAGTCGACCACAGCCGCCAGAAAACAGCGTGTCGCCGCAGAATAAGTAAGGGTGGCTAAAGTAACAGACGTGTCCTAACGTGTGACCCGGCGTGGCAAAAAGAGTAAATTTCTCGCCTAAAACGCGAATAGTATCGCCATCGCCAACAAGATGGGTTGCTCCCTTGTCTTGCGTTTCCGCCGGTCCATAAACCGTCATTTGCGGGAAGTGTTGCAACAGCTCTTTGACTCCGCCAACATGGTCGTGATGGTGATGCGTCAGAAAAATCGCCTCCGGCATCCACTTATGTTCAGCAATGGCCTTTAAGACGGGTGCCGCTTCGCCGGGATCAACAATCACACAGCGGCCTTCATCATTGGTCAGCACCCAGATGTAATTGTCCTGAAACGCGGGAATACTGTTAAGATTCATATATTACCTCTCAAATAATTAGCGGAAGGTTGCGATGAAACCGGCAAGGCTCTCTCAAACTGTCGTTGCGCCCGGATGTTGGGGTGAGTTGCCCTGGGGCAATTACTACCGTGAGGCGCTGGAACAGCAGCTAAATCCGTGGTTTGCAAAAATGTATGGTTTCCATTTGCTTAAAATCGGTAATTTAAGCGCAGAAATCAATTCCGAAGCGTGCGCGGTCTCCCATCAAGTGAATGTTTCATCGCAGGGCTCACCGATGCAGGTTCTGGCCGATCCGCTACACCTTCCTTTTGCAGATAAATCCGTCGATGTTTGTCTGCTGGCGCATACTTTGCCGTGGTGTACCGACCCGCACCGTTTATTGCGGGAAGCCGACCGCGTATTGATTGATGACGGTTGGCTGGTCATCAGTGGATTTAACCCGCTGAGTTTGATGGGGTTACGTAAACTGGTACCCGTTTTACGTAAAACACCGCCCTATAATAGTCGGATGTTTACCCTTATGCGGCAACTGGACTGGCTGTCTTTACTCAATTTTGAAGTGCTACATTATAGCCGTTTTCATGTCTTACCCTGGAAAAAGCAGGGAGGGCGGCTTTTAAATACGCATATCCCGGCGCTGGGCTGTTTACAGCTTATTGTGGCCCGTAAGCGGACCATTCCGCTTACGCTTAATCCGCTGCGACATAATAAAAGTAAAACCCCTATCCGCCAGACCGTTGGCGCCACCCGGCAATATCGCAAACCGGATGGCTAAGCTTCCGCCTGGTAGCCACTATCTTCCTGCGTGGGATTCATTGCCGCGGCGCGCGCCAGTTCATCACAACGCTCGTTTTCGGGATGGCCTGCATGGCCTTTGACCCATACCCATTTGATCTGATGCTGACCTAACGCAGCATCGAGACGTTTCCAGAGATCGACATTTTTTACGGGTTTCTTTTCCGCTGTTTTCCAGCCGCGTTTCTTCCAGTTATGAATCCATTGGGTAATTCCTTGCCGCACATATTGGCTGTCGGTGCTCAATGTTACTTCGCAATGTTCTTTTAACGCTTCAAGCGCGACGATCGCCGCCATCAGTTCCATACGGTTATTGGTGGTCAGCGTGTAACCTTCACTAAACGTTTTTTCATGACCGCGATAGCGTAAGATAGCGCCATAACCACCAGGCCCTGGATTCCCCAGGCAAGAGCCATCGGTGAAAATTTCTACCTGTTTAAGCATCTCTGGTAGACTTCCTGTAATTGAAATCGATAACAAAACGCAAGTCTGACATAAATGACCGATATGAGCACTGTAATTACACGACAGATTGTCCTCGATACCGAAACCACCGGTATGAATCAGATAGGCGCGCACTATGAAGGTCACAAGATTATTGAGATCGGTGCGGTTGAGGTGATAAACCGTCGTCTGACCGGCAACAATTTTCATGTTTACCTGAAGCCCGATCGCCTTGTCGATCCAGAGGCGTTTGGCGTACACGGTATTGCCGATGAGTTTCTGCTGGATAAGCCGGTTTTTGCTGATGTGGTCGATGAGTTTCTTGATTATATCCGCGGCGCGGAGCTGGTCATCCATAACGCATCGTTCGATATCGGCTTTATGGATTATGAGTTTGGTCTGCTTAAACGCGATATTCCTAAAACCAATACTTTCTGCAAAGTTACCGATAGCCTGGCGTTGGCGCGGAAAATGTTCCCCGGCAAGCGTAACAGCCTTGATGCGCTGTGTTCACGTTATGAGATAGATAATAGCAAACGTACTTTGCACGGCGCATTGCTCGATGCCCAGATCCTTGCCGAAGTGTATCTGGCGATGACGGGCGGGCAAACGTCCATGACGTTTGCGATGGAAGGAGAGACGCAACGGCAGCAAGGTGAAGCGACCATTCAGCGAATCGTTCGCCAGGCCAGCCGGTTACGGGTCGTTTTTGCCTCTGAGGAAGAGCTGGCTGCGCATGAATCGCGGCTTGATCTGGTGCAGAAAAAGGGCGGAAGTTGCCTTTGGCGGGCGTAATTTATTCCTTTTTAGGCTATAAAAATCATCCTTCGGGCGATTTTTGCAGCAACTGATTCAAAAGGTGAGAAAAAGCGTTGACGGGCGACACCGCAAACCGTAATATTCGCCTCGTTCCCAGCGGGAACATCACGGAGCGGTAGTTCAGTTGGTTAGAATACCTGCCTGTCACGCAGGGGGTCGCGGGTTCGAGTCCCGTCCGTTCCGCCAGATACAAATCTCAGGGTGTTTTTATACATCCTGTGAAGTAAAAAAAACCGTATCACTGTAAAAGGGATACGGTTTTTTTTCGTCTTCAAGAAGTTCCACCGCCTATCGTGGAATCTGACGCAAATGGGCCTACGCCTGGATGACGAACAGGATATTACCGCCACTTCTTTCACTGTCATGGCTATTTTGATCCCACTGACATTTAAGGCGCGGCCTCATGGCGGTGCTTAACCGGGATCGGGACATGTTCAGCGCAGAAGCAGACTGCGTAATGTTGATATCACTCAGATAATTACGGAGAACCGCCAGACATGCGCATCATCACTCCAGGGCATCCCACTTCTCCAGCAACTCCACCGGGATCTCATTGATCACCTCCGAGAACCGTTTTCCCACCAGTCTTTCAGCCTGGCGTAACAGTGGGATGGTCGGGCTACTGGGTTCACTGCTCTCAAACCAGCGACGAATGCACCGCAGGCGCTCCAGCGCATCATTACGATCGCGAATTGGCCCCGGTTCAGCATTGTGTGGGAGGGATATACCGGGTGGCGCGTTGACAGGCGGCACATCCTCTGCCCGTGCCGGAACGGCATTATCCATAACCGTGCCTGCGGGGTCTGGCACTGGCGCTGGCGACGGAGGGATTTCCGGTGTGGTTGTCTGTACCACGTCAGGCAGCAGCGCTAACAACTGCCGCAGGCGTGAAAAATCTGGAGCCAGATCGCCTAATGTCTCACGCGCCCACACTTGCAGGCGTTCTGCGCTTTCCTGCGCTTCGCGAAACGCCGCCAGCGGTAATGCCCCACGGGCTTCGAGGTCGGCCAGTTGCTGGCGGACGGATTCGGGGGCCAGCGCATCAGCCGGGCGAGGGGCGGATAACGCGCGCTCGACATCCCGTACCTGCAGGCGCAGGACGGCACTGTTTGACAGCGTGATACCGCGAATGTCTGCCATCACGCCTTCGTGATCCAGCAGCGCCGCCAGGGCATTACTGCGCGCCAGCGCCGCATCTTCAATAGATTCTGCGGGTGCGCCTTCGCCGGTAAGCAGCTGTGGATGGAGTGCATCGGACCAGATTACGCTCAGTTCTGCCAGTTGCGTGAGCATTTCCGCCAGTCCCTGTGCGCCAGCCTGCTGGATGCGACTGCGCAGCAGCAGGATCAACACCCGGATATCCTTACTGCGCGTGAGCAGACGGCGCGCATCACGTTCAATTTCCGGCCAGTTCACGGCTTCCGGCGTACTGACAAAATCACCATATTGCGCCTCCGCCTGGGGGGCGGCGCGACTGAACAGCAGCAGGTATTCCGGGTCGTACTCCGGATCGGGGCCGCAGGGTTGTTCCGCGCTTACCGGTTTAGTCAGGGACATGTCCATATCATTACTCTCAGTGGGTTAAGCCGTGTTCAGGTTCAAAAATCATGCCGGTCACCGGACGGTCATGCATGGCTTTACCTGCCCAGGCCGTCCAGCCAAGCCGCTGCGCACCGCCGATCACCGCAGGCGGTGCGGCATGAGGCTTCAACTGCAGCTCAATTTCCCAGCAATATTCAAAACCAATGAACGTACGCACCAGTTCTGTCAGCACGGGCAGATTGTTGCCGCCGGGCAGAAAACGCAGGTAATCCTCCAGCGTGAGCGGGCCGATAATTAGCCGGAATTTGTACTGCATATCCGGTACGGCCTGGCCGATAAGCGCCCCGTTGCCCAGCACCGAAGACTGCGCGGGCGTGCCCAGACGGGTGATTTCATCGTTCGCCACCGTTATCCAGTGCAGGGCGAACTCTTTCACCGCAAAAGGTACGCTGAAATAGTGCGCCAGCGTGGCGGCCAGCCCGTCAGGATTGCGCGATTCGCGTACCAGATGGGCGGAGGCCGCCAGGCGAACATGATCTGACAGCGGGCTTTCGGCGCTTTCCCGTAGATCCTGCCCGCTGAGACTGGCGATATAAAACGCAAAACGGTCGTGTTCCGGTTTGTCCAGCCCGCCACCAGCGGACTGGGCGCTGCGCCATGCCTGCCAGAACTGCGTCAGCCAGCGGTGGTGAAAAATATTGGAAAAATGAACCAGCGTCGGATCGTGACGACTCTCTGAGCGGTTTAGCGCCAGCTCGGTATAGTGCAGCGGCAACGGGCCGTTTGGCCCCCATAGTCCGAGGCTGTACAGGCTCAGGTGCAGGCGTCCATCCTGCCAGCTGACCTGGGCGATTTCCCGTGGCGCAAAGGTCATCGTCGGCGTCTGTCCCAGACGGAATTTTTCCATCCGTGGCTGCCAGATACTGCCTGCCGGAGTATCACAGAGCTGGGCATCCACGCGCCGCATCAGGTTCAGGAATCCGTAACGCCAGGGGGTTTTCTGCGCCTGGTCGAGAGCGCCGGTCATACGCTCCCCCGTTGCCCGGTTCTGACCGGCCAGGTCATGACATGCCCGCGTTGCATCGAGTGCAGCGTCATCTGCGAGAAGGTATTAATGGAAACATGGCGGGCAATATAGTGTTCCAGCACCAGACCGAACAGGTAAGGACTGATACCGGAAAATCCCTCTTCGTCCACGGTCAGTTCGCAACTGACGCCCCGGCCATAGACCAACAGGCCGGAGCCGGGCAGGCGGCGGGTCACCGGGGTGGTTTTGCAGCCAATCAGGCTGCGCACCTGGCGCGACTGCGGGCTGTCGTGAGCCGGAATAAACAGATTCAGCAGATCGCGCAGCGCCTGGCCGCCGGTGCGGTGATCCAGATCGGCCAGCGGCAGATAATTAAACGACAACTGCCGGATCAGCCGCCAGGCCATTTCGCGTTCAGCCAGCGGCGGCTGCGGCGGGCGCGGCGGTTTGATAAGACCTACGCCCGCCACCGGAATCGCCGCATCTACGGTCAGATCATCCCGGCCATTACGTGGAATAAGGCAGGGCAGATCGCGGTTAGTCACCATTGCCGTGACGGTGATATGGCGCAGATTTTCCGGGTAGGGCGCTTCATGCTGATCAACCAGCGACAGGAAGACTTCCGAGCCGGTATAGGGGGTTCGGGTGCCATAGCGGCGGGCGTTTTCTGACGAGCGGCGCGGCTCACGACGCAGTGAAAAATAACGCCCGTGGTTGCCTTCGTCATTATTACGGGTGTGATACAGCGGACGAAAAATCATCTTCCGTGTGGTTTCCGCTTCCAGGCCTTCGACTTCCTGAACAGAAAACACCTCGTAATTCAGCGGACGGGTACGATCCACCACCAGATGCTGTTCCGTCACGCTGTGAGTAACTTCAATCCGGGTGGTGGTGCGGGGAAACAGGTTGATCACCGGCGTACAGAACAGGCTGAACTGTGCAGCGTCCGTCTGATGAATCAGCCAGTCCGGCGGCAGGCGGTTAAGCAGTATGACAATTTCCGCCACATTGCCCTGCACCTTTTGTAACCCGGCAGACAATCCGGTCGGGGTGAAGAAGTAAAACCGTTCCGGACAGGCGAAAAATTCATGCAGCAGATTATGGCCGTGAAACACGTTCCAGGCGAGCGGCAGCAGCCCCTGCCCTGGCTCCAGCCCTTCGTGCGCCACCGGGTGTTGAAGATTCACATTCAGTTCGCCGTCAAAGTGTCCGGGCTCACCGGCCAGTGTGGCGACGGCGCTGGTATGCAGCAGCTCAAACAGGTGTGACGCAATGCGTTCTTCGCCGCAGAGGTAAAAGGGCAGCCGTGCCGGACCGGCCAGCTCGCTGAAAGTCAGTTCCCCGAAGGTTCGCAGGGTGATGCGCAATGCCCCGGCGACATGAATATTAGGCGGCAGATAGCGGTGCAGGGCGGGCATATCCGGCGGCGCGGCGGTCAGGCGTACCTCCTCGATGGACAGCGGCCACAGAGTGACGTCCTGGCTGCTGCGAAACTGGCAGGCGGTATTTTCACCTTCCGGGATAGGGGAAACGAACGCGGTATCGCGCGGCACGGTGACCCCTTTCGCCAGGTCGCCTTCCTGCGTATCGGGATACAGCTTTACCACTGCCATCGATGGCGTGGGGGTGACGTAATTGGGGCTGACGACTTCCAGTAACCGCTGTGTGAAGCGGGGAAACTCGGCGTCAATTTTTAGCTGAGTGCGGGCGCTCAGAAAGCTGAACGCCTCGATCATGCGTTCCACATACGGGTCGGCAATATCGGTTCCCTGCATCCCCAGCCGGGCGGCAATTTTGGGATGGAGGGTGGCGAACTCAGCACCGGTCTCCCGCAGGTAGCTCAGTTCGCGGTTGTAATACTCCAGTAGCCGTGGATCCATGAATAATGCCCTGTATTAAAAGAACGTAATGCGGCTCAGCTCCATATCCAGCGCGCTGCGTACCAGAAACTCCGTGGGATACGGCTGCGTCAGAATTTGTCCGCGAATTTCAAACTGTAGCGTGTTATAGCTACCCTGCCGGGTTTTATCGAGCAAGGGCGTGACCCTGAGTGTGGCGGCGTTCAGCCGGGGTTCGAAACGGATAATGGCGCGCCGGATCGCCTCGCTGATATCGTCCCACTTGTGCTCATACATAAAGCTGCCCGCCAGCGGCGGCAGGCCATAGTTGAGCACTGACGCCGCCGCCTGCGGATAGCGCCGGGCGTCGATGTCACCCTCGTGGCTAATGGTATTGAGCAAAAAGGAGAGATCCCGACGAATGATCTCCTTCAGTTGTACCGGCGTGACGCTGATATCCCGGTCAATTTTCTGATACGGAGCATTGTCACACAGCCGATCAAACAGCGTAGGCAGCAGGTGGTTAGCGGGTGTAAAACGAGACGTGCTCATGCGCCATCGTTTTCCTGAGCATGAAAGGTACAATGGGCCATGTCCAGCAGGCTGATATCGCCGTGGCTGGTCAGCCACACTTTCTGCCCCAGCGCTCGCACGGTGGTTTCGCCGGGGCCGTCCTGCCAGGCGGTTTCCCGGCACAGACGCAGGGCGTCAGATGCACTTTCCGAACCGCTGTAACGGGTAAAGAGCCAGGCGCCGTGCGTATCGCCATTCACAAGGGTGATATTAACGGGTTTCCACAGCAGATCGGTCAGGCGCGTCGGTTGCGGCGATTCCAGCGAGCGTATTTGCGAAAACGGCAGCCAGATATACACGCCGCCGGTGACTAGCTCAAGTACCGGGCCAAGGCGGGAATCGCTGTCGCTCGCCCAGTCAAATGCGCCGCCGTTCCACTGTCCGCCAGTATCTGTTATGGCTTCCAGTGCGGTATTACGGTGTTTATCAACCTCACCGGTATCGTCATGACAGGCGAGTGCCGCCAGCAGTGACTCCACCCAAACGGGCTGCGGCAGAAGAAAACCGGGTCGTTGTTCACCCTGAAAAACGGTGTGGCGGAACATTTCGCAGCGAACCAGCTCCCGGTACAGCCGGGCCTCCTGGGTATAATTGGCCTCCATCCTGGCGCATAGCTGAAGCTGGTGCAGCGCCCGCGACCAGTCTCCGGCCACACACAGCAACTGAAACAGGCTATGGCGGCAGAGCGCCTTCGCCGGATTTTCCCGAACCTGCTGCTCCGCCATCTGAATCCCCTCCGCAATAGAGTATTCCTGTAGCAGCGCGGACAGGGTAGCAGGAAGCGTGTCAGTTTTTTTCATGGGCGGTATTTCCATTTTTCTGTGTCGGAGTGATTCGGTAGTGGCTATCGATGCCAATAATACGATGCTCGCGGCGGGTCAGATCGGGCAGTATCTCGCTATGTGCGGTTTTCCCCGCCAGTTCCGGTGAGAGCAGTTGCAGGATATCGGGCATTGATTCCATCGCCAGCCAGTGCATTTCACCCTCACCGGTCGTGTCCAGCGTATCCAGAATGGCATCAATACCGGGCGCGCCTGCCACCATATCCTGTAACGTGTCGGTGTCGCCCTTTTTATCGTATAACGACGTCAAATCCTGGGTGACAGCGTCTTCATTTCGGGGAAACGGTTTATCACGGAGGGGCTTTTCCTGCCCGGAGGGCCGCAATGCCTGCTGATATTCCTGGTAAAGCTGGTGTAGCGTGCTATCCGCTTCATGGCCGGTGTAAGAGGATGCGGTTTCCCGGACGGGAATAATATCGAACGGGTTCTGCGGATTGAGCTGTTGTTGTTTAAACCAGTCCAGATCCAGGTACTCAGCAACGGATTCAGATGACTGAACCAACTGAGGAAACGAAACATCGGGACGGGACTCATCATTGGTGCGGGCAAGGCACCAGGATGACAGACCCCATTCAATCGTATCTCCATCATTCAGCCGCATACGGTGATGAGGTTCCATCACCTGCTCATTGACGGCACAGCACAGTTCATCAGAGTGATTAACAATCCACCACGCCTCTTCGTGGCGAACAAGACTGAGCGCGATATCGTCTTTCCCATGTTGCTCAAAAAGCGGAATGTAGGGGGCGGCGGCAGTAAATACGATGTATGTCCCTGCGGGATACTGTGCGTTATCCGTTATACCCTGCGACTGTATTTTCCGTAATTCCCACATGTCTTGTTTCATTATGTCCCTTAAATGTATTTATTTTTCTGGAGGAAACGTTTAGGGAGTTTTAATTCATAAATAATTTTAACTAAATTTATAGGGAGTCATTATTGATGACACCCTTTTTATTATTTTCTTCGTGAATGCATTGTTGTATGCATAGATGTCTTTTTTGAAATATTATTTCTTTTAATTCTGCAATTGCGATTTTTATCTTGCTGTTCATTGATTATTTAATATTAACGGCTTAGTTGCTAATTAGTCCCTGATCTGTATCATTGTTTTGTTTCGATATTTTTTCGAGGCTATCAATAAAGAATTGTTTATATATTTATATGCATTGATGCATTATTTTTATGAATTTTTATGTCACAAGGCATAACACATGGAAACTCCTGTTTCACGCAGTGCGTTGTATGGAAAACTGGCCGGCCCACTATTCCGGTCGCTGGAATCGGCAACGGCATTTTGCAAACTACGCTCTAATCCCTGGGTTGAGCTGACTCACTGGCTGCACCAGTTAACACAGCAGCCCGATAACGATATTCTCCACGTTCTTCGGCATTACCAGATCCCTCTTTCTGATGTGGAGAAAGCGTTACTCCGGCAACTGGATATGCTGCCCGCCGGGGCCAGCGCCATTAGTGATTTTTCTCACCATATCGATCTCAGCGTTGAAAAGGCCTGGATGCTGGCGAGCGTCCGTTACGGCGATAACAAAATTCGCAGCGGCTGGTTGCTGCTGGCCTTGTTGACCACGCCAGAACTGCGTCGGGTACTGAGCAGTATCTGCGCGCCGCTGGCCACGCTTCCGGTTGATGAACTGACGGAAATACTGCCCTCGTTGATCGAAACATCGCCGGAAGCGCAGGAGCGCCCTTACGACGGCTCCGGCCTGGCGTCAGCCATTCCCGGCGAAAGCAGCCAGGCGATTCCCGGCGGCGTGCAGGACGGTAAATCCGCGCTGGCGAAATACTGTCAGGACATGACGGCACAGGCGCGCGACGGCAAAATCGACCCGGTGACGGGGCGTGAGCATGAAATCCGCACCATGACGGATATTCTGCTGCGCCGTCGCCAGAATAATCCACTACTGACTGGTGAGGCGGGCGTCGGGAAAACGGCGGTCGTCGAAGGTTTTGCCCTCGCGATTGCGCAGGGGGAAGTGCCGCCCGTGCTGCGGGAAGTACGGCTGCTGGCGCTGGACGTTGGCGCTCTGTTGGCCGGAGCCAGCATGAAAGGCGAGTTTGAATCGCGTCTGAAAGGGTTACTGGAAGAGGCCGGGCGCTCGCCGCAGCCGGTTATTCTGTTTGTCGATGAAGTTCACACTCTGGTGGGCGCGGGCGGCGCATCCGGCACGGGCGATGCCGCTAACCTGCTGAAACCGGCGCTGGCGCGCGGCACCCTGCGGACTATCGGCGCCACCACCTGGAGCGAATACAAGCGCCATATTGAGAAAGATCCGGCGCTGACCCGTCGTTTTCAGGTGTTGCAGATTGCCGAACCGGAAGAGATCCCCGCAATGGAAATGGTGCGTGGTCTGGTGGATACGCTGGAAAAACACCATAACGTACTGATTCTGGATGAGGCGGTACGTGCGGCGGTACAGCTTTCTCACCGCTACATTCCCGCCCGGCAGTTGCCGGATAAGGCCATCAGCCTGCTGGATACCGCCGCGGCCCGCGTGGCGCTGACGCTGCACACGCCGCCTGCCAGCGTACAGTTCCTGCGCCAGCAGCTAAAAGCGGCGGAAATGGAACGGTCGCTGTTGCAGAAGCAGGAAAAAATGGGGATTCAGTCAGATGAGCGGCGCGATGCGCTGACGGCGCGAATTTTCTCGCTCAACGATGAACTGACTGCATCCGAATCCCGCTGGCAGCGGGAGCTGGAACTGGTACATACGTTGCAGGAACTGCGTCTCGCAGAGTCAGATGCTGATGACAAAACCACGCTGCAACAGGCCGAAACGGCGCTAAGGGAGTGGCAGGGCGACGCGCCGGTGGTGTTCCCGGAAGTCAGCGCGGCGGTGGTCGCGGCGATTGTCGCCGACTGGACCGGTATTCCTGCCGGGCGCATGGTGAAAGATGAGGCCAGTCAGGTGCTGGAACTGCCTGCCCGACTGGCGCAACGCGTTACCGGGCAAGACGGCGCGCTGGCGCAGATTGGTGAACGTATTCAGACCGCCAGGGCGGGACTGGGCGATCCACGCAAACCGGTGGGCGTGTTTATGCTGGCCGGGCCATCCGGTGTCGGTAAAACCGAAACCGCGCTGGCGCTGGCGGAGGCTATCTACGGCGGTGAGCAGAACCTGGTAACCATCAATATGAGCGAGTTCCAGGAGGCTCACACCGTTTCCACGCTGAAAGGCGCGCCGCCCGGCTATGTGGGCTATGGCGAGGGTGGTGTGCTGACGGAAGCGGTGCGTCGCCACCCCTGGAGCGTAGTGCTGCTCGACGAGATCGAAAAAGCGCACCATGACGTCCACGAACTCTTCTATCAGGTGTTTGACAAGGGTGGGATGGAGGACGGCGAGGGTACACATGTCGATTTCAAAAACACCACGCTATTACTCACCACCAACGTGGGTTCCGACCTCATCAGCCAGATGTGTGAAGATCCGGCCTTAATGCCCGATGCTACGGGGCTTAAAGAGGCGCTAATGCCGGAATTGCGCAAGCATTTCCCGGCGGCATTTCTGGGCCGCGTGACGGTGATCCCTTACCTGCCGCTGGACGAAACGTCGCGTGGCGTGATTGCCCGTCTGCACCTTGACCGGCTGGTGGCGCGGATGAGTGAACAGCACGGCGTGACGCTGACGTATAGCGAGGAACTGGTCGCACATATTGTGGCGTGCTGTCCAATGCATGAAACGGGCGCGCGGTTGCTGATTGGCTACATCGAACAGCACATTCTGCCACGACTGTCGCGCTACTGGTTGCAGGCCATGACGGAAAAAGCCGCGATCAGGCAGATTGATATCGGCGTTAATGGTGATGAGCAGATTGTTTTTGAGATCGTTTGCTGAAACCGGCCGTTCGAAGTGTCCGTAGTGCGATTTTAAAAACTGTACCGGTATACCGCTCCCCTTGCGGCAACCAGTTGACTAAAAAGGAAATGAAGGATTATGGCTATCAACAATAGCGCGCAGAAATTCATCGCGCGCAACCGCGCGCCGCGCGTGCAGATTGAATATGACGTAGAGATTTACGGTTCCGAGAAAAAAATCGAGCTGCCGTTCGTGATGGCGGTGCTGGCCGATCTGGCCGGGAAACCGCGTGAAGAACTGCCGCCGGTGACGGATCGCAAATTCCTCGATATTGATATTGATAACTTCAATGAGCGCATGAAAGCCATTGCGCCGCGCGTGGCGTTCGCTGTGCCGAATACGCTGACGGGTGAAGGTCAGTTGATGGTCGATATCACGCTGGAAAATATGGACGACTTTTCGCCGGCACAGATTGCCCGCAAGGTGGACGCCCTGAACCAGTTACTGGAAGCCCGCACTCAACTGGCGAACCTCCAGACCTACATGGATGGCAAGGCCGGGGCGGAAAATCTGGTCAATAAACTGTTGCAGGACCCGACTCTGCTGAAAACGCTGGCGAATGCGCCGAAATCGGCCGCTACCCAGCAAGATGTGTCAGCGGATAATGAATCAGCGGAATAACGTCGAATTTTTAAGGAATTTTCATGGCAAACAGTAATATGCAGGCAACCGACGCGGTTGCTCAGGATACCGCCTCCGCATCCGGTGAATTTGATGCGTTGCTGAATCAGGCCTTCCGACCCAAGACTACCCAGGCGGCAAAAGCCGTGGAAGCCGCGGTGCAGACGCTGGCGCAACAGGCGCTGGCGAACACGATCACCGTCAGCGATGACGCCTATAAAAGCATCAGCGCTATTATTGCGCAGATCGACTTTAAACTGACCGAACAGATCAAACTGATCCTGCAACATCCCGACTGGCAGAAGCTGGAATCCTCGTGGCGCGGTATGGAGCATCTGGTTTACAACACCGAGACCGACGAAAAGCTGAAAATTCGCTTCATGAATCTGTCAAAAGATGAATTGCGGCGCAACATGAAGCGTTACAAGGGCATCGCCTGGGATCAAAGCCCGATGTTCAAGAAACTGTATGAAGCCGAATACGGCCAGTTAGGTGGCGAACCTTATGGCTGTATCATTGCGGATTACTACTTCGACCATACACCGCCCGATGTGGATCTGCTTGGCTCTATCGCCAAAGTCGCCGCGTCGGCCCATGCGCCGTTTATTGCCGGGGCTTCCCCCTCGGTACTGCAAATGGACTCCTGGCAGGAACTGGCGAATCCCCGCGACCTGACCAAAATCGTCACCCAGAACCTGGAATATGCGCCGTGGAACTCGCTGCGGGCTAGCGAAGACTCCCGTTATATTGGCCTGACGATGCCGCGTTTTCTTGCCCGCCTGCCGTATGGCGCAAAAACCAACCCGGTGGACGAGTTTGATTTTGAAGAAGATGCGGATGGTTCTGACCATACCAAATACGTCTGGAGCAACGCGGCCTACGCGATGGGCGTAAACATCAACCGTTCCTTCAAACACTACGGCTGGTGTACGTTGATTCGCGGTGTGGAATCAGGCGGTGCGGTGGAAAATCTTCCCTGCCATACCTTCCCGACTGACGATGGCGGCGTGGACATGAAATGCCCGACCGAAATCGCCATCTCTGACCGCCGCGAGGCTGAACTGGCGAAAAACGGTTTTATCCCGTTGATCCACCGTAAAAACTCAGACTATGCCGCCTTTATCGGCGCACAATCGCTGCAAAAACCACAGGAATACTACGATCCGGACGCGACGGCCAACGCCAACCTGTCCGCCCGTCTGCCGTACCTGTTCGCCTGCTCGCGCTTCGCTCACTTCCTCAAATGTATCGTCCGCGACAAAATCGGTTCCTTTAAAGAGCGTGAGGATATGCAGCGCTGGCTAAATGAATGGATTATGAATTACGTCGACGCCGATCCGGTGAACTCCTCGCAAGAAACTAAAGCCCGTCGTCCGCTGGCTGCCGCTGAAGTAGTGGTGGAAGAGGTCGAAGGCAATCCAGGTTATTACGACGCGAAATTCTTCCTGCGTCCGCATTTCCAGCTTGAAGGGCTGACGGGATCGCTGCGCCTGGTGACAAAACTGCCGTCAGTGAAGCAGGGCAATGCCTGATGCATTTATTTTGTGAATGTTTAAGCGAGTGAAGTCAGAGAAGATAGAGAATATAAAGAGGGATATGAAGAAAAGAATTTCGTCTCGCCCACGGTCTCGTAAAGGTGGGGTACGTAATGATGACACATATCCGAATGCCAGTAACAATGCCGAAGCTTTTTATATCATTGAGTAGGAAATACATATTATGACCATAAGCCCAACTTTTCATCTGTTACCTGGTATTGTTCTGCTCTTTTCACAATATGCTGTAGCCTGGGAAGTCAGTTGCCCGGCTGTTATTGATACTCAGTCTTCTGCTGTGAGCCTGAAGTCTGATGTCCCAGCGGCGTGGCAGCTTTCTCCCCGATATATGTCGCGTTTATGGTTAAGTAGTATTGGGGTAACGCAGGGTAAACCTGAAAACCTGATGGATCTCAAACCAGAGACTAAAAAAGTAAACGGTGAAAATTGGTCTGTATGGGAAACAGAACGTGGTAGCGATAAAGAAACCGATCGCTATTGGGTTTCGTGTATTTATGGTCATGAACAGATATGGTTGACGCAACCAATACCTGCTTCTTCTACTCGCTGTAAGACTCGTAATTTTGAAGGATCGCCAGAAGACCAGTCTGTATCTTTTATCTGTAATTAGCGATTTGAGACGTGAAAATTTCAGTACAGGTTATGGTTTTTATTATCGGAAGTTATGAAGCATTATTTATATGCATTAAATAATGCAAATTCATAAAATAACTAAATACATTATCGGTACCGGAAAAATATACAGTCCTCTGTTCTCCTGAAGTTATTGGAGAAGGATTCTGTACGGCAATGATTTATCTATAAACAAAAAGATATAGATAAAATCAGGTTTATTTTAAGTAAAACTTAATAAGGATATAAAAATGGCTTATGACATTTTTTTGAAAATTGACGGCATTGATGGCGAGTCAATGGATGACAAACACAAAAATGAAATTGAAGTACTGAGCTGGCGCTGGAATATTCATCAGGAATCCACCATGCACGCCGGTAGCGGCCTCGGCTCCGGTAAGGTCTCCGTCACCAACCTGGATTTTGATCACTATATCGACCGCGCCAGCCCGAACCTGTTCAAATACTGCGCCTCCGGCAAGCACATTCCGCAGGCCATTCTGGTTATGCGTAAGGCTGGCGGCAATCCGCTGGAGTACCTCAAGTATACCTTCACCGACCTGATTGTCGCCGTGGTTTCCCCGAGCGGCAGCCACGATGGTGAAATCGCCTCCCGTGAAACGGTGGAGCTCTCCTTCAGCACCGTGAAGCAGGAATACGTGGTGCAGAACCAGCAGGGCGGCAGCGGCGGCACCATCACCGCAGGCTACGACTTCAAGGCGAACAAAGAAATTTAACGGCTGTTTTCCCGGCCAGATGTTATGTCTGGCTGGTTTTATTATTTTGATTTTAAAGGAATTTACAGTGAATAAATGGCGTAACCCACTCGGTGGTTATGTGCGGTAGCTATGCCTTTTGCCTGCTCCTGCTTTCCGGATGCGGCAGTAGCGATTCGCTACCTGACCCCTAATCGCAGCGGCCTGACTTGAGCGTGAAAGCGTTTTACAAGGTGAATTCTGACAATCAGAAGAAAGCGGCGTCCTTGAAGATACGTGTTGAGAATTAATGACCTACACAGAATTTTTAGAGGGTAAGCAAAATGAACAGACCTTCATTCAATGAAGCGTGGTTAGCTTTTAGGAAGGTGAATCATTCCGTCGCTGATGTGGGTAGCATTATTGGTGGAAACGTTGGGAAAAATATAACTGGTGGTTATTTTCAAAATGCCTGCCCTATTCGAATGAGCTATGTTTTGAATGCGACAGGATTCCCAATAGCCCGTAACTCTCCGTATGCAAAGGTTAGTGGTGCCGATAATAAATTCTATATTTATCGCGTGAATGATATGATTGATTATCTTACTCATACTATGGGCAAGCCTGATCTTATTGTTAATAATCCGAAACAGAGTGACTTTATAGGGAAGAAAGGAATTATCGTAGTAAAAGGGCATGGCTGGAGCAATGCCAGAGGACACGTTACATTATGGAATGGCAGTATCTGTTCAGATCAGTGCCACTTATTAAATGATCCAGATAATGGACCATTTGTTCCTGAAGTTGGGACTCTGTGGATACTGCCGTGAAATGGTTAATATTAGTTACTTTCAGCATAAGTGGAATGCTGGTATGGCAGCCATCCTTTGCACAAGAAGCATTGACCACACAATATTCACAGTCGGAACTCTTAAAAAACTGGGCGCTGAGTCATTGTCTGGCATTAGTATACAAAGATGATGTCGTTAAAAACGATGCCAGAGCTACGGCCAGTGCTTACCTTGAATATGGTAAACAATCTGTGGAGATTTACCATGAAATTGATGAGATTGCGAAAAAATATTCAGGGTTGAAATATAACGGCTCGATATCATCAGATTTTAATACCATGAAGTGCATAGATTTTATCCACGACAGGGAATTAAATGAATTAATTAAAAGGCGTGTCGAGAAGTAAAATTCAAAGATATTAAAAGCATACGTTCTCTTGCTCTGATGAATTTATGGGTAAGAAAGAGCTGTACAGGAATAGTTAATCTGTTCACCTAATAAAGCAGATAAATCAGGGCTTAATTTAGGTAGTTAAAAGGATAGTAGATATGTCTTATGACATTTTTCTGAAAATTGACGGCATTGACGGCGAGTCAATGGATGACAAACACAAAAATGAAATTGAAGTACTGAGCTGGCGCTGGAATATTCATCAGGAATCCACCATGCACGCCGGTAGCGGTCTCGGTTCCGGTAAGGTCTCCGTCACTAATCTTTCATTTGAACATTACATCGATCGCGCCAGCCCGAACCTGTTCAAATACTGCTCTTCCGGTAAGCACATTCCGCAGGCCATTCTGGTTATGCGTAAGGCTGGCGGCAATCCGCTGGAGTACCTCAAGTACACTTTCACAGATCTGATTATTGCAATGGTATCGCCCAGCGGAAGCCAGGGAGGGGAAATTGCGTCTCGCGAATCAATTGAACTCTCCTTCAGCACCGTGAAGCAGGAATACGTGGTGCAGAACCAGCAGGGTGGCAGCGGCGGCACCATCACCGCAGGCTACGACTTCAAGGCCAACAAAGAAATTTAACGGCTGTTTTTCCGGCCAGATATAAATCTGGCCGGATTTATTATTTTGATTTTAAAGGAATTTACAGTGAATGAATGGCGTAACCCCACTCGGTGGTTATGTGCGGTAGCTATGCCTTTTGCACTGCTCCTGCTTTCCGGATGCGGCAGTAGCGATGCGTTACCTGACCTCGAATCACAGCGACTCGACCTGAGCGTGAAAGCCTCCGATAAGGTGAATCCTGACAATCAGAAGAAGGCCGCGCCCATTGAGATACGTGTTTATGAACTAAAAAATGACGCCGCTTTCACGACAGCTGATTACTGGTCGCTCCATGACAACGACAAATCCGTCCTTACCGACGATTTAGTGCGTCGCGACAGCTTTATTTTGCGTCCCGGCGAAGAGAAAAAACTGCGTCGCCCGCTGAATGCGCAGACCACGGCAATCGGCGTACTGGCCGGATACCGTAACCTGGCCAAATCGGTCTGGCGGGTAACCTACAAAATCCCGGAAGCCCCGGAAAAAGCCTGGTACAGCAGCTTCATACCGGGGAAAGGAAAAGTGCAGTTGGAGGCGGAACTGGAACAAAGCGCCATTGTAATTACGGAACGGGATAAATGAATTATGAGCTGGAATGACCGCGTAGTCTGGAGTGAAGGACAATTTTTACTGCCGCAGATGTTTCAGCAGCAAGAGCGTTATCTGGAACACGTCATGCATTACCGCAGCCTGCCGCTGACCCCCTTTTTCTGGGGATTCAGCCACTACAATATTGATGGCGAAGCGCTGAACATCGGTAAACTGATACTGAAAGAGGCATCAGGGATTTTTCCTGACGGCACGCCGTTTAACGCACCGGACCACACCCCGCTGCCGCCGCCGCTGACCATCCTGCCGGAGCACCTGAACCAGCAGATTTGTCTGGCGGTACCGGTACGCGCGCCGAACAGCGAAGAAACTACGTTTGACAATAACCCGGAATCACTGGCGCGTTTCTCGGTACATGAACACGACATCCGCGACGCCAACTCGCTGGGACGTGGCGCGCAGTTATTACAGCTCAGTCATCTGCGCCTGCGGCTGCTGCCGGAAAAGGCGGTGACGGGCGCCTGGATTGGCCTGCCGTTGACCCGCATCACTGGGTTGAACCCTGACGGGCGGATAGATATCGACCACGACCTGATCCCGCCCATCATTAATTATCAGGCCAGTTCACTGATGTGTACCTGGCTGTCGTGGATCAACGATCTCATCCGGATGCGGGCCGATTCGCTGGCGGAACGGCTGACCGGCAGCGACAACCACGGCCATGAAGCAGCGGAGGTCTCCGATTACCTGCTGCTGCAAATTCTCAATCGCTTTGAGCCGCTGCTGACTCACCTGGCGAAAACCCCGCTGGCCCCGGAAGTGTTGTATCGCTACCTGTCCGAACTGGCCGGGGAACTCTCCACCTATGTGCGTCCACAAACGCGACGGCCCGCTGAATACAAAGAGTACAAACACCTGACGCCCTATGCCGGGTTGAAATCGCTGGTTGATGAGGTGCAGTTCCTGCTGAACGCGGTACTGATCCGGGGCGCGCAGCGCATCGAGCTGAAAGAGGGGACTTACGGCATCCTGAATGCGGTGGTGGCCCCTTCCGATCTTGCCGATTTCAGCACGCTGGTACTGGCGATAAAGGCTTCAATGCCGACCGATGTGCTACTGCAACATTTTGCCGCCCAGACCAAAATCGGGCCATCCGATCGCCTGCCGGAACTGATCCGCTCGCATCTGCCGGGGCTGGCTTTGCAGGTTCTGCCTGTACCACCGCGCCAAATCCCGTTTCAGGCCGGATACATCTATTACGACATCCGCCGCGAGGGAGCTTTGTGGGAACACATTGCCCGTTACGGCGGGATGGCCATGCATACCGCCGGGGAATTTCCGGGGCTGGAGACAGAACTGTGGGGAGTGCGCGATAAATGACAGACAGTACCCTGACGCCGCCAGCGGCGGACATGATGTCCTTTTTGTCCACCACGCCGGAACATAAGGACAGTGAATATGAAACGCCGGTACACACCAGCCAGCGCACGGAACTCAATGTCATCGTTGAAGACGGTCCGGACAGCAAACTCCGGCTGGCTGAAATCAGCGCGGCGGCTAACCCGTTGCTCGCCGCTGCCCGGCCTTTATTGTGCGCTCTCGCAGCCATGCCCGCTAAACTGGATGCGGCCTTGGTAGAGCCTTACCGTAATCTGCTGGTACGCGAGATGCATCTGTACCAGACATTATGCGATCAGGCGAACCTGCGGCGCGAGCACGTACTGGCGGTACGTTACTGCCTGTGTACGGCGCTTGATGAAGCCGCCAATAACACAACCTGGGGACGGCGCGGCGTCTGGGCCGGAAAAAGCCTGCTGGTAACATTTCATGGTGAAAGCGAAGGCGGGATAAAACTTTTCCAGATCATCGGGCGTCTGGCGGCCAGCTTCCAGGAACATGGCAACGTACTGGAGGTTATCTACCACCTGCTGGGGCTGGGATTTGAAGGCCGCTACAGCGTGCAGCCAGACGGGCGTAAGCAACTGGACAATATTCGTCAGCAACTGCTGACACAGCTTTCACAGCGTCGCGATCCGGTCATGCCCGCGCTCTCGCCTGACTTTCAGGGGGCGATAAGCGGACGACTGCGGCGGATGCGCCGGGTGCCGGTCTGGCTGAGCGCCGGGATAGCCCTGTTGGCGATGCTGACGCTGTTTGGCCTTTACAGCCACCGGATGGATGTGCAGACCGTCACCGTACAACAGCATATTGATGCGATTGGTATAAAACTGCCGCCGCCGCCCGTGCCGGTTCATAAGCTGCGGCTGAAAATCCTGCTGGCAAACGAAATCGCCCGTGGCCTGCTGACCGTGGACGAAGATGACCAGCACAGTAGGGTGGTCTTCCGTGGCGACGCCATGTTTGTACCGGGACAAAAAACGGTGAGTGACGCAATCCGGCCAGTGATTAACAAAGCGGCGCGGGAAATCGCCCGCGTGGGCGGCGCAGTCACTGTAACGGGTCACACTGACAGCCAGCCCATTCATTCGGCTGAATTCCCATCCAACCTGGTGCTGTCGGAAAAACGGGCGGCGGAAGTTGCGGCGTTGCTGACCTCCGGCGGCGTACCTGCCGGACGGGTACATATCGTCGGCAAGGGCGATACGGTGCCGGTGGCGGATAACGGCAGTAAAGCCGGGCGGGCGAAAAACCGTCGGGTGGAAATTCTGGTAGTGGAGTGAATGAATGATAAAAAAATCGACCTATGATGTGTCTCATCATTCGGCAATATGTGGCGTGACGGGGGATTATTATCGGATCTCAGCGACATATCACATAACACGATCTATCCGTGTTTTTTTGATCATTTTATGTTGTTTATTACCCGGTGGCGTTTTTGCCGGGTCCCTGATTAACGCAGGATTAATTTCCCCCGATAATGTCAACCTCAGTATACGGGATTTTCTGGGGTTTTATGCCAGTGATAACTTACAGGAAAAAGATAATACACTGATGTATGTGTTGGGGGTAGCGGATGCCACAGAAGGTAAGACGTGGTGTGGATATGGTCAGGTTGACAGTATAACAATAAACCATACTGTGCTGGCCTGGCTTGATCGGTACTCTGTGAAAAAGCCTGATGCAAGAGCTTCGGTGCTGATAGAGGAAGCATTAGTTAAAAATTTCCCCTGTCAGGGGACTGAACCCTCCGTAAAAATTGCTTCCCGGTCATCTCCTGTGTTATCCCTGACGCCGGATGCGCTTAATCTTTCAGGTAATGACTTTTTTAAATTTTGGGTGTCTGGTAATCAACGGGATAAACTCAGGGCGGGTGTCTATCTGCTCGGCGTGGAGGATGCGACAGAGAACAAACTGTGGTGTGGATACGCTTTATTTAAGACGCTAACATTAAATGAATTAGTCTATGTTTCTCTTAAAAATAAAACCAATGAGGAACTGAGTTCTCGCGCGGCTGAACTTATCATAAATAAATTAATAGAGTATCCCTGTAATATATAAAATCATTCAAGTTGCATCAAGGCGGCAAGGGAGTGAATCCCCGGGAACGAACATTAGTTCGTGACTGGGGTGAGCGAGGAAAGCCAACGCACATGCAGCCTGAAGTATGACAGGTATACCCTGTGATAATGTTATCGCTGCCAGTTCAGATAAAGTCTTGGTGGTAAAGTCTTGGTGGTAAGATATTGATATGTTTAAGGTAATGGTCTGTCTGTTGGTGGGTGTTCCTGCCATTTCTTATGCGCACGATTATGGGTGTGCTACGGTTGGAGCATCAATGGAGTCATCATTATTTGATGCCATAAAAAATGACCTGAATATAGATGTCGCTACTATTATAAAGGATAAAACAAAGGTAGAGATTCTTGATATCTCACCTGTATCTAAGGTCTATGCAGAATCTCTGGCCAGGATGGATTATGAAAAAGATAAGGCCAAAAATAAAGTGGCAATATTAGATAAGAAATCCTATTTCGATAGTTATTATGAAAATCAGGTTAAATCTATCGTGGCAAAATATACCTATATTAACAAAGATAAAGAAAAAGATATTTTCATTGCATCCAGCTTCATGAATGCTGATGAGTGTTCTGTAAGATTTAATGGTTATATTACTTTATCCAGGGAATTTTAAAATATTGATTATTGGGTGGCGAGTCGAAATATAATGCAAAAATTTCTTAGTCTGCTTTTTTCCCGGCGCGCGCTGGCGATTGTGGGCGTTCTGGTTCTGGCGCTGCTGGTCTGGTTTGTCGGGCCGCTGGTGTCATTTGATACCCTGCGCCCGCTGGCCTCCGTGGGTAGCCGGGTAGTGACCATTGCCCTGTTGCTGATGCTGCTGGTACTGTGGCTGGTCAACTGGTCGATGAGTATCATCGGCATCAGTGTCCTGTGCCTGGCGATTGGCTTCGTCACACCGCTGCTGGCCCTGGGCGATGTCCATCCGTTTGCGCCGCTGTGGGTCCGCCTGACATTAATTGGTTTCATCCTGCTGATGTACGCGCTGTACGGCCTGTACCGGCTGTGGCGTGCGCTGCGTATGGATGAACAACTGCTGCGTCGCTTCCTGCATCCGCGCGGGGAAGAGGTACCGGTGGCAGGCGAGATCAAAGCCGACCTGCGCACCGTCAACCATATTGTCACGCAGGCCATCCGGCAGCTGCGGCAGTTGCGGGTGGATATGCCTGGCTGGCGTAAAATCTTCGAGGGAAAACGCTTTCTGTATGAGCTGCCGTGGTTCATGGTGGTCGGCAGTCCCGGCGACGGCAAAACCACGGCCCTGCTGAACACCGGATTGCAGTTCCCGCTGGCGGAGCAAATGGAGCAGACCTCGCGTATCCTGACAGTACCGGGTGGCGGCACGCTACACTGCGACTGGTGGTTTACCAACGAAGCGGTGTTGATTGATACCGCCGGACGCTACGCCCGCCACGATGACGGCGGCGAAGCGAGCGCCGCGCAGCGTAACGCCGGAGAGTGGCAGGGCTTTCTCGGTCTGCTGCGTAAACATCGCCCCGGCGCGCCGCTTAACGGCGTGATCCTGACGCTAAACGTGGCGGATTTAACCGCACAGTCACCGGCGGAACGCCTGGCGGCCTGCGCCGCTCTGCGGGCGCGACTGGCAGAACTGCGCGAGACCCTGGGGATTCGCTTTCCGGTCTATCTGGTGGTCACCAAAATGGATTTGTTGCCGGGGTTCAGCGAATATTTTCGCACGCTGACCAGCCATCTTCGTGCACAAATCTGGGGCTTCACGTTGCCGTACAGCCGCAGGCGAAAAGCGGGCGACCCGCAGACGCTGCACGCCGCCTGCGCGCAGGAGCTGGCGCGCCTGACGCTGCGGTTGGATCAGGGACTGGATACCCGGTTACAGGAAGAGTACGACCTTAAAAGCCGCCAGCGGCTGTATACCTTCCCGCGTGAGTTCGCCGCCCTCGGCGAGCCGTTGCTGGAGGCTATTGAACAGATCTTCCTCGATTCAAAATTCGATGCCACGCAACTGAATAACACGCTGCGCGGGGTGTTTTTCACCAGCGCCGCGCAGGCGCAGGCCGACGCCGTGGCCGACCAGTTGAGTATCTGGCAGCGCTTTGTCCGGGCGATAAAAACCGCCCGTGGCGAATCCTCCGCCTCTCTCCCACACGCTCTGCCGGACGGCAACCGCAGCTACTTCCTGCATGACCTGCTGACACAGTTTATTTTTCGTGAAGCGCACCTGGTGGAGCCAAACCTCCAGTGGGCCTGGCGTTACCGCCTGCTGCGCCTCGGCGGGCACCTGCTGGTACTGGTGCTGGCATTCCTGTTGTGGCAGGGGATGCAGACCAGCCAGCAGACCAACGGCGACTATCTGAATGAAATCAGCGCCCGCGCGACCCGGCTGGACGGTGATGTGAAAGCCTACACCGGTAAACCGGCGATGGCTCCCGTCCCGGCACTGCTGGACAGCGCAAGGGAACTGTCCGCCTGGCCGGAACTGGACCCGGACGCGCCGCCGCTGACCTGGCGCTACGGCCTGTACAGCGTACCGCCGGTAACCGACAGCGTGGCGTCGCTGTACAACCGCCTGCTGGATCAACTGCTGCTGCCGCCGCTGGTGAAACGGATGGAGTATGTGCTGGCGGACGCCATTGCCCGTCAGGATAGTAAAGCGGCCTACGATGCCCTGCGCATCTATCTGCTACTGAATCTGGATAAAGATCACGAAGATAAATACAACGCGGCGGAGATCCAGTCGTGGGTGATTAACGATCTGGGGAACAGCGACAGCGTGGCCGGGTTCGGCGGGCGCGCCGCCGTGCTGACGCATATCGAAGCGCTGTTTGACGGCAGCCGGGTGGTGCATTCACCGTATGAGAAAGATGAGGCGCTGATCCGCCAGGCGCGGGCATTCCTCGACGGTCACACCAGTACCGAGCGTATCTACGCGCGGGCGCTGGCGGCAATGGAGAGCGAAGCGCCGCAGGAGTTCACGCTGGTACGCGCCGTCGGCGCGGATGCGGGAACGGTGTTTGTGCGTAGCAACGGCGCGCCGCTGGATCGGGGCGTGCCGGGTATTTTTACCCGTGAAGGATACCGGGAGCTGTTCGACAAACGATTACCGGAATTTGTGGCGGCGGCGACGGCGAACGATGGCTGGGTGATGGGCCGGGAGAGTACGCCAAAAAAGCTGACTGACAGCCTGCGCAGCCAGATACCGGGGCAGGAGCAGTCTGTCGCCCGCGAAGTCCGCCGTTTGTACCTGACGGAATATGCCCGCCGCTGGCAGGATTTTCTGGACAGTATCCATAGTATCAACAGTGCCGGGGAAGAGGGCAGTTCCGGCCTGGCTTATGATTTACAGGTGCTGCGCACCCTGGCGTCGCCGGACTCACCGCTGATGCGGCTGGGAAAAGCGGTGGTGGAGCAGACCACGCTGGTGCCGCCGCCGGACCCGCAGGCCAGACAGAAACAACTGGCGCAGCGCGCATCCGGTAACGCGGGGAAAGTGGTACAGACGGCAAAACTGTTCCAGGATATTCACCCGGAAGAGCGGCTGGAAAAAACGCTGGTGGATGACCGTTTCGCCGCGCTGCGCGAGGTCATTGCCGGGCGGACGGACGGCGGACAGAGCGGCGGTGGGACGATGCAGATCGCTTCGCTGCTGACCATGCTCAACGAGTATTACACCCAACTGACCATTGCTGATAGCGCGCTGGCGGCGGGGACGTTGCCAGCGCGCATTACTGCCGCAGACAAGTTGCAACTGGAGGCGGCGAAACTGCCTGCGCCGCTGAAAAACATCCTGCTGGATCTGACGAAGCAGGGGACGCGCAAAATCAACGCCGGGACCGGCGACGTGCTGAACACCCAGATGGAGGCGATGATGGGCGACGACTGCCGTGACGCCATCGACGGGCGCTATCCGTTCGCCGACAGCCCGCAGGAGGTCAGCGCCGAGGACTTTAACCGCATCTTCGCCAGCGGCGGCGTACTGGATGCTTTCTGGAGCAAACAACTGGCTCCGCTGGCGGACACCGCCAGCGACCCGTGGCGCTACAAACCGACCGAAGGCAACATGACATTGCAGGGGCCGGATTTAACGCCGTTTCAGCAGGCGAAGCAGATCCGCAGCGTATTTTTTAACAGCGAGGGCGGGAAAAAATTTTCCTGGTCGATGCAGATTAGCGTGGTGGATATGGACCCGGCCATCACGGAACTGGTGATTGATATCGATGGTCAGGTGCTGCGCTACGCCCATGGTCCGGACCGTCCCCTGAAAGTAACGTGGCCGGGACCGCGCAACGGCTCGATGGGGGAAATCACCGCCAGCCCGCGTATTCGCCAGGACACCTCAACGCTACTGACCGGCGGGCCGTGGGCGCTGTTTCATCTGCTGGACGCCGGAATGGTACAGGAAACGGCGGTGCGGGGGCGCCAATTGGTGGAATATGATTTTGACGGTCGCCGGGTGGTGCTGGAAATCACTGCCGGGCGGGATTTTAACCCGGTCAGCCGGGAGCTGTTGCAGAACTTCAGTTGCCCGGCGAGGGCGCTGTAATGCGCCGGCCAGCGGTGGTATCAGCCCCGGCGATGTTCGGCAGGCTGCCGGACCAGCGCGACTATGTGCGCTGGCGGGTGGGCGCTGAAGAGGGACGAATATGGCAGGACTGGCTGAACCGCCAGACATGGGTGGGCAGCGGGCGGCATATCGTGTTGCCGGAAGGCCAGACGACCGATGAAGAGCGTGACGGCTGGATGCACCTGTCGCCGCGTGGCGAACATGATATGCCCGCGCCGGAACACCATCCGCTGCCGTGGAGCTTTGTGATGTCGCCGGGATTTTTGCCGATGGGTGGGACGACTGACTGGCTGACCGGAGTGCTGATGGCGTCACGGGATAGCGTGGGACGCCCGTGGCCGCTGGTGATTTACCAGCGCTGCGGTCGGGAGTGGCTGGACGAGAGTTTGCAGGAGACGCAGGGCTGGCTGTACTGGCTGGCGAGGCTGGCGGCGCAGCATATCACGCCGGACACGATGCGGCGCGGGCGGCTGACCGAGCAGGTGGACCAGCTATGGGCGATGTGGCAGCCGGGGCCGTGGTGGGCGCAGTGGCTGCGTGGGTTACGACGTACATCGCAGCGCAGCCGGGAACTGACCGGGCTGCCGGATGAAGTACCGGTAGTAGAACTGCCGGGCGTGCGTTATCTGCCGTGGCCGGGCTGGCCGGGTAAGACGTTGGGGCAGGCAACACCGGGGCAAGGCTGGTTCTGGCAGCAGAACAGTGAAGGGCGGTATGTGGATGCGCTGCGACTGGCGGAGAAATAATGAACATGGTGGTTTTAAAAACACCTGCTAAGGAATGAAGAAATGGGTAATTATGATAAAGCGTGTAATAACGTGGGTGCGGTAAGATTTGTCCAGGAGCACATGAAGGTTTGTGAGATAATTGCAAAAGAGCTTGACGTACCGGTAGAGAATATACTGGGTCTTGCTGCTGCCGAAAGTCAATATGGTACAGGTCGTATTGCCAGGGAATATAATAATTACTTTTCTCTCCAGGCTCCTGCATCATTTCAGTCAGGTCGGGTTCATCCAAAGGATAGTAACAAAACTTGGGTGGCTATTTTTTCTTCGTTTTCAGTTTGTGCGCGATCTTTTGCTGTCAAGTATGGTGACGCTGTTCGGGGGAAAAAAGATGCTCTGGCCTTCTCTGAAGCTCTGGTAGCTGCTGGGTTTAATTCAGGATCTCATATTACTGGTGGTACGGATAATTACGCCAGGATAACTGCTGGAATAATTATTATGGTGGGTCGGAGAATAGCATGCCCCGTAAAATAATGCTTGTTTTTTTTCTCTTTATATCTGAGGTCTGTTATGCCCAAGTGGTTGTATCTGAATTTAATTTGTCAGATATAAATCGCGGTGGAATGACGAAAGTACAGGCAGAAAAACTACTCATTATTGCACTTAAATATCAAAAATATGATTTATCGCTGGATGGCGTTTTTGTTGACGGTGATTTGCAGGATAAACACGGAAATCCTCCCCATCCGGGATATTATGATTTTAGCCTTGGCTATGATACACCGACTGCCGGAGCAATAGATTATTGGGGACTGTTTTCAGTAAGTTCTCAAACTGGTGATATATGGGAAATAAATAAATGTGAGAGAATTATATTTCCGCAGTTGCAAAAAATACAACAAGAAATAATGAAAAAAACTGGCGCGACATTTGCCAGTGAAGTGGTACAGCGCCGGGGGCTGGGCTGTACAGATGAATAGTGGGATAGTTGGATCTACCGGGCATACGTTACCTGCCAGGGCAAGGCTGGTTCTGGTAGCAGAACAGTGAAGGGCGGTATGTGGATGCACTGCGGCTGGTGGATGAAAAAATAGAGGTCAGATGCTGTGAAAAAGTACGCTGTAGAGGTTCTGTTTATGTCTGCCTGTGCAGGAATGTTCCTGCCCGTATTTGCCTGGGGCGGAACAGATGTAAACATTGATAACCCGCTGGCGGAGTGTGTGGATATCCATCCCGTTCATCGTCAGGAAATGGATAACCTTACCATTCTGAAAACAACGGTCACACTGAAAAAAAGTACCGGTGAATGTGGCTGTTTCTCAGCATTAATCAGCTATACCAGCTTACTGGCGCAGGATGTTGAGGGTTACGGACGCGGAAGTGCATATTCCCTTCAGGAGGGGAATATCTCACTGGCGAAGATGCAGGGACGTTATCCTTTCAGCTTTGTATTATCGGTGGATAACCAGTCTGTACGGGATCAGAAGCTGGCGCTAATGATACGTTGTACACCACCGCTGTAATACACAGAATAGTCAGGGAGAAGATGATGGCAGTAAGACTGACTTTTGACGGGCAAAAGCTGACATGGCCTGGTATCGGGATATTTAAGGCGACCACGGGGTTACCGGATTTACAGTGGCCAGATAAACAGTGTGTGCCGGATGCGGCGATACCGGAAGGGAATTATAAATTGTTTATTCAGTTTCAGGGGGAAGCACCGATAAGAAATGCTGCGGATTGTGATCTGGGACCATCATGGGGCTGGAGTACCATTCCGCGAGGCCAGGCTGCCGGAACATGTGAGATATACTGGGCGAACTGGGGATATAACCGTATCCGGCTGGAATCAGCGGATGAGAAGACCCGAAAAGCCTGTGGGGGCAAGCGGGGTGGTTTTTATATCCATGATTCCACCAAAGGTTACAGCCATGGTTGTATTGAAGTGGAACCGGTGTTTTTCCGTATTCTGAAACAGGAGACGGAAAAAGAAAATGGTGAAAAGACATTTACGGTTAATGTTAAGTATGTTTCTGGTCAGCAAACGAATGGTGGAACAAAACAATAATACCGTTAAAACCGGATCAAATTATCGTGTCTGAACGTGCTGTGGTTGACAATGATTACAATGGTGGCCAGATAAGTAACGAGCACCAATGATAAAGTATATGACTGGCGGTGTGCTGGTTATTAATCAAATTTTTATAAAATGCAATGCGAATCTGGTAAGCGTAATAAAAATAAAATCATAATATTGTTATATTCATTTCCTTATTTATGTAATTCAGTATTTATGTTATGTGCTAATTTTTGTGTTTTTATTTTCATGGCTCTTGTCAGCAATATACCCTGTTCTTCTGGTAAATATTTAAATATAACAGGCTGGTTGCATTATAAAGTGCGGGGCACTGTTTCCTGACGGTGAGTCTATTTATTTTAATCCGGTATTAAAGGAGTCACTACCATGAGTTTTGTATCCACAAATAATAAATCCGGTATGGGAGGGCTGACGACAACCACGCCGCCGATAACCGGAGAAAGTGGCGGTGTCACCGCAGATTCAGTCGCCGGAAGCGTGGCAGATGCGGCAGAAGCCGCCGTGGAACAGGCTGCGGGATCGCTGTTTGGCACATTGCCGGAGCCATCAGGACTGGTGAAAGCCGCGGTGGCAGCGGCGCAGGCTGCCGCCGCCGCAGGTATGGCGCAGGATGCGGTATCGGCCATCGTCTCTGCTGTTGCAGGCGGGCCGGGGGCGCATAATGTGACGGTCAGCGGCAGCGCCGTACCGCCGGGCGCATTACTGTTCGCCAGCCTGGACGGCGGCGAAACATTAAGTGAACTGTTCAGCTATGTGGTACAGCTAAAAACGCCCGACACCCTGAATCTGGGCTATGTCTCCCCGGCGGCCAACCTGCCGCTCAAACCGATGGTGGGCAAAGATCTGTGCGTCAACATCGAACTGGATGGTGGCGGTAAACGGCATATCAGCGGGCTGGTCACGGCGGCGCGGGTAGTCGGTCATGAAGGGCGTTCGGTTACCTATGAGCTGCGTATGGAGCCGTGGCTGAAACTGCTGACCCATACCAGCGACTACAAAGCATTCCAGAATAAAACCGTGGTGGATATTCTGGATGAGGTTCTGGCGGAATATCCCTACCCGGTGGAAAAGCGGCTGGTGGAAAGCTACCCGGTACGCACCTGGCAGGTGCAGTACGGTGAAACTGATTTTGATTTTCTTCAGCGACTGATGCAGGAGTGGGGCATCTACTGGTGGTTTGAGCACAGCGAGGACAGCCACACGCTGGTGCTGGCGGATGCCATCAGCGCCCACAAAGCATGTCCGGACTCGCCGCTGGTCGAGTGGCACCAGGAAGGGCTGAAGCTGGACAAGGAGTTTATCCACACTATCACGGCAAACGAGAGTCTGCGGACTGGACAGTGGGTGCTGGATGATTTCGATTTTACGAAGCCACGTTCATTGCTGGCAAACACCGTGGCAAACCCGCGTGAAACCGGTCATGCCACCTACGAGCATTATGAGTGGCCGGGAGACTACTTCGACAAGAGTGAAGGCGAGATGCTGACGCGCATTCGTATGGAAGCGCAGCGCAGCCCCGGCAGTCGGGTGCTGGGGGGAGGGAATATCCGCACACTCATGACCGGTTATACCTTCACGTTGGAAAACTATCCCACTGCCGAAGTCAATCAGGAATACCTGCTGATGCAGACCTTGCTGTTTGTGCAGGACAACGCGCAGCACAGCGGGCAGGACCAGCACTTTACCTTTTCCACCCGTTTTGAACTGCACCCGACCTGCGAGGTGTTCCGCCCGCAGCGGACGGTGAGCAAACCCCACACCAAAGGGCCGCAGAGCGCCATTGTCACCGGCCCGTCGGGCCAGGAAATCTGGACGGATCAGTACGGGCGGGTAAAGGTGCAGTTTGGCTGGGATCGCTACGGCAAAATGGATGAAAACAGCTCCTGCTGGATACGCGTCAGCTACCCGTGGGCGGGCAAAGGCTTCGGGATGATCCAGATCCCGCGTATCGGCCAGGAAGTGCTGGTGGATTTCAAAAACGGCGATCCGGATCTGCCGATCATCGTGGGGCGTACCTACAACCAGGACACCATGCCGCCGTGGGGACTGCCGGGAATGGCGTCGCAGAGCGGGATCTTCAGCCACTCGCTGTATGGCGGGCCAACGAATGGCAACATGCTGCGTTTTGACGACAAAACGGGCGCGGAGGAAGTGAAGTTCCACGCGGAAAAAGATCTCAACACCACGGTGAAGAATAATGAAACGCATACGGTTATGGTGGATCGCACTAAAACCATTATTAAAAATGAAACCAACAGTATTGGTGAGGACAGAAACACCACGGTAACGAAGAATGACGGCCTTTCCGTAAAACTGGCGCAGACGATCAATATCGGCACCACTTATCGTTTAGATGTTGGCGATCAATTCACGCTTCGCTGCGGCAATGCGGCGCTTGTTTTACATAAGGACGGCTCCATTGAGTTTTGTGGCAAGCAACTGATGTTACATACCAGCGATGTCATGCAACTGATTGGTAAAGGTATTGATATGAACCCGGATGGCGGCACAGCCGTAACCGCCGATGATATTGCCCCCCTTCCCACCTCTGAGTGATCTGAATTAAACCTGGAGTTCTCATGGATCGACCATACCGCATACAGGAAGGGTGTTTTGTCCTGCCTGAAACATTTACGGATCGCAGCGTCAATATTTTTATCCTGGAGGGCAATGAACGAACATCGCCCAGCCTGAATATTTCCCGCGATACGCTAAAACCTGATGAAGACCTGCCCGCCTATATTGACCGCCAGATTGCGCTGATGAAAAAAAATCTCGGTCAGCACCGGGTATTGTCGCGAGCGCCTGCACAGGCAGGAACGGGCAATGATGCCCTGATGGGGGAACAAATTGCCGCCACCCATAAATCCGGGAAAACGGAAGTGTACCAGCGTCAGGCCGGGTTTATTGCAACCCCTGGCAAGGTACTGGTCTTCACCCTGACCAGTCCCCGTCCTTTTGATGATAAAGCAGACCTACTCTGGAACACCTGGCTGGCAGGCTTTCAGCCGGATAAAAACGAATAATCACACGGAGGTGTGACCATGTATGAAGCAGCCCGTGTGGATGATCCTATCTACCACACCAGTGCGCTCGCCGGGTTTCTTATCGGCGCTATCATCGGCATCGCCATTATCGCGCTTGCCGCCTTTGCCTTCTTTAGCTGCGGTTTTCTTGCCGGGCTGATTCTGGGTTTTATGGCCGATCAAATAGCCTCCGGGGTATTGCAACTGGGCGAGGCCATCGGGCGCTCCATCCACCACACGGCAGGAAAAATCCTCACCGGTTCGGAGAATGTCAGCACCAACAGTCGCCCGGCGGCGCGCGCGGTACTGAGTACGGTGAAATGCGATAACCATATCGCAGAAAAACGCATCGCCCAGGGGTCGGAAAATATCTACATCAACAGCCAGCCCACCGCCCGTAAGGATGACCACACCGAATGCGACGCGGTGATTGAAGACGGTTCGCCGAATGTGTTTCTCGGCGGCGGCACACAGACGGTACTGGAAATCAGTTCTGAAATTCCGGACTGGCTGCGCAAGGTGGTGGATGTATTGTTTGTCGTGGCGAGTCTGCTCGGCGGGCTGGCCGGGGCGTGGCGGCAGGCGGCAAAGCTGGGGACGAAATTTGGCACTAAATGTGCCGCTAAGTTTATCGGCGGGGAGCTTGTCGGGATGGCCGTGGGTGAGGCTATCAGCGGGCTGTTCAGCAATCCGGTGGATGTGACCACCGGGCAGAAAATCCTGCTGCCGGAAACGGACTTCACCCTGCCCGGTCGCCTGCCGGTCACCTGCTCGCGTTTTTACGCCAGCCACCTGGAAACTGTGGGACTGTTGGGACGGGGCTGGCGGCTGAACTGGGAAACCAGCCTGCGCGATGACGATGAACACATCACGCTGACCGGCGTACAGGGGCGGGAACTGCGTTACCCGAAAACGATGCTGACGCCCGGCCACCAGATATTTGACCCGGAAGAACAGTTATACCTCAGCCGCCTGCATGACGGGCGTTACGTGCTGCATTACACCGATCGCAGCTATTACGTATTTGGTGATTTTGACAGTGACGGCATGGCATACCTGCTGTTTATGGAGACGCCGCACTGCCAGCGCATTGTCTTCGGGCACGAAGGAGGCAGACTGGTACGGATAGCCTCCAGCAGCGGGCATCACCTGTTACTGCACCGCACACAGACCCCGGCAGGGGAGCGGCTGTCGCGAGTTGAACTGGTGCAGGGCGGCACCCGTGGCAATCTGGTGGAGTACCGGTATGACGATAACGGTCAACTGACCGGCGTGGTGAACCGGGCGGGAACGCAGGTGCGGCAGTTTGCTTATGAAAACGGGCTGATGACGGCGCACAGCAATGCGGCGGGGTTCACCTGCCGCTACCGCTGGCAGGAACTCGACGGCGCGCCGCGCGTGACGGAGCACGACACCAGTGACGGCGAACATTACCGCTTTGACTATGATTTTGCCGCAGGCACCACCACCGTCACCGGCAGGCAGGGGGAGACATGGCAGTGGTGGTACGACAGGGAAACGTATATCACCGCGCACCGGACGCCGGGCGGTGGAATGTACCGCTTCACGTACAACGAAGACCACTTCCCTGTCAACATTGAGCTGCCCGGCGGTCGCACGGTGGCGTATGAATATGACATCCAGAACCGGGTGGTGAAGACGACAGGTCCGGAAGGCCGGGTGACGCAGACGCAGTGGAACGGCGAGTTCGACGAAATCACGCGCACGGCGCTGGACGATGACGCTGTCTGGAAAACGCAGTACAACGCCCACGGCCAGCCAGTGCAGGAGACGGACCCGGAAGGGCGGGTGACGCAATACGCTTACGATGAACAGGGGCAGATGTGCAGCCGGACGGATGCGGCGGGCGGCACGGTGGTGACGGCGTTCGACAGCCGGGGGCAGATGACGCGGTACACCGACTGTTCAGGGCGCAGCACAGGATATGACCACGATGAGGACGGCAACCTGACGCGGGTGACGGACGCGGAAGGGAAGGTGGTACGCATCAGCTACAACCGACTTGGGTTGCCGGAGACGGTGAACTCACCGGGGAAACAGCAGGACAGGTATACCTGGAATGCGCTGGGGCTGATGAGCAGCCACCGGCGCATCACGGGGAGCGTGGAGAGCTGGCGGTATACGCCGCGCGGTCTGCTGGCGGCGCACACGGATGAGGAGAAGCGCGAGACGCGCTGGCAGTACACGCCGGAAGGCCGGGTGGCAGCGCTGACCAACGGCAACGGGGCGCAGTACCGGTTCAGTCACGATGTGGACGGCAGGCTGGTGCGTGAGGTGCGCCCGGACGGACTGAGCCGTACTTTTATCCTGGACGACAGCGGTTATCTGACGGCGATACAGACCACGGGCACGCAGGGCGGCGTGCGGCGGGAGACGCAGCAGCGGGATGCGCTGGGCCGTCTGTTACGGACGGAGAATGAACACGGCCAGCGGACGTTCAGCTACAACCGGCTGGACCAGATAACGGCAGTGACGCTCACGCCCACGGAGGCGGGGCAACAGCAGCACCGGATGCAGGCCGACACGGTGCGTTTTGAGTATGACCGCAGCGGCTGGCTGACGGCGGAGCACGCGGGGAACGGCAGCATACGTTATCAGCGCGACGCGCTGGGCAACCCGACGGACATCACGCTGCCGGACGGGCAGCACCTGACGCATCTGTATTACGGGAGCGGGCATCTGTTACAGACGGC
The DNA here is from genome assembly GCF_017572025.1 of Salmonella sp. 32020114201800008SM. Classification (NCBI taxonomy): domain Bacteria; kingdom Pseudomonadati; phylum Pseudomonadota; class Gammaproteobacteria; order Enterobacterales; family Enterobacteriaceae; genus Salmonella; species Salmonella sp. 32020114201800008SM. Next base: position 161,478 of record NZ_JAGEQM010000008.1, on the reverse strand, counting down.
GCTGGACGGCCTGACGGTGAGCGAGTATGAGCGCGACAGCCTGCACCGTCAGATAATGCGCACGCAGGGGCAGCTTACGACGTACAGCGGCTACGACGACGACGGGCTGCTGAGCTGGCAGCGCAGCCTGGCGTCCGGCAGTGCCCCTGTTCTTCCCGGCCAGCGCCCGGCGCGGCAGGGCTGCGTGACGTCGAGGGACTATTACTGGAACAACCACGGCGAGGTGGGCACGATTGACGACAGCCTGCGTGGCAGCGTGGTGTACAGCTATGACAGAAGCGGTTACCTGACCGGGCGCTCAGGTCAGATGTATGACCATGACCGTTATTATTACGATAAGGCGGGCAACCTGCTGGATAACGAAGGGCAGGGGCCGGTGATGAGCAACCGGCTGCCGGGCTGTGGTCGTGACCGTTACGGCTATAACGAGTGGGGCGAGCTGACCACGCGGCGCGACCAGCAACTGGAGTGGAACGCGCAGGGGCAGCTGACGCGGGTCATCAGCGGCAACACGGAGACGCACTACGGCTACGATGCGCTGGGGAGGCGAATCCGCAAGGCGACGTACGGGCGGCACACGGGCCATACGGCGCGGAGCCGGACGGACTTTGTGTGGGAGGGGTTCAGGCTGTTGCAGGAGAACGTGCAGCAGCAGGGCTGGCGGACCTATCTGTACGATGCGGAACAGCCGTACACGCCGGTGGCGAGCGTGACGGGAAAAGGAGAAAGCAGGCAGGTGTGGTATTACCACACGGATGTGACGGGCACGCCGCAGGAGGTGACGGCGGCGGACGGAACGCTGGTATGGGCGGGGTATATCAGGGGGTTTGGAGAGAATGCGGCGGACATCAGCAACAGCGGGGCGTACTTTCACCAGCCGCTGCGGCTGCCGGGGCAGTATTTTGACGACGAGACGGGGTTGCATTACAATCTGTTCAGATATTATGCACCGGAGTGTGGCAGGTTCGTCAGTCAGGACCCGATCGGGCTAAGGGGCGGGATAAACCTTTATCAGTATGCGCCGAATCCGTTAAGTTGGATCGATCCATGGGGATTGACAGGGACATATATGTTTACGGATGGATCAAATTGGTACATAGGAAAAGGGCCTGAAAGTCGAATGTATGATTCGATGGGAGAAAGAGTTGGGGGGAAAATAAATGTTACTCAAGGATTACATGTTGATTATGGAAATAATACGACTGGGTTAATGGTTGAAGCCGAACTTATGCGGAGAAATTCTGCGGTAACAGATGTTAATTTCAAGAATGCCATTAATTCTCCTGGAGAAAAGCTTTTAGCTGACGCACAAGTAAATAATAAGGCATTATACAATGATATTGTAGCAAAAGCAGACTCCTTCGAAACGGAATTTAACAAAACTAAGGGGGTAAAATGCATTTAGATATGAATTTTATTGTAAGGAAAAATCTGGACGGAGAATACGTCATAATTCATGCTAATCAGCTTAAAGAGGGTGTTGAGTATGCGGTAAAAATGGGTGTGACTCAAGTTCAGATAAGAGGCGTGCTTGGGAGTGATGATATAGGTATGACAATTGATTTTAGGCAATTTGAGAAACTCTCTAAAAAATTAAAGGTCATTTCTTTTACAGATAAAATAGATAGTATTATTAATTTTGATTTTATTTATTCTTTGAGCCGACTTGAAAAGATTTTTTTTCAAAAAAAACAATCTTTCACTATGGATGTTTCATTGTTTCCTGCTCTGAAATATTTAGGCTTCGAGTATTGGAAGGGGGTGAGTAATATTAACTTATCTCGTAGCCTAGAAAGTTTAGTTGTTTATAAATTTAACGAGCCTAATCTTAAAGATTTTTTGGGCTTGAGTAAATTAAATGCACTTCATATTTATGATTCGAAAATATCAGATTTATCTGATATTGAATCCCTCTCTATTAAAGAATTATATTTGGTTAAAAATAATTGCCTGAAGGAAGTGGGGGTTATTAGTAGAATGAATTCACTGAGGAAATTATATATAGAAAAATGCAGGGGCGTTACTGATTTTTCTTTTTTAATAGGAAACAAAACTATTGAAGATTTGTTTTTATCTGATGTGGATTCTTTTTGTTTTATTCCAAGTATGAGAAACTTGAACTCTCTTAGATTTTGGAGTTTAGAGGACGGTGATTTGAGTTTTTTATTACAGTCCCCTACATTAAAGATAGTTGACTTTCATCCTCAAAGGAAAAATTACACTCATAAAAAAGAAGAAATAAATATTTTAATTAATACATAATTTTTAGAGTTGTGCCCTTGGACCGTAGATTGATGTAGAATTCTTTATTTTGAAAATAATCACTGGTGGCTACGATTTTTGTTCCTTGTTGGTTTTTCAGGAGATTAAGCTTTACTCTGAACCATTAAAGAGCCCGGCTCATCACCGGGATCGTTCAGTTATTTGCCACGTTTGATCACCGGAATATCCCCGATATCATTCAGCGCCCCCGGAAAGGTTTGTAGCCACGCCTTCACTTTCCGTTAGTTGATATACGTCACGCTCATACCTTCAATGCAGCCCCACAGTTCACGAGTATTTTGCAGCGTGATCACGATGCAGTCTTTCATCATCCGAATTTTAACGGGCATCCCGTTAATAAATCCGGCCTGCGCCATCCAGTCGCCGCATAAACGAACCGAGCGTCCTTCAACTCGTGAGTAAAACTCACAGTGGCTGAAATTCGGCACGGTATCAGCGCGAGTTTGCGTACGACGACAACGACTGCATGACGATGCACCGGGAGCCGGGCGGCGAACGGTATTACTACACCTGGGCGTGGTTTGAAGGCCCGGACGATGCGGCGTGGCGGGTGACGGGCCATCATACGGACAGCGGCGAGCAGTACCGTCTGGACTGGAATCTGGCAGAACGTTCGCTGTGCGTGACGGATAGTCTGGGGCGCATGCGCTGCCACTGGTGGGATGCGCAGGGCCTGGTGACGGCGTACCGGGACGAGGCCGGGCAGATGACCACTTTCCGCTGGAGCGATGAAGAGCGGTTACTGCTGGGGATGACGGACGCGCAGGGCGGCAAATGGCGTTATGTCTATGACCGTCTCGGCCACCTGACGGAGACGCATGACCCGCTGGGCCGGGTTGAGCAGACGCAGTGGCATCCGGTGTGGCACCAGCCGGAAACGGAGGTGGATGCCGCGGGGGCGGCGTGGCGTTATGAGTATGATGAGCGGGGCAACCTGCAGGCGGTCAGCGACCCGCTGCACCAGCGCACGGTATACGGGTACGACCGGCACGGTCAGGTGGTGCGGATAACCGACGCGCGGGGCGGAGATAAATACCTGCAGTGGAACGAAGACGGGCAGCTTATGCGCCACACGGACTGTTCTGGCTCGCAGACGGCATGGTTTTATGATGAACGCACGCGGCTGGAAAGGGTGACGGACGCGGAGAGTAACAGTACGCGTTACAGCTATGACGGCAACGGACATCTGACGGAGGTCATGTTCGCGGACGGGCGTACGGAGCGTTACCAGCCGGATGCGGCGGGACGGCTGGTGAAATACACCAGCCCGGCGGGGCAGATAACACGCTGGCAGCGGGACGGCCAGGGGCGGGTGCGCAGGCAGACGGATGCGACGGGGCGCAGGACGGCGTATGAGTACGACGCTTACGGGCGGCTGACCACGCTCACGAACGAGAACGGGGAAAGCTACCGGTTCCGGTACGATGTTCTGGACCGGGTGACGGAACAGACGGACCCCGGCGGCAGCCGCCGGGCATACGGGTATAACGCGCTGAATGCGGTGACGGCGGTGATATACGGCGGGGAGCGCGGGGGAGAAATCCGCCACGGTCTGGAGCGTGATGCGGCGGGGAGGCTGACGGCGAAAATCACGCCGGAGACGCGCACGGAATACCGGTACGACGCGGCGGACCGTCTGCTGGAAATCCGCCGCAGGCAGCATGATGCGGCGGAAGGCGGAGAGCCGGAAGTTATCCGGTTCAGCTACGACAGTGCGGGTAACCTGCTGAGCGAGGAGACGGCGCAGGGCGTGCTGCAGCACCGGTACGATGTTCAGGGCAACCGCACAGAAACGCAGATGCCGGACGGGCGGACGCTGCGGTACCTGTACTACGGGAGCGGCCATCTCCAGCAAATCAACCTGGGGCGTGATGTCATCAGCGAGTTCACGCGTGACCACCTGCACCGTGAGGTGCAGCGGAGCCAGGGGCGGCTGGACACGCGGCGGATGTACGACCGGACGGGCCGGTTAACGCGGAAACTGACCTGTAAAGGAATGCGCGGCGTAGTGCCGGAGACGTTTATTGACCGGGAATATGCGTACAGCGGCCAGGACGAGCTGCTGAAAAAGCGGCACAGTCGGCAGGGGGTGACGGATTATTTTTACGACACGACGGGGCGCATCACGGCGTGCCGGAATGAGGCATACCTGGACAGCTGGCAGTACGACGCGGCGGCGAACCTGCTGGACAGGCGGCAGGGAGAGACCGCGCAGGCGGGTGCAGGCAGCGTGGTGCCGTTCAACCGGATAACGTCATATCGCGGGCTGCATTACCGTTACGATGAATATGGCCGGGTGGTGGAAAAGCGGGGCCGCAACGGTACGCAGCACTATCGCTGGGATGCGGAGCACCGGCTGACGGAAGTGGCGGTCACCCGGGGGGACACCGTACGGCGTTACGGGTACGTGTACGACGCGCCGGGCAGGCGGGTGGAGAAGCACGAACTGGACGCGGAAGGAAAGCCGTATAACCGGACGACGTTTTTATGGGACGGAATGCGGCTGGCACAGGAGTGCAGGCTGGGAAGAAGCAGCAGCCTGTATATCTACAGCGACCAGGGGAGCCACGAGCCGCTGGCGCGGGTGGACAGGGCGGCGCCGGGCGAAGCGGATGAGGTGCTGTATTACCATACGGACGTAAACGGCGCGCCGGAGGAGATGACGGACGGCGGGGGCAATATTGTCTGGGAAGCGGGCTATCAGGTATGGGGGAACCTGACGCATGAAAAAGAAACCCGGCCCGTACAGCAGAACCTGCGTTTCCAGGGGCAATATCTGGACAGGGAAACGGGGCTGCATTACAATTTGTACAGATTTTATGATCCGGATATCGGGAAGTTTATATCGGGCGATCCAATCTCGCTGAGGGGCGGAATAAACTTATATGCGTATGCACAGAATCCGTTAAGCTGGATCGATCCGCTGGGATTGACAGGGGAGTGGGTTAATCCCAAAGATATTAATTTCTCTCAAAGAACAATATCACCTCATGATTATGCCGAAATTATGCGTAATGGTGGTTGGGATTGGGATAGGTCTCCATTAAGAGTAATTGATATTGATGGGCAATTAGTCTCTTATGATAATAGGCGATTAGACGCAGCTCTAGAGGCCGGATTAGATAAGGTTAAAGTTATTAGGATTGACCCTAATGCTCCTCATCCTGACTCATCTACTGGAAAAACATGGTTGCAAAAATTTCGAGAGAGATTTAGAGACAGAAGAAATATAAAGGCCGGTGGAATATTACCAGATAAAGGATTAAATTCTCGACCGGAAAGAACATCAAGAGGTTGCAAATGAAAAATATCATTCAGTTATGGGAAGATAACTTATTACCGATAAAAGATGCTATTTATTTTTCCAACGGCAGATCTTTTCTTTGTAAAATAATGGATTATCCTACTCTTCATATTGAGAGAAATGGTGAATTTGATTTCTCTGCCTTTTATGAAAAAAATAAAGATGAAGTTACTGACATTGATAAATTTAGAGAAATTAAATTAGCGAATAATTGCTATTGTTGCGTTGGAGAAGGTAGCTATGGTTCTGAAGGCTTTGTCGCCTATCTCGATGAAAATAAAAACTTAGTTTGGGTTCTTTATTCCGAAGAATCTAACCCGTTTATTAATGTGTCTGAATATATACCTGATATTATTATAGTAGAATCAAGTTCTAATATTAGATTAAAAATCAATATAAACAATCCCATGGATTTAGAATTAGTAGTTTAAATAAAAAGCCGGGTAAGAAATTAAATCTTCCCGGCTCTTTTGTTATTTAATTCCCGTTCACCACATTATTTACCCCCGCCTTAATATGCTTCATCGACTTTTTCACCTGATAAAGCTCCTTCCGTAGATCCCTCACTTCATCCGTTTCTGCAATCAGGATCAAACCCCGCTCGGAGATCTTCACAACAACGCTCGCCCCGGTCTCAAATCCCGCTTCTTCCTGGCAGTCGCCGCTGGGGATTTGTGAGTAACAGGTGGTCATGCAGGTTTCGCTGTTGATGTGGCGGACGCTGGCGCCGGAGGCATTCATATTTGCTGACTAAATAAATTCTTAATTCTCCGCCGGATGCTGGCTGATTGTGGAGCTCAGGGTGAGCGAGTATGGGCGCGACATCCTGGCACTGAGCCCCCCTCTCCCCGGCCAGCTCCGGGCGGTGATGAGCAACCGGCTGCCGGGGCCGTATTTTGACGATGAAACGGGCCTGCATTAAAATCTGTTCAGATATTATGCACCGGAGTGTGGCAGGTTCGTCAGTCAGGACCCGATTGGGCTGGCGGGGGGCATTAACTTATATCAGTATGCGCCAAACCCTCTATCTTGGATCGACCCATTAGGGTTAACTACTGAATATAAATCAGAATCCCCCTATCATGGACGCAAACCAATGTATGTAAACCCAGGGCATCATGATCCTTCCTCACCTGATTTTAGAGGCGGTGGAAGTAAAACAACGCATTTGCCTCCTGATGCAGAAGAAGTTTATCGAAGAGCTGTACCTTCTGATTCTTCTGGTAATTCGTGGTTTGGCCGAAATAGTGAGGGGGAATTTTATCGTTACCAAGGGAGTAACGGCGAGGTTCACTGGAATGGTAGAGAAAAATCTGATAGAGGGTTGAAAGTTCCAAAATGGATTCGCGATAGATTTAACCAAATGGTTGCTAGGGTTAAAGGATCAGGAGGTAAATGTGGCTAATCTAATTTTTGGAGAACCAAGCCTTTTTTCTATAAATATATCTACTGATGATCGTTTTGCCAGCGTATCTATTTTTTGTGCATCAGAGGAAATTGGTGATAGCAGTGAATATGTATTGCTGAGTACCTTTATTTCACTTATCAAAAACAAGATTGATAATTATGGCTATTCTTTATCTAACGAATTGTTTAATCTAGAGAAAAATGATGTTTTTTCATATGTTGTTGATGGGTTTGAAAAAGCAGAAAGTTGGAGGGAATCTCAACGATTAGAATCCATCTTGATTACATTGAATCTAGCTCCTTGTTTTGATGGTGAAACTTTCATTTTATTATCCACTGATGAATATGATAGAATTATATGGAAAACATTCAATTCGGAAATTATCAGTGAAGCATTCCTTCCTGCTGGATATGTATTAAAACAGTTTGATTTATTGTTTAATAATTTCTCCAATTAATTCAAAAGCCGGGAAGATATTAATATCTTCCCGGCTTTTTATTATTTAACTTTAGTTCAATGCACTAAACAAGCACATCCTTAATCCCCTGTTTAGCCTGATAAAGCTGCTCGCGCAGCTCCTGCACCTCGTTACAGTCCGCCATCAGCACAATACACCCCTGTGAAATCTTCACGGTCACGCCGCGCCCGGTCTTAAATCCCGCTTCCGCTGTAAGTATCCCGCATAATCGAGCCATTCACATTTAGAGATCATCCGACATAATCAATCTGCCAACGCAGGAGATCGCTGTGCGTAAAGCCCGTATTACTGCGCACCAGATCATCGCTGTGATTAGATCAGTCGAATCCGGACGGACTGTTAAAGATGTCTACCGGGAGGCCGGTATTTCTGAAGCCACCAGGGACAACTGGAGGTCTGGATACGGCGGCAGGGATACGCGTGGAATCACAAAAGGCTCCACCGTATTTACTGTCTGCTCAAGCTGAATTTTCGCCGTAAGGGTAAACAACGGCTGCCGGTACGCAATCCCTCGCCACTGGTCACGCCGGAAGCGCTGAACCAGAGCTGGTCTGTGGGCGTCGTTTTCGCACGTTCAATGTTGTTGATGACTGTAATCGTGAAGCGTTGTCGATTGAAATCGATCTGAATCTGCCAGCTCTGCGAGTGGTCCGTGTACTCGACAGGATTACAGCAACCGCGGTTATCCGGCCATGCTGCGTATGGATAAGGGACCGGAATTTATCTCGCTGGCACTGGCTGAATGAGCAAAGAAACATGCAGTAAAGCTGGCGTTTATCCAGCCGGGTAAGCCGAAGAAAAACGTTTTCATCGAGCGTTTTAACCGGACATACCGTACAGAAATACTCAATTCTTATCTGTTCAGAACGCTGAATGAGGTGCGGGAAATTACGGATAAAGGGTTATCAGAATATAACTGCGAACGTCCACATGAATCGCGGAACAATATGATACCGGAGGAATACCGCCAATAACGTTATCTGGCCGGAATCTTAAAAATGCATGGAACTAAAACGGGTCTATTTACGGGGGCACCTGCGATGAATTTCGCTGCACTGAAAAGCGATACCGGATGAGAGCTGCTTCAAATTAATGTGCCATGTTCACGGGGAGGTGGTGCGACGTTTGCATAATCCAGCAAGAACTGAAAGGAAGGGGAGAGCTTTTTCATGCCTGTATAATCAGTCTGGCCTGTGTCAGTCAGCTCTTAGTGTTGAGACTCTCATTGGAGCGCTATAATTGCTTTTCCGTTTCGGAAAACAAGATTTTCCATTAAAGATCTTCCCTGCGAGGAAAAGTTAACTAATAATCTTACCGTCGAGTTAGGAGACGTATGTTTAAATATAAACAATGTTGCAACGATGCCTGATAATTATCCTCTCTTCGAAGATAAGTTTCCCACACCCAGTGTGGTGGGTGTCATTGTAATGTTATCACTTGAATGTAAATGGAAGGTATAATTGCTTTTTGACTAGTATTCTATTCCACCCTGACAACACGATGTTAACATCAACACTGTTTATATTGGCAATAACGCAATTTTTTTCAGATTAAGAGGTGCTCTGATATATAGATTTTTATAACATTACTTATTTGAATTGGTAACAAATACCAATAAGTACAAGCTGTTATTACCAGCCACGGATTTTTCCATACGGTAAGATTTGGTATGGCGTTATGTATTCTGGATGTGCTGGATTATTTTAATTTGGTTTAAAAAAGGTGGTTATTCAAATGAAAAGCATGAAAAAATTGATTATCGCAAGTGCGTTGAGCATGATGGCTGCTAGTTGTTATGCTTCAGTTGTGCCGAACACAGAGCAACAGAAATCAGTGAATGTTAGCTTTGCCGCTCCCGAACATTTAACCATATCGCTTGACCAGATGCCAGGCTTAATGGCTGGGAAGAATGATAATGATATGGATATTGCGAAGCTTACAGTTGATTCTACTTCTATTAAAGAATTCGGGGTCAGGGGGATTTCTGGCTCGATAATGAACAATGCTGGCAGTGCATGGAAAATAACTGGTAAAAATGGTGGCAACCCAATCGTTGTGGGCTTTTCAAGTAATGATGTAGCCAAATCTCATGTCCCGCTAATGTGGAATGGGAGAGAATGGACCACCTTTGATACCAATGTCCCAGTTGATATTGTTGTAATAGCGGGTCAGGATATCTCACCTGATACGTACCCACTGACTGTAGACGTAGTGGGATATCAGCCTTAATAGTAAATAACTATTAGTGTATTGCGCCTTGTTTAAGGCGTAATACACATCAAATTTTTCATTTTTCTTTTACAATTTTTGATATGAAAACAATTAATTTTGTTTTAATGGCGGTAGCTTTGTTCGCCTCTAATTCTATGGTTTCAGTATATGCCGCCAGGCAGCAATTAAATTCAGCCACTAAATCATTCAGCGTGAAGCTGGGAGCTACACGTGTGATTTATCACGCTGGTACACCCGGCGCGACGCTCTCGGTGAGCAACCCGCAGGATTACCCTATTTTGGTTCAGTCTTCAGTCAAAGCAGAAGACAAAAATTCGCCAGCCCCCTTTATGGTGATGCCGCCTCTATTTCGTTTAGAAGCGAACCAGCAGAGTCAACTGCGTATTATCCGTACTGGTGGTGACATGCCAACGGATCGTGAGACTTTACAGTGGGTCTGTATAAAGGCGGTACCACCAGAAAATGAACCGTCGGATACACAGGCTAAGGGCGCGACCCTTGACCTCAATTTGTCCATCAGCACCTGTGACAAGCTGATTTTCCGCCCGGATGCCGTGAAGGGGACGCCGGAAGATGTTGCAGGAAATTTAAGATGGGTGGAGACGGGCAACAAACTTAAGGTAGAGAACCCCACCCCGTTTTACATGAATTTAGCCTCTGTCACAGTAGGGGGAAAGCCCATTACAGGGCTTGAGTATGTCCCCCCCTTTGCTGACAAAACACTAAATATGCCAGGGGGCACTCGTGGTGATGTCGAGTGGAAAATTATTACAGACTTAGGTGGTGAAAGTCATCCGTTCCACTATGTTTTTAAATAAATTCAAGGATTTAGCGGCAGAAAATGAAGTTCAAACAACCTGCCTTGCTACTGTTTATCGCGGGAGTGGTTCACTGCGCAAATGCGCACGCTTACACATTCGATGCATCAATGTTGGGCGATGCAGCGAAAGGGGTTGATATGTCGCTCTTTAACCAGGGGGTACAACAGCCTGGGACTTATCGAGTGGACGTGATGGTGAATGGTAAACGTGTCGACACCCGTGATGTGGTGTTCAAATTGGAAAAGGATGGGCAAGGAACGCCTGTTCTGGCTCCTTGTTTGACGGTCAGTCAGCTTTCACGCTACGGCGTAAAAACGGAAGATTACCCTCAGTTGTGGAAAGCAGCAAAGACCCCAGATGAGTGTGCGGATCTGACCGCCATTCCACAGGCTAAAGCGGTACTGGATATCAATAATCAGCAACTGCAACTGAGTATTCCGCAGTTGGCGTTGCGTACGAAATTTAAGGGGATCGCTCCTGAAGATCTCTGGGATGATGGTATTCCGGCGTTTCTGATGAACTACAGTGCGAGGACAACGCAGACGGATTACAAAATGGATATGGAGAGGCGTGACAACTCTTCCTGGGTACAACTGCAACCGGGAATCAATATAGGTGCGTGGCGTGTCCGCAATGCGACCAGCTGGCAGCGGAGTAGTCAACTGTCGGGGAAGTGGCAGGCAGCATATACCTATGCTGAGCGTGGACTGTACCCACTAAAAAGTCGTCTGACTCTGGGGCAAAAGACTTCGCAGGGGGAGATATTTGATAGTGTGCCATTTACCGGTGTGATGTTGGCATCGGATGACAACATGGTGCCCTACAGTGAGCGGCAGTTTGCTCCGGTAGTGCGTGGGATTGCCCGCACGCAGGCTCGGGTGGAGGTCAAACAGAATGGTTACACCATTTACAACACCACCGTGGCGCCCGGACCGTTTGCACTGCGGGATCTGTCGGTAACAGACAGTAGTGGTGATCTGCATGTCACCGTGTGGGAGGCCGATGGCAGTACACAAATGTTTGTGGTGCCGTATCAGACCCCGGCGATAGCACTGCACCAGGGATATTTGAAGTACAGCCTGTTGGCGGGCCGATACCGATCGTCAGACTCTGCAACGGATAAGGCGCAGATCGCGCAGGCTACGTTGATGTATGGTCTGCCGTGGAATCTCACTGCATACGGCGGTATACAGAGTGCAACGCACTATCAAGCTGCATTGCTTGGTTTGGGGGGATCTCTCGGGCGGTGGGGGAGTTTATCTGTCGATGGAAGCGACACACACAGTCAGCGTCAGGGGGAGGCGGTACAGCAAGGAGCCTCCTGGCGACTGCGTTACAGCAACCAGCTGACTGCGACGGGGACAAATTTTTTTCTGACGAGATGGCAGTATGCCTCGCAGGGCTATAACACCCTATCCGATGTGCTCGACAGTTATCGACATGATGGCAACCGTCTATGGTCGTGGCGGGAAAATTTGCAGCCGAGCTCGCGTACTACCCTGATGTTGAGTCAGTCATGGGGGAGGCATTTGGGCAATCTGAGTTTAACCGGTTCCCGTACCGACTGGCGTAATCGCCCCGGTCATGATGACAGCTACGGACTGAGTTGGGGAACCTCTATCGGAGGGGGCTCGCTGTCATTGAACTGGAATCAAAACAGAACGCTGTGGCGCAATGGCGCGCACCGTAAAGAGAACATAACCAGCCTGTGGTTCAGTATGCCATTAAGCCGCTGGACGGGGAATAATGTAAGTGCTAGTTGGCAGATGACTTCACCATCACACGGTGGTCAGACGCAACAAGTGGGGGTCAACGGAGAGGCATTCAGTCAGCAACTGGATTGGGAGGTGCGTCAGAGTTACCGTGCCGATGCCCCGCCAGGCGGTGGTAATAACAGCGCATTGCACTTGGCATGGAATGGGGATTACGGCCTGTTAGGTGGTGACTATAGCTACAGCCGGGCGATGCGCCAGATGGGAGTCAATATCGCGGGAGGTATAGTTATCCACCATCATGGTGTGACGCTGGGGCAACCTTTGCAAGGCTCAGTGGCGCTGGTTGAAGCGCCAGGGGCCTCGGGGGTGCCAGTTGGCGGCTGGCCTGGCGTTAAGACGGATTTTCGTGGCGACACCACAGTGGGCAACCTGAACGTCTATCAGGAGAATACAGTCAGCCTCGATCCGTCGCGACTACCGGATGACGCAGAGGTCACACAAACCGATGTGCGCGTGGTGCCAACCGAAGGGGCGGTGGTGGAAGCGAAGTTTCACACTCGCATCGGGGCCAGGGCACTGATGACGCTGAAACGGGAAGATGGTAGCGCCATTCCTTTCGGGGCGCAGGTTACAGTCAATGGGCAGGATGGCAGTGCTGCTCTGGTGGATACTGATAGCCAGGTTTATCTCACTGGTTTGGCGGATAAGGGCGAACTGACGGTGAAATGGGGAGCACAGCAATGTCGGGTTAACTACCACCTACCTGCCCACAAGGGAATCGCGGGCTTGTATCAAATGAGCGGTCTCTGCAGATAACCGATTCTGAAGGAGAGAACAATGTGGATGAAAATACAGCGAGTGAAAACGGTTATCTATAGCGTAACCTTACTGGTTGCTGCCAGTAGCTTGATGCCGATAGCGAACGCCGCAGAAAAACTTCAGACAACGCTACGTGTAGGGGCTTACTTTCGGGCCGGGCATGTGCCAGATGGGATGGTGCTTGCGCAAGGCTGGGTGACTTATCACGGCAGCCACAGCGGGTTTCGGGTATGGAGCGATGAGCAAAAGGCGGGTAACACGCCTACCGTATTGCTGCTGAGCGGGCAACAGGATCCTCGCCATCACATTCAGGTTCGCCTGGAGGGCGAGGGATGGCAACCAGATACGGTGAGTGGTCGTGGCGCCATTTTAAGAACCGCTGCAGATAACGCCAGTTTCAGTGTGGTCGTTGATGGCAATCAGGAAGTGCCTGCGGATACCTGGACGCTGGATTTTAAGGCCTGTGCATTGACACACGAGGAGGCGTAGACATCCGTTCCACTCATACTTCCTGTATCAGTGAATAAGGCGAATACTGTATATCAGGCTCGAGGATGTATTGAAAATTTACTCAAGGCAAATATGGTTAGCAATCTTCATTGCAGAAAAATCAATTGCTGATTTATTTTAAAATCTGAAATTCATCTTTTTTTGTAGGGAGAGGAATATTATGTTTCGTAAAATAATTTAACGGACACTGATGCCTTTATTATTTTCTGTTTTGTGGATTTGTTTGATTCACTCTTTTGTGAGCGGGGCTTTATAAGCCCCTGGTATAAGGTTTGTTTATCTGTCAGGTATTCATATGTGATATTTAAGATTTTATGTTTAGAGGGCTTTTTCTTGTCCCCTCAGGCGTAAAAATAATTTATTTTTTATATAAAGGAATAAAGCATATGTCTTATGCACGACATTTACCGGTATTAATGTATCACCATGTCAGTGATAAACCCGGACAGATAACCTTATCTCCCCGTACGTTCCGGGCGCAGATGAAATGGCTGGCTGAATCTGGCTGGAAAACCGTTACCGCTGCAGAGGTGGAAGCTTTTTATCATGGTGCAAGATTGCCTCGTAAAAGCGTCATGCTGACCTTTGATGGCGGCTGGCTGGATAACTGGTTGCAGGTTTTTCCGGTGCTGCAGGAGTTTAATCTGCATGCGCATCTCTTTCTTGTGACCAGTTTGATCAGTGACGGACCGGTCCGTATTCCTGCAGGCGAACCGGTGTACTCTCATGATGAGTGTCAGATGCTGGTTAAACAAGGCCGGGCTGATGAGGTCATGCTGCGCTGGTCAGAGGTCCGGGAGATGCACCTCAGTGGCCTTGTTGAGTTTCACTCGCACACGCACACCCACCGACGCTGGGACCAGAAACCTGTGTCCCGTAATCCGTCGGATTTGCTTCGTGTCGATATTATTCTTAGTCGTAAGCGGATGAGGGAGATGCTGGGTTACTGCAGTCAGCATCTGTGCTGGCCTGAGGGCTGGTATTGTTCTGACTATATTCATGTGGCTGAAGAGCTGGGGTTCACATACCTGTATACCACAGAAAGGCGTATGAACAATCCAGTCATTGGTTCACAGCGTATTGGTCGTATCAACACAAAAGAGCGAAAGAATGTGGGCTGGCTGAAACGTCGTCTGTTTTATCACACCACGCCCGGATTTTCTTCGCTGCTGGCCCGGCATAAGGGGGCACGTCGGATAGCTGACTGAGCCGGAGACCAGGATGAAAGTGCTGCATACCGAATCCTCCCCCATCATCGGCGGGCAGGGGTTGTAGGCTATATCCCAAATGATGGTGCTGATTTTGAGCAGAAATAAGATAACACCGGAGGCCGTGATAGACCCGGTTGCGCAGAATCTGGAGGCAGCAGGTCACTGGCGCAGGGCTTCTACCCGCTGGCTTTTGGTCATGGGAGATTTTGAATGTACAGAGGCCCAGCGGGAGTGGTTGTTGTTGCGCCGGAATTATTGCCTTGCGCAGATATCTTCCCCTGGCGCCAGTAAAGCTGGATATCAGCGACGTGACGAAATGAGAGGAGCCTGCACATAGGTTTATGTTTTGAGTAAGCGTCTTATTTAAACCGTCTGTTCTGTTTCCTCCACTTTCACAAATAATGTCGAACCGGGTGGGGGGGACTTAAGTAAGAATAATCTGGCGATGTTTTGCTTGTTTCCACGGGATACTTTGTTAGGTGAACGATGCAATTAATGCGCTCCAGACTGCGTCACAGAAAAGGAGAATGCCTTTGCAGAACGGGCGCATGACAATGAACCACTTTATTATTGGTATCTGGTTCGGCGACAACCTTGACGATCACTTCTGAGATAGGGTATTTACACTGAGTGGTAAACAGGTTCAATTAGTAACCGGAGATGGATGCAAAATCATGATCGATTCAGATGCTATTTTGCAGCCAATAGATTTTTTATTAAGATGATATCAAGGACATTGAGGCACACAATGACGCATCAGTAAGTCGTTGATAGCTCATTTGATATAAGAATTTCTTTTATCAACGGAAGATAATGATGGAACTGATCAATAATCGTGGTATGCGAGACTGGATGATATTTATTAAAGTGGCGGAAGTAGGAAATCTTTCCCGGGCTGCGCGGGAATTAGATATTAGCATTTCTGCTGTCAGTAAATCGCTTAGCCGCCTTGAGAATTCTATTGAGGTTACTTTACTTCGGCGCGATTCACATCACTTAGAACTGACTGGAGCTGGTCAGACAGCCTATGCAAGCATGAAAAGGATAACATCTTCCTTTCAGTCCTTGCTGGATGAATTGCGAAATCCGGATAAAATTATCAGAGGGAGTATAAAATTTTCGGCTCCGGCTATTGTCTGTGAGTTTCTTGCCAATAAGTGGATATGGGAATTTACAGCTAGCTATCCGGATACAAAAATCTACCTGGATTCACGAGAGCGTAGCGATTTTTTTAGTAAATCCCTGGAGTTTGATGAGCTGGTTTTTAAAAGTGGCATAATCGAAAGTGAGGATCTCGTGTATCGAAAGATAAGCCCTTTAAAGTTGGTTCTTTGTGCGAGTCCGAAATATATCAGAAAATATGGCAGGATCTCACATCCTGGCGATTTGGAAAATCACATTATTGTGGGTCTTCACAACCATGGTCTTTCCGGACCTCTTACTCTTTTCCGTCAAGATGAATCATACACTATTAGTGGCGCTGTTAATGTTCATTTATCTTCCAATAATCTTTTGAGTGTTCTTAATTTGGTTTTAGAAGGAAAGGGTATCAACCTCATGACTCCGGCCTGGCTTGCCACCAAATACTTAAAAAATAATGAACTTGAAATTATACTTCCTGAATGGAGGGTTCCAGATCTCCCCATTTATCTTGTATGGCGTCATCGTCAGTATTATTCTCCTTTATTTCAACGCTTTCTGTCTTTTATTGAAGATAAATGGAATAATCGCCCACAAATTGATTTTCTGAATGATGATTAACCCGTTTGGAATGGTTTTGACACGTTCCTGACTTAAACCCACATGATGATGACTGAATTGAGGCATCGAGATATGCGACTGGTCAGCCAGTCGTCTTTTGACGATGCCCAATACAAAACATGATGCCGACTGACGGAAATGATAATACCCGGAAACAGGACGGGACTGTTTTTGGGCAGCCGGAAGTTAAGCCCATACCAGAAACGTTGCAGTGTACTGAAAAATGGCGCCAGGTTGCACTGTAAGTATCCTGCATAATCGAGCCATTCACATTTAGAGATCATCCGACATAATCAATCTGCCAACGCAGGAGATCGCTGTGCGTAAAGCCCGTATTACTGCGCACCAGATCATCGCTGTGATTAGATCAGTCGAATCCGGACGGACTGTTAAAGATGTCTACCGGGAGGCCGGTATTTCTGAAGCCACCAGGGACAACTGGAAGTCTGGATACGGCGGCATGGAAGCTTCTGATATTAAATCTTGAGGATGTCAACGCCAGGATTTATGGTCGTTTTTCGCTATTTTTAATATCCGCTGTTTGATCACTTCTGCTGTCCGCTTTCCGCCATTTCATCTTCACTGATTGGCGTTGCGCTTTTGGTCAGCGCCCCGACTTTGCGTTTTTCCTTCAGTTGGTAACTTTCTCCTTTGATATTCAGTGTGGTTGAGTGATGCAGTAGCCGATCCAGGATCGCTGTTGCCAGCACGTTATCACCGAACATCTCTCCCCAGTCTGCGAAGCCTTTGTTTGACGTCAGGATAATGCTCGCTTTTTCATACCGTCGGTTCAGCAGTCGGAAGAACAGACTGGCTTCCTCACTGGTCATTGGCAGGTAACCTATTTCGTCCAGGATCAGCCCCCGCGCATAGCTCAGTTGTTGTAGCTGGCGCTCCAGGCGGTTTTCCAGCTTCGCTTTCATCAGCGTCTACCAACCTGTCCTGCGGCATGAACAACACCCGATGGCCCACATCTGCCGCTTTCACACCGGGGGCAGCGGCCAGGTGGGTTTTCTCCACTCCGGGGGCCCCAGCAGGATCACATTCTCGCAGCGCTCCACGAACGCCAGACCGGCCAACTCCCGGACGACCTTACGATCGATGCCTGGCTGGAAGCTGAAGTCGAACTGCTCCAGCGTTTTGACTCATGGCAGACGAGCCTGTTTCAGCCGGGATTCCATTCCGCGCTGATGTCTGCCGTTCTATTCCTGCTGCAGCGCCATGCACAGGAATGTCGACTTATTTTGGGCTGACAGAGGCATTGGTCGTTAAGACTTGTATATTCATGTTGCTTACTCGCACAAAAGGGGGAAAGGAACCGTAAACAACATTGACAGGTAAAGGACTGGCATCAATTTGAATGGTGTTTTTTTATAACATTATGTTTTAAAAGGTGAATTGTATTTTCATGGTGAATTGTTCTGTTTTATATTGTTGTTTATGGAATATTTAACCAATATTTCATCTAAAAATAGTGTATTATATTGATTACACTTTGCTGGAGAGGTGTAAACATCAAGCGTAACCATATGATGTATATAAGTTTTTGTTTGCTGATATCATATTTTTAACAGATATTGAGCAAGTAAATCTGATCTAACTGTAACTTTAGTTTTCTAAATTAATTACTTTGCTTACTTTTTTTTACCTGGTTTTGTAAAACCTCATGATAATCAGTCTATTTGTGGCTTTGTTTAAGGTTTATTTGGTTTTGTAGTCTGAATTGTATCTCCCTCCTGGAGGGCTTTCTTTAGATTCTCTGTCTCCTACGTTGTTATGTTACGTATTTGTTGCTTTGAAGGGGGGGGGTACAGTTCCATTTATCTGAGTAAGTCAGGTACACAGTAACAACTTTCTTATGAAGAATTTCCAAAATTTTTACTGCTGCGTTATTAATTGTTCAGCGATTCTTACAGATCTGTCGTTCGCTTTTGGTGAATGAAATCCGTGGACTTTTATTTACTAATTTTTTCTTTCCTGAAAAAAACAGAGGTATTGAGCGAAAAATTTTATTCCGTATGATGCCCTCCACACAAAATGTATTAACACTGAATCGTAATTTGCTTCTTTATGCTGATAACTTTCTGTCTATGCTAATACTAAAATTTAGATGACTTTTATACGGTAAAATCTGGTATGAATTTTAAAGATACTCTTCCCGGGGTGTTTCTCTGTGTCGCTATGTTTGCATGTGGTCATGCCAGGGCGAATATGCTCGTTTATCCCATGGCGGCAGAAATTAATAGTAGCCGCGAAGAGGCCACCTCGCTGTTCGTCTATTCTAAATCAGATCATGTGCAATATATTCGAACAAGAATCATGCGTATTGAACACCCCGGTATGCCACAGGAGAAGGAGGTACCAGCAGGGAATGATATAGAGACAGGACTTGTTGTCTCCCCGGAGAAATTTGCTCTTTCCCCGGGAACAAAAAAAACAATACGTGTTATCAGTACTCAGGCACCGGAAAGAGAGGAAGCCTGGCGGGTATATTTCGAGGCTGTTCCTGAACTGGAAGATGATCCACAGGCAGGCGGAAAGCAAAATTCATCCGTAAGTGTGAATCTTGTCTGGGGGGTGTTGCTGCGTGTTTCTCCGTCAGACCCCAGGCCTGCGCTGGTAACGGACGGTCACCACCTGCTGAATACGGGAAACACACGGCTTTCTCTTATTCGGGCTGGCAACTGCGACACCACATGCCATTGGCAGAATATAGGCAAAAGTATTTATCCCGGCGGGAGTGCTGATATTCCGGCCGGAATAAAAAGTAATGCATTTCGTGTGGAATATCGTACGGGTGCAAATTCACCGGTAATCTCTGCTGATTTAACAGCAGCCGGAAAGTAAAAACACACGGAGCGTACGCTATACCCTACATTTATTCTCAGGGGGAGCGGATGTATACCGAGTGTACATATATCACTGTAATAAACAACAAAGCAAGGTTATTTTTTATGAACATGAAAACATCTTTTATTGCCGCAGCTGTGGCATTGGCCACCGTTTATTCTTTTTCTGTTTCTGCGGTTCAGAAGGATATTACCGTCACTGCCAATATTGACAGTACACTTGAACTGCTGCAGGCCGATGGTTCATCCCTCCCGTCGACTATGAAGCTGGATTTCATGCCGGGTAAGGGCCTGGTCCATAAATCACTCCAGACCCGCCTTTACAGCAACGATCAGACCAAGTCGGTTAATGTAAAACTGTTGAATGCTCCACAACTTATCAACGTCCTGGATCCCACCAAAACCATTGATATGGAAGTGACTCTGGGAGGACGGTCACTGACCACCACCAATTCTGTACTGGAAGCTAAAACCCTGTTCCCGGACGGAAAAACTGGCGATGCTTCAGCTCTGCTGAACCTGGATATTGGTCAGAAGGCTGGAGCAGCCTTACAAAACCTGCCTGCCGGTGAATACAGCGGATTGGTCAGTCTGGTGATTTCACAGGCTGTCACTGCCGGCTAATAACCGGTTATTAGCTCTTCATCTGATCCGGTTTTGGGGTGTCACCGTTCGTACCTGAACCGGATCCGGTATTGATCTTATTATTCATTGCAATTCAGGTCTCTTTACGTGAGTCGTTATTTCTGGATGTATTATTTACTGGGATTGTGCAGTTTTACCAGCCAGGCAACTCTTATTCCCCCTCCTGGATTTGAATCTCTGCTGGAAGGACAGACTGAGCAAATTGAAGTGTTGCTACCAGGGCATTCACTGGGATTATTTCCGGTGGTGGTTAAACCGGACACCGTGCAGTTCATGTCCCCATTGATGGTACTTGAAAGCAGTGGGCTTGCCGCGTTGCCGGCCGCAGAACGGCAAAAAGCGCTGGCTGCACTCAGCCGTCCGTTGCTACGTAACAGCAATCTGGTCTGTGGTGTCTCAGAAGCAAAAGACAGCAGCGAGTGTGGTTACGTGGCAACAGATAAAGAGGATGTTGCGGTTATTTTTGATGAGAACAACGCTCAGTTATCTTTGTTTCTTAACCGGGACTGGTTGCCGGATGAAGAACGACGTGATAAACGCTGGCTGACTCCGACCCTGGAGGGTGTCAGCGCATTTATTCACCGCCAGACGCTGTATCTGAGTGATGATCTCCACAGTCGTAATATGACACTGAATGGTAGCGGTGCCCTGGGGCTTGGTGACGGTCGTTATCTGGGAGGCAACTGGGCGGCTATCTGGAATCAGTCAGAACATTACAATAACAGTCAGGCCTGGTTTGACAATCTGTTTGTCCGTCAGGATCTCGGCAATCAGTATTATCTCCAGGCTGGTCGGATGGATCAGCGGAATCTGTCCAGCGCCACGGGGGGGGATTTTGGGTTCAGTCTGCTTCCCCTGAGCCGGTTTGATGGATTACGAACCGGGACCACCCAAGCTTATGTTAACCATGAGGTGGACCAGAATGCCACTCCGGTTATGGTTCAGGTTACCCGAAATGCCCGTATTGATATTTATCGTGGCAGCGAGTTGCTGGGGAGTCAGCTCCTGACCCCGGGAATGCATACCCTGGATACTCATTCTCTTCCACCGGGAAGCTATCCTCTGGCGTTGAGGGTGTATGAGGATGGGATTCTGCGGCGAACGGAGACCCAGCCCTTCAGTAAGGGGGGCAATAGCTTCAGTGCACAGACCCAGTGGTTTATTCAGGGCGGGCTGGAAGATACCGGGGATAAAGCCAGCCATTATGACGGTGAGACTGTCATGGCTGCCGGATTCCGAACTGGGCTGCGGAAAAATATCAGTCTGACCGAAGGTATCTCTCTGGCACATGAGGCCTGGTACAGTGAAACCCGACTGAATTCACAGCATGCAGTGCTGGATGGCACGCTGGACCTTTCTGCCGGGATACTGCATGGGACAGACAGCACGAGCGGTAACACTGAGCAGGTGACATACAACGACGGATTTTCCGCGAGTCTGTGGCGTAACCATACGGAAAGTGATGCCTGTAGTGGTCGTCATCCACAGTCAGTGCATGCCAGTATGACCTGCCAGACTTCGATGAACGCCTCCCTGTCGGTTCCGGTGGGGAACTGGTATGCCCTACTGGGATACAGTACCAGCAGGACAGAAGGTCGGCCGGTTTACCGGGGATATGATGATAACAGTGACAAAGAAAATGTGTTCTGGCGACAGGCATACATCCCTGCCTCTCACCGCGAATCTGCTCAGGCTAGTGCAACGTACAGCCTTAATATGGCTGGCATGAATATTAATACCCATGGGGGAGTATGGCGAACCCGAAATGACGGAGTGAATGATGATGGCTTGTTTATGAGTGTCAGTGTGTCATATGCCTCTCAACCACCGACAATGACTGGCAGTAATGGGTATACCTCAGCCGGGACCGATATTCACAGTAGCCGGAATCAAAAAACACAGACGTCCTGGAATGTGAACCATGTGAGATCCTGGCAGCAGGATCTGTATCGTGAACTGTCGGTGGGTTTCTCCGGTTATAACGACGACAGCTGGAGCGGGAGTCTCGGCGGACGCATGAGCGGCCGTATGGGTGAACTGAGCGCCACTATCAGTAACTCCCATCAACGTAATGCGGGCAGCGCCAGTTCACTCACCGCTGGCTACAGCTCGTCTCTGGCGTTATCCCGTAATGGACTGTTCTGGGGAGGTGGTCAGGACGGTGAACCGGCCTCTGGCATGGCGGTGAACGTGGAGTCAGAGGGGGACGAGGGCAGTAGCGGGAAAGTAGTCAGCGTTCGTGGCAGCAGCCAGCCGTTCAGTCTCGGTTTTGGTCAGCAGTCGCTGTTGCTGATGGAAGGCTATAACGCCACGGAGGTGACCATTGAGGATGCAGGGGTTAGTTCACAGGGGATGGCAGGCGTAAAAGCGGGAGGGGGAAGCAGGCGTTACTTCCTGACACCCGGGCATCTGCTGGTTCACAACATCAGCGCCAGTATGAGCCGACTGTACGTTGGCCGCGTACTGGACAAGGATGGCAGACCGCTGCTGGACGCACAGCCACTGAACCATCCATTTTCGTCGCTGGGACCTTCCGGGCGATTTAGCCTGCAGAGCGAGCATAAAGAATCCAGCCTGTGGCTGCTGTCAAAAAACAGGATCCTGCGTTGTCCGCTGTCAGTACGTAAACGGCGGGATGTTATGCTGGTAGTGGGTGATGTGCGATGTGAATTAAGTGGCGTGGATGCCCTGCCACAGGCGTTGCAAATATCGCCGCGGGTCATCCGTTTGCTGAACGTGGCAGGTTTGCTGCGCCATTCCGTTCAGGACGCCTGACGTAGAGATAAAGGCGATTACTATGAAGAATAAAATGAAGTGGACAAAGATAAACCATTATTTACATCCGAAAATTTGTTCGGCCTGCGCAATCTTGCTGATGGCTGGCGCTACACTGCCACAAGTCGCCGATGCGGAGACTACCTACGACCGGACCAGCACCGTCGACCTGAATTACGACAGGAGTAATGTACTAGGCTTTGAACGCATGTTTGAGCAGCATATAAATACGAATTATCTAGGATGGGTATGTAGATCCAATAGTAATGAAAACGAGGGGGCGTGTGACGATACAAATCTGATATGGGATAAACGGGGGGTAACAAAGATTCGTCTGCGTTTCAGAGAACAAATCAGTCATGCTGAAACTACGCTCATACTGGACGCTCGTGCTGGAGGAGCATGTGGATATTTTACTATTAATGGAGCCTGTACTTGTGTATATCCATATAACTACGTAACGGCCGGTATTTCCGCCGAAGAGCTAGCGAAAATACCGAAAGCCGGTATATGGAAAGCAACGTTGGTCTTGGATGTACATAGATGGCTAGACGGAAAAGTTGGTGTCGGGACTGTAGATATCACGCTGAATGTAACAGACCACTTTGCTGAAAATGCGGCTATTTACTTTCCGCAGTTTGGTACAGCAACGCCTCGTGTTGACCTGAATCTTCACCGGCTGAATGCCTCACAAATGTCGGGCAGGGCTAACCTGGATATGTGTCTGTATGACGGAGGTATGAAAGCCCGTTCATTACAGATGAAGATAGAAGGAAGCAATAAGTCAGGTACGGGATTTCAGGTTATAAAGAGCGATTCTGCTGATACGATTGATTATGCGGTCAGTATGAATTATGGGGGACGAAATATTCCTGTCACCCGTGGCGTGGAGTTCAGTCTGGATAACGTGGATAAAGCAGCAACGCGTCCGGTGGTACTTCCCGGGCAACGGCAGGCGGTACGTTGTGTGCCAGTGCCCCTTACCCTGACAACACAACCCTTTAACATCAGAGAGAAGCGTTCTGGTGAGTATCAGGGAACGCTGACAGTGACAATGCTGATGGGAACACAAACCCCCTGACAGTAATTATTTATTTTATTGATATCTTTCTTATATGGTTTTTTAAATCAGAGTTCTCTTTATATACTTGTTTTATTTAATAAAGAGAATCTATTCACTTATGAAAATCAATGCGTGAGGTTCTGCTTTCCTATGACTGAGTATTTAGATGATAAAGATAAAGAATTATTGAAAGAAATCCAAAAAGATTGTGCACAAACTTTATGGCAACTTGCATATAAAGTGGGACTTACGCCCACACCATGTTTCAAACGTTTAAAAAAACTTAAAGACAGGGGGGTTATCATTGGTCAGTTCGCTTTATTGGATAAAGAAAAACTAGGTCTTTCACTTAATGTCTTTATTATGATTAACATATCTGAGGAGCAATACGCTAGTATTTCTGAGAAAATAAAGTCAATGCCTGAGGTTATTGCCTTTTATCGAATTTCTGGATCATTTAATTATTTAATGCATACAGTATTTACAGATATGAACGATTACTATAGTTTTTATGAGAAAATAATATTAACTAATTCTTCAATTAGTGGATCTGCATCGAGCTTTGTTCTTGAGCAAATAAAGGAAACAAACGAACTGCCAGTGTGAAAGTGTGATGTGTACTTACTGATTTAATACATTATTATCCTTCTTACGGAACAACAACGGCAGATTGCGGCTGTTGAACAAGGATTTTAATCAGCAGTGGTGAAATTAAGCGGCACAGAATAACACAGCGGAATATCACATGGTTAAATATCACCCCGTGCATGTAACAAAAAACCGCATTAAAACAGATGATGTTACTGATATTTATTTCGTTGAACCCTTCTGGAAAGAAGGCGAAAACCACATAATTGAGTCATTGATGTTTTTTGAAGAGTTACAAAAGTCATTTAATTTATTCAACCATAAATATGGGTTAAATAAATATATACTCAGGATCCCCTGGGAATTTGTGCTCATACATATGGAAAGGATCAGTAAATTAAATAGCGTCGGGTTATTTGCTGTTTCTGTTGACTTTAATAACAACCACAAATTTCTGAGCGAGTACATCAGGAGTCGCAGAGATTATGGTATGGAAGTTTGGTTTGATTTTTGTGGTAAACATTCTTATTCCAGTGAAATTAAAAACCTTGGGTTCTTTTTTCAGGCTTGCGTAGTGCCTCGTGATCCTAATTTTATTAGTAGTGTTTATCATTATCATAAGTTCCAAAAGATTCTTGTCGGGGATATAAATGATGTAGAACAGAGGGCCGTGTACCAGAACGAAGTTGATTACATGTATGGAATGCAATGGCCATCGTCATATGACGGTTTTTTCTTTCGGGATCCTAAAAAAAATGAAACTTGGTGTATATAACAGAAGGAGTGAAAATTTGAATCAAAAATATCTTATTTATTTTTTGTTTAATTATTGTTTTGTTTTTTATTACGATTAAATATAAAGAACATCATTGTTCGTGCGGTGGGGAGGCTGGAAGTTTAGGGTATGACCGTTTATCAACAATTTTATTACAGCCACCATACGAATGGTTTATATATGCACTAGATGTATTATTTTAGTTTAATATATCGATGGTTGCTATTTGCATTGATGATGTTCCGTTACATTAAGGAATATGCATCTGTATCTCGTTATACGCACACTCACATTACTAATCATTATTAATATGAGTGTGGTTCTTGTTTTACGCATGCATGGTTGCATGTGACGTTAAATTTAAATGAGCTGACTGTATGAATTCTAAATACTTTAGAGAGGTGTTTTTTGTCTCGGTAGTTGTTATATTATTATTTTATTTGGTGTTATTTGCAGCCAGTGCTCATGCTGAAGGCGGTTTCAGCTCTGGAGGCATTGGGTTATTTATGACGGGAACAAGAGAGATGCTACTGTAGAGATAATAAATTCTGCTAAAGATTCCCCAATTCTTGTGCATTGACATCCTCCACGTCCTGAAGGGCGTGGGTTCCTGCTCCAACGGGCTGCCTGACTGCACGCTCCTTCCACAGGCAAGCACGGCGTGTCCCGCTCTAAAATGTTACGCGCGCCGTTTACATCGGCGTTCGCAGTATATCTTCATACCAGACACTTGTAAGTATCTCGCATAATCGTGCCATTCACATTTAGAGATCATACAACAGGACGGGGCTGTTTTTGGGCAGCCGGAAGTTAAGCCCATACCAGAAACGTTGCAGTGTACTGAAAAATGGCGCCAGGTTGCCCCTGTTCAACGATTTTCTGAAGGCGCAGGAGTATTCATTACTGATATCCTCCATTGCGCCTTCGGGAACCCACAGGACCAGCTATTTTACCGATAGTGTTTAAAAGGCGTAAGTAATGCCGAGCATGAAGTCATTGGAGGCAGCCTTTGTGTCTGCATCATAAGCGGTATGTTCATCACCAGCATAGTGATTTTTTGAAATGCTCACTTTGCCTGCATTAATGTATTTATAACTGGCGTCAATCATAATATTATCTGTTACAGCATATTTTGCACCGATACCTGCGCCCCAGGCAAAGTTATTTTTTGAAGCAGACAGAGTTTCATTAATACCAAAACCAACAGGAATGGTGTTATTACTTAGCTTCACATGAGCGAGGCCAACGCCTGCGCTGATATAGGGAGTAAATGCCGTACTATTGTGAAAATCATAATAGCCATTAACCATGTAAGTGGTCATTCGGACCTGATTTTTTACATTTATGTGTACTGGATCACCAAATGCAATAATATCCTGCCCGCCTTTAGCATCCGTCTCACCTCTGAAAGTGGTATCCAGTTCTAAACGTACTGGAAGCTGGAATGGATCATAAAAGTCATAACCGATAGCAACCCCGCCGCCAAAAACGCCTTTGGTACGGTCAGGTAACGTTGCATGACCATTAACTATCTCATCCTGGCTGAAGGTTGAGTTGATTCCATAGACATTGACTACGGATGTCCCCGCTTTCCCGGTGATATAGATCCCTTCTTTTGCTGATGCAGTAGCGGACCAGGCTACCACAAGGGGAATGATGCAGACTGCGAAAAAGTTTTTCATTTCAGAACCTGCCTTAATATTGGGCTAAAAGACAAGTTTCACGGTATAGGGTGTGATATAACGATTACATAAACGAAGCCCAAAAAACGGTCTATTGTAACGCTGGGTTTTCTGTAAGCGGGTAAAAAATGAGATGAAAATTTTAAATAACAATACGATAATCGTCGGTATGGAAATCCATCTCCTCGCCAAATTGCCCCACGTACGGTTTCACTTCTACGTTATGTAACGGGTAGTGTTAGATAGAGCGATGCTGTAACAAAAAGATGAAGATGAATTTGTACCCGACCTGGATAAAGCCCGTTATCCAGGAATAACGGGCAAAAATATTTACTCAAGTGCCTGGGCGAGATCTTGTTGTACCTGTTGACGCTGTTCTGGTGTTAAGACTTTGCTTAAATCAAAATAATATTTAACCCGATAATAGCGAGCCTGTTGTTCTATGTTACTGAAGGCTGCAAGCTGCTGTTTTACGGCGGCGTCATCCCATTTACCGGATTTAATCACCTCTATCAGCGCACCGTCTTTAATTCCCTTCATAGAAATCTGACTGACGTCGGTTTCCAGTTGTTGGTGAAGTTTTTTGATCCGGGTAATCTGATCGTTTGTCAGCTTCAGATGCTGGACAATAGGATCCTGGGCGGGCAGGGGAGGATTGGGGACAGCTGTGGCGAAAGCGCCAAAAGAAACGCCCGCCAGAGTCGCTGCCAGTAAAGTTGTGCGTACAAAGTTTTTCATGAAGATATCCTGATAAGGGAGTGATTAACCGTTTTTATTACCCACGAATGGCGAGCAATTATCTTAGAGCCTATCCCAGTAGGGCTATTTTACTTGCCATTTTGGACCTGGGCAGTGCTCAAAATCCTCACGTACTACGTGTACGCTCCGGTTTTTGCGCGCTGTCCGTGTCCAAACTGGCTGCGCCAATAACGCCTGGTGGGATAGGCTCTTAGTCAGAATACGTTGCCTGCCACATTACGCCACGCGAATTTGTTTTACGGAGAGTTACGGAGTGAAACAATCCCGCCGCGGTGAGCGGCAGGTTGCTTACAAGGTGAATGGATCGGCATCGCGCCAGGCTGGAAATTTTTCGCGATAGTCCTGCAAGGCGACGAGAGAAAGATCGGCATCAATACGTGTCGCCTGGTGTGGTTCGGCGGTGGCGATAATATCACCCTGGGGATTAATGATCCGGCTATCGCCGCGATAATGTAACCCGTTGCCATCGGTGCCAACCCGGTTGCAGCCTGCGACATAAGCCTGATTTTCAATAGCGCGCGCCGTCAGTAATGTTTGCCAGTGTAGCGAGCGCGGCGCGGGCCAGTTCGCTACATACAGCGCCAGATCGTAATCATTGCGGTTGCGCGACCATATCGGAAAGCGCAGATCGTAACAGATCAGCGGCAGAATGCGCCAACCGCGCCACTGCACGATGATGCGTTTATCGCCTGCGGCATAATGTTGATGTTCATCCGCCATACGAAACAGATGGCGCTTATCATAGAGATGAACCTTGCCTTCCGGTTCAACCAGTAAGAAGCGATTTACGGCGCCGCGCTCAGTTTGTAGCGCCGCGCTGCCGGCAATCAGAGCGTCAGTTTGTCGGGCTTTGGCCTGCATCCACGTAATCACGCTATCTTGCGAAAGTGAGTTATTAGCGGCCTCCATCGCGAAGCCGGTGGTAAACATTTCAGGCAGAACAATCACATCCCGGCCAGATACGAGCTCTAGCTGTCTGTCAAAATGACGCAGGTTTGCCGGGCCGTCCATCCAGACTAAAGGTTGTTGCAACAGAGTAATTTTCAAACCAGACACGATCGGAGCTCCTCATTGAACAGCGTCTTTACACTGTAGCATGAGCAATAATAAAAAAGCGGCAAGAAAAAGCCCCGCGAAAGCGGGGCAGGAAAGACACGAGACTGATTATGCGGCTTCGACTTTACGCACTTTCTCCGGCAGCTTTACCGGTTTGGTCGCCAGCGCTTCAGGTTCAAAATCATCAACGTTGATACTGCGCAGGCGGCTCTCTTCCGCTTTCGCCAGGATGGCGGCTTCATCTTTATCTATAAGCCCTTTCGCCAGCGCATTGCGCGCCAGTTCATCCAGACGAGTAAACGGCAGATTTTTACCCAGTTCTTTGCAGATGCGCTGGTGGATAGGGTCGGCAGCGATGACATCACGCAGCGCTTCTTCCAGTAAACCGACCGGATTATGTTCGGCGGGCGTCAGATACTGACCGCGCCCAATGCGTGAACGTGTGGCGTTCGGCACCTGTAGGATCTTCGCCACGGCGTGATCCAGCTTATCAGACGGCGCCAGATAATGACGGCCAGTCGGGAAGATCATCGCGGTGAGCAATCCGGCCACGACGCGGTTCGGGAAGTTCTGCAGCAGATCGTCCATCGCTTGTTCAGCACGATACAGCGCATCCTGTACGCCCCAGTGCACCAGCGGCAGGTCGGCTTCGTGGCGACCTTCGTCGTCGTAACGCTTCAGTACGGCTGAGGCCAGATAAAGCTGACTCAATACATCGCCCAGACGCGCGGAGATACGCTCGCGGCGTTTCAGGCTGCCGCCCAGTACCGCCATTGACACGTCAGACAGCAGCGCCAGGTTTGCGCTCAGTCGGTTCAGATGCTGGTAATAACGCTTCGTGGCGTCGCCGGTTGGCGTATGGCTCGTTAATCCGCGGGTCAGGCCAAGCCAGAAACTGCGGACGGTATTGCTGCCGACATGGCCGATATGTTTAAACAACAGCTTATCAAAGGCATTCACATCATTATTCTGCGCTGCGGCCATCTCTTCCAGTACATAAGGATGGCAGCGAATGGCGCCCTGACCAAAGATCATCATGCTACGGGTCAGGATATTCGCGCCTTCCACGGTGATCGCGATAGGCGCGCCCTGGTAAGCACGCGCCAGGAAGTTGCTCTCGCCCAGCATAATGCCTTTACCCCCAGTGATATCCATCGCGTCGATAATGGACTGCTGGCCGCGGTGGGTGCAGTGGTACTTCACGATAGCCGACAGTACCGCCGGTTTTTCACCCAGCATAATGCCATAGGTGATTAACGATGCGGCGGCATCCATCACATAAGCGTTACCTGCAATACGCGCCAGCGGTTCCTCAATACCTTCCATCTTGCCGATAGATATTTTGAACTGACGACGAAT
Organism: Salmonella sp. 32020114201800008SM; assembly: GCF_017572025.1. Taxonomy (NCBI): domain Bacteria; kingdom Pseudomonadati; phylum Pseudomonadota; class Gammaproteobacteria; order Enterobacterales; family Enterobacteriaceae; genus Salmonella; species Salmonella sp. 32020114201800008SM. The sequence continues at coordinate 131,385 of NZ_JAGEQM010000008.1, read as the reverse complement.
GTGAGCATAGGCGCCGGTTGCCAGCGCGACGGATTTCACCCCGCCAGTGGAGTTGGACGGCAGGGTAATACCGCGTCCTACCGACAAACATTCCACCAGCATACGCCAGCCTTGTCCGGCCATTTTGGGGCCGCCGATAATATAATCAATAGGCACGAAAATATCGTTACCGCGGGTTGGACCATTCTGGAACGGAACGTTAAGCGGGAAGTGACGACGACCAATTTCCACACCCGGCGTTGAGGTGGGGATCAGGGCACAGGTAATACCCAGCTCTTCTTCTCCGCCTAACAATCTATCCGGATCGGAAAGCTTAAACGCCAGGCCCAACACGGTAGCTATCGGCGCCAGCGTAATGTAACGCTTGTTCCAGGTCAGGCGCATACCCAGCACCTGCTGGCCCTGCCATTCGCCCATGCAAACCACGCCGGTATCCGGAATGGCGCCTGCATCAGAACCTGCTTCCGGGCTGGTCAGCGCAAAGCAGGGGATCTCCTGGCCGCGCGCCAGTCGCGGCAGATAGTGATTCTTCTGCTCTTCCGTACCATAGTGCTGCAACAACTCGCCAGGGCCGAGTGAGTTTGGAACGCCGACGGTGATAGCCAGAATTCCGGAGACGCCGGACAGTTTTTGCAGTACACGGGACTGCGCATAAGCGGAGAACTCCAGCCCGCCGTACTCTTTTTTAATGATCATCGCAAAAAAACGATGCTCTTTCAGATAAGCCCACAGTTCCGGCGGCAGATCCGCCAGTTCATGGGTAATCTGGAAATCGTTCGCCATCCGGCACGCTTCTTCTACCGGACCGTCGAGAAACGCTTGCTCTTCGGCAGTGAGTTGCGGTTGCGGATAGTTGTGCAGTTTTTTCCAGTCTGGCTTGCCCTGGAACAGATCGCCTTCCCACCAGGTTGTACCGGCATCAATCGCTTCTTTCTCAGTGCGCGACATCGGCGGCATGACCTTACGGAAGCCGCGGAACACCGGTGCGGAAATCATTGATTTTCGCATCGGTGTGAGGTTAAACGGCACGAGGATAATGGCCAGAGGAACCAACAGCCAGATGGACCACAGGCCAGCGACGCCAAGTGCGGCGGTCCAGGCGAGCAGAATCAGGCTGCTGAGAAATAAACTCACGCGGTGATAGAACAATGCGCCGAGCAGAACAACCGTAGCGATAATACTCAAAATCATCATAACGAAAAGCTCCCTTGCTTGTAGGAGGTCTGACCACTTGTGATGATTAGGTTGTAGTGGATGTAAAATCTTTTAGCAATGTGTTTACAAAATAATTACAACAAAGCTCACATTGTTGCCGTTTTTGGGGGCACGAAAAATCAAAAGCGTGAGGCGTTAATTCGGCTTATGCTTCTCGCCTGTACTGCTATCCGGTACACTGCATACTGTCATTTACATTCATGCTGAAGGATATCCTCATGTACCAGGATCTTATTCGTAACGAACTGAACGAAGCGGCGGAAACGCTGGCTAATTTTTTAAAAGATGACGCCAATATTCACGCCATTCAGCGCGCGGCGGTCCTGTTGGCTGACAGTTTTAAAGCGGGTGGTAAGGTACTTTCCTGCGGTAACGGCGGCTCCCATTGCGATGCGATGCACTTTGCTGAAGAGCTGACAGGTCGTTATCGTGAAAATCGTCCGGGCTACCCGGCAATTGCGATTTCTGATGTTAGCCATATATCCTGCGTCAGTAATGATTTTGGCTATGACTATATTTTCTCTCGTTACGTTGAGGCGGTAGGGCGCGAAGGCGATGTCCTGTTAGGGATCTCGACGTCGGGTAACTCTGGTAACGTGATTAAAGCGATTGCCGCGGCCCGTGAAAAAGGCATGAAAGTGATTACGTTGACCGGCAAAGACGGCGGCAAAATGGCGGGAACGGCGGATATTGAAATTCGCGTACCGCACTTCGGTTATGCCGATCGTATTCAGGAAATTCATATCAAAGTAATTCATATCCTGATTCAACTGATCGAAAAAGAGATGGTTAAATAACTATACCCGTCATACTTCAAGCTGCAGGTGCGTTGGTTGCGCTCAGAAACCCCAGTCACATAGTTATCTATGTTCCTGGGGATTTCCTCCCTTACCGCCTTCCTGCAACTCGAATTATTTAGGGTATAGCATATTGTTTTCTTTGATATTTTGAGATTTGATTGGCTGTAAAAATTACGCCTTCCCGCTTAAGGCGTTTGTGGAGGTGATGTATGTGCGAACTGCTTGGGATGAGCGCCAATGTGCCGACGGATATCTGCTTTAGCTTCACCGGACTGGTGCAGCGTGGCGGCGGAACCGGGCCGCATAAAGACGGCTGGGGAATTACCTTTTACGAAGGAAAGGGCTGTCGCACGTTTAAAGATCCGCAACCGAGCTACCATTCGCCGATTGCGAAACTGGTACAGAATTACCCGATCAAGTCCTGCTCGGTTATCGCCCATATCCGTCAGGCTAATCGCGGTGAAGTGGCGCTGGAAAATACACACCCTTTTACCCGGGAATTATGGGGACGCAACTGGACTTATGCTCATAACGGTCAGCTCAACGGTTATAAGTCGCTGGAAACCGGTAATTTTCGTCCGGTGGGGGAAACCGACAGCGAAAAAGCGTTTTGCTGGCTATTGCATAAATTAACGCAGCGTTATCCCCGCACGCCGGGCAACATGACAGCGGTATTTAAATATATTGCGACACTGGCGACGGTATTACGTGAAAAAGGCGTTTTTAACATGCTGCTGTCAGATGGGCGATATGTGATGGCGTTTTGCTCAACCCATTTGCACTGGATCACTCGCCGGGCGCCGTTTGGCGTAGCCACGCTGGTGGATCAGGATATGGAAATTGATTTCAGCTCACAGACCACGCCAAATGACGTGGTTACCGTGATTGCTACCCAGCCGCTAACGGGGAATGAAACCTGGCAAAAGATTATGCCAGGCGAATGGGCGTTATTTTGCCTCGGAGAGCGTATAATTTGAGGCCAGCTGTGGCTGAACGACTTCGTGACTCAACGGTTTGCTCACGACGTAACGTCCATCAACGATAGAAACAGTTGGCGGCTTATGCGTCTGTTCAAAATAATCGTAGCCGGGTTTTAGCTGCGCCCAGAAATCTTTGTAATAAGAATATTTATGACGCTGCATATTGGCGTCGGTCATCCGGAACGGATAAATACTCACCTGTACGCTCGGCTGACCAAAGACCAGCGCGGCGGTGACAAACTGGAAAATCTCATCAATGCCGCTGTCGGTCATGGCATAGCAGCCGACGGAAACACAGGCGCCGTGAATCATCAGATATTTACCATCATAGCCATGCGCGCGATCGTAGGCATTGGGAAAACCAATGTTGATGGCCTTATAAAAACGGCTGTCTGGCTTGAGTTGATTGCGCTGAACGCTGTAAAACCCTTCCGGACTTTTAAAATCGCCCTGACGGCGTTTCGGGCCTAACCCACCGGAATAGTTGCAAATTTTGTAGCTATCAAGCAACTGGTATTGCTCACCCATTTTGACGTAGAGATCAAGAGTGCGCTCTTCTTTAAAAATCTGAATATAGACCGGTGAGCCCATTAACTGCTGCTTATACTCTTTACTGACCGGCGTGACGGGGCTGCTGCTGCTCAGCAAACCGGCAAATGAGACGCACGGCATCAGAAGCATCGCAAGAAAAAATGCGATTTTACGCATACTGCTTGTTCCTTGATAAAACGGTTACACACGCCAGAACGGCAAAAGAGTCCCCAAATCGGAGTAATCTGGATTTGGAGCGCTCACATTAGCACCACGGCAGTTTTTCGCAAGTCCCCGTGTGTACGTTTACAATTTTCCCGCCGCTTTCGTCGTCATACCTTCGAATATGTCGCATTTTTAACGCGAATGTCTCTTTGCGCGCAATAAAACATACTGTACACTTAAACAGTATTGTGGGGGCGAGCGATGCGCAAAATCATACATGTTGATATGGACTGTTTTTTTGCCGCGGTAGAGATGCGTGATAATCCGGCGTTACGCGATATCCCCATTGCCATTGGCGGGAGTCGTGAGCGAAGAGGCGTTATCAGTACCGCCAACTATCCTGCGCGCCAGTTTGGCGTACGCAGCGCGATGCCGACCGCCATGGCGCTAAAGCTGTGCCCCCATCTCACCTTATTGCCTGGCCGCTTTGACGCCTATAAAGAGGCTTCGCGGCATGTACGTGACATCTTTTCCCGCTACACTTCACTGATTGAACCGCTCTCGCTGGATGAAGCCTGGCTGGATGTGACTGACAGCCCGCACTGTTATGGATCGGCAACTCTGATCGCCAGGGAGATTCGTCAGACTATTTTCAATGAACTGCAACTCACCGCCTCCGCCGGCGTTGCGCCAGTGAAATTTCTGGCGAAGATCGCCTCCGATCTCAATAAACCGAACGGACAATATGTTATTACGCCAGCCGATGTACCCGGCTTTCTTAAAACGTTGCCGTTAGCCAAAATTCCAGGCGTGGGGAAAGTTTCCGCCGCCAAACTGGAAAATATGGGGTTAAGAACCTGCGGGGATATTCAACAGTGCGATCTGGCGATGCTTCTCAAACGCTTTGGTAAATTTGGCCGGGTATTATGGGAGCGTAGTCAGGGTATTGACGAGCGTGATGTTAACAGCGAAAGGCTGCGTAAATCGGTAGGTGTTGAGCGTACTCTGGCGGAGGATATTCATGAATGGTCGGACTGCGAGGCCATTATTGAACATTTATATCCGGAACTGGAGCGTCGTCTGGCTATAGTAAAGCCCGATTTACTGATTGCCCGACAGGGCGTTAAATTAAAATTTAATGATTTTCAGCAAACCACTCAGGAACATGTCTGGCCGCAATTAAATAAAGAAGACTTAATTACCACCGCCCGTAAAACCTGGGACGAGCGTCGCGGCGAGCGCGGCGTACGGCTGGTGGGGCTACACGTAACGCTGCTCGACCCTCAGTTGGAACGACAGTTGGTGTTAGGGTTATAAGTCAGGCTATTAAGATTTTATCACTATTACGATTGCGCCATCTAAATTTCAGTATTACTATACCCGCGTTTTCTCATTCTCAATAACTGCAAAGGAGGTTCATCATGACACTTTATTCTCTGAACGCACTTTGCAGACCTTTCCAGGATTAATTTTCTTTTATTGCCCTGGATTAGTCTGCCATTTCCTGATTTTTTAATTCATATATGGAATGGTATATGGGCAATTATATTCGTCCTTTATCAGATGTGGTATTTTCTATCGCATCGGATAACCTGTGGATCGAAGATTCCGCGATCCAACAATTATATACGACGGCTAAGTTAACCGGTATGAAACGCGTTATCGGGATGCCAGATCTGCATCCGGGGCGCGGCTATCCTATTGGCGCAGCCTTTTTCTCGCGTGGACGCTTTTATCCGGCGCTGGTCGGCAACGATATCGGCTGCGGCATGGCGTTATGGCAAACGGATATTTTAGGGCGTAAATATAACGCCGATAAACTGGAGAAGCGGCTGGCGTCGCTGCCTGACGTGGCGGACGCGCAGTGGCTGGAGGAGAATGTCCCCGCCGCAATGCAGCATCATTCGTGGCGCTCTGCGCTGGGTTCCATTGGCGGCGGCAATCATTTTGCCGAGCTGCAGCAGGTCGATCGCATCGTCGATGCTGATTCGTTCGCTTTGTCGGGGTTGCAAAAAGCGCAGTTATTACTGCTGGTACACAGTGGTTCACGCGGTCTGGGGCAAGCTATCCTGCGTCGTCATGTGGAGGCGTTTTCGCATAACGGTTTGCCGGAAGATAGCGACGATGCGCGCCACTACCTTGCAGAACATGACGATGCGCTGGCATTTGCCCGCAGTAATCGCGCGCTGATTGCCCGCCGGATACTGCAACAGCTCAGGGCTGAGGGCGAACCGCGGCTGGATGTGGCGCATAACTTCGTTGAACCCTGTACTGTCGCGGGTGAGGCGGGGTGGCTGCACCGTAAAGGCGCTACGCCAGATGGGCAGGGACTGGTGATTATCCCCGGCTCGCGCGGCGATTATAGCTGGCTGGTGAAACCCGTCGTCAGCGAGGATAGCCTCTTCTCCCTGGCGCACGGCGCGGGGCGCAAATGGATGCGTACCGAGTGTAAAGACCGGTTATCGGCAAAATTTACCCCGCGACAGCTCTGCCGTACCGGGATGGGTAGCCGGGTGATTTGCCGCGATCGCCAGCTCATTTATGAAGAAGCGCCGCAGGCGTATAAATCCATCGATAGCGTTGTGGATTGTCTGGCAGACGCCGGACTGATTACGCCAGTTGCCTGTCTGCGTCCGGTGCTGACGCTGAAAACCTCAGGGGAGAAAAGCGCATGATCTTACTGCAACTTTCTTCCGCACAGGGACCGGACGAGTGTTGTCTGGCGGTAAAAAAAGCGCTGGATTGTCTGACGAAAGAAGCTGCCAGAGAAAAGGTATCGTTGACGCGACTTGAAACAGAGCCGGGACGATTACCAGACACGCTGCGTTCTGCGCTGGTCTCGCTGGACGGCGAAAAAGCCATGGCTTTCAGTGAACGTTGGTGCGGCACTTTACTGTGGATTTGTACCAGCCCGTATCGCCCGCACCATGGGCGAAAAAACTGGTACGTCGGCATTGGGCGCTTTTCCGCCGACGAGCACATACAGTCTGATGAGATTCGTTTCGAGACTCTGCGCTCTTCCGGCCCGGGTGGGCAGCACGTTAATAAAACCGACTCGGCAGTGCGGGCCACGCACCTGGCGAGCGGGATTAGCGTGAAGGTTCAGTCGGAGCGCAGTCAACATGCGAATAAGCGTCTGGCCCGGCTGCTGATTGCCTGGCGGCTGGAACAGCAACGGCAAAATGAGTGTGCGGCGTTGAAGTCTGAAAGGCGTCTGTTCCATCATCAGATTGAGCGCGGCAATCCGCTGCGGATATTTAAAGGAATGGCGTTTATGCCACAATAATTCGGTGTTACCGGCGCTGTTATAGGGCTGTCCGGCTATTCGCGTGTAGCCGCAGCGCTATTCAGCGCATCCAGGAGAGTTTATCTGGCAATAGATACCCGATATTCCATATTGCTAGCCCGTCCAGAAATGGGACGGGCATTTTAGCGCTTTCTTACTTCGCAGGAATCGCTTTCAGCAATTCGGTCAGCAGAGTCCAGTAGTGGCCGACGCTTTCGATATGTACCTGCTCATCCGGAGAGTGAGGTCCGGTAATGGTCGGCCCAATAGAAACCATGTCCATATCCGGATAGGGTTTCTTAAACAGACCGCATTCCAGGCCGGCGTGGATAATCTGGATGTTCGGTGTCTTGTTGAACAGACGCTGATAGGTTTCCCGCACCAGGTGCATGACCGGCGAGTTCGCATCGGGCTGCCAGCCAGGATAGCTGCCTTTTGCTTCGGTTTTAGCGCCAGCCAGCTTGCCCAGCGAATCCAGCATACTCACCACATAATCTTTACCGCTGTCGATAAGAGAGCGAATCAGGCAGTGAATTTCGACATTCGCATCGGACATTGTGACCACGCCAACGTTCAGCGATGTTTCCACTACGCCTTTCGCCACGTCTGAATTGCGGATCACGCCGTTCGGCGTTGCGTTCAGCAGGCGCACAAAGGTATCGCGTGACGGCGCGGTCAATGCGGCTTTATCATTCGCAACCTCATTGAGTTGCAGCGTCAGGTTTTTCTCTTTTTCCGCCAGTTCGTTTTTCAGAATATCCTGGTAAGCGTTCACTAATGTTTTCAGCGCGCCTACGTTGTCTGCGGCAACGGCGAGGGTAGCGAACGCTTCGCGCGGAATCGCGTTACGCAGCGTGCCGCCGTTGAAATCGATCAGACGCAGATCCAGTTCTTCTGCGTGCCCGGCCAGAAAACGCGCCAGCAATTTGTTGGCATTGCCAAGACCGAGGTGAATTTCACCACCGGAGTGGCCGCCTTTCAGACCTTTCAGGGTTAGCTTAAAGCACGCAAATCCTGCGGGTACAGCTTCACGGGTCAACGGCAGATTAGAGGTAAAATCGATGCCGCCTGCGCAGCCCATATAGATCTCACCTTCTTCTTCAGAGTCGGTGTTGATCAGGATGTCGGCCTGCAACCAGCCGGACTGGAGGCCGAACGCGCCATCCATGCCGGCTTCTTCAGTCATGGTCAGCAGCACTTCCAGCGGGCCGTGGACGACATTATCATCAGCCAGTACCGCTAACGCAGAAGCCATTCCAATACCATTGTCGGCGCCGAGCGTAGTACCGCGCGCTTTAACCCATTCGCCATCAATATAAGGCTGGATAGGATCTGTAGTGAAGTCGTGAACGGTGTCGCTATTTTTTTGCGGCACCATATCCAGATGCGCCTGTAAAACGACCGGCTTGCGATTTTCCATACCTGCAGTGGCGGGCTTACGGATCAGAATATTACCGACCTGGTCGCGATCCACGTAAAGGCCTTTCTCCTTGGCCCAACTCACAATATGTTCCGCGAGTTGCTCTTCGTGATAGGACGGGTGAGGAATAGAACAGATTTTGGCAAAAATATCCCACAAAGGTTGTGGTGATAACTGAGACAGTTCAGACACGATAAGTCTCCTTGGCGGTGGTCTGAAAAACGTTCTTACAGGCCACAGGGTTAGCGGAATTGATAACTCTTACGAGATGCGACTGAGAATACCACTTTCTCCGCCTGCGGGTAGTATAAAGCATACAAAAAGAGGCGTGGATTCCGCTAAACACTGGTTTTTAGCGCGTCAGGTCTCTATAATCTCGCGCAACTATTTCCCCCTCGAACACTTTTTAAGCCGTAGATAAACAGGCTGGGACACTTCACATGAGCGAAAAATACGTCGTCACCTGGGACATGTTGCAGATTCACGCACGCAAACTGGCGAGCCGCCTCATGCCTTCAGAACAATGGAAAGGCATTATTGCCGTAAGTCGTGGCGGCCTTGTACCGGGCGCACTACTGGCGCGTGAATTGGGCATTCGTCATGTCGATACCGTATGCATCTCCAGCTACGATCACGATAACCAGCGCGAACTGAAAGTGCTGAAACGTGCAGAAGGCGACGGCGAAGGCTTTATCGTCATCGACGATCTGGTCGATACCGGCGGCACCGCCGTCGCGATTCGCGAAATGTACCCTAAAGCGCATTTCGTCACGATTTTCGCTAAACCGGCGGGCCGTCCGCTGGTTGATGATTATGTTATTGATATTCCTCAGAACACCTGGATTGAGCAGCCCTGGGATATGGGTGTGGTATTTGTACCGCCGATTTCAGGTCGTTAATCAGCAGCTTTTCAGAGCGCCCGGCAATGCCGGGCGCTGTTTTATTGGTTACAATAAGCCTCTATGAGTATCCAAGGAGGCTGCACGAATGACACAGGCTAACCTCAGCGAAACCCTGTTCAAACCCCGCTTTAAACATACTGAAACGTCTACCCTTGTCCGTCGGTTCAATCGTGGGTCGCAGCCGCCCATGCAATCCGCGCTGGACGGTAAGAACGTCCCGCACTGGTATCGCATGATAAACCGCCTGATGTGGATTTGGCGCGGCGTTGATCCACGAGAAATCCTTGATGTGCAGGCGCGTATTGTGATGAGCGACGCAGAGCGAACGGATGATGATTTATACGATACGGTCATCGGTTACCGCGGCGGCAACTGGATTTATGAGTGGGCAAAGCAGGCGATGGACTGGCAGCAGAAAGCCTGTCAGGAACAGGACGCCATGCGCAGCGGACGCTACTGGCTTCATGCTTCAACGCTCTATAACATTGCCGCCTACCCGCATTTGAAGGGCGATGAGCTGGCGGAGCAGGCGCAGGCGCTGGCGAATCGCGCCTATGAAGAGGCCGCGCAGCGGTTGCCAGGCTCGTTACGTGAAATGGAATTTGCCGTTCCTGGCGGTTCGCCTGTCACCGCGTTTTTACATATGCCGAAAGGGGATGGCCCGTTTCCGACGGTGCTCATGTGCGGCGGCCTGGACGCCATGCAAACCGACTATTACACCCTGTATGAACGCTATTTCGCGCCGCGCGGTATCGCGATGTTAACGCTTGATATGCCTTCGGTTGGATTTTCATCAAAGTGGAAATTAACCCAGGATTCCAGCTTGCTCCACCAGCATGTGTTAAAAGCGCTTCCTAATGTCCCTTGGGTGGATCATACCCGTGTTGCGGCGTTTGGTTTCCGTTTTGGCGCCAACGTTGCGGTGCGTCTGGCCTATCTGGAAGCGCCGCGTTTGAAAGCGGTGGCTTGCCTGGGGCCGGTGGTCCATGCGCTACTTAGCGATCCGCAACGACAGAGCACGGTGCCGGAGATGTATCTGGATGTGCTGGCCAGCCGTCTGGGTATGCATGATGCTTCGGATGAGGCGCTGCGTGTGGAGCTCAATCGCTATTCGTTGAAAGTACAGGGGCTACTGGGCAGACGTTGTCCTACGCCAATGCTTTCCGGCTTCTGGAAAAACGATCCTTTCAGCCCGGAAGAAGAGTCTCGCTTAATTACAACATCATCTTCAGACGGTAAGCTGATAGAGATCCCTTTTAACCCGGTGTACCGCAATTTTGACCACGCGCTGCAAGAAATTACCGACTGGATTAATCATAGATTGTGTTAATAGATTGATAAATTCTATTGATTTGGTAAAACAGTTGCTTCATTAAAGGAGATCGCAATGACGTTACCGAGTGGACACCCGAAAAGTAGATTGATCAAGAAATTTACCGCGCTTGGCCCCTATATCCGGGAAGGGCAGTGCGAAGACAATCGTTTTTTTTTCGATTGCCTGGCAGTTTGCGTCAACGTGAAGCCCGCGCCAGAGAAGCGTGAATTTTGGGGCTGGTGGATGGAGCTGGAAGCACAAGAGAAACGCTTCACTTATCGTTATCAGTTTGGTTTGTTTGATAAAGAGGGCAACTGGACCGCAGTGCCGATTAACGAAACCGAAGTGGTGGAGCGACTGGAATACACGCTACGCGAGTTTCATGAAAAGCTACGCGACCTGCTGATTTCTATGGAGCTGGCGCTGGAGCCGTCTGACGATTTCAACGACGAGCCGGTAAAACTGTCGGCATAACCCTGCTGTCATGCCTGATGGCGTAGCGCCATCAGGCACAATGCGACTTATCAGAACTGGTAGGTCAACCCTATTGCCACAATATCATCGTCATTAATGCCTAACGTGTTATCGCTATCAAGCTGATTGATTTTGTAATCTACAAACGCGGACATATTTTTGTTGAAGTAATAGGTTGCGCCCACGTCAATGTAATTCACCAAATCCTCACTGCCGACGCCCTCAATATCTTTGCCTTTTGACAGCACATAGCCTAATGACGGACGCAGACCAAAATCAAACTGATACTGGATAACCGCTTCGAAATTTTGGGTTTTATTGGCAAATCCGCCGGAAACTGGCGTCATGTTGCGGGTTTCTGAATAGAAAGTCGCCATATAAATATCATTCGCGTCATACTTTACACCCGTAGCCCAGGCTTCGGCTTTATCGCCCGTACCGCGGCGCTGCAGATTTTGCTCCCTGGTGCGATCGGAGAGAGTATAAGCGCCGCTGACGGCAAAATCACTGCCGCCGAAATCATAGCTCACGGAAGTGCCGAAGCCGTCGCCGTTTTGCTTTTTCACATCGCGATCTTCGTTTTTCCCCTGATACTGTAAGGTAAGATCCAGTCCATCAACGATGCCGAAGAAATCGGTATTGCGGTAAGTCGCCAGCCCGCTGGCGCGTTTAGTCATAAAATTATCGGTCTGGGCGGAAGAGTCGCCGCCGAATTCGGGAAACATATCCGTCCAGGCCTCAACATCGTACAGCGCGCCCAGGTTACGTCCATAGTCAAAAGAACCGATATCTTTTAATTTCAGGCCAGCAAAGGCCAGGCGGGTTTTTTGCTGGGACGAATCACTTTCGGCTTTATTACCAGCAAACTCAGCTTCCCAGCGCCCGTAGCCGGTCAATTGATCGTTAATTTGCGTTTCGCCTTTAAAACCAAAACGAACGTAGCTTTGATCGCCATCTTTGCTGTCATAATCGCTCATATAGTGCATGGCTTTAACTTTTCCATACACATCAAGCTTATTACCGTTTTTATTGTAAACCTCGGCGGCGTGAACAGATGCTGATGCGATGATACTCACCACTATTGCCAGAGTGCTCTTATTCATTTCCATTCCTGTTTTAATTACGCGCTATGATTTGTCGGGAGACCCGGTAAAAAACAGGAAGGTTTTTAACGTTCGGTAATGAAAGATTTATGACAAAGTGAGAATTTTTTTAAAAAAATATGTTTAATTGTTGCGGTAATAAAATGGTCAAATTCCGCCGCTACGCTTGCTGATCCTGCGCAACAAAATTTCACGCTACGCGTACAGGTTGTTGGCAACCGGAGCCAGTCCTGCTAAAACGTTCATTTGGTCTTTATTTCTTATTTTGAACGGCAGAGAATCATGAGTGACAGCCAGACGCTGGTCGTAAAACTCGGCACCAGCGTGCTAACAGGCGGATCGCGCCGCCTGAACCGTGCCCATATCGTAGAACTTGTCCGCCAGTGCGCGCAGCTACACGCCGCGGGACATCGTATTGTTATTGTTACCTCTGGCGCGATTGCCGCCGGACGTGAACATCTCGGCTACCCGGAACTGCCGGCAACAATTGCCTCTAAACAGCTTCTGGCGGCGGTAGGGCAAAGCCGTCTGATTCAACTGTGGGAGCAGTTGTTTTCAATTTACGGTATCCATATCGGGCAGATGCTGTTGACGCGTGCGGATATGGAAGACAGAGAGCGCTTTCTGAACGCCCGCGATACGCTGCGTGCATTACTGGATAACCATATTGTGCCGGTTATCAATGAAAATGATGCCGTTGCGACAGCGGAAATTAAAGTGGGCGATAACGATAACCTCTCCGCGCTGGCGGCGATCCTGGCAGGCGCGGATAAACTGCTGCTGCTGACCGATCAGCAAGGATTATTTACCGCCGATCCGCGTAGCAATCCGCAGGCGGAGCTTATCAAAGATGTGTATGGCGTTGACGATGCGCTGCGCTCTATCGCGGGAGACAGCGTTTCCGGGCTGGGAACCGGTGGTATGAGCACTAAGCTTCAGGCGGCAGACGTAGCCTGTCGCGCGGGTATTGATACGATTATTGCCTCAGGCAGTAAACCGGGCGTGATCGGCGATGTGATGGAGGGGATTTCCGTCGGTACCCGTTTTCATGCGCAAGCCTCGCCGCTGGAGAACCGCAAACGTTGGATCTTCGGCGCGCCGCCGGCAGGTGAAATTACGGTTGATGAAGGCGCGACCGCGGCAATGCTGGAACGTGGCAGTTCACTTCTGCCAAAAGGCATCAAAAGCGTGACGGGCAATTTCTCGCGGGGGGAGGTCATCAGAATTTGTAACCTGCAAGGGCGTGATATCGCTCATGGCGTCAGCCGTTATAACAGTGATGCTCTGCGGCGGATAGCCGGTCACCACTCTCAACAAATCGATGCGATTCTGGGCTATGAATATGGCCCGGTCGCTGTTCATCGTGATGACATGATTACTCGATAAGGAACAGGCATATGCTGGAACAAATGGGCATTGCTGCTAAAGCGGCGTCGTATAAGCTGGCGCTGCTCTCCAGCGGCGAAAAAAATCGCGTGCTGGAAAAAATAGCCGATGAACTGGAAGCGCAAATGGAAAGTATCCTCAGCGCGAACGTACAAGATGTTGAGCAGGCGCGAGCCAACGGCCTGAGCGAAGCGATGCTGGACCGCCTGGCGCTGACCCCTGCGCGTCTGAAAGCGATTGCTGACGATGTGCGCCAGGTCTGTAATCTCGCCGACCCGGTCGGGCAGGTGATCGACGGCGGTCTGCTGGACAGCGGGCTACGTCTGGAACGCCGCCGCGTGCCGTTGGGCGTGGTTGGCGTTATCTATGAGGCGCGTCCGAATGTTACCGTTGATGTGGCTTCTTTGTGTCTGAAAACCGGTAATGCGGTGATTCTACGCGGTGGGAAAGAGACGCATCGCACGAATGCCGCAACCGTTCGTGTCATTCAGAAGGCGCTGAAAGCTTGCGGTTTACCGGAGGCGGCGGTTCAGGCGATTGATAATCCGGATCGTTCGCTGGTCAATGAAATGCTGCGTATGGATAAGTACATCGATATGCTGATCCCGCGCGGCGGCGCAGGCTTGCATAAACTGTGCCGCGAGCAATCCACCATTCCGGTGATTACCGGCGGGATTGGCGTGTGCCATATTTTTGTTGATAGCAGCGCAGACATCGCCCCGGCGCTGAAGATTATTGTCAACGCTAAAACCCAGCGCCCGAGCACCTGTAACACGGTGGAAACCTTGCTGGTGCATCAGGACATCGCAGAACGCTTTTTGCCTGCGCTGAGCAAGCAGATGGCGGAGAGCGGCGTGACGTTGCATGGGGATGAAACCGTCATGCAGGTACTGCATGGCCCTGCCAAACTGGTGCCGCTGAAACCGGAAGAGCTGGATAACGAGTTTCTGTCTCTGGATCTGAACGTTGTGGTGGTCGAAAATATGGATGGCGCTATCGCCCACATTCGCGAACATGGTACTCAGCACTCCGATGCGATTTTGACGTGTGATATGCATAATGCTGCGCGTTTTGTGAACGAAGTGGATTCCGCTGCGGTTTATGTCAACGCCTCTACCCGTTTTACCGACGGCGGGCAGTTTGGGCTTGGCGCAGAAGTGGCGGTCAGCACGCAGAAATTACATGCCCGCGGTCCGATGGGGCTTGAAGCGCTTACCACCTATAAGTGGATCGGCTTTGGCGATGGTACGATTCGTGCGTAATTAATGACGAGCGGTGCAAAAATAGCCGGTTGAGTAGCAAGGCTATTGACGCACCGCCCGGTTAGTTTTAACCTTCTACCCCGTGATTCACCCGCGTGAACACACCCTTCTCAGGGCCGATATAGCTCAGTTGGTAGAGCAGCGCATTCGTAATGCGAAGGTCGTAGGTTCGACTCCTATTATCGGCACCATCTCAAGTTCCTCAAACGTCCGTATTCATCCATAAATACACTGATTTATAACGACTTTATTGCTTTTTTGTCCATCACCGTCCGTAACCATCCAGTAGAATCCGACACTGAATGTGTATAGGATTGTGTATATGTTCCTGTTCGGTCTTGGATTCCTATCCACATGCCTTTAAACGATATGCAGATTCGCCGCGCTAAGCCTGAAACTAAAGCCTATACACTCGGAGATGGGCAAGGGTTGTCATTGCTAATTGAACCTAATGGAAGCAAGAGCTGGCGGTTCCGTTATCGTTTTGCCGGTAAGCCAAAAATGATCTCGCCGGGTGTGTATCCGACGATCACACTTGCAGATGTCAGTTCTCGTCGTGATGATGCCCGAAAACTTGTGGCAGAAGGAAAGAGCTGTGATCCTACCCGCGTAATATGGGCACAACCCTAAGCGAGGTTCTGGTTTTCAAATTGTTCCGGACTGAGACCGCCACAGGCACTGTGACGACGCCACCGATTGTAATCACACTCACTATAATTAAACACTGCTGTCCGCATTATTTCCCGGCTGACAAAGTCCTCTCCGTGGATACATTCCACCCTCAGCGTATGGAAGAAGCTTTCCGCACAGGCATTGTCGTAACAACAACCTCTGGCGCTCATACTTCCCCGCAGATTATGGCGTTTCAGTAAGCTCTGGTAATCCGTTGAACAGTACTGACCGCCTCTGTCTGTATGCACGATGACATTTTCCGGACATTTACGCCGCCACAGCGCCATCTGTAACGCATCGCAGGCAAGCTGTGCTGTCATCCGCGAGGACATCGACCAGCCAATGACTGACCGCGACCACAGATCGATAACCACGGCCAGATAAAGCCAGCCTTCACCAGTGCGAAGATACGTGATTTCACCCACCCACTTCTGATTCGGGCCGCTGGCGTAAAAGTCCTGCTTCAGCAGATTCTCTGAGACTGGCAGATCATGTTTGCGGTAACTGACCGGACGGAACCGGCGCGAGGCTTTCGCCCGCAGCCCCTGCCGACGCAGGCTGGCCGCCACGGTTTTCACGTTGAACTGGTAACCCTGAGCACGAAGCTCATCCGTCAGGCGTGTGCTGCTTGCGTGGCTTTTTGGTGGTTGATGCTGGTTTTGTCATGTGAGTCACCTCTTACTTGTGAGTTTACTCACTTAGTCGCGTGTCCACTATTGCTGGGTAAGATCAATGGCCTCGCTGACCGGTCATGACATGAACGCCGTGCATATCCAGGATCTTCTTGCGGTGGATACGTTTATTCCCCGCGCGGTACAGGGTGGCATTGCCGGGGAATGTTCAATGGAAAACGCCGTTGGCATTGCGGCGATGGTGAAATCCGATCGCTTACAGATGCAGGCTATCGCCAGCGAGCTAAGCGCCCGGTTAAATACCCCAGTTGAAGTCGGTGGTGTGGAAGCCAACATGGCTGTGGCTGGCGCGTTAACGACGCATGGATGCGCCGTGCCGCTGGCGATCCTCGATTTAGGCGCAGGATCCACCGATGCCGCCATTATCAATAACGATGGCGCAGTACGGCGTTGTCGCCGGGCAGGGTAATATCCGTGGTACTGAAGGCCCGCGCAATGCGGTGGCGACCGGGCTGGTTTTAGCCGGAGAAGCCAAAAAATAGTGCAGAAAACAGCCGCGCAAGCGTTTAGCTGCGGGGTAAGTCAAAGAAAGGCGATGTTCTCTTTGATATCCCGGCGGAGTTGGGTACATAGTATCAAGGTGTCTCTCACGTGGTTAATTTTAAGGATAAGAGCATGCCAACAGCAATTGAAAAAGCCTTGGATTTTATTGGTGGTATGAACACTTCGGCGTCAGTACCCCATTCAATGGATGAAAGTACCGCTAAGGGAATTCTAAAGTATTTGCATGACTTAGGTGTGCCAGCGAGTCCGGAAGTTGTGATGGCAAGGGGTGAGCAGGAGGGATGGAATCCTGAGTTCACGAAAAAAGTGGCCGGATGGGCAGAAAAAGTCGCCTCCGGTAACCGCATCCTTATCAAAAACCCAGAGTATTTTTCGACCTATATGCAGGAGCAGCTCAAAGAACTCGTGTGAGCTGACTATCGAATAAAACGCTAACGGACGTTTCCATCTAAGGATGGCGGCGTCCAGAAGGGGTTGCCAGTGACAGTTTTGGACTGCCGATTCATTTCTTTTCGTCAAATTAATGTCTATATATTTATTGAATAAATATATAGTTCATAACTTACTACGTTGCCATTACCGCGTCATTCTTAGATGATCTACATTTCATAAAACACTTGATTCCATTTTGTCTCTATTAAGAAAAATAAAATGTGAACGCTGTCAATTCTGTAAACGTAAAAGATAAATATTGTATACACGGATGCTTGTTGGCAAACAGGCAGATGGCAATCAGGATCTTTTACGGAACATTGTGTATGAAAAATAATATTGAAGAGACAATAGGTAAGTACTTGCCTATTTTAATGATATTACCTCTGGCGGGTTTGGCAGAGTTAGCTTCTTTATATTCAATCCAGGCTTTATTACCAAAGTTAAGTGAGGTTTATAATATCCCATTGAATCAGGTAGGGATGATTTTGTCTGCTGAGGTGGGGTTTCTGGCATTAGCCATGTTATTTAGCGGCACGTTATCTGACCGTTTTGGGCGAAAGCCAATCATTTTTTATTCGTTGCTGGCAGGAGGTATTTTAACTCTATTGTGCGCAACTGCATCATCATGGCCGATGCTGGTGGTATACCGCGCTTTGCTCGGCATTGCAGTAAGTGGTATTACGGCGGCCGTTACAGTCTATATCAGTGAAGAAGTCTCTCCTGCTTTGGCAGGGATTGTTACTGGATATTTTATTTTTGGCAATTCGCTAGGGAGTATGTCTGGTCGTGTGTTTGCAACTTTGATGATGGAGCATGTATCTATAGATACGATTTTCTTTATCTTCGGTGGTGTTCTGATTGCTATGGCACTCGCGGTGAAGTTGTTTCTCCCGACATCCCGACAGTTTGTTCCTACACCTTCACTACAGCTTGGTGCAGTGTTGAAAGGCGGGTTGGAACATTTTAAGAATATCCGCGTATCATTATGTTTTGTCATTGGATTTATTCTTTTCGGCTCTTTTACATCCATCTTTAATTTTCTGGCGTTTTACCTGCATCGACCGCCTTATGAGCTGAGCTACACCTGGATAGGTTTGATTCCAGTTAGCTTCTCATTAACTTTTTTTCTTGCGCCATATGCTGCCCGTGTCGCGTTGAATATTGGGTCGATGAATGCGCTCAGTATGCTGATCATCTGTATGATGGTCGGTGCATTTCTCACGCTAATCGCCCCTTCTCTGTGGGTTTTCATTTCAGGTATCGTTTTACTGTCAGTCGCATTTTTCTCTGCTCATTCCACCGTATTAGCCTGGGTCAGTTCACGGAGTCCAAACGCAAAAGGACAGGCGACATCGTTTTATCTGCTTTGCTACTACTCTGGCGGTGCAGTAATGGGGTATTTCAACGGGTATCTTTTCTCCTGGCAGGGATGGAATGCTATTGCGGCATCATGTCTGATGATGCTGGGGATAGGATTATTTATCTGCCGGTTTATTTTCGCAAAATATGAGAAACAACCGCAAATCAAAAAACAGTCAGTTCAGGAGAGTTTCTGATTATAGACACGAAGTGTGTTTTTATACTTTCCATAATGGAATCATCATTTTTTCATTAATGTGTCACTATAGCTAAAAGCTTAAACTGTGAATATTTGGCTACCCGGATATTCGTTGCTCCAGGAATATATATGTCTGCTAAAACGCTGTATGAAAAATTAGTTGAGTCACATACCATTCGTGAACTTGATAACGAAGGACATGTTTTACTTTATATTGATCGTTCAATACTGAATGAATATACCAGCCCGCAGGCATTTAGCGGGTTAAGAGAACGCGGCCGCACCGTTCGGCACCCCGACACGTTTTTATTGAATATTGACCATGTTAATCCCACGCGGTCGCAACGGGATGACTTAATGACCGATCCGGGAGGACAGCTACAGGTTGATTACTTTCGGGAAAATGCCGCTGACTTTGGCATCACATTATTTGATGTGCTGGATCCGCGTCAGGGGATTGAACACGTGGTTGCTCATGAACAAGGGCTAGTGATGCCTGGCATGGTGATCGCCGCCGGGGATAGTCACACGACAACCTACGGTGCATTTGGCGCGCTGGGCTTTGGTATCGGGACGTCGGAAATTGAACATCTGCTGGCCACGCAGACGCTGGTTTACCGCAAGCTCAAAACCATGCGCGTAAGTGTTCAGGGAGAGCTACCTTTCGCCTGTTCCGCAAAAGATATTGTTCTTGAATTGCTTGAACGTATTGGCGCTGATGGCGCGACCGGATATGCCATTGAATTTGTGGGTGAGGCCATCAGCGCGTTGAGCGTTGAAGGACGAATGACGCTCTGCAACATGGCGGTAGAAGCGGGGGCGCGTGGTGCCATTATTGCGCCGGATAAAAAGGTTTTTGACTATATCTACGGTAAACCGCAAATGCCTGTAGGTGAACTCTGGCAGCAGGCATTGCTGGAATGGTCACAGTTGAGCAGCGATGCTGATGCGGTATTTGATAAGACGGTGGCGATCAACTGCCATGATCTTGAGCCTAAAGTCACCTGGGGAATCAGTCCGGATCAAACAGGTTCCATCACCGGACGTGTCCCTTTCCCGGAACAGGAAACCAATCCGCTTAAGCGCCTGGCGCTTGAGAAGGCCCTTCATTACATGGGATTAACGGCTGGCATGTTGCTGAAAGATATTCGTATCTCTCACGCTTTTATTGGTTCATGCACAAATGGTCGCATTGAGGATTTGCGTGCCGTTGCGAAGGTGCTTGAAGGGCGCAAAATCGCCAGCCATGTTCGCGGGATCATTGTGCCTGGTTCAACAATGGTAAGACGCCAGGCGGAAGAAGAAGGACTGGCGAAAATCTTTATTGCTGCCGGTTTTGAATGGCGGCAGTCGGGTTGCTCAATGTGCCTTGCGATGAATGAAGATGTATTGTCGCCCGGCGATCGCTGTGCATCAGGTACGAATCGTAACTTCCCTGGACGACAGGGCGCTGGAGCAAGAACGCATTTGATGAGCCCGGCGATGGTTGCAGCGGCGGCGGTAGAGGGGCATCTGGTCGATGTTCGGTCATTACTTCAGGCAGGGGAATAAGATGGATACGTTTAAGCAAATCAGCGGGCGAATTGCGCCGATGCTGGAACCGAATATCGACACTGATGTGATTATGCCAAAACAGTTCCTGAAAGGGATCGATCGCCAGGGGCTGGATAAAGGGGTGTTTTTCGATCGTCGCTTTATGGCTGGCGGCCAACCAAATCCTGATTTTATTCTGAACATGCCGGGCTGGCAGAGCGCGACATTCCTGCTGGTTGGCCCCAATTTTGGCTGTGGATCGAGTCGTGAACACGCCGTATGGGGATTAAAACAACTGGGAGTACGGGGGCTGATAGGTAGCACATTTGCAGGCATTTTCGATGATAACTGCCAACGCAACGGGATCCTCACGGTCTCATTAGATGAACCTGCTTTGGCGCGCCTGGCGCAGCTTGCCGCGAGTGCTGATACCAATTCTATCACTGTTTCACTCGATCGCTGCGAAATTACGACGGCAGAGGAAACGATCTCCTTTGTGATCAGTGAACTCAAACGGGCGATGCTGGCCGCAGGCGAAGATGCGATAGCCTGGACATTGCAATACTTGCCGGAGATTGAAAATTTTGAGGTTGCGCATTATTCACGGCGGCCGTGGTTAAAACGGCCTGCATCCCCGCGCGGTTAAGGAAGAAGACTGCAATGAAACTGGTTCAATATCTTGTGAACGGTGGCAAACGCTACGGCATTATGCAGGAAACCGGAATAATTGATCTCTCGCAGCGGCTTGGCGACAAATATCCCACTTTGAAATCTCTCCTGTGCGCTAATGCGCTGACGGATGCGGCGTTATGGTGTGATGAGCCGGCGGATTATTACTACCAGGAAGTCACTTTTCTGCCGGTGATTGACGATCCGCAGAAGATCATCTGTGTCGGAATGAATTACGCCGATAAGCGTATTGAGTTTAATGAAACCAACCCGGCCCCAACCCTTTTTGTCCGCTTTGCAGATTCTCAGACCGGGCATAATGGCCTGCTGCTGAAGCCTGAAAATACCAATGAGTTCGACTACGAAGGTGAATTAGCCGTAGTGATTGGGCGGCGATGCTCCCGGGTCAGCGCTGAGGATGCTTTAGATTATGTCGCCGGATACAGCTGCTATATGGATGGTTCAGTGAGGGACTGGCAGCATAGCTGGTTTACGGCTGGAAAAAACTGGCCTTCGACAGGATCATTCGGTCCGTGTCTGGTGACCACAGACGACATTCCCGATCCCCAGATGCTACGTTTACTGACACGACTAAACGGGCGGGAGGTGCAGAACGAATCTACGGCAAATATGATCCATCCTATCGCTTCACTCATTGCTTATATAAGCACCTTTACTCTGCTTTCCCCTGGCGACACGATCCTCACAGGGTCGCCTGGTGGAGTGGGCAAAAAACGCGTTCCACCGCTGTTTTTACACGATGGTGATGTTATTGAAGTTGAGATTGAACATATTGGAACCCTGCGCAATGTCGTCCGGGATAGCCGTTATTTAACATCATCTGTTAGCTGGCATGACGGGAGAAAGTGATGAGTACACTGATTGAATGCGGCGTCTCTCCGTTTATTCCGGGGTTTGCGCTCAAGGATGTTCGTCTGGAAAATGGTCTGACGGTAAGAGTGGCTATCGGAGGCAGCGGTTCACCTTTGGTACTGCTACATGGGCATCCGCAGAATCATACAACATGGCGGAAAGTCGCACCGACATTGGCGCAAAATCATACAGTCATTTTGCCGGATTTGCGTGGCTATGGCGACAGCGATAAACCAACGAGCGATCCGGCGCACCGTACCTATTCAAAGCGCACCATGGCGCAGGATATCGTCATGTTAATGGATGCGCTCGGCTTTTCCCGTTTTGCCTTCGTAGGGCATGATCGTGGCGGACGCGTAGGACACAGGCTCGCGCTGGATTATCCGGATCGTGTGACCTGTTGTACTTTTATCGACATTGCTCCAACCGCGACGATGTACGCCTTGACCGATAAATCCTTTGCTACGCGTTACTTTTGGTGGTTTTTCCTGATTCAACCTTTCCCGTTACCCGAAACGATGATTGCGCACGATCCGGCATTTTTTCTGCGTAAGCATATTTCTGGCCAGCTAAAAATAGAGGGCGCGACCTCGCAGGAAGCATTCAATGAATACCTGCGCTGTTACCAGAACCCTGAGATGATCCACGCGATCTGTGAGGACTACCGGGCTGCTGCGACGATTGATTTGGACGATGATGCCGCAGATACGTCGGCGCGTATCCGGTGTCCGTTACAGTTGCTGTGGGGAGGGCTGGGAACGGTAGGGCAACTATATGATGTGGTTGGTACCTGGAAAGAAAAGGCGCTAAACGTTCAGGGGGAAGCATTGCCTTGCGGACACTCCCCGCAGGAAGAGTGTCCTGAGTACTTTATCCAGAAACTTCAGTCCTTTTTACATTCAGTGTTATAACTCGGTCATCCTTTGCAACTTCGCACTGATGCTATGAAAACGACACCTGTAGGAAAAAAACATCGCCAGCCCCTTGAGGGCTGGCCTTCTGTTGAAGATCTTTTCGTTTTTGTCACCGTTGCTCGCAACGGTGGATTTGCCCGGGCAGCGCTGGAGCTGGGGTTATCTCCCTCCTATATCAGCAAACGTATCGCTATCCTTGAAAAATGTCTCAACGCCCGGCTTTTTTTTCGAAATAACAGAGTGATGCGTCTCACACCGGAAGGCGAAAATGCGCTGGGTGGGGCTATGCAGGTCGTCAGTGAAATGGATGGCTTTGTCAGTCGTTTGGATAATCAACGTGGTGTGTTGGCTGGTAATATCACCATCAACTGCTCATTTGGTTTTGGGCATAAATATGTCGCAGAGGCGCTGTCGTCATTTATGATCGCCTATCCTGATATTACGGTAAAACTCACGCTAACGGATCGTGAAGTGGATCTGGTGGAAGAGGGGATCGATATTGAAATTCGCGTTGGGGATGATATCAACGAATTGTATATCGCACGGCAGTTAGCCACTAATCGACGGATCCTGTGTGCTTCCCCTGAATACCTCGAACGCCACGGCAAGCCAGAGTCTGTTAGTGCGCTTGTGCAGCACGATTGCCTAATGATTCAGGAAAAAAACTCGGCATTTGGCAATTGGATATTAACGGACGGTAAGCAGCAGACACATTGCCGACTAAACGGTTTTCATTCTTCCAACAGCGGCAGTGTGGTGCTTATTTGGGCCCTGAAAGGCCATGGCATTACATTGCGGTCGGAATGGGATGTTGCGCAGTATATTGAACGAGGTGAGCTGGTTCGCGTGTTGCCTCAGTGGTATCAGGACGCGAATATCTGGGCTGTATATACCCGGCGTTCATCAAGTTCTGATCGTATCAAAATCTGCATCGATTTCCTCACGGAGCATCTTGCACAATGCTTGCCAGGCGGTAAAGCACCGGGCGTACTGTGATCAGTCGGCGCCAACTGTCGTGGCGCCAGATGCTCTGACTTACGTTTACTGTTAGGTGTTCTTTTTGCCAGCACCCAGTAGCTTTTAGGGCGTTGCGTTGGTGGCGCGGTTTTGTTTCCGCTATCGTGGCGAAGTTATCTTTTATCCCACCACGAGGCCCAACCTCCACATAGATACCTCCATTATTACCGGATTTCTCACCTGGTTTTAACGTCATATTTTATCTCCTGATTTTTGGGTGACGATTATCGGAGGTTGAGAATTCTATTGGTATCGGCTGGATGGCATTGTAAGTATCACACACTCACTCCATAACAATCCTCAGGGATACGATCGTATCCCTGAATATTTCCCATCAAAACTCAGGAGTAAAATCACTCTCACTAATATATTTTTCCAGTATGGCGGTATATTGTCGCCAGTTCCCGGAGTCATTGATTACTGCATAATTTATCGATGCTCCCGGCGTTGGCGAGCGTGTTAGCGGCACATCACGTGCTGTTTTCGGCGCAACCATGATATCGCCGATACTTTTCTTGTCATCCGTCGTTAGTGTTAAACTCATATACCACGAGGTGGGGTTAACTATCCGTATAGTATTCTCTTTAGCAATAAAGCGTAATTTTTTCTCCTCCGCTTCCGTGGGCGCTTTTAGCCCAGTCGGGCGAATTAAAATTTTTAGCCGCAAACGAAGCGGTAACACCAGTTTTCGCGGGTGGTTTTTAATATCCTGGGGGAGTGGCGGTATCTGATAAATGTTTAGCCAGAAGAGACTCTCCCGGTCCGTTGCAAGCTGCTGGCGGGAACTCAGGAGCAGGCGAAGCGTTCTCAGTTCTCCTGGCTGCATTTTAAATACCGGCGGCAGCGCCACCAGCGGCGTTTTGCTGTTATCCGGAGAGGCGTCAATGTTTCCGGCGTCGGTCCATACCTGTAACAGCATCGGCGTTGTATTATCGTTGGATAATGTCAACGATTGAGCGACATCATCTGAAGCAAAAATAATTCGGGTTCTGTCAATATTAACGGCAGCTTGTGCCGGGCCATACCATCCCGTCAACCCAAGTAGCGTTAATATGACTTTACTGAAAACTAACCACTGCCTGTAATTGCGCATTCACGCTTCCTGCCGTTACTGTTTGTCCGCCGATCGCCTCAAGCGAGGCAGTAAAATCACCGCTATAGGTTTCTACTGAACCGGATGATACCCGTGTGGTTAAATCTTTATAGCCATACCAGCCTCGGGCGTTGCCAGTGCCTGTCTTGATCCGATCGGGTAACAGGTTAATTGGCGTACCGGCATCGTTATAGATGCGGATACCCACTCCGGAAGCTACGCCAGGTTCGCCATAATGGGTGTCCAGTAGCCACGACAGACCGCCTGCGGATGTGGTTAGCCCCAGGCGACGCGCCGCCGCCACGGCGGTGGGTTGATTAACGACAAACCCCATTGCGACATTAGCGGCGCTGGTGGACGGGAGGGCACTGGACACGGCGCCGGACTCACATTCCAGGCTGACGTGGAAAGGCGCCTGGCTATTGCCTCCGGCGGCTAATATGCCGACGGCGACAGGGGGAATTTTCACGATCGCAGGATAATCTGTGATTTTACATAACGCGCCGCGAACATAGGTGACGCTATTATATGTACTCCATGCCCCGGGCCAATAGCTGGGCCAGCCATAATAATCGCTGGCATGATCCAGTCCCGCTTTGATCCGCTCGGTAATCAAGCCTGGGCCTTTAAACGCGATATAACCCCGAGGCTGCGTCCAGGTATCTCGGTCCATTGGATTCTGGTAGGCAAAATATTTTCTTGAGTCAATTTTAAACATCTCATATAACACGTTACTAAACGCGCTGGCAGGAATATAAATATATTTGTCATCCTGAAACCAACTGTCTGCGGTAAGTTGGCGTTCTTTCCAGAAACGGCTGTAATATTCGCCGGTACTGAGGTTTGTCATACGGACAGCAACATTACGCTCCACATCATAATAAGCGCCTTCTACTTCGGGAGTAAAAAATGCCCCCGCAAAAGCGCTATCGCCATTTGTCGAATACATCTCATAGAGCTTCCCGGCATCGGCGGAATCGCAGCGGTAAAGTACCTGTTTACTGGAATAGGGCGTTCCGGTGGCGGCCGTCAGGAAGTTACCGATCCCACTGGCCAATAGTGTGCCGGAGGGTTGAAATGTTTCACTATTACTGATGCTAATCACCGTTGGCAAACCGATATTACCCGTATTCGTGTCAAGTGCGCCGATCCAGTTTTGCGCCGTGTAGCCCGCTTTTATCGCCGCGTCAGAGAGCGCGCTCTTATCGATGACTTTGATACATGACGACCATGTTCCGGCGCTGACGAACAGGCTGGTGATAAACAAGAGCGTTCGGAAACTAAAAAGCATTGTGCTATTCCTTCTCGCAGATTTTGTTCAGATAGAGAAACGGTTCTTTGGTGTGAAGATCGAGTTGGTAGGCAACCCGGCAACGCTGGTTTGCTTCTTTTCCCCAGCGCACCAGTAGAGAACCCGACGGATGGGCGATACGGGCATAAATCTGCCCACTCTGGCCGACCATGCCGATGTTTGTGCCTTCACCGTTGAAAACATCAGCGCCCATTGGCGGTATGCCGCCATCCGGCATCTTCACGGAGATCAGCACCGCTTTGCCGCTGATAGTGGCGAAATTGACACGCGCGATGGCGCCGGCATAGGGCACAATCTGCTGACTTCCTCCCGTCAGTTCGGCATCGCTGCGCATCTTACGGGTATCGAGCGTAACGTTATTGACGCGGTAAGGAGATAATGAAGGCAGAATGGCGTAACCAAAGCGATCAACCACAGCGCCCTGGCCATTTTGTACGATCGCGCCCTGCGCGCCATCGGCATGAATAAGCGCAAAGGTATCGCTGGTATAGGGGCCAGCCGTCAGACCGCCAGAGTGAAGTACCAGGGTGCCGGACGCGCCCAGCCCTTCCTGACGATAGTTATCACCCTGGTCATAGTTGGCGCGAAGTGCGCCAAACCGGGTGTTTTGTTGTAGATTACCGCCAAACGTCGTTGGCGCGCTGCTATCGCTATTACTATTGCGATAACGCTCGTAGCCGCCATAAACCGACCATGACAGGTCGCTGTTTTCACCGCTACTGCCGGTCATGGATACGGTTGAGGAACGGCTTTGACTGGACTGGTTATAATTCATGGCGACAGACGTTCTGTTTTCGCCCCAATCCAGCGGTATAGAGACATTAAACGACATTGTGGTTTCGGTATATTTTTGTCGGCTACTCACGTCCAGTGGTTCGTTGACGCCGTGATAAAAGCGATCGTAATCCCAGGTGGTGCGCTGTCGTGCGATATTCACCCCGTAGCTTATATTCCGCCACTGGTTGCTATACCCCATTTGTAGCTGTGTTATACGCGATTGGTTATTGTAGTAGTCTGCGGTGCTGGCGCTGAGGTTAAGCGTGCCAAGCCGTCCTAACGGCTGGCTTACCGTCGCGGACAGGCGATTGCGCTGATGCAGCGTGTCGGAGTAGTAATCAATCCCCGTTTTTGCTTCCCGGCGTACGCCGAGCACGTCCTGAAGATCGCGAAAGCCGTTGGTTGAATAACGATAAGCCGCCAGTACCAGGTTAGTGCCGGTGGTAAACGTTTTGCTGTAACTGAGTTCCGCGCGCCAGCCTTGCTGGCGATCGTTATGCTCTGCGCGCGCATTCGACCAGGTGGCGTTAAGGCCGAACGCGCCCATACCGGTGGCCCAGACGCCGCCCGCCAGCCATGCCTGGTAACGCTGCGCAATTCGTGAACCGAGGTTGAGGGTAATGGTGTTATTAACGCCGTGCTGGAACGTTCCCTCAAAGAAACGATTTTCAATATCGTAGTACTGACGAACCCTGCCGAAGGCCAGCGAATAGTGCCAGTTACCGGGACGTACCGAATCCGGCACGGAAGAATAAGGCACGGTGAAACGTGAGGTTTTACCGCTGGCCTCGATAACCTCTACCTCCAGATCGCCTTGATAACGGGTGTTGTACAGATCGTCAATATAAAATGGGCCCGGCGGAACGTTGGTTTCATAAATCACTTTCCCCAGTTGTTTTACTACCACGTGCGCGCTACTGGCCGCTACGCCCCGAACTTCCGGCGCATAACCGCGTTTGCCCTGCGGGCGCATCCGCTCGTCGGTGACAAGTTTAGCCCCGTTAAAAGACAGACTGCCGAATAAGCTGGAGTCCGTATAGCTATCGCCCAGCGACAGAATACTGTTAATAGACGCGACAGGTCTTTGCACCCAGGTTCGAACGCTATTATAGCGCCAGGCGCTTCCGCTCTGGTTGCTATTGGCATAGCGCAGATTACTTTGATGACGGACCTGCCAAAGTCCGAGGTTAACGCCCATGTTTAAACCGCTCCATAAGTATTGGTAGCGATAATGGCTGTCGGTATTTTCGGTGTGGGTCCAGTTTGTGTTATGGCGTAAAAACAGCGCCAGCGCGCCGCTATCCCACTCTGAAGGGGAGATATAACCGCGCGGTTTGTGCGTAAGTTCGGTCATTGGAATCGTCAGCAACAGGCGAAGCGTGGCGCTATCAAATTGCCAACCGGCATGAGGCACCCACTCCCTGAGCGGGCGACACTCGGTCGCAGCGTCGGTCGCGGGGAGTGATTTTATCTGTGCTGCTTTCATCACCGATAAGGGCAGGCAGGGTTCAGTCTGTTGACCCTCTTTTACAGCATTAAATCGAATATTAGTGCTCGAGGTTACCAGCGTGCCATTAACGTAAACGTCGGCAAGATAGTCTCCGGAAGGCGTTTGCTGTTCATTAAAACGGGCAATATTTTGTCCGTAAGTGGCCCCCTGAAGTAGCGCAGGATCAAAATAATACTCTTCACCCTGCGCGGAGCCTGAGCAAACTATGGCGATCAATAGCGCAAGGCTTTTGCGGTTCAAATTAATGGTGGGGGACATCGTAGCTCTCGCTTATCCTTGCGCCCAGGTCGTTAACCAAAGTAACGGTGACTGTACCGGAGAAGGATTTGAGTGACCGTTTGCCCGGCAGCCACCAGGTTTGACTGGAGAAAGGGGCAATCATGTCTGCATCCAGGTTATATGAAGCGCCGTTCACTTTTACATTCAAATTACTTAAAGAGGCAAACCAGGGCTGCGGATTAACAATAACAATACCGCTTTTTCCGGAACCCTTATTTACCGTTTTAATCTGTAATTTTTTCGCCAGACTATCAGGTTTACCTAGCCCGTCAGGACGATAGAAAAGTTTTATTCTTGAGCGCAGCATCACCAACATTTTATTTTGCCCGCTGTCGCTGCCAATATTCGTTGGTGGTACCTGTAATACGTTAAACCAGAATACTGACTCACGATCCTGCGGCAATTTTTTCGTGTTGTTATAAATTACGCGTACCACCTGGCCTGCTTTGGGTTGAATACGAAATACCGGCGGCGTGGCAATGAACGGCATCGCGCTGCTATTTTCCGGGCTGGTATTCATATCGCCATCGTCAAACCAGGTTTGTACGATATAAGGTATTGCATCATTATTTTTTAACTGCACATCTACGGAGGAGGCTGTTGATGGGTAAATTATTCGGCTACCCAAAATAGTAACGCTCGCCCACGATGCTGTGGCGGGTAGGGCCAGGAATAGAAAAACTATTAAGTAATATAATGCGGAATGTCGGGTATCCATTTTCATCTCAACAACTCCCTGGCGATTGAAAATGGTCTGGCGTTTCAACGCCAGACCGTAGCGACAATTATTTATACGAAACGGCGTATTGAAGGGTGGCAGCGACTGTCCCAGCCTCTGCTTTCCCGGTAGAGTAATACCGCGCGGTATAAGTCGCGCTCGCTTCAGAAGCATTTGGTTCCAGCTGTAGGTCGCCGTCGCCAGTAAAGCCGCCGGTCAGATTGATTGGCTCCCCTGAAGTGTCGAGTAATTGGACTTCAACATTTTTCGCGCTGCCAGTATTACCCAGGTTACCGTTACTGGTGACCTGATTACCGACAAAGACAGTGGAAATTTTTGTTGTTTTGTCCTTAGAGCCGGTACACCCGGACAGCCCAATATCAAACGTTATTGGCCCCGCAGTTTTCCCTTGTTCTGATAAGTCTTTAGTACTTACTGTTGGCAATAACACGACGGGTTTAGCCTGATTACCATTAATCACGACAGAGCATGTTTCATCAGAGACTTCCCCTTGAAAGGTGATGGTGTTATCAGAAACAGCCATCGCGCTGCTGGAGACAAGAAGTGAGCCTGTGATCATTGCTAAATACTTTTTCATAGACATATGATAATGTTCCTGTATTAATCTTTACTTTTTCAGGACGAGTGCAATTCGCCCGAATGTTTCGTGCTTATGGAGGAGTGGTAAAAATAACGATCATTAACTCTATTTTTGGATGTGAGCTATACCCTCCTGACTATTGATAATGCGATATAAAACAAACAGACTTATTTCTCTTATCATGAAATAGAGCGATAAGCGCTTTCGTACATACATCTCATTAGTACAACTGATAGTGTTATCATTTGATTGAGTGTAATCCGATAACAATTCTCTCCGCGTCTGAATAGATAGACTATGTTGCAATACAAACCTGCACATTTTTGCTATGTAAAATCCGCATCAGTTAAACCTCCCGATGGATAATACGATGGTGAGATTAAGGTAAATTTTCTGAAATGTGCTTCTGAAACAGTATAATTAGTCTTACTTTTTTCTTACTTTTGGCCTTTCAGAAGTTTCCTGAGTTTGCGTTAAGGTAAAGAAAAGTGTTCAGATTTACCTATAACTGTTTGATTTGTAATGTTCAGGTAATACTTGTGTCAATTATTGTTTACTATAAGTGAGACTTATAAGTTAAACTCAGGTTAATTAGGGGGCTGAATTCTTTTTTGAGCATGATAATATGTCGTCTGAATGATGGATGCAGTTACCTTTAGGATTGTCATGAATGAAAGCATATTTTTACTTGATAAGCGTGTTGTATTTGATAGTACGAAGATGACCTTATCGCATGGTAATGAGATAATCAGAATATCAGAAGCTGAGACCCATCTGCTTCTTGCTTTTTGGCATGGTCTTTACAAAAAAGAAGATATTATTCATTTTGTTTGGGAAAATCGTGGAGGCTGCGTCTCAGAATCAAGTTACTATAAACTCATTAATCAAATGAGAAATGATTTTAGTAGCATTGGTCTACAGTCATCTGACATCGTAACTCGCCCTCGGGTGGGGGTATCGCTGTCTGTTGCCATTGAACCTATAAAAAAAATCACCTCCCTAAAGGTGAGTGATGAAAACGTTAAAGGCACCACGACTCGGGAGAACATATTTTACAAAATTAAACGTCACAGCGTATTTGTGGTATTAACAGGAGCCATTCTTCTGGCATTGCTCTATGGTGTATTTACTATATATAAAGCGCCTGTTCGTAACAGCCCTGATAGTTTTTTTACATATCTTGGCGAATATAACGATTATGCAATCTATAAAACAAAAGAGGATAAGGTCACATTAAGTGAAGTAGTTTTTGCTTTTAACTCTCTAAAAATTAAAATTTACCGGCAAAATGGACGCCATCTTTATTATATCAGGGAGCCTAACATGAATATTTTTCTGCAATGCTTAAATCCTGTTGAAATGGCGGTGCCAAAATGTATTACAGTAAAAGAACGTTACTGATTATATTTGTAATATTTATCGCCATTGTCGCAATCGGATCGGTAATAGCGCTTGAGTGGGTAAATCGTGACTCTTATAGAACCAATAATCTTATATGCACGACAAAATCAGAAGCGTATATTGAACCACGAAAATTGTACATGGATGGTGGACTTGTGCTGGATCTTAAATCCGGCAGGATTACCCTACACTACGATGTTACTACCGATACGAAAGAGAAACGGCTTTTTTTTCGTGATATCTGCATCAGCAAACTGCGCAGAACGGGTATGAAAACATTTACTTTTAAAGTCAATTCAGTTAAGACTTTTGAGTCTGATACTGCTGGCGATTTGTTTTCCTGGTTGAGACTGTTACAGCCTGGTACGATTAATGAGTTAAAGATGGTCAAAATTGGGAAAAATACCTACATGTTTTCGCTTAATCGACATTTGTATAATGTGTGTACCACCAGTAGTAACGTTGAGTTGTAGCCAATAATCCCTGTATTGATGGGAATTCGTTCCGTGATGGTTATGCCTCATCAGGCAGCGAACCTGGCATCTGGCTAACATATTGAATTTAGATATCTGCTATCGCTTATTTTAACGATAGTATCCTGCACCTGTTGGGTATTGATATTTTCTTGTCTATTTTCGGCACAGGGAGTGCCATCTTGCTATCATTAAGAACGTATAACCTATCTCTCAATATTGCTTTTCTATATTAATGTTACTTTAGTTATCCTATAAAAGCGTACAGTGGCAAAAGGAAGGCCGGTAAGAGGGCAATGATTTGAAAGTAAGAAAGCTATTTCTGATGTTGTTTATTGCCGTTCCACTGATCGTAATGATATTGGTGGGGTTACTCGCGGGTATCTTCCAGCTAAAACGAGATATCGCCGTCAGCGCCAATACGCTGCTGCGGTTTAGCGCGGATATATCTGCCGCCTCCTGGCAAGTCGCCAGAAAAGCCGCCAGACTGGCTGAGAGTTCCTGCACTGATACGCTGAAAGAACTGTCCAGAACGCGGGCCTTCACTCCTTATGTCCGTGACATTGGGTTTCTGGAAAATGGTGATATCACTTGCTCCTTTGTCACAGGAACCGAACGCTATCATTTTTCCCGGCTGGCAGGGCTTTCCTTACCTGCTTCTTATCCGGAACGGTGGTTGCGATCTATCGGTAGTATGGCCGAAGGACCCGATCGCCTTGTTGTGGTTTATGTGAAAAAAGTAGCAGCGAATAAAGCGGCTTTCGTCATTGTGGATTCGCAGTATGTCCAGGAGCTCATGGAGATATTGGCAGCAGAGAGAGCATCAGCCTTTAGCCTGACATTCGGCGCAGGGGAGGCGATTACCAGCGCTGCGACGTTGCGCGGTAAGGCGTTTTTAACGCAGCGCTTCACCTCAACCGATCACACTATCCAGCTGATGGTGCGAACCCCTTTCTCAACGTTATCGGCATACTGGTTACAAAACCTTTTTATTTTTGTTCCGCTGTCATTGTGTCTTTCTGTAGGGATGATGTTGTTCTACAGGCGCTGGTATTTAAAACGTTTATCTCTGGCCCGGGAGATTGCCAGGGGGATAACGCACAATGAGTTTACGGTACATTATCAACCTGTTTTTAACGTTAAACACGCTAGTTGCGGCGGCGTGGAGGCGCTAATGCGCTGGCCGCAACCGGATGGCCGTTTTATAACTCCCGATATTTTTATTACCGCCGCAGAAAATGAAGGCATGATTATTCCTCTCTCTCGTCATCTGTTCGAACTGATTGCTCATGACGTGATAAACTGGACTGTACCGGATGATTTCTATATCAGCGTAAATATATCGCCTGCGCATCTTATGGATGACGGTTTTATACAAGATATAGAGGCGCTCAGGACTCGTTTGGGAACGATAACGCTTATGTTGGAGCTCACCGAGCGTAGCCTGATTGTAGAACCTTCACAGGTCGCAGAAAAACTTTCAACGCTCCGTGAAAAAGGCGTGTTAATAGCGATTGATGATTTTGGGACCGGCTATTGCTCACTCTCCTATCTCCAACAATTACCTGTAGACTCTCTTAAAATAGACAGAACGTTTATCGATACCATTGATACCAGCAGCGATGATGTTCCTGTCCTGGATACTATCATTACGCTGAGTCAGCGACTGGGGCTCAATGTGGTTGCCGAAGGGGTCAGTACCCAGCACCAATTGCGTTACATCTTAAGCCACGGGGTAGGATTCGTTCAGGGATTTCTTTATGCCAGGCCGATGGGGGCTAATGACTTTATGAGCTGGCTTGGCAAGTCGGCCCAGAGGCAAAATGGTTTGCTCAAGGGGGAAAACGAATCTGCGAGTGGCCTGGTGGCTGAATAATACAGGAGCTCGCTACGGAAAAAAATTCAATAGCACGATATATCCTGGTAATATGTTTATGCCGTGAAGAAACGTGATAGCACTGGGGCGGATATTTTTATGAGTCAGAACAATTATCTGATTGACAAAAGGGTTATTCTTGATTGTGAACGAATGACGCTTTCCTGCGCCGGAGAGTCGATAACGATATCTGAATCGGAACGCAGTTTGCTTATCGCTTTTTATGAAGGCCTTTTTAAAAAAGATGATTTAATTAACTATGTCTGGGGGCGCAAAGGTGTCGTGGTCTCTGATGCCAGTTATTATAAATTGATTAACCAGCTACGAGGGTCATTTGATAAAATTGGTCTTAAGGGGGCGTCTGTTGTGACTCGCCCTCGCGTGGGTGTTTTACTCTCAGTTTCCATTGAACCGTTGAGTGATGAGGCGCAAAATACGCCGTTGCCTGCTGTTGCTGAAACAGAATTATCGACGGTTGAAGTGCGACGCGATGACACTATTATCCCTCCAATACCGGGCGCTGTGAATAAAAAAGATTGGCTCTACTTTTGCCTGGCCGCGCTTCTGATGTTTTTTATGATGTATAAAGTTAAGGGTGAAAATATTGATTACTTTACCCTCCAGGGTTCGTATGATGGATACACTTTTTATAGTGTCGGGCATGATAAAACCCATCTGACGGATATCGTTGAAGCGTACTCTGAGATGAGTAATGAAATACATAAACAAAACGGAAAAATCATTTATTACATTCGCGTTCCTAATACAAATATTTTTGTCCAGTGTCTTAACCAACTTGATATAGCGGAGCCGAAATGCATTTCCATAAAAGAACGTTATTAAGCGTGGCGACGCTTGGTATGTTGGCTGTTTCAGTCGTACTGATGGTAGTTTGGGTACGAAACAGTAGCCATAGTTCTATTAATACTAATGAATTTTTATGTACGACAAGAACGGTAACGACGATACAACCTAAAGATATCCATGCCGATGGCAGTCTTGTTCTTGATTTTAAGATGAAGAGAATTACGCTTCAATATGAAATAAAAACAAAAGATAACGGTGTAAAAATATTATACCGGGACGTATATATGAAAAATTTACATCGAACAGCGCCTGGTGTTTATACGTTCGAAGTATCCCAGGTAAAAGTCTTTGCCACGGACACGGCTGGCGATCTGTTATCATATTTACGGGTTCTGCATCCGGAAGCGGCTAATGAGATTCGAATATCTAAAGTGGGTGAGAAAACCTTTTTTTATTCTCTTAATCGGCAGCTTTATAACGTTTGTACCGCGCAGTAGATCTGAATGTTGTCTGAATGCGTCAGAAAGCGAGTTGCGAAATTGCCCTCCGCAAGGGTAAAGGTTAACTCAATAATCAATAAAATACATGAAAAACAATTGGTTATGAATTTTGACTCTTCAAGGAGGTGACTGATACTCGCTGATAACCTCTCGCTGTCCGCCTGACGGATGCGATGCCAGGATCGGGTCTGAAGCAACTATGAATCCGCCATTAATAAAAAAGTAAGAACTCTGTAAGACTGATTTCATATCCATTATCGAATATATCAGGGTATATTACCTCCGCAGTTGGCATGACTGGTAATAAGCGCATTAGGTGCTCTTAATCTAAATGCTATTTGTGTGCCATAAGTTCCGGTACCGCCTTAATTATATATCAAAAATGGAGTGGTTTTAATGAAAAGACGGTCTTCGTTCCTTGTTTTTTTAGGTTTATTATTAGCGTCACCTTTAGCTTTGGCTAACGATCAGCACACCGTATCGTTTGGTTATGCACAAACTCATCTCAGTTCATTGAAAAATAGCGATAGCAAAGATCTGCGAGGCTTTAATTTTAAATATCGTTACGAGTTTAATGAGACCTGGGGGATGTTAGGCTCATTCACCGCGACGCGCAATGAAATGGAGAATTACACCTGGAAAGAGGGGAAGTTGCATAAAAATGGTTCCGATTCTGTGGACTATGGTTCTTTGATGTTTGGACCAACATATCGTTTTAATGACTATGTGAGCCTGTACGGCAATGCGGGTATAGCGACGATGAAATTTAATAAACACTCAAAAGAAGAGTCCTTTGCCTACGGCGCTGGCGTAATATTTAATCCAGTTAAGAGTATATCTATCGATGCATCATGGGAAGCCAGTCGTTTCTTCGCTGTGGATACCAATACATTTGGTGTCAGCGTAGGTTATCGCTTCTGATATTAAAAGTATAAGCGTTACGTTTATGGCAAGGAATTAAAAATAATATGGCGCTGCTACAGAATAGGGATGGTTATGAGCGCTCAGGTAATCTTAAGAGGAAGATAAAACACTCACCGTAGCGTTATTCTATTGATGAAATTATGATAAATTCACTATCGGAACAACTTCCGTTAAAAACGATAGGTATAGTTTTAACGGATGATTATTATACTTATTTAGGCATCGCTTCACTCTTTGAGGATGGGAAGTGCTTTATGTTCCCACTCAATGGAGAATATAATTCGTGTCAGATATCAGCTAGCGAAGATATCATAATTATTATTGATGGACGAGTTTTGATTCAGGGGGTCTGGAAAGGTTTTAAGGCGCTCATGCAGCATTATCCACATGCTCGTCGAATCTGGCTCACGCGCAGAGATATTGGAAAACTTTATCCACATGGCTGCGATAGAGATCCTGATATCGATCCCGATTTGGCAAAGCCTGTTTTTATTGAGCATTTCATTAAATACGCTTGTGCAAACGAAGTAGCGGTCGGTGAACTTGCGCCGTTGACAAAAAAGGAGGAGGAGTTGTTATGGCACTTTTTATATAAAAAGTCGATGAGTCAGATCGCCAGTAGCTATGGCATGAGTCGTAAGACTTTGTACATTCATAGATTGCGTATCTGTCGTAAATATGGCTTCAAACGCTTTTTCCATTTGCTATTTATTTACCAAAGAAGTCGCCATATCTTCGCATCTAAAATTTGCCGTGTAGACAAAAACGCCGATCAGGCTTGAAGCAAACAAGATGAAAAAGTTAACGATGAGAGAGTGTGAAAGCATCAATCCTACTATGCTGCTTGCCATTAAGATACTTATCTCGGCGCTTGACGAAAAAACAAAAATAAGACTCAGAGAGCATATTGAAAAAACTGAACAAGAAATAGCCTCAAGCATACATGATAGCATCATGACAGAGACTTTTCTTCAGCAAATGAAAGACATTCGTTACATCTTAAATATAGTTCCTTGACGGCGTTCAGAAGCAAGAACGCGTTATTATTTAATGATTAATAGACCAGGTATTAGTATGAAAAAGATCTTAGTATGTTTCGTCGGCTTGGCTTTAACCGCATGTAGTGCTAATTCGCTGAATTATGGCGCTGAACAGGTACGGGTGATGACCAGCGAGCCAGGTAAGGAATGCAGCTACTTAGGAGATATCACGGGCAGCCAGGGGAATTTCTTTACCGGTGGCTGGACTTCCAACAGTAACCTGGAAACGGGTGCCCGTAACGATCTGAAAAACAAAGCTTATAAAATGGGCGGCAATACGGTAGTCCTGTTAACCCAGCGTGCAGGCCAGACAGGAAGTTCATGGCACGGTTCGGGCTCAAGCAAACAAACCAATGTCACGTTAAGCGGGAACGTTTATCGTTGCCCTCGTTAACCTTATTTTGCAGGTAATATATGCCTGTTTAGCGCGCGCGCCGCACTGGCGACGCGCGCGCTATTTGGGCTAACCTTGCTTTTTCTCGCTGTATTCCCGCCAACCGCCGCCTAATGCTTTATACAGATTAATGATATTCAGCTGTTGCATGAGCCGTGTGCGTACCAGGCGCTGTTGCGCGCCATAAAGCATACGATGGGTATCAAGCAGCGTAAGGTAGTCATCGACGCCTTCCTGAAAACGGAGTCCGGCCAGTTCATAGGCGATTTGGCTGGCTTCAACCGCGCGTTGTTCTGATTGCACCTGGTCATTCAGCGTACGCTGTCCCGCCAGACCATCCGCCACGTCGCGAAAGGCTTGCTGAATAACGTTTTCATACCTGGCGATTTCAATCTGTTTTTGGACATGCGCCCTATCCAGGTCAGCGCGTAATGCGCCGCCGTGAAAGAGAGGCAAGGTGATTTGCGATAGAAAACGCCAGCTTCCCGATCCCGGTTCAAAGAG
Organism: Salmonella sp. 32020114201800008SM; assembly: GCF_017572025.1. Classification (NCBI taxonomy): domain Bacteria; kingdom Pseudomonadati; phylum Pseudomonadota; class Gammaproteobacteria; order Enterobacterales; family Enterobacteriaceae; genus Salmonella; species Salmonella sp. 32020114201800008SM. Next base: position 93,470 of record NZ_JAGEQM010000008.1, on the reverse strand, counting down.
TCCGCTAAGAGACGCGCTGGCCGTTCCCGCCGTGCCTGTCAGGCTGATTGTCGGGAAGAAGGCGGCGCGCGCTGCGCCTATTCGGGCGTTTGCGCCGCGCAGCCTGTACTCGGCGGCGCGAATATCCGGGCGGCGTACCAGCAGATCTGACGGTAATCCGCCTGGCAGTGTGGTCGGGATCGCGCCTTCTGTAAGCGTGACCGCTTCGTTTAGTCGACGCGACAGTTCAGGCGTGAGCGGCTGGCCCAACAGCAATTCCAGCGCGTTACGATCCCGCGCCAACTGTCGCGTATACGCCGCGCGATTGATTTCCGCAGAACGCAGCGCGATCTCCGCCATACGCAGATCGAGCTGTGTGGCGTTACCTGTCCGGGCAAGCTGGGTTGTCAATGTGTATGAACTTTTTTGCGCGGCCAGCGTATCCTCGGTTAAGCGCAGCAGCTCCCGGTCAGCCCGTAGCGTCAGCCAGGCGCTGGCGACTTCGGAAACCAGGCTCATTCGCGCCGCAATGTACGTCTCATCAAGCGCCATATAGGCGGCTAATGCCTGGTCGCTAAGGCTTCGCACTCGCCCCCAGAGATCCAGTTCCCAGGCCGTCGTCGCCCCAGCCGCCTCGTAGCGTCGGTTAATCTCAGGCTCGTCCGTGACGCTGAGATCGGCGGGAGTGCGACCGGCGTCCATGGCGGTGGCGATGCCGAGCGTCGGCAGCATCTCCGCGCGCTGAATACGGTATAACGCCCGGGCGGCTTCAACATTGAGCCCTGCCTTGCGTAAATCCCGATTATTGCGTAACGCGATCGCGATCAGTTCCTGTAGAAGCGGATCGTGGAAGAAATCACGCCAGCCAATGTCAGCGGCATCCGGCGCGCCAGAAACGGTTGACGTTGCGTAGGGATAGACCACCGCAGTCGGCGATGTGGGGCGTTCGTGCTTCGGCGCCATCGTACAGCCAGCAAGCGTGGTGACGAAAGCAAGCGTCGCCAGCGTGGCGGTCTGCCGATAGCCTGTAAAAGTGATCTTCATTATGCCATTCCCATCATTATGCTTGCTGATCATGTGAATCAACGCGGTTCTCACGCTTTAATGCCATCCTGCGAACCACCACGTAAAACACAGGCGTCAATAACAGGCCGAAGAGCGTGACGCCCAACATGCCGGCAAACACGGCGATGCCCATCGCATGTCGCATTTCCGCGCCGGCACCCGTCGCGAGTACCAGCGGTACTACGCCTGCGATAAAGGCGAATGAGGTCATCAGGATAGGACGCAGACGCAGGCGTGACGCTTCCAGTACGGCGGTCAGCGGGTCTGCGCCGTCGTGTTCTTTGGCGCGGGCAAACTCGACAATCAAAATGGCGTTCTTGGCCGCCAGGCCGACCAGCACCACGAAACCAATCTGCGTAAAGATATTGTTATCTCCGCCAGATACCCACACGCCGACAATGGCTGAGAGTAATGACATAGGCGCAATAAGCAGGACGGCGAAGGGCAGCGACCAACTGTTGTACTGCGCCGCCAGGATCAGGAAGGCCAACAGCACCGCCAGCGCAAAGATAGCAAGCGCAGAGTTGCCGGCCTGTTTTTCCTGATAAACCAGATCGGTCCATTCGAAGACCATCCCTTCCGGCAACGTTTCACGCACGATCTTTTCAATCGCGTCCGTCGCCTGTCCGGAGGAGAAACCCGGAGCCGGTCCACCGCTAATATCTACCGAGGGGAAGCCGTTGTAATGGATGATTCTGTCTGGCCCCGACTGGCGCATAATCGTGACGAAAGCGCTAAGCGGGATCATCTCACCCTTCGCATTGCGGACTTTAAGCAGGCCGATATCCTCTTGTTGCATACGGAATGGCGCATCGGCCTGCGCCATCACCCGCCAGGTACGGCCAAATCGGTTGAAATCGTTGACGTAAAGCGAGCCGAGGTTAATTTGCAACGTTTCAAAGATGTCGGTGAGCGATACCCCCATTGATTTCGCCTTTACCCGGTCGATATCCACCTGTAATTGCGGGGCGTTTGTCTGGAAACTGGCCAGCATATTGGCCAGTTCGGGCGTCTGCATCGCCTTAGACATAATCTCGCTTTGCACCTTTGTCATCGCTTCAAATCCCAGTTCCGCACGATCTTCAATCTGCAATTTAAAGCCGCCCGTCGCGCCAAGCCCTGGAACCGGCGGCGGCGGGAAGATGCCAATAAATCCGTCGGGAATGTGGCTAAATTTGTGCATTAGCTTTCCGGCGATAGCGTTAGCGGAAAGCGAAGGATCTTCACGCTCGTCAAAGGGTTTCAGCATGGCGAACATCAGCGCCGAATTTGGCACATTTACCGGGCCGTTAACCGACAGACCGGGGAAGACGACGACGCTTTCAACGCCGGGTTCCGCCAGCGCGATAGCGGACATCTGTTTCACGACCGCCTCTGTGCGATCCAACGATGCGCCGCTTGGGAGCTGGGCGATGCCGACGAGATAGTATTTATCCTGCGCAGGCACAAACCCGTTCGGCACCTGATGGAAGCCAAGCCAGGTCAGCCCCACAAAGCCAGCATAGAGCACCATCACAATGACGCTGCCGCGCACGGCCCGACGGACGGCGCTAACATAGCGGTTCGACGCGCTGTCGAAGAAACGGTTAAAGCGATGGAAAAAACCGCCAGTGACCGTGCCCATCAACCGCGTTAGCCAGTCAGCCTTCGCAGTATCGTGGTGCGGTCTTAGCAAAATGGCAGCCAGCGCAGGGGAGAGCGTCAGCGAGTTAATGGCCGAAAGGATGGTCGAAATAGCGATGGTCAACGCGAACTGACGATAAAACTCACCCTGCAGGCCCGCCAGGAATGCGGAAGGGATAAAGACCGCCGTTAGCACCGAGGTAATAGAAAGAATGGGACCAGTGACTTCATCCATCGCCTTCTTTGCCGCCTCTCCGGGGCTTTTGCCCTGCGAGATATGCCGTTCCACGTTTTCGACCACAACGATGGCGTCATCGACAACGATGCCTATCGACAGGACCAAACCAAACAGCGAAAGCGTATTCAGCGAAAAGCCAAACAGGTGCATCAAGGCAAAGGTGCCGACCAGCGAAACGGGAACCGCCACCAGAGGAATAATGGACGCCCGCCAGGTTTGCAGGAACAGCACCACGACAAGGACGACCAGCACGAGGGCTTCCAGCAACGTAATCGCCACCGATTGTAGCGATGCGCGCACGAAGACCGTAGGATCATAGGCAATCCGGTATTCGATATCCTGCGGGAAGTTTTGCTGCAACTCATCCATTTTGCCGCGAATCGCGTTAGAAACGTCAATCGCATTGGCGCCCGGACTTTGAATAATCTGTAACGCTGGCGCCGCTTCGCCATTCAGTAAACTGCGCAGCGTATAGGCATCTGCGCCCAGCGTGACGCGGGCGATATCACGCAGACGCGTCACCTCGCCGTCAGCGCCGATTTTTACCACAATCTCGCCGAACTGTTCTTCGCTGGTCAGGCGGCCCAGCGTGTTTACCGTCATCTGAAAAGCGGCGGAGGCCTCCGGCTGTTGCCCGACGGAACCGGCGGCGACCTGTACGTTTTGTTCCCGCAACGCCGTAACGATATCACTGGCGGTAAGACCGCGGTTGGCGATTTTCGCCGGGTCCAGCCAGACGCGCATGGCGTACTCGCCCGCGCCCCAGACGAGAACATCGCCGACGCCGGGTAAACGGGCCAGCTCGTCGCGAACCTGCCGGATGGCGAAGTTAGACAGGTAAAGCGAGTCATAGCGTTTTTGCGGCGAGACAAGATGGACCACCATCAACATATCGGGGGACGTTTTCTCCGTTACAACGCCAATTCGCTGGACTTCTTCGGGCAGGCGAGGCAGCGCGCGGGATACCCGGTTTTGCACCTGAATTTGCGCCATATCAGGATCGGTTCCCTGTTCGAAGGCAATAGAGATAACCATGCGACCATCAATGGCCATCTGGGTATTCATATACAACATGCCGTCAACGCCGTTGATCACCTGTTCCAGCGGCGCGGCTACCGTATCGGCAATCACTTGCGGGTTAGCGCCGGGGTAGCTGGCGCTAACCTGTACCGTGGGCGGCGTAACGGCCGGATATTCACTCAGCGGCAGTTTTAAAAAGGCGATAGCGCCAGCCAGCAGCATTAACAGCGACAGGACGATGGCGAAGATGGGGCGTGCAATGAAAAAGTGGGTGAATTTCATTGGCGCACCGCCTTCGGCGCACTGTCGCCGTCCGCTTTAGTCAATGTCGCGGTCTGTTTGTCGGTCACATTCTGCCGCATCGGCACCAGACGTGGCGCAACGGTCATGCCAGGACGCACCAGCCCCTTGAGGATGATTTTTTCTCCCGGCAGTACTCCCTGTGTAACGACGCGGAGTCCATCGACCATTTGTCCCAGCTCAACCGGACGATACTCCACCTGATTCTCCTTGCCGACGATCAGCACATAGTTTTTGCCCTGATCGGCGCTCACCGCCAGATCGTCAATTAGCACGGTTTCCCGCGGCTCGCCGATGGGCAAACTGATTCGGGCAAACAGGCCGGGAGAAAGCATTCCGTCGGGGTCAGGAATCACGGCGCGTGCCCGGATAGTGCCGGTGCTGCGGTTCATCTGATTGCCCATAAAGTCGAGTACGCCCTGATAAGGCAGCCCGTTATCGGTGGTTAACCCCATGTTGACTACCGGTGGATTTTTGTCGGAGCGGGTATGCCGTAACGCCTTCAGCCAGGTGGCTTCGTCAATATCGAAATACACATACATGGGATTGTGAGACACGATAGTCGTCAAAAGCGTGGCGTTACCCGCTACGCCGCCGCTGACCAGATTGCCCCGGGTCACCAGTATGCGGTCAACGCGTCCGGCAATGGGCGCGGTAATACGGGTCCAGGAGAGTTCAAGGCGCGCTGCGGCGACGGCGGCTTTGGCCGATTGCATCTGCGCCTGTCGCGCATTACGCGTGGCGGTGACATCGTCAGCGTTTTTACGTGATACGGCGCCGCTGGCGACCAGTCGTTGAATGCGATCGAAATCCGCCTGCGCCTGGCGGGCCAGTACTTCAGCCTGACGTAATTGCGCGACGGCGGTGTCGAGGGCGACCTCGAACGGGCGCGGATCGATCTGGAACAGCAGTTGTCCGCGGCTTACCAGACGTCCTTCCGGAACGCTGACGGCGTCAAGGGTTCCTCCCACGCGCGAACGCAGCTCCACGGTCTCCGGCGCGGCCAGAAAACCGGTGAATTCCGCCGTAGGCGCGAGTGTGCGGCTAAGGGCTTTAGCAACCGGTACCGACGGTGGAGGCGGCGCGCTGGCCGGTGGTCCGACGGCGTTGTCTTTATCCCATAGTGCTTCGCCGGCCATGTAAATCACGCCCCCGCTGGCGGCGATGACGCCGGCTATCAACATAATTTTGAATGTTCTACGCATGTCGTTTCCCTCTTTACCGCAGCGTGTCGGCCATTCCGCAACGCTGCCGCAGAATTTTTGGCAAAGGCTAGGCGTTACAACGAAGGAAAGGTCAAGCGCTCCTGACGGGTTTTTTCGGGGCGTGGGTCGGCATCGTGGCGTAAATGTCTCGCATCATCCTCTTTTATGAGCCATCTCACATTCTCGCCGAACCGTGCAGCCTGAATACGCTTGACCTTCCCACAATGGCAAGCTTTAGGCTTTCTGATACCGAATAGTCAGGATGGGGAAGTCGTCATGAGTCAGTCAGAAAATCGTCACGACACGATAAGCTTGCTTGTTGAAGGTATGACCTGCGCGTCGTGCGTCGCTCGCGTTGAAAAAGGTATTAAGGCTGTGCCTGGCGTAACGGACGCTACGGTGAATCTGGCGACGGAGCGCGCCACCGTCCGCGGGACGGCATCGGCGGAGGCGGTGATCGCGGCGATTGAAAAAACGGGGTATGAGGCGCGACCGATAGAGACGGCGGGGCAGGGCGAAGACGACTCTGAAGAGAAAAAAGAGGCCGAGCGCGTCAGGCTGAAGCGCGATCTGATTCTCGCCAGCGTGCTGGCGCTCCCCGTTTTTGTGCTTGAAATGGGCTCGCACCTTATTCCTGGTATGCACGAGTGGGTGATAAAAACGATTGGCCTGCAACAAAGCTGGTACTGGCAATTTGCACTGACCCTGTTGGTGCTGACGATCCCCGGTCGCCGTTTTTACCTTAAAGGGTTCCCGGCGCTGGCGCGTCTGGCGCCGGACATGAACTCGCTGGTCGCCGTGGGAACCGCAGCGGCATTCGGCTACTCGCTGGTGGCGACCTTTACGCCAGACCTGTTGCCTGAAGGGACGGTAAACGTCTATTACGAGGCCGCCGCAGTGATTGTCGCGCTTATTCTGCTGGGGCGCTTTCTGGAGGCAAGGGCGAAGGGGCGGACTTCCGAAGCGATTAAACGTCTGGTGGGGCTACAGGCGCGGGTCGCGCATGTGTTACGCGAGGGCCGCATCGTGGATATCCCTGTCGACGAGGTTGTGCTGGGAGACTGTATGGAGGTTCGGCCAGGCGAGCGGATACCGGTTGACGGCGAAGTGACCGAAGGCCGCAGCTTCGTTGACGAGTCGATGATTACCGGCGAACCGATACCGGTAGAGAAATCCGCAGGAAGTGCGGTGGTGGGCGGTACCGTAAACCAAAAAGGCGCGCTCACGTTGCGGGCGACCGCCGTCGGCGGACAGACCATGCTGGCGCAAATCATTCGTCTGGTGGAACAGGCGCAGGGTTCAAAACTGCCGATTCAGGCCGTCGTGGATAAAGTGACACTGTGGTTTGTCCCGATGGTGATGCTTATTGCTGCGCTGACCTTTGTGGTATGGCTGGCGTTTGGGCCGTCGCCAGCGCTGACTTTCGCTCTGATCAATGGCGTTGCGGTTCTGATTATCGCCTGTCCTTGCGCGATGGGCCTGGCGACGCCGACCTCCATTATGGTGGGAACCGGTCGTGGGGCGGAAATGGGCGTGCTGTTCCGTAAGGGGGAGGCGTTACAGCTACTCAAAGACGCTAAGGTGGTGGCCGTAGACAAAACCGGGACGCTTACCGAAGGCCGCCCGGTACTGACCGATCTCGACGTGGCAGGGGGCTTTGAACGCCGTGAGGTGCTGGCGAAAGTCGCGGCGGTAGAATCGCGTTCAGAGCATCCGATTGCCCGTGCGATTGTCGTGTCGGCAGAAGAGGAAGGGATCGCGCTACCAGGCATGAACGGCTTCGAATCGGTGACCGGGATGGGCGTATACGCTACCGTTGCCGGTACGCGTGTTGACGTGGGGGCTGATCGCTATATGCGCGAAATTGGCGTGGATATTAGCGGCTTCGCCACCACCGCCGAACGGTTAGGGCAGGAAGGGAAATCGCCGCTCTATGCGGCTATTGACGGTCAACTGGCGGCGATTATCGCCGTGGCCGATCCGATCAAACCCAGTACGCCCGCCGCAATTAACGCTTTACATCAGCTCGGCATTAAGGTCGCCATGATCACTGGCGATAATGCCCGCACGGCACAGGCTATCGCCAGACAGTTAGGGATTGATGACGTGGTCGCCGAGGTATTGCCAGAAGGGAAAGTCGAGGCGATACGGCGCCTGAAAGCGGCGTATGGGCAGGTGGCGTTTGTCGGCGATGGCATCAACGATGCGCCAGCGCTGGCGGAGTCCGACGTGGGGCTGGCGATTGGCACCGGCACCGATGTGGCGGTGGAATCCGCCGACGTCGTACTAATGTCCGGCAACCTGCAAGGCGTGCCGAATGCTATCGCGCTGTCTAAAGCGACCATCCGCAATATCCACCAGAATCTGTTCTGGGCCTTTGCTTACAATACGGCGCTGATTCCTGTCGCGGCAGGCGCGCTATTTCCGGTCTGGGGCATATTATTGTCCCCGGTATTCGCCGCAGGGGCGATGGCGATGTCGAGCGTGTTCGTGCTGGGCAACGCTTTGCGGCTGCGCCGTTTCCGGGCGCCGATGGCAACCCCATCCGACACATCCACGACATGAGGAGGAGCGTCATGAATATCGGTAAAGCAGCTAAAGCATCGAAAGTCTCGGCCAAAATGATTCGCTACTATGAACAGATTGGTCTGATTCCCGCGGCAAGTCGGACGGATTCCGGCTATCGGGCCTATACCCAGGCTGATGTTAATCAATTGCATTTTATACGCCGCGCGCGCGACCTCGGTTTTTCAGTTGCTGAAATCAGCGACTTACTGAATCTTTGGAATAACCAGTCGCGGCAAAGCGCTGACGTCAAACGCCTGGCGCAGACGCACATTGATGAACTGGACAGACGTATCCAGAACATGCAGCACATGGCGCAAACCCTCAAAGCGCTGATTCACTGCTGCGCCGGCGACGCGCTGCCAGATTGCCCCATTCTGCATACGCTTGGACAACCTGACGATAGCGAGCCGGAGGCGCGTACCGGAGCGGTGTTGCGCCGTCCTCGTCGTCATGGACTGGCAAAGCGTCTGTAAGTCCTGAGATTACGCTTGACCTTCCAACACTGGCAAGGCCCAGACTGGCAACAGTTCCCACACAAAAGGAGTTCACTATGCAGTTCCATATTGATGACATGACCTGCGGCGGCTGCGCCAGTACGGTAAAAAAGACGATTCTGACTCTCGATGCTAATGCGACGGTGAGAACCGACCCGGCGACGCGTCTGGTTGACGTTGAAACGTCGCTATCCGCGGAGCAGATTGCCGCCGCCCTGCAAAAGGCCGGTTTCCCGCCGCGCGAGAGGTAATCGTCAATGGCGATCGGTCTGGCGACAGGCCGGTCGCGATACGCTAGCCACGCTTCGCTTTCCTTTGCATGAGATAATCCCCATAAAAAATGTGACAAATCATGTGTCAGTAAGCTTTGTTAATAATATGTAATGATTTGTCTATTTTTGCTAACATTTTACCTGCTATATACAAAAAGATAACAAATAAGTAGCGCAACGCTACCTTGTTACGTCGCTTTGACGACGGGAGCGCTCCAGCGTTTCGCCGCTTCAAAGCTTGATGTTATTTTTTGATGCAGGACACTACCTATGTACACCCCCCTGAACTGGACGACGACACAACGACATGTGGCGTTTGCCAGCTTTACCAGTTGGATGCTGGATGCGTTTGATTTCTTTATCCTTGTCTTTGTACTTAGCGATCTCGCCGAATGGTTTCACGCTTCCGTATCGGACGTTTCCATTGCGATTATGCTGACCCTGGCGGTACGTCCCATTGGCGCGCTGCTGTTTGGCCGAATGGCGGAAAAGTACGGACGTCGACCGATACTGATGCTCAATATTCTGTTCTTTACGGTGTTTGAACTGCTTTCCGCCTGGTCGCCCACCTTCATGGCATTTCTGATTTTTCGGGTCATGTACGGCGTGGCGATGGGCGGGATATGGGGCGTCGCGTCATCACTGGCGATGGAAACCATTCCCGATCGTTCGCGTGGCCTGATGTCGGGCATTTTTCAGGCGGGCTATCCCTGCGGCTATCTGTTCGCCTCGGTTATTTTTGGCCTCTTCTACAGTATGGTTGGCTGGCGCGGTATGTTCCTGATTGGCGCCCTGCCTGTTGTCTTGCTGCCTTATATCTGGTTTAAAGTGCCGGAATCCCCCGTCTGGCTGGCGGCCAGAGCGCGTAAAGAGAATACCGCGCTGCTTCCTGTTCTGCGCAAACAGTGGAAGTTGTGTCTGTATCTGGTGCTGGTCATGGCGTTCTTTAACTTTTTCAGTCACGGCACGCAGGATCTCTATCCTACCTTCCTGAAGATGCAGCATGGTTTTGATCCGCATCTGATCAGTATCATTGCAATTTTTTATAACATTGCCGCCATGCTCGGCGGTATTTTCTACGGTACGCTATCGGAACGTATTGGGCGTAAAAAAGCGATCATGATCGCCGCCTTTCTTGCGCTTCCGGTACTCCCGCTATGGGCATTTTCCAGCGGATCATTCACGATTGGTCTGGGCGCGTTCCTGATGCAGTTTATGGTGCAGGGCGCCTGGGGTGTCGTGCCGACCTGGCTGAACGAGCTGGTTCCGGCGAATGCGCGCGCCGTGCTGCCAGGGTTTGTTTACCAACTCGGTAATTTACTGGCGTCGGTTAATGCGACGTTACAGGCCCGCATCGCGGAAACGCATGGTGGCAATTACGGGTTGGCAATGGCGATCGTGGCTGGCGCGGTGGCTATTTTAATCTGTGTATTTGTGGCATTTGGTCGCGAGACCCGGGGAGTCGTCATCTCCGGTACAGATAGCGACGCCCTCCCGGAGTCGGCCATCGGTCATCGCACGTAAACACTACGCTCCTGGCGCATACTGTCGCCGGGAGCGCTCCTTCCTCCTGTGGTTTTTACGCCCTTTCAACGAACAACAAAGGTTAATGATGGCATCTGCCTTTCGTGACCATTACAATCATCGCTTACTTTTTTCTTTATAAGAAATTGATTGTTGGACCTTAAAATTGTCAACGGAGCGAAGATATCATGTTGAAAGATAACCAAAAACACAACGAGTCTGTTGCCCCGAATAGCGCCTTTCTGTCTGAGTTACAACGTGCATTACCGGAATTTTTTATCGCCGATCGCTATAACGAGCAGGGCGAACTGATCGCGAAAGGCGGATTTGATCTCGCCAAATTTGAGCGCGCGCTGAAAGCGCGTAATATTGATGAGCTGACTAGCGGTTATCAGATTGATTTTATTGGTAAAGATTACGCAAAAAAACAGGCGGGTGAAAAATCCGTTACCGTTATCGTTCCTGACGTGGAACACAATACTCTGGCAGAAAATAAAAACAGCCATAATCTTTTTCTGACCGGAGATAATCTGGATGTGTTACGCCATCTGCAAAATAATTACGCCGATACCGTCGATATGATCTATATCGATCCCCCTTATAACACCGGATCGGACGGGTTTGTCTATCCCGATCATTTTGAATATAGCGATCGGGCGTTGCAGGATATGTTTGGTCTTAATGATACTGAACTGGCACGTTTAAAATCCATTCAGGGTAAATCGACGCACTCCGCGTGGTTATCTTTCATGTATCCGCGTCTTTTCCTGGCCAGGAAGCTCCTGAAAGATACCGGATTTATTTTTATCTCTATCGACGATAATGAGTACGCCAATCTTAAATTAATGATGGATGAGATTTTTGGCGAAGGCGGATTTGTCACCAATGTGATGTGGAAGCGCAAAAAAGAGATTTCTAACGACTCTGATAACGTTTCCATCCAGGGGGAATACATTCTTGTTTACGCCAAAACCGGTCAGGGCGCTTTACGTTTAGAACCGCTTTCTAAAGAGTATATTCAGAAATCCTATAAAGAACCGACCGAACAGTTTCCAGAAGGGAAATGGCGACCGGTGCCGTTAACGGTGTCAAAAGGGCTGAGCGGCGGCGGCTATACCTATAAAATTACCACGCCGAACGGTACGGTACACGAAAGACTATGGGCTTATCCTGAAGCCAGTTACCAAAAACTGGTGGCCGATAATCTGGTCTATTTTGGCAAAGATAACGGCGGTATTCCCCAGAGAGTCATGTACGCGCACCACAGTAAAGGGCAGCCAACGACCAATTACTGGGATAACGTAGCGTCGAATAAAGAGGGGAAAAAGGAGATTCTGGATCTCTTCGGCGACAACGTTTTTGATACGCCGAAACCGACCGCATTATTGAAGAAAATCATCAAGCTCGCTATCGATAAAGACGGCGTCGTTCTGGACTTTTTTGCCGGTTCCGGCACCACGGCCCATGCGGTGATGGCGCTGAATGAAGAAGATGGGGGGCAGCGCACGTTTATTCTGTGTACTATCGATCAGGCATTAAGCAATAACACTATCGCGAAAAAAGCAGGTTATAACACTATTGATGAAATCAGCCGCGAGCGAATTACACGCGTTGCGGCGAAGATCCGCGCCAACAATCCCGCGACCAATAGCGATCTCGGTTTTAAACATTATCGTTTTGCCACTCCGACACAGCAGACGCTGGACGATCTGGATAGCTTCGATATTGCTACCGGCCATTTTATCAATACCAGCGGTCAACTGGCCGCTTTCACCGAGTCAGGATTTACCGACATGATCAATCCTTTTTCCGCCAGAGGATTGGGCGTGCCGGGCGGCGCAAGCGGCGAAGAGACCTTATTAACGACATGGCTGGTCGCCGATGGTTATAAAATGGATATTGACGTACAGACCATTGATTTTTCCGGCTATTGCGCCAGGTATGTTGATAATACGCGCCTGTATCTGATTGATGAACGATGGGGAACAGAGCAGACCCGCGATCTTCTCAACCACATTGGTACGCACCAGCTTCCGGTTCAGACCATTGTCATTTACGGCTACTCTTTCGACCTTGAATCCATTCGTGAACTGGAAATCGGCTTAAAACAGCTTGATCAAAAAGTGAACCTGGTGAAGCGTTATTAAGAGGGGATGATGATGAATATTTTACTGGAAGAACTTCCCCATCAGGAACAGGCGTTAGCGGCGATTCTGGCGAGTTTCACCGGTATCGATCACGCGCAGGCCGATCATAATCACTATGCTAATCCGCTGATTAAGGAACGTTACGACGATAAGGCCAATATTGACGTTAAAATGGAGACCGGGACGGGCAAAACCTATGTCTATACCCGGTTGATGTATGAACTGCATCAGAAGTATGGCCTCTTCAAATTTGTGCTGGTGGTGCCGACGCCAGCCATTAAAGAAGGCGCGCGGAACTTTATCACCAGCGATTACGCCAGACAGCATTTTTCACAGTTCTACGAAAATACGCGGATGGAACTTTGCACCATCAACGCCGGTGATTTTAAAGTAAAGTCGGGGCGTAAAAATTTTCCGGCCCAGCTATTAAGTTTTACTGATGCCAGCCGTCGTGATAGCCATACGATTCAGGTTTTGCTGATCAATGCGCAAATGCTCAATTCCGCCAGTATGACGCGAGACGATTACGATCAAACGCTACTGGGCGGGCTGACGTCGCCTGTTAAAGGGCTGCAAATGACGCGACCGGTGGTCATTATTGATGAACCGCATCGTTTTGCGCGAGATAACAAATTTTATCGAGCGATTCAGGCCATTCAGCCGCAAATGATCGTCCGCTTTGGCGCTACCTTCCCGGATATTGTCGAAGGTAAGGGTAAAAATAAATGTGTACGTAAAGATTACTATCGCCGGCAACCGCAGTTTGATCTCAACGCGGTGGACAGTTTTAACGATGGTTTGGTGAAAGGTATTGATATTTATTACCCGAATCTCCCCGAAGAACAGGCCAACAATCGTTATATCGTTGACAGCGTCACGGCAAAGAAATTAATCCTCCGACGGGGGAGCAAAATTGCCGAGGTTGGCGTGGGCGAAAATCTCGCCGATGTCGATGCAGGATTTGAAGGCAGTATCGAATATGCCGGCAGTAAAATGTTGTCGAACGATCTGGAGCTGGAGGCAGGGATGGCGCTGGTGCCAGGAACCTTTGGCGCGAGCTACCAGGAACTGATTATTCAGGACGCTATCGATAAGCATTTTGACACTGAGCAGGCAAATTTCTTACGCAGCAATGAGCCAGAAAATAATGCCCCGCGTATTAAGACCTTAAGCCTTTTCTTTATTGACAGTATTAAAAGCTATCGTGATGACGAAGGCTGGTTGAAAGTCACTTTTGAGCGTTTGCTGAAAAAGAAACTGACGCAACTGATTGACGATTATCAGCGCAAGACCCTGCCGCGAGAAGTGGAGTATCTGTCGTTTCTGCAGGCCACGCTCGCCAGCCTGCACTCGGATAACCAAAACGTCCACGCTGGTTACTTTGGCGAAGACCGCGGAAGCGGCGATGAGGCGATCCAGGCTGAGGTAGATGATATTCTGAAAAATAAAGAGAAGTTGCTCAGTTTTTCAGACCATCACGGCAACTGGGAAACGCGCCGCTTTCTGTTTTCAAAATGGACGCTTCGCGAAGGCTGGGATAACCCGAATGTTTTTGTCATTGCTAAATTACGTTCTTCCGGTAGCGAGTCGAGCAAAATTCAGGAAGTGGGGCGCGGCCTGCGGCTACCGGTAGATGAAAATGGTCATCGCGTTCATCAGGAAGAGTGGCCGTCCCGACTGTCGTTTCTGATTGGTTATGATGAAAAAGCGTTTGCCAGCATGCTGGTTGATGAGATTAATCGCGACAGCAAAGTTCAGCTTAACGAGCAGAAACTGGATGAGGCGATGATCACACTCATCGTCACCGAGCGGCAAAAAGTCGATCCTGCGTTTACGGAGCTTCGTTTGCTGGAAGATCTGGATGATAAAAAACTGATCAACCGGAGTAATGAGTTTAAACCCAGCGTCACGCTTAACGGGGAAACCAAAAGTGGTTTTGCGTGGCTACTGGAGTTCTACCCTGAGCTGACGCAGGCGCGGGTGCGAGCGGATCGCATTCGTGACAATAAGCCCGCCTCCCGACTGCGAGTCAGGTTACGCAAAGAGAATTGGGAACAACTTAGCAGTATCTGGGAGCAGTTTTCCCGCCGTTATATGCTGCAATTCGAGCGTAGCGGCGCGTCTCTGGAACAGATTGCCGCCGAGGTGCTGCGCGATCCGGCGCTGTATATACGCCAGAAGCCAAGCCAGGTTCAACAACGGCTGGTATCGAATGAAGATAATGGCCGTTTTGAAGTGGCGCAGCGGGAAGGCGAATTAGCCGCCAGCGAATTTAGGGCGGGCATGAAATATGGCCATTTTCTTAAGCAACTGGCGTTACGCACCAGTCTGCCGGTTAACGTCCTGCACCCGGTGTTAATGGCGATGCTGCGTGATGTTTTGCACGGAGATTCACGTTATTTAAGCGAGATCTCGTTGGACAATATGACCCGCGCATTACAGGCGCGGATTAATGCGCATTTTGCGCAGCGCCACGATTATCTGCCTCTCGATTTTCAGGCTTCAACGTCGGTATTTGATTCTACGGCACGGCAGTTCAGAGAGGAGATTAGCGCTGAAATTGTGGGGAAAAATGTGGATGAGAATGCGATAGACGATCCCCGTTCTCTCTATCAAATACCGCCGTTGCGTTATGACAGCGTCGATCCAGAATTGCCGCTATTAAAATACGATTATCCGCAACAGGTTTCTGTGTTTGGCAAACTGCCTAAGCGGGCCATTCAGATCCCCAAATATACGGGGGGCTCTACTACGCCGGATTTTGTGTACCGTATTGAGCGTCAGGACGCCGACAGCGTTTATTTACTGGTTGAAACTAAAGCAGAAAATATGCGCGTAGGCGATCAGGTTATTCTTGATGCGCAACGTAAATTCTTCGATATGCTGCGTCGGCAAAATATTAATGTCGAGTTTGCGGAAGCGACCAGCGCGCCGGCGGTATTTTCTACGATCAATGGCTTGATTGAGGGGAAGGCAAACTAACGGGTTTGAATGGACCTTAACGGTTATCTTTTTGATAGACCATATAAAATGGCCGCCGCGCAGCGAGCGTTGCGGTCATTCTCCCTGTACTAATCCCCCGTCCCGTAAACCGCGTTGACTTGAAGGTTATCGTTTTACGTCTATTCTTAACTTTCAGCTAAGCGTATTTTGCTGAAATTGCAAATAGTCTTGAAGACGCTGTTTTTTTGTTTTGCCGTTATTTTTATAACGGCCAGGTAGATATTGCCAAGTGAATGTAACTAAGGGAGACATGTTATGCTAAATAGATACTACCGTTTCGCTGTCGAAAAAGACGACCCCTCCGAAGCGCCAGAGTCGGGCGATAAGCCTGACAGCCAGCCGCAAAAAAAATCGTAATTTATCTGGATATTCCCCGACGTTTTTACGTTTGGGGAAAATAACCGTTTCGTTTCAACCTGGTTGCGAACAGTGAATATTTTACACGAAGTGACTATATATAAACGGGAGGGAACATGGAGTTTGATGCCTTCTTTTTAGCGAGACTCCAGTTTGCCTTTACCGTCTCTTTTCATATTATTTTCCCCGCGATTACGATTGGCTTAGCCAGTTACCTGGTGGTACTGGAAGGTCTATGGCTAAAAACGCGTAATCCTGTCTGGCGCTCGCTCTATCAGTTCTGGCTCAAAATTTTTGCCGTCAACTTCGGGATGGGCGTGGTCTCCGGTCTGGTCATGGCTTACCAGTTCGGAACGAACTGGAGCGGTTTCTCCCAGTTCGCCGGCAGTATCACCGGGCCTTTATTAACCTATGAAGTGCTCACCGCATTCTTCCTGGAAGCGGGATTCTTAGGCGTGATGCTTTTTGGCTGGAACAAAGTCGGGCCGGGCCTGCATTTCTTGTCTACCTGTATGGTGGCGCTGGGCACGTTAATGTCGACGTTCTGGATTCTGGCGTCTAATAGCTGGATGCATACCCCGCAGGGATTTGAAATTCACAACGGTCAGGTGGTCCCGGTGGACTGGTTCGCGGTGATTTTCAACCCGTCGTTCCCGTATCGCCTGTTGCATATGTCCGTTGCGGCGTTTTTAAGTAGCGCGATGTTTGTCGGCGCGTCCGCTGCCTGGCATTTACTGAAAGGTAACGATACGCCGGCTATCCGCCGTATGTTCTCGATGGCGTTATGGATGGCGGTCGTGGTGGCGCCCGTTCAGGCATTGATTGGCGATATGCACGGCCTTAACACCCTGAAGCATCAGCCGGTCAAAATCGCCGCGATTGAGGGGCACTGGGAAAATACGCCCGGCGAGCCAACGCCGCTTACGCTGGTAGGCTGGCCGGATATGGAGGCGGAACGGACCCGCTATGCGCTTGAGATCCCGGCGTTGGGCAGTCTGATCCTGACGCATAGCCTGGACAAACAGGTGCCTGCGCTAAAAGATTATCCCAAAGAGGATCGCCCCAACTCTACCGTGGTGTTCTGGTCTTTCCGTCTGATGGTGGGCATGGGCGTACTGATGATCTTCCTGGGGCTGGCCAGCCTGTGGCTACGCTACCGACGCCGACTGTATCATTCGCGGCCCTTTATGCACTTTGCGCTGTGGATGGGGCCGTCCGGGCTTATCGCCATCCTTGCCGGATGGGTGACGACTGAAGTAGGACGTCAGCCGTGGGTGGTCTATGGCCTGCTGCGAACGCGTGATGCGGTTTCCGCGCACAGCACCTTGCAGATGAGCATCAGTTTGCTGGCCTTCTTTGTGGTCTATTCCCTGGTCTTTGGGGTTGGCTATATTTATATGATTCGTCTTATCCAGAAAGGGCCGCAGCCGGCGGAGACACCGACCGCTGAAACCGATGGCAGACCCGCGCGTCCTATCTCTGCCGTGGGAGAATCGCTTGAGCAGGAGAAACGCGAATGACCATCGATCTTCCGGTTATCTGGTTTGCTATTATCGTGTTCGCCACGCTGATGTATATCGTGATGGATGGTTTCGATCTGGGCGTCGGTATCCTGTTTCCGTTTATTCGTGATAAACACGATCGCGATGTTATGGTGAACTCGGTCGCGCCGGTATGGGACGGGAACGAAACCTGGCTGGTGCTGGGCGGGGCCGGGCTTTTTGGCGCGTTCCCGTTGGCTTATGCCGTCATCACCGACGCGCTGACTATCCCGCTGGTGGTTATGCTGCTTGGTCTTATCTTTCGCGGCGTCGCTTTTGAATTCCGTTTTAAAGCCACCGAGTCGCATCGCGCGTTCTGGGATAAATCCTTTATCGTCGGGTCAATCCTGGCGACCTTTGCCCAGGGGGTTGTGGTGGGCGCGGTGGTGAGCGGTTTTCAGGTGGAAGGGCGAACCTTTAGCGGTTCGCAGCTTGACTGGCTGACGCCGTTTAACCTGTTCTGCGGTGTCGGTCTGGTTGTCACCTACGCGCTGCTGGGCGCTACCTGGCTGATTATGAAAAGCGAAGATCCGCTGCATAGCCGGATGTGCGCGCTGTCGCGCCCGTTGTTGATCGTCTTGTTGCTGATGATGGGAGGCGTCAGCGTGTGGACGCCGCTCACCCACGACGACATCGCCGAGCGCTGGTTCACGCTGCCCAATTTATACTACTTCCTGCCGGTGCCTGTGCTGGTGTTGGTTTTTAGCGTCTGGCTATGGCGCAGCGTGAAAAAACCAGAATCCCATGCGCGTCCATTTATTCTCACGCTAGGGCTGATTTTTCTGGGGTTCAGCGGGTTAGGCATCAGTATTTGGCCGAATATTATTCCACCGGATATTTCGCTGTATGCCGCCGCCGCGCCGCCGCAAAGTCAAAGCTTTATGCTGGTTGGGGCGCTGATAATCATCCCGATTATTCTGGCTTATACCTTCTGGAGCTACTACGTCTTCCGTGGAAAAGTGCGACATGGAGAGGGATATCACTGATGGTTAAAGTGAAAAAATGGTCGCGGCGAGTCGTATGGATGGTCGCGATATGGTGCGCCAGCGTGCTTCTGCTGGCGGGAGTCGGAATGTTATTCAGACTGCTCATGACCTCCGCAGGATTTCGCTCCTGACTGATACCCCCCGGACGCGCTTTCATCTCTCGCGAAAGCGCGTTTTTATCGACAGATCGGCGTTTACCGATCACCTTTGCTCGCCTTATCTCCCCCCTCAATAGCGGTTGATAATTATTCTCATCTTTATTGTCGTTCCCGGGCCGCAGTGATATGGTTACACAGTGGCTAACGCTCTGGTATAACGCAGATAAACGGTATTGATAATGTCTCCGATCTCCTGTCACTCTTCCGCCGCCCCGGCGATGAAAAAGATCTTTTCCGTCAGCGACTTCATCGCGTTTGGCGAGCGTTATGGCATTGATTACCGCTTCCCGGCGTTACTGCAGTATACGCAGAGTAGTCCCGTACTTCATGGCGATATCGAAGAGATAGCGCTTCCCGGCGGGATTTGCATTACACGCTCGGATGTTCACGTATTACAACCTTATGAAACCACCTCTCGCCATAGCAGTCCGCTGTATATGCTGGTGGTGCTGGAAGGTAACGTCGCGCTGGCTGTCAATGAGCAGACCTTTTTGTTGAGCGCGGGGATGGCGTTTTGCTCGCAACTGAGCGAGCAGCAGACGATACGTGCCCATCACGGCGCAGACAGTAAATTGCGCACCTTGTCGCTGGGAATGTTCCCGGACGGCGGATGGCGGGAGCGTTTGCCTGTCTCGCTGGCAGACGAGTGGGAAAATAGCGCAACCTCGGCGAGGGTCTGGCAGGTGCCGGAGTTTCTGCTTTCGGGGCTACGTTATGCGCAGCAGCCCGGACCTCATGCGGCGTCACGCCAGTTAATGCTGGAAGGCATCATGCTGCAATTGCTGGGCTATGCGCTAAATCTATGTCAGCCCGCAACGCAAAAACGCGGGCTTCCCGTCACCGGTGAATACCAGCGGCTGGAGCTCATTCGGCGTTTACTGGAGCAGACGCCGGAAAAAGCCTACACGCTGAACGAACTGGCGCGTCGGGCGGCAATGAGTCCGAGTAGCCTGCGGTGCAAGTTTCGCCATGCCTATGGGTGTACCGTGTTTGATTATCTGCGCGATTGCCGCCTGGCGCGCGCGCGTCGTTATCTGATGGAGGGATACAGCGTGCAGCAGGCCGCCTGGATGTCAGGCTATCAACATGCCACTAACTTTGCGACGGCATTTCGTCGGCGTTATGGCTGCTCGCCCGGCGAGCTGCGTGACGCGTCTCTGACGGCGTCCCGCCACTGTGCGTAACGCGCCCCGCCAGAACGGTAATATCCGCCGCTAACCCGGTTTTCTGCCGCTTTGGGTGATGTTTTATCATTGCGCATAGGCAATCTGGCGTTACGCATAGTGGTCCGTTATCTCTAAAAGGTAATAATTCTTATTTACAATAAAGATGCCTTTGGAGATGTTCATGTTTGCGACAACGCGTATGGCGCTATTGATAGGCGGAGCTATCGGCGGCGCGACTTTTCCTCTTTTTGCCCAGGAAACCACAAAAAATGATACCGTCATTGTCACCTCGCCCGTTCAGAGTGGCGCGACCAAGCTGGCGACGCCAGATATTGAAACGCCGCAGTCGGTATCCATTATTACCCGCCAGCAGTTTGAAGAGCAGGGCGCAACCAGCGTGCGTCAGGCGGTCAGCTACACCCCAGGCGTATACAGTAATCAGATAGGCGCCTCTAACCGCTTTGATTACATCGTATTGCGTGGTTTTTCGGACGGTAGTCTGGATAACGTCTATCTCGACGGGTTAAAAATGATGGGCGACACCAATTCGCACAGTTCGTTGGTGGTTGACCCCTGGTTTCTGGAAGATATCGAGGTGGTACGCGGCCCGGCGTCCGTTCTGTATGGACGTTCATCGCCAGGCGGCATTGTCTCGTTGACGTCGCGAAAACCGGCGTTTGATGCCGGAGGAGAAGTGAAGCTGTTTGCCGGCAATAACAACCAGCGCGGGGCGGCTTTTGATGTGACCGGCCCACTGGATGACAATGAACGTGTGGCGGCGCGTCTTAGCGGCATGACACGTTACGCCGATTCGCAGTTTACCCCCTTGAAAGAGGAACGTTATGCGCTGATGCCGAGCCTGACCTGGCGAATTACCGATCGGACGCGTCTTGATCTTATGGCCTATCTGCACCGTGATCCGGAAGGCGGTAGCCACTCCGGACTGCCTTATCAAGGCACGGTTGTACCTTATAACGGCGGAAAAATTTCTAACACTTTCTTTGAAGGTGAAGATGACTACGACAAATACGATCGCCGTGAAAATATGGTGGGTTATAACATTGAGCATCTGTTCGATAACGGCTGGTCGGTACGGCAAAAATTGCGCTATTTGCATACCAAAGTGACGTTGAATCAGGTCTATGCCGCAGGTTGGTTGAATGAAACGGCGCTGAATCGCGGCTATTCCGGCTCCGGGGAGAAAATGTCGGCTATCGCGCTGGATAATCAGCTCGACGGCAGCGTGGATACCGGGGCGATTAATCATCGTCTGCTGGTGGGGATCGATTATCAGGATCGCAGTAACCATACTACTGGCTATTATGGCGCGTTTCCGCCGATTGACGCTTTCAACCCTGTTTATGGCGCTCAGCCGGATTACATTACGTTGTATAGCCGTGAAAAACATAAGCTGCGGCAGACCGGATACTATTTACAGGATCAGATGTCATGGGATCGCTGGCGCTTTACGTTGGGCGGTCGTTACGATCGGGTCAGCGTGTCTAACATCGACAAACTTCATGATTCACGCAGCGATCTCGATAAAAACAACGTCAGCACCCGTGCTGCGTTGCTTTATCTGTTCGACAATGGCGTCGCCCCCTATCTCAGTTATTCTACCGCGTTTACGCCGACCAGCTTCGCCGACGAAAACGGCAATGTGCTGGAACCGATGAAAGGCAAGCAGTGGGAGGCGGGGGTAAAATACGAACCGCTGGGGGGGAACAGCCAGTTTAGCGCCGCCGTGTATCGTATTAACCAGACCAATATCGCGACCAAAGAAGAACCTACCGATCCGTACCGCTCGATTGGTGAAATTGAGTCTAAAGGGGTGGAACTGGAGGCCATTAGCCATTTGTCGGATAGCGTCCGTTTGCAGGCGGCGTATACCTATACTGATATCCGTTATAAGAAAAGTAGCCCGCAAGAGCAGGGTAAGCGCGCGGTTTATGCTCCACGAAACCAGGCCAGCGCCTGGCTAAGTTACGATGTGAAAAGCGGTCTGTTAGAGGGGCTGACTTTGGGCTCCGGCATCCGGTACGTCAACGGCGTGACCAGCGATCGCCTGAATACCCACACGTTGCCGTCCTATACACTGGTCGACATGGTGGTTGGGTATGATTTATCCAGCATTGGGTTAAATGGCTTGAGCGCCCAGCTCAACGTAAATAATCTGACGGACAAACGCTATGTCGCTGCCTGTAATTCGCTCTCTTATTGTTAT
The DNA here is from genome assembly GCF_017572025.1 of Salmonella sp. 32020114201800008SM. NCBI lineage: Bacteria > Pseudomonadati > Pseudomonadota > Gammaproteobacteria > Enterobacterales > Enterobacteriaceae > Salmonella > Salmonella sp. 32020114201800008SM. Next base: position 71,600 of record NZ_JAGEQM010000008.1, on the reverse strand, counting down.
TTTGGCGCCGAGCGTAGCATTGTAGGCAGCGTGTCATGGGCGTTTTGATAACGCTTATCGTCCGGTAGCAAAGGCTACCGGACAAACATTAGCGGTGCGTCACGCCTTCATAGAGAAGTCTGAGCGCAAACATCCCGATAATGGCGCCGATAACACGGCTGGCAATGCGCTGTATACGCCCATAAGCGCGGCGGACTGCGGGAAGCGAAAAGGCCTGGCTGAGAAAAATACGCCAGATAACGGATGACAGCACAATTCCGGCCCAGGCCATTAATCTTGCCCATGTGGGCGTTTCTGCGCTAAGCGTTACGGAAAAAATACTGATAAAAAACAGTACGGTTTGCGGATTGGATAAATCGGTCATTAATCCCCGGCGAAAGAAAATTGTCCACGGGGCGGCAATCGGCGTCTGGAGCGTGCTCATTTGCGGCGTCGCCTGGTGGCGAATACTGTTCCAGGCGAACCATAATAAATAGGCGCCGCCGACAATTTTGATAAGAGAAAATACCGCTTCGCATTGCGTAATGAGCGTCGCCAGACCGAAAAGCCCCAGCCCGGAATAAAAGGCGTCTCCCGTGGCGACGCCCAGGCCGGTGATGACTCCCGCCCGGCGTCCTGATGCGAGGCTGGTTTGCACCACCACAAACAGATTCGCGCCGGGATTAAAAAAGGTTAACACAAACAGACTGACGGTAAGCACAACGGCATGAAACGGCTCCATAGACAACTCTTCCCATAGCCTCAAGAAATAACGTTCATCTTATTAATAGTCAAACCAGATGATTGCGAGTGAGATCACAAAGCAGGGGCGTTTTAATCCGCGTTGTTACGCCGACTGAGCGGGGGCTGACTGGATTTTTCCAGCAATCTACACTACTTATTTAATCAGTCCGAACGGCCTTTTTGTTCTGATAAAGCGATGATGGCGTAATAATAAAACGAGGGTTTTGCTATGAAAACTGGCTACAAGGTTATGCTTGGCGCATTAGCGTTTGTCGTGACAAACGTTTATGCCGCAGAAATCATGAAAAAAACGGACTTTGATAAAGTCGCCTCCGAATACACGAAAATTGGCACGATTTCCACCACCGGGGAAATGTCGCCGCTGGACGCCAGAGAAGATTTAATCAAAAAGGCGGATGAAAAAGGGGCGGATGTGGTGGTGCTGACGTCCGGGCAGACAGAAAATAAAATTCATGGTACGGCTGATATTTATAAAAAGAAATAAAAGCGTTGCATCATAAAAATACCCGCCTGGGTTTCCGGCGGGTATATTTATTCCTGGCAACCGGCATCCGTTTTGCCGGATGACGGCCTGCAGTAAACGTAGCGCCATCAGGCATTCAGGACGCGGTCATTTGTCTTAATTATCCGACTGGTCTTTGGCACCAGCTTTTAAACGACGCCACAGAGTGGTGCGGCTAATCCCCAGATAACGCGCCGCGGCGCTCTTATCGCCCTTAAAGCGCGCCAGTACATCCTGTAACGCGTTCGCATCCACGGTTGAAGGCGTCAGCTCTGCTGTGTTCACCATAAGCTCAGGTAATAACTGCCGCATAAATTGCCTGTCCAGCGTTGGCGCGGGATCGACGCTTAAAAAAAGCGCCAGGCGCTCCATCATATTACGCAGTTCGCGAATATTACCGGGCCAGCGCCAGGCCAGCAAAAGCGGCTGACACTGTGTCAATCCATGACGTATCGATTCGGTAAACGGAATTTCCATCGCTGCCAGCGACTGTTTTAAAAAGCTTTCCGCGAGCGGCAAAATATCAGCCTGCCGCTCGCGCAAAGGAGGAAGCGTCAGACGCAGAATACTCAGGCGATAAAAGAGATCGGGGCGAAAACGTCCTTGCATTATCTCCCGATCCAGATCGCAATGCGTAGCGCTGATCACCCGGACATCCACCGGGATCGGCTGGTGTCCGCCGACGCGAGTGACGGCTTTTTCCTCCAGTACGCGCAAAAGTCGGGTTTGTAACGGCAAGGGCATTTCGCCGATTTCATCCAGAAACAGCGTGCCGCCGTGTGCGATTTCAAATAGCCCCGCCCGGCCTCCTCGTCGTGAACCGGTAAACGCACCCTCTTCATAACCAAACAGTTCCGCTTCCAGCAACGACTCGGTAATCGCGCCGCAATTGACGGCGACAAAGGGAGGGGATGGCTTATTCTGACGGTGAGGCTGGCGGTGAAAAAACGTCTGGTGAATCGCCTGCGCCGCCAGCTCTTTTCCGGTCCCTGTTTCCCCCTGAATCAGCACTGCCGCACGGGAGCGGGCATAGAGCGTAATCGTCTGGCGGAGCTGCTCCATTTGCGGCGACTGGCCGCGTATATCGCCCAGTTCATACCGGGTTTGTAATCCCTTGCCGGATGGGTAATCCACGCGCTGTCGCCGTGTCAGACGGGTCATATCCAGCGCATCATGGAAAGCCTGACGAACGGTCGCCGCGGAATAAATAAAGATGGCGGTCATTCCCGCTTCTTCCGCCAGATCGGTAATTAATCCCGCGCCGACGACGGCTTCAATACCGTTGGCCTTAAGTTCGTTAATTTGCCCGCGCGCGTCCTCTTCGGTGACATAGCTTCGCTGTTCAAGACGGAGGTGAAACGTTTTCTGAAAGGCAAGTAAAGCCGGAATGGTCTCCTGATAGGTCACGATACCGATAGACGAGGTGAGCTTTCCCGCTTTCGCCAGCGCCTGTAATACATCGAATCCGCTGGGCTTGATGAGGATCACCGGTATTGACAGGCGACTTTTTAAATAGGCCCCATTCGAACCCGCCGCGATAATCGCGTCGCAGCGCTCGGTCGCCAGTTTTTTGCGAATGTAGGTCACCGCCTTTTCAAAGCCGAGTTGAATAGGCGTGATGGTCGCCAGATGATCGAATTCCAGGCTGATATCCCGAAACAGTTCGAACAGACGCGTTACGGAGACCGTCCAGATCACCGGTTTATCGCTATTATCGCGCGGAGCGCTGTGAGCAGTCGTCATCGCAGTAGGTTCATCTTTAAGGGGCGATTTTTTGTTTTAAACGTGTTTCATAAATGTTGCAATGAAACAGAGCGATTCGTTTCATGAAACGTTAGCTGACACGTTTTTCTTTTCCCTTAATCGCGCTTATTCATAACAGGCATTACTGTAATTGCCTGTTTTTAAATCTCATTGTATTTAATTTTCTCGCTGCCTCTTTGCCTGGCATAGCCTTTGCTTTGGTGAATACATTCTGAGTAACAATTTACTAACATGAGGACGAGATATGTCTTTACATTCGCCGGGGCAGGCATTTCGCGCCGCGCTCGCTAAAGAGAATCCATTACAAATTGTCGGCGCTATCAATGCCAACCATGCTCTGTTGGCCCAACGGGCCGGGTATCAGGCTATCTATCTTTCTGGCGGCGGCGTAGCGGCGGGCTCGCTCGGACTGCCGGATCTGGGGATTTCGACGCTGGATGATGTGTTAACCGATATCCGGCGCATCACGGATGTTTGCCCGCTGCCGCTGTTGGTGGATGCGGATATTGGCTTTGGCTCCTCCGCCTTTAATGTCGCGCGGACGGTAAAGTCCATAGCCAAAGCGGGCGCCGCCGCGCTGCATATTGAAGACCAGGTTGGCGCTAAGCGCTGTGGACACCGTCCAAACAAAGCGATCGTCTCGAAAGAGGAGATGGTAGACCGAATTCGGGCGGCAGTGGATGCGCGCACCGATCCGAACTTTGTGATCATGGCGCGTACCGATGCGCTGGCGGTGGAAGGGCTGGAGGCGGCTCTCGATCGCGCGCAGGCTTACGTGGACGCGGGGGCAGACATGCTGTTCCCGGAGGCGATCACCGAACTGTCGATGTACCGCCAGTTCGCCGACGTGGCGCAGGTGCCGATCCTCGCCAACATCACTGAGTTTGGCGCGACGCCGCTGTTTACGACCGACGAGTTGCGTAGCGCACACGTGGCGATGGCGCTCTATCCGCTGTCGGCGTTTCGCGCCATGAACCGCGCCGCAGAAAAAGTCTATACCGTGCTGCGCCAGGAAGGGACGCAAAAGAACGTGATCGACATCATGCAGACCCGCAACGAGCTGTACGAAAGCATCAATTACTACCAGTTCGAAGAGAAGCTGGACGCGCTGTACAGGAATAAAAAATCGTAGCCTGTAGGCCTGATAAGGCGAAGCCGCCATCAGGCAATGCCGGATGGCACTACGTTTATCCCGCCTACGGTACGGCCTACACGCCTCAATACCCTACACATTACAATAATGACGAGGACAATATGACAGACACGACGATCCTGCAAAACAACACGCATGTCATTAAGCCTAAAAAATCAGTCGCGCTTTCCGGCGTACCTGCCGGAAATACCGCTCTGTGTACCGTGGGAAAAAGCGGTAACGATCTGCACTATCGCGGTTACGACATTCTCGATCTGGCGGAGCACTGCGAATTTGAAGAAGTCGCGCATTTACTGATCCACGGAAAATTACCGACCCGCGACGAGCTGAACGCGTATAAAAGCAAATTAAAAGCGCTGCGCGGATTACCCGCCAATGTCCGTACCGTTCTGGAAGCGTTACCGGCGGCCTCGCACCCGATGGACGTGATGCGTACCGGCGTTTCCGCGCTGGGCTGCACCCTGCCGGAAAAAGAGGCACATACCGTCTCCGGCGCGCGCGATATTGCCGATAAGCTGTTGGCCTCGCTCAGCTCTATCCTTCTTTACTGGTATCACTACAGCCACAACGGCGAACGTATTCAGCCGGAAACCGACGATGATTCCATCGGCGGCCATTTCCTGCATCTGCTGCACGGTGAAAAGCCAACCCAAAGCTGGGAAAAGGCGATGCATATTTCGCTGGTGCTGTATGCCGAGCATGAGTTCAACGCCTCGACGTTTACCAGCCGGGTGATTGCCGGAACCGGCTCGGATGTCTACTCCGCGATTATCGGCGCGATTGGCGCGCTGCGCGGCCCGAAACACGGCGGGGCGAATGAGGTGTCGCTGGAAATTCAACAGCGTTATGAAACGCCGGACGAGGCAGAGGCGGATATCCGTAAACGCGTGGAAAACAAAGAGGTGGTGATTGGCTTTGGACATCCGGTTTACACCATCGCCGACCCGCGCCACCAGGTGATCAAACGGGTGGCGAAACAGCTTTCAGAAGAAGGCGGCTCGCTGAAGATGTACCACATCGCCGACCGTCTGGAAACGGTGATGTGGGAGACCAAAAAGATGTTCCCGAATCTCGACTGGTTTTCGGCGGTCTCCTACAACATGATGGGCGTCCCTACCGAAATGTTCACCCCGCTGTTTGTCATCGCCCGCGTTACCGGCTGGGCGGCGCACATTATTGAACAGCGTCAGGACAACAAAATTATTCGTCCCTCTGCCAACTATACCGGGCCGGAAGATCGTCCGTTTGTCTCGATAGACGATCGTTGCTAACTCACTCTTATTAAAAATAAAACGCAGGAAACGTACCCTATGTCTACCCAAGAACTGAACATCCGCCCAGACTTTGACCGTGAAATCGTCGATATCGTGGATTACGTGATGAACTACGACATCACCTCAAAGGTGGCGTACGACACCGCGCATTATTGCCTGCTCGACACGCTCGGTTGTGGTCTGGAAGCGCTGGAATACCCGGCCTGTAAAAAATTGCTTGGGCCAATCGTGCCAGGCACGGTGGTGCCCAACGGCGCACGCGTGCCGGGCACCCAGTTCCAGCTCGATCCGGTACAGGCAGCCTTTAACATTGGTGCGATGATCCGCTGGCTCGATTTTAACGATACCTGGCTTGCCGCCGAGTGGGGCCATCCTTCTGATAACCTCGGCGGTATTCTGGCGATTGCGGACTGGCTGTCACGCAACGCCGTCGCCGCCGGCAAAGCGCCGCTGACCATGAAACAGGTATTGAGCGGGATGATCAAAGCCCATGAAATTCAGGGCTGCATCGCGCTGGAAAACGCCTTCAACCGTGTCGGGCTTGACCATGTGCTGCTGGTGAAAGTGGCCTCGACCGCGGTGGTCGCTGAAATGCTGGGGCTGACGCGCGATGAGATCCTCAACGCGGTATCGCTGGCGTGGGTGGATGGGCAGTCGTTGCGCACTTATCGTCATGCGCCGAATACCGGTACGCGCAAATCCTGGGCGGCGGGCGACGCTACCTCACGCGCGGTACGTCTGGCGCTGATGGCGAAAACCGGCGAGATGGGCTATCCCTCGGCGCTCACCGCCAAAACCTGGGGCTTCTACGACGTTTCATTCAAAGGTGAAACGTTCCGTTTCCAGCGCCCTTACGGCTCCTACGTGATGGAAAACGTGCTATTTAAAATTTCTTTCCCGGCAGAATTCCACTCGCAAACCGCCGTCGAAGCGGCGATGACGCTGTATGAGCAGATGCAGGCCGCGGGCAAAACGGCAGCGGATATCGAGAAAGTGACTATCCGCACCCACGAAGCCTGTCTTCGCATTATCGATAAAAAAGGCCCGCTCAATAACCCGGCGGACCGCGATCACTGTATCCAGTATATGGTCGCCGTGCCGTTGCTGTTCGGACGGTTAACCGCGGCGGATTATGAAGACGAGGTGGCGCAGGACAAGCGTATTGACGCCCTGCGCGAGAAAATCGTGTGTTATGAGGACCCGGCTTTTACCGCCGACTATCACGACCCGGAAAAACGTGCTATCGGCAATGCGATCTCCGTAGAGTTTACTGATGGCTTACGCTTTGGCGAGGTTGTCGTTGAGTATCCGATTGGTCATGCGCGTCGCCGCGCCGACGGTATTCCGAAGCTTATCGAAAAATTTAAAATTAACCTGGCGCGTCAGTTCCCGACTCGCCAGCAGCAACGCATTCTGGATGTCTCCCTGGACAGAACCCGCCTGGAGCAGATGCCGGTTAACGAATACCTCGATTTATATGTCATCTGAGCCAGCCAGCAGTAAGGCGTAAGTTCAACAGGAGAGCGTGATGTCTTTTAGCGAATTTTATCAGCGTTCCATTAACGAACCGGAGGCGTTCTGGGCCGAGCAGGCCCGGCGTATCGACTGGCGACAGCCGTTTACGCAGACGCTGGATCATAGCCGTCCACCGTTTGCCCGCTGGTTTTGCGGCGGCACCACTAACTTATGTCATAACGCCGTTGACCGCTGGCGGGATAAACAGCCGGAGGCGCTGGCGCTGATTGCCGTCTCATCAGAGACCGATGAAGAGCGTACATTTACCTTCAGCCAGTTGTATGACGAGGTCAACATTGTGGCCGCCATGTTGCTGTCGCTGGGCGTGCAGCGTGGCGATCGCGTATTGGTCTATATGCCAATGATTGCCGAAGCGCAGATAACGCTGCTGGCCTGCGCGCGCATTGGCGCGATCCATTCGGTGGTCTTTGGCGGTTTTGCCTCGCACAGCGTGGCGGCGCGCATTGACGATGCCAGACCGGCGCTGATTGTGTCGGCGGATGCCGGAGCGCGGGGCGGTAAAATCCTGCCGTATAAAAAGCTGCTCGATGACGCTATTGCGCAGGCGCAGCATCAGCCGAAACACGTTCTGCTGGTGGACAGAGGGCTGGCGAAAATGGCGTGGGTGGATGGGCGCGATCTGGATTTTGCCACGTTGCGCCAGCAGCATTTCGGCGCGAGAGTGCCGGTGGCGTGGCTGGAATCCAATGAAACTTCGTGCATTCTTTACACCTCCGGCACTACCGGCAAACCGAAAGGCGTCCAGCGCGACGTCGGCGGTTATGCGGTGGCGCTGGCAACCTCGATGGACACCATTTTTGGCGGCAAGGCGGGCGGCGTATTCTTTTGCGCATCGGATATCGGCTGGGTCGTCGGCCACTCCTATATTGTTTACGCGCCGCTGCTGGCAGGCATGGCGACTATTGTTTATGAAGGACTGCCGACGTACCCGGACTGCGGGGTCTGGTGGAAAATTGTCGAGAAATACCAGGTTAACCGGATGTTTTCCGCCCCGACCGCGATTCGCGTGCTGAAAAAATTCCCGACGGCGCAAATCCGCAATCACGATCTCTCCTCGCTGGAGGCGCTTTATCTGGCCGGTGAGCCGCTGGACGAGCCGACGGCCAGTTGGGTGACGGAGACGCTGGGTGTGCCGGTTATCGACAATTATTGGCAGACGGAGTCCGGCTGGCCGATCATGGCGCTGGCCCGCGCGCTGGACGACAGGCCGTCGCGTCTGGGAAGTCCCGGCGTGCCGATGTACGGTTATAACGTCCAGCTACTCAATGAAGTCACCGGCGAACCTTGCGGCATAAATGAAAAGGGGATGCTGGTGATCGAGGGGCCGCTGCCGCCGGGCTGTATTCAGACTATTTGGGGCGACGATGCGCGTTTTGTGAAGACTTACTGGTCGCTGTTTACCCGTCAGGTTTATGCCACTTTCGACTGGGGAATCCGCGACGCCGAGGGGTATTACTTTATTCTGGGCCGTACCGATGATGTGATTAATATTGCGGGTCATCGGCTGGGGACGCGAGAAATAGAAGAAAGTATCTCCAGTTACCCGAACGTAGCGGAAGTGGCGGTGGTGGGGATAAAGGACGCTCTGAAAGGGCAGGTGGCGGTGGCGTTTGTCATTCCGAAGCAGAGCGATACGCTGGCGGATCGCGAGGCGGCGCGCGACGAGGAAAACGCGATTATGGCGCTGGTGGATAACCAGATCGGTCACTTTGGTCGTCCGGCGCATGTCTGGTTTGTTTCGCAGCTCCCCAAAACGCGTTCCGGAAAGATGCTTCGCCGCACGATCCAGGCGATCTGCGAAGGCCGCGATCCGGGCGATCTGACAACCATTGACGATCCCGCGTCGTTGCAGCAAATTCGCCAGGCGATCGAGGAATAGCCGTAAGCCGGATAAGCCGCGTCCGGCAACGGGTCAGGCTCAGCGACTGAATAGTGGGGTGTAAAGTCGGGAAAGGGCGGCGGCAGCGCGCCGCCCTGTAACAGAATTAACGCAGAATATTTTTCTCAGCCAGATCCAGCGCGAAGTAACTGAAAATCAAATCGGCGCCGGCGCGTTTAATCGAGCCCAGACTTTCCAGCACGACCTTTTCTTCATCGATGGCGCCAGCCATAGCAGCAAATTTAATCATGGCATATTCACCGCTCACCTGGTAAGCGCCAAGCGGCAACTCTGTGCGTTCGCGGATTTCACGCAGCACGTCCAGATACGCGCCGGCCGGTTTCACCATTAAGCAATCCGCGCCCTGGGCTTCGTCGAGCAGTGATTCGCGAATCGCTTCACGGCGGTTCATCGGATTCATTTGATACGTCTTGCGGTCGCCTTTTAACGCGGTGCCCGCTGCTTCACGGAAGGGGCCGTAGAAAGAAGAGGCGAACTTGGTGGAGTAGGACATTATTGCCGTATCGGTAAAACCGGCGGCATCCAGCGCCTGGCGGATAGCCTGGACTTGTCCATCCATTGCCGCGGAGGGCGCAATAAAATCTGCTCCAGCCGCCGCCGCGATAACGGCCTGCTTGCCGAGGTTGGCCAGCGTCGCATCGTTATCCACGCCGTGTTCGCACAACACGCCGCAGTGGCCGTGCGAGGTGTATTCGCAGAAGCAGGTGTCGGACATGACGATCATCTCCGGCACGGTTTGCTTACAGATGCGGGACATTCTTGCCACCAGGCCGTCTTCTTTCCAGGTATCGCTGCCGGTGTCATCAGTATGGTGAGAAATGCCGAAGGTCATAACGGAACGAATACCAGCATTTGCGATACGTTCAATCTCTCGCGCCAGCTGCTTTTCCGGGATACGCATTACGCCGGGCATGGCATCAATAGTTTTGTAATCGTCGAGTTCTTCTTCAACAAAGATCGGCAACACCAGGTCGTTCAGGCTAAGTGTTGTCTCTTCAAACATAGCGCGCAGCGCAGCGGATTTGCGCAGGCGGCGAGGGCGATGGATAAGGTCTGTCATGGTCTGCCTGATGTTTGTGGAATCGAAGGCCCAGTATACCTGAATCTGCAGGCAGATGTTTTACGAAAACGGTCCTTAACGTAGCAGGCGCAGCCCCGGCGGCGGCAGAACATGGCGCTTCTTTTATATACCGGAGATTAATACCTCAGGCACTATATCATTTTAAATAAGAATTAGTTTTACGTTGTTTTTAGTTTTATTTCATCGTCATTTAAGTAAATGTGGGTTTCAACATTATTCATGTTTATTTTGTTTTTCTTTAATTCATATTTATCTTATATGTATTTTGTTTTTTTGTTTTCTTGTAAGGTCATGAAAAAGAATGCTTTTTAATTATAAAATTTCCTTTTATTACGTCTTTTTAATTCATGTCCGAATCCGGACTGAGGATAAAGAATAATTGAACCTTTTAGCAATGACGCCGCATAATCCTTCTTGCTAAACATCTCTATGTTTTTATGCATTGATAATTGATGGATCAACTATATTACGTCCCTGAGGAGGGATGACAAATGCACTCCTGGAAAAAGAAACTTGTAGTCTCACAATTAGCATTGGCTTGCACTCTGGCAATCACTTCTCAGGCGAATGCTCAAGATATTTCTGGCACAACCTACAACACGTTTGGTTACGACAGTGTAACTAACCATGATGGTTGGTTGTATGATGGCTATGTAAACTGGAATAACACTTCTGCTGATTCTACCAACATCTGGAATGCCGATATTTATCCAGTAATCAATAAAAGTACTGTGAATGGCGTTATTTCTGCATACTATCTGGACGATGGTTTTGATGGTACAGCGAACTCAATGTCCATTTCTAACAGCACAATCAATGGCATGGTTACTACTCTGTGCATGACTGATGAATGTGATGATGGTGTCGATGAAGATGGTACGAATCATACTCAATACGATCGTTTTAGCCTGACCGTTGATAATTCAACTATCAACGATACCTATGAACATTATTATTATGATGTTGTTGATGGCGATACCACCACGACTAAAGTTGTTGATACTTACGATATTGGTAATGCTATCACTGTTGATGAAGAGTCAGACATCGTCATTCAGAATAACTCTCATGTTGCAGGTATCACTTTCTTACAGGGCTATCAGACGCTTGATAATACCCCGTATGATAATGTTGAAGGTATAGCGAATAGCGATAATATCTTCACTAACACACTGGTTGTTAAAGACTCTGTCCTGACTTCTGGTGCCTATAGCGATCTGGGAACTGATGGTTTCTACGGTCAGGGCGAGAAGCCAAGCGACTACAATGGCACTGCAGATTACTGGTTTAGCTACAATGATGATGATCCCCTTGATGATGCCGCGTTAATTGTTAGCGATAATACTAACGCAGACAACTCAATGCAGACTACCGCTACGTTTGATCATTCCACTATCACTGGTGACATTCTCTTTAGTAGCACCTTCGACAACAACTTCTATGAGAATGGTGATCCTGCAACGGATACTACGGATGATGGTGTCTATAATCCAACAACGAATGGTTGGGATGATACTGACTCTTTAACCGTGACGCTGACCAATGGCTCGAAATGGGTTGGCGCGGCTCAATCTGAAGTTGAGGCAATCGGCACTGGTAAGATGTACGGTTGGGGATATACCGATGCTGATTGGCATGCTTTAGTACCAAACAGCATTTGGCCGTCTTCAACTTACTATTCTGATGATGAGCACCTTGCTGGCGCAGAGGTTTATCAGAGCGGTATCTTTAATATTGCGCTGGATAACGGCTCTGAATGGGATACTCGCAAGATTTCCAATATTGACGACCTGACAGTGAATAATGTCTCTCAGGTAAATGTTGAAAACTCTGGTTTAATCGCCGACAGCATTACGCTGGCTAATTCTTCTTCTCTGAACATTGGTGACACCGGTGGTGTGGCGACAAATAGTCTGTATCTGGATAGTTACAGTACCGCTTCTCTGACAGAAGAGACCGCTTCTCTGTATGCTAATACCATTACTGTTGATAATGGTGCCCAGCTGAACCTGGGTCTGGGTCAGGTTGATACACATAATGTGATTTTGACTGATGGTGGCGTACTGAATGTCGCCAGCCGTGATTATGTGTTGAACTCTGATCTGAACAACGCACGTTATATTACCAACGACGTTTACGATGCTAATTATGACTACGGTGTGGTTGCATTGAACTCTGATGGTCATCTGGCGGTTAATGGGGACGTTGCAGGTAACTATAAAGTCCGCATTGATAACGCTACTGGTGCAGGTTCTGTTGCTGATTACAAAGATAAAGAAATTGTCCGTGTTTATGACGATAACGCTGACACTACTGCTAGCTTTACTGCAGCTAACAAAGCTGACCTCGGCGCTTACACCTATCAGGCGCAGCAGCAGGATAACTCTGTTGTTCTGCAGCAGATGGAACTGACCGACTACGCTAACATGGCGCTGAGCATTCCTTCTGCGAACACCAATATCTGGAACCTGGAACAAGACACCGTTGGTACTCGTCTGACCAACGCTCGTCATGGTCTGGCGGATAACGGCGGCGCATGGGTAAGCTACTTCGGCGGTAACTTCAACGGCGACAACGGCACCATTAACTACGATCAGGATGTTAATGGCATCATGGTCGGTGTTGATACCAAAGTTGACGGTAACAACGCTAAGTGGATCGTTGGTGCGGCAGCAGGCTTCGCGAAAGGCGATCTGAGCGATCGTACCGGTCAGGTGGATCAGGACAGCCAGTCTGCCTACATCTACTCTTCCGCTCGTTTCGCAAACAACATCTTTGTTGATGGTAACTTGAGCTACTCTCACTTCAACAACGATTTGTCTGCTAACATGAGCGACGGTACTTACGTTGACGGCAACACCTCTTCTGACGCCTGGGGCTTCGGCTTGAAACTGGGTTATGATCTGAAGCTGGGTGATGCAGGCTACGTAACGCCTTACGGCAGCGTATCCGGTCTGTTCCAGTCTGGCGATGACTACCAGCTGAGCAACGACATGAAAGTTGACGGTCAGTCTTACGACAGCATGCGTTATGAACTCGGTGTAGATGCAGGTTATACCTTCACTTACAGCGAAGATCAGGCGCTGACCCCGTACTTCAAACTGGCTTACGTTTACGACGACTCCAACAACGATGCTGACGTAAACGGCGACTCTATCGACAACGGCGTAGAAGGTTCTGCGGTACGTGTTGGTCTGGGTACTCAGTTCAGCTTCACGAAGAACTTCAGTGCCTACACCGATGCTAACTACCTCGGCGGCGGTGATGTTGATCAAGACTGGTCTGCAAACGTTGGTGTTAAATATACCTGGTAATCATTTTCTCTCAGGAGAAATAAAGGTAATTTAAACTGAAAAATGCCCGTCAAGGACTTGACGGGCATTATTGCAAGGAATGCATATGTTATCTTTAAGCAAGCCACTACAGGAATTCTACAGACTCGATAAATGCCTTTCTAAGCATGGTACGCGTTTCGAGTTTGTTAACGATAAAGAGATTATCTGTTCACCTGATGAAAGTAATACCCATACCTTTGTTATTTTAGAGGGGGTTGTTTCGTTAGTTCGGGGTGATAAAGTTCTTATTGGTATTGTGCAGGCCCCCTTTATTTTCGGCTTAGCCGATGGTGTGGCGAAAAAAGAGGCACAATATAAATTAATTGCGGAGAGCGGTTGCATCGGTTATCGCCTCTCATCATCACAAACTCTCGCCATCATTGAGCAGAACCAACTGTGGCGTGAAGCCTTCTGTTGGATAGTATGGAAAAGTCAGGTACTGGAACTTCGTGACAAGCAGCTCATTGGTAATAATTCCTACGACCAAATTCGTGCGACATTAATGACAATGATTGAGTGGGATGAAGAACTTCGCTCACGTATTGGTGTTATGAATTATATTCATCAACGAACGCGCGTATCGCGATCGGTGGTGGCGGAAGTTCTCGCGGCCCTGCGTAAGGGTAATTACATTGAAATGAATAAAGGCAAACTGATCAGTATTAACCGTTTGCCCTCCGAATATTAACAAAAATGTTGCGCCTCGTCTGATATAGCGCGAGGCGCGACGACTCAGGATGCAGGAATAGCAATCGGTTTATTGCCGCTTAGCTCAGTAACCAAATCGTTAATCCCGTCGCTCATATTGGTAAAACGAGTGAGGGGGGAACGGGTTACGACCACAAAAGCGCCAATATTATATTGCGGGATCATCGCCATATAGGTAATAAAACCGCCACCGCCTCCTGTTTTCTGGATAATGCCAGGACGTCCGTCTTTTGGCGCCATATAGACCCAGCCCAGACCGAGCGCGTCGGCTTTACCCGGTACGTCCATCCCGATGATTTTCTTTAACTGTGTGCGCTGATAAATCAACGTTTGCATACGATCGGCCTGATGGCTACGGTGATAAAAATCTGAAGACAGATACTGTTGCATCCAGCGCATCATATCTCCTGGCGTAGAATAGACCCCGCCGCTGCCAATGGCAGCCAGCGTATTATTACAGGGGCTTGCGCCTTTTTCTGCCACCATCAGACGTTTACACTGATCGGGAGAGGGGGTAAACGTGGTGTCTTTCATTCCCAGCGGGCGGGTAATCTTTTCTTCAAACAGTTGCGTATAAGGTTTGCCGGAGGCGGTCGCCAGCGCGTCGGCTAACAGGTCGAACGCCAGATTGGAATAGGCCGCCTGTGAACCGGGCGCGACTTTTAACGTTGCTGTGGAGAGCCAGCTCCAGCGTTGTTCGCGGGTTGGCCAGACAAATACCGGACGATGCGCCGCGCCGCCGGGCTGTTCTCGCGGAAGCGCACTGGTATGGGTCGCTAAGTTGACCAACGTAATCGGCGTGCCTTGATACGTCGGGACATGCGCGCCGGGAGGCGCATATTTGCTGAGAGGATCGTTTAATTTTACCGTTCCCTGATCGAGCAATTTTACCAACATTTCACTGGTCATGAGCTTGGTGATAGAAGCGATACGAATGACCGAATCAAGCTGTGGACGAACATTATTGCCCGGTCTGGTGTCACCGAAACTACGAAACACGCGTTGATTGCCGTCGATCACCACCAGCGCCATGCCTGTGGCGCCGCTACCATAAAAGATATGCTCGGCATAACGATCAACGATATCAGAGGCAAAAACCGGATCGGCAATCGGCTGAGCCGCCTGGACAGAAGTAAGTGATGCCGCAAACAGCATGGTAGTAAAAAGCAGACTACGTTTCAACGGTGATGTCCATAAGTGAAATAACGGTGGTTATGCGTATTTATACTACCCGGCGGCACATTGCAAAACGTTAAAGAGAAAAAAGTGGGTGAAAAAACGTAACGGCGGGTTTTCGTGATGGAGAATGTTTACTTTTGTGATAGAGCGCTTGTGATAACCTGATAGCGTCAGCGTGCCTGCTGTGTATGAAACTCGTCGAAACAATTCTGTTGAGCAGAAATGCGAACTAAGCGTCACAACGTAGGTCACAATGCCTGGTTTAGCCCTTTCATTTGCGTGGGCATGGCGTGCTATTGCCGCCGTCACAGCAGCCGTAATAAAGATAAGAAGTTAGCAGGAGAGCATGATGTTTAAATCTTTTTTCCCAAAGCCAGGGCCGTTTTTCATGTCGGCGTTTGTTTGGGCGCTGATCGCCGTCATTTTCTGGCAGGCGGGAGGAGGAGATTGGGTGGCGCGACTTGTAGGGGCATCCGATGAAGTGCCTATCAGCGCAGCGCGCTTTTGGTCGCTGGACTATCTGATTTTTTATGCTTATTACCTGATTTGCGTGGGATTATTTGCAACGTTCTGGTTCATCTATAGCCCGCACCGCTGGCAGTACTGGTCGATACTTGGCACCTCGCTCATTATTTTTGTCACCTGGTTTTTGGTGGAGGTTGGCGTCGCGGTTAACGCCTGGTACGCGCCGTTCTATGATTTGATTCAAACGGCGCTCAGCTCGCCGCACAAGGTCACTCTTGGTCAATTTTATCATGAAGTGGGGGTGTTTCTCGGTATTGCGCTTATCGCCGTGGTGATCGGCGTGCTGAACAACTTCTTTGTCAGCCACTATGTATTTCGCTGGCGTACCGCAATGAATGAGCACTATATGGCGCACTGGCAGTACCTGCGCCATATCGAAGGGGCCGCCCAGCGTGTGCAGGAAGACACCATGCGTTTTGCCTCTACACTGGAGAATATGGGCGTGAGTTTTATCAATGCCATCATGACGCTTATCGCCTTTCTGCCGGTGTTAGTCACCCTGTCAGCGCATGTGCCGAATTTACCCATCGTAGGACATATCCCTTACGGCCTGGTCATTGCCGCCATAGTCTGGTCATTAATGGGGACGGGCCTGCTGGCGGTCGTCGGGATCAAATTGCCGGGGCTGGAATTTAAAAATCAGCGAGTGGAAGCAGCTTATCGTAAGGAGCTGGTCTACGGTGAAGATGACGCCAGCCGCGCCACGCCGCCCACCGTCCGTGAACTGTTTAGCGCGGTGCGCCATAACTACTTCCGTCTCTACTTTCACTATATGTATTTCAACATCGCGCGCATTCTCTATTTGCAGGTCGATAACGTTTTCGGTTTGTTCCTGCTGTTTCCTTCCATTGTTGCCGGTACGATTACGCTGGGGCTGATGACGCAAATCACCAACGTGTTTGGCCAGGTGCGCGGTTCGTTCCAGTATTTGATTAACTCCTGGACGACGCTGGTGGAGCTGATGTCTATTTATAAACGTTTACGTAGCTTTGAACGTCAGTTGGATGGTCAGCCAGTTCAGGAAGTGACCCACTCTTTTAGCTAACAGAAGGAAACGTTATGTCGGCGGCGTCCCGTCTTTATCCTCTGCCTTTTCTGGCGGTCGCCATGTTGGCTGGCTGTAGTAGTCAATCCGGGCAGCCGGTGAGCAAGGGCGAGAAGCCTGTCGACGTGGCAAGCGTAGTACGTCAGAAAATGCCAGCCAGTGTCAAAGACAGAGAGGCCTGGGCGAAAGATATCGCGACAACGTTTAAGAGCCAGGGGCTGGCGCCGACGGTAGAAAATATCTGTTCGGTGCTGGCTGTCGCCCAGCAGGAGTCCGGTTATCAGGCGGATCCTGTCGTGCCGGGGCTAAGTAAAATCGCCTGGCAGGAGATTGATCGCCGCGCTGAACGACTACACATCCCGCTGTTTCTGGTGCACACCGCGCTGAAAATTAACTCCCCCAACGGCAAGAGCTATAGCGAACGCCTGGACACGGTAAAAACCGAAAAACAGCTTAGCGCTATTTTTGATGATTTTATCAATATGGTTCCTATGGGGCAGACGCTATTTGGCTCATATAACCCGGTGCATACGGGCGGCCCGATGCAGGTCAGCATTGCCTTTGCCGAACAGCACGCGAAAGGTTATCCGTGGAAGATGGCGGGTACGGTACGTCAGGAGGTCTTTACGCGCCGTGGCGGGTTGTGGTTTGGAACTTACCATTTGCTGAATTACCCGGCGAACTACAGCGCGCCTGTTTTCCGCTTCGCCGACTTCAACGCGGGATGGTACGCCAGCCGTAACGCTGCGTTCCAGAATGCCGTCAGTAAAGCCAGTGGGGTAAAACTGGCGCTGGATGGCGATCTGATTCGTTATAACAGCAAGGAACCGGGCAAAACAGAGTTAGCGGTACGCAAACTGGCAGGGCAGTTGGGAATGAGTGAGCGTGAAATTCGCAGCCAACTGGAGAAAGGCGATAGCCTGGCGTTTGAAAAAACGGCGCTCTACAAGAAAGTCTATAAACTGGCCGAGGCCAAAACGGGCAAGACGCTTGCGCGGGAAATGTTGCCCGGTATTCAACTGGAAAGTCCGAAGATCACGCGTAAGCTGACGACCGCCTGGTTTGCTAAACGAGTTGATGAGCGGCGGGCGCGGTGTATGGGGCGATAAATTTCGCGCTGGGATACTTTCTCCAGCGCGCTAAGGTTTATTGGTGACGGTGACGCCAGCGTAAAAACGCGGCGATAACGGCGAAAATGAGGCAGCCCGTGAGGAAGGGCACCAGGCCAAAAATCGTCCCGACGCCCAGCCCAATCTCTACCCGCGGTCGACCTGTATCCTGTACCTGCATCAGATGCTCATAGATGCCCGGCGCATGAACCAGCAGGTTTAAGAGTTGCGCTCCGGCCCAGAAGCAAAACAGTACAAATATGGCGTAAGCAATATTTCCGGGCGTAGAGGAGGTTTCTCGATGCTTCCCGCTGAACAGCGATTTTGAGAGAGTGAAATCAGCCATAAAGACCTCCAGGATGATCGGCTACGATCTGGCGTTATGCCATCGGCTTACTGTGAAGTCTGACAGGTCATTGTGTTTGTCAATATCAGAATCATGGTAATTTCACATACGGAATGTATCCATCGCGTAAATTTTTGTTAGTTGTCACAAAACGATCACTTTTATCAAAATCAATTAACATTTAAGAAATTCCGTATCCCCCACAGACTCGCTCGCCAGAAGTATGCAAAAATACGTTTTTGTTACTGTTAATACGTCGGAGTCGTTATGCGTTTGCCTGTAAAAATTCGTCGTGACTGGCACTACTATGCCTTCTCTATTGGCCTTATCTTTATTTTGAATGGCGTCGTAGGATTGCTGGGTTTTGAGGCGAAAGGATGGCAAACCTATGGTGTTGGGCTGGTAACGTGGATTATTAGCTTCTGGCTGGCGGGGTTCATTATTCGCCGGCGCGAAGATGATGAGGTAAAAGACGCCCGATAAACGTTGCGCTATCGGGCGTGCGGTATTACATCGTGGTTTTTAAGGCGTTATTCGCCGTATGGCGTTCCAGCGCCAGCTCAATCAGGCGGCTGATCAAATCGGTATAGCCCAATCCGCTCGCCTGCCAGAGTTTTGGATACATACTGATATTGGTAAAACCTGGCAGCGTATTAATCTCGTTAATCACGACCTCATTGTCTGCCGTTAAGAAGACATCGACACGCGCCATACCCGCGCATCCCAGTGTCTGATAAGCCTGGATCGCGATTGCGCGGATCTTGTCATTCACCCCGGAAGGGATCTGCGCAGGCACGACAACTTGTGCGCCATTATCATCAATATACTTAGTATCGTAGGCGTAAAATTCGCTGTTCAGTACGATTTCGCCGCAGGTACTGGCCTGTGGGTTATCGTTACCTAATACGGCGCATTCGATCTCGCGCCCTTTGATCCCTTGCTCCACCACCACTTTATGATCGAATTCGAAAGCCAGCGCGACCGCCTGCTGATATTGCGCTTCGTTAGCGACTTTACTGACGCCGACCGAAGAGCCCTGATTGGCGGGCTTAACGAACAGCGGCAGTCCCAGACGGGATTCAACCTCGGCAAAACTAAACGCGTGACGATTCGTTCGGGTGAGTGTAATAAACGGGGCGATATTCAGTCCTGCATCGCGTAGCAGTCGTTTGGCGACGTCTTTATCCATGCAGGCTGCGGAGCTCAGCACGTCTGAACCGACAAACGGTAAGTTTGCGACGCGCAGCATCCCCTGCAATGAGCCGTCTTCGCCCAGCGTACCGTGGACGATAGGAAAAATAACATCTACCGTCGGTAGCGGCTGCCCGTTCTGGGCGTTAATCAATTGGTGTTGATGTTTGCCAGGCACCTGGGCCAGACTGATTGCCGAAGGACGTAGCGCGATATGTGCCGGATCGTCTGCATTCTGCAAATAATTTTCCGCATCGTTAACATGCCATTGTCCCGCCTTATCTATCCCTAACAGCACCACGTCGAAGCGGGTTTTATCGATCGCATCAACGATATTTTTCGCTGATTGCAAAGACACTTCATGTTCCGCCGACTTACCGCCAAATACTATTCCTACCCGCAATTTCGCCATCTTAAAAACCCATTCCATCGAATGCAAAGCGTATACATTACCACGACAAAACGCGGGTTTCGCGGGGTTCTGCCATAATGTTTATGGGATGTGAGAACGGAGGCCGCGTGAGAGGTAAGGGTTTTCTGATTATTGTGCTGTTGGGCGGCATTGGCGGGCTGGGATATCGTTATCTTCCCTCTTATTATAATCCTTTTGCTCCGCTACAACTTGCCGATCCGCCAGGCTGGATCACGACCTTCAAACTACAGCGCCTTACGCCGTCGCAGTGCCGGGAGCTGTTGACGGCGGCCAATCAACAGGGATTAATTTCATCACAACCTGTTGCGGATAGCGCTGGTGAATGTCCCTTGTCCCATGTTGTGCGCGTCAGAGATTTTGGCCAGGTCAAACTGAGCAGCAGTTTTTTAGCCTCCTGCCCGTTGGCGCTGCGCTCCGCGCTGTTTGTCGAACAGCAGGCAAAACCTTTAACAGAAACGTGGATGAAGCGCCGCCTGACCCGCATCGAACATCTGGGCAGCTATGCCTGCCGTAATATTTATCACCGCCCGGATGCGCGTCGCAGTGAACATGCCAGCGCAGAAGCGCTGGATGTCAGCGGGTTTCAGCTATCAGATGGCCGAAAAATCACTGTTCTGCGCGGCTGGGGGCGTCAGGAGACGGGGCCCTGGTTACGCGCTATGTTAAACGCCAGTTGCCATTATTATGGCAATGGGCTCGGGCCTGACTATAACGCTGCTCATGCTAACCATTTTCATCTTGGAATGCGGGGCTACGGCGTGTGTCGTTAAAGCATAAACGTCTGCCTTGCGCGGCTATATAATGTGATATGTTTCACAAAAATGATGAACGGGGAGACAAAATAGCAAAGTGTGACGTATCGCACCTCTGGAACCACCAGGAAAAAGAGAACTTGCTAAGCTAACGCGTATTTTCAGCTACTTACCGTTACGAGTCTTATGGAATCCTGGAAAGTTAATCTAATTTCCGTTTGGTTTGGATGTTTTTTTACCGGGCTGGCAATCAGCCAAATCCTGCCATTTTTACCCCTGTATATTTCCCAGCTTGGCGTCTCTTCCCATGAAGCGTTATCAATGTGGTCCGGGTTAACGTTTAGCATCACGTTTCTTATTTCCGCCATTGTGTCGCCGATGTGGGGCAGTCTCGCCGATCGCAAAGGGCGTAAACTGATGCTATTGCGCGCGTCGCTCGGGATGGCGATAGCTATTCTACTGCAGGCATTCGCGACCCATGTCTGGCAACTTTTCCTGCTGCGCGGAATCATGGGGTTAACGTCAGGTTATATCCCCAATGCTATGGCGCTGGTAGCCTCTCAGGTACCGCGCGAACGTAGCGGCTGGGCGCTCAGTACGCTTTCTACCGCGCAGATCAGCGGCGTTATCGGCGGGCCGTTAATGGGCGGCTTTGTCGCGGATCATATCGGGCTGCGGGCGGTATTTCTGATTACTGCCATGCTGTTGGTGGTGAGCTTTCTGGTCACGCTATTTTTAATTAAAGAAGGCGTGCGTCCGGTCATCAAGAAAAGCGAACGCCTGAGCGGTAAAGCCGTTTTTGCGTCGTTACCTTATCCTGCGCTGGTGATCAGTTTGTTTTTTACCACGATGGTCATTCAACTCTGTAATGGTTCCATCAGTCCAATCCTGGCGCTGTTTATCAAATCAATGATGCCGGACAGTAATAACATCGCCTTTCTTAGCGGGTTAATTGCCTCGGTGCCCGGTATCTCTGCGCTTATCTCCGCGCCTCGCCTGGGAAAACTTGGCGACAGAATCGGCACGGAAAGAATTCTGATGGCCACGCTTATCTGCGCAGTGCTGCTTTTCTTCGCGATGTCCTGGGTCACCACGCCGTTCCAGTTGGGGCTGTTGCGTTTCTTGTTGGGCTTTGCCGATGGCGCGATGTTACCCGCCGTACAAACGTTATTGGTGAAATACTCCAGCGATCAAATTACCGGACGTATTTTTGGCTACAACCAGTCATTTATGTACCTGGGCAACGTGGTTGGGCCGTTGATGGGCGCGACGGTATCGGCGATGGCCGGTTTCCGCTGGGTTTTTATCGCTACGGCGGCGATCGTGTTGATCAATATCGGGCAACTGACCCTGGCGTTACGTCGTCGGCGTAACGCGCAAAAAGCGAAAGGCCAATAGCGGTGCATCGTAACGGCGCTTCTGCCGTTACGATATGGTTTAAATTAAAAGATATATTCTTTATCCGTGAAGTTTTTCTATAGATGGCATAACCTTAAATTATGATATAGCGTGATTATTGTTTTTTGATGGTTTATTATCGTCTCGTTTTCGGTCTGAGAAACGTTTCGCTGCGGCGACAGTGATAATTATTTGTGTAAAGTTCTTCCTGTATCATAAAAATAGTACTTTCAGCCTCTAGGCAGTGGTTCTTCATAGTGATAACGTCACCCTGGAACTAATAAGGAAATATGGTCATGAAAAATCTCATAGCAGAGTTGTTGCTTAAGCTAGCCCAAAAAGAAGAAGAGTCGAAAGAACTGGTTGCTCAGGTAGAAGCGTTAGAGATTATCGTCACAGCAATGTTACGTAACATGGCGCAAAACGAGCAGGAGATGTTGATACGTCAGGTAGAGGGGGCACTTGAAGGCGTAAAGCCGGATGCCAGCGTTCCTGATCACGATACGGAATTGCTGCGCCAATATGTAAAAAAGTTGCTGAGACACCCCCGGCACTAATCGTATTTAAAACAACACAGTTGTTATAACGTTACTTTTATGAAATAACATAGCCGCTTCGTTTTTATTTTCTTCTGGGTAATACAGAGCAAAATAAAAACGAAGCGGCTATGGTAATAACAGTGTAACGTTATGCGCTGTTCTTCTGCATCCTGCCAGTGTAACTGTGGATAATCGAATTGCACATTAGCCTACGGTTTGTCAATCAATAAAACATCTATTGCTAACGGTAAGTAATACTTTTACAGCCGGGTGGTATTTTTGCCAGTAACAGCCAGACTTATATAAAGTCCCTGGGATATTTCCCAAAGGGACAACGTGTAATGTGTACACTGACAAAAGGATGGTGCTATGAAAATAACATTACTGGTGACTTTACTTTTTGGCCTGGTCTTTTTAACCGCCGTCGGCGCAACCGAAAAACCGTTAACACCGCAACAGCAGCGCATGACGACCTGTAATCAGCAGGCGACAGCGCAAGCGTTGAAAGGCGATGCACGTAAAACTTACCTTAGCGACTGTCTAAAAAACAGCCAGTCAGGCCCTGGAGAGAAAAGCCTGACGCCGCAACAGCAGAAAATGCGTGAATGCAATGTTCAGGCGACGGAACAATCCCTGAAAGGCGATGACCGTAGTAAGTTTATGAGCGCCTGCCTGAAAAAAGCGGCGTAGTGCTATCGGGTGAGCCCTGAAAAACACTCACCCGAAATTTCATACTCCCTCCATGCGCTCTGTTTCTATAATTTGGGAAAATTGTTTCTAAATGTTCCCAAAAATAATGAATGATGAAAATTTTTACCGAAAAGCGGTTGAGCAGGCGGTAGCGCCGCCTGACCCTTCTGATGATCGTCAGCGCTCCGGGTTGCGCTTCGCCCGGCGCATCAGGCTACCGCGTGCGGTGGGGTTAGGGGGGATGTTTTTACCGGTGGCCGCCGTGTTAGTGACGCAACCTGTCTTTGGCGGCTGGTGGTTATTACTGGTCGGCTGGTCTTTTGTCTGGCCACATCTGGCGTGGCAGTGGGCGGCGAAAGCCCTTGATCCGCTACGCCAGGAAATTTACAACCTGAAAGTGGATGCGATCCTCTCCGGCATGTGGATCGCGCTGATGGGCGTCAATATGTTGCCTGCCGCCGCGCTGTTTATGATGATGAGCATGAATCTGATGGGGGCTGGCGGGCGGCGGCTATTCACTGTCGGAATGGGCCTTTTGCTGGCGTCATGTCTGGTGACGTTGCAGCTTACCGGGCTACCTGTCGCGATGCGAAGCTCGTCGCTGGAAGTCACGCTCTCTTTGCCCGTCATTATGTTGTATCCGCTTCTGTTCGCCTGGGTAAGTTATCAAACGGCCATTAAATTAGCGGAACATAAGCGACGCTTGCAGGCGATGAGTTCGCGGGATGGCATGACCGGCGTCTATAACCGACGCCACTGGGAAATTTTATTACGTAATGAATTCGATCACAGCCGACGCCACCATCGGGAGGCGACATTGTTGATTATCGATATCGATCATTTTAAGAGCATTAACGACACCTGGGGACATGATGTTGGGGATGAGGCTATTATCGCCCTGACGCGTCAATTACAGATAACGCTACGCGGGAGTGATATTATCGGGCGCTTTGGCGGCGACGAATTTGCGGTGATTATGTGCGGAACGCCGGCAGACAGCGCGATTACCGCCATGTCGCGAGTGCATGAACGGCTAAATACCTTACGCTTGCCGGGCGCGCCGCAGGTCATGTTACGTATCAGCGTGGGCGTGGCGCCGTTAACGCCACAAATCGGTCATTATCGGGAATGGTTAAAGTCTGCGGATATGGCGCTTTACAAAGCAAAGAATGCCGGACGTAACCGCACCGAAGTGGCGGCATGACGTCCAGCCGGGCTTCAGGATTTACTGAGCGCCTCTGATTTTTCCATACACTTCGTCATCGCTTCTATTACCGCAGCGCGGAAGCCACGTTCTTCCAGAACGCGTACGGCTTCAATCGTCGTTCCGCCAGGCGAGCACACCATATCTTTCAGTTCGCCGGGATGCTTTCCGGTTTCGAGTACCATTTTCGCCGATCCCATGACGGCCTGCGCGGCGAATTTATAAGCCTGAGCGCGAGGCATACCGCCAAGAACTGCTGCGTCCGCCATCGCCTCGATAAACATAAAGACATAGGCCGGCGAAGATCCGCTCACGCCAACCACCGGATGGATCATCGGCTCAGCAATCACTTCCGCCTCGCCAAAGCAGCGGAAAATATTCAGCACATCAGCCGTATCTTCCGGTGTGACCAGCGCGTTGGGCGTGACGGAGGTCATTCCTGCGTTGACCAGCGACGGCGTATTCGGCATAGCGCGAATGATTTTACGGTCGTGTCCCAGCGCGCGCGCAAGCTGATCAAGCGTTACGCCTGCGGCGATAGAGACCACCAGCGAGTCTTTGTTCAGGCTGGAGGAGATTTCACTGAGCACTTTCACCATAATGCCCGGTTTTACCGCGCCGAAAACGATATCCGCGACCTGAGCGACCTCCTGCGCGCTTTGCGCCGCATTAATGCCGTACTGATCATGCAGGGCGGCGACTTTATCGGGGGAGGGGGTATAGACCCAGATCTGGCCGGGAAGTACCTGACCGCTGGCAATCAGTCCGCCAAGAATAGCCTTGCCCATATTACCGCAGCCAATAAAACCGATTTTCTTCTCCATCTCGTCACTCCCTATGTTTGTGTGTTATGGGGAATGGTTAGCTTAACGCGGATTGAAAACGGGCAGAAGGAGAAACAGCACTTTGATGAAAGGCAAAAGCGCGAGACAATAAAAGATTGTATACCGTACGGGAGACATTATGACCATCTGGGTGGATGCGGATGCGTGTCCGAATGTCATTAAAGAAATTTTGTACCGCGCCGCCGAGCGGATGCAGTTGCCGCTTATTCTGGTTGCCAATCAGGCCTTGCGCGTGCCGCCTTCGCGTTTTATCCGCACGCTCCGCGTGGCCGCCGGGTTTGACGTGGCGGACAATGAAATTGTGCGTCAATGCGAAGCGGGCGATCTGGTGATTACCGCGGATATTCCGCTGGCGGCTGAAGTGCTGGAAAAAGGCGCTGCGGCTCTTAATCCCCGGGGAGAACGCTATAGCGACGCCACGATTCGCGAACGTCTGACGATGCGTGACTTTATGGACACGCTACGCGCCAGCGGCGTACAAACGGGGGGGCCAAACACTCTCTCGCCGCGCGATCGTCAGCATTTTGCCGCCGAGCTGGATAAGTGGTGGCTGGAAAGCCAGCGTAAAAAATAAATCCTGTAATGAAAAATTTACAGTTTATTCATTTCTGATTCTTGCTATAGTACTAATATTGTGACTTTAGTACCTTTGTGTAAATTATTATTTACATTTATGCGTTGTACTAGTTAGATGATATGATTATAACATTGCTGATATCAAATCCTGCGTATGCGCAGTTCCTGGGGGAACGCCTGCTATGATGCAACCTCTTTATCTTGTTGGCCCGCGGGGCTGTGGGAAAACCACCATCGGTATGGCGCTGGCGCAGGCAACCGGTTTCCGGTTTGCGGATACCGACCGCTGGCTGCAATCGCACGTGCAGATGAGCGTCGCTGATATCGTTGAAAAAGAAGGCTGGGGAGGGTTCCGCGCCCGGGAAACCGCGGCCCTGGAGGCGGTAAGCGCGCCTTCGACTGTCGTGGCGACGGGAGGCGGTATTATTCTCACGGAGTATAACCGACGTTATATGCACCGTGTTGGCGTAGTGATTTATCTGTGCGCGCCGGTATCCACGCTGGTTAACCGGCTTGAGGCTGAACCTGAAGCGGATCTGCGCCCGACCCTCACCGGCAAGCCGTTGAGCGAAGAGGTTCGGGAAGTGCTTGAGCAGCGTGACGCGTTGTATCGCGAAACGGCGCATTACATTATTGACGCGACGAAAGCGCCGGCCCAGGTCGTTTCTGAAATTATTGCGGCGCTGCCGCCGTCGACGCAACGGTTACAGGGAGATGTCTATACTTAACGCTCACCCAGAATAAAGGAAACGCTATGCCAACCAGACCACCTTATCCGCGGGAAGCTTATATCGTCACCATTGAAAAATGCACGCCGGGCCAGACGGTGACGTGGTATCAGCTACGGGCTGACCATCCGAAACCTGATTCGCTCATCAGCGAGCATCCGACCGCAGAAGAAGCGATGGATGCGAAAAAACGTTACGAAGATCCGGATAAATCATAGACGCATGAACCACTCGGAAGGGATTCTGAGTACCCCTAAATTGTATCTCCATCACATTCTTGAAACATTTATACTGGCAACTAAAACCGTAAATTAAGCGATAACAATACAATATTGGAGTTATTTGGAATCTTTACACAATACGTTGCTCATCTGCTGCTACGCTTTCTGAGATTTGTAGGGCAGGTAGCGCGGTGAGCGTGTGAATATTTGCCCGGGAATTACGACGAAGTAATAAGGTGGAATAAAAATGAGTGCGTCGTTGGCAATCCTCACAATCGGCGTTGTGCCAATGAGCGAAGTGTTACCGCTTCTGACGGAATACATCGACGAACAACACATCACCCATCATAGCCTGCTGGGAAAAATGAGCCGGGAAGACGTTATGGCGGATTACGCTGTAGAGCCTGGCGACGATCCGCTTTTGACGTTGCTGAATGATAACCAGATAGCCCATGTTTCCCGCCAGAAAGTGGAGCGAGATTTACAGAGCGTTGTCGAGGTGCTGGATAACCAGGGTTATGATGTCATTATACTGATGAGCACCGCGGCGATTAAAAGTATGGCAGCCCGTAATTCTATTTTGCTTGAACCGCTGCGTATTATTCCACCGCTTGTCGCCTCTATTGTGGATGGACATCAGGTTGGCGTGATTGTGCCTGTTGCAGAACTTCTGGCGGCCCAGGAGAAAAAATGGCAGGTATTGCAAATGCCGCCGGTGTATTCGCTGGCGAATCCGGTTCACGGTTCTGAGCAACAGTTAATTGATGCCGGACAGGCGCTACTGGATCAAGGCGCGGACGTCATTATGCTGGATTGTCTGGGTTTTCATCAGCGTCATCGGGATATTTTACAGCAGGCGCTGGATGTGCCGGTTTTACTCTCTAATGTTTTGATTGCGCGGTTAGCTTCAGAACTGCTTGTCTAATTTTACGTGACAGGTCGAACGTCAGGACTCTATATTGGGTGTTAATTTAATAATGAGACGGGGCCTGATTATGCTACAAAGCAATGAATACTTTTCCGGAAAAGTGAAGTCTATTGGATTTACCAGCAGTAGCACCGGCCGGGCCAGCGTTGGTGTGATGGCGGAAGGGGAGTATACATTTGGCACCGCCGAACCCGAAGAGATGACGGTTGTGAGCGGCGCGTTGAAGGTACTGTTGCCGGGAACTGTCGAATGGAAAGTGTATACAGCCGGTGAGGTGTTTAACGTGCCTGGCCACAGTGAGTTTCATCTACAGGTTGCTGAGCCCACCTCGTATCTGTGCCGCTATTTGTAACGGTGAGTCCCCTCTCCGGCGGAGAGGGACCCTCTGGTTAGCGCTGCGCTTCGCCGCCTAATCCTTCCACCAGGCTTTGAATCAGCGCCGCCAGCTCGCCGGTCATCAGGATAAAGTCCGCGTCAAAACGTTGGGCAAAATCTTCCCGGTCGATATCTTCGTTCTGATCGCGCAGCTCATCGCAGAATTTCAGACGCTTAATGGAGCCGTCATCGCACATGACGAATTGAATGCGCTGCTGCCAGTCGAGCGCCAGCTTCGTGACCACTTTACCCGCTTCAATATGAACGGCGATCTCGTCGCTGACCAGATCCTGTTTTTTCGCGCGGATCACGCCGCCATCTTCCAGCATCGCTTTCAATTCGGCTTCGTCCAGCAACTGGAAACCCTGAGCGACCGTACCGGAGCGCACCCACTCTGTGAGCGTCAGCTCAATCGGATTTTCCAGCGCCAGCGGGACGACCGGCAGCGAGCCAAGACTTTTACGCAGTAGCGCCAAAGTATCTTCCGCTTTTTTCGCGCTGGCGCAGTCAACCATAATCAGGCCGTTAACGGTATCAATCCACATCATTGTCTGACTGAAGCGGCTAAACGCGCGCGGCAGCAACGAATGCAACACTTCATCCTTCAGGGAATCTTTTTCCGTCTTCTTCAGCTTGCGTCCCTGATCGGCTTCCAGTTTCTGGATTTTCGCCTCCAGTGCCTGTTTGATCACTGGCGATGGCAGGATTTTCTCTTCTTTGCGCGCGCAAATAATAATTTGGCCATTGGCGGTGTGCGTTAACGCATCGCTGTGAGAGCCCATCGGCGGAACCCAGCCCATTTTGGCCATATCCTGGCTACCGCATGGGGTAAACGTCATTGAGGCGAGCTGTTTCTCCATCTCTTCGGCGCGTAATGTGATATCGCGGCTAAGACGGTAAACCATTAAATTTTTGAACCACAGCATGATAATTTCCACGGCCTTGTCGTTAAATCCAGGCGGTATAGTAACGAATTGTCGGCAGGCTTGCATTGCCAATCAGAACGGTGAATTCTACCCTGTTGATATTCCCAAAAAATGAGGAGCGGTATGTGCGTATTGGTATCGATTTAGGCGGCACAAAAACGGAAGTCATTGCGCTTGATGATGCAGGAGAGCAGCGGTTTCGCCATCGTCTGCCTACGCCGCGGGAGGATTATCAGCAAACGATAGAAACCATCGCTACGCTGGTCGACATGGCGGAACAGGCGACCGGCCAGACCGGTAGCGTTGGCATTGGCATTCCCGGTTCTCTCTCGCCTTACACCGGCGTGGTAAAAAACGCTAACTCTACGTGGCTTAACGGCCAGCCGTTCGATAGCGATGTGAGCCGTCGTCTGAAGCGTGAAGTGCGGTTAGCCAACGATGCCAATTGCCTGGCGGTATCAGAGGCGGTAGATGGCGCGGCGGCGGGGGCGCAAACGGTATTTGCGGTGATTATCGGTACCGGGTGCGGCGCGGGCGTAGCGCTAAATGGCCGGGCGCACATCGGCGGCAACGGTACGGCAGGCGAATGGGGCCACAATCCGTTGCCGTGGATGGATGACGATGAGTTGCGTTACCGCGAAGAAATTCCCTGTTATTGCGGTAAACAAGGCTGTATCGAAACCTTTATTTCCGGTACGGGATTCGCCACGGATTACCAGCGTTTGAGCGGTAAAACGCTAAAAGGCGATGAGATTATTCGTCTGGTCGACGCGCAGGACGCCGTGGCGGAACTGGCGATAAGCCGTTATGAGCTGCGGCTGGCGAAAGCATTATCTCATGTCGTGAATATTCTGGATCCGGATGTCATTGTGCTGGGTGGCGGTATGAGCAATGTTGAGCGCCTGTACAAGACGGTTCCGTCGCTGATGAAATCGTTTGTTTTTGGCGGCGAGTGCGAGACGCCGGTACGTAAGGCGCGGCATGGCGATTCAAGCGGCGTGCGCGGCGCGGCCTGGCTGTGGCCGCTGGCGTAACGTTTCTAGCCGGATGACGTCATCCGGCAACCGGCGTGACCGATGGCTGCTTGTGTTTTAGACGTCCGTATACCAGCAACGACGACATGGCGGAAAACGAGAGCAGGGCGGCGGGAAGCGCTACGTAGTGGTACGCAAAACCTAGCGTCAGCATCAGCCCGCCGCACCAGGCGCCAATCGCGCTACCGAGATTAAACGCGATTTGTCCTCCCGCCGCGCCCAGCAGTTCGCCGCCTTTGGCGTTTTGCAGCAGCAGGATTTGCAGCGGCGCAGAGAGCGCAAACAGACCAGCACAGCAGATAAACGCGAAAGTCAGCGATGCCGTTTTGTATCCGCTGAAGAAAAAGAGCGCCATGAGAGAGAGCACGATAACGAGGTCAGTCACTACCGCGATGCGCAGCGGAGTATATCTGCCGGAGAGTTTGCCGCTTAACAGATTGCCTAACACCATCCCCAGCCCGACCAGCATCATAATAAACGTCATGCTCGTCTCCGAAAAACCGGAGATGTACATCATAAATGGCTTGATATAGCTGAACCAGGCAAAAACGCCCGCATTGCCGAACATCGTGGCGGCGAAAATGAGCCACGGCGCGGGGCTACGCAAGAAGTGAAACTGTTCGCGCAGGCTGCCTTGGGCTTTGTCACGGATATCCGGCACCCAGAAGAAAATTGCGGTGAGCACGGCGATGTTGAAAACCGCGATCAATAAAAAGGTGTAGCGCCAGCTAAATTCCTGGCTCAGGTAAGTGCCGAACGGAATGCCCACCAGATTCGCCACCGTCATCCCTGAAACCATACCCGCGACGGCGGCGGTGACTTTCCCGGGGCGGATAATCTTTGACAGGACAATGGCGCCGACGCCAAAAAAGGCGCCGTGCGGAAAGCCGGAAACCAGTCTGCCGACGGCGAGCATCAGATATGACGAGGAAAAGGTAAATATGGCATTGCCCATCACGCACAGTATGACCAGAAACAGCAGTATATGTTTAAGCGAAAAGCGGCTGGAAAAGAGCGCCATTACAGGAGCGCCCAGCACGACGCCGAAGGCGTAAAACGAGATCATATGCCCGGCGGCGGGAATCGTTATCCCGACATCGAGTGCCAGCTCCGTCAGCACGCCCATAATGCCAAACTCGGCCATCCCCAGTCCGAACGTACCCAGCGCCAAAGAAAAAATAACTTTTTTCATACCACCTGCCGAAAATGAAGACGCATGTCGCGCGCTGCGGCTATGAATTGTCACAGCCAATCAACGTATAGCTTGCGGATAAGCGCGAGGTAATACCATTCCTTATTCGTCTTTGTGTATTCATTATTATGCTATGTCATGACGGTATGCTGTGTGCAGGATGACATTCGCGTTACTCCACGGCAAACGCTTTGTCCAGTTTGCTATAACCAAGCCCATTGATTTTTTTCACTTTTATCTGCACAGGGATACGTTCTTTCATGGCTTCCACGTGGCTAATCACACCGATGGTCTTCCCGCTGGCATTCAGCGCGTCGAGCGCATCCAGCGCGGCGTCCAGCGTTTCGCTATCAAGCGTGCCGAAGCCTTCGTCGAGGAACAAAGAATCAATGCGCGTTTTATGGCTGACCAAATCTGATAACGCCAGCGCCAGCGCCAGGCTGACCAGGAAACTTTCGCCGCCTGATAACGTTCGCGTATCGCGCACGGCGTCGGCCTGCCAGGTATCGACAACCTCCAGTTCCAGCGCGTCGCTGGCTTTGCGCTGCAATAAATAGCGGCCATGCAGGCGGGTGAGCTGATGATTCGCCAGCCAGACCAGATTATCCAGCGTCAGTCCCTGGGCGAATTTGCGGAACTTATCACCTTCTTTAGAGCCGATCAGCGCATTGAGATAGCCCCAGTCTTCCACTTGCTGAGAGGTTTGCTTCATTTCCGCCATCAGCGCGCGTTGGCGCTGCCGATTATCTGCATCCTGTTTAATTTGCTGGCGGATTTCCCCCTGGCGTGTCGTGTTTTCGCGCAGTTGTTGCGCCAATTGCGTCAGCCGCTGCGCGAGCTGCTCCGCCGTACACGTTGGGTCCAGACCGGCGGGCGGCTGTTGCTGATGGTCAGCCAGCGCCTGCGCGGACTGCGCGCTTAACGCCTTCGCTTGTTGTAGCTGACTTTCCAGCGTTTGTTGTTGTTTTTCCAGACGGGTCACGGTCTCTTCATCCAGCAACGCCGCCAGGAACGTTGCCTGGCTGTCAAACGGGCTATTTTTTAACGCCGCATCAAAGTGCGCTATCGCCTCGGCGGCGCGCTGCTGTTCCTGCGTCGTCTGTTCCTGCAGGGTTTGCAACTGGCTTTGTAATGACACGCACTCATCATGCGCCTGCCGCCAGTTATCCAGCGGCACGTCGTCGTCGGAATCCGCGGTATCCGTTTGCGGTAGCGTTTCCAGCAACGGGGCAAGCCTGTCGATCTGCGTTTGCAAATCCGCGAACTCAGTCTGACGCTGTTGCCATATTTTCGCTTCGTCGGCGCGCTCATTCAGCCACGAAGCCTCGTCTTCTGGCGCAGGAAGGGAAAGCGTATACTGCGCCAAATCAGCCGTCAGCGACGCCTGACGCTGCGCAATCTGCGCGGTAAAGCGCGCTACCTGTTCAGTATGCGCCGCGATTTGCGTTTGTAGAGCATGACGCTGGCTGAGCTGATCCAACTGTTGCTCATGCTCTTCCGCGGCGGTCAGCCAGCCCGCGAGGTCTTCTTGCGGCTGGAGCTGAACGCCCAGCGTAGCGCACAGCGTTTGCCATTCCTCAGTAAGCGCTTGCTCCTCCTGCAACAACGACTGCGCCTCGCTTTCATCCCGCTGTAATTGTTGCGTTAAGGCATCTAACTGTCCTCGCAGCGCCGCGCCTTCTTCCGCCAGCGTTTTGACCTCTTTTTCCAGCGCGTCGCGGCGGGTTTGATTCGCGCTCAGTTCCAGCGCCTGATAGGCGGCGATGGCGGGGTGCGTCGTCGAGCCGCAAAGCGGACACGGCTGGCCGGACTGTAAGTGCGCCCGCTGGCTTTCCAGATCTTTGATGCGCGCCTCCTGCTCGCAAATAGTGCGAACGTCCGCAAGCTCCTGCGCTTTAGTCTTATAACTCAAACGCTTATCCGCCAGACGTTGGGTGTATTGCGCCTGCTCCTGATGATGACGCGCGATAGCTGCCTGTAGCTGCGCCTGACGCTTTTGTTTCGGGAGAATTTGCCCCTGAAGCGCGGCGAGACGATGGCGTAGCGGACGCTGCCGGGTATGCAATGCTCTGGCTTCCGCCAGCGCCTGTGGCGTGAGGTCGAGCGTGAGCGGCGGTAACGCATCACGCTGACGCGTATCGCTCAGCAACTGCTGTTGCCATTGGCTCAGTTGCGCCCGATCGTGGGATTGTTGTGTTAATAATGCTCGCCACCCCGCCAGTTCGCTGCGCCAGACGCGGATGCCGTCGTGTTCCGCCAGCCATGTCTTCAACCGCTGCCCTGTGGCGTTCAGTTGCGTGAATTGTCGATGCGCGCAGGCGCGGATACGCTGGCGCAGGCGATACGCGCTTTGTAAGCGAGCATTCACTTCATCACTGTGCTGGCGAACACGCTCAACGGCGCGGGTTTGTTCCTGAATGCGCTCCCAGTGCGGGCGCAACTGGCGAGCAGGTTGCGCCAGTGTCAACGCCGCGAGCTGCGGCTGCGCTTTTTCTCGCGCCTCTTGCGCCGCGTACAGCGCCTGCTGCCGGGCGTGTAATTCAGTGTGGAGCTCGTTTTTTCGGGTCAGCCAGTGAAGGTGCTGCTGCTGTACCTGCTGGTCGGCCAGCAGGCGTTTCTCTTCGTCAGTAAGCGCCTGCAAACTGGCTTCCAGTTGCTGTAACTGTTCGTCTGCCAATAGGGCGACGCCGCTGGCCTGCGCTTGTAACTTTTCCAGTTCGAGACGGGCTGATTTATGTTTTTCAAATACCTGTGCGGAGATCTGCCCGTAAATCTCAGTGCCGGTGAGCTCCTCCAGAAGCTCTGCGCGCTCTTTCGCTTTGGCGTTAAGAAAGGCGGCGAACTGCCCCTGTGATAACAACATCGAACGGGTGAAGCGCCCGTAGTCCAGCCCGGTCAACGTGGCGATCATCTCCAGTTTATCCTTTACCTTATCGGCAAAGATCTTTCCGTCTGAACACCGCGCCAGCTCCACGCGTGGGGCCTGGAGATTGCCGTCAGGCTGATTTCGGGCTCGGTTCTGGCTCCAGAACGCGCGCCAGGCTTCGCCTTTTACCTCGAACTCCACTTCGGCCAGACATTCCGCCGTATCGCGCGTCATCAAATCGTTTTGCGATTGCGATACCGTATTCAGGCGCGGCGTTTCGTGGTACAGCGCCAGGCAGATGGCGTCAAGCAAGGTGGTTTTTCCCGCGCCGGTCGGGCCGGTAATGGCGAATAACCCGTTACTGGCAAACGGTTCGGCGGTAAAGTCGACCTTCCATTCTCCTTTCAGCGAGTTCAGGTTTTTCAGACGCAAACTGAGAATTTTCATGCCTCGTGCTCCTCATTCAACGCGTAGAGCGTGCTGGAAAAGAGCTGATTCAGGCGCTCGCGCTGCGGGGTATCTAACGCTTCCAGCGCCAGACGCCGCGCAAAAACCTCTTCCACGCTAAGCTCGCTTAATGTTTCCCGCCGCTCGTTCGCCAGCGAGCGCTCACGCTGTTCGCGGCTACGGCGCACCAGTAATACCTCTACGGGGAGTGACTCCGTTAATGTCTGTATTCTGCGTTGGATATCGTGCAGATAATCATCGGTGGTGATTTCAATATCCAGCCAGACGGGGGGCGATTGCTCAACGCCGCGCCACTGCTCAAGCTGTTCGGTAATTGATGCCAGGTCGCCTTTTAAAACCGCCAACGGTTGAGTCACGGGGACAGCCAGACTTTCGGTACTTTGCCATTTTCCCTGGTCGAAGGTCACCAGATGCACGCATTTGCTTTTGCCGCACTCATCAAAGCTGAGGGCGATGGGCGAGCCGCAATAGCGGATATGCTCCGTGCCGCCGACACATTGCGCGCGGTGAATGTGTCCTAATGCGATATAATCCGCGGGGGGGAAATGCTGCGCCGGAAAGGCATCCAGCGTACCGATATAAATGTCGCGAACCGCATCGCTTTTGCTGGCGCCGACGGTGGTTAAATGTCCCGTCGCGATAACCGGCAGCTTTCGTTCGCCGCGTAGCTGGCACGCTTCCTGATGCTGCTGTTGATAATAATCGGCAATCGCATGAAGAAGTTGCTGCTGTTTCTCGCTGCCGGATAACCCCGCCTGACTGGTAATAATGTCGCGCGGGCGCAAAAAGGGAATGGGGCACAGTACGGCGCCCGGAGAACCGTCGCGACGATGAAGTAGCCGCGGCGCATAGCCCGCGCTGGCGATCACGGTTGTATTGAGAAACGCCAGAATGTCGCGCGACTCGTTTAGCGTGGCGACGGAATCATGATTACCGGCCAGCACCACCAGATGACAGCCCGTTTGCTGTAAATTAACGACGAAACGGTTATAAAGTTCTCGGGCATAGCTTGGCGGCGAACCGGTATCAAAAATATCGCCAGCGACAATAATGGCATCCACCTGATGGGCCTGCGCGGTCTCCAGCAGCCAGTCCAGAAAAGCCTGATGCTCCGCGGCGCGGCTTTTACTGTAGAAGTTTTGTCCCAGATGCCAGTCAGAGGTGTGGAGGATGCGCATAATTGTTCCATGCAAAAAAAGCGTGAACGGGATTATACACGTCATCCCCTCCATTTTTGGGCGCAATTTACCGCCGGTACACGGTAATGCACGGTTTCACTGGTGTCATAAATCATCAACATGCTGTCAATGCCGCCTTTTTTTTTCATAAATCTGTCATAAATCTGACGCATAATGGCGCGGCATTGATAACTAACGACTAACAGGGCAAATTATGGCGAGACGTATTCTGGTCGTAGAAGATGAGGCGCCGATCCGTGAAATGGTGTGCTTCGTGCTCGAACAAAATGGCTTTCAGCCCGTAGAAGCCGAAGATTATGACAGTGCGGTGAATAAACTTAATGAACCCTGGCCGGATCTCATCCTTCTTGACTGGATGTTGCCCGGCGGGTCAGGGTTACAGTTTATTAAACATCTCAAACGTGAAGCCATGACCCGGGATATTCCTGTGGTTATGCTGACCGCGAGAGGTGAGGAAGAAGATCGTGTGCGCGGGCTGGAAACCGGCGCTGACGATTACATTACCAAGCCGTTTTCCCCCAAGGAGTTGGTGGCGCGCATTAAAGCCGTTATGCGGCGCATCTCGCCGATGGCGGTCGAAGAGGTGATCGAGATGCAGGGACTGAGCCTTGATCCTGGCTCTCACCGCGTGATGACCGGCGACAGCCCGCTGGATATGGGGCCGACCGAATTTAAATTACTCCATTTCTTTATGACGCACCCGGAACGGGTTTACAGCCGCGAACAGCTACTCAATCATGTCTGGGGCACCAATGTGTACGTTGAAGACCGGACGGTCGACGTGCATATTCGCCGTTTGCGTAAGGCGCTGGAGCACAGCGGCCACGACCGGATGGTGCAAACGGTACGCGGGACAGGGTATCGTTTTTCGACCCGCTTTTAATGCCTTTTCCGCCAGTTGATCACAGGTTTCTGGCGGAGAAGGCTTTCCATTCTTGAGGGAGTATGACGCGTGCTGGAACGGCTGTCATGGAAAAGGCTGGTGCTGGAGCTGGTGCTCTGTTGCATCCCCGCGCTTATCCTTAGCGCTTTTTTTGGTTATCTGCCGTGGTTTTTACTGGCGGCGGTGACGGGACTGCTTGTCTGGCATTTCTGGAATTTGTTACGCCTCTCCTGGTGGCTTTGGGTCGACAGAAGTATGACGCCGCCGCCGGGGCGGGGAAGTTGGGAACCGCTGTTATACGGTTTACACCAGATGCAGTTGCGAAATAAGAAGCGTCGCCGCGAGCTGGGGAACCTGATTAAACGTTTTCGCAGTGGCGCGGAGT
Source organism: Salmonella sp. 32020114201800008SM (assembly GCF_017572025.1). Classification (NCBI taxonomy): domain Bacteria; kingdom Pseudomonadati; phylum Pseudomonadota; class Gammaproteobacteria; order Enterobacterales; family Enterobacteriaceae; genus Salmonella; species Salmonella sp. 32020114201800008SM. Next base: position 34,566 of record NZ_JAGEQM010000008.1, on the reverse strand, counting down.
CGCTGCCTGATGCCGTGGTACTGACCACAGAAGAGGGCGGCATTTTTTGGTGTAACGGTTTGGCGCAACAGATACTGGGGCTACGCTGGCCGGATGACAACGGGCAGAATATTCTCAATCTACTGCGTTATCCGGAGTTTACCCAGTATTTAAAAACGCGTGATTTCACCCGTCCGCTTCATTTGGTGCTCAATACCGGGCGGCACCTGGAGATCCGCGTCATGCCTTATACCGATAAACAACTCCTGATGGTGGCGCGCGATGTGACGCAAATGCATCAGCTTGAAGGCGCCAGACGTAACTTTTTCGCCAACGTTAGCCATGAGTTGCGTACGCCCTTGACGGTATTGCAAGGCTATCTGGAAATGATGCAGGAACAGGCGCTGGAAGGGGCGACGCGAGAGAAAGCGCTGCATACGATGCGCGAGCAAACGTATCGTATGGAAGGGCTGGTAAAACAACTGCTTACGCTGTCTAAAATTGAGGCGGCTCCGGCGCTGTTATTAAATGAAAAAGTGGATGTACCGATGATGCTGCGGGTCGTGGAGCGTGAAGCGCAGACGCTCAGCCAGCAGAAACATACCTTTACGTTTGAGGTCGACGATAGTCTTAGCGTTCTGGGTAATGAAGAGCAGCTACGTAGCGCGATCTCAAACCTGGTGTATAACGCGGTAAACCATACGCCGGCGGGAACGCATATTACGGTGAGCTGGCGACGTGCCGCGCATGGCGCTGAGTTTTGCATTCAAGATAACGGTCCGGGGATTGCTGCCGAGCATATTCCTCGTCTGACCGAACGCTTCTACCGCGTCGATAAAGCGCGTTCGCGGCAAACGGGCGGCAGCGGCCTGGGATTGGCGATTGTGAAACATGCGTTGAATCACCATGAAAGCCGCCTTGAAATCGACAGTTCGCCTGGCAAAGGAACGCGATTTAGCTTTGTGCTGCCGGAACGTTTAATTGCCAAAAATAGCGATTAATTGCCTTTCGTAAGTATAACTTTCCATAAGCCAGCGGATGCTGGCTTATTTTCTTTGCAGTTAAGACGGGCTCGTTGAAACATTCAACGTTTGGTGATTTTTTGTTCGCATGATTAGCCATAACTTTTTCATGAGAATGGTGTTTTATTCTGGTTGTAAATTTCATATCGCTATATTCATCTGGTTTTTAGATCCCACCTTGCTTTAAAACGTTATAAGCGTTTAAATTGCGCTTCAGGTGCTGTCATTACGACTGCATTTGCGCGGTAAATCGAAAAACAATTCTTCGCCGCATCGGTCCGGGAGCTTTTCCCGCTGAAATTGATAAAAAACGCCGCTTTATAATCCTCCGGGAAAGGCAAAAATTTTAATGTTTACAACATCACCATCCACAGGCAGTAAGACTTTATGACCCATCAGTTAAAATCGCGCGATATCATCGCCCTGGGCTTTATGACATTTGCGCTGTTCGTTGGCGCAGGCAATATTATCTTTCCTCCTATGGTCGGTTTGCAGGCGGGTGAACACGTCTGGACAGCCGCTATTGGCTTTCTGATTACCGCCGTAGGGCTACCGGTTCTTACTGTTGTGGCGCTGGCGAAAGTCGGCGGCGGCGTAGACAGCCTCAGTACGCCGATTGGTAAAGTGGCGGGACTCCTGCTGGCGACCGTTTGCTATCTGGCCGTCGGGCCGTTATTTGCGACGCCGCGTACCGCGACGGTGTCGTTTGAGGTCGGTATCGCTCCGTTGACCGGCGATTCTGCAATGCCGTTGCTGATTTACAGCGTGGTCTATTTCGCTATTGTTATTCTGGTTTCCCTCTATCCGGGTAAGCTGCTGGATACGGTAGGGAATTTCCTGGCGCCGTTGAAAATTATTGCGCTGGTCATCCTTTCCGTCGCGGCTATCGTTTGGCCTGCCGGTCCAATCAGCAACGCCCTGGACGCTTATCAGAATGCGGCCTTTTCTAACGGATTTGTGAACGGCTATCTGACGATGGATACGCTGGGCGCGATGGTGTTTGGTATCGTTATTGTGAACGCGGCGCGTTCTCGCGGCGTGACCGAAGCGCGCCTGTTGACGCGTTACACGGTCTGGGCCGGCCTGATGGCGGGCGTGGGGCTGACGCTGCTTTACCTTGCCTTGTTCCGCTTAGGTTCTGATAGCGCGACGCTGGTCGATCAGTCAGCGAACGGCGCGGCGATTCTTCATGCCTACGTTCAGCATACCTTTGGCGGCGCGGGAAGCTTCCTGCTGGCGGCGCTGATCTTTATCGCGTGTCTGGTGACGGCGGTGGGGCTGACCTGCGCCTGCGCTGAGTTTTTCGCGCAGTATATTCCGCTGTCTTACCGCACGCTGGTCTTTATTCTCGGCGGCTTCTCTATGGTGGTGTCAAACCTCGGACTGAGCCATCTGATTCAAATTTCCATTCCGGTGCTGACGGCTATCTATCCGCCGTGTATCGCACTGGTTGTATTAAGTTTTACCCGCTCATGGTGGCATAATTCCACCCGCATCATCGCGCCGGCCATGTTTATCAGTCTGCTTTTTGGTATCCTTGACGGCATCAAAGCATCTGCCTTTGGCGATATGCTGCCAGCCTGGAGTCAGCGTTTGCCGCTGGCGGAACAGGGACTGGCGTGGTTGATGCCAACGGTGGTGATGGTGATCCTGGCGATTATCTGGGATCGCGCGGCGGGTCGGCAGGTGACCTCCAGCGCTCACTAAAATCGCTGACATATGTGTACACCACGGGGCTTAACGCCCCGTGGTTTTTTATTGTGTTGATAGGTCAGAAATTGATGGAAAGCAATAATAAGCTAAAGCGTGGGCTGAGCACCCGGCACATTCGCTTTATGGCATTAGGTTCGGCAATCGGCACCGGCCTGTTTTACGGCTCGGCGGACGCCATCAAAATGGCGGGGCCGAGCGTGCTGTTGGCCTATATTATTGGCGGGGTCGCGGCATATATCATTATGCGCGCATTGGGGGAAATGTCCGTTCACAACCCTGCCGCCAGCTCATTTTCGCGCTATGCGCAGGAAAACCTCGGCCCGCTTGCGGGCTACATTACCGGCTGGACCTACTGTTTTGAGATCCTGATCGTCGCCATTGCTGACGTGACCGCGTTCGGCATTTATATGGGGGTCTGGTTCCCCGCCGTGCCGCACTGGATTTGGGTGCTTAGCGTGGTGCTGATCATTTGCGCCATCAACCTGATGAGCGTCAAGGTGTTCGGCGAGCTGGAGTTTTGGTTCTCCTTCTTCAAAGTCGCCACCATTATTATCATGATTGTCGCGGGTATCGGCATCATTGTGTGGGGAATTGGCAACGGCGGGCAGCCGACCGGCATTCATAACCTGTGGAGCAACGGCGGTTTCTTCAGCAATGGCTGGCTGGGAATGATCATGTCGCTGCAAATGGTGATGTTCGCTTACGGCGGGATTGAGATTATCGGTATCACCGCCGGAGAAGCGAAAGACCCGGAGAAATCCATTCCGCGCGCCATTAACTCAGTACCGATGCGTATCCTGGTATTTTATGTCGGCACGCTGTTCGTCATTATGTCTATCTATCCGTGGAATCAGGTCGGCACAAACGGCAGCCCATTTGTGCTGACGTTCCAGCATATGGGGATTACCTTTGCCGCCAGCATTCTGAACTTTGTGGTATTGACCGCCTCGCTTTCCGCTATCAACTCCGATGTGTTTGGCGTAGGCCGTATGCTGCATGGTATGGCGGAGCAGGGGAGCGCGCCGAAAGTCTTTGCCAAAACGTCACGCCGTGGTATTCCGTGGGTCACTGTGCTGGTGATGACGATTGCGCTGCTGTTTGCGGTTTACCTGAACTACATCATGCCGGAAAACGTCTTCCTGGTGATTGCTTCGCTGGCGACGTTTGCGACGGTATGGGTATGGATTATGATCCTGCTGTCGCAAATCGCCTTCCGTCGTCGTTTACCGCCGGAAGAGGTAAAAGCGCTGAAATTTAAGGTGCCGGGCGGTGTCGTAACGACGATAACGGGTCTGATTTTCCTGGTCTTCATTATTGCGCTTATCGGCTACCATCCGGATACCCGCATCTCACTGTATGTGGGCTTCGCCTGGATAGTTCTGCTGTTGATTGGCTGGATATTTAAACGCCGTCGCGACCGTCAATTGGCGCAGGCGTAGTCGTTTTTCTCTGCCTTATCCGGTCTGTAGGCAACAGTAGGCCGGATAAGCGGAGCCGTTTCTCCTCCTGGAGTCTCCTCCCCTAATAAACCCCTGGATGATGAGTTATCCTTTAAATCTCTGTGGCAAGGTGGCCCCATTTTCAGTAGAGGGGATACGAGATGTTGAATGCCTGGCACTTACCGGTTGCCCCATTTGTGAAGCAACATAAAGATAAATTAACCATTACGCTGTGGCTGAGCGGAGAAAATCCGCCGTCTCGCGTGACGTTGCGCTCAGAATTCGATAATGAAGAAATCTCACTGGCGATGCGCAAACAGCGCCGCCAGCCGCAGCCGGGCGTGACGGCGTGGCGAGCGACGCTCAATATCGCGTTAGGGCAACCCCGTCGCCGTTACAGCTTTAAATTGCTTTGGCACGACCGCCAGCTTTGGTTTACGCCGCAGGGACTTAACCGCTTCCCACCGGCGCGTCTGGAACAATTTGCCGTTGATGTTCCGGATAGCGGCCCGCAGTGGGTCGCCGATCAAATTTTTTATCAGATCTTCCCGGATCGTTTTGCCCGCAGCCAGTCTCGTGAAGCCGGGCAGGATAAGGTGTATTACCACCATGCTGCCGGTCACGACATCGTGCGTAAAGAGTGGGATGAACCGCTCACTCCCCAGGCGGGCGGTTCCACCTTTTACGGCGGCTGTCTGAATGGCATTTGTGAGAAGCTGCCGTATCTGAAAAAACTGGGTGTCACAGCGCTATATCTGAATCCGGTATTTACCGCGCCGAGCGTCCATAAGTACGACACGGAAGATTATCGCCATGTCGATCCGCAATTTGGCGGCGATCGGGCGCTGCTACGCCTGCGGCGTGAAACGCAAGCACAGGGCATGAGGCTGGTGCTGGATGGCGTGTTTAACCATAGCGGCGACTCGCATGCGTGGTTTGACAGGCATAACCGCAGCACTGGCGGCGCGTGCCATCACCCGGACTCGCCGTGGCGTGACTGGTACTCCTTTTCACCACAAGGCGTGGCGCTGGACTGGCTGGGTTATCCGAGCCTGCCGAAACTCGATTATCAATCAGAAACGCTGGTGGATGAGATCTATCGCGGTGAGGACAGTATCGTTCGTCACTGGCTAAAGGCTCCGTGGAATATGGACGGCTGGCGGCTGGATGTCGTACATATGCTGGGCGAGGCGGGCGGGGCGCGTCATAATTTGCAGCACGTCGCCGGTATTACCCGGGCGGCAAAAGAGGCGCAGCCCGAAGCCTATATTGTGGGGGAACATTTCGGCGATGCGCGGCAGTGGCTACAGGCCGATGCGGAAGATGCCGCCATGAATTATCGCGGCTTCACCTTCCCGCTATGGGGATTTCTCGCCAATACTGATATCGCTTACGAACCACAGCATATTGATGCCCGGACCTGTATCGCGTGGATGGATAACTACCGCGCCGGGCTGTCACATCAGCAACAACTGCGCATGTTTAATCAACTCGACAGCCATGATACTGCGCGCTTTAAAACTCTGCTGGGTAAAGACGCGGCGCGCCTGCCGCTGGCGGTGGTCTGGCTGTTTACCTGGCCCGGCGTGCCATGTATTTATTACGGCGATGAAGTCGGCGTGGACGGCGCAAATGACCCCATGTGCCGCAAACCGTTCCCATGGGATGAACGCAAGCAGGACGGCAACTTGCTGGCGCTGTACCAGCGTATGGCGAAACTGCGCCAGAGCAGTCTGGCGCTGCGTCGTGGCGGATGCCAGGCGCTGTATGCCGAAGGTGACGTAGTGGTATTCGTGCGAGTTTATCAGCAGCAGCGGGCGCTGGTGGCTATTAACCGGGGCGAGGCCTGTGAAGTGGCGCTGGAAGCGTTGCCGTTGCTGAACGTGGCCGGATGGCAATGTAAAACGGGAAGCGGTGACATCCGTGAGGGAAGACTTAGTTTACCCGCGATTTCCGCGACGGTATGGATGAATCGTTGAGGCGAGGTGGTTCGTAACACCTTACGCATAAAAAAGGCTCGCATTCGCGAGCCTTTTATCAATGCACTGACTTACAGGCTGGAAATGTTCTCAGCCAGGTATTTAGCCACGCCGTCCGGAGAGGCGTTCATGCCTTCTTTGCCTTTTTCCCACTGCGCCGGGCAGACATCGCCGTGCTCTTCGTGGAACTGCAGAGCGTCGACCATACGCAGCATTTCGTCGATATTACGACCCAGCGGCAGATCGTTTACGACCTGGTGGCGAACAATACCGTTAGCGTCAATCAGGAAAGAGCCGCGCAGCGCAACGCCTTCGTCCGGGTGTTCGATACCGTAAGCTTTCTGAATTTCACGCTTCACGTCGGCGACCATTGCGTATTTCACCGGGCCAATGCCGCCTTTATCGACAGGGGTGTTACGCCATGCGTTGTGAACGAACTCAGAGTCGAAAGAAACGCCGACCACTTCAACGCCGCGCTTCTGGAATTCTTCATAACGTTTATCAAAGGCGATCAGCTCAGACGGGCAAACAAAAGTGAAGTCCATCGGCCAGAAGAACAGAACGGTCGTTTTACCATTGGTGTGCTGTTTGAAGTTGAATTTATCAACAATCTCACCGCTACCCAGTACCGCCGCAGCGGTGAAATCCGGGGCCTGACGAGTAACCAGTACCATAATAATTCTCCTGCAATATTAAGGGTTTTAGAACGCAACGCGGGCAGTATAGGGAGGGCGAAGCGACAAAACAATGCGGTCTTGACAATCAATGAGACAGCTTTTGCCTATCGATCGGGTCATTATAAATCGTAATGATGACCCCTTTATGACAGCGAACGATCTTTCTGCCAATGGCGGTTCTGACGCACGCCCTCGCTATCAGGCCGTCACAGCGCTTTGCGGGCGGCCTGTGCCATCATACGCGGATAAAAATGCCAGAAGCGCTCTTCTAACGCGTCGTAGTGCGCGTCCAGATCGTACCAGGAATCACGCAAGGCATCCAGCCGGGGACGGCGATTCGCCATGCCATTCAGCACGTTTTGAATGAAATCCATATCGCGATACCGCTCTAACCATTTTTCTGACCAAAGATAATCATTCAGGTTGACAAAGCGCGGCGGGGAGTTGGGCAGAATCGTCGCGACCTGCGCATGGGCGTAGCCGACAAACGCCTGAAGTGGAAAATCAGGGGAGATTTGCGTCCAGTGGCGCGATAAAAAATGATCCCACATGACGTCCAGCGTAATGGGCGCCACGCGCCGCGTTTCATGGCGGAACCACTCTCGCGCCTCACGAACTTCCGGCAGGTTGTCGGTCATGACGTCAATACGCCGATGCATATAAATACCCTCTACCACGTCAGGAGGATAATGCGTTGCCGGGTTACCGCGGACAAAATCGGCCAGAAGATTACCGGAAAGCGAGCTGTCGGCAAGGTGCGCCAGATGCAGGTGAGCAAGAAAATTCATTATTGATTCTCTGTCCAAAAAGCGGGTAACGGTTGCAGCGGGAACGCCCCGGCACTAGACTACCCGCCTCTTATTTTAGTCTGAGTCAGAGTCATGCGCGTTACCGATTTTTCCTTTGAACTACCCGAATCCCTGATTGCCCACTACCCACAGCCGGAACGCAGTCGCTGCCGTTTGCTGTCATTAGAGGGGCCGACGGGCGCGCTGACGCACGGTACTTTCACCGATCTGCTCGATAAGCTCAACCCTGGCGATTTGCTGGTCTTCAATAATACCCGCGTGATCCCGGCGCGGCTCTTTGGCCGTAAAGCCAGCGGCGGCAAGATAGAAGTGCTGGTCGAACGTATGCTCGATGATAAACGCATCCTGGCGCATATTCGCGCTTCTAAAGCGCCAAAACCGGGCACGGAACTGCTACTGGGCGACGACGAAAGTATCCACGCGACCATGACCGCGCGTCACGGCGCTCTGTTTGAAGTTGAGTTTAATGACCCGCGTCCGGTGCTGGATATTCTCAACGCCATCGGCCATATGCCGTTGCCGCCGTACATCGACCGTCCGGACGAGGACGCCGATCGCGAACTGTACCAGACGGTCTACAGTGAAAAACCGGGCGCCGTCGCCGCGCCGACCGCCGGGCTGCACTTTGACGAGCCGCTGCTGGCGGCGCTTCGTGAGAAAGGTGTCGAAATGGCGTTTGTTACGCTACACGTCGGCGCGGGCACTTTCCAGCCGGTGCGTGTCGATACCATTGAAGATCACATCATGCACTCCGAATATGCTGAGGTGCCGCAAGAGGTGGTCGACGCGGTGCTGGCGGCGAAAGCGCGCGGCAACCGGGTGATTGCGGTCGGCACCACCTCGGTACGCTCACTGGAAAGCGCGGCGCAGGCGGCAAAAAGCGATTTGATAGAGCCGTTCTTCGGCGATACGCAAATATTTATTTATCCAGGTTATCAATACAAAGTGATTGATGCGCTGATCACCAACTTTCATCTGCCGGAATCGACGTTGATTATGCTGGTTTCCGCATTTGCCGGTTATCAACACACCATGAATGCCTATAAGACTGCGGTAGAACAAAAATATCGCTTTTTTAGCTACGGGGACGCGATGTTTATCACGTACAATCCGCAGGCTATTTCTGAGCGTCCGTAAGAAGGCTATCTCACTTGCCATTTTGACGCCGGGCAGTGCTCGCCATCCTCACGTACTGCGTGTACGCTCCGGTGGCTGTGCGCTGGCCGACCCCAAACTGGCTGCGCCGATGACGCCTTCGGGAATTTATTAGCTATGGAATCATTCCGTAGCGAGTCGTTAAACGTCGGACTGTTTTTCTGACGCAGGAGTGATAATGAAATTTGAGTTAGATACCACCGATGGTCGTGCGCGTCGCGGTCGTCTGGTGTTTGATCGTGGCGTAGTGGAAACGCCAGCCTTTATGCCTGTGGGTACTTACGGTACCGTGAAAGGCATGACGCCGGAAGAAGTGGAAGCGACCGGCGCGCAGATTATTCTCGGCAACACTTTCCACCTGTGGCTGCGCCCGGGTCAGGAAATCATGAAGCTGCATGGCGATCTGCACGATTTTATGCAGTGGAAAGGGCCGATTCTCACCGATTCCGGCGGCTTCCAGGTCTTCAGCCTCGGCGATATTCGTAAGATTACCGAGCAAGGCGTGCACTTCCGTAACCCGATCAACGGCGATCCGATTTTCCTCGATCCGGAAAAGTCGATGGAGATCCAGTACGATCTCGGTTCCGATATCGTGATGATCTTTGATGAATGTACGCCGTACCCGGCAGACTGGGACTATGCTAAACGCTCAATGGAGATGTCGTTGCGTTGGGCGAAGCGTAGCCGCGACCGTTTTGATAGCCTTGGCAATAAGAATGCGCTTTTTGGCATCATTCAGGGCAGCGTTTACGAAGATTTACGCGATATCTCGGTGAAAGGTCTGGTAGAGATTGGCTTTGATGGCTACGCTGTCGGCGGTTTGGCTGTCGGTGAGCCGAAAGCAGATATGCACCGTATTCTGGAGCACGTTTGCCCGCAGATCCCGGCTGACAAACCGCGTTACCTGATGGGCGTGGGTAAACCGGAAGATCTGGTGGAAGGGGTGCGTCGCGGTATTGATATGTTTGACTGTGTCATGCCAACGCGAAATGCCCGTAATGGTCATCTGTTTGTGACCGACGGCGTGGTGAAGATTCGTAATGCAAAGCATAAAAGCGACACCAGCCCGCTTGACGCCGAGTGCGATTGCTACACCTGTCGCAATTATTCACGCGCTTACTTGCATCATCTCGACCGTTGCAACGAAATATTAGGTGCGCGTCTCAATACCATTCATAACTTGCGTTACTACCAGCGTTTGATGGCGGGTTTACGCAAGGCTATTGAAGAGGGTAAATTAGAGAGCTTCGTAACCGAGTTTTACCAACGTCAGGGGCGACCCGTTCCACCTTTGAACGTTGATTAATTTTAATAATGAGGGAATTTGAATGAGCTTTTTTATTTCTGATGCGGTAGCGGCAACAGGTGCTCCAGCGCAGGGCAGCCCGATGTCTCTGATTTTAATGCTGGTGGTGTTTGGTCTGATTTTCTATTTCATGATCCTGCGCCCGCAGCAGAAGCGCACCAAAGAGCACAAAAAGCTGATGGACTCCATTGCGAAAGGTGATGAAGTTCTGACGAATGGCGGTCTGGTCGGTCGAGTGACCAAAGTAGCGGAAGCCGGCTACATTGCCATCGCGCTGAATGACACCACGGAAGTGGTTATCAAACGTGACTTCGTAGCTGCCGTTCTGCCGAAAGGCACCATGAAGGCGCTGTAATATTTCGTTTTCCCAAAGGGAACTGCCGTGTTAAACCGTTATCCTTTGTGGAAGTACATCATGCTGGTCGTCGTAATTATCGTCGGCCTGCTTTACGCACTTCCCAACCTGTATGGTGAGGATCCGGCTGTTCAAATCACTGGCGTGCGCGGCGTCGCCGCCAGTGAGCAAACGCTGATCCAGGTCCAGAAAACGTTACAAGAAGAAAAAATTCCCGCTAAGTCTGTGGCACTGGAAGAGGGCGCTATTCTTGCGCGCTTCGACACCACCGATACCCAGCTACGCGCCCGTGAAGCGCTGATGAGCGTGCTGGGGGATAAATATGTCGTGGCGCTTAACCTTGCGCCGGCTACGCCGCGCTGGTTGGCGGCTATTCACGCCGATCCGATGAAGCTCGGTCTTGATCTGCGTGGCGGCGTTCACTTCCTGATGGAAGTGGATATGGATACCGCGTTAGGTAAACTCCAGGAACAAAATATCGATAGCCTGCGCAGCGATCTGCGTGAAAAAGGCATTCCTTATACCACCGTTCGTAAAGAAAATAATTATGGGTTGAGCATCACGTTCCGTGACAGCAAAGCGCGTGATGAGGCGATCGCCTATCTGACGCCGCGTCATCGTGACCTGGTGATTTCCAGCCAGGGCGGTAATCAACTTCGCGCGGTAATGACCGATGCGCGCCTGAGCGAAGCGCGCGAATACGCCGTTCAGCAGAACATTAATATTCTGCGTAACCGTGTTAACCAACTGGGCGTCGCGGAGCCTGTCGTACAACGCCAGGGCGCAGACCGTATTGTGGTTGAGCTGCCGGGTATCCAGGATACCGCTCGCGCGAAAGAAATTCTCGGCGCGACCGCGACGCTGGAATTCCGTCTGGTGAATACCAACGTTGACCAGGCCGCCGCTGCTGCCGGGCGCGTACCGGGCGATTCCGAAGTGAAACAGACCCGCGAAGGTCAGCCGGTGGTATTGTACAAACGCGTGATTCTCACCGGCGACCATATCACCGACTCGACGTCCAGCCAGGATGAATATAACCAACCGCAGGTTAACATCTCGCTGGATAGCGCAGGCGGCAATATCATGTCTAACTTCACTAAGGACAATATCGGCAAACCGATGGCGACCCTGTTTGTGGAGTATAAAGACAGCGGTAAGAAAGACGCTAACGGTCGCGCCGTACTGGTGAAACAGGAAGAGGTGATTAACATTGCCAACATCCAGTCCCGGCTGGGTAACAGCTTCCGTATTACCGGTATCAGCAACCCGAACGAAGCGCGTCAGCTCTCGTTGCTGCTGCGTGCGGGCGCCCTGATTGCGCCGATTCAGATCGTTGAAGAGCGCACCATTGGCCCGACTTTGGGTATGCAAAATATTAAGCAGGGCCTGGAAGCCTGTCTGGCCGGTCTGGTGGTCTCCATCCTGTTCATGATCTTCTTCTATAAGAAGTTTGGTCTGATTGCGACCAGCGCGTTAGTGGCTAACCTGGTGTTGATTGTCGGTATCATGTCGCTGTTGCCGGGGGCAACGCTCAGTATGCCGGGGATTGCGGGTATCGTGTTAACCCTTGCGGTGGCGGTCGACGCCAACGTTCTGATTAACGAACGTATCAAAGAAGAGTTGAGTAATGGCCGCACGGTACAGCAGGCGATAAACGAAGGCTATGCCGGCGCGTTCAGTTCCATCTTCGATGCGAACATCACGACGCTGATTAAAGTCATCATTCTGTATGCCGTTGGTACCGGGGCAATTAAAGGGTTCGCGATTACGACCGGTATCGGTGTGGCGACGTCGATGTTTACCGCGATTATCGGTACGCGTGCTATCGTAAACCTGCTATATGGCGGCAAGCGCGTCACTAAGCTGTCAATCTGAGGAGTGCGATGTGGCACAGGAATACACTGTTGAACAACTAAACCACGGCCGTAAAGTCTATGACTTTATGCGCTGGGACTTCTGGGCATTCGGCATCTCCGGGCTGTTGCTGATCGCGGCCATTGTCATTATGGGCGTACGCGGGTTTAACTGGGGGCTGGATTTCACCGGTGGTACGGTAATTGAAATCACGCTGGAAAAACCGGCTGAAATGGACGTGATGCGCGAAGCGCTGCAAAAAGCGGGCTATGAAGAGCCGCAGTTGCAGAACTTTGGCAGCAGTCACGACATTATGGTGCGTATGCCGCCAACCGAAGGTGAAACCGGCGGTCAGGTACTGGGTAGCAAAGTGGTGACGATCATTAATGAAGCCACCAACCAGAACGCGGCCGTGAAGCGTATTGAATTCGTGGGGCCAAGCGTGGGCGCCGATCTGGCGCAAACCGGCGCTATGGCGCTGCTGGTGGCGTTGATCTCTATCCTCGTTTATGTCGGTTTCCGCTTTGAGTGGCGACTGGCGGCAGGGGTGGTCATCGCGCTGGCGCACGACGTGATCATTACGCTGGGGATACTGTCGCTTTTCCATATCGAGATTGACCTGACCATTGTGGCATCGTTGATGTCGGTGATCGGTTACTCGCTGAACGACAGTATCGTGGTCTCCGACCGTATTCGTGAAAACTTCCGCAAAATCCGTCGCGGGACGCCTTACGAAATCTTTAACGTGTCGCTGACCCAGACGCTACACCGTACGTTGATTACCTCCGGTACGACGTTAGTGGTAATTTTGATGCTGTACCTCTTCGGCGGTCCGGTACTGGAAGGCTTCTCGCTGACGATGCTGATCGGTGTCTCTATTGGTACGGCATCTTCTATCTATGTCGCATCGGCGCTGGCGCTGAAACTCGGTATGAAGCGCGAGCATATGCTGCAGCAGAAAGTCGAAAAAGAAGGGGCGGATCAGCCGTCCATTCTGCCGTAAACACGTATTTAAGTGTTATCTGAATCCCGGTCATGCGATCGGGATTTTTTTTATTTATGTACCATGACGATAAACATTACTGACAGTATGCTGTCAGGAGCCCTGTCATACACTCCTCATGAATTAACCCACACACGCAGGAGGATGTATGAAAAACTTGATTAACTGGTTTGAAATTCCAGTTACTGATATGGCGCGTGCAATCGCCTTTTATGAGCAAGTGATGCAGATATCGTTACGTCGGGAAACCATGGATGGGGCGGACCTGGCCGTATTTCCGTATGCTGAACCCGGACCCGGCGGAGCGCTGATAAAGCAGGATGATGTCGCTCCAGTTGCGCAGGGAGTCGTTATTTATCTGCATACCGCCGATTTGTTAGCCTCGATTGAACGTGTCGTCCTTGCCGGTGGCAAGTGTGTTCTGGAACCCATGGTTCCCGGAGATGACATTGGAACCATCGCGTTGTTTATTGACAGCGAAGGTAACCGAATAGGTTTACATCAACCTGCGTGATATTTGCTAAATGTAGAGAGTCAATATGACCAGACGCGCTGACCGTTTGTTTCAGATCGTGCAAATTTTGCGGGGTAGACGACTGACGACGGCAGCGCTGTTGGCACAGCGGCTTGCGGTTTCTGAACGGACGATTTATCGCGATATTCGCGATCTGTCGTTATCCGGTGTGCCTGTCGAAGGTGAAGCAGGGAGCGGATACCGTTTAATGGCGGGTTTTGATCTGCCGCCCTTGATGCTTACCCATCGTGAATCGGAAGCACTGATGGTGGCTATACGGTTATTGAAAACCTGGGGCGGCGATTCGCTATCGCGCGAGCTTGAATCCGCCCAGGAAAAAGTGTTGGCTATTTTACCGGAAGAGAGCCGTCGTAAAGCGGAGCAGACACGGATTTACGCTCCGGATTTGGGTACATCTCCACATTCGCGCAGCGCGTTTGATCTTATCCATCAGGCCGTTTCGGCGCAGCAGGTGTTGGCGCTACATTATCGTGATGAAGCGGGGCATCTCTCTTCGCGGGATATACAACCGCTGGGATTGTTTTTCTGGGGAGAGCACTGGCTACTGGTTGCCTGGTGTGAGAGACGGGAAGACTATCGGTGTTTTCGCCTCGATCGCTGTTTACAAATTACTCCGCTTAAGCGGCGATTTCGTGAAACAATCGACCGTTCTTTGCGTGATTTTTTGCGTAAAGTCGAGCACGAAAAAATGCCGTAAGATGTGATAGCGATAACTCCAACGCTTGTAAAACGGGTTGATTGGTCATCAGTTTGCCTGAAATAGCCTTCCTTACCTGGATATATAAGTTGCACAGAATCATTGCTAAAAGCCCGGCTTCGCGGGAAACTGCGCATAACCCTTTGTATTATTCAGGTACCTGTTAATTATGGCTATCATCCCCAAAAACTACGCGCGCCTGGAAAGCGGCTATCGTGAAAAAGCGCTGAAGCTGTTTCCGTGGGTGTGCGGACGTTGTTCCCGTGAGTTTGTGTATTCAAATCTGCGTGAGCTGACGGTGCATCATATCGATCATGACCACACCAATAACCCGGAAGACGGCAGCAACTGGGAGCTATTGTGCCTCTACTGCCACGATCACGAGCATTCCAAATATACCGAAGCCGATCAGTACGGTTCGACGGTCATTGCCGGGGAAGATGCGCAAAAAGATGTCGGCGAGGCGACTTATAACCCGTTTGCCGATCTGAAAGCGATGATGAACAAAAAGAAATAAGCAGACTGCTGACAAAGCTGTTGGTGCTGTTGAATGTTAGGTTACGCTTCGCTCCACACAACGGAATCCGCAATATAAATGAATTATTGGTTTTCGTAGGTCGGATGCAATCTGACATTTTTTCAGCCCCGGAGTTTGTCGCCAGCCCCAAACGTCCTGTAACGCATACATTGTCACTGGAATCCCGATCGCAAGGTTGGGATTTTTTTGTTTTTAAGTCCTGCCGATACTGGCGAGCAGAGTAGAATCAGCGGTAAGCCGGGGCAACCCGGTGAGGCGCAATGTTGCGGGGGCTTGATCCCCGGTGGCCTTGTCGCTGGAAAGAGAAAACCCCCGCACATTGTTCGGTATTCACCGGCAACATTACGGGGGCTAACTTGACCCTAGACAAGTTGAGGATAGCCGCGAACCGTTGCCATTGCAACAAAGGCGGCAATATGACGCTCACAGAGTTGAGCATTACTATCTGGCACGATCTGGCGGCACCAACGCTGGTCGGGATTGCGACAGGTCTGTTTTTAGGCTGGTGGCATCGCCGGAAGTAATGTGAAGTGGGCGCGACTCGCCGCCGCATGGCAGCATGCGCCCGAAACGGGCCAGAGGGCGACCTCTGGCCTTTTTTGCAGGTTTAGAAGTTGTAACCCACGACCAGGTAGCCGCCCCAGCCGGTAGATTTCGCGCTGAAATCGCCGTCGCCCCAGTTCAGTTTTGCGCCATTCTGCCACTGTCCGCCGTTATGGAAGTAACGCGCAACGACCGAGTAGTGCCAGTGATCGTAGTTCAGCGCCAGGATATGGCTGGAAGCGATGGAATTGCTGGTACGGTTCGGATCGTCGCCTAAATCAGATCCCCAGTCAAAGTTGGTAAAGCCGATATAGCTCAGTTTACCGCCCCACAGATCGGTGATGGGGACGAAGTATTTCACTTTGAAACGGTAGCCGTCCCATTCGTTTTCATTGGAAGCACCGTAGTTTTGCCACTGATATTTCGCATACACGTTCAGCGACAGGCCCATCGGCAGGCCGGTGTCGATATCGGTCCCCAGACCCATATACCACGTGCTCTGGCGGCTGGCTTTGTTATCGCCCATATCGTAGATGTAGTTGTTGGCGAAATACCACTCTTTAAACGGGCCGAAGCTCAGGTCTGCGCCGGTCAGCTTATCAATCGAGAAACGCGGTTCGATTTCCATGAACAGCGGAGAACCGTCGGACCAGATACCTTTATCGTTGCCGTTACCCCAATCAAAGGTTTTGGGAATATCGATATAGCCGTAGAAATCAAACCAGTCTTTTTTGGCAAATGCTTCATATTCCAGATAGACGTCGTTGTTCAATTTCGGCGAGAAACGGGTATGGTAGCTGCCTACCACGTTTACGCTCTGGTGCCACCAGTCGGACAAATACTGCGGCTGATCATTTTCTGCTGCGTTAGCAGTAAAAGATGAGGTGAGCGCCAGCGCTGCGCTGACTGCGAGTAAAGTTTTTTTCATATGTATGCCACTGTTTGAAATCCCTTGCGGGAGTGAAAAGAACGCAATTTGCGTTTCTAAATATTTCGTGTTTCTGCGGAGCCTATTATAAAAATCATTGCTCACAAAAATATGTCTTGTTTCACATATCTATCATTTACGTAATCGATTGCGTTCACGTTTGCGCACTTTAGGCGCGGCGACAGTACTATCCTTCATGAATATTACCAATCCATGTCATAAATGACGGAAATGTCAGTAGGGCAACAAAAGTCGCGCGGGGGATGTTGCGGAACGCACAAAACGCTCCGCCAGAACGTTTATTGATTAACAGGCTGAATATCATGGATGCGAATGAAGCCTAACTGCGCCGGTGTGATCCCCTTCAACGGTAACGAAATATTGACATCACTGGGCGCCAGCAAGCTGGCAGGGGCATTTACCAGAAGGCTCTGTGCATTCACCTCCTGATAGTTCTCCGTAGTGCCCTGAAGTTGCCCGTACTCTACGGTAGCGCTGAATGCCGGCAGCGGATCGCGGGACTCGCCCTGAATGCGTAACGTTGCGTGAGCGCCGTCTGCGACAGGCGTAATCTCCAGCAATGTCATACGTAGCGTACCGATCTGACTCTCCAGCCGGGCAGGCGTATTGGCGCCAGGCAACAAATAGACGCCGCGGGTTGAATCCGCATTCAGCTTATTTTGTTGGGTAATTTTTACCGTTTCCTGATTCAGTTGGGTCATCTCTTTATTCAGGGTGCTAATGCTTTGATGCATCTGGCGAACTTCGCTCTGCGGCGCGCAGGCGGTCAGGCTCAAGAGACTTCCCACCAGGAGAATTCTTAGGTAACGTCTTGTCATGTCGATCATTTCCTTCATGGTTCGATAGCGTAATGGTAGTGCGCTATACGCACAAAGGCACCGATCCTTTATCTCAAAAGCGCTCCGCCTTTGTTGTCGCGCCAGTTCAGGGTAAAATAACATTTCCTAAATCATCTGGTCAGGACGCCGTATGCATTGCCCATTTTGTTTCGCCGTAGATACCAAAGTCATTGACTCTCGTCTTGTAGGCGAGGGCTCGTCCGTGCGCCGCCGTCGGCAGTGCCTGGTGTGTAATGAACGCTTTACGACCTTTGAAGTGGCTGAACTGGTCATGCCGCGCGTGATAAAAAGCAACGATGTGCGCGAACCCTTTAATGAGGATAAGCTGCGTAGCGGCATGTTGAGAGCGCTGGAAAAAAGACCCGTCAGCGCAGATGATGTTGAAATGGCATTGAACCATATTAAGTCACAATTACGTGCCACTGGGGAGCGTGAAGTTCCCAGCAAGATGATTGGCAACCTGGTCATGGAGCAGCTGAAAAAACTCGATAAAGTCGCGTATATTCGCTTTGCCTCCGTCTATCGCAGTTTCGAAGATATCAAAGACTTTGGCGAAGAAATCGCTCGCCTACAGGACTAAGCCATGCAGGATGAGTTTTACATGGCGCGAGCGCTAAAACTGGCGCAGCGTGGACGTTTCACCACTCACCCGAACCCTAATGTCGGCTGTGTCATTGTTAACAATGGCGACATCGTCGGCGAAGGTTATCACCATCGTGCCGGAGAGCCGCACGCCGAGGTCCATGCGCTGCGGATGGCGGGCGCAAAAGCCAAAGGCGCAACCGCCTATGTCACGCTTGAACCCTGTAGCCATCATGGGCGAACGCCGCCATGTTGCGATGCGCTGATTGCGGCTGGCGTCGCGCGCGTGGTCGCCGCGATGCAGGACCCGAACCCACAGGTCGCCGGGCGCGGACTGTATCGCCTGCAACAGGCGGGTATTGCGGTCAGCCACGGGTTAATGATGAGTGAAGCGGAGGCGCTCAATAAAGGCTTCCTCAAGCGGATGCGTACCGGATTCCCTTATCTTCAGCTTAAACTGGGTGCCTCCGTGGATGGACGGACGGCGATGGCCAGCGGCGAAAGCCAGTGGATCACCTCGCCGCAGGCCCGGCGTGACGTTCAGCGCTTGCGTGCGCAAAGTCACGCTATCTTAACCAGTAGCGCGACGGTATTGGCTGACGATCCGGCCTTGACGGTGCGTTGGACGGAGTTAGACGCCTCTACGCAGGCGTCTTACCCGCAGGAAAATCTGCGCCAGCCGGTGCGAATTGTTATCGACAGCCAAAACCGGGTAACGCCTGCGCATCGTATTGTGCAGCAGCCTGGCGAAACGTGGATCGCGCGTACCCAGGGAGATAGCCGCGCGTGGCCCGATGCGGTTCGTACTATCAGCGTACCGGCGCACAACGGACATTTGGATCTGGTTGTACTGATGATGCAGTTAGGCAGGCAGCAGATTAATAGCATATGGGTTGAAGCCGGACCGGGACTGGCGGGCGCGTTGCTGCAAGCCGGGCTGGTGGATGAACTGATTGTCTATGTCGCGCCTAAATTGTTGGGAACCCAGGCGCGGGGATTATGCGAATTGCCGGGGCTTGAGAAGCTCGCCGACGCGCCGCAATTTACCTTCAGCGAAATACGTCATGTCGGCCCGGATGTTTGCCTGCATATGGTGAGCGCATGAGTTCTCCCGTCGAAAGGGGAGCAGCGCTCAAATTATTATGATAAAATCCGCCCCCCTGCGGGGCCAAATGAACCCTGGAAGAGAGAATATGAACATTATTAAAGCTAACGTTGCAGCCCCTGACGCTCGTGTCGCCATCACTATTGCGCGTTTCAATCAGTTTATCAACGACAGCCTGCTGGATGGCGCGGTTGATGCCCTGACGCGTATTGGTCAGGTAAAAGATGATAATATTACCGTAGTGTGGGTGCCTGGCGCTTATGAACTGCCGCTGGCGACCGAAGCGCTGGCGAAAAGCGGTAAATATGACGCCGTGGTTGCGCTGGGAACCGTGATTCGCGGGGGGACTGCGCACTTTGAATATGTGGCAGGCGGCGCCAGCAATGGCCTGGCAAGCGTTGCCCAGGACAGCGGCGTGCCGGTAGCCTTTGGTGTTCTGACCACCGAGAGTATTGAACAAGCCATCGAACGTGCTGGTACAAAAGCCGGTAATAAAGGCGCAGAAGCTGCGCTGACCGCGCTTGAAATGATTAATGTATTGAAAGCCATTAAGGCCTGATTTTTTGTAAGGGGAATTCCGTGAAACCTGCTGCTCGTCGCCGCGCCCGTGAGTGTGCCGTCCAGGCGCTTTACTCCTGGCAGTTGTCCCAGAACGACATCGCTGATGTTGAATACCAGTTCCTGGCGGAACAGGACGTAAAAGACGTCGACGTTCTCTATTTCCGTGAACTGCTATCCGGGGTGGCGACTAACAGCGCGTACCTGGATGGTTTAATGAAACCGTATCTGTCCCGCCTGCTTGAAGAGCTGGGACAGGTTGAAAAAGCCGTGCTGCGTATTGCGTTGTTTGAGCTGTCAAAACGCAGCGATGTGCCTTATAAAGTGGCCATCAACGAAGCGATTGAACTGGCGAAAACCTTTGGCGCTGAAGACAGCCACAAATTCGTCAACGGCGTACTGGATAAAGCAGCTCCGGTGATTCGTCCCAACAAAAAGTGATTCACAGGCCGGAAAGATAGCGGGCGATCGATACCCGCCGTCTCCGGCCTTTTCTTTTTTTCTGCTGAGGCATAACGTATGGCATGTGGCGAGTTTTCCCTGATTGCCCGTTATTTTGACCGTGTAAGAAGCTCTCGTCTTGATGTTGAAACCGGTATTGGCGACGATTGCGCGCTCCTGAATATTCCTGAAAAACAGACCCTGGCGATCAGTACCGATACGCTGGTGGCGGGCATCCATTTCTTACCCGATATCGATCCTGCCGATCTGGCGTATAAAGCGCTGGCGGTGAATTTAAGCGATCTGGCGGCGATGGGCGCCGATCCGGCATGGTTAACGCTGGCGCTCACGCTTCCTGACGTCGATGAGGCGTGGCTTGCCGCGTTCAGCGACAGCCTGTTTGAACAACTGGATTACTACGACATGCAGCTCATTGGCGGCGATACCACGCGCGGCCCGCTGTCGATGACGCTCGGTATTCATGGCCTTGTGCCAGCCGGCCGGGCGCTGAAACGTTCTGGCGCAAAACCGGGCGACTGGATTTATGTTACTGGCACGTTGGGCGATAGCGCTGCCGGGCTGGCGATTCTACGGGGTGATTTTCGCGTGGGAAGCTGGGGGGATGCCGACTATCTGGTCAAACGCCATCTGCGCCCGACGCCGCGTATTTTACAAGGGCAGGCGCTACGCGATCTCGCCAGTTCAGCGATCGATCTTTCCGACGGTTTGATCTCCGATCTTGGTCACATTCTGCAAGCCAGCAACTGCGGCGCGCGAATCGATTTGGAGGCGCTGCCTGACTCCGAAGAACTGTGGGGACATGCCAATGATCCCGAACAAAAGCTTCGCTGGATGTTATCCGGCGGCGAAGATTATGAACTGTGCTTTACCGTCCCGGAGCTGAACCGTGGCGCGCTGGATGTCGCGCTTGGTCATCTGGGCGTGCCGTTTACCTGTATCGGGCAAATGACGGCGGATATCGAAGGGATCGCCTTTGTGCGTGACGGAGAACCTGTCACTTTTGACTGGAAAGGATATGACCATTTTGCCACGCCATAAAGATGTTGCGAAAAGTCGCCTGAATTTGCGCAATCCGTGGCACCTGCTCGCTATCGGCTTTGGCAGCGGGCTGAGCCCCGTGGTGCCGGGCACGATGGGCTCGCTGGCGGCGATCCCCTTCTGGTATTTGATGACGTTTCTGCCGTGGCAGCTTTATTCGCTGGTCGTGATGTTTGGGATCTGCATTGGCGTTTATCTTTGCCATCAGACGGCGAAAGATATGGGCGTACACGACCACGGCAGTATTGTCTGGGATGAATTTATCGGTATGTGGATAACGCTAATGGCGTTGCCGACGACGGACTGGCAGTGGGTGGCTGCCGGGTTCGTTATTTTCCGCATTCTGGATATGTGGAAACCCTGGCCGATCCGTTGGTTTGATCGCAACGTGCACGGCGGCATGGGAATTATGATCGATGATATCGTCGCCGGCGTGATATCCGCTGGCATACTGTATTTTATCGGTCATCACTGGCCGCTCGGTATTATTTAAAGGGTTTGCCGGATGGCGGCGTAAACGCCTTATCCGGCCTATTCCCGAACAATATGTCGATTTCGCAGGCCCGATAAGCGCCGCGCCATCGGGCAATGGCAGATTATTTAAATCCCACCACCGGATGCTGTTTGTACGGCGTTTCGAGTTCAGCAATCTGCTCCGGTTTGAGCGTTAAATCAACGGCATTCAGCAACTCATCTAACTGCTCTTCACGCGAAGCGCCGATAATCGGCGCGGCGACGCCTCGTTTACTGAGTAGCCAGGCCAGCGCGACCTGCGCTCGCGTTGCGCCAAGCGCCTCGCTGACGCCAGCCAGCCGTTCCGCTATTTGCGCATCATTTTTATCGCTTTCAGCGTATAAATTTTTACCCACGTCATCCGAGACCAGGCGGGCCGTGGTTTCTCCCCAGGGGCGAGTTAAGCGCCCGCGCGCCAGCGGACTCCACGGAATCACGGCGACGCCTTCCTGCCAGCACAGCGGTAGCATCTCACGCTCTTCCTCGCGGTAGATCAGGTTATAGTGATCCTGCATGGTGACAAACGGCGCCCAGCCGTGTTGTTTTTGTAGCGCCAGCGCCTGGGCAAATTGTGAGGCGTGCATTGAGGAAGCGCCGATATAGCGGGCTTTACCCGCCTTTACCACGTCGTTTAGCGCTTCCAGAGTCTCTTCTATCGGCGTGGTGTAATCCCAGCGGTGGATTTGCAGGATATCGACATACTCCATTCCCAGACGGGTGAGGCTATCGTCAATAGAGCGCAGGATTTGCGCGCGGGACAATCCTTCCGGCAGATCGCCGACGCGATGGAAGACTTTCGTCGCTACCACCACCTCGTCGCGCCGGGTGAAATCACGCAGCGCGCGACCGACAATCTCTTCGCTGCTGCCGTCGGAGTAGCTGTTGGCGGTATCAAAAAAGTTAATGCCGCCCTCAAGGGCGCGCTTGATGATGGGACGGCTGCTCTCTTCGGGAAGCGTCCAGGCGTGATTGCCGCGACTCGGCTCGCCGAATGTCATACAGCCCAGACAAAGGCGGGACACCCGAAGATCTGTATTTCCTAACGTGTTGTATTGCATGACTCCGCTCCTGTTATACCCGTCACTCTTCAAGCATAGCAGGAGCAAAGAGGGGATTATGCCAGCCAGGCCTTGATTTTGGCTTCAATGCCTGCGGCGTCAAGCCCCAGTTCCGCGCGGGCTTCTTCCTGCGTTCCTTGCGGGATAAAGAAATCCGGAAGACCGATATTCAGCACAGGTACAGGTTTACGATGGGCCATTAGCACTTCGTTTACGCCGCTGCCAGCGCCGCCCATAATGGCGTTTTCTTCCAGCGTCACCAGCGCGTCATGCTGCGCGGCCATCTCCAGAATTAACGTGTCGTCCAGCGGTTTAACAAAGCGCATGTCGACCAGCGTGGCGTTCAGCGCTTCGGCGACTTTCGCCGCTTCAGGCATTAAGGTGCCAAAGTTCAGAATCGCCAGTTTTTCGCCATGACGCTTCACAAGGCCTTTACCAATAGGTAGTTTTTCCAGCGGGGTTAGCGCCACGCCCTGCGCATTACCGCGTGGATAACGTACTGCCGTCGGGCCGTCGTTATAGTGATACCCGGTAAATAACATCTGGCGACATTCGTTTTCGTCGCTTGGCGTCATGATCACCATATCCGGGATGCAGCGCAGATAGGAGAGATCGAACGCGCCCTGGTGCGTTTGTCCATCCGCGCCAACGATACCGGCGCGATCGATGGCGAACATGACCGGCAGTTTCTGGATAGCGACGTCATGGATAACCTGATCGTAGGCGCGTTGCAGGAAAGTAGAGTAGATCGCCACGACGGGCTTATAGCCGCCAATCGCCAGGCCTGCGGCGAAGGTGACGGCATGCTGCTCGGCGATGGCGACGTCAAAATAGCGATCCGGGAATTTACGTGAAAATTCCACCATGCCGGAACCTTCGCGCATTGCCGGGGTGATCGCCATCAGCTTGCTGTCTTTGGCGGCGGTTTCACACAGCCAGTCACCGAAGATTTTTGAATAACCTGGCAGACCGCCGCTGCTTTTCGGCAAACATCCGCTGGAAGGATCAAATTTAGGCACCGCATGGAAAGTGATCGGATCTTTTTCCGCGGGCTCATAGCCGCGGCCTTTCTTGGTCATGATATGCAGGAACTGCGGGCCTTTCAGGTCGCGCATGTTCTTCAATGTACTGATAAGCCCCATGACATCGTGACCATCGACCGGCCCGATGTAGTTAAAGCCCAGCTCTTCGAACAGTGTTCCCGGCACAACCATGCCTTTAATATGTTCTTCGGTACGCTTGAGCAGTTCTTTAATTGGCGGTACGCCGGAGAAGACCTTTTTTCCGCCTTCGCGCAGAGAAGAGTAAAGCTTACCGGAAAGAAGCTGCGCCAGATGGTTGTTGAGCGCGCCGACGTTTTCCGAAATCGACATTTCATTGTCGTTCAGAATGACCAGCATGTCGGGCCGGATATCGCCTGCGTGATTCATTGCTTCAAACGCCATACCGGCGGTGATGGCGCCGTCGCCAATCACACAGACGGTGCGGCGATCTTTGCCTTCTTTCTCCGCCGCTACGGCAATACCGATACCGGCGCTGATGGAGGTGGAGGAATGCCCAACGCTCAGCACATCGTATTCGCTTTCTCCGCGCCACGGGAACGGGTGCAGACCGCCTTTCTGGCGAATGGTGCCGATTTTGTCGCGACGACCGGTAAGGATTTTATGTGGATAAGCCTGGTGTCCAACATCCCAGATTAGCTGGTCAAACGGGGTGTTGTAGACATAATGCAGCGCCACGGTAAGTTCTACCGTGCCCAGCCCGGAAGCGAAGTGCCCGCTGGAACGGCTTACGCTGTCGAGTAAGTAGCGGCGTAGCTCGTCGCAGAGTTTCGGCAGACTCTCTTTCGGTAACAGTCGTAACTCCTGGGTGGAGTCGACCAATGCCAGGGTAGGGTATTTGGCTATATCAAAACTCATCGCAAGCTCATTGGATATGGGGTTTATTTATCACGCTGGATTATGTAGTTCGCTAGCGCTTCCAGTGCCGAGGTGTCCAGTGATTGCGCGGCCAGCTGATGTAACGACTGACGGGCGTCCTCTATCAGGTCCCGGGCTTTATTCCGGGCTTGCTCAAGACCCAGAAGTGCAGGGTAGGTACTTTTGCCAAGCTGCTGGTCTGCGCCCTGACGTTTACCTAACGTTGCAGTATCGCCCACCACATCCAGAATGTCATCCTGAACCTGGAAGGCAAGGCCGATACTCTCTGCATAGCGGTCAAGTATCGGCAGAGTATTCCGTCCTTTATCGCCCGCGCTCAACGCGCCAAGTCTAACGGCGGCGCGAATGAGCGCGCCGGTCTTATGGCGATGAATACGTTCCAGCGCGTCCAGAGTGATCCGCTGGCCTTCTGCCGCCAGATCCAATGCCTGACCGCCGCACATGCCGGCGATACCGCTGGCGTTCGCCAGTTCGGCGATCATCGCGATACGATCGCGATCGGCGACTTCCGGCATCGGCGCGTCGCTGATAATGGCAAACGCCAGTGTCTGCAACGCGTCTCCCGCCAGGATTGCGTTGGCTTCGCCAAATTTAATATGGCAAGTCGGCAGGCCGCGACGCAAATCGTCATCGTCCATCGCTGGCAGGTCGTCATGGATCAGCGAATAGGCATGAATGCATTCGACCGCCGCAGCTGGCGCATCCAGCGTTGCCGTACTGACGCCAAACATTTGACCGGTGGCGTAAACCAGAAATGGCCGCAGGCGTTTACCGCCTAATAATGCGCCATACTGCATGGCTTCGACCACGGGAGTGTTCTGAAAGGGCAGTGGCGCGATAAAACGGCTCAGCGCCTGATTCGCTTGCGTTACGCAAGCCTGTAGCTGCTGCGTAAAGTCCATTTACTCATTATCCGCGATAAAAGGCTCAGGTGAAGCCTCTTCATTATCAGACAGCAAAATTTGCACGCGCTGTTCCGCCTGCTGCAGTTTTGCCTGCCCCTGACGCGCCAGTTGTACGCCGCGCTCGAATTCATTCAGCGCGTCTTCCAGCGGCAAATCGCCGCTTTCCAGGCGGGTAACAATATGTTCCAGCTCGCTCAGCGCAGTTTCAAAGCTGGCGGGCGCCTCATTTTTCTTCGGCATGATGACTGTTTGACTCTCTGTAATGGCAGCACAAGTCTATGGTAACGGACTCACACTGATAAGCAAATAACGCGCAATGGTAAGGGGAAATGCGCAAGATGTCCGTGATGGTGATATACTTCCGCGCCTGGATGCAGCCGTAGGTATGGGCTGCTGTACTATTTCTCCACGACAAGCCTTAGATAGCTTGCTAAAGAACCATTGCCGCCATGAAGTTTATCATTAAATTGTTCCCGGAAATCACTATCAAAAGCCAATCTGTGCGTTTGCGCTTTATAAAAATTTTAACCGGGAATATCCGTAACGTTTTAAAGCACTACGATGAGACCCTCGCGGTTGTCCGTCACTGGGATAACATTGAAGTTCGCGCCAAAGATGAAAACCAGCGTCTGGCGATTCGCGACGCGCTGACCCGCATTCCGGGGATTCACCATATTCTTGAAGTCGAAGATGTGCCGTTCACCGATATGCACGACATTTTCGAGAAAGCGTTGGCGCAGTATCGCGAGCAGCTTGAAGGCAAAACCTTCTGCGTGCGCGTAAAACGTCGCGGTAAGCATGAGTTTAGCTCCATTGAGGTGGAGCGCTATGTCGGCGGCGGATTAAATCAGCATATTGAATCGGCGCGCGTGAAGCTCACTAACCCGGATGTGACGGTGCATCTGGAAGTGGAAGATGATCGCCTGCTGCTGATCAAAGGGCGTTATGAAGGTATTGGCGGTTTCCCGATTGGCACCCAGGAAGATGTGCTATCGCTGATCTCCGGCGGTTTTGACTCCGGCGTCTCCAGCTATATGCTGATGCGTCGCGGCTGTCGCGTACACTATTGCTTCTTTAACCTTGGCGGCGCGGCGCATGAAATCGGCGTTCGCCAGGTGGCGCATTACCTGTGGAACCGCTTTGGCAGCTCCCATCGCGTGCGTTTTGTGGCGATTAACTTTGAACCAGTGGTCGGCGAGATTCTGGAGAAAGTCGACGACGGCCAGATGGGCGTGGTGCTCAAACGTATGATGGTACGCGCGGCGTCGAAAGTGGCGGAACGTTACGGCGTACAGGCGCTGGTGACCGGCGAAGCGCTGGGCCAGGTGTCCAGCCAGACGCTAACCAACTTGCGCTTGATCGATAACGTGTCTGACACGCTGATCCTGCGCCCGCTGATCTCTTACGATAAAGAGCACATTATCAACCTGGCGCGCCAGATTGGTACGGAAGATTTTGCCCGTACGATGCCGGAATACTGTGGCGTGATTTCAAAAAGTCCGACGGTGAAAGCCATTAAAGCGAAAATTGAAGCCGAAGAAGAAAATTTCGACTTCAGTATTCTCGATAAGGTGGTAGAAGAAGCGAACAACGTCGATATTCGTGAAATCGCCCAGCAGACCCAGCAGGAGGTGGTGGAAGTAGAAACCGTGAGCGGTTTCGGCCCGAACGACGTGATTCTGGATATCCGTTCTGTGGATGAGCAGGATGACAAGCCGCTGAAAGTGGAAGGTGTGGACGTCGTTTCGCTGCCGTTCTACAAGCTGAGCACTAAATTTGGCGACCTCGATCAGAGCAAAACCTGGCTGCTGTGGTGCGAACGCGGGGTAATGAGCCGCCTGCAGGCGCTCTATCTGCGCGAGCAGGGCTTTGAAAACGTGAAAGTGTATCGTCCGTAATTCCTTTGCCGGGTGGCGGCTATGTCCTACCCGGCCTACCGTTTTATTTCTGCCCCAACCGTTTTGCAATGCGCTCCAGCTTCATCATCAGCAGCAGCGTAATGGCCACCAGCACAATAGTCAGCGCCGCGCCGTCGGCGATATTTCCACGGTCGGTCAGGCTAAAGATAGCCACTGGCAGCGTCGTCCAGCCCGGCGGATAAATCATCATCGTCGCGCCCAACTCCCCCATGGAGAGCGATAAACTCAGCGCCAGCGCTGACATCATCCACGGCATCAATAACGGCAACGTCACGTGACGCAGACGATACCAGGGCGATGCCCCCAGACTCGACGCGACGTTTTCAATATCGGCGGAAATTCGCGCCAGTCCGGTCGACACGTTACTGAAGGTAAAGGCGGAAATCAGCACAAAGTGCGCTGTCAGCACAATCCATAGGGTGCCGTTCATTTGCAATGGCCCCTGGCTGAAAGCAACCAGAATGCCCAGGCCTACGGACACTGACGGAATCGCACTCGGCAGATAGAACACCATACTTAACCATTTCTGCGTTTTCACCCCATATTGACGCAGCGCCAGCGCCGCCCAAACGCCGCAAAGCAGCGCAAACAGGCTGGCGCAAAAGCCAATCGTGAGGCTGGCAAGTAGGGCATCCCATGCCGCACCGTGCAGAGCGTTAACAAAGTGGTTCAGCGTGAAGCCACTCGGCAGAATACCGTTCCACTGCTGGCTAAGGCTGGACATTAGAATCACCGCCAGCGGCAGGAAAAAGAACACGATAAACAGTACGCTAGCCACAACGCCCGCCGCTGCGCGTCCTTTAGGTGACCAAATTAGCATGGCTAGCTCCTTACGCCGGTACGCGATGCCGCCAGGCGATAGAGGGAGAACAGCCCCAGCGACAAGACAATGTTAATCAACGCAATCATGCAGGCGACCGTATAGTCGGACTCCAGAATCGCTTTGCTGTAAACCATCATCGGCAGGGTGTTAACCCCTTTCGCGCCAATAAACAGTACGATGCCGAACTCGTTAGTGGTCAACAGCAGGCACAGGCTGCCACCAGCCATCAGCGCCGGTAGCGCAGCCGGGAAAATCACCTGCCCAATCACCCGTAACGGGTGCGCCCCCAGAATACTGGCTGCCTCTAGCTGGCTTTTATCAATTTGCCGCAGCGCGGCCATCAGTGGCCGCATCACCAGCGGAGTGAACACCGTGATCTCCGCCAGAATGACGCCCTGCATCGAGTAGAGAAAATCCACCGGCGGTAGCTCAAAGGCAAACAGGCTCATCAGCGCACCGTTGAGCAGACCCGCTGACCCATAAATAAAGGTGAACGCCAGCGTAATCAGGAAGGTCGGCAGCGCAATAAAAGTATCGACGACCCGACCAATCAACTCGCTGCCGGGGAAAGGAATAAACACCAGAATCAGCGACATCACGCTGCCCAGCAGCAGGCAACCGGCGGTGGCGAAAAAGGCGATTTGCAACGTGTTCAGCAACGCGCCGACAAAGCGTTTCGAGTCGACCACCTGGCGGAAGGTCTCGAGCCCGATCTCGCCATTGGCACCGCGTAGCGCCTGTTCAACGATGAGCGACAGAGGCCAGAAAAACAGCGTCGCCAGCACCAGTAACGGGAGCAGCAGCCACAGCAGTGGGCGTAGGTTAAGCGCCTGTTTTTCCAGTGGTAAAATGAGTGACATGGTTATACCTCAATCAGGACCGCATCATCCGGTTCGAACCACAGCGCCAGCTTGTCGCCCACGCGCGGCAGCGGATTGACATGCGTCAACACCATCCGCACCGTTTCGCCAGCAACGTCACACAGCAGATGGGTTAAATCGCCCTGCCAGTGCACCGATTGCAGTGTGGCGTTGAAGCGGTTGCTGTAGGCCGAACGCGGCGTCAGGCTGAGGTGCTGAGGACGAATGCACAGCAGTTTGTTGTAACCGTGGTGGCTGCCCCGGCTGAACGCGCGAATCACCGCACCGCCGCAGCTGACGTCCACCAGCCCCGGAGCCTCCGTTATCCCCAGCGCGATGGCGGAGAGAATATTGGCGCGACCTAAGAATTCGGCGGCAAAACGATTGGGCGGATGCTGATATAGCGCGCGGGTTTCGCCGTGAGCAATCAGCGAGCCATCCTTCATAATGCCGATTTTATCGGCCAGGGTGAGCGCTTCCGTTTGATCGTGGGTGACGTAGAGAATAGTGAGTTCCGGCAGCTCACGGTGAAGACAGGCGATTTCTTCCACCATATTATGACGAATCTGTGCGTCCAGCGCTGACAGTGGTTCATCCAGCAACAGCACGCGCGGGCGCACGGCAATCGCGCGGGCGATGGCCACGCGTTGCTGCTGGCCGCCGGAAAGTTGATGCGGATAACGGGCGGCGTAATCACTCATGCCAACCGTTTTCAGCGCCTGCGTTACACGCTCATTAATTAGCGCCTTTGGCTGCTTCTGCGCACGCAGGCCAAAAGCGACGTTGTCTTCCACTTTCAGATGCGGGAACAAGGCGTAGTTCTGCACCACCATCGCCAACCCGCGTTTATAGGGTGGCAGATGGGTGACGTCCGTATCGCCAATCAGAATACGACCGCCTGCAGGTTGCACAAAGCCCGCAACCGCACGCAGCACCGTCGTTTTTCCAGATCCTGATGGGCCAATCAGCGCCAGCACTTCGCCAGGTTCAATCGTCAAAGAGAGCGGTTTAAGCACCACGTTGCCGTGATACGCAACGCGCAGCGAGTCGAGGACTATCCCCGATGTCCCCTGCGATGCAGGGGCGTGAACGGCAGTCGTTTTCATCAGCATCAGGCTTACTCGCTTTCGGTCACTTTGTGCCAACGGCTAATATCTGCCGACAGCGAAACGGCTACGTCATCCCAATTTGGCTGCCAGCTCTGCACGCCTTCTAACGCGGCAGTGGCGGCCTTGTAATGTTCGTCGCTCGGCGTCACGTCGCTGCGTACCGGCATTCCCCAGGAGAGTTCGCTGACGCGAGTCTGCGCTTCTTTACTCAGCAGGAAGTTAATCAGCTTTTTACCATTT
The DNA here is from genome assembly GCF_017572025.1 of Salmonella sp. 32020114201800008SM. Taxonomy (NCBI): domain Bacteria; kingdom Pseudomonadati; phylum Pseudomonadota; class Gammaproteobacteria; order Enterobacterales; family Enterobacteriaceae; genus Salmonella; species Salmonella sp. 32020114201800008SM. The sequence goes on along the minus strand of NZ_JAGEQM010000008.1, from coordinate 4,062 downwards.
TCACTCTGCGGCGCCCCCTGGACCAGGCCAATGACATAAGGGATGGCCAGCGCGCTGCGCTCGCCTTTGTCGTTGGCCGGCCAGAAGATTTTCACGTTCGGGTTACGTTCCATCTGCGCGAGGTTCATTTGCAGGTCGCCGTTAGCGACGTAGATTTCACCTTTATTAACCAGCGCGGTTAGCTTGCCGGTAGAGGCAGATGGCCCGACGTTATTGGCCTGCAGCTTGCCGAGATACGCAAAACCGGCATCTTTACTGCCGAAGCTGTGGAAAGCCTGCAGCATCACCGCCGTGCCGTCAGCGGCCTGACCTGGCGTGGAATACTGGAGTTTATTTTTGAATTTACCGTCAAGCAGATCCTGCCAGCTCGCCGGGGCAGTTTTCAGCAGCTTGCTGTTGTAGATAAAGCTCAGATAGTTCTTTACCAGCGGCGAATAAAGGTTGTTGGCATCGGGGATAGCCGAGGCGGCGTCGGTGTTAAAGTTCGCCAGCAGCTTTTCGGCGGCGGCGCGCTGAATGAATGGCGGTGCGGTTACCAGCACGTCGGCCTGCGGATTCGTACGCTCTTTTGCCAGACGTTCCACTACCACGCCACCACCGCCTTCAACATAGCGTACGGTAATGCCGGTCGCTTTGGTGAATGCGTCAAACTGCACCTGGTACCAGCTGTTATCGCCATCGTGCAGCCCGTCGATGGAGTACACCGTGACCACTGATTCCGCCCATGACGGGGCGCTGGCGAGAGCGAAGACAGACAGCAGAGCAAGTCGGGAAAGTTTCATCGTAATAGCCTCATAGCGTACGTTGCATTTTCTGGCCTATACCAGGTTTGCTTTTTACGCTAAACGGCTTATATGACAAAACGATGAAAGAGAAATAAATCAGTCCACGCCGGATGATGCTGCGCTTATCCGGATAGCCGTGAGACGATACGATTGACAGGCCGGATAAGTCCCGCAGCCAACATCCGGCGCACCCGCTAGTGGGTATCTACCTCAATGCGCAGGCTGTCGTGACGCCAGTATTCGATATCCAGATCCAGCACTCGCCCGTGTTGATCGTAGTTCAGACGGCGCAGTAACAGCGCCGGGCGCCCTTCCATAACGCCCAGCGCCTGTGCGGCCTGCGCAGGCATGGCGGTGGGGTAGAACGACAGATGCATGCTGGTATAGACGAGGTTGTAGTGCGACTCGTATACCTCGGTCAGGCTGCCGTTGAGATCGTACTGCAGCAGCTCAGGCACGCGGGCGGGCAAACAATGGTTTTCGCAGTAGCACACGGCGCGGCCATCGGCGTAACGCAGACGGGTCAGCAGATAGATTTGATCAAACGGCTGGAGCTGGAGGGGCTCCATGACCTCGACAGGCACGGTGGTTAACACGCCGCTCAGTAGCGCGGTTTTTGGCTCCCGCCCCTGCTCGCGGCAAAGCTTATGGAAGTTGGTGTTCTGGGTCGGATCCAGCCACAGGCGTTCCGGCGTAACGAACCAACCGCGACGATCGGCGCGCCAGATAAGCCCACTGGACTCCAGCAGCGCCAGGCTTTCGCGAATAGTAATGCGCGTGGTGTTGAAGATCGCGCACAGTTCGCGTTCAGAGGGCAGTTTATCACCGCTTTTCAACGCACCGCTCTGAATACGCGCCTGAAGCTGTGCCTTGATCAACAGATACTGCGGGATATCGCCCGGGATAGATTTCATGCTTACTCGCTTCCGTTTTGCCTGCCGCCATTATACAAGCAGAGATGAATTTTTTGTTGCAGCGCGATTTTCTCTTTGACCCGTCGCGGCAAAGATCGTCATGATAAATGCAATCTGGTATAGACCAAAGGTAAATAACATGACTTCGCGTAACTATCTGTTGCTGACTCCTGGCCCGCTCACCACCTCTCGTACCGTGAAAGAAGCGATGTTGTTCGATAGCTGTACCTGGGATGATGATTACAATATCGGCGTGGTGGAACAGATCCGCCAGCAGCTGACCGAACTGGCAACGGCCTCCGAAGGCTACACCTCCGTACTACTGCAAGGCAGCGGTAGCTATGCTGTGGAAGCCGTACTGGGCAGCGCATTGGGGCCGCAGGATAAGGTGCTGATCGTCAGCAACGGTGCATACGGCGCACGAATGGTCGAGATGGCCGGCCTTATGGGAATCGCCCATCACGCTTACGACTGCGGCGAAGTTGCGCGCCCGGATGTGCAGGCGATCGACGCGATCCTCAACGCCGACCCGACGATCAGCCATATCGCCATGGTGCATAGCGAAACAACCACCGGGATGCTCAACCCCATTGATGAGGTGGGCGCTCTGGCGCATCGCTATGGCAAAACCTACATCGTTGACGCCATGAGCAGCTTCGGCGGCATCCCCATGGATATTGCAGCATTACATATCGACTATCTGATCAGCTCCGCCAATAAATGCATTCAGGGCGTGCCGGGTTTTGCCTTTGTGATTGCCCGCGAGCAAAAACTGGCCGCGTGCAAAGGGCGTTCCCGCTCGCTGTCGTTAGATCTCTACGCCCAGTGGCGCTGCATGGAGGATAACCACGGCAAATGGCGTTTTACTTCGCCCACACATACCGTCCTGGCGTTTGCACAGGCGCTGAAAGAGCTGGCGAAAGAAGGTGGCGTGGCGGCACGTCATCAACGCTATCAGCAAAATCAGCGCAGCCTGGTGGCCGGAATGCGGGCGCTGGGCTTTAACACGCTGCTGGATGACGAACTTCATTCGCCCATTATCACCGCCTTTTATTCACCGGAAGACCCGCAGTATCGCTTTAGCGAATTTTATCGCCGCCTCAAAGAGCAGGGCTTTGTTATCTATCCAGGCAAAGTGTCGCAAAGCGACTGCTTTCGCATCGGCAACATTGGCGAAGTATATGCCGCCGATATCACTGCCCTGCTGACCGCCATTCGTACCGCCATGTACTGGACGAAATAAGGAACCATGATGAACCATATTCACGCTGTTATTCTCGACTGGGCGGGCACCACCGTCGATTTTGGCTCCTTCGCGCCGACGCAAATTTTCGTCGAGGCGTTCCGTCAGGCATTTGATGTGGAGATCACCCTCGCCGAAGCACGCGTGCCAATGGGGCTGGGTAAATGGCAACACATTGAAGCGCTGGGAAAATTACCTGCTGTTGACGCGCGCTGGCAGGCAAAGTTTGGTCGCTCCATGAGCGCAGCAGATATTGATGCCATCTACGCCGCTTTCATGCCGTTACAGATTGTTAAAGTTGTCGATTTTTCTTCTCCTATTGCCGGAGTTATCGACACGATCGCGGCGCTACGAGCCGAGGGTATCAAGATAGGCTCCTGCTCCGGTTACCCACGAGCGGTGATGGAGCGCCTGGTTCCCGCCGCCGCCGAGCATGGTTATCGTCCGGATCATTGGGTGGCAACGGACGACCTGGCCGCGGGTGGTCGCCCGGGGCCGTGGATGGCGCTGCAAAACGTGATTGCGCTGGGCATTGATGCGGTCGCGCACTGCGTGAAGGTAGATGATGCCGCGCCGGGCATTAGCGAGGGGCTTAACGCGGGAATGTGGACGGTGGGGCTGGCGGTATCGGGTAACGAATTCGGCGCAACATGGGACGCCTATCAGACAATGTCGAAAGAGGACGTTGCGGTCCGCCGCGAGCACGCGGCCAGCAAGCTGTACGCCGCCGGGGCGCATTACGTGGTGGATTCACTGGCGGATTTACCTGGGGTGATTGCGCATATTAATGCGCGTCTGGCGCAGGGCGAACGCCCGTAAAATAACTGCCGGATGGCGCTGTCGCTTATCCGGCCTACAGATTGTACCGTTTTGTAGCTACCGTCTTGAACGTCAAGCGGTAGCTACATAATTTTCATCCCACGGAAGCCGCGTTTTCAACACGCCGAAGCATAAATGTACCAGTTTGCGCATCACAGCTCCCAGCGCGGCTTTCTTCGCCTTGCCCTTTGCGACCAGCCTTTCATAGATAGCCTTCGCCTGTTTGTTCCAGCGGCTCGCGGTCAGCGCTGCAACGTACAGCTTAGCCCGCACTCCTGACGGTCCTGTTTTTGACATATGT
>NZ_JAGEQM010000007.1:0-231999 GCF_017572025.1 Salmonella sp. 32020114201800008SM | reverse complement strand
CGACCTGCTCAACGACGGCTATTTTAAAGGATAGAGGATAATCGCGTTGGGTGCGTTTGAACTCAGTCATCATCACGTTCTCCGGATTTAAGTCTGGAACGTGTCAACGCTATTCAGGACGGGTCAACATATTAAAAAAAGCCGCGGCGTACTTCGCAAAGCTGTCCGACTGAGGTACGCCTTTATCCGTGACAACACCCGTTGCTGGCCTGTTCGCCTGCTCTGTCGGGTGCTGGATGTTCATCCCAGTGGCTTTTACGCCTGGCTTCAGCAGCCGCATTCACAGCGAGAGCAGGCGAACCAGATGCTGACCGGGCAGATCAAACAGTTCTGGCTTGAGTCAGGCTGCGTCTATGGTTATCGCAAGATCCACCTCGATCTGCGTGACACCGGGCAGCAGTGTGGGGTGAACCGTGTCTGGCGGCTGATGAAGCGGGCCGGCATAAAGGCTCAGGTCGGATACCGGAGCCCGCGGGCACGCAAAGGTGAAGACAGTATCGTGGCACCTGACCGACTCCAGCGGCAGTTTAATCCGGATGCTCCCGATGAACGTTGGGTAACGGACATAACCTACATCCGAACCCACGAAGGCTGGCTGTATCTGGCCGTGGTTGTTGATCTGTTCTCCCGGAAAGTTATCGGCTGGTCAATGCAGCCCCGGATGACCAAAGAGATCGTCCTGAATGCGCTTTTGATGGCCTTGTGGCGGCGTAATCCGCAAAAGGCGGTGCTGGTTCACTCTGACCAGGGCAGTCAATATACAAGCTATGAATGGCAGTCGTTTTTGAAATCACACGGCCTGGAAGGCAGTATGAGTCGTCGTGGTAACTGCCACGATAATGCGGTCGCAGAAAGCTTTTTTCAGCTACTAAAACGTGAACGGATAAAGAAAAAGATCTACGGAACGCGGGAAGAAGCCCGCAGCGATATTTTTGATTACATCGAAATGTTTTATAACAGTAAGCGTCGGCATGGTTCGAGCGATAAGATGCCACCGACAGAATATGAAAACCGATATTACCGACGACTCGAAAGTGTCTAGATTATCCGTGGCAACTCACAACGGCGTGCATTAGGCCCTGGTGATGAAGGTGGCATATGGGAGGATGTATATCCTACACTTTCATCCGGATGATGTAACAAAAATACAGGTATCGGTAATGAAAGAATCATCACCGTTTAATAGAGGCCCATATATTGAGGTTCCATAATGGAAGAAGTTAACTCTGAATTCACAATCGTTGTTGAGTCTGATCTGGATAAATATGAGTTAATTGATTTTTTATCCCAAGGGATTCCAGACATAATAAAAGTGAACTTATTATATTTAAGATACGAAAATACAATGATTACAATAGAAAGAAATTATGACTGTAATCCTAAGTTGATAAATGAGAATGATGGTTGGCTGTATTATAAATATGAATTAACGGTATTTTCCATGGAGAATACCTCGTATGAATATCAGTATGAATTAGCGAATAAAATTATGAATGCTCTACGTGAGGCGGGATATCTGGCAGAATCAATTTGGTAATATACCGGTACCTATGTAACAGCATCGTCGCCACCATACATGCAGGCTAAAAAAGAGTGAATAGTCAAGCACTTCAGAAATATCTACTCGCGATATACCACCAGAACAAAATGGTCAATTTAAAACGGATGGCGTCAAAGTTACTGGTGATCGAAAGGTAGATACAACAAATTATTTTAATTTGAAAAGCATATGAAATTTACTACTTTTAATTTTAACCGATTAACAAAATTCATAGTAATTAACTCCTGATTAATTCGATATATTTTTCACTAATCATAAAGCCATTTCCCAGCTTTCGCTGACTCAGAAAACATTCTGATTGTTAAAGGTGTACGAGTTCGTTCTACATCTTCCCGTTTTAATTTAAACCATCGTGTAAGCAGTGGAGTATTCTCCCAGGGAAAATAACACGACCATTTAACTTGTGATAAATCTACATTAAATTTTTTTTCAAATTTATCCAAAGCTTCATGCAGGTCATCGCCTGGAGCTTCAAATAAATCAGAATCAAGTTCTAAAGGGATTTCTTTCCAATTGCTGTCTAAATATCCGGGAATCTCTTCACGGAAGAGTGCTAACACCTCTTGCTGAATTGTGTCCATCAAAAGGATGTCCATTGTATACGATCTTTAGGGCGTGCTATTAGGTTGTATTTTGCCTGAGTTCTCCTTGATACCTGGTAAATTGAATTCACAAGACCAACCCAACCTAACCATGGAACATATCGTGCTATGACTGCGGCAAGATTATTTGTTTTTCGCATTCTTATACCAACGGGTGTAGGAACTCTAATACCAAAAGGAGTTCGTGCATTTCGTAAAAGCATTCTCCCATACCTGGAGATAACACTTGTCCCTTTGATTGCCTCTCCCGGTTTCGTTCTGGTTTTTAACCACGGTTGCCCGGCGAGGATGGCAGCACCTGACTCAATGCCAATCCCAGGTTCATCACAAAATTGCTCAAGGAAAATTACATCAAATAGTTCACCTGCTGACAGGTTCGATTGTCCGTGGTAGAAGTAGGTTCCGTTTAGTTCTTCTGTCGTATCCATTCAATCACCTTATAGACTGTTTGCCATTCATTCCAGACATCGGGACGTTTCTGCCGCTATACTAGCCTGGTCGTCAATACGTTGTCACGGGTAAAAAGAACGTTATCCGCGAAAGCGGATGGGGTATCGTAAGAATGCCAACATGTGGGGCAAGAGGGGGATGTCAGTTTATCGCGATATACGAGACGATAGTTTGTCAGTATAAGTTTCGGCTATTTTCCCGAGTCTGGGAGGCAGTTCTTTATCGCAAATAAAAAAAGCAGCAGCGAGGTGCTGCTGTATCAAAAAGCAGATTGATAAATGCAACGTAAGAGACAAATGGCCAACCGTAAAAGTGACCATAGCTATAATAATTATATTGATATTAAGTGGCAATGCAAAATATGGTCTTAATTATATCATGATGAGTTCAGCCAACGGTGATATGGCCTTATAAGGCTTGCAGTCTTTCATGGGCAGAAAGTAACGTCTGATATATGCTTAAATTCTTACTTCCGGGTTCAAGCAAAACTTTTTTAAATTCGGTCATGAGTTGCTCTTCATCTTCTTTCGAACGCATGTATTGTGGATGTTCCTGGAAGAAGGTGAGCGCCTGCTCTTTGGTTTGTTTATATTTTTCGCAAAAAATGCTTGAGCTGATTGCGCTATTTTTTGATGCGGAATTATCAGCGTTCTGGTTTGATAATGATTTATTCTTCGCAAGGTCTGACGGCACATACGGAAGAGACTGACACTCATCAATACTATTTGCGTTGGCCAGTTGCTCTTGCTGAGCGCCAGGTTGCTGTACCGGTTTGCTCACGGAGGAAGGGAGGGGCACCTGAGCACAGCCGATCAGTAAAAAGACAGGAAGACAGCTATAAAATTTTTTCATATTAACTCCAACTACAGAAGAATGAGGCGCCATGTTTTTACACAACCGTCAGAACGTTATCTGACAATAGTGATAAGGGGCGAATGCGTTTCAGGAATGCTAGCAAAAAAAACTCCTGATATAAATAATTAATTCTCCATCCCGATGACAATATCTGAATTTTTGCGGCTGTAGAACAATAAGCCAGAATTTATACACTATGAGCTGATTTTCTGTTTTAAATTATCAAGCGCTGTGCAAGTGGGCCAATTTAATTAGCGGGTGGCATCAGTTTCATAATGTTTGCATCAGGATTTTGCCACCCGCTCCCGGTATTGTTTACATATTAAAATGATTTTTAACTGGTGCTGACAACTATGCTAAATACGCAGGAAGTACTTAAAGAAGGAGAGAAGCGGAAAATCCGCAGCCCGGAAGCATGGTTTATACAGACGTGTTCCGCGCAAAAGCTGCATATGTCATTTTCTGAAAGCCGACACAATGAAAACTGCCTGATTCAGGAAGGCGCGCTGCTTTTTTGCGAGCAGGCCGTTGTCGCACCAGTATCAGGAGACCTGGTTTTTCGACCGTTAAAAATTGAAGTACTCAGCAAATTACTGGCATTTATCGATGGCGCAGGATTAGTGGACACGACATATGCTGAATCCGATAAATGGGTTTTGCTGAGTCCTGAGTTTCGCGCTATTTGGCAAGATCGTAAACGCTGCGAGTACTGGTTTTTGCAGCAAATTATTACGCCTTCTCCGGCCTTCAATAAGGTACTGGCGCTGTTACGAAAAAGCGAGAGTTACTGGTTGGTTGGCTATTTACTCGCTCAGTCAACCAGCGGCAACACGATGAGAATGCTGGGAGAAGACTATGGCGTTTCTTATACCCATTTTCGTCGTTTGTGCAGCAGAGCGTTGGGCGGAAAAGCGAAGAGTGAATTACGAAACTGGCGTATGGCACAATCGCTGCTGAATAGTGTAGAAGGCCACGAGAACATCACCCAATTAGCCGTTAATCATGGTTACTCATCGCCTTCACATTTTTCTAGTGAGATCAAAGAGCTGATCGGCGTTTCGCCGCGGAAATTATCAAATATTATTCAATTGGCAGACAAATGAAGACACATATTCTTTTGGCCAGAGTGCTGGCATGTGCCGCGCTTGTTCTGGTTGCACCTGGTTATTCTAGTGAAAAAATACCTGTAACGGGAAGTGGGTTTGTTGCGAAAGACGATAGCCTGCGGACATTTTTCGATGCCATGGCGCTACAGCTAAAGGAGCCTGTCATTGTTAGCAAAATGGCGGCACGAAAAAAAATTACGGGCAACTTTGAGTTTCACGATCCTAACGCATTACTGGAGAAGCTTTCCCTACAACTGGGGCTGATTTGGTATTTCGATGGGCAGGCTATCTATATTTATGACGCCAGTGAAATGCGCAATGCCGTGGTTTCTTTACGCAACGTCTCACTCAATGAGTTCAACAATTTTCTAAAACGCTCAGGCTTATATAACAAAAATTATCCGCTACGTGGCGATAACCGTAAAGGAACATTCTATGTTTCAGGGCCACCCGTTTATGTTGATATGGTGGTCAACGCCGCCACCATGATGGACAAGCAAAACGATGGTATTGAGCTGGGACGCCAGAAAATAGGGGTGATGCGTCTGAATAATACCTTCGTGGGCGATCGTACCTACAATCTGCGCGATCAGAAAATGGTTATCCCCGGTATTGCCACGGCCATTGAAAGGTTATTGCAGGGAGAGGAACAACCCTTAGGTAATATTGTCAGTAGCGAACCCCCGGCGATGCCAGCGTTTTCAGCGAATGGAGAAAAAGGTAAAGCAGCAAATTATGCCGGTGGCATGAGTCTGCAGGAAGCTTTAAAGCAAAATGCCGCGGCGGGCAATATTAAAATCGTGGCTTATCCGGATACCAACAGTTTGTTAGTAAAAGGAACGGCTGAGCAGGTGCATTTTATCGAAATGCTGGTTAAAGCGCTGGATGTCGCCAAACGTCACGTAGAATTATCCCTGTGGATTGTCGATCTTAATAAAAGCGATCTGGAGCGTTTGGGCACTTCATGGAGCGGCAGCATTACTATTGGGGACAAACTTGGCGTGTCATTAAACCAGTCTTCAATAAGTACCCTCGATGGCAGTCGATTCATCGCCGCGGTCAATGCGTTAGAAGAGAAGAAACAGGCGACGGTGGTTTCGCGCCCGGTATTACTGACTCAGGAAAATGTTCCCGCTATTTTTGATAACAACAGAACGTTTTACACCAAGCTGATTGGGGAACGTAATGTGGCGCTTGAGCATGTAACATACGGAACAATGATCCGAGTGCTGCCCCGTTTTTCCGCAGATGGTCAGATAGAAATGTCGCTGGACATTGAAGATGGCAACGATAAGACGCCGCAATCTGATACTACCACCTCCGTAGATGCGTTACCCGAAGTCGGGCGAACGTTAATTAGCACTATTGCGAGAGTGCCGCACGGAAAAAGTTTGCTGGTCGGGGGTTATACACGGGATGCAAATACCGATACTGTCCAAAGTATTCCGTTTTTAGGCAAATTACCGCTTATTGGTAGCCTGTTCCGTTATTCCAGTAAGAATAAAAGTAATGTTGTTCGTGTGTTCATGATTGAACCAAAAGAAATTGTCGACCCGTTAACGCCGGATGCCAGCGAATCGGTAAACAATATTCTGAAACAAAGCGGTGCCTGGAGTGGGGACGATAAGTTACAGAAATGGGTTCGTGTTTATCTGGATAGAGGTCAGGAGGTAATTAAATGATTCCTGGCTCAACCTCCGGTATTTCATTTTCCAGAATATTGTCCCGGCAGACATCTCACCAGGATGCGACCCAGCATACTGATGCGCAACAGGCGGAAATACAACAGGCCGCGGAGGATTCGTCTCCAGGGGCGGAAGTACAAAAATTTGTCCAGTCGACGGACGAAATGTCAGCGGCGCTGGCGCAATTTCGTAACCGTCGCGATTATGAAAAAAAATCCAGTAATTTATCTAACAGTTTTGAACGCGTGCTGGAGGATGAGGCTTTACCGAAGGCGAAGCAAATATTAAAGCTAATTAGCGTACATGGCGGCGCGTTAGAAGATTTTTTACGTCAGGCGCGTAGCTTATTTCCTGACCCCAGTGATTTAGTCCTTGTGTTACGCGAATTGCTTCGTCGTAAAGATCTGGAAGAGATCGTGCGGAAAAAGCTGGAGTCGTTACTTAAGCACGTTGAAGAGCAAACCGATCCGAAGACCCTCAAGGCAGGGATTAATTGTGCGTTGAAGGCCCGGCTTTTTGGGAAAACATTATCGTTAAAACCAGGCTTATTGCGCGCCAGCTATCGGCAATTTATCCAGAGTGAATCACATGAAGTGGAGATTTACTCTGACTGGATAGCCAGTTATGGCTATCAACGTCGACTGGTGGTACTGGATTTTATCGAGGGTTCGCTATTAACCGATATTGACGCGAATGACGCCAGCTGTTCGCGCCTGGAGTTTGGCCAGCTTTTACGACGCCTGACGCAACTTAAAATGTTGCGCTCCGCTGACCTGCTGTTTGTGAGTACATTGTTGTCGTATTCGTTTACCAAAGCGTTTAATGCGGAGGAGTCGTCGTGGCTACTACTGATGCTTTCGCTATTGCAACAGCCACATGAAGTGGATTCGCTGTTAGCCGATATTATAGGCTTGAATGCGTTATTGCTTAGTCATAAAGAACATGCATCCTTTTTGCAGATATTTTATCAAGTATGTAAAGCCATACCCTCTTCACTCTTTTATGAAGAATATTGGCAGGAAGAATTGTTAATGGCGTTACGTAGTATGACCGATATTGCCTACAAGCATGAAATGGCAGAACAGCGTCGTACTATTGAAAAGCTGTCTTAATTTAATATTAACAGGATACCTATAGTGCTGCTTTCTCTACTTAACAGTGCTCGTTTACGACCTGAATTACTGATTCTGGTACTAATGGTGATGATCATTTCTATGTTCGTCATTCCATTACCTACCTATCTGGTTGATTTCCTGATCGCACTGAATATCGTACTGGCGATATTGGTGTTTATGGGGTCGTTCTACATTGACAGAATCCTCAGTTTTTCAACGTTTCCTGCGGTACTGTTAATTACCACACTCTTTCGTCTGGCATTATCGATCAGTACCAGCCGTCTTATCTTGATTGAAGCCGATGCCGGTGAAATTATCGCCACGTTCGGGCAATTCGTTATTGGCGATAGCCTGGCGGTGGGTTTTGTTGTCTTCTCTATTGTCACCGTGGTCCAGTTTATCGTTATTACCAAAGGTTCAGAACGCGTCGCGGAAGTCGCGGCCCGATTTTCTCTGGATGGTATGCCCGGTAAACAGATGAGTATTGATGCCGATTTGAAGGCCGGTATTATTGATGCGGATGCCGCGCGCGAACGGCGAAGCGTACTGGAAAGGGAAAGCCAGCTTTACGGTTCCTTTGACGGTGCGATGAAGTTTATCAAAGGTGACGCTATTGCCGGCATCATTATTATCTTTGTTAACTTTATTGGCGGTATTTCGGTGGGGATGACCCGCCATGGTATGGATTTGTCCTCCGCTCTGTCTACTTATACCATGCTGACCATTGGTGATGGTCTTGTCGCCCAGATCCCCGCATTGTTGATTGCGATTAGTGCCGGTTTTATCGTGACTCGCGTAAATGGCGATAGCGATAATATGGGGCGGAATATCATGACGCAGCTGTTGAACAACCCATTTGTATTGGTTGTTACGGCTATTTTGACCATTTCAATGGGAACTCTGCCGGGATTCCCGCTGCCGGTATTTGTTATTTTATCAGTGGTTTTAAGCGTACTCTTCTATTTTAAATTCCGTGAAGCAAAACGTAGCGCCGCCAAACCTAAAACCAGTAAAGGCGAGCAGCCGCTCAGTATTGAGGAAAAAGAAGGGTCGTCGTTAGGACTGATTGGCGATCTCGATAAAGTCTCTACAGAGACCGTACCGTTGATATTACTTGTGCCGAAGAGCCGGCGTGAAGATCTGGAAAAAGCTCAACTTGCGGAGCGTCTACGTAGTCAGTTCTTTATTGATTATGGCGTGCGCCTGCCGGAAGTATTGTTACGCGATGGCGAGGGCCTGGACGATAACAGCATCGTATTGTTGATTAATGAGATCCGTGTTGAACAATTTACGGTCTATTTTGATTTGATGCGAGTGGTAAATTATTCCGATGAAGTCGTGTCCTTTGGTATTAATCCAACAATCCATCAGCAAGGTAGCAGCCAGTATTTCTGGGTAACGCATGAAGAGGGGGAGAAACTCCGGGAGCTTGGCTATGTGTTGCGGAACGCGCTTGATGAGCTTTACCACTGTCTGGCGGTGACGCTGGCGCGCAACGTCAATGAATATTTCGGTATTCAGGAAACAAAACATATGCTGGACCAACTGGAAGCGAAATTTCCTGATTTACTTAAAGAAGTGCTCAGACATGCCACGGTACAACGTATATCTGAAGTTTTGCAGCGTTTGTTAAGTGAACGTGTTTCCGTGCGTAATATGAAATTAATTATGGAAGCGCTCGCATTGTGGGCGCCAAGAGAAAAAGATGTCATTAACCTTGTGGAGCATATTCGTGGGGCAATGGCGCGTTATATTTGTCATAAATTCGCCAATGGCGGCGAATTACGAGCAGTAATGGTATCTGCTGAAGTTGAGGATGTTATTCGCAAAGGGATCCGTCAGACCTCTGGCAGTACCTTCCTCAGCCTTGACCCGGAAGCCTCCGCTAATTTGATGGATCTCATTACACTTAAGTTGGATGATTTATTGATTGCACATAAAGATCTTGTCCTCCTTACGTCTGTCGATGTCCGTCGATTTATTAAGAAAATGATTGAAGGTCGTTTTCCGGATCTGGAGGTTTTATCTTTCGGTGAGATAGCAGATAGCAAGTCAGTGAATGTTATAAAAACAATATAAGGGCTTAATTAAGGAAAAGATCTATGCAACATTTGGATATCGCTGAATTAGTTCGTTCCGCACTGGAAGTAAGTGGTTGCGATCCTTCACTCATCGGAGGAATAGATAGCCATTCAACAATTGTTCTGGATTTATTTGCATTGCCAAGTATCTGTATCAGCGTCAAGGACGATGATGTATGGATCTGGGCGCAATTGGGTGCTGACAGCATGGTGGTATTACAACAGCGGGCTTATGAAATCTTAATGACCATCATGGAAGGATGCCATTTTGCCCGCGGCGGGCAATTACTACTGGGGGAGCAGAATGGGGAGCTAACGCTTAAAGCCTTAGTGCATCCGGATTTTTTATCTGACGGTGAAAAGTTCTCTACTGCCTTGAATGGGTTTTACAACTATCTGGAAGTTTTTAGTCGGTCGCTAATGAGATGAAAACACCTCGTTTACTGCAATATCTGGCCTACCCACAAAAAATAACCGGCCCAATTATTGAGGCGGAATTGCGCGATGTAGCCATTGGCGAACTGTGTGAAATACGCCGTGGCTGGCACCAAAAACAGGTTGTTGCACGTGCGCAGGTGGTTGGCTTACAGCGGGAACGCACTGTGCTGAGCCTTATCGGCAACGCCCAGGGGCTGAGCCGCGATGTCGTGCTTTATCCCACTGGACGTGCGTTATCGGCGTGGGTGGGATACTCGGTATTAGGCGCGGTGTTGGATCCGACGGGGAAAATCGTTGAGCGTTTTACCCCTGAAGTGGCGCCGATTAGCGAAGAACGCGTTATTGATGTCGCACCGCCGTCTTACGCTTCGCGCGTTGGCGTCCGTGAACCGCTGATTACCGGTGTGCGCGCGATTGACGGGTTATTGACCTGTGGCGTAGGCCAGCGAATGGGCATTTTTGCCTCCGCAGGATGCGGTAAGACCATGCTGATGCATATGCTGATCGAGCAAACGGAGGCGGATGTCTTTGTTATCGGTCTTATCGGTGAACGAGGCCGTGAGGTCACTGAATTCGTGGATATGTTGCGCGCTTCGCATAAGAAAGAAAAATGCGTGCTGGTTTTTGCCACTTCCGATTTCCCCTCGGTCGATCGCTGCAATGCGGCGCAACTGGCGACAACCGTAGCGGAATATTTTCGCGACCAGGGAAAACGGGTCGTGCTTTTTATCGATTCCATGACCCGTTATGCGCGTGCTTTGCGAGACGTGGCACTGGCGTCGGGAGAGCGTCCGGCTCGTCGAGGTTATCCCGCCTCCGTATTCGATAATTTGCCCCGCTTGCTGGAACGCCCAGGGGCGACCAGCGAGGGAAGCATTACTGCCTTTTATACGGTACTGCTGGAAAGCGAGGAAGAGGCGGACCCGATGGCGGATGAAATTCGCTCTATCCTTGACGGTCACCTGTATCTGAGCAGAAAGCTGGCCGGGCAGGGACATTACCCGGCAATCGATGTACTGAAAAGCGTAAGCCGCGTTTTTGGACAAGTCACGACGCCGACACATGCTGAACAGGCATCTGCCGTGCGTAAATTAATGACGCGTTTGGAAGAGCTCCAGCTTTTCATTGACTTGGGAGAATATCGTCCTGGCGAAAATATCGATAACGATCGGGCGATGCAGATGCGGGATAGCCTGAAAGCCTGGTTATGCCAGCCGGTAGCGCAGTATTCATCCTTTGATGACACGTTGAGCGGTATGAATGCATTCGCTGACCAGAATTAAAGTATTGCAGCGGCGCTGTACGGTATTTCATTCACAGTGTGAGTCGATATTACTTCGCTATCAGGATGAGGACCGCGGGCTGCAGGCCGAGGAGGAGGCGATCCTTGAACAAATAGCGGGTCTGAAATTGTTATTAGATACGCTGCGTGCAGAAAACAGACAGCTCAGTCGTGAGGAAATTTATACGTTATTACGTAAGCAGTCTATTGTTCGCCGGCAGATAAAAGATTTAGAACTCCAGATTATACAAATTCAGGAAAAACGGAGCGAGCTGGAAAAGAAAAGGGAAGAGTTTCAGAAAAAAAGTAAATATTGGTTGCGCAAAGAAGGGAACTATCAACGCTGGATAATCCGTCAGAAAAGATTCTATATCCAGCGAGAGATACAGCAGGAAGAGGCCGAGTCAGAGGAGATAATTTAATGGGCGATGTGTCAGCTGTCTGTTCATCCGGGAACATTTTACTGCCGCAGCAGGATGAGGTTGGCGGTTTATCAGAAGCATTAAAAAAAGCAGTGGAAAAACATAAGACAGAATATTCCGGTGATAAAAAAGATCGCGACTATGGCGATGCTTTCGTAATGCATAAAGAAACGGCTTTACCGGTATTACTGGCGGCATGGCGACATGGCGCGCCAGCGAAATCAGAACATCACAATGGCAACGTTTCTGGTCTGCATCATAACGGAAAAGGCGAACTCAGGATTGCTGAAAAACTGTTGAAAGTCACTGCTGAAAAATCTGTCGGTTTGATCTCTGCGGAGGCCAAAGTAGATAAATCCGCAGCGTTGCTATCGCCTAAAAATAGGCCGTTAGAAAGCGTAAGCGGTAAAAAATTATCTGCTGATTTAAAAGCTGTGGAATCCGTTAGTGAAGTAACCGATAACGCCACGGGAATCTCTGACGATAATATCAAGGCATTGCCTGGGGATAATAAAGCCATCGCGGGCGAAGGCGTTCGTAAAGAGGGCGCGCCGCTGGCGCGGGATGTCGCACCTGCCCGAATGGCCGCAGCCAATACCGGTAAGCCTGAAGATAAAGATCATAAAAAGGTTAAAGATGTTTCTCAGCTTCCGCTGCAACCAACCACTATCGCCGATCTTAGCCAATTAACCGGCGGCGATGAAAAAATGCCTTTAGCGGCGCAATCAAAGCCGATGATGACTATTTTTCCCACTGCCGATGGCGTGAAAGGAGAGGATAGCTCGCTGACTTACCGTTTTCAGCGCTGGGGAAATGACTATTCCGTCAATATTCAGGCGCGGCAAGCAGGGGAGTTTTCGTTAATACCGTCAAATACGCAGGTTGAACATCGTTTGCATGATCAATGGCAAAACGGTAATCCCCAGCGCTGGCACCTGACGCGAGACGATCAACAAAATCCGCAGCAGCAACAGCACAGACAACAATCTGGCGAGGAGGATGACGCCTGATGTCATTGCGTGTGAGACAGATTGATCGTCGCGAATGGCTATTGGCGCAAACCGCGACAGAATGCCAGCGCCATGGCCGGGAAGCGACGCTGGAATATCCGACGCGACAGGGAATGTGGGTTCGGTTGAGCGATGCAGAAAAACGGTGGTCGGCGTGGATTCAACCTGGGGACTGGCTTGAGCATGTCTCTCCCGCTCTGGCTGGGGCGGCGGTTTCTGCTGGCGCTGAGCACCTGGTCGTTCCCTGGCTTGCTGCAACAGAGCGACCGTTTGAGTTGCCCGTGCCGCATTTGTCCTGTCGGCGTTTATGCGTAGAGAACCCCGTACCGGGAAGCGCGCTGCCGGAAGGGAAATTGTTGCACATTATGAGCGATCGGGGCGGCCTGTGGTTTGAGCATCTTCCTGAACTGCCTGCAGTCGGGGGCGGCAGGCCGAAAATGCTGCGTTGGCCGTTGCGCTTTGTAATCGGTAGCAGTGATACGCAGCGTTCGTTGCTGGGCCGAATCGGGATCGGAGATGTACTCCTGATTCGTACTTCCCGTGCGGAAGTTTATTGCTACGCGAAAAAGTTAGGTCATTTCAACCGTGTTGAAGGGGGAATTATTGTGGAAACGTTAGATATTCAACATATCGAAGAAGAAAATAATACAACTGAAACTGCAGAAACTCTGCCTGGCTTGAACCAATTGCCCGTCAAACTGGAATTTGTTTTGTATCGTAAGAACGTTACCCTCGCCGAACTCGAAGCCATGGGGCAGCAACAGCTATTATCACTGCCGACCAATGCTGAACTTAACGTTGAAATTATGGCGAATGGTGTTTTGCTGGGTAATGGCGAACTGGTACAGATGAATGACACCTTAGGCGTTGAGATCCATGAATGGCTGAGCGAGTCTGGTAATGGGGAATGATATCTCATTAATTGCCTTACTGGCATTTTCCACCCTGTTGCCATTTATTATTGCGTCAGGAACCTGTTTCGTTAAATTTTCTATTGTATTTGTCATGGTGCGTAACGCCCTGGGATTGCAGCAGATACCTTCAAATATGACGCTTAACGGCGTCGCATTGCTGCTTTCTATGTTTGTTATGTGGCCCATAATGCATGATGCCTACGTCTATTTTGAGGACGAAGATGTCACCTTTAATGATATTTCGTCATTAAGTAAACACGTTGATGAAGGTCTGGATGGTTATCGCGATTATCTGATCAAATATTCAGATCGCGAGTTAGTTCAGTTTTTTGAAAACGCGCAACTGAAGCGTCAGTATGGAGAAGAGACCGAGACGGTAAAGCGTGACAAAGATGAAATTGAAAAACCATCAATATTTGCGTTATTACCTGCTTATGCGCTGAGCGAAATAAAAAGCGCGTTTAAAATTGGTTTTTATCTCTATTTGCCCTTTGTTGTCGTCGACCTGGTGGTATCCAGCGTGCTACTGGCGCTGGGGATGATGATGATGAGTCCGGTGACGATATCTACACCTATTAAGCTGGTGCTTTTTGTCGCGCTTGATGGCTGGACCTTACTGTCTAAGGGATTGATATTACAGTATATGGACATTGCAACATGACATCATTACGAGACGGGATAGTTAAATGGATGATTTAGTGTTTGCAGGTAATAAGGCGCTCTATCTTGTTTTGATCCTGTCAGGATGGCCGACGATTGTCGCAACGATTATCGGCCTCCTGGTAGGGTTATTCCAGACGGTAACGCAATTACAGGAACAGACGCTGCCTTTTGGCATTAAATTACTTGGCGTGTGTTTGTGCTTGTTTTTACTGTCTGGCTGGTATGGCGAAGTTTTACTCTCTTACGGGCGTCAGGTGATATTCCTGGCGTTGGCTAAGGGGTAAAAAATGTTTTACGCGTTGTACTTTGAAATTCATCACCTGGTTGCGTCTGCGGCACTGGGGTTTGCTCGCGTGGCGCCGATTTTTTTCTTCCTGCCGTTTTTGAATAGCGGGGTATTAAGCGGTGCGCCGAGAAACGCCATTATCATCCTGGTGGCATTGGGAGTATGGCCGCATGCATTGAACGAGGCGCCGCCGTTTTTATCGGTGGCGATGATCCCGTTAGTTCTGCAAGAAGCGGCGGTAGGCGTCATGCTGGGCTGTCTGCTGTCATGGCCTTTTTGGGTTATGCATGCGCTGGGTTGTATTATCGATAACCAGCGAGGGGCAACGCTAAGTAGCAGTATCGATCCGGCAAACGGTATTGATACCTCGGAAATGGCTAATTTCCTGAATATGTTTGCCGCTGTCGTTTATTTACAAAACGGCGGTCTGGTCACGATGGTTGACGTGTTAAATAAAAGCTATCAGCTATGCGATCCGATGAACGAGTGCACGCCTTCATTACCGCCGCTATTAACGTTTATTAATCAGGTGGCTCAAAACGCGTTGGTTCTGGCCAGCCCGGTGGTATTAGTGCTGTTGCTGTCAGAAGTATTCCTGGGTTTATTGTCGCGCTTTGCTCCGCAAATGAACGCTTTTGCGATTTCACTGACGGTAAAAAGCGGCATTGCCGTTTTAATTATGCTGCTTTATTTCTCTCCGGTACTACCGGACAATGTACTGCGACTCTCTTTCCAGGCCACAGGGTTAAGCAGTTGGTTTTACGAGCGAGGGGCGACGCATGTCCTCGAATAAAACAGAAAAACCGACTAAAAAACGGCTGGAAGACTCCGCTAAAAAAGGCCAGTCATTTAAAAGTAAAGATCTCATTATCGCCTGCCTGACGCTGGGAGGAATTGCCTATCTGGTGTCGTATGGCTCATTTAATGAGTTTATGGGGATAATTAAGATCATTATTGCGGATAATTTTGATCAGAGCATGGCTGACTACAGTTTGGCCGTTTTTGGGATAGGGTTAAAATATCTGATTCCATTTATGCTGCTCTGCTTAGTGTGTTCCGCATTACCGGCGTTATTACAGGCCGGTTTTGTGCTGGCGACAGAAGCATTAAAGCCTAATTTATCGGCGTTAAACCCGGTAGAAGGGGCAAAAAAACTTTTTAGTATGCGCACGGTTAAAGATACGGTCAAAACCCTACTGTATCTCTCATCCTTTGTGGTGGCCGCCATCATTTGCTGGAAGAAATATAAGGTTGAAATCTTTTCTCAGCTAAATGGCAATATTGTAGGTATTGCCGTCATTTGGCGTGAACTTCTCCTCGCATTGGTATTAACTTGCCTTGCTTGCGCATTGATTGTCTTATTATTGGATGCTATTGCGGAATATTTCCTGACCATGAAAGATATGAAAATGGATAAAGAAGAAGTGAAGCGTGAAATGAAGGAGCAGGAAGGGAACCCAGAGGTTAAATCTAAAAGACGTGAAGTTCATATGGAAATTCTGTCTGAACAGGTGAAATCTGATATTGAAAACTCACGCCTGATTGTTGCCAACCCCACGCATATTACGATCGGGATTTATTTTAAACCCGAATTGATGCCGATTCCGATGATCTCGGTGTATGAAACGAATCAGCGCGCACTGGCCGTCCGCGCCTATGCGGAGAAGGTTGGCGTACCTGTGATCGTCGATATCAAACTGGCGCGCAGTCTTTTCAAAACCCATCGCCGTTATGATCTGGTGAGTCTGGAAGAAATTGATGAAGTTTTACGTCTTCTGGTTTGGCTGGAAGAGGTAGAAAACGCGGGCAAAGACGTTATTCAGCCACAAGAAAACGAGGTACGGCATTGAGCCGCGTAAAGCAGTAGCGATGTATTCATTGGGCGTTTTTTGAATGTTCACTAACCACCGTCGGGGTTTAATAACTGCATCAGATAAACGCAGTCGTTAAGTTCTACAAAGTCGGTGACAGATAACAGGAGTAAGTAATGGATTATCAAAATAATGTCAGCGAAGAACGTGTTGCGGAAATGATTTGGGATGCCGTTAGTGAAGGCGCCACGCTAAAAGACGTTCACGGGATCCCTCAAGATATGATGGACGGTTTATATGCTCATGCTTATGAGTTTTATAACCAGGGACGACTGGATGAAGCTGAGACATTCTTTCGTTTCTTATGCATTTATGATTTTTACAACCCCGATTACACCATGGGACTGGCGGCGGTATGCCAACTGAAAAAACAATTTCAGAAAGCATGTGACCTTTATGCAGTAGCGTTTACGTTACTTAAAAATGATTATCGCCCCGTTTTTTTTACCGGGCAGTGTCAATTATTAATGCGTAAGGCGGCAAAAGCCAGACAGTGTTTTGAACTTGTCAATGAACGTACTGAAGATGAGTCTCTGCGGGCAAAAGCGTTGGTCTATCTGGAGGCGCTAAAAACGGCGGAGACAGAGCAGCACAGTGAACAAGAAAAGGAATAATTATGGTAAATGACGCAAGTAGCATTAGCCGTAGCGGATATACCCAAAATCCGCGCCTCGCTGAGGCGGCTTTTGAAGGCGTTCGTAAGAACACGGACTTTTTAAAAGCGGCGGATAAAGCTTTTAAAGATGTGGTGGCAACGAAAGCGGGCGACCTTAAAGCCGGAACAAAGTCCGGCGAGAGCGCTATTAATACGGTGGGTCTAAAGCCGCCTACGGACGCCGCCCGGGAAAAACTCTCCAGCGAAGGGCAATTGACATTACTGCTTGGCAAGTTAATGACCCTACTGGGCGATGTTTCGCTGTCTCAACTGGAGTCTCGTCTGGCGGTATGGCAGGCGATGATTGAGTCACAAAAAGAGATGGGGATTCAGGTATCGAAAGAATTCCAGACGGCTCTGGGAGAGGCTCAGGAGGCGACGGATCTCTATGAAGCCAGTATCAAAAAGACGGATACCGCCAAGAGTGTTTATGACGCTGCGACCAAAAAACTGACGCAGGCGCAAAATAAATTGCAATCGCTGGACCCGGCTGACCCCGGCTATGCACAAGCTGAAGCCGCGGTAGAACAGGCCGGAAAAGAAGCGACAGAGGCGAAAGAGGCCTTAGATAAGGCCACGGATGCGACGGTTAAAGCAGGCACAGACGCCAAAGCGAAAGCCGAGAAAGCGGATAACATTCTGACCAAATTCCAGGGAACGGCTAATGCCGCCTCTCAGAATCAGGTTTCCCAGGGTGAGCAGGATAATCTGTCTAATGTCGCCCGCCTCACTATGCTCATGGCCATGTTTATTGAGATTGTGGGCAAAAATACGGAAGAAAGCCTGCAAAACGATCTTGCGCTTTTCAACGCCTTGCAGGAAGGGCGTCAGGCGGAGATGGAAAAGAAATCGGCTGAATTCCAGGAAGAGACGCGCAAAGCCGAGGAAACGAACCGCATTATGGGATGTATCGGGAAAGTCCTCGGCGCGCTGCTAACCATTGTCAGCGTTGTGGCAGCTGTTTTTACCGGTGGGGCGAGTCTGGCGCTGGCTGCGGTGGGACTTGCGGTAATGGTGGCCGATGAAATTGTGAAGGCGGCGACGGGGGTGTCGTTTATTCAGCAGGCGCTAAACCCGATTATGGAGCATGTGCTGAAGCCATTAATGGAGCTGATTGGCAAGGCGATTACCAAAGCGCTGGAAGGATTAGGCGTCGATAAGAAAACGGCAGAGATGGCAGGCAGCATTGTTGGTGCGATTGTTGCCGCTATTGCGATGGTAGCGGTCATTGTGGTGGTCGCAGTTGTCGGGAAAGGCGCGGCGGCGAAACTGGGTAACGCGCTGAGCAAAATGATGGGCGAAACGATTAAGAAGTTGGTGCCTAACGTGCTGAAACAGTTGGCGCAAAACGGCAGCAAACTCTTTACCCAGGGGATGCAACGTATTACTAGCGGCCTGGGTAATGTGGGTAGCAAGATGGGCCTGCAAACGAATGCCTTAAGTAAAGAGCTGGTAGGTAATACCCTAAATAAAGTGGCGTTGGGCATGGAAGTCACGAATACCGCAGCCCAGTCAGCCGGTGGTGTTGCCGAGGGCGTATTTATTAAAAATGCCAGCGAGGCGCTTGCTGATTTTATGCTCGCCCGTTTTGCCATGGATCAGATTCAGCAGTGGCTTAAACAATCCGTAGAAATATTTGGTGAAAACCAGAAGGTAACGGCGGAACTGCAAAAAGCCATGTCTTCTGCGGTACAGCAAAATGCGGATGCTTCGCGTTTTATTCTGCGCCAGAGTCGCGCATAAAAACTGCCAAAATAAAGGGAGAAAAATATGTTAATTAGTAATGTGGGAATAAATCCCGCCGCTTATTTAAATAATCATTCTGTTGAGAATAGTTCACAGACAGCTTCGCAATCCGTTAGCGCTAAAGATATTCTGAATAGTATTGGTATTAGCAGCAGTAAAGTCAGTGACCTGGGGTTGAGTCCTACACTGAGCGCGCCTGCGCCAGGGGTATTAACGCAAACCCCCGGAACGATCACGTCCTTTTTAAAAGCCAGTATTCAAAATACCGACATGAATCAGGATTTGAATGCTCTGGCAAATAATGTCACGACTAAAGCGAATGAGGTTGTGCAAACCCAGTTACGCGAGCAGCAGGCAGAAGTCGGAAAGTTTTTTGATATTAGCGGAATGTCTTCCAGTGCCGTTGCGCTGTTGGCTGCCGCGAATACGTTAATGCTGACGTTGAACCAGGCTGATAGCAAACTGTCTGGTAAGTTGTCATTAGTCAGTTTTGATGCAGCTAAAACGACAGCAAGCTCCATGATGCGCGAAGGGATGAATGCGTTGTCCGGTAGTATTTCCCAGAGCGCGCTTCAGTTGGGGATCACTGGCGTGGGCGCCAAACTGGAATATAAGGGGCTGCAGAATGAAAGAGGCGCGCTTAAACATAATGCCGCGAAGATCGATAAACTGACCACTGAAAGCCACAGTATTAAAAACGTGCTGAACGGGCAGAATAGCGTCAAACTCGGTGCTGAAGGCGTCGATTCTCTGAAATCGTTAAATATGAAGAAAACCGGTACCGATGCGACGAAAAATCTTAATGATGCGACGCTTAAATCTAATGCCGGAACCAGCGCCACGGAAAGTCTGGGTATTAAAGACAGTAATAAACAAATCTCCCCTGAACATCAGGCTATTCTGTCGAAACGTCTTGAGTCTGTCGAATCCGATATTCGTCTTGAGCAGAATACCATGGATATGACCCGAATTGATGCGCGCAAGATGCAGATGACGGGCGATCTGATTATGAAGAACTCGGTCACGGTCGGTGGTATTGCAGGGGCGTCCGGGCAGTACGCCGCTACTCAGGAACGTTCCGAGCAGCAAATTAGCCAGGTGAATAACCGTGTTGCCAGCACCGCATCGGACGAAGCCCGTGAAAGTTCACGTAAATCGACCAGCCTGATTCAGGAAATGCTGAAAACAATGGAGAGCATTAACCAGTCGAAAGCATCCGCACTTGCTGCTATCGCAGGCAATATTCGCGCTTAATCTGAAAGGTCATCTATACGCCATCATGGGTGTGATTTAATCGCGCTCCTGATGGCGAACTGGGGATATTATGCTTAATATTCAAAATTATTCCGCTTCTCCTCATCCGGGGATCGTTGCCGAACGGCCGCAGACTCCCTCGGCGAGCGAGCACGTCGAGACTGCCGTGGTACCGTCTACCACAGAACATCGCGGTACAGATATCATTTCATTATCGCAGGCGGCTACTAAAATCCAGCAGGCACAGCAGACGCTGCAGTCAACGCCACCGATCTCTGAAGAGAATAATGACGAGCGCACGCTGGCGCGCCAACAGTTGACCAGCAGCCTGAATGCGCTGGCGAAGTCTGGCGTGTCATTATCCGCAGAACAAAATGAGAACCTGCGGAGCGCGTTTTCTGCGCCGACGTCGGCCTTATTTAGCGCTTCGCCTATGGCGCAGCCGAGAACAACCATTTCTGATGCTGAGATTTGGGATATGGTTTCCCAAAATATATCGGCGATAGGTGACAGCTATCTGGGCGTTTATGAAAACGTTGTCGCAGTCTATACCGATTTTTATCAGGCCTTCAGTGATATTCTTTCCAAAATGGGAGGCTGGTTATTACCAGGTAAGGACGGTAATACCGTTAAGCTAGATGTTACCTCACTCAAAAATGATTTAAACAGTTTAGTCAATAAATATAATCAAATAAACAGTAATACCGTTTTATTTCCAGCGCAGTCAGGCAGCGGCGTTAAAGTAGCCACTGAAGCGGAAGCGAGACAGTGGCTCAGTGAATTGAATTTACCGAATAGCTGCCTGAAATCTTATGGATCCGGTTATGTCGTCACCGTTGATCTGACGCCATTACAAAAAATGGTTCAGGATATTGATGGTTTAGGCGCGCCGGGAAAAGACTCAAAACTCGAAATGGATAACGCCAAATATCAAGCCTGGCAGTCGGGTTTTAAAGCGCAGGAAGAAAATATGAA
Source organism: Salmonella sp. 32020114201800008SM (assembly GCF_017572025.1). NCBI lineage: Bacteria > Pseudomonadati > Pseudomonadota > Gammaproteobacteria > Enterobacterales > Enterobacteriaceae > Salmonella > Salmonella sp. 32020114201800008SM. The sequence continues at coordinate 211,028 of NZ_JAGEQM010000007.1, read as the reverse complement.
AACCACATTACAGACGCTGACGCAAAAATATAGCAATGCCAATTCATTGTACGACAACCTGGTAAAAGTGCTGAGCAGTACGATAAGTAGCAGCCTGGAAACCGCCAAAAGCTTCCTGCAAGGATAACAGAAGAGGATATTAATAATGGTTACAAGTGTAAGGACTCAGCCCCCCGTCATAATGCCAGGTATGCAGACCGAGATCAAAACGCAGGCCACGAATCTTGCGGCGAATCTTTCCGCAGTCAGAGAAAGTGCCACAACGACGCTGTCAGGGGAAATTAAAGGCCCGCAACTGGAAGATTTTCCCGCGCTGATCAAACAGGCGAGTCTGGATGCATTGTTTAAATGCGGGAAAGACGCTGAGGCGTTAAAAGAAGTTTTTACCAATTCAAATAATGTCGCCGGTAAGAAAGCGATAATGGAGTTTGCCGGGCTCTTTCGTTCAGCGCTCAACGCCACCAGTGATTCTCCTGAGGCGAAGACGCTACTGATGAAGGTGGGGGCAGAGTATACCGCGCAAATCATAAAAGATGGCCTGAAAGAAAAGTCAGCTTTTGGGCCATGGCTGCCAGAAACAAAGAAAGCGGAAGCGAAGCTGGAAAACCTGGAAAAGCAGCTGTTAGATATTATCAAAAATAACACTGGTGGTGAATTAAGTAAATTATCGACGAATCTTGTTATGCAGGAGGTGATGCCCTATATTGCCAGCTGCATTGAACATAACTTTGGCTGTACGTTAGATCCGTTAACCCGCAGCAATCTTACGCACCTTGTTGACAAAGCGGCGGCGAAGGCGGTTGAGGCGCTTGATATGTGCCACCAAAAATTAACGCAAGAGCAGGGTACCAGCGTAGGACGGGAAGCCCGGCACCTTGAAATGCAAACGTTGATACCCCTGCTGCTACGTAATGTTTTTGCACAAATTCCTGCAGATAAACTGCCTGACCCTAAAATTCCGGAGCCTGCGGCTGGACCAGTACCTGATGGTGGGAAAAAAGCAGAACCTACGGGTATTAATATCAATATTAATATTGATAGCAGTAACCATAGCGTGGATAACAGTAAGCATATTAACAATAGCCGAAGCCATGTCGATAATAGCCAGCGCCATATCGATAATAGCAACCATGATAATAGCCGGAAGACGATTGATAATAGCCGAACATTTATTGATAACAGCCAACGCAATGGCGAGTCACACCATTCGACTAACAGCAGCAACGTAAGTCATAGTCATTCGCGTGTGGATTCGACTACGCATCAAACGGAGACGGCACACAGCGCCAGCACAGGGGCAATTGACCATGGCATCGCGGGTAAAATTGACGTCACGGCTCATGCGACGGCAGAGGCTGTGACCAACGCTTCATCCGAAAGTAAAAATGGAAAGGTGGTCACGTCAGAAAAAGGCACTACGGGTGAAACACCCTCTTTTGATGAAGTCGATGGCGTAACCAGCAAGAGCATTATCGGCAAGCCGGTACAGGCCACGGTGCACGGCGTTGATGATAATAAACAGCAAAGCCAGACGGCAGAGATTGTGAATGTGAAGCCGCTTGCCAGTCAACTGGCTGGCGTCGAGAATGTTAAAATCGATACCTTACAATCAGACTCGACGGTAATTACAGGTAATAAAGCCGGTACGACCGATAATGATAATAGCCAGACAGATAAGACTGGCCCATTTTCTGGTTTGAAGTTTAAGCAAAATAGTTTCCTCTCAACAGTACCGAGCGTTACGAATATGCATTCAATGCATTTCGACGCCCGTGAGACGTTTTTGGGTGTGATACGTAAAGCCCTGGAGCCAGATACCTCCACACCGTTCCCTGTACGCAGAGCGTTTGACGGCTTGCGTGCGGAAATATTACCCAATGACACGATAAAGAGTGCAGCGTTGAAAGCGCAATGTAGCGATATTGACAAGCACCCAGAATTGAAAGCGAAAATGGAGACTCTCAAAGAGGTCATTACTCATCATCCACAAAAAGAAAAACTGGCTGAGATTGCACTGCAGTTTGCCAGAGAGGCGGGGTTGACCAGGCAAAAAGGGGAAACTGACTATGTGTTAAGTAATGTGCTGGACGGCCTTATCGGAGACGGTAGCTGGCGAGCTGGCCCGGCTTACGAGTCATACCTGAATAAACCTGGTGTGGATCGGGTTATTACTACCGTTGATGGCTTGCACATGCAGCGTTAATTAACCGGGAAAGATGCGATGAATATGGATATTGAAGCAAGAGTCAAAAAAGTGATCACCTCCTGTATTGCCGTTGATGTTGATAGTATCAATGGTCAGACCCATCTGGTTGAGGATCTTTACGCTGACTCATTGGATTTAATTGATATTGTATTTGGTCTTAGTGAGGAGTTTGACATTAGTTGTAATGAAAACGATCTTCCTGATATGACGACCTTTGCGGATATATGCCGTGTTGTTAAAAAAAGTCTTGAGTCCAGGGTGTAGTATTTTTCTCTCGCTCGACAACAATTGAACAAGATTAATTGTTATGAAAATCATCACACATGTAGTACCCGGTTCAGGTATGGCTGCAATATATGATGATATTGCTGACAGTCCGCGTTTTGTTATTAAAGGCAAGTTACGTCATGTTGAAAATGATCCGAAGGAACTGCTGATATGTGTTCCGATGCGTAGTGAATGGTTATTCTACTGGATTAAAGGAGAGAAATATTGCGCCCGGCGATGGGCGCGAAAATGCATCAAAACATCATGTAACCAGATTAAATTTGAAGAAGCAATCTTATAAAAGATATAATTAAAGAGGAAAGTAAATTGCAAGCACACCAGGATATTATCGCTAATATTGGTGAGAAATTGGGTTTACCGCTCACTTTTGACGACAACAATCAGTGCTTATTACTACTCGATAGCGATATTTTTACGTCTATTGAAGCTAAAGATGATATCTGGTTATTGAACGGCATGATTATACCGTTATCGCCTTTTTGTGGCGATTCTATCTGGCGGCAGATTATGGTGATTAATGGTGAACTGGCTGCGAATAATGAAGGTACGTTAGCGTATATTGATGCCGCAGAGACGTTGTTGTTTATACATGCAATTACCGATCTGACAAATACTTACCATATTATATCGCAGCTTGAGTCATTTGTGAATCAGCAGGAAGCGCTCAAAAACATACTGCAGGAATATGCTAAAGTATGAGGAGAGAAAATTGAATAATTTAACGTTGTCTTCGTTTTCAAAAGTTAGTGTGTCGAATGATGCCCGACTTTATATTGCTAAGGAAAATACTGATAAGGCATATGTTGCGCCTGAAAAATTTTCGTCAAAAGTATTAACCTGGCTTGGAAAAATGCCGTTATTTAAAAACACTGAAGTGGTGCAAAAACATACGGAAAATATCAGAGTACAGGACCAAAAGATTTTACAGACATTTCTCCATGCACTAACGGAAAAATATGGGGAAACAGCGGTTAATGACGCACTGTTAATGTCCCGTATAAATATGAACAAACCCCTTACCCAACGTTTAGCAGTGCAGATCACGGAGTGTGTAAAAGCTGCTGACGAAGGGTTTATAAACCTTATTAAGAGCAAGGATAATGTTGGTGTCAGGAATGCCGCTTTAGTCATAAAAGGCGGCGATACAAAAGTGGCAGAAAAAAATAACGATGTTGGAGCAGAAAGTAAGCAACCTTTACTCGATATCGCGCTAAAGGGACTTAAAAGAACATTACCGCAACTGGAACAAATGGATGGAAATAGCCTGCGAGAAAACTTCCAGGAGATGGCTTCAGGTAACGGCCCGCTGCGTTCATTAATGACGAATTTACAGAATTTAAATAAAATTCCAGAGGCTAAACAACTTAATGATTATGTTACAACGTTAACAAATATTCAGGTCGGTGTAGCCCGGTTCTCACAATGGGGAACCTGTGGAGGAGAGGTTGAGAGGTGGGTTGATAAAGCCTCTACTCATGAATTAACCCAGGCTGTAAAAAAAATTCACGTTATTGCTAAAGAACTGAAAAATGTTACAGCTGAACTTGAGAAAATAGAAGCCGGCGCGCCAATGCCACAGACGATGAGCGGACCGACACTGGGCCTGGCACGATTTGCGGTCAGCAGCATTCCAATTAATCAGCAAACCCAGGTGAAACTGAGCGATGGAATGCCTGTGCCAGTGAATACGTTAACTTTTGACGGTAAGCCTGTGGCATTAGCCGGTTCGTACCCAAAAAATACGCCGGATGCGCTGGAAGCGCATATGAAAATGCTTCTTGAAAAAGAATGCTCGTGCCTGGTGGTGTTAACGTCGGAAGATCAGATGCAGGCAAAACAATTACCACCCTATTTCAGAGGGAGCTACACCTTTGGCGAGGTGCATACCAACAGCCAAAAAGTGAGCTCAGCCAGTCAGGGAGAAGCGATAGACCAATACAATATGCAACTGTCCTGCGGGGAAAAGCGGTATACAATCCCGGTATTGCATGTGAAAAATTGGCCAGATCACCAGCCGTTACCGTCTACGGATCAGTTAGAATACCTGGCGGATAGGGTGAAAAATAGTAACCAAAATGGCGCGCCGGGGCGTAGTTCATCAGATAAGCATTTACCGATGATTCATTGTCTGGGCGGAGTGGGGAGAACCGGAACGATGGCGGCGGCCCTTGTACTTAAGGATAATCCTCATAGTAATCTGGAGCAGGTACGTGCAGATTTCCGGGATTCACGGAACAATAGAATGCTGGAAGACGCCTCACAGTTTGTACAACTAAAAGCAATGCAAGCCCAGTTGCTTATGACGACGGCAAGCTGATAAAAACATAGCTTACTTTTAGAACTATCTGAAAGTAAGCTATTTCTGTATAATTATTTGTTTGCCGCGATAGAAAGTCTTTTGTTTTTCTCTTCTGCTGACATTCCTTTTAATTTTCTGTAATTCTCCCAAATTTTTTTAGCATAACGTTTCCTTATATCCGATCGTTTCGGCGACGTCCCGGCATTATAAGCGCCAACGGCCTCCCAGCTATAACCGTAGATTTTCATCATATCTGATAAAATGGAGGCGCCCACAATGACAGAAATGCAGGGGTCCTGTAACAACTGTTTTTCACTAATCCCCATTTTTTTCAGCCTTTTCATATGGAAGCTGTTAATTTGCATCAGGCCAAGATCGGTTGAACCATCTCGGTTATGACCAATGGCGCCAGGTTTCATCGCCGATTCCTGCTGGGCGATAGCGTAAAGTAGTTCGGATTCAATATTGAACATTTTTTCAGCCTGAAGCCAGCAATCAGCCCATGCCGTATTTATGCTAAGCAACCAGATTACGATGATAAAAAAATAATGCATATCTCCTCTCTCAGATTTTACCGTAATTTAATCAAGCGGGGATCCTGTTTCCATCTTTTGAACCAAATATTGTCTTCGTTTTTAAATTTATTCCACATTTTCTCGGCAATAGCTTCGCCGTGGGCAACCAGCACTAACGGTAATAATCCCGGATTATTATCTATACGCTGTTCACTTTCCAGAAATTCTCTTATCGTCGGTAAGGCACGCTCACTATTCTGACAATATTCAGCGTAAAGAAGATTAACAGCAATAAGTCCTGTTATTTCCTGCGTGGATATTTCTTTAGTTAATTTTCGTGCCAGTTCATGTTTACCTTTAAGCGAAAGAAACATAACCTGCATACTTAATAATATTGGATTATCCTGCAGGTGTTGTGAGCGTAATTCATCGCCTAAACGTATAGCATCATCAATACCGGTATGATAATAGGTAATCCACAGCTTAGTGATCCCTGCGGCTGCGCGCGTTGGGTCCAATTTTAAACACTCGTTAATCGTTTGTAAGGCCTCCTCCAACTGACCAGCCATGAAAAGATTCCAGCCATAATAATATTTAATATCTGCAGAAATGGGCGAAAGTAAGTTAGCTTGTTTGAATAGCAAACTCCCGACGATGTATTCTGAGTGAATCGTATTAATTAGCCCCAGTAATCCTAAAGCTTGTGGATTATTGTGGTCCAGCTCTGTCGCCTTAATCGCATGTTCTTTAGCTTTGATCATAGCGTTTTGTTTATCAAAAATCCCCATTTGCGCCATGCTGAGGTAGCATTCTGCCAGCGCACAGTAAGGCGCAATGCTGTTTGGCGACATGTTAACGCATTGAGTCAGCAATTTAAGCGCTTGCTGTAAGCTATAGGGGGTGTATTGATTTAACTCATGCTTACCGCGTAAGTAAACCATAGTACTGTCAATCGAATTTAGCTCGCTAATCTGCTTTGTGTCCCAGCGAAGTCCGGGAATACATCTGAGCAAAAGATTCGCAATTTTGTTTTGCAAGAGAGAAGCGGGTTGGTGTTCTATCAACTTAATGCTTTCCTGGTGCAGCAGGTGATAACCTTTAACCCGAACTATCTCAATCTGTACAATATTATCATTACCATCGGGTATCATCTGCCCGGAGATATAATAATCGGGGCGTAATTGATCCATGAGCTCAAGAATATCCTTAACACTGCGGCAGTTCTTCGTAATGGTCACCGGCAGCACGCTCAGGCCAAAGGGCGCATACTGCGATAATCCCTTCACGATAGAGTAATGCAGACTCTCGGATTGAACCTGATCCTGCATCTGAAAAGGAAGTATCGCCAATGTATGAGTCGTAGGTTGCGGCGCTGGCGGAGACACCACTACGACCGGACGATTAAACCGATAGCCCTGTCCGTACAGTGTTTCAATGTAACGATGCTCTTTATCTTCCGACAGAATACGTCGTAAGGCATAAATACAGCGGGTAAGAGATTCTTCGTTAACTTCCGCGTCGCCCCATACCTGGTCCAGTAAGGTGTTTTTACTCACAATCTCGCCGGCGGCTTCGAGCAGGATGACCAGAACGGCATATTCTTTTGGCGGAATATTGACTTTCTTTTCTGAGCGTAGCAGGGAGCCGTCCATGTTGAGTATGAAATCATCAAAGACGAATTTTTTATTCGATACAGGAACAGGATTAAAATGTGGCATGATAATAGTGTATTCTCTTACAGGGTGAAAAGTTATAATAACTAATACAAGTCGTTAGGATAGAATCTACTGTTTCAGTAATTCTGCTGTTAGTACTAACGGTCAGGTTGAGCTTTTATTATGAGCTTAATGTCATATTCTACGGGCTCGGGTTTATATGTTTTTAACATTTGATTATTTAGCTTATGCCTGTGCTTTAAATAACTGACATGTTGGTAATAATATTGTTATAACTAACTGTGATTATCGAATGGACGCTGCCGTATATCCTGGTGCAGAGAGAGTCAGCGCCGGGCATCTAAATATTTACATATTTAACTTGGCCTCATTGCAATAGAGATTAGTTTTGTAGCTATCTTACTGCATTTTTTTTGGGTGTAAATGCTGCTTATTATATCTTCATGGTTAATGGTCTGATAATTACACCATCAGAACCATTTTTCTCGAAGATTTCCACTAAATGACCATTCGTTGAAAGTTTAAGAGTGTAATTTGTCTTAGGTTCCAAAATATAAATGAAAGACTGTTTATAATGGTGCGCTTATTTTTATATTTTTTTGCAAAATAATGATATCGTCTTTTCTTTACTCCCTTCAGCTATAGCGTCAAAAAGGCAGGGGGTTTATGAGCAGTATCATCCTCAGGCTGGCCCCAGGCATTATATCGATATCAGGAGGAAGAGAGGAGGTATGCCTGGCAGAAAGCTAACAAGCGTGACTGTTTCGGTATAGACCGTTCAGGCAAATAGTTCTCAGAGGGAACGGATGATGTATAAATATGAATAAAATGCCGGCCTTAATCCACAGGGTTAAAGCCGGAAGGAGATAGTGTCATCTGGACGAATTCTTACGCTGTGAATAAGGCAATATCGTTTTACCAGTCATCATAGCGATGACAAGTTCACAAAAATCGTGTTATATAATCAGCCTTACTTTAAATTACCAGAGATATCAGTATAAGCTGTCTTCCGGACAGAACAATGATATTGAATAGCCTCCCATCCTGATAGAGCGTGTTAATGCGCAGTCTGAATTTTAAATTATTACAATTTTAATAAAAATCTTTACTTGAGTGGCAGATACAAAAAATGTTAATGGTTCGCCATTTTTATGAATGTCGATGGCGTAGTTTTAAAATATTTTTTGAAACATTGAATGAAGTAGGACGTGCTATCATAACCACATTTTAATGCTACAGCATTAACATTATGGTTGCCTATGCGTAAAAGTTTTGCTGCCTGATTCATTCTTGCCGATAAGTAGATGTCGCTAAAGCTGGTACCTTCTTCTGCAAGTTTCCGTTTGAGCGTTGACGTACTCATAAATATATGATCGGCAACATCCGTAAGCTTCCACTGTCTACTGGGTGACGAAGATATAATGTTGTAAACGCGCTCCTTTAACGTTATCTGAGCCGAGCTAAGGATGATCTCATAACTCTCCGGGAGTCGGAGAAAAGCAGTAAGCAGGAACAGCAGAAAATAAGGAATTAACTCTTCATTTTCAATACAACTCTTGTTGTTACAGTTACTGCAACCTTTGCTTGTATCCTTCGTACAGGAGAACGCCGTTTTCAGATGTTCAAATACCTCTCTTCTGGCAGGAAAGTCAGGCGTATAGATGATTTTCTGCGCTTTCTCTGTGGGTACCGCCATTTTGGTTTGCTGCTCGTTTGGGATAAGTGCATAGAGAGCGCCAAGTCGTTGCGTCGGTATCTCGAGTATATCGAAATCCATGTGGCCATTGACCTCTTCAAGCGTCACGTTAACTACCTGCTCTTTTTTGAGCACCAACATCCCAGGTTCGTCACAGTAAATCGTATCGTGATTATTGCTAATCGTCAGTTTACCGCTCCGAAAGCAAACTAAAGTGAAACTGCTTACATAAAGATTTTTGATGGTAACCTGCTGAGTCTGACTTTTAATTTGCTGCCGGGTATTTGTCAAAAGTGATTTTAATTTCTGTAAGTTATCTGCGGCAGGACGCTGATGACTATTACTTACAAAGGTTACATTTTCCATATTATCCCTTTGTTGATGTTATTTTAATGTTCCTTACTGGTATCCTACTGAAAAAATCTGAGTTGTAAATGCTCTTTATTAGCGTGTGTTGGCAATGGTCTGATTGTTACACCAAAAGAACCCAAATTTGGGTAATTTATCTACAGTAGTTTAAGCCCCAATGGGGATGATGGTTCTTTTAATATGTGTTGAGACGCATTATACAGAATAAATTGATTTTATTTCTCACTTTTCATTCTATTTTCATCAGGAATCCCTGTGTCCTGTGCGGTAATCTGCTGCTATCGAGAACGACAGACATCGCTAACAGTATATATGGAAACATCAAAAGAGAAGACGATAACAAGCCCAGGGCCATACATAGTTCGATTACTTAACAGCTCACTGAACGGCTGTGAGTTTCCATTGCTGACAGGCCGAACACTCTTTGTGGTAGGTCAGAGTGATGCGCTCACTGCTTCAGGTCAACTCCCTGATATACCTGCCGATAGCTTTTTTATCCCGCTGGACCATGGCGGAGTAAATTTTGAAATCCAGGTGGATACGGATGCGACCGAAATTATACTCCATGAGCTGAAAGAAGGAAATTCTGAATCTCGTTCGGTGCAATTAAATACGCCAATACAGGTCGGTGAATTGCTTATCCTGATTCGCCCGGAAAGCGAGCCGTGGGTGCCCGAGCAGCCTGAGAAGTTAGAAACGTCTGCAAAAAAGAACGAGCCGCGTTTTAAAAACGGAATTGTAGCCGCACTGGCCGGGTTTTTTATATTGGGAATTGGGACTGTGGGGACGTTATGGATACTTAACTCGCCGCAGCGGCAGGCCGCAGAGCTCGATTCGTTATTGGGGCAGGAGAAGGAGCGTTTTCAGGTGTTGCCAGGACGGGACAAAATGCTCTATGTCGCTGCGCAAAATGAAAGAGATACGCTGTGGGCTCGTCAGGTTTTAGCGAGGGGCGATTATGATAAAAATGCGCGAGTGATTAACGAAAACGAAGAAAATAAGCGTATCTCTACCTGGCTGGATACCTATTATCCGCAGCTTGCTTATTATCGGCTTCATTTCGATGAGCCGCGTAAACCCGTTTTCTGGCTAAGCCGCCAGCGAAACACGATGAGCAAGAAAGAGCTCGAGGTGTTAAGTCAAAAGCTGAGAGCGCTAATGCCTTACGCGGATTCGGTTAACATCACGTTGATGGACGATGTTACCGCAGCAGGCCAGGCGGAAGCGGGGCTAAAACAGCAGGCGTTACCTTATTCCCGCAGGAATCATAAGGGGGGCGTAACGTTTGTTATTCAGGGGGCGCTCGATGATGTAGAAATACTCAGAGCCCGTCAATTTGTCGATAGCTATTACCGCACATGGGGAGGACGCTATGTGCAGTTTGCGATCGAATTAAAAGATGACTGGCTCAAGGGGCGCTCATTTCAGTACGGGGCGGAAGGTTATATCAAAATGAGCCCAGGCCATTGGTATTTCCCAAGCCCACTTTAATTTAACGCAAATAAGGAAGTCATTATGGCAACACCTTGGTCAGGCTATCTGGATGGCGTCTCAGCAAAATTTGATACGGGCGTTGATAATCTACAAACGCAGGTAACAGAGGCGCTGGATAAATTAGCAGCAAAACCCTCCGATCCGGCGCTACTGGCGGCGTATCAGAGTAAGCTCTCGGAATATAACTTGTACCGTAACGCGCAATCGAACACGGTAAAAGTCTTTAAGGATATTGATGCTGCCATTATTCAGAACTTCCGTTAATCAGTTATAAGGTGGATTATGTCGATTGCAACTATTGTCCCTGAGAATGCCGTTATAGGGCAGGCGGTCAATATCAGGTCTATGGAAACGGACATTGTCTCGCTGGATGACCGGCTACTCCAGGCTTTTTCTGGTTCGGCGATTGCCACGGCTGTGGATAAACAGACGATTACCAACAGGATTGAGGACCCTAATCTGGTGACGGATCCTAAAGAGCTGGCTATTTCGCAAGAGATGATTTCAGATTATAACCTGTATGTTTCTATGGTCAGTACCCTTACTCGTAAAGGAGTCGGGGCTGTTGAAACGCTATTACGCTCATGATTCGTCGATATCTATATACTTTTCTGCTGGTAATGACCCTTGCCGGCTGTAAAGATAAGGATCTTTTAAAAGGACTGGACCAGGAACAGGCTAATGAGGTCATTGCCGTTCTGCAAATGCACAATATAGAGGCGAATAAAATTGATAGCGGAAAATTGGGCTATAGCATTACCGTTGCTGAGCCTGATTTTACCGCTGCGGTGTACTGGATTAAAACTTATCAGCTTCCTCCCCGGCCACGGGTGGAAATAGCGCAGATGTTCCCGGCGGATTCGCTGGTATCGTCTCCGCGAGCTGAAAAGGCCAGGTTATATTCGGCTATTGAACAGCGACTGGAACAGTCATTACAGACGATGGAGGGCGTGCTCTCCGCCAGGGTCCATATTAGTTATGATATTGATGCTGGTGAAAATGGCCGCCCGCCAAAACCTGTTCATCTGTCGGCATTAGCCGTATATGAACGAGGTTCGCCGCTTGCGCATCAGATCAGCGATATCAAGCGTTTCTTAAAGAATAGTTTTGCCGATGTGGATTATGACAACATTTCTGTTGTGTTGTCAGAACGTTCTGATGCCCAATTACAGGCTCCCGGCACACCAGTAAAACGTAATTCTTTTGCAACCAGTTGGATTGTGTTGATTATTTTGTTATCCGTGATGTCAGCAGGCTTTGGCGTCTGGTATTACAAAAACCATTATGCCCGCAATAAGAAAGGCATAACGGCTGATGATAAGGCGAAATCGTCAAATGAATAGGCAGCCATTACCCATTATCTGGCAAAGAATCATTTTTGATCCGTTATCGTATATCCATCCTCAGCGGTTGCAGATAGCGCCGGAAATGATTGTCAGACCCGCCGCCAGGGCGGCGGCAAATGAGTTAATACTGGCGGCATGGCGGCTTAAGAACGGAGAAAAGGAGTGTATTCAAAACTCACTGACGCAGCTGTGGCTGCGTCAGTGGCGCCGACTGCCGCAAGTAGCGTATTTACTCGGTTGCCATAAACTGAGAGCCGATCTGGCAAGGCAGGGAGCCTTGCTTGGCCTGCCGGATTGGGCGCAAGCATTTTTGGCAATGCATCAGGGAACAAGTTTATCTGTCTGCAATAAGGCGCCGAATCACCGGTTTTTACTTAGCGTCGGGTATGCACAGTTAAATGCCCTAAATGAATTTTTACCTGAATCTTTAGCACAGCGTTTTCCTTTGCTTTTTCCTCCATTTATTGAGGAGGCATTGAAGCAGGATGCTGTAGAAATGTCAATTTTGCTACTGGCCTTACAATATGCTCAAAAATATCCCAATACCGTCCCCGCTTTCGCCTGTTGAGGGGATACTGATAAAGCGTAAAACGCTGGAACGTTATTTCTCTATTGAAAGATTAGAACAGCAGGCGCATCAACGGGCTAAGCGTATTTTGCGAGAGGCGGAAGAAGAGGCAAAGACCTTGCGGATGTACGCCTATCAGGAAGGTTACGAGCAGGGAATGATAGACGCGTTACAGCAGGTCGCCGCTTATCTTACTGATAATCAGACAATGGCCTGGAAGTGGATGGAAAAAATACAGATTTATGCCCGCGAGTTATTTTCAGCTGCGGTCGACCATCCCGAAACGCTTTTAACCGTCCTGGATGAGTGGCTAAGGGATTTCGATAAGCCTGAGGGGCAACTTTTTTTAACACTGCCAGTTAATGCGAAAAAAGATCACCAAAAACTGATGGTGTTGCTTATGGAGAACTGGCCAGGCACTTTTAATCTTAAATATCATCAGGAACAGCGCTTTATCATGAGTTGCGGCGATCAGATCGCAGAATTTTCACCTGAACAATTTGTTGAAACGGCAGTAGGCGTCATTAAGCATCATCTTGATGAACTTCCACAAGACTGCCGGACAATTTCTGATAACGCCATTAACGCACTTATTGATGAATGGAAGACAAAAACGCAAGCGGAGGTTATAAGGTGATACCGGGTACGATTCCGACTTCTTATTTGGTCCCGACAGCAGATACTGAAGCGACGGGTGTGGTTTCGTTGAGTGCCAGGGCCGCTATGCTGAATAATGTGGATAGCGCGCCTTTAAGCAATGGCGGCGACGTTGATCTTTATGATGCATTCTACCAACGACTTTTGGCGCTTCCTGAGTCAGCCTCTTCTGAAACGCTTAAAGATAGCATTTATCAAGAGATGAATGCCTTCAAAGATCCTAACAGTGGTGATTCGGCTTTTGTTTCTTTTGAGCAGCAAACGGCTATGCTACAAAACATGTTAGCAAAAGTTGAACCGGGCACCCATTTATATGAGGCTTTAAACGGGGTATTAGTTGGTACAATGAATGCACAGTCACAAATGACCTCCTGGATGCAGGAGATTATTTTATCGGGCGGGGAAAACAAAGAGGCAATTGACTGGTGAACCCCCATTGCTGGCGATTTGTGATAAGGTATGGTGTATATATCAGCAAATAATGCAGAAAATGCACCATGCCAGTGTGTCTATCTTATTGATGTATATGGATTATTAAGATGTCTGCCAGCCGTTTTATTCTGAAATGATTATATTAATATTGTAAGCTTTCATTACAAAATTGTGCATAAAGTTTGTAAGGGTATCTTTTTGTGACGAAATGAACGCGCGTTGGAATGTAATTATTGGCTATAATAATAAAAAAATCGGATTTAAATCATCTCTGTGAGTTTTAATTATTTGTTTATAAGAATATAACGATTTTGAGTTCCTTATAGCACACAGGATAAAATATGGTATTGCCTTCAATGAATAAATCAGTTGAGGCCATTAGCAATAATCACCTTCAACAGCCGAACAAATTTCCATTAATAAATGGATTAGCTGACGTAAGAGACTATTATGTCGCAAACTGCTTATTGTTTAAACTTAATAAAGGCAGTTTGCGAATTGAAAACGAATTTGGGGAGTTCATCGAACAATCTGCGCCGTGTTTATTTTTATTGGAAAAAGATCAAACAATCACGCTTAGTATGAGCGAAATAGAAGGGCATATTGATTTTTCTTCACTGGAAGTTTCCTATGACTTAATGCAAAAATTCTACAAAGTTTTTTACAGTACAAGAAACTATAATGATCGAGAGCTATCATTAAAAACGAAACCAAAGTATTTTTTTCATGCGGACTTGTTGCCAGGGATGAGTGATACTTTTGACTCTATTTTGCATGGTGTGGCATGTCCACGGGTTTGTAGTAATGTGAGTATTGATGATCATGATTATTCATATTTCTCATTGATGTATCTTATATCGGCATTTGTACGTAAGCCCGGTGGGTTTGATTTCCTTGAGCGAGCAATAAAAATTACGACAAAAGAGAAAGTTTATAACATTATTATCAGCGATCTCACCCGCAAATGGTCACAGGCTGAGGTGGCAGGAAAGCTGTTTATGAGCGTATCAAGTCTGAAGCGAAAACTGGCCGCTGAAGAGGTGAGTTTTAGCAAAATATACCTGGATGCTCGTATGAATCAGGCTATAAAATTATTACGTATGGGGGCTGGAAATATTTCACAAGTCGCGACGATGTGTGGCTATGATACGCCTTCTTATTTTATCGCTATTTTTAAACGGCATTTTAAGATTACACCGCTTAGCTTTATGCGTACAATGAACCATTGATTTGTGAAATTATTTTAAACGTTACTATCTGTTTGCGTTACAGATACCAAATATTTTTTTAATCGTAGTGTATATTTCAGTATCGCTACACCAGTGATATGTAGTTAATGAAAGGGAATCGAAAGCGTTCATTGTCAGACATACATGGCCACCAGGCGCCGGGCAATCGTTGTACTCTAAGAGATTACAGTAAAGTAAAACAGCAAATTTAATCATTATCAGATTTGTAAAAGGAATTCATTTCGGTAACGACATTGCGCATGTAATAACGTATCTGGTCTTATTACCTTTGTAGTAAGAAGGCGTTATCTACTTGCGCAGTAGTCGCCCAGGAAGAAAAATCATTACCGAAGCTGTGGTCAGTTTTCAAAAAAGGATAAATAAATGAGAAATGTAATTATATACGGTATTAACTGGACTAATTGTTATGCCCTACAGTCTATTTTTAAGCAAAAATATCCGGAAAAGTGCGTTAAAACGTGTAACTCATTAACTGCACTTTTGCATTCCCTATCCGATATGCCGGACGCCGGGCTGATTTTAGCTTTGAACCCGCATGAGCATGTTTATCTTTTTCATGCGTTGCTGACGCGGTTGCAGAACCGTAAAGTTTTGGTAGTGGCAGATCGCTTGTATTATATCGATCGCTGTGTGCTGCAATATTTTGGCGTTATGGATTATGTTTTAAAAGACGAACTATCCTGCGCTATCCGCTCGGAGCGAGAGAAGCTCCGTCTTCCGGAAGCCTGGCTGCGTTTCTGCCACAGGCCACAAAAGAAAACCGTGGCTGCTACGTATGCTTTTAATGCCGGCGAGACGCCGGAAGAGGTATTGTTTAATATCAATCAATACGCCTGGTGGAATCTACCTCCCGGTGTCACGCAGGCGAAATATGCGCTGCTGATATTATTATCCTCCGGACATCCGGCAATTGAACTGGCGAAAAAATTTGGTCTGGGAACAAAAACCGTCAGTATTTATCGTAAGAAGGTTATGTATCGTTTGGGGATGGACTCTTCACCGCTATCGCTGTTCCGGGGACTGAAACTAGACGCGCATTTACAGCGCACTGCTTTTGCACATAACCCTGCTGTACCTGACGATAATTGCGCGTTACCGATTGCGGTAGGAATGAATTAAAATATTTTTTATCATTTATGACCATGTGTTGAGCTTTTATTATAAAAAAGATTTTTTGAGTAGTAATTCTTATATATAATCATCCGGAGGTGGTTGGTAGCCTGGCTCAATCATTGAGGCATATTTTTGCAGGCAATATATTGAATCTGAAAAGTTAAAGATGATATTTTCGGTGCAGGAGCTATCATGTGGAGGGAAAAGTATGCTAAGTCCTACGACTCGTAATATGGGGGCGAGTTTATCGCCTCAGCCTGACGTCAGCGGGGAGCTAAACACCGAAGCATTGACCTGTATTGTTGAGCGTCTGGAAAGTGAAATTATAGATGGCAGCTGGATTCATATCAGTTACGAGGAAACCGATCTCGAAATGATGCCTTTTCTTGTTGCACAGGCCAATAAGAAGTATCCAGAGTTAAATCTTAAATTTGTTATGTCAGTCCATGAGCTTGTTTCCTCTATAAAGGAGACCAGAATGGAAGGCGTTGAATCTGCCCGATTTCTCGTAAATATGGGAAGTTCAGGTATCCATATTTCAGTCGTCGATTTTAGAGTTATGGACGGAAAGACATCGGTGATTTTGTTCGAACCAGCAGCGTGTAGCGCTTTTGGACCTGCTTTACTGGCGTTGAGGACCAAAGCAGCTCTTGAACGTGAACAACTGCCTGATTGTTATTTTGCTATGGTCGAGCTGGACATTCAACGAAGCTCTTCTGAATGCGGTATTTTTAGCCTGGCGCTCGCCAAAAAACTTCAGCTTGAATTTATGAACTTAGTAAAAATTCATGAAGATAATATTTGTGAACGTCTGTGTGGTGAAGAACCTTTTCTCCCGTCCGATAAAGCAGACCGCTATCTGCCGGTGAGTTTTTACAAACATACTCAAGGCGTACAACGATTAAATGAATATGTGGAGGCCAATCCGGCGGCGGGAAGCAGTATAGTAAACAAAAAGAATGAAACGCTTTATGAGCGATTCGATAACAATGCCGTTATGCTAAACGATAAAAAACTCTCTATATCCGCTCATAAAAAAAGGATAGCTGAATATAAGTCTTTACTTAAACCGTAATGAAATTATGAGGTTGCCTGCCAGAGGAAATCCTTCCAGCGCCATAAAACTACTCTATATTATGACCGTATGTTTCCTGAATAGCAGGCAAAAAAGTGTTAACCTTGCGCCTCTGGTACGATTTCATTACTCCTGTCGCGCCATGTTGCGTAAATAAATACCACAATAAACACGATGGCAAATAATACCACGATGGTCGGCGCTGGCGCGCTATCAAGGTAAAAAGACAGATAGACGCCCGCAAAAGCGGTAATAACTGACAGACTCACCGCTAATCCCAGCGCGCGCGCAAAGCGTCGCGTCAGCAAAATGGCAATTGCGCCGGGGGCGATAAGTAGTGAGATTGACAGAATAATGCCCACCGATTTCAGCGTGGCGACGATAGTCAGCGCAATCATACATAGCAGGCCATAATGCAGTAGCGTGGTATTCAGCCCGCTGGCTTTCGCCTGGTGCGGGTCAAAAGCGTGTAGCAGGAGATCTTTCCATTTCAGCCCTATGATTAACGCAATACCCAGTGCAATAACTGACGTTTGTACGATATCCCCCAGCGATACGCCCAGCATATCCCCAAACAGGATGTGATCCAGATGCACTTCCGATTGAATAGAAACATAGAGCACCAGACCTGCGCCAAACATCCCGGAAAAGACGATGCCCATCACCGTATCACGTTTGATGCGGCTGTTATCGTCCAGATAGCCGGTCGCGATAGCGCAAAATAATCCGGCAATGAAGGCGCCAATCGCCAGGGGGATCCCCACAATATATGCCAGCACGACCCCGGGGAATACCGCATGACTCATTGCATCGCCCATTAACGCCCAGCCTTTTAACACTAAAAACACGGACAGTAAGGCGCAGGGAATCGCCACAATGACCGAAACCATAAGGGCGTTCACCATAAAATCAAACTGAAAGGGTTCCAGTAACGTTGTTAAGAACATGTCGGCTCCTTCTGCAGGCGGGCGCGTCGACGGTTGGCTAACAGACCGTGTTTCGGGGCGAAAATAAAGGCTGTGATGAACAGTAAGGTTTGCATGACGACAATAATTCCACCCGTGGCGCCATCCAGCCAGTAGCTAAGCCATGCGCCCAGAAAACTGGTCAGGCTGCCAATCACGACGGCAATCATGAGCAGACGTGGAAAACGGTCGGTGAGTAACCAGGCCGTCGCGCCCGGCGTGACGACGAGACAGATTACCAGGAACGCCCCAACGGTTTGCAGGGCCGCCACGGTAGAGACGGACAATAGAGTGAAAAACAACAGCTTTAGTCGACCCGGATTAAGCCCGATAGAACGCGCATGGGTTTCATCGAAAAAGACGACCATCAGATCTTTCCACTTTAACAGCAGAATCGTCAGCGAGACTGCGCCGATAATCGCCAGTTGCGCAATATCCGCTGGCGCGATCGCCAGCACGTTGCCGAGAATAATCGTCTGGATATTCACCGACATCGGATTGAGCGACACCATAAAAAGGCCGACGCCAAAAAAAGAGGAGAAGATAAGCCCGATAATCGCGTCTTCTTTCAGGCGTGAGCGTTGGTTAAGAAAGAGCATACTGCCTGCCGCCAGTCCGCCGGAAAGAAACGCGCCGAGCGAGAAGGGCAGCCCTAACATCCAGGCGCCAGCGACGCCAGGCACAATAGAGTGAGATAGCGCATCGCCAATGAGCGACCAGCCTTTGAGCATCAAATAGCAGGAGAGAAACGCGCACAGACCGCCCACCATCGCGGAGACCCACATCGCGTTGAGCATATACTGGTAGCCAAATGGCTCAACAAGCCAGTTCATGACGATTTTCCTCCGCTGGCCACGCGCCGGGAAATAAAGGGGCGCTCGTCATCGGTGATGATGTGCTCTTCACCTCCGCTTAACGCGATATGACGTAGAACGCCGCTAAACGCCTGTTCCAGATTCGCGGCGGTAAACGTGGTTTCGGTAGGGCCGCTGGCCAGTACGGTTCCTTTAATCATTACCGTATAGTCGCAAAACTCGGTGACGGAGCCGAGATTATGCGTTGAGACCAGCATCGTGCGGCCTTCATCGCGCAGTTCCCGCAGTAGATCGATGATTCGCGCTTCGGTTTTTACATCCACGCCGGTAAAAGGTTCATCCAGCAGGATTACCTGTCCATCCTGAGCGATGGCCCTGGCAAGAAACACACGTTTTTTCTGCCCGCCGGACAGCTCGCCAATCTGCCTGTGACGATACTCCTGCATATCTACCCGCCCCAGCGCGGCGTCAACACAGGCGTGATCATACGCAGTGGGACGGCGTAGCCAGCCCATATGGCCGTAGCGTCCCATCATCACCACATCTTCTACCAGCACCGGAAATGACCAGTCCACTTCTTCCGATTGCGGAACATAAGCAATGAGGTTTTTTTTCAGCGCCTTGTTGACTGACTGTTGCAGGATAGTGATATCGCCCTGCGCAAGATGCACAAAGCCCATTAACGCTTTAAATAACGTAGACTTACCGGAACCATTTACGCCTACCAGCGCGGCGATTGAACCGCCAGGCACCTGAAAAGTGGCGTCCCGTAGGGCGGTATGACCGTTGCGATACGTCACCGTGACCTGATCAACGGTAATCGCAGATTGACTCATTGTTGACTCCTCAGTCCGTCGTTAATGCCGTTGACGATGGTTTCGGTCGTGACGCGCAGCAGATCCAGATAGGTTGGCACAGGGCCGTCAGCGGCGCTCAGAGAATCGACATACAGCACGCCGCCATAATGCGCGCCGGATTCACGCGCGACCTGACGGGCCGGTTTATCGGAAACCGTACTCTCGCTAAAGATGGCGGGAATATGGTGCTTTTTAATAGTATCAATCACTTTACGCACCTGTTTTGGCGTTCCCTGTTGATCGGCGTTAATTGGCCAGAGATAAAGCTCTTTCATGTCGTTATCGCGCGCCAGGTAAGAGAACGCGCCTTCACTGGTGACCAGCCAGCGCTGATCGGCGGGAATTTTTTCCAGTTCGGCACGCAACGGATCGGCCATCTGGCGAATTTTCGCTTTATAGCGCTCGGCGTTTTGCTTATAGATCTGCGCATTATCCGGATCGTACTTCACCAGGGCGTCGCGAATGTTATCGACATAAATCAGCGCGTTTTCTGCCGACATCCAGGCGTGCGGGTTCGGTTTACCGTTATACGGGCCTTCGGTAATGCCCATCGGTTTGACACCGGTGGAGACGACGACTTCCGGCACGCCGGAAAGGTGCTGATAAAAGCGGGCAAACCATCGCTCCAGGTTCAGACCATTCGCGAGGATAAGCTGTGCCCCCTGCGCTCGTTTAATATCGCCGGGCGTTGGCTGATACTCATGGATTTCAGCGCCGGGTTTGGTAATCGAGCTGACTTCCGCTGCGTCGCCCGCCACGTTTTTCGCCATGTCGGCAATAACGGTAAACGTGGTGATGACTTTAAATTTCTCTTTTGCATAGGCTGGCGATAGCGCGAGTATCGCGACAATACCGGCAAGCAGGAGTGTTTTCAGACGATGTAGATTCGTCATAGTATCCCTCGCAACAATGTGGTTAATTAATCATCGAATATAGCCTTTGCTATGTTATATAGCACAAGGCATGAATAAATGAAAATAATTCTTATTTGCGTAATGGCGACGATATGCAGTGATAGTGCTAAAGAGGGATAAGATGTAAAATAAATGCACCTTAATGTTCGGAGAGAGCACGATGCCTGGTAAACGTATCGCTCGTGAAAAACTGACGATCAAAAAAATGATCGCGCTGTATGAAAGCCAGTGCCCACAGGCGTCAGCGGTGCAGGGGCATTACGACGCGCTGTTCGCCTACGCGCAAAAACGTCTTGATAAATGCGTATTTGGCGAGGAAAAACCCGCCTGTAAGCAGTGCCCGGTGCACTGCTATCAGCCGGCTAAACGCGAGGAGATGAAGCAGATTATGCGTTGGGCAGGTCCGCGAATGCTTTGGCGGCATCCTGTCCTGACCGTGCGGCACCTTATCGACGATAAGCGCCCCGTTCCGGAATTGCCGGAAAAATATCAGCGCAAGAAGTGAAGGGGAAGCGCCAGGCCTACGGCGCGCATCATCTCCTGGCCGGATCAGATCCGGCAACCCGTTACGCTAACGCGTCTTTATCAATACCCAATCGCTTCATACGCGACAGCAGGGTGGTTCGTTTAAGCCCCAGACGCTGCGCCGCGCCTTTTGGTCCAGCCACTACGCCATTGGTCTCTTTCAGCACGCGTATAATAAGCTGATATTCATCTTCGCCTTCTTTGGCGCTTTCAGTCGCAACAGGCGAGGTATCGGGCGTTACGGCGGTAATATCCGGCAGCGACAGTTGTAGCACATTGCCGCGCGTCAGCAGCACGGCGCGCTCGACGACATTCTCCAGCTCGCGAACGTTCCCCGGCCATTCCATGCTGCTAAGCGTGCGCAGCGTTTCGGCGGGAATGCTGTCGATATTACGCCCCATTCGGCGGGCGATTTTGAAAGTGAACGCTTTGACCAGTAGTGGAATATCTTCCGGACGTTCGCGCAACGGAGGAAGCTGGATCGGAAAAACATTCAGCCGATAGTAGAGATCGTTACGGAATTCGCGATCGGCGACCATTTTTTTCAGATCGCGGTTAGTCGCGGCGATCAGCCGCACGTCGGTCTGGATCAGTTTATTGCTGCCGAGACGTTCAAACTCTTGCTCCTGAAGGACGCGCAGCAGCTTAGGCTGTAGCTCCAGCGGCATGTCGCCCACTTCATCCAGAAACAGCGAGCTTTTATCCGCCAGCTCGAAACGGCCAATCCGCTGCGCGCTGGCGCCGGTAAACGCGCCGCGCTCATGACCAAACAAATCGCTTTCCAGCAGCCCCGCCGGCATCGCGGCGCAGTTCATCTTTACCATCCTGCGCCCGCTACGTCCGCTCAGGTTGTGAATGGCGCGGGCAATCAACTCTTTACCGGTTCCCGTTTCGCCCAGAATCAGCACGGTACTGTCGCTCTGCGCCACCATCTCAACCTGCTTTAGCACGTTGTACATCGCTTCGCTGCGCCCGATGATCTCGCCAAACTCGCTGTCGACGTTATTAAGCTGCTCCGTGAGCGCCAGGTTTTCGTCGACCAGGCGTTCCTTCAGTCGGTGGATTTCCTGATAGGCCAGCGCATTATCCACGGCAATGGCTACTCGTTCGGCAATCTGACGCAGCAGCTTGAGGTTGGCGGTGGTAAACACTTTTTCTTCGCACTGGGCCAGTTTGAGCACGCCAAGCATCGTCTTGCCGGACATCAACGGCAGCAGGCAAAGCGTCTGGATCTGATTGCCCCAGGTATCGAACAGCATGCGTTCGTAGGGAGCAAGCGGATCGCGTTCGTTGAGGTTGATAAGCAGCATCTCTTTACTTTTAAAGACGCGCTCCGTGAGCGTGCCGGCTTCGTCGACTTCGCTCTGTTCGTGCGCCGGATGATGCTCATCAAGGTAGTGGGTGGAGTAGATATTCAGCTTATTTTTGCGATGGCTGCGCAACACGATGCTGATCGCGTCGATATTGAAATAGTGGTGGATCTCTTTTGCGACTTCGCTTACCAGCTCATCAATATCCAGACGCGACAGGACGGCGTTGGTGATCGCAACCAGAATACGGAAGTTATCGCGTTCGCGGCACAACAGATCATAATCGACATTATTGTTTACCCGGTTTTGAATTTGCTCGGCGACCACGCCGACAATTTGGGTAAACGTATGCAGACGGTCATATTCCTTTTCACTCCAGGGGCGATCTTCCTGACGGATGAATTCGCAGCCGCCGAAAATACGGCCCTCCGCGGCTAAAGGAAGCAGACAGTAATGACCAAATTCAGGGTAGAGGCCGCTCGCGGTAAGCTGCGGCCAGGTTTCGGTAAACTCATGGAAATTACAGTGCAATGCATCGGGGCGAGAAAGGATGCGACGTACCGGGCCGTGCGCCAGTACGGTTTCATCTTCATATTCAACAGGACGGCCATTTTCTCGCGTCGCATAATATTGTGCGCGTTGCGACTGCGCCTGCCATAGCACAATGCCGGCGCTGTCGGCGAGCGCTGAACGCTTTACCAGTTGCGAAAGCGCTTCACTGAGCGACGCCAAATCGGGCTGCTGCAATAAGGTACGAGTGATATCGAACAAGCCTTGCTGTCCAAGATCGCTCATGGGTGTATACGACATGTTGCTTTTCCAGGAAAATACCGCAAAACGGTGCGAAAACGGTAAATGAATTATAGGTATAAGTCGTAAGTTATTGCCGGATGGCTGACCGCAAACTCGCTGGTCACACACTCCGTAGGCCTGATAAGCAAAGCGCCATCAGGCGTTAATGCAGCGTTAATGCCGGATGTCGACGCAAATGCGTCTTATCCGGCCTACAGTATGCTGCCAACAGGCTGCTAGCATATACGAGGTAATGGTTCGGCGTGTGGCAAATCAAGGGTTCGCTTCACGCCATAGAGTCCGGCTAAGCGAACGCCTTTGCGTTCCACGACTTCGCCAATCAGCGCTGCATCACGTCCCAGCGGATGCGCGCGTAATGCCGCCAACGCCCGATCTGCGGCCTGCCGTTCAACGGCAATCACCAGTTTTCCTTCGTTGGCAAAGTTCAGGGCATCCAGCCCCAACAGCTCGCAGACGCCGCGCACGGCAGGTTTGAGCGGCAGTGCGGATTCGGACAATTCAATACCGTAACCGCAGGACGCCGCAAACTCATGGGCGACCGCATTCACGCCGCCGCGCGTGGCGTCACGCAATGCCTTCACTCCGTCAATATGACGCAGCGTCTGAATAAGCGGCGTTAATACTGCGCAGTCGCTCGCCAGCTCGCCATCCAGTCCCAGTTGCTCACGCAGGTTGAGAATAGTGGCACCGTGATCGCCAAGCGTACCGCTGACTAACAGCACATCGCCAACGCTCAGCGTTTGCGCGCCCCAGTGAATATCGGCGGGAATCGCCCCCATGCCGGCAGTGTTGATAAATAATTTGTCCGCCGCGCCGCGCTGCACAACTTTGGTGTCGCCGGTTACAATGGCGATACCCGCTTCCCGCGCGGTCGCCGCCATGCTATTGACCACGCTTTTTAACGTATCCATCGGCAGCCCTTCTTCAAGGATAAAGCCGCAGGAGAGATAGCGGGGGATCGCGCCGCTCACCGCTACGTCGTTCGCCGTACCGCAAATCGCCAGTTTGCCGATATTGCCGCCGGGAAAAAAGAGCGGATCGATCACATAGCTATCGGTAGAAAACGCCAGACGGTCGCCCTCCGCCGTCAGCTGCGCCAGCTCCAGACGCGCCTGATCTTCTTGTTCCGCCAGCCACGGGTTGGCAAAGGCCTCCATAAACAGGCTATTAATCAACTGTTGCATAGCCTGGCCGCCGCTGCCGTGGGCGAGTTGTATATTGTTCAAACTTCACACTCCTGCTGACGATACTGATACCAGGCGGCGCATGCGCCTTCGGAAGAGACCATCAGCGCGCCGAACGCGGTCTCTGGATTACATGTTTTACCAAATAGCGGGCACTGATGCGGCTTGCATCTGCCGGTCAGCACTTCGCCGCAGCGGGCGCGCGGATCGTCATAGACCTGTTGTGGCGCTGGGCGGAAATGCGCTTCGGCGTCAAAGCGCTGATACTCTGGCGTCAGGTGGACGCCGGAGGATTCAATCACGCCCAGACCGCGCCACTCGCTGTTGCCATTAACGCAGAACACATCGGCGATGGCCTGCTGCGCCAGCATGTTTCCGGCATCCGGCACCACGCGACGGTATTGGTTTTCAACCTGGCTTAGGGCCGCTATTTTCTGCTCAACCAGCATGACCACGCCTTGCAGTAGATCAAGCGGTTCGAATCCAGCTACCACCAGCGGGCGATGAAAATCGGCGGCGATAAACTGGTACGCCTCGGTGCCGATGACCATGCTGACGTGGCCTGGCGCAAGAAAGGCGTCAATGCCGTTGTCCGGCTGCTCCAGTAGGCTACGCAGCGTCGGGATCAGCGTAATGTGCTGGCAGAAAAAGTAGAAGTTTCGCACGTCACGCTGTTTTGCCTGCTGTAGCGTGATGGCGGTGGTCGGCATGGTGGTTTCAAAGCCCAGCCCGAAAAATACCACTTTGCGGGTCGGGTTATCCTGCGCCAGCTTCAGCGCGTCCATCGGAGAATAAACAATACGCACATCCGCGCCGCGCGCTTTAGCCTGCAACAGAGAACCCTGTTTCCCCGGCACGCGCATGGCATCGCCAAAGGTGCAGAAAATCACCTCCGGATGACTGGCGATTTCCACGCAACTGTCGATGCGTCCCATCGGCAGCACGCAGACCGGACAACCGGGGCCGTGAATAAACTCCACGTTTTCGGGCAGTAACTGATCGAGACCAAATTTAAAAATTGCGTGGGTATGACCCCCGCAGACTTCCATAATGCGCAACGGACGTTCGGCAGTGTAAGGAAGAAGGGCGGCGCGTTCACGCAGGTGTTCAATGAGCTGCATTACCTGTTCCGGCGCACGGTACTCGTCAACAAAACGCATTATCTCTCCTCACCATACAGCAGTGCGCCGACGTCCGGCTCAACATCAAACATATTTTGTAGCGCGTCGAGCGTGTCGCGCGCTTCCGCTTCGTTAATGACGCTCATGGCGAATCCGACATGAACCAGCACCCACTGACCCAGACGCGGCTGACCGTTTTCATCACAACTGCCGACTAATGTGAGATCGACGTCGCGCTGAATGCCGCAGACGTCAACTTTTGCCTGATTGCCGTCAATGGCGCGGATTTGACCCGGCACGCCTATGCACATCGCTGCGCCTCCAGCCAGGCCAGCCACTGATCCATGCCTTCGCCGCTGGTGGCGGAAATCAGGATAATTTCAATCTCCGGGTTCACTTCACGCGCGCTGGCGATGCACTTCTCAACGTCAAAATTGAGGTAGGGCAGCAGATCGACTTTATTGAGCAGCATGAGCGACGCAGCGGCAAACATATGGGGATACTTCAGCGGCTTATCTTCACCTTCGGTCACGGAAAGCACTGCGACTTTATGCTTTTCGCCCAGATCGAAGCTGGCCGGGCAGACGAGATTACCGACGTTTTCGATAAACAGAATACCGTGGTCATCCAGCGGCAGGCGCGGCGCGGCGTCGGCGATCATTTGCGCGTCAAGATGGCAGCCTTTACCGGTGTTGACCTGAATGGCGGGCGTGCCGGTAGCGCGGATGCGGGCGGCGTCGTTCACTGTCTGCTGGTCGCCTTCAATCACCGCGCACGGTACACGGTCTTTCAATTTCATCAGCGTTTCGGTCAGCAGGGTGGTTTTACCGGACCCGGGGCTGGACACCAGGTTGAGCACCAGTTGCTGGCGGGCGGCAAAACGGGCGCGGTTGCGCTCAGCCAGACGATTATTTTTGTCCAGCACGTCGATTTCAACCTCCAGCATCCGCCGCTGACTCATACCAGGCGCGTGGGTTCCGGCTTCGCCGTGGCCGTAATGCAGATCGCCTTCTGCGGTCTGACTTGGGGCAAAGTCAGGCGTTTTAATGCCGGTAATATTCAGCGCCGGGCGAGCCGCTGGGGCAAAGGGCGCGCTACGAAACGCTGAGTGCGGATTATGTTCATCGCCTTCTATATAAAGGTTGCCTTCAGCGCAACCGCAAGTCGTACACATCGCTTACTCCTGATCTTTTTCTTGTTACAGGCTTTCTGCCGGATGGCGACGCGAGCGTCTATCCGGCATTAATCTTCAGTTTCATCAATCTCTATGCGCCGAATTTGTAAGCCGTCATCGGCCACAATTCGCAGCGTATCGCTATGACATTGCGGACAACGACGTACACGGTGGGTTAACAACGTGACATATTGTTGACAATGCTCACACCAGCATTCGGCTTCCTGTTCTTCGAGGTGCAGTTTACAACCTTCTGCTATCGTGCCGCGGCATACCAGATCAAAACAAAAGGAAAGAGCGCTGGTTTCCACGCAAGAAAATGCGCCAATTTTGATCCAGACGGCTGTCACACGTTTTGCACCGTATGCTGAAGCCTGTTGTTCAATCAATTCCAGTGCCCGTTGGCAGAGGGTGATTTCGTGCATATCGCCTCCCGTAGTGGTTGCCCCTGTAAAGCAATATTTATGCCAATATTTTTATCCCCTGGCAGGTTAATGTCGACGATGACGAAATGACATGTCGTCACCGCGTCGAAACGGCAGTGACTGTGCTCGTCTGCCATTAAAAACAATAAGTTAAAAATTGGCATGGAAAATGCTTAACGCAGGCATCTCTGTTAAACGGGTAACCTGACATGACTATTTGGGAAATAAGCGAAAAGGCCGATTACATCGCGCAACGGCATCGTCGCCTACAGGACCAGTGGCATATTTACTGCAACTCGCTGGTTCAGGGGATCACCCTCTCGAAAGCGCGCCTGCATCACGCAATGAGCTGCGCGCCGGAAAGGGATCTTTGCTTTGTCCTGTTTGAGCACTTTCGTATTTACGTCGCGTTGGCGGATGGTTTTAACAGCCACACCATTGAGTACTACGTTGAAACCAAAGATGGCGAAGATAAGCAATTGATTGCACAGGCGCAGCTCGATATCGACGGCAAGGTTGATGAACGGGTTAACAACCGCGATCGCGAGCAGGTGCTGGAGCACTATCTGGAAAAAATCGCCAGCGTTTACGACAGCCTCTATACCGCTGTAGAAACCAACTCGCCGGTTAATTTGCGTCAATTGGTAAAGGGACACAGCCCGGCTGTATAAGCCTGAGGCGTTGCCCGCTTTGATTCGCGATGTGGCGTTGCGCCATGTCATGAATGTTTTGGGGATGGGCGTGTCGATAAGTGTCGAAAATGACATTTCAACGGCATGTTTTCGTCAAAAATGACAATCACCTGAGGAATGCCTGGTGAATCGTTTTGTAATTGCTGACTCCACTCTCTGTATCGGCTGCCACACCTGTGAGGCCGCCTGTTCAGAGACGCATCGCCAGCATGGCCTGCAGTCAATGCCGCGCCTGAAAGTGATGCTGAATGAAAAAGAATCTGCGCCGCAGCTCTGTCACCACTGTGAAGATGCGCCATGCGCCACGGTATGCCCGGTTAACGCGATTAATCGCGTTGACGGCGCTGTCCAGCTTAATGAAAGCCTGTGCGTGAGCTGCAAACTGTGCGGTATTGCCTGTCCGTTTGGCGCTATTGAGTTTTCCGGCAGCCGTCCGCTGCATATTCCGGCGAACGCCAATACGCCGAAAGCGCCGCCCGCGCCGCCAGCGCCTGCGCGCGTCAGTACGTTGCTCGACTGGGTGCCGGGCGTACGCGCTATCGCGGTGAAATGCGACCTGTGCAGCTTTGACGAGCAAGGCCCGGCCTGTGTGCGGATGTGCCCGACTAAAGCGCTACACCTGGTGGATAACACGGATATCGCCCGCGCCAGCAAACGTAAACGTGAGCTGACGTTTAATACCGATTTTGGCGATCTCACCTTGTTTCAGCAGGCTCAGAGTGGGGATGCATAATGAGTTCACTTTCACTGATTACTAGCGGCGTCGCGTGGTTTGCCGCCGCCGCCGTTCTGGCGTTTCTGTTTTCGTTTCATAAAGCGCTGAGTGGCTGGATTGCCGGTATCGGCGGCGTGGTCGGCAGCCTGTATACGGCTGGCGCGGGGTTCACCGCACTGACCAGCGCCGTTACGGTGAGCGGCGTGATGCCGTTTACCGGCCACATGCTGCAAATAACGCCGCTGAATGCTATCTGGCTGATTACGCTGGGGCTGTGCGGCCTGTTCGTCAGCCTGTTCAATATCGACTGGCATCGCCATCCACAGGTAAAAGCCAACGGACTGTTGATCAACCTGCTGATGGCGGCAGCCGTCTGCGCCGTGGTCGCCAGTAATCTTGGGACGATGGTGGTAATGGCGGAAATCATGGCGCTCTGCGCCGTGTTCCTCACCGGCGGTAGCAAAGAGGGCAAACTGTGGTTTGCGCTGGGCCGTCTCGGTACGCTGCTGCTGGCAATCGCCTGCTGGCTGGTGTGGCAGCGCTACGGCACGCTGGATCTGGGGCTGCTGGATCAACGCGCTCAGCAACTGCCGCTGGGCTCCGATATCTGGCTGCTCGGCGTTATCGGTTTTGGTCTGCTGGCCGGGATTATCCCGCTACATGGTTGGGTGCCGCAGGCGCACGCCAACGCCAGCGCTCCCGCCGCCGCGCTGTTCTCGACCGTGGTGATGAAAATCGGGCTGCTGGGCATTCTCACGCTATCTCTGCTTGGCGGCAATGCGCCGCTGTGGTGGGGCGTGGCGCTGTTGGTGCTTGGGATGATCACCGCCTTTGTCGGTGGTTTGTACGCGCTGATGGAGCATAACATTCAGCGCCTGCTGGCCTATCACACGCTGGAAAATATCGGCATCATTTTGCTCGGTCTGGGCGCAGGCGTTACCGGGATTGCTCTCAATCAGCCGGTACTGATCGCGCTGGGTCTGACCGGCGGGCTCTATCACCTGCTGAACCATAGCCTGTTCAAAAGCGTGCTGTTTCTGGGCGCGGGCAGCATCTGGTTCCGTACCGGTCATCGCGATATCGAAAAACTGGGCGGTATTGGTAAACGGATGCCGGTTATTTCTATCGCCATGCTGGTCGGTCTGATGGCGATGGCGGCGCTGCCGCCTCTGAACGGCTTTGCCGGCGAGTGGGTGATTTACCAGTCCTTCTTCAAACTGGGCAACAGCGGCGCGTTTGTTGGTCGTCTGTTAGGACCGCTGCTGGCGGTTGGCCTGGCGATTACCGGCGCGCTGGCGGTGATGTGTATGGCGAAAGTGTATGGCGTGACGTTCCTTGGCGCGCCGCGCACGAAGGAAGCTGAAAATGCCAGCTGCGCGCCGATCCTGATGGGCGTCAGCGTGGTGGCATTGGCGGTTTGCTGCGTACTGGGCGGGGTTGCCGCGCCGTGGCTGCTGCCGATGATTTCCACTGCGGTACCGTTGCCGCTGGAAACCGCGCACACCACCGTATCGCAGCCGATGATCACGCTGCTGTTGGTCGCCTGTCCGCTACTGCCATTCATCATTATGGCGATGTTCAAAGGCAACCGTCTGCCGTCGCGTTCTCGCGGCGCGGCCTGGGTGTGCGGCTACGACCATGAGCAGTCGATGGTGATTACCGCGCACGGTTTCGCCATGCCGGTGAAAGAGGCCTTTGCCCCGGTACTCAAATTGCGTAAATGGCTTAACCCGGTATCGCTGGTACCGGGCTGGCAGAACGCGGCGGCCGCGGTGCTGTTCCGTCGTCTGGCGCTGATTGAGCTGGCGGTGCTGGTGGTGATTGTGGTTTCACGAGGAGCCTGAAAATGAGTGTGTTTTATCCGTTAATTCAGGCGCTGGTGCTATTTGCCGTTGCGCCATTGCTGTCCGGTATTACTCGCGTGGCGCGCGCCCGTCTACACAATCGCCGTGGGCCGGGCGTGTTGCAGGAGTACCGCGACATTATCAAACTGCTCGGTCGTCAGAGTATTGCGCCCGCTGATTCTGGCTGGGTTTTTCGCCTGATGCCGTTTGTGATGGTCGGCGTGATGCTGACTATCGCCACCGCGCTGCCGGTTGTCACCGTTGGATCTCCGTTGCCGCAACTGGGTGATTTAATCACCCTGATTTACCTGTTCGCCATCGCCCGTTTCTTCTTCTCTATTGCAGGCCTGGATACCGGCAGTCCGTTCACTGCGATCGGCGCCAGCCGTGAAGCGATGCTCGGCGTGCTGGTGGAGCCGATTCTGCTGCTGGGTCTGTGGGTTGCTGCGCAGGTTGCGGGTTCAACGCATATCAGCAATATCGCCGATACCATTTATCACTGGCCTGTCGCGCGCAGTATTCCGCTGATTCTGGCGCTGTGCGCCTGCGCCTTCGCCACCTTTATCGAAATGGGCAAGCTGCCGTTCGACCTGGCGGAAGCGGAGCAGGAGTTGCAGGAAGGGCCGTTGACCGAATACAGCGGTAGCGGCTTTGCGGTGCTGAAATGGGGCATCAGCCTTAAACAACTGGTGGTGCTGCAAATGTTCGTCGGCGTGTTTTTGCCGTGGGGACAGATGGAAACCTTCAGCGCAGGCGGACTGTTGCTGGCGCTGGTGATTGCCGTCGTCAAGCTGATTGTCGGCGTACTGGTGATCGCCCTGTTTGAAAACAGCATGGCGCGACTGCGTTTTTGCGCCACTTCACGCGTGACCTGGGCCGGTTTTGGGTTTGCGTTTTTAGCCTTCGTCTCCTTGCTGGCGGCGTGATTTAAGAGAGTTTGAGCATGTCTGAAGAAAAATTAGGTCAACAATACCTTGCGGCGCTGCACCAGGCGTTTCCGGGCGTCGTGCTGGACGAAGCCTGGCAGACCAAAGATCAGCTGACTATTACGGTAAAAGTGAACTATCTGCCGGAAGTGGTGGAGTTTCTTTACTACCAGCAGGGTGGGTGGTTGTCGGTGCTGTTCGGTAATGACGAACGCCAGTTGTGCGGCCACTATGCCGTTTATTACGTGCTGTCGATGGAGCAGGGCACGAAGTGCTGGATTACCGTCCGCGTTGAAGTGGATGTCAATAAGCTGGAATTCCCATCCGTTACGCCGCGCGTGCCGGCTGCCGTGTGGGGTGAGCGCGAAGTACGCGACATGTATGGTTTAATCCCGGTCGGTCTGCCGGACGAGCGCCGTCTGGTGCTGCCGGACGACTGGCCGGATGAACTCTATCCGCTGCGTAAAGACAGCATGGATTATCGTCAGCGCCCGGCGCCGACCACCGATGCGGAAACCTACGAGTTCATTAACGAGCTGGGTGACAAGAAAAATAACGTGGTGCCGATTGGCCCGCTGCATGTCACTTCCGATGAACCGGGCCACTTCCGTCTGTTCGTCGATGGTGAAAACATTATCGACGCCGACTACCGCCTGTTCTACGTCCACCGTGGTATGGAAAAACTGGCGGAAACCCGCATGGGTTATAACGAAGTCACCTTCCTGTCGGATCGCGTGTGTGGTATCTGCGGCTTCGCCCACAGCACTGCCTACACCACTTCCGTGGAAAACGCGATGGGCATTCAGGTGCCGGAGCGTGCGCAGATGATCCGCGCCATTCTGCTGGAAGTGGAGCGTCTGCACTCGCATCTGCTGAACCTAGGCCTCGCCTGCCACTTTACCGGTTTTGACTCCGGCTTTATGCAGTTCTTCCGCGTGCGTGAAACCTCCATGAAAATGGCAGAGATCCTTACCGGCGCGCGTAAAACCTACGGCCTGAACCTGATCGGCGGGATTCGCCGCGATCTGCTCAAAGAGGACATGATCCAGACCCGTCAACTGGCGCAGCAGATGCGTCGTGACGTGCAGGAGCTGGTGGACATGCTGCTGAGCACGCCGAATATGGAACAGCGTACCGTGGGTATCGGTCGTCTGGACCCGGAAATTGCCCGCGACTTCAGTAATGTCGGCCCGATGGTGCGTGCCAGCGGTCACGCCCGCGACACCCGCGCCGACCACCCGTTTGTCGGCTACGGCCTGCTGCCGATGGAAGTACATAGCGAGCAGGGTTGCGACGTGATTTCTCGTCTGAAAGTCCGTATCAACGAAGTCTACACCTCGCTGAATATGATCGATTTCGGTCTGGATAATCTGCCGGGCGGCCCGCTGATGGTGGAAGGCTTTACCTATATTCCGCACCGTTTTGCGCTCGGCTTCGCTGAAGCGCCGCGTGGTGACGATATCCACTGGAGCATGACTGGCGACAACCAAAAGCTTTACCGCTGGCGCTGTCGTGCGGCGACCTACGCCAACTGGCCGACGCTGCGCTATATGCTGCGCGGCAACACCGTCTCCGATGCGCCGCTGATTATCGGCAGCCTCGACCCTTGCTACTCCTGTACCGACCGGATGACCGTGGTCGATGTACGTAAGAAGAAGAGCAAAGTCGTGCCGTACAAAGAACTTGAGCGCTACAGCATTGAGCGTAAAAACTCGCCGCTGAAATAAGGAATCGCCATGTTTACCTTTATCAAAAAAGTTATCAAAACCGGCACGGCGACCTCGTCTTATCCGCTGGAGCCGATTGCGGTTGATAAAAACTTCCGCGGCAAGCCGGAACATAATCCGCAGCAGTGCATCGGCTGCGCCGCCTGCGTTAATGCCTGCCCGTCGAACGCGCTGACGGTGGAAACCTTACTGGCAACCAATGAGCTGGCGTGGCAGTTCAATCTTGGCCGCTGCATTTTCTGCGGTCGCTGCGAAGAGGTGTGCCCGACGGCGGCGATCAAGCTGTCGCAAGAGTACGAACTGGCAGTGTGGAAGAAAGAAGACTTCCTGCAACAGTCCCGCTTCGCGCTGTGCAACTGCCGCGTGTGCAATCGTCCTTTCGCGGTACAGAAAGAGATTGACTACGCCATTGCGCTGCTTGCGCACAACGGCGACAGCCGCGCGGAAAACCACCGCGAAAGCTTTGAGACCTGCCCGGACTGTAAGCGTCAGAAATGCCTGGTGCCGTCCGACCGTATTGAACTGACTCGCCATATGAAAGAGGTCAGCTAATGAGCAATTTATTAGGCCCGCGTGACGCCAACGGCATTCCGGTACCGATGACGGTGGATGAATCCATCGCCAGCATGAAGGCGTCTCTACTGAAAAATATTAAGCGTTCGGCATACGTTTACCGCGTGGACTGCGGCGGCTGTAACGGCTGTGAAATCGAAATCTTTGCGACGCTTTCGCCGCTGTTTGATGCCGAGCGTTTCGGCATCAAAGTGGTACCGTCGCCGCGTCATGCCGATATTCTGCTGTTTACCGGCGCGGTGACCCGCGCCATGCGCTCTCCGGCGCTGCGCGCCTGGCAGTCGGCGCCGGACCCGAAAATCTGTATCTCTTATGGGGCCTGCGGCAACAGCGGCGGCATCTTCCATGATCTGTACTGCGTCTGGGGCGGTACGGATAAAATCGTACCGGTGGATGTGTATATTCCAGGCTGCCCGCCAACGCCTGCGGCGACGCTGTATGGCTTTGCGATGGCGCTTGGCCTGCTGGAGCAGAAAATCCACGCCCGCGCGCCGGGTGAGCTGGACGATCAGCCCGCAGAGATCCTGCATCCGGATATGGTGCAGCCGCTGCGCGTGAAGGTGGATCGCGCGGCGCGCCGGCTGGCGGGTTATCGCTATGGTCGTCAGATCGCCGATGATTACCTGACACAGTTGGGGCAGGGCGAGCAGCAAGTGGCGCGTTGGCTGGAAGCGGAAAACGATCCGCGTTTAACCGAAATTGTCACCCATCTCAATCATGTTGTTGAAGAGGCGCGTATCCGATGAGCGAACAGGTGGTGTTCAGTCAACTGAGCCGTAAGTTTATTGATGAGAACGATGCGACGCTTGCCGAGGCGCAGCAGGTTGTCTATTACAGCCTGGCGATTGGTCACCACCTGGGGGTCATCGATTGTCTGGAGGCCGCGCTCACCTGCCCATGGGATGAGTATCTGGCGTGGATCGCCACCCTGGAAGCCGGTAGCGATGCCCGGCGTAAAATGGAAGGCGTGCCGAAGTATGGCGAGATCGTTATCGATTTCAACCATGTGCAAATGCTGGCGCGCGCGTTTGATGAGGCGCGCGCCGCGCAGACCCCGCAGCAGCAAGAATGGAGCAAACTGATGCTCAGTATGCTGCATGACATTCATCAGGAAAGCGCCATCTACCTGATGGTGAGGAGGCTTCGTGACTGACGTTTTACTCTGTGTCGGCAACAGCATGATGGGCGACGACGGCGCAGGCCCGTTACTGGCGGAAATGTGCGCGGCGCAGCCGAAGGGCAACTGGGTTGTCATCGACGGCGGCAGCGCGCCGGAAAACGACATTGTGGCGATTCGCGAACTGCGCCCGCAGCGTCTGTTGATTGTCGACGCCACCGATATGGGACTTAATCCGGGCGAGATCCGCATCATCGATCCGGATGATATCGCCGAAATGTTTATGATGACCACCCACAATATGCCGCTGAACTACCTTATCGATCAGCTGAAAGAGGATGTCGGCGAGGTGATTTTTGTTGGTATCCAGCCGGATATCGTCGGGTTTTATTATCCGATGACTCAACCGATTAAGGACGCGGTAAACATCGTCTATCAGCGCCTGGAAGGCTGGCAGGGAAACGGCGGATTTGCCGCGCTGGACGCGCCGGAGGCGTAAAATGCGTACCCATTCTGGATGGATTTGTGTTACCCGGCATAGGCGGTAAGAAGAACGTGAAGATTATCGTATGGAGCGGACTGCTATTTCTCTGCCTCGCCGCACGCGCACTGGCTACCGGTGTTGTCGGTTACCTGCCGATGAGCGACGGTGAATATGCGCAAAAGCGTGCGCTGAAGCCGCTGTTGATCCTGCCTTATTCTGTATCGCCCGACCAGACCTGGCATTTTCGCCAGGTCGGAGTCAGTGGCGTGACGCTACTGCCGGAGCCGAAAAAAGATAACGAATGGCGGATTAGCGGAAAAGACAGAGCCGGTAATTCGTGGGTTGTCCCGGTGGGAAGGCTGATTAATTTGGCGGGTAATGCGCAATTTTATCGCGCTGACCTCGATCGTAACGGCATTCAGGACCTGGTTATCTGGTTGGGCAATCCTGGGTTGGGCCTGGCGCCGAGCGCGCAATACATCATTTTCACCTTTCTCAAGAATGGCCGCCCCTGCGTCTTTGAACCGTGGGGGTTTTATACCGCCACCGATACTGGCGTCGATGATTTGCTTGATTTACAGGGCAATGGTCGCACGCAACTGTTGGATATGCAGTTTGACTCAGGCTACTGGATAACCAATTTATATCAGGTGAAGGACGCCCGCTGGCAGCGCGTACACGGCTGGTTTGGCCGGTTGAGTTATCCGGCGCTGACCCGCTTTAATCACTATCCTGGCCGTAAATTAATTATCAAACCTATTGCCGGAAGGAATCCGCAAACGGACGATCTTTCCCTTACGCAGCGCTGTTTAATACGCGGTAACGTATTGCCGGGCGTTAATCAGGATTGATGCCAGTTTCGGTGCAGAATCGGATGGCTATCACTGTAAATCTTGACCACCACTGGCGACATTACGTGTCATCGACACTTGTGACGATGACACGTAAATGCTCACGAAAATAGAAATAATATTCTTAAATAACAATGAAATAAAAATTGGCACGATTCGTGTATATATCGGCACATCATCTGTTATTGCTGGAGAATTTGATGAACCGTTTCATCATTGCAGACGCGAGTAAATGCATTGGTTGCCGTACCTGTGAAGTGGCTTGCGTCGTATCCCATCAGGAAAATCAGGATTGCGCATCGCTGACCCCTGAAACCTTTTTACCTCGTATCCATGTCATCAAAGGCGTGAACGTTTCCACGGCAACGCTGTGTCGCCAGTGTGAAGACGCGCCGTGCGCCAACGTTTGCCCGAATGGCGCCATCAGCCGTGACAAAGGCTTTGTTCATGTGATGCAGGAACGCTGCATTGGCTGTAAAACTTGCGTAGTGGCATGTCCTTACGGCGCCATGGAAGTGGTGGTACGTCCGGTGGTTCGCAATAGCGGCGCGGGGCTGAACGTGCGTGCTGAAAAAGCCGAAGCCAACAAGTGCGATCTGTGTCACCACCGTGAGGCCGGTCCGGCCTGTATGGCTGCTTGCCCAACGCACGCCCTCATCTGCGTGGACCGCAATAAGCTTGAACAGCTAAGCGCGGAAAAACGCCGTCGTGCGGCGCTGGATTCAACGGCATCGCTGCTTTTCTGATTTCTGCGATTGCGCGTAGAATACGCCACAAAGCATTGCCGGATGGCGGCATCAATGCCTTATCCGGTCTACGGTCCGTGCGGTTGTAGGCCTGATAAGCGTCGCGCCATCAGGCATCCGGGTTCGATGATGGCGGGAAAATAAGATGGCGATAGACACACCTTCCGGCGTACAGCTACGCATTCGGGGCAAAGTACAGGGCGTCGGTTTTCGTCCTTTTGTCTGGCAGCTGGCGCAGCAGTTGCGATTACACGGCGACGTGTGTAATGACGGCGACGGCGTCGTCGTTCGGCTGCTGGAAGAGCCGTCGCAATTTATTGCCGCGCTCTATCAGGATTGCCCGCCGCTGGCGCGCATTGACAGCGTTGAACACGCGTCGTTGGTATGGGAGCGCGCACCGACGGATTTTACCATTCGTCAGAGCGCAGGCGGTTCGATGAACACGCAAATCGTGCCGGATGCGGCGACCTGCCCGGCATGTCTTGCCGAGATGAATACCCCAGGCGAGCGGCGCTACCGTTATCCTTTCATCAATTGCACCCACTGTGGACCACGCTTCACCATTATTCGCGCTATGCCCTATGACCGGCCATTTACGGTGATGGCGGCGTTTCCCTTGTGTCCGGAATGCGACAGCGAATACCGCGATCCGTACGATCGCCGTTTTCATGCCCAGCCCGTTGCCTGTCCGTCATGCGGGCCGCATCTTGAGTGGCGGAGCCAACATGAACGAGCGGAAAAAGAGGCGGCTTTGCAGGCGGCGGTCGCCCAACTGAACGCCGGAGGCATTATTGCCGTTAAAGGGCTGGGTGGTTTTCATCTGGCCTGCGATGCGCGCAACGATAACGCAGTGGCGATGCTGCGGGCGCGTAAACATCGCCCGGCGAAACCATTGGCGGTGATGTTGCCCACGGCGCAAACGCTGCCGAGCGCGGCGCGTTCGCTGCTGACCACGCCAGCGGCCCCGATTGTACTGGTGGATAAGCAGTATGTACCTTCGCTGAGTGAGGGCATCGCGCCAGGGCTTACGGAGGTGGGCGTGATGCTGCCAGCCAACCCATTGCAACATCTCTTGTTGCAGGCGCTTAATTACCCGCTGGTGATGACATCCGGCAACCTGAGCGGCAGACCGCCCGCCATCACCAACGAACAGGCGCTGGACGATTTACACGATATTGCCGATGGTTTTCTGTTGCACAATCGCGACATTGTACAGCGCATGGACGACTCTGTTGTGCGCGACAGCGGCGAAATGCTGCGTCGTTCGCGGGGATACGTGCCGGACGCGATTGCGTTGCCGCCCGGATTTCGCGATGTGCCGCCGATACTTTGTCTGGGCGCGGATCTGAAAAACACGTTCTGTCTGGTACGCGGCGAACAGGCGGTTGTCAGCCAACATTTAGGCGATCTCAGCGATGACGGTATCCAGGCGCAGTGGCGCGAGGCATTGCGTTTGATCCAGTCAATCTACGATTTTACCCCAGAGCGTATCGTCTGTGATGCGCATCCGGGCTATGTTTCCAGTCAGTGGGCCAGTGAGATGCGTCTGCCGACAGAGACGGTGTTACACCATCATGCCCATGCGGCGGCTTGCCTGGCCGAGCATGGTTGGCCGCTGGACGGCGGAGAGGTGATTGCCCTGACGGTAGACGGTATCGGCATGGGTGAGAATGGCGCGCTATGGGGCGGAGAATGTCTGCGGGTCAATTATCGCGAGTGCGAACATTTAGGCGGTTTACCCGCCGTGGCGCTGCCGGGAGGCGATCTGGCTGCCAAACATCCGTGGCGTAATCTGTTGGCGCAGTGCCTGCGCTTTGTGCCGGACTGGCAGGATTATCCGGAGACAGCGGGGCTGCAACAGCAAAACTGGAATGTCCTGGCGCGTGCCATTGAGCGCGGCGTCAATGCCCCGTTGGCCTCTTCCTGCGGGAGGTTGTTCGACGCGGTGGCTGCCGCGCTTCGCTGCACGCCAGCATCGCTTAGCTATGAGGGCGAGGCCGCCTGCGCGCTGGAGGCGCTGGCCTCTCAATGCGCTAACGTTGAGCATCCGGTAACGATGCCGCTTAACGGCGCTCAACTGGACGTCGCTGTTTTCTGGCGGCAATGGTTGAACTGGCAGGCCACGCCCGCGCAACGCGCCTGGGCTTTTCATGATGCGCTGGCGTGCGGGTTTGCCACGCTAATGCGCCAGCAGGCTACGGCGCGGGGGATAACCACTCTGGTCTTCAGCGGCGGGGTGATACACAACCGCTTACTTCGCGCGCGTCTTGCCTTTTATCTTTCTGATTTTAAATTGTTATTTCCGCAGCGGTTACCGGCGGGCGACGGCGGACTGTCGTTTGGACAGGGCGTGATTGCCGCAGCGCGAGCGTTAAGGGAAGTGTAGGGCACCGGATGGCGGCTGCGCCTTATCTGGCCTGTAAACAGATGCTCACTCGTAGGCCGGATAAGACGCGAAGCGGCGCCATCCGGCATCACAGGCTTATACGGACAACGTTTTCAGCAGTGCAAAGGCCTCTTTCATGCGGTCTTCACTCACCACAAAGGCGCGTAGTTGGCCTTCTCCGCTCATGCCTTTGGCAATCATACCGTCAGATTCTGCGGTAATCTGCCAGCTTAAATCACGGCGCTGAGTTTCTCCCGCCAGATGCAGCGGCAGTTCCGGCGTTTTGACTTTGACCAGCATCGCCGGTAGCTTCAGCGGCGCGTTGCCGCCAAACAGATTTTTCGCCAGGTACATCGCGCTTAACTGGATCGGTTGCAGGAAGGGCAGCACCTGACCGTTGATCTCTGCGCAATCGCCGATCGCATAAATATCCGGGTGACTGGTCTGTAGATAGCTGTCCACGCAGACGCCGCGGTTGACGGCTACCCCGGCGCGGCGCGCCAGAGCGGTTTCCGGGCGTAAGCCGGTGGCGGCAATCACCGCATCGACCTCAATACTATGCTGGCTTACCAGCGTAGCGCGGATACCGGCTTCGGTTTTCTCCAGTTTTTGCAACTGCGATTTCAGCAGCAGATGCACCCCCATATCGGTCAGGTGATGCTGTAAGCGACTGCTCACTTCCGGTGGCATCAGTGAGGCGAGAAGGCTGGCGGCGTTATCCATCAGCGTTACCGTTTTCCCGGCGCGGCAGAAATCCATCGCTAATTCACTGCCAATGAGACCGCCGCCGACAATCAGCACTCGCTGCGCGTCGCGCAGTTGTGTCTCACAGGCGCGGTACTCCTGCTGGCTATTCAAAGTAAGCATTAACTCACGTCCTGCAATCGGCGGCACAAAGGCTGTCGCCCCGGTCGCCAGTACCAGCTTGTCGTACTGCCACTGCTTATCCTGACTTTTCACCACATGGGCATCGGCATCAATGTCAGCAACCCAGGTATGCGGGAACAGTCGCAGATTAAACTGTTCAGCAAATTCCCCCGCTAACTGGCGGGTGAGATCATCGGCGCGCTGCGACTGGCTGATAACGTGGCTGAGATCGGGCTTGTTGTACTCATCCATGCTGTCCGCCGCAATCAGAGTTAACGGCACATGCGCATCTTGTTTACGGATATTTTTGACGAGCTGACGGGCGGCGAAGCCCGACCCAATAATGATGATCCCCCGACTCATTTTGCCTCCGTCGCCAGTACGTCGAACACGTCTTTACCTAATGAACATTCCGGGCACAGGAAGTTATCCGGCACGTCGTTCCACGGCGTACCCGGCGCGACATCCTGCAACGGCTCGCCCAGCGCAGGGTCGTAAATCCACTGGCATACGCTGCATTGCATTTTAGGGCCGAGGTCTGCGGCGGCGCAGGTTGTGGTTTCTTCGACTGGCGCGGTTTTCTGTGTGGTTTCCGGCAGCGGAGCAAGCGCCCACTGACGCGCGATGTCGCGACCATGCTGACGGCACAACTCCAGCGCATCCAGATCCGGACGCCATTTCGCTTTCAGACTCAGGGACATTTCAAAACCGGCATCCTGTAAGCGCGTGGACAGTCGATCCACCGCGCCGCCGCTCCAGCCATGAGAACCGAAGGCGCTGGCGCGTTTGTTGCGAAAGCGCAGGCCGGTCATCTCTTCCACCAGACCAGCGATTTTCGGCATCATCACGTTGTTCATGGTAGAAGTGCCGACCAGCACGCCTTTCGAACGGAAGACGTTGGTCAATATTTCATTTTTATCGCTGCGGGCGACGTTAAAGATTTTGACCGCCACGTTGGGGTCCACTTCATTGATACCCTGTGCGATGGCATCCGCCATCATGCGAGTATTGTTCGACATGGTATCGTAGAAAATAGTGATACGATCTTCCTGATAATCTGCCGCCCATTTCAGATACAGCTCCACGATTTGCGTTGGGTTGTCGCGCCATACCACGCCGTGTGAGGTGGCAATCATATCCACCGGCAGGTTGAAGCCGAGGATTTCGGTAATTTTTGGCGTTACCAGACGGCTGAACGGCGTCAGGATATTGGCGTAGTAGCGCTGGCATTGTTCAAACAGTTCAGTTTGGTCCACTTCATCATTGAACAGGCGCTCGTCGCAGTAGTGCTGACCAAAGGCGTCGTTGCTGAATAACACCGCGTCGCCGGTCATATAGGTCATCATGCTGTCCGGCCAGTGCAGCATCGGCGTTTCCACGAAGATCAACTGCTTGCCGTTGCCGATATCCAGCGTATCGCCGGTTTTCACCACCTTAAAATTCCATTCCGGGTGATGGTGATGGCCATTGATAGAGTCAATGGCGTTGGCGGTACAGTAGATAGGCGTGTTCGGGATCTGCGCCATCAGTTCGGTCAGCGCGCCTGCATGGTCTTCTTCGGCATGGTTAATGATGATGTAGTCGATGTCCGCGAGGGCGATTTCACTGCGCAGATTTTGCACAAACTCACGGCTAAACTTATGATCGACGGTATCGATCAGCACATTCTTTTCTTCACGAATGAGATAGCTGTTATAGCTGCTGCCACGCAGCGTTTTGTATTCAGTGCCGTGAAAATCACGTACTTCCCAGTCGCGCTGGCCAACCCAATGAATATTATTTTTAACCAGAATAGACATAACCACCTCAATTCATTCAACGTTTACAAAAAGTTGTTTTGCTTATTGCAGCTAGTGTGCCAACTTTTCATCTTATTGATTTGTATTGAGTTATATTTGTTTTGTATTTTTGATGTAGTCAAAAAGACTATAAATGATGCTGTCAATATGACACTATAGGTTGTCAAAATGACAATGAGGTAACCATGAGTTTTTCCGTGGAGGTATTGGCGGGCATCGCCATTGAGTTACAACGCGGCATTGGGCATCAGGATCGTTTTCAGCGGCTGATTACTACGCTGCGTCAGGTGCTGGCGTGCGACGCCTCGGCGCTGCTGCGCTATGAATCACGACAATTTATTCCACTGGCGATTGATGGCCTGGCGCAGGACGTCCTCGGCAGACGTTTTACCCTGGAAGGGCATCCGCGCCTGGAAGCCATCGCCCGCGCGGGGGACGTGGTGCGTTTTCCGGCTGATAGCGATTTACCCGATCCGTATGACGGGTTAATTCC
Source organism: Salmonella sp. 32020114201800008SM (assembly GCF_017572025.1). Classification (NCBI taxonomy): domain Bacteria; kingdom Pseudomonadati; phylum Pseudomonadota; class Gammaproteobacteria; order Enterobacterales; family Enterobacteriaceae; genus Salmonella; species Salmonella sp. 32020114201800008SM. Next base: position 168,721 of record NZ_JAGEQM010000007.1, on the reverse strand, counting down.
CGGACAGGAAAGCCTGAAAGTCCACGCCTGTGTTGGTCTGCCGCTGTTTGCCGGACAGAACCTCATCGGTGCGCTGACCCTTGATGCTATGACGCCGGAGCAGTTCGAGGTATTTAGCGATGAAGAACTACGGCTTGTCGCCGCGCTGGCCGCCGGGGCATTGAGTAATGCGCTGTTAATTGAACAACTGGAAAGCCAGAACATGCTGCCGGGGTCGTCAGGCGTGTTTGAACCGATAAAAGAGACGCACATGATCGGCCTGTCGCCGGCGATGACGCAGTTGAAAAAAGAGATCGAGATTGTGGCGGGCTCCGATCTTAACGTGCTGATCGGCGGTGAAACGGGGACCGGTAAAGAGCTGGTGGCGAAAGCTATTCACCAGGGCTCCCCCAGAGCGGTCAATCCGCTGGTCTATCTCAACTGCGCCGCGCTGCCGGAAAGCGTGGCGGAGAGCGAGTTGTTTGGTCATGTAAAAGGGGCTTTTACCGGGGCTATCAGTAATCGTAGCGGTAAGTTCGAAATGGCGGATAACGGTACGCTGTTTCTGGATGAGATTGGCGAACTGTCGCTGGCGCTACAGGCCAAGCTACTTCGCGTGTTGCAGTATGGCGATATTCAGCGCGTCGGCGACGATCGTAGCCTGCGCGTGGATGTGCGGGTGTTGGCGGCGACCAACCGTGACCTGCGTGAAGAGGTGCTGACGGGGCGTTTTCGCGCCGATCTGTTCCATCGCCTGAGCGTTTTCCCGCTCTTTGTGCCGCCGCTGCGCGAGCGCGGCGATGATGTGGTGCTGCTGGCGGGCTATTTTTGCGAGCAGTGCCGGCTGCGGCTGGGGCTGTCCCGCGTGGTACTGAGTCCCGGCGCACGTCGCCATTTGCTCAACTATGGCTGGCCGGGCAACGTCCGGGAGCTGGAACATGCCATTCACCGTGCGGTTGTGCTGGCGAGAGCGACCCGGGCAGGGGATGAGGTGGTACTGGAGGAGCAGCATTTTGCCTTGTCAGAGGACGTTTTACCCGCGCCGCCTGCGGAAAGCTTTCTGGCGCTGCCGGCCTGCCGCAATTTGCGCGAATCGACGGAGAACTTCCAGCGAGAGATGATTCGCCAGGCGCTGGCGCAAAATAATCACAACTGGGCGGCCAGTGCGCGGGCGCTGGAAACCGACGTCGCCAACCTGCATCGGCTGGCGAAGCGTCTGGGACTGAAGGATTAGATAATCCCCGCCTGGTAGAAATCCTGCAGGTTAATGGCGCCGGTGAGTTTGCCGTTTTCATCGACCACTGGCGCGGCGGTAATTTTGCGTTTCATCAGGAGCTCTTTGGCGTCAATGGCGCGGCTTTGCGCCTGGAGCGTAATACCGTTGGGCGTCATGGCTTCGCTTACCGGCGTGGTGAGCGCGCCGCCGCCCACCAGCCAGCGACGCAGGTCGCCGTCGGTAAAGACGCCTTTCACAACATGTTGCTCATCGCAAACCGCCACCAGCCCCAGCCCGGTACGGCTAAGTTCCAGCATGGCATCCATCACGCTGGTGGCAAGCATCACCTGCGGTATTGCATCGCCCTGGCGCATCAGGTGATGCACATTATTGAGCAAACGCGCGCCCAGTGCGCCAGCCGGATGCGAACGGGCGAAATCTTCTTCGTTAAAACCGCGCGCCTGCATGACCGCCATCGCCAGCGCATCGCCCATCATCAGCGTATTGACGGTACTGGATGTCGGCGCCAGATGCATCGGACAGGCTTCACGCTCGACGGAAATATCCAGAACGGCTTTTGCCGCTCGCCCCAGCGGAGAGTGAGGTTTACCGGTCATCGCCAGCAGCGCGACGGATTTATCTTCCAGACGCGGGATGATGAGGTCGAGTTCTTTTGCGCCGCCGGAATAGGAGATAAATAACATCACGTCGCGGCTTTCAATCATCCCCAGATCGCCATGCAATGCTTCCGCCGGATGAACAAAAAAAGCGGGAGTACCGGTACTGGCAAGCGTCGCGGCGATTTTTTTACCAATATGACCTGACTTGCCAATGCCGGAAACGATCACTTTGCCTTCACAGTGAATAATGATATTGGCGGCGCGGACAAAATCATCGCCCAGACGCTCCGGCAGACGGCTGGCTTCCTGTAGCTCCAGCATTAAGGTCTGACGGCCCGCGTTTAGTAGTGCATCACTCATTGCTTTCTCCGGTTATGATTACTTCAATCCCTTTTGCTTCCAGCGCCTGACGAAATGCCGGATCGATACCCGCGTCCGTGATCAGTTTGTCGACGGTTTCCAGACTGCACACCACATTGGGGCTTTTACGACCAAATTTTGAGGAGTCCGCCATCAGAATCACCTCGCGTGCTGCATTGCACATTGCGTTACTGACGGTGTAAACCTCATTGAACGTGGTCACACCGACGTTCAGGTCAATACCGTCAGTTCCCATGAAAAGTTTATCAAAGCTGAATTGCTCAAAGGCGTTTTCCGCCAGTTGACCGTGAAACGACGCCGATTTTTTACGGAAGGTGCCGCCGGGCATCAGGATAGTTTGTTCGTTGTCCAGTTCCGATAGCGCGTTGACAATATGGAGGCTGTTGGTCATCACCGTGATGTTGCTAAAACGCGAAAGCAACGGCACCATCTGTAACACGGTACTTCCGGCGTCCAGAATAATGGAATCGCCATCATGGATATATTTCACAGCGGCTGCGGCTATCAGCGCTTTTTTGTGGGTGTTGATAAGCGTTTTGTGATCAATAGGCGGATCGGACTCTTCTTTATTCAACACCACGCCGCCATAGGTGCGGATGACGGTTCCGGCATTTTCCAGAATGACCAGATCTTTACGGATAGTGGTGCCTGTCGTGTCAAAGTACTGGGCCAGTTCTTCAACCGAGCATTTTCCCTGTTTTTGCAGGTGCTCCAGAATCGCGGCCTGACGCTGACGAGGTTTCATAGGCGTGATTACCCTGACTTATGTATTTACCCGTCATACTTCACGCTGCATGTGCGTTGGCTTTCCTCGCTCACCCCGGTCACGTACTGATGTACGCTCCTGGGATTCGCTGCGTCGCCGCCTTCCTGCAACTCGAATTATTTAGGGTATTGGTTGCAAAATGATAATTTCGCAAGCTATACGCATTCACAACGAAATTACCCATGTTTCAGTTTAAGCGCCAATGATAGTGCATTCTGCGCGAGCGAATCATGGGGAAAGATCACATCAGGCTGTAATTCATGCAAATGTTTTCCTTGCATTGCGGCAATTTTAACCGGTCTGGCGAATACCGTAAGGCCTTTCATCAATAAAGTGTCCGTCACCCGCTGCTGTTCGTCCAGCGCCACGGCAACCACCACCCGGGGCTTAAAACGCCCGCCGGAGCGCCCGACGCCGACCCGTCCCTGTTGGCTAAGTTTATCGAAAGCTCGATTAAAGCGGGAAATCTGCCAGCCGCCCAGCGCCAGCTGCGCACACCAGGCGATAACGGCGACGGTAATCAGAGTGGAAACCATAATGTGCTCCTGTTGTTTTGCCTGATGGCGGCGTAACCGTCTTATCCGGCCTACGGCGCCATCCGGCAATTCACGGTCAGAACATCACTTGACCGCCGGTTACGTTGATCGACTGCCCGGTGCAATAAGACGCTTTCGGGCTGGCATAAAATAGCAGCATGTTCAGCACATCCTGATAATCACACCCGCGTTTGAGCGGTACTTTATCAATGTAATACTGTTCCACCTCGTCGGGCTTAATGCCCAGTTTAGTGGCGTATTGCGGCAGCAGTGACTGGAACATCGGCGATTTCAACAGGTTGCCGAGCATCAACGAGTGTACGGTAATGCCGTATTCCGCCAGATCCAGCGCCAGAGACTGGGTTAACCCCACGCCGCCGAATTTCGCCGCGCTGTAGCCGGAGTTGTGTTTACTGCCCACTTTGCCGGATTTAGAGTTAATCTGAATAATGCGCCCCTGAATGCCGTCGCGGATCATCAGGCGGGAAAACTCACGGGCGCAGAGGAAATAGCCCACCAGATTCACCTGTAGCGAGCGGTCAAAATCGCCCAACTGGAAATCGCTGATAAACGCCGCTTTGGCGATACCCGCGCTGTAAACCAGCAGATCGACGCGCCCGAAAATCTCGTCTACGCCGCGGGAAAGCGCCAGCACGCTCTGCTCGCTGGTGGCGTCGGCGCCAAAACCGTACGCCATACCTTCGCCAAAATCGGCGTTAATTTCCTGGGCGACATTCGCGGCTTTATCGCTTTGAATATCAACGACCGCCACGCGGTATCCTTCTTCTGCAAGCCCACGGCAAAGGAATGCCCCCAGGGTCTGGCCTCCGCCAATGACAACGGCAACTTGATTCATGTTTTTTCTCCTTAAGCGACAAACGTCAAAATACAGCCCGGCGCGATATCGTCCGGTACAGGCCCCGCAACGTGTACGGTGCCGGGAAATTCTGCTTCGCGCAGACCATCGAAGCGCAAAGTGATATGCCCCAGTTCACGCAGGTTTTGCTCGGCTACGCTGCCGACCGCCGTGACCGGATAGCAATGTTGACCCAATTCACACCGCGCGCCGGGCTGCAGCGCGCCGGTCAGTTCGCCATGACAATGGATGAAGCAAAATTCTTCGATATCCGCCGGCGCGCCTTCCCGAAACGTAATCAGCATCTGTTCGCCGAGCGCTTCCTTCGCGCTCTGGCCGATACGGGTGATGGTGGTTTGATAAATCACGCTCATGTCTGAACCTCTTATTGATAGATAAAGCCGGAAACAAACCAGGCGATAAGTACCGTGGGCGCGCCAGTCAGGAAGCGTCCGACCAGCACAGAAGGTACGCCGACGCGAACGGTGTCTTGTTTCGCTTCCGCCAGTGACAGGCCGACCGGGATAAAGTCGCAGGCCGCCTGCGCGTTAATCGCGAACAGGGCGGGAAGCGCCAGATGCGGGGGGATATTGCCCAGGCCTATCTGAACGCCGATCAGGACGCCAATGACCTGAGCGATAACCGCGCCAGGGCCGAGAAAGGGCGACAGCAGCGGGAAAGAGCAGATCAATGCCAGCGTCACCAGCCCCAGTGGATGGCTGGCTAATGGCGCCAGGCCGTGGGCGATCCAGTCGCCAAGACCTGAGGCCATAATGATGCCGATCAGCGCCGAAACGAACGCCATAAACGGCAGGATTGTTTTCAGGACCGTATCAATGGTGTCGCGACCGGACTGGAACAGTACCGCCACGGCGGAGCCCATTCCCATACCGACTTTTGCCAGCAGCCCGTCGCTCTGCTCGGTGATTTTTTTGCTGGTGTCGTAGTCACGTCCTAATGTCGTTTTGGCAGGCTGGGGACTGGCAGGCGTTTCGCCGACAAGAGTAATGTTTTCTTCTTTTACGCCGGAGACATAAATATCCTCAACAATATACTGCGCCAGTGGGCCGGACTTACCCGTCGAGTGAATATTAATGGTTGGGATCCGGCGTTTCGGGTAGATACCGCAGCGCAGCGTACCGCCGCAGTCGATAATGGCCGCGCCGATCTCCGCTTCCGGCGGTTCGCCTTCTTTAAAGCCGTCCACCGCTTGCCAGCCTGTTAGTTGCGCCAGTTTGTCGACGATCGCCGGGCGCGTACCGGCTGTGATATAGACGATCTTTTTGTCTGGCGTAACGTCCAGTTCAAGCGGGCCGCCCCAGCCGCCGGCGCCTTTCTCAATACGAACCCGTGTCATGATACCGCTCCTGTCAGATGAACTTTCTGCTCAAGTTGAATCCCCATTTTTTTCTCAAAAATAGCGGTGGTGAGATCGGTGACCCAACCGCGGAAGAAGTTCGTCACCAGACCTACCAGCAGATAGCTCACCGCGAGCGGGCCGAGAGGAAGCCCTAACGTGGTGAGTCCGCTGGCGATACCCAGATAAACAAACAGTTCGCCGGGATTGATATGCGGAAACAGACCGTTCATGGAGTGACAGCTATAGGAGGCCGCCGCGTAATAGCTCGGCTTGTACTTCTCCGGCATAAAGCGTCCCAAACTCAGGGTCATCGGATTACAAAAAACAAATGTCCCGATACACGGTAAAAGCAGGTAACGAGATAGCGGATTTCCGGCACAACGTTGGGCAAAACGCTCAATACGCTGCTGGCCGATAAAATTGATGAGCGCATTCATGATAACCAGCAGGCTTATCAGTAGCGGAAGAATACCTGTCACCATACCGGTAAACACCTCTCCGCCTTTCTGGAATAACCCGATGAACCACTCCGCACCATGTGTAATGGTTTCGATCATTGTTCTCTCCTGTAGGGTTTTTAGTTTTCTTGCTAATTTCCTGTTCATTGTAATCATGTTGAAAGATTCAAAAGTGTTATTGTGATCGCAAAATAAAAGAAAAATATTTTAAGTTGAAAGATTGCGGGGTGGGGGAGCGGATACAAACTGAAAAGAGGAGAAAGGTGATTTATTCTCTTGTGCCGCTTCCTTGTGCGGCGGGGGATGCTTTACCATACTTCTCCCTGGCTGAATTTGTTTAATGGATGTCTCATGTTCAAGCGTCGTTATGTAGCGTTACTTCCACTTTGCGTATTGCTTGCTGCCTGTAGCAGCACGCCAAAATCTTCCGAGACTCAAGCGACGACGGGCACGCCTTCCGGCGGCTTCCTGCTTGAGCCGCAGCATAACGTCATGCAAATGGGCGGCGACTTCGCCAACAACCCTAATGCGCAGCAGTTCATTGATAAAATGGTCAGTAAACACGGTTTCGACCGTCAGCAGTTGCAAGAGATCCTCTCGCAGTCTAAAAAACTGGATTACGTCCTGCGTCTGATGGACAGACAAGCGCCGACCACTCAGCCGCCCGCCGGACCAAATGGCGCCTGGCTTCGCTACCGCAAACAATTTATTACGCCGGATAATGTGCAAAACGGCGTCGCGTTCTGGAATCAGTATGAAGACGCGCTGAACCGCGCCTGGCAGGTATACGGCGTACCGCCGGAAATCATCGTGGGGATTATCGGCGTGGAAACCCGCTGGGGACGTATCATGGGGAAAACGCGGATTCTGGACGCGCTGGCGACGCTGTCATTTAACTATCCGCGCCGGGCGGAATATTTCTCCGGTGAGCTGGAAACCTTCCTGCTCATGGCGCGCGATGAGCAAGACGATCCGCTCAATCTGAAAGGTTCCTTTGCGGGCGCGATGGGCTACGGCCAGTTTATGCCATCTTCCTATAAAGAATATGCGGTCGATTTCAATGGCGATGGGCACATTAACTTGTGGGATCCGGTAGATGCCATCGGCAGTGTGGCGAACTATTTCAAGGCGCATGGTTGGGTGAAAGGCGATACGGTTGCGGTGCCGGCGAATGGTCAGGCGCCGGGACTGGCGAATGGTTTCAAAACAAAATACAGCCTCTCTCAGCTTGCCGCCGCAGGCTTAACGCCGCAGCAATCGTTGGGCAATCATCAGGAAGCCAGCCTGCTGCGTCTGGATATCGGTACGGGCTACCAGTACTGGTACGGCCTGCCGAACTTCTACACCATTACCCGATATAACCACAGCACGCATTATGCGATGGCGGTTTGGCAACTGGGCCAGGCGGTAGCGCTGGCGCGGGTGCGCTAATTTACGCTTAGGGAGGGGAGCCCCCCCTCCGCTATTATTATGGCTTTTTGGGCTGATTCTCTGCCTGCAAGTGGGATATCTTCTTTGATAGTGCCAGACTATATCCCAGACATCCCAGGCCTAAGATAATTTGACCGCCATCATACGGTTCAAAATAGCCTGACGACAATATATTCAGTACTCCCATTCCTAATGAACATACTCCACCCACAATTAACCACAGCCGTAGTTGACAGGTTTGTTTCAGTTTGTGCTGTGTGCTTTCCGTTTTTTTGAGTGACATCCTTGCTTTCTCTCCGTGCGTGTAAATTTAGCGACATGGTACTGCTATTTAGTCATGTGCTACCTCATTTCATTCTGCATAAATAACCTGCTGGCATTTTTTCGGAATCCGACTCGTAAAATCGACTGCTCGTCCCCATCTCTGGCGAGAAAGTGCTATCTTGTGCGGCAGGATTTCTAACTGACAGAGGTCATGATGACTGACAGTGAACTGATGCGGCTTAGCGAGCAGGTCGGGCTGGCGTTAAAAGCGCGCGGGGCGACCGTAACGACAGCAGAGTCCTGTACCGGCGGCTGGCTGGCGAAAGCCATTACCGACACCGCCGGAAGCTCCGCCTGGTTTGAACGCGGCTTTGTCACCTATAGTAATGAAGCCAAAGCGCAGATGATTGGCGTGCGTGAAGAGACTCTGGCGCAGCATGGCGCGGTCAGCGAACCCGTAGTGGTCGAAATGGCGATCGGGGCGCTGAAGGCCGCCCGCGCCGATTTTGCTGTCGCTATTAGCGGGATTGCCGGGCCGGATGGCGGCAGTGAAGAAAAGCCGGTTGGTACGGTGTGGTTTGCTTTCGCCAGCGTCAGCGGAGAAGGGATTACGCGTCGGGAATGCTTCAGCGGCGACCGTGAATCGGTGCGTCGACAGGCGACGACGTACGCGCTACAAACCCTGTGGCAACAATTTCTACAAAACACTTGATACTGTATGAGCATACAGTATAATTGCTTCAACAGTACGAATTCACTATCCGGTTCAATACCAAGTTGCATGACAGGAGTAATAATGGCTATCGACGAAAACAAACAGAAAGCGTTGGCGGCAGCACTGGGCCAAATTGAAAAGCAATTTGGTAAAGGCTCCATCATGCGTCTGGGTGAAGACCGTTCTATGGATGTGGAAACTATCTCCACCGGTTCGCTTTCACTGGACATCGCACTCGGTGCGGGCGGTCTGCCGATGGGGCGTATCGTCGAAATTTACGGGCCGGAATCTTCCGGTAAAACGACCCTGACGCTGCAGGTGATTGCCGCTGCGCAGCGTGAAGGTAAAACCTGTGCGTTTATCGATGCGGAACACGCGCTTGACCCTGTTTACGCACGCAAGCTGGGCGTCGATATCGATAACCTGCTCTGCTCTCAGCCGGATACCGGCGAGCAGGCGCTGGAAATCTGTGACGCGCTGGCGCGTTCAGGCGCGGTGGACGTCATTGTGGTCGACTCCGTAGCGGCGCTAACGCCGAAAGCGGAAATCGAAGGCGAAATTGGCGACTCTCACATGGGCCTCGCGGCGCGTATGATGAGCCAGGCGATGCGTAAGCTGGCGGGGAACCTGAAACAGTCCAACACGCTGTTGATTTTCATCAACCAGATCCGTATGAAGATTGGCGTGATGTTCGGTAACCCGGAAACCACCACCGGCGGTAACGCGCTGAAATTCTACGCCTCTGTTCGTCTTGATATCCGTCGTATTGGCGCGGTGAAAGAGGGCGATAATGTCGTGGGTAGCGAAACGCGTGTGAAAGTGGTGAAAAACAAAATCGCCGCGCCGTTTAAGCAGGCCGAGTTCCAGATCCTCTACGGTGAAGGCATCAACTTCTATGGCGAACTGGTTGACCTGGGCGTGAAAGAGAAGCTGATCGAGAAAGCGGGCGCATGGTACAGCTACAACGGCGAGAAGATTGGCCAGGGTAAAGCGAACGCGACTACCTGGCTGAAAGAGAACCCGGCGACAGCGAAAGAGATCGAGAAAAGGGTTCGTGAATTACTGTTGAGTAATCAGAATGCCACGCCCGATTTCGCCGTTGACGATAGCGAAGGCGTTGCAGAAACCAACGAAGATTTTTAATCATCAGGTGATGGTGGGTCGGACAAAACGAAGCCGCCATTCAGCAAAACGTTAAATTACCATCAAGGGCTGCATTTATGCGGCCCTTTTGGCATTTCTCCCTGTTAAGGTTTTTTATGAGTGAACCCACATCGCGCCGTCCCGCTTATGCTCGTCTCCTTGATCGTGCGGTACGTATTCTTGCTGTCCGCGATCACAGCGAGCAGGAATTACGGCGTAAACTCTCCGCGCCGGTGATGGGCAAAAATGGGCCGGAAGAGATTGATGCGACGGCAGACGATTATGAACGCGTGATCGCCTGGTGCCACGAACATCACTATCTTGATGACGAGCGCTTCGTGATGCGCTTTATCGCCAGTCGTAGCCGCAAAGGCTATGGCCCGGCGCGTATTCGCCAGGAGTTGAATCAGAAAGGCATTTCCCGTGAATCGACTGAAAAAGCGATGCGAGAATGTGAAATTGACTGGAGTGAAATGGCACATGAACAGGCCGTTCGCAAATATGGCGAGCCGCTCCCTTCAAACTTTTCAGAAAAGGTTAAGGTACAGCGCTTTTTGCTCTATCGCGGGTATCTGATGGACGATATCCAGCAAATATGGCGAAATTTTGCAGATTGAGCGCATACGGGATTTTACTTCCCGGTAAAGAAAACTTATCTTATTCCCACTTTTTCCGTCTGGACGCGGGTTGCTTAACGGCGAACAGCGTCTGCGACGAATATTCCTTAAATACACAAAATCATTCAAGCCGCATCAAAGCGGCAAGTGAGCCTCGGGAACGCGTGACCGGGAAACTCGCAGCCAACGCAGAGGCGGCCTGAAGGATGAAGTGTAGCTTGATTTCAGGATAATTATGAGCAAGAGCACCGCTGAGATCCGTCAGGCGTTTCTCGACTTTTTCCATAGTAAAGGGCATCAGGTAGTTGCCAGCAGTTCCCTGGTGCCTAACAATGACCCCACTCTTTTGTTTACCAATGCCGGGATGAACCAGTTCAAGGATGTTTTCCTTGGGCTCGATAAACGTAATTATTCCCGTGCAACCACTTCCCAGCGTTGCGTACGCGCGGGGGGTAAACACAACGATCTGGAAAACGTCGGATACACTGCACGTCACCATACTTTCTTCGAAATGCTGGGCAACTTCAGCTTCGGCGATTACTTCAAACACGACGCCATTCAGTTCGCATGGGAATTACTGACCGGTGAAAACTGGTTTGCTCTGCCAAAAGAGCGTTTATGGGTCACCGTTTATGAAACCGACGACGAAGCCTATGAGATCTGGGAAAAAGAAGTCGGCATCCCGCGCGAGCGTATCATCCGTATCGGCGACAATAAAGGCGCGCCATACGCATCGGATAACTTCTGGCAGATGGGCGATACCGGTCCCTGCGGTCCGTGCACCGAAATCTTCTACGATCATGGCGACCACATCTGGGGCGGCCCTCCGGGAAGCCCGGAAGAAGACGGCGATCGCTATATTGAGATCTGGAACATCGTCTTTATGCAGTTCAACCGTCAGGCTGACGGGGCTATGGAACCATTGCCGAAACCGTCTGTAGATACCGGTATGGGGCTGGAGCGTATTGCCGCGGTACTGCAGCACGTTAACTCTAACTATGACATCGACCTGTTCCGCACGTTGATTGAAGCGGTAGCGAAAGTCACCGGCGCCACCGATCTGGGTAATAAATCGCTGCGTGTTATCGCCGACCACATCCGTTCCTGCGCATTCCTGGTTGCCGATGGCGTGCTGCCGTCGAATGAAAACCGTGGCTATGTGCTGCGTCGCATTATTCGTCGCGCGGTTCGTCACGGCAACATGCTGGGCGCGAAAGAGACCTTCTTCTACAAGCTGGTTGGGCCGCTGATTGAGGTAATGGGCTCCGCAGGCGAAGAGTTGAAACGTCAGCAGGCGCAGGTCGAGCAGGTTCTGAAAACGGAAGAAGAGCAGTTCGCCCGTACGCTGGAGCGCGGTCTGGCGCTGCTGGATGAAGAACTGGCGAAATTGCAGGGCGACACCCTGGACGGCGAAACCGCTTTCCGTCTGTATGATACTTATGGTTTCCCGGTCGATCTAACGGCGGACGTCTGCCGTGAGCGCAACATCAAAGTCGATGAAGCTGGTTTTGAAGCCGCTATGGAAGAGCAACGCCGTCGCGCGCGCGAAGCTAGCGGTTTTGGCGCGGACTACAACGCGATGATCCGCGTTGACAGCGCTTCTGAATTTAAAGGTTATGACCATCTGGAACTGAACGGCAAAGTGACTGCGCTGTTTGTCGATGGTAAAGCGGTTGAAGCGATTAACGCGGGACAGGAAGCTGTTGTCGTGCTGGATCAGACCCCATTCTATGCGGAATCAGGCGGTCAGGTTGGCGATAAAGGCGAGCTGAAAGGCGCTGGATTTACTTTCGCTGTGGACGACACGCAAAAATATGGTCAGGCGATTGGTCACCTCGGCAAATTGTCTGCGGGCGCTCTGAAAGTGGGCGATGCGGTACAGGCTGACGTAGATGAAGCGCGCCGCGCACGTATCCGTCTGAACCACTCCGCCACGCACCTGATGCACGCGGCGTTGCGCCAGGTGCTTGGGACACACGTTGCGCAGAAAGGTTCGCTGGTTAGCGATAAAGTGCTGCGCTTCGACTTCTCGCACAATGAAGCGATGAAGCCGTCGGAGATTCGTGAGGTTGAAGATTTGGTGAATGCGCAAATTCGCCGCAACCTGCCGATTGAAACGAACATCATGGATCTCGACGCGGCGAAGGCGAAAGGGGCCATGGCGCTGTTTGGCGAGAAATACGACGAACGTGTACGCGTTCTGAGCATGGGCGATTTTTCTACCGAACTGTGCGGCGGTACTCACGCCAGTCGTACCGGTGATATCGGTCTATTCCGTATTATCTCTGAGTCCGGCACCGCAGCGGGCATTCGTCGTATTGAGGCGGTAACCGGTGAAGGCGCTATGGCCACCGTTCATGCGCAAAGCGATCGCTTAAACGATATTGCGCATCTGCTGAAGGGCGACAGCCAGAATCTGGGCGACAAAGTGCGTGCCGTGCTGGAACGTACACGTCAGCTGGAAAAAGAGTTGCAGCAGTTGAAGGACCAGGCCGCAGCGCAGGAGAGTGCAAATCTTTCCAGTAAAGCGGTCGATCTCAACGGCGTGAAGCTCCTGGTCAGCGAGCTTGCTGGTATTGAGCCGAAAATGCTGCGAACCATGGTTGATGATCTGAAAAATCAACTGGGGTCTACCGTTATCGTACTGGCAACGGTTGTTGAAGGTAAGGTTTCTCTGATTGCGGGCGTGTCGAAGGATGTGACCGACCGGGTTAAAGCAGGGGAATTGATTGGTATGGTCGCTCAGCAGGTGGGCGGTAAGGGTGGCGGTCGTCCGGACATGGCGCAAGCCGGTGGTACGGATGCGGCAGCTCTGCCTGCAGCGTTAGCCAGTGTACAAGGCTGGGTCAGCGCAAAATTGCAATAATTATAAGCGTTCGTTGGCGCCGCAGCTCGTGCTGCGGCGTTTACGTCAACGCTATCGACAACGATAAAGTCAGGTTGAAGTTTTGTATATCGGCTAAACTTAGGTTTAACAGAATGTAATGCCATGACTGCTTACACCTAAGGTGTTTGTCATCGCTTACTTTTTGGCGTTATATGATGGATAATGCCGGGATACAGAGAGACCCGACTCTTTTAATCTTTCAAGGAGCAAAGAATGCTGATTCTGACTCGTCGAGTTGGTGAGACCCTCATGATTGGCGATGAGGTCACCGTGACAGTTTTAGGGGTGAAGGGCAACCAGGTGCGTATTGGCGTGAACGCCCCGAAAGAAGTTTCTGTCCATCGTGAAGAGATCTACCAGCGTATCCAGGCTGAAAAATCCCAGCAGTCCAGTTACTAAGGTTTTCGCGTCTCACTTTTCGGGTGAGACGCAGCCTCTCTTCTCGCTCGCCCGCGTTGTCCCTTCATGACTTTTTTCAACCTCACTGTTGATATGGTGCGCTTTTGGCGGCCAGCGTGTCATCAAATTATCTGTTGATAAAACACTCTTTTTGGCTTTTTTACAGACTAATTGAGCGTGAAGTGTGCAAACGATAAAAGCTCTGGAAAAATTGTTTGACTTATAAGTCCCAGAAAGTAATATGTGCGCCACGCAGCGACGATGAGCAGAACAAGTTCTTCGAAGCACTCGTAAGAGGCGTGTGGTGAGGTGGCCGAGAGGCTGAAGGCGCTCCCCTGCTAAGGGAGTATGCGGTCAAAAGCTGCATCCGGGGTTCGAATCCCCGCCTCACCGCCATTTGCATCCGTAGCTCAGCTGGATAGAGTACTCGGCTACGAACCGAGCGGTCGGAGGTTCGAATCCTCCCGGATGCACCATCTCTTACTTGATACGGCTTTCCCGCGGTATCAAAATCTGCAGTAAAGTAAGTTTCCCGATGCATCCGTAGCTCAGCTGGATAGAGTACTCGGCTACGAACCGAGCGGTCGGAGGTTCGAATCCTCCCGGATGCACCATCTCTTACTTGATACGGCTTTCACCGCGGTATCAATATCGGCAGTAAAGCAAGTTTTCCGATGCATCCGTAGCTCAGCTGGATAGAGTACTCGGCTACGAACCGAGCGGTCGGAGGTTCGAATCCTCCCGGATGCACCATCTCTTACTTGATACGGCTTTCACCGCGGTATCAATATCAGCAGTAAAGCAAGTTTCCCAATGCATCCGTAGCTCAGCTGGATAGAGTACTCGGCTACGAACCGAGCGGTCGGAGGTTCGAATCCTCCCGGATGCACCATATTCTCCGTACTTTCAGCAATGCAGATAAGATAGCGGTAATCACCGCTGGCATCAGAAGGATAACGTTGCGTCAGCAACGGCCCATAAGGCGAATAATCCTCCCGGATACGTCACTGCCCCGCAATCGCTTTTCCCCTTATCCTGAATATACCTCTTCATCTCTATTAGCGACAAAATCAACCAATTGCGATAAAGTACTGTCTGGTTATTCGGTTTGCGAGAACACGATGTACGCACGTTATGCTGGTTTGATTTTTGATATGGACGGTACTCTCCTGGATACCGAACCCACGCATCGCAAAGCGTGGCGTGAGATTTTGGGGCGCTATGGTCTTCGTTTTGATGAACAGGCAATGGTCGCGCTTAACGGTTCGCCAACCTGGCTTATCGCCCAGTCAATCATTGAGCTTAACCATGCCGATCTTGATCCCCTGTCACTGGCGCGTGAGAAAACCGACGCGGTAAAAAGCATCCTGCTGGACTGCGTAGAACCGCTGCCGCTGGTTGAGGTGGTTAAAGCGTGGCATGGGCGGCGTCCCATGTCGGTCGGTACCGGTAGCGAAAGCGCTATCGCGGAAGCCTTGTTAGCGCATCTGGGGCTGCGTCGTTATTTTGATGCGGTTGTGGCGGCAGATCACGTACAGCATCACAAACCTGCGCCTGACACCTTCCTATTGTGCGCCCAGCGGATGGGCGTCATGCCGACGCAGTGCGTGGTATTTGAAGATGCCGATTTTGGTTTACAGGCGGCGCGGGCGGCGGGAATGGATGCCGTGGATGTTCGACTATTGTGAGTGACGGACTGTCGCTCCTGTCTCTGTTTACCAGTAGTTTTCTCAGCGCGACGCTGTTACCCGGTAATTCTGAGGTGGTTTTGGTTGCTATGCTGGTCTCCGGCGTCAGCCATCCCTGGGTCTTAGTCTTAACAGCAACAATGGGTAATAGCCTTGGAGGGGTAACTAACGTTATTCTTGGGCGTTTCTTTCCGCTGCGCAAAACGTCGCGCTGGCAGGAAAAAGCGACTGGCTGGCTAAAGCGTTATGGCGCAGCCACACTATTATTAAGCTGGATGCCGGTCATCGGTGATTTGTTGTGCCTGTTAGCGGGATGGATGCGCATCCCGTGGGGGCGGACGATCTTTTTTTTGTGTCTTGGTAAGGCGCTGCGCTATGTTGCGCTCGCAGCGGCGACGGTTCAGGGCATGATGTGGTGGTAATAATTGTAGGTTTGGCATGTATGGCCGCCATTACAGTTATGCTTATTAAAACGATTTGGACAGGCGGGAGGTCAATTTGATCCCGGACGTATCACAGGCTCTGGCCTGGCTGGAAAAACATCCTCAGGCGTTAAAGGGGATACAGCGCGGGTTAGAGCGCGAAACGCTGCGTGTCAATGCTGATGGCACGCTGGCGACAACAGGTCATCCTGAAGCGTTAGGTTCAGCGCTGACCCATAAATGGATTACCACGGATTTTGCGGAAGCCCTACTGGAGTTTATTACGCCAGTCGATGGCGATATCCAGCATATGCTCACTTTTATGCGCGATCTCCATCGGTATACGGCCAGGAAACTGGGCGATGAGCGGATGTGGCCATTAAGTATGCCCTGCTATATTGCGGAAGGGCAGGACATAGAGCTGGCGCAGTACGGCACATCCAATACCGGGCGCTTTAAGACGCTCTATCGCGAAGGGCTGAAAAATCGTTATGGCGCCTTGATGCAAACCATCTCCGGCGTACATTACAATTTTTCATTACCGATGGCGTTCTGGCAGGCGAAATGCGGCGTTACGGAAGGCGAAGCGGCAAAAGAAAAAATTTCTGCCGGCTATTTTCGTCTGATTCGCAACTATTACCGTTTTGGCTGGGTCATCCCCTATCTGTTTGGCGCGTCTCCGGCCATTTGTTCCTCTTTCCTGCAAGGAAAGCCAACCACATTACCGTTTGAAAAAACGGACTGCGGCATGTACTACCTGCCATATGCGACGTCGCTGCGTTTGAGTGATTTGGGCTATACCAATAAGTCGCAAAGCAATCTCGGAATTACGTTTAACGATTTGCATGAATACGTTGCAGGTCTGAAGCGCGCGATTAAAACCCCTTCCGAGGAGTACGCACGGATTGGTGTGGAAAAAGACGGTAAGCGGCTACAGATTAACAGCAACGTTCTGCAAATTGAAAATGAGCTGTACGCGCCCATTCGTCCCAAGCGCGTGACGCGCAGCGGCGAATCGCCTTCTGACGCGCTTCTGCGTGGCGGTATTGAGTATATTGAAGTTCGTTCTCTCGATATTAATCCGTTCTCACCGATCGGCGTAGACGAGCAACAGGTGCGCTTCCTCGATCTGTTTATGGTCTGGTGCGTATTGGCCGATGCGCCGGAAATGAGTAGCGATGAGCTGTTATGTACGCGTACTAACTGGAATCGCGTTATTCTGGAAGGGCGTAAGCCGGGCCTGACGTTAGGCATTGGCTGTGAAACTGCGCAGTTCCCGCTGCCCAAAGTCGGGAAAGATCTCTTCCGCGATCTGAAACGCGTGGCGCAAACGCTGGACAGTATCCACGGGGGAGAGGAGTATCAAAAGGTATGTGACGAGTTGGTCGCCTGCTTTGATAATCCTGAACTGACATTCTCCGCCCGGATCCTACGGTCTATGATTGATGAAGGCATTGGCGGCACCGGGAAAGCGTTCGGTGAGGCTTACCGTAATCTGTTACGCGAAGAGCCGCTGGAGATTTTACAGGAAGAAGAGTTTATTGCTGAACGTGACGCTTCAGTACGTCGTCAGCAGGAGATTGAGGCGGCGGATACCGAGCCGTTTGCCGCGTGGCTTGCAAAACACGCCTGACCCAAAAGAAAAAGGCCACTCACGGAGTGGCCAAAATTTCATCGCTGAAAACAGGGATGATGATAACAAATGCGCGTCTTTCATATACTCAGACTCGCCCCGGAACAAAGAGTTCAGTTTATTTTTAAAAAATTATCGGAGGTGACTAAATGCCATTATTAGATAGCTTCGCAGTCGATCATACCCGGATGCAAGCGCCGGCGGTCCGGGTTGCAAAAACGATGAACACCCCGCATGGCGACGCAATCACCGTGTTTGATCTGCGTTTTTGCATTCCGAACAAAGAAGTGATGCCGGAAAAAGGGATTCATACGCTTGAGCATCTGTTTGCTGGCTTTATGCGCGACCACCTCAACGGTAACGGCGTTGAGATTATCGATATCTCGCCGATGGGCTGCCGCACCGGTTTTTACATGAGCCTGATTGGCACGCCGGACGAGCAGCGTGTTGCCGACGCCTGGAAAGCGGCGATGGCGGATGTGCTGAAAGTGCAGGATCAAAACCAGATCCCGGAGCTGAACGTTTACCAGTGCGGTACGTATCAGATGCACTCGCTCAGTGAAGCGCAGGACATTGCCCGTCATATTCTGGAGCGTGATGTGCGCGTGAACAGCAATAAAGAGCTGGCGCTGCCGAAAGAAAAACTGCAGGAATTGCATATTTAGTCTTATTGGTGAGCGGTTCCAGTATTTAAATTAACCCCGGTTTATGACCGGGGTTTTTTATTGCTTAATATAATTTGTATTTATTATATTTGCGGCAAGAATACATTTTAAATTAAGTAATGCCTGGCCTGTTAAATAATAAAATGTGATCTGGTAAACAGAAAAGGCGGATAACTCACGATGCCAGAGTGTATTGATCACATAAACTAAAAATCATAAATAATTAATAGAAAAACATAATGGAATGCGCCAGATATCCAGGTAATAACAAGACTCTACTAATAGCCGGTCGATGGGGTTTTTAGCAAATCTTATCTGGTATACATCAAACTTAAGGGATAAAAAATGAAGGCTAA
Organism: Salmonella sp. 32020114201800008SM; assembly: GCF_017572025.1. Lineage (NCBI taxonomy): Bacteria > Pseudomonadati > Pseudomonadota > Gammaproteobacteria > Enterobacterales > Enterobacteriaceae > Salmonella > Salmonella sp. 32020114201800008SM. The sequence continues at coordinate 150,329 of NZ_JAGEQM010000007.1, read as the reverse complement.
ATATTTGGCGCTGATGATAGGTGCTTGCTTTTCTCATAACCTTTGGGCAGCGAATAATATCACTATTGAGCAGCGTCTGGCTGAACTGGAGCAACGTGTTGTTAATGCTGAAAAACGGGCATCCGATGCCGAGGCGCAAATTCGCTCGCTGAAACAGCAGCAGGTCGCCGCTACGCCGACGGTGAATGTCCAGTCCGCCGAGCCCATTGCAGCAGATAAAACGCCGCCGAAGCTGACCTTATCCGGATTCAGCGATATTAAGTTCTATGGCGATGTCGAATTTAATATGGATGCGGCAAGCCGTTCCGGTAGCCTGACCTCGATGAGAACGTCAGCGAATAAAGATTGGGCATCAGGAACCAATGAACGCTGGGATATTAACGGACGCCTGTTGCTGGGCTTTGATGGCTACCAGCGGCTGGACAACGGTAATTTTGCCGGATTCTCTGTACAGCCTCTGGCGGACCTGACCGGAAAAATGAACCTTGATGATGCCGTTTTCTTCTTTGGTCGTGAGAATGACTGGAAAATTAAGGTTGGTCGTTTTGAAGCCTACGATATGTTCCCACTGAATCAGGATACGTTTATTGAATATTCGGGGAATACAGCGAACGATCTTTACAGTGACGGTTACGGCTATATCTATATGATGAAAGAAGGACGGGGACGTAGCGACAGTGGGGGTAACTTCCTGCTGAGTAAAACCATCGACAACTGGTATTTCGAAGTTAACACATTGCTGGAAAATGGCAGTACGTTATATACCGAGAAGCAGTACCACGGAATGGATTTGAGCAACGATAAAAATGTGGCTTACGTCCGTCCGGTTATCGCCTGGCAAAACGGGCGTTTTTCAACGGCGATAGCGATGGAAAGTAACGTCGTTAACAACGCCTATGGCTATTATGAGAATGGGAAGTGGATCGATCAGTCAGATCGTACGGGCTATGGTTTTACCATGACCTGGAATGGTCAAAAAACTGACCCGGAAGATGGCGCGGTGATTAACCTGAATACCGCTTATATGGATGCGACCGATGAGACAGATTTTACCGCTGGGGTGAATGCGCTGTGGCATCGATTTGAACTGGGTTATATCTATGCGCATAACAAAATCGAAGCCTTTAATGCTACCAATATCGATGCCGTTTGTGAGGACGATTGCTGGGTCACCGATCCCGGCAATTATGACATTCACACTATTCATGCCTCATATTTATTCCCCAACGTGATGGATATGAAAAACTTTAACATCTACCTCGGTGCCTATGCTTCATGGGTAGAGGCCAATCCGAATAATGGCGATAACAGTGAAGATGCGCGTTACGGCGGGCGTCTGAGATTCAAATATTTCTTCTGATTGTTGGTCTACTAAAAAAGGGATCCGCAGATCCCTTTTATCAGATAGTTAGTGCGCGCCGCCACCGCCGCCGCCCGCACCGAAGGGCGGTTTGGCGAACCACACCAGGCCGAGCAGCACCAGGAAGATCCCCGCCGACATCCAGAAGATTTCGTTGGCGGAAATAATCAGCCCCTGATTCGTGATTTGCTGGGCTATCCAGCCTGACGCCTGTTGGTGCGTCATCCCTAAGCCTTCCAGTTTATCGTACATAGCCTGAGCGTTTGGATTATACGCCGTAACCGACTCGGTGAGCTGAGCATGGTGTAGCGACTCACGATCGGTCCACATAGTGGTGGTAATCGAGGTGCCGATGGAACCTGCCAGCGTTCGCGTGAAGTTCGACAGGCTTGATGCCGCCGCCAGCCGTTCTGGCGGTAACCCGGAGAGCGTAATGGTGGTCAGCGGCATAAAGAAGCAGGCGACGGCAAATCCCTGAATAAACTGCGGCCATGCGGAAGCGCCGAAATCCATACCCGGTTCGAACGTCCAGGCGCGCCAGTAAAAACAGACGGCGTACATAATGAAGCTGAATGTGACCAGCCTGCGCATATCCAGTTTATGCGCGAAGCGTCCGATAATCGGCGACAAAATTACCGGAATAATACCGACTGGCGCTGACGCCAGACCTGCCCACGTTGCGGTATAGCCGTACACCTCTTGCAAAAGCTGCGGCAGTAGAACAATGGCGCCGAAATAGAGCATATAGGCAAGGCTGATGCACAAGCAGCCAATAGTGAAGTTACGCGATTTAAAAAGAGAAAGATCGACGATAGGGTGATCGTCGGTCAGTTCCCAGACGATCAGGAAACTGATGGCGATGACGGCGACCACGGTCAGGATGATAATTTCCTGTGAGGAGAACCAGTCCAGCTCTTTACCGCGATCGAGCATAATTTGCAGGCTGCCGATGCCAATCACCAGTAGCGCCAGCCCGACGGCGTCAATACGTCGCCGTTCGGTATGCGTTTCACGTCCGCGCAGCGTGTGTAACGTCATCAGGACGACGGCGATGCCAATCGGCACGTTGATGAAGAAAATCCATCCCCAGTGGTAATTATCACTGATATAGCCCCCCAGAATCGGGCCGCAAATCGGCGCGACAATGACGGTCATTGACCAGAGCGCCAGCGCAATGGAGCGCTTTGCAGGCGGATAGTTATTCAGCAACAGGCTTTGCGAGAGCGGAATCAGCGGCCCGGCGACCACGCCCTGCACCACGCGGAAGAAGATCAGCATATTCAGACTGCTGGATACGCCACAGGCCCAGGAAGCCGCGGCAAAGGCGACCGTCGACCACATGAACAGTTTGACTTCGCCAAAACGTTTCGCCAGCCAGCCGGTTAAGGGAATCGAGATAGCGTTCGCCACCCCGAAAGAGGTGATAACCCATGTCCCCTGGCTTAGGGAAGAACCCAGGTTCCCGGCGATGGTCGGAATCGCCACGTTGGCAATGGTGGAGTCCAGCACCTGCATGAATGTCGCCAGCGACAGCGCGATCGTCATGATGACGAGCTGCGCGCCTTCCAGCGGTTTTTGCTGTTGCATCACACGCACCTCAGGATTAACCCGCGTTAGCCTGTACGATGTCGTCGATCAGTTTATTGACCGGCGCGAGATTAATTTCGCGTGCGTTACTTTCGGCAACCGGCGTCGTTCGTACCTGGCTGGCCAGTACCTGACCGTCGCGATTAGCGGTATCCACGGTGACCAGCGTCGATAAACCAATGCGCAGCGGATGTTGTTCTAACTGGCGGGCGTCCAGTTCGACGCGTACCGGCAGACGTTGAACCACTTTAATCCAGTTACCCGTCGCATTTTGCGCTGGCAGCAGGGAGAAGGCGCTGCCTGTCCCCATATCCAGACCGACGACTTTACCGGTGTATTTTACGTCGTCGCCATAAATGTCAGTAATAATCGTCACTGGCTGCCCAATGCGCATATTCGCTAATTGGGTCTCTTTAAAGTTAGCGTCCACCCACAGATCGGTTGCAGGCACCACGGCCATCAGCGGCGTGGTGGGGCTGATCTGCGCGCCAGGCTGGACGGCGCGGCGGGAGACATAACCGGTCATTGGACTGACGATGCGAGTACGCTCCAGCGCCAGCCAGGCGTTACGCACTTCGGTCGCCGCTTGTTGAACCGCAGGCTGATCTTCCAGATTACTGTTGAGTATCATTGCCTGGTTGGCATTGTACTGTTGAATGGCGACATCCAGCTGTGCCTGCGCGCTGGCGACGGCATCGCGGGCGTGTTGCAGCTCTTCCCGGCCAATAAGATTGGCATTACCCAGCGGCACACGACGGTTAAGGTCGCTCTGCGCTTGCGCCAGGGCGGTTTTTTGCACGTCGATATTCGCCTGCAACTGCTTACTGTTAATCATCAACTGGTGCGTTTGGCGCACGCTGGAGGCCAGCGCCGTTTTGGCTCTTTCAAACGCTTGTTTGGCGTCAGTCTGATCGAGCGTGACCAGAACATCGCCCTCTTTTACAAAGTCGGTGTTATCAGCCCAGACTTTCGTCACGCTGCCTGACACCTGCGCCATGATTTGAACCTGGTTCCCTGCCACGTAAGCATCATCTGTCTCTTCAATATGACGCAATACTAAAAACCAATAAATTCCATATGCCACGGCAATAATAACAAAGAGCAAGGTAAGAAGTAGCAGCGCTGTTTTGCGTTTGCCTTTCTTCTTAGCCGGTTGCTGCGGGGTTTGGATCTCCGCATTTGCGCTCATGTTGTTCTCCACGATCTTATTATTCACATCGGCTGAGCCGACCTGTTGTCAGAAAGGCCAGCAGTAATGCGTGCCGGCCTGTCCGCTTTCCTGTTATTAATCTGGATTTTTGAGCGGGTCGGCGCTTTAGCGCAGCGCCTCAAGAACAGTGCCTTCCTGCTCCATTTGATCAAGACGCGTCAGGAGTTTACGAGTGATGTGCTCAAGTTGATCTTTTTCGGCTGTGCTAAGTGATGACCAGAGTTGATGCAGACAATGATGCTGAGGCGGAAGCACTTCTTGCAAAAATGCCTGGCCTTTCTCCGTTAATTGCAGATGCAGGCAACGGCGGTCGTTATCGCTCTCACGACGCTCAATCCAGCCGCGTTTTTCCAGCTCATCTGCAATGCGTGTCGCATTGGTGCGAGATGAACCCAGCGCGCAGCTTAATTCAGACGGCTGAATACTGTGGTTTTCCTGAGACTCCAGCGTAATCAACGCCATAAACAACGTCTCGTTAATCCCTTGAGCCTTCAGCATCTTATTGCGGTTTTCCAGGAGCTTGCCTTGCATGTGCATACAAAGACGAGTCAAAAGAATTTCCTGATAAGGAAAGTCTTCGTGACGGCTGGCGCGAAATTTTAGCATTTGTTCAATGGGCGTAAACGAACTATCCATTTGGGCATGACCTCATTAATTTCAGCCGATATAGTAACGACAGTGACAAATAAAGTAAATGTATTATTAATACAAAATCATTCTTTCAGGCTATAAAGCAACCAATGATACGCAGACTGAGACGCCAGCGGGAACATTGGGCCCGGTAAAGCGCCGCCTGCGGCAAATCCAGGAATGACGAGAAAAGCGTGAGTGCCTGCATGAAAAAATCAGGAGAGAACGATAAGCGGGAGGGGCGAAAGCCGGGTAAACGGCCTTACAACCCGATGCAAAAGCCACCGGAATATCACGGATAGCTATCGGTGAACGACCTTCGAATCCTTGAACGGGCGCTATTGGCCTGGGAGCAGATGGGGATGCAGGGCTTTCCATAGAATTATATTATTCTTCACCGGTATAAAAATAACCATGATAAATGAATAGCATAACCTTAACAGACTGGGGAGCTCCTTAACACCCTAAGGAGCTTAAACAAAGGTAAACGCTCACTATCCGCTTAATTTACGGCTTCCTGTCGGTGAAAACCTCGCCACCAGACCAGTAAATTAAGTAAGGCTACCGTGACACCCGCCAGACAAACGCCGGCCCAGCCGGCATGTTGCCAGGCGGAGGCGGAAATCAGCGACCCCGCGGCGCCACCGATAAAGTAGCTGGTCATATAGCCGGCGGTGAGCCGGTTACGCGCATCCGGATGCAAACGATAGATGACCGTCTGATTGGTGATATGTACCCCCTGAACGGTGAGGTCCAGTACCAGAATGCCAATAATCAGCGCCAGTACCGAGGTATGCCCAAGCCAGATAGCCAGCCAGGAGAGTAACAGCAGCAGTAAGCCGAACGTGGTGGTGAGGTGAGATTTACCTTTATCGGCAAATCCGCCAGCCGGACGCGCGCCTAAAGCGCCGGCGGCCCCCGCCAGGCCAAACAGGCCAATCATCCCCTCGGAATAGCTAAACGGCGGCGCGGCGAGCAAAAAGGCCATTGACGTCCAGAGGATGCTGAAATTAGCAAAGGTCAGACAGCCCAGCAGCGCGCGGGTACGCAGCAGCTTATCGTGAATAAACAGGCTGAATACAGAACCCAACAGCTGCGGGTAGTTAAGATGGGTGTCGGATTTGAGCTTTGGCAGTCCGCGCCACAACGCGACGGCCATCAGCGCCATCAGCGCCGACGCTACCCAAAATACGGTGCGCCAACCGCCGAGGTTTGCCAGCAGTCCGGCGACCGTTCGCGCCAGCAGGATCCCCAGCAACAGGCCGCTCATAATGGTGCCGACCACTTTACCGCGGGTGGCGGGCGTCGCAAGCGTGGCGGCCAGCGGAACCAGAATCTGCGCCACCACGGAGAACAGTCCGGTTAAGGCCGTTCCGAGTATCATCATGCTAAGCGACTGACTGCTGGCGGTGATCAGCATTCCGCCAGCCGCCAGCAACGTCATGGAGACAATCAGCGTTCGGCGTTCAAACATGTCGCCGAGCGGCACCAGAAACAACAGGCCAGCGGCATAGCCCAACTGCGCGGCGGTAACGATAAACCCTGCGGAGCTGGCGGAAAGCGAAAAGTGATGCGCGATGGTATCAAGCAGCGGCTGGGCATAGTAGTTGCTGGCGACCGCCAGACCCGTGGCCACAGACATTAAAACGATCAGCGCCGGGCTAAGCCCATGAGTGGGTTTCGTCATTATGGTAATCGTGATTTAGATAATTATTTCCTGGGAAAACAATCATAGCGGATGTTGATGAATAAAGGGGAACAGTGACGTGATGAATCGTGCGCTTTGAGGAGAGATTGAATAGGCCGGATAGCGGCGCATGAACTGCGCCTTATCCGGCATAAAAAACGATATTATTTCTGCGCGGCCAGCGCTTCTTTCACCCAGCCGTTAAACTGCTGCTGGTGGGCGTTGATCCAGCCGTCTACGTGGCCCTGAACATCGGCTTCAGACGATTTACCGGCATGCATCATGGCGTTCTGCGCGTTGATATCCGCCAGCGGCAGCTTCATGATGGCGAACAGTTTCGCCGCCGCCGGGTTTTTCTCCGCCCATGCCTTATTGGCGACAATATGCATGGTATTAACCGGGAACCCATAGTTCGCGCCGTTCGGCAGTTTAGTATCAATATTTTTCTGTTCGCCCGGCAGAGAGGAGAACGGCACCTGTAGCCAGACGACATCTTTACCCGGCTTCATTACGTCGCTCACCCAGTACGGGGTCCAGGTGTAATACAGCACCGGCTTGCCTTCTTTAAAACGGGTAATGGTATCAGCCATCATCGCCGCATAGTTACCGTGGCTGACCTCAACGGTTTTTTGTAGATCAAACGCTTTATTCTGGTGATTGATCACGGCTTCGCAGCCCCAGCCCGGCGAGCAGCCCATCATGTCCGCTTTTCCGTCGCCATTGGTGTCGAAGATTTTGGCGATTTTCGGATCTTTTAGCTGAGCGATATTGGTGATGTTGTACTGCTCGGCGGTTTTTTTATCGATCAGATAGCCCTGCGCAGCGCCGGAGACGAAGACGCCCTCGCGGTAAAATTTTTTGTCTCCGCCTGCTGCGGCATACATATCATCATGCAGCGGCTGCCAGTTCACGGCGGTAAACGTCGCATCGCCAGAGGCGATGGAGGTGTAGCCTACGTTGTAATCGACTTCACTCGGCTTATTTACGGTATAACCCAACTTTTCCAGCGCCCGACTGACCAGTAACGTCTGGAAGGTCTCTTCAGAAATCGTGCTTTGGATAGGTTGGACGGTAATGCCTTTGCCAGGCAGGTCGGCAGCGAAAGCGCTGGCGGTGACAAGGGTGGCAAACGCTGAGGCAAATATCACGGTATGTCGCATCGTTGTTCCTTTAATTATGGTAGGGAGTTGTAAGCCCGGTAAGCGCAATGTCACCGGGCGTCAGGAGAGTTACTTAACGAAAGGGCGGGTGATTAGCCCAACAGGACCGGTGGTATACCAGCGACGGTTACCGCGGCTACGCGAGTCGCGCCCGACGGCCTGCGTCAGACGGTCCAGAATGATGGCAAGAATCACAATGCCGACGCCGCCGACGGTTGCCAGCCCCATATCAAGACGACCAATGCCGCGTAGTACCATCTGGCCAAGCCCGCCGACCGCAATCATCGAGGCGATGACGACCATTGAGAGAGCCAGCATCAGCGTCTGATTAACGCCTGCCATAATGGTGGGCATCGCCAGCGGTAGTTGCACTTTGAACAACATTTGGCGCGGGCTGGCGCCGAACGAGCGCGACGCTTCAATTAAGTCGGCAGGCACCTGGTTAATGCCCAGGATCGTCAGGCGTACAATCGGCGGTAGAGCAAAAATAATCGTCACCACCACGCCCGGCACGTTACCGATGCCGAATAACATGACAATCGGCACCAGATAGACAAACGCGGGCGTGGTCTGCATCGCATCCAGCAGCGGACGAACTATTTTGGCCGCACGCGGGCTGCGCGCCAGCCAGATTCCCATCGGTAATCCGATCACGACGCAGAACAACAGGGCGGTCAATACCAGCGCCAGGGTAATCATCGCCTGCGACCAGGCGCCGATCGCGCCGATGGCGATCAGCGATATCAGCGTTGCGATCCCCATGCCCACGCCGGAAACCTGCCAGGCAATCAGCGCAAAGAGAATAATCGCCACAGGGGCGGGCATTCCCAGCAGCAGTTGCTGAAAGCCGTTAAGGATGTAATCCACCGGCACACGAATCCCCTGAAAAAGGGGACGGAAATGGGTGACGACCCAGTCGATTCCCTCTGTGACCCAGCTATCCAGCGGGATCAGCGTCTTATGGAACGGGTCCAGAAGAGAAAAGTGTTCAGGGGCTGGCGCGGGCGCGCTGTTCAACCAGTCGGTACTGCCGCCGTCCGTGGCTACGCCTGCCGGTGTTCCCCAGGCATCAGCCGTTTGCGTCGTAGTATCGGCCACCTGTGCGGTATCCCACGGATTCGTTTGATCAGCCATTGTTACCCCCCTCGCGATCTAAAGCCTGTAGCAACATACGTTTTGAAATAATGCCAACATACTGGTGTTCTTCATCGACAACCGGCACCGCGCAGGGCGCCTGGCCGACGTGAGAGAGCAACTCGCTGAGTGGGGTTTGCGCATCAACGACTAAAGGGTCGTCGATAAGCGCCGCTTCAATCCCTTGCGCCTGGCTTAATGCCGCTTTTAATGAGTCGATGGACACGACGCCCACGAATTTATTGCCACGCTCAATGACGTAACCATATTCACGGTCTTCGTCCTGTAATAATTTCAGTGCCGAACGGGGACCGAAACCTGGCGTTTTACGAATTAAGCCGACCGGACTGCGACGGGCAATATCTTTGGCGCTAAAGACCTGACTAATATCCACGCCACGGAAGAACGTGCGGACATAATCATTTGCCGGATTATTCAGGATCTCATCCGGCGTACCAACCTGTACGACCTCGCCATTTTGCATAATGGCAATCCTGTCGCCAATACGCATAGCCTCATCAAGATCGTGGGAAATAAAGACAATGGTGCGCTGATGTTTCGCCTGTAATTTCACCAGCTCATCCTGCATTTCGGTACGAATTAATGGATCGAGGGCGGAAAACGCTTCATCCATTAATAAGATATCAGGGTTGATTGCCAGCGCGCGGGCAAGTCCAACACGCTGACGCATCCCACCGGAAAGTTCATCCGGATAGGCATGAGCGTAATTTTCAAGCCCCACCTGACGCAAGGCGTCCAGCGCTTTTTCGCGACGCTCTTGCGCCGCGATGCCCGCTAATTCCATACCGAATGCCGTATTATCCAGCACGGTCATATGCGGCATGAGCGCAAATGACTGGAAGACCATCGCAATCTTTTTCCTGCGCACCTCGCGAAGCTCAGCGTCTGATATTTTGGCAATATCAACGCCGTCGATCAGTACCTGTCCGCGGGTGGGTTCAATCAGGCGATTGAGAAGGCGTACCATTGTGGATTTACCCGAACCGGATAATCCCATGATGACAAATATCTCGCCTTCTTCAATGGCCAGACTGGCGTCTTTAACGCCAAGCGATAGCCCCGTTTTTTCCAGTATTTGCTCTTTCGATAGTCCCTTTTCAATATATTTGAAGGCACGCTGTGGATGCTCTCCAAATATTTTATACAGATTCTTCACTTCTAATTTAATTGCCATGCAATAGAACGATTCCTGTTATTTACTTATGTCGATATGTTACCTGATAGAAATAGTTGCCTTTTTCTACCCTAACATACTCAGAATCTGAGACAACCCTGAATTTGCTTCTGGCATGAATATTGCGAGGTGCTATTGGCTGTGATTTCCCATGATATAAGGGCTGAACGCGAATGGGGAGGGAGAGATATTTTTGGGAACAACCAGCAAAAATCCACCTGAATTGGGGGGATTCAGGTGAATAATGTCACTCGTATTGAGTGTAGGACATGTTGTAATATTTGCGCGATTTAACCCGGTATTGTTTGAAATAAAGGCATGGGAAATGTAACGTTATTTCCCATGCCCGCAAGGTTAAAAATTCCAGTCTTCGTCTTCGGTTTCGACTGTTTTCCCCATCACATAAGATGAACCTGATCCGGAAAAGAAATCATGATTTTCGTCGGCATTCGGCGAGAGCGCGGCAAGGATTGCGGGATTCACGTCTGCCATCTCCGGCGGAAATAACGCCTCATAACCCAGGTTCATTAAGGCTTTATTGGCGTTGTAGCACAAGAAGGCTTTGACGTCGTTAACCCAGCCGGTTTCCGCATATAACGCTTCTGTGTAGCAGATTTCGTTGTCGTACAGTTCCATCAACAAATCCAGCGCGAAAAGCTTTAACTCTTCACGCTCGATTGCCGATAGTTTTTGTAGCGCTATCTGATACTTATAGCCAATATAATAACCGTGAACCGCTTCATCGCGAATGATTAAACGAATCAGGTCGGCAGTGTTCGTGAGCTTACCGCGGCTGGAGAAATACATCGGCAGCCAGAAGCCGGAATAGAACAGAAAAGACTCTAAAAAGACGCTGGCAATCTTTTTCTTTAGCGGTTCATCGCTGACGTAATGAGCCAAAATAATCTGCGCCTTACGCTGAAGCGGCGGGTTTTCTTCGCTCCAGGCGTAGGCGGCATCAACCTCTTTCGTCTGGCACAGCGTGGAAAAAATAGAACTGTAAGAGCGGGCGTGTACCGCTTCCATAAAGCTGATGTTCGACAGTACTGCCTCTTCATGCGGCGTGATGGCATCTGCCATTAACGACGGCGCGCCTGCGATGTTCTGGATAGTGTCGAGCAGCGTAAGACCCGTAAACACGCGAATGGTGAGCTGCTGTTCGGCGGCGCTCAGCGTCTGCCAGGCCGGAATATCATTCGACAACGGCACTTTTTCCGGCAGCCAGAAGTTACTGGTCAGCCGGTTCCATACCTCCAGATCTTTGTCGTCCTGGATCTTGTTCCAGTTGATGGCGCTAATACGAGATAATTTCATATGGCTTTCCTTATAGCGCGCAGGATACGCAGCCTTCAATTTCAGTACCTTCCAGCGCCAACTGGCGAAGCCGGATGTAATACAGGGACTTAATACCTTTTCGCCAGGCATAGATCTGCGCCTTGTTGATATCGCGGGTCGTGGCGGTATCGGGGAAAAACAGGGTGAGCGACAGCCCTTGATCGACGTGGCGCGTGGCCTCGGCATAGGTATCAATAATTTTTTCCGGACCGATATCGTAAGCATCCTGATACATGTCCAGATTTTCATTGGTCATAAACGGCGCGGGGTAATACACACGCCCGGTTTTGCCCTCTTTGCGAATCTCAATTTTGGCCACAATCGGATGAATGCTGGAGGTCGCATGATTAATGTAAGAAATCGAACCGGTCGGCGGCACCGCCTGCAAATTTTGGTTATAGATGCCATAGCGCATCACATCGTCGCGCAGCTTTAGCCACATTTCTCGTGTGGGCAGCGTAATGCCGCTGCGGGCAAATAGCGTTCTGACTTTCGCCGTTTTCGGTTGCCAGTCGTCCTGTAAATACTGCGTAAAATAGTCGCCGCTGGCATAGCGCGACTGCGCAAATCCGGCGAAGGTTTTGCCGCGTTCGCGGGCCAGCCGCATTGAAGTATGCACGGCATGCCAGGTAATGGTGTAAAAATAGAGATTGGTGAAATCCAACGCCTCCGGCGAACCGTAGGCAATGCCTTCTCTCGCCAGATAGCCATGCAGATTCATCTGGCCCAGACCGATGGCATGAGAGGCGGCATTACCGGCGGCTATTGAGGGCACGCTGCGTATATGGCTCATGTCCGACACCGCCGTCAGGCCGCGAATAGCGGTTTCTACGGTACGGCCAATGTCCGGTGAATCCATGACGTGAGCGATATTCAGCGAGCCGAGATTGCAGGAGATGTCATGCCCGATGTGGGTATAGTCAAGGTTATCGTCGTAACGGGAAGCGCTATTGACCTGTAAAATTTCTGAGCACAGGTTGCTCATATTAATGCGACCAGCAATGGGATTCGCGCGGTTTACCGTATCTTCAAACATGATGTAGGGATACCCGGATTCGAACTGAATCTCCGCCAGTGTTTGAAAAAAGTCACGGGCGTTAATATAGGTTTTGCGCACGTGCGGATCGGCAATTAATTCATCGTACCGTTCGCTAATGGCGATATCGCCAAACGGTTTGCCGTAGCGTCGTTGTATGTCATAGGGCGAAAAGAGCGCCATTTGCGCGTTTTCTTTCGCCAGCCGGAAGGTGATATCCGGGATCACCACGCCGAGAGAGAGCGTTTTGATCCGGATTTTTTCGTCAGCGTTTTCTCGTTTGGTATCCAGAAAACGCAGAATATCCGGATGGTGCGCATGGAGATAAACCGCGCCGGCCCCTTGGCGCGCGCCAAGTTGGTTGGCATACGAAAACGCGTCTTCCAGCATTTTCATCACCGGGATCACGCCGGAAGACTGATTCTCAATGCGTTTGATCGGCGCGCCCGCCTCGCGCAGATTGGAGAGTAAAAACGCGACGCCGCCGCCGCGTTTGGAGAGTTGCAGCGCCGAATTCACCGCCCGCCCGATCGACTCCATGTTGTCTTCGATACGGAGCAGGAAGCAGGAGACCAGTTCCCCACGCTGCTGTTTACCGCAATTTAAAAAAGTCGGGGTGGCGGGCTGAAAGCGACCAGAAAGCATTTCATCGGTCAGTTGGGTGGCCAGCGTTTCGTCACCCTGCGCCAGCGTCAACGCCACCATTGTCACCCGATCTTCAAAGTGTTCCAGATAACGTTTGCCGTCGAAGGTTTTCAGCGTGTAACTGGTATAGAACTTCCAGGCGCCAAGAAACGTCTGGAAGCGAAAGCCGCTGGCGTGGGCGTGCTCGAACAGGCGGAAGACGAAGGCGCGGTCGTAACGCGCGAGGACTGCGTCATCGTAATACCCTTCCCGAACCAGCGTCTCCAGACGTTCATGCTGGCTGGCAAACGTCACGGAATGCGGGCGGACGTGGGTGGCAAAGAAGGCGTCGATCGCCTGCTGGTCCTTGTCGAACTGAATATGGCCTGCTTTATCGTAAAGATTCAGCATCGCGTTCAGGGCGTGGTAATCCATGGTTTCCTGCATTACGCGCTCCGGGATAGTTGTTGCCAAAATTCATTTACTCCTTTTCGGACATTATCGATGTCGCGTTGTGTGCCCATGAGCTCAAAGCGGTACAGCCAGGGTACGCCGCATTTTTGTGCTATCACATCGCCAGCGCATCCCCAGGCATCGCCGAAATTGCGATTACCGGAGGCAATGACGCCGCGAATGCGCGCCCGGTTGTGTTCATCATTTAAAAAGCGGATCACCTGTCGCGGCACCGCACCGGCCATCCCGCCGCCGCCGTATGACGGCACAACCAGAATGTACGGTTCGTCTACCCGAATTCGCTCCCGCTCATTGAGCGGAATACGCGTGGCAGGCAGCCCCAGACGCTGCATAAAGCGGTGCGTATTTTCAGAGCTGCTGGAGAAGTAGACGAGCGCGCTCATGCGTTTGCCGCGTGGGGTGTCGGGTGCAGACGGTTAATCATGTCCGGGCGGAAGCCAGACCAGCTCAAATCGCCTGCCATCACCACCGGTAATTGACGAAATCCTTGCGCCCGGAGCGTATCCGCTGCATCCGGCACCAGATCGACGTTCACCATCTCAAATTCAAATCCACGGCTTTCCATCGCCCGCTTTGTGGCGTGGCACTGAACACAGTTATTGCGAGTGTAAATAGTAATGCTCATGATTCGTATTTCCATTTAAAATGAGAAAACGGCGCGATGAAACGCGTCGGATTGTCGGGTGTTGATACAGGAAATACTAGATGTAGTTGAATTAAGATTCAACCATACAAGATATGGGAATTTTCGATTGATTTTAACGTCGCTGATGAACGCAGCGGGGTAGGGGCGGCATGGCTAATTTTTGCCGGATGGTGGCGTGAACGCCCGATCCGGCCTGCAGGTTGACGCATAACAGAGTTGGCTGACATCTGCGCCAACCGGCAACAATGCGTCACATTCGCATACCGATCGCCAGACGGTTAAAGCAGTTCATTAAACCAATAGCGAAGGTCAGATCGCTGATTTCACGCGCGCTGAAATGATCGAGCAGCGGCAGGTAAACATTATCTTCAGCGTGGGTTTCAGCAATGTGCGTCACCGATTCCGCCCAGGCTAACGCCGCGCACTCTTGCTCGCTGAAATGGTGGCTTACTCGCCATCCTGCCAGCGCATCTAATTTAGCTTGATTCACGCCAGCCTTACGCAGCGCTTTGCTGTGCATCTCCAGGCAAAATGCACAACCATTTATTTGCGAAACACGCAGGTAAATCAGCTCCATCAGCGTGGGGTCAAGCGTGCTCTTTTCCAGCGCGTTTTTCGCCTGCACCAGAGCGCTGTAAACCTCCGGGCTCAGTTCATAATAGGGTTGGCGTAACGTCGTCATCATGTTTCTCCTCGTGTTGATGACGAGCACTGTAGCACTATAATGGTCTGTAAAAGAGGGCCATATTTTTACAGAAAAAGCAGACCATATGCCGCGCTATCAGCACATCGCTCGTCAGTTAAAAACGGCCATTGAGCAAGGAGAACTCGCGCCCGGAACGCGTTTGCCTTCCAGTCGGACGTGGGCGCAGGAACTGGGCGTTTCTCGCGCCACGGTGGAAAATGCCTATGGCGAGCTGGTAGCGCAAGGCTGGCTGGAGCGACGTGGCCAGGCAGGCACGTTTGTGAGCAACGCTCTACGGTTTGAGACGGCGCCGCCGATACCCGCTGTTTTTGCCGGAGAAAGTCCGGAACCGAAACCCTTTCAGATGGGGTTACCGGCGCTGGATCTCTTTCCACGCGAGAAGTGGGCGCGAGTGATGGGACGTCGGTTGCGCACGCAGACGCGCTTCGATCTGGCATTAGGCGACGTCTGCGGCGAGGTGATTTTGCGCCAGGCGATAGTCGATTACCTGCGGGTTTCGCGTAGCATTGAATGCCTGCCGGAACAGGTATTTATTACCTCCGGATATGCGGATTCTATGCGGCTAATCCTGCGTACATTGTCTGTGCCGGGAGACAGCATGTGGGTGGAAGATCCCGGTTTTCCGTTAATTCGCCCGGTGATAACGCAGGAGGGGATTACGCTGGCGCCGATTCCGGTCGATGCCGATGGGCTGAATGTCGCGGCGGGGATGCGGGATTGCCCGCAGGGACGCTTTGCATTGGTGACGCCCGCCCATCAAAGTCCGTTGGGGGTGGCGCTGTCGTTAACTCGCCGACGGCAACTGCTGGCATGGGCGGCGAATGTGCAGGCCTGGATTATTGAAGATGATTACGACAGCGAATTTCGTTATCACGGTAAACCGCTTCCGCCGCTCAAGAGTCTGGATGCCCCGCAGCGAGTGATTTACGCCGGAACGTTCAGTAAGTCGCTCTTTCCGGCATTACGTACCGCCTGGCTGGTGGTGCCTATAAAGCAGATTGAGCATTTCCGCCAGCAGGCGTCGCTGATGCCCTGTAGCGTACCGTTGTTATGGCAGCACACGCTGGCTGATTTTATCCGTGATGGCCATTTCTGGCGGCATCTGAAAAAGATGCGTCAACATTATGCTCAGCGACGGTTATGGATTGAAGAGGCGCTGGCAGAACAGGGATTTGTCGTGACATTACAGAAAGGCGGTATTCAATTGGTTATTGAGGTTGAAGGTGATGATAAAGCGCAGGTAGCAAAAGCGAATCAGGCCGGACTGGCGGTACAGGCGCTAAGCCGTTGGCGAGTGGTTTCGTCAGGAAAGGGGGGCATTTTACTGTCGTTTACCAATATTACTTCCGCTGCCATGGCGAAACAGGTCGCATGGCAGCTTCGACAGGCGATACAGTAACCGTTTCGCCGAATGGCGCGACCTGGGCCTGCGGCAATGATGCAGGCCCAATAAAGTATGTCGCCATCCGGCAGCGCACGTCGTTAGCGACGCAGGCTAAGCAGCGCCCCGATAAAAATCCCTACCGCTGCGGCGGTTCCTACGCTACACCAGGGTTTTTCACGCACAAACGTATCCGCGCACCCCATCGCATCACAGGCGGCTTGTTTTACGCGAGTACGACCCTGCATCCGCGCCCGGGTCTCTTTCAGCAACGCCTGTGCTTTGCGTCGCGCAGCCTCAGCTTCGTCTTTCGCATCGCTTCCCCAGGATTTAAGGACATCTTCCAGACTGTCGGCTAATCGATTGACATCATTCTGAATATCCTGAACACCATCATCGACGTCGTTTCGGTTCGGTTTGTTAAGCATATGATCCTCCATTGATTTCGATGTAGCTTTCAGTGTAGTTCATATTTTTACCTGCTGAGGCTTGTTACGGCGATATCATGCGTTTCTGGACTTTTCTGAAAGCGTTGATAACGCGCTATCGGGTAAGGTAAGCCCGCAGTACAAGAGAATGAGGATAAAATATGTATTTACGACCTGACGAGGTGGCGCGGGTACTGGAAAAGGCAGGGTTTACCGTCGATGTGGTGACGAATAAGACGTATGGTTATCGACGCGGCGAGAATTATGTTTATGTTAACCGCGAGGCGCGTATGGGGCGTACCGCGCTGATCATTCACCCCAGATTAAAAGACCGTAGCTCATCACTGGCTGACCCGGCTTCGGATATTAAAACCTGCGATCACTATCAAAATTTTCCGCTCTATTTAGGCGGCGAGACCCACGAACATTACGGTATTCCCCACGGCTTTAGCTCCCGAATAGCGTTAGAACGTTATCTGAATGGGCTTTTTGGCGACGAAAAAACCGACTAAAAGCGCGACTGGCAATGCCAGTCGCGACGCTAACTTACGCCTTAGCCTGATGATAGCTGCTCACTTTAAACAGGCGGCGACAATAATCCAGGAAGTAGCCATAAACCGCGCCCATTAACATTGAAACAACAATGTTTGAACTCACGGCGGCCACTATCTGATGCCAGCCGGCGCCGACGGTCAGCAAGATGATAATATAAACGGGTGACTGAAAGGTGACATAAGCCAATATATCCGCCAGGTTTTTGGCCCATCCCGCCGGGCTTGCCTTACGCGCGACGCGCATAATCAGATCGCGGTAAACGCCGTATGGCCATGCAATCAAAATGTTGACAGGTATCGCCACCAGCCTGGAAGAAAGCGACTGCTCAAAGCTCATTCCGGAGAGGAATATCTCGATCAACATGTTCACAACAGAACAGTAAACAACCATCGCAAACGTGTCTGCTACGGCATGACGCAAGCGTGACTGTGGAGAGAACATGTTAATGCTCCTTGTAGCGTATCGATCAGAATGAGGTGATGGTTGGTAGTGAAATCATAAAGCACTTTTGTCTTTGCATAGAGTATATCCCTATATAATAACTATCAACTAGTGTAATATTTTTATTTATAGGCTTTTTGTCGATAAAATACTCTGTGATTGTGTGTTTTTTGCTCGCGGCGAGATTTTCGTTGTTGTTAGTCATTAATTACTTTTAAATCAATGCATTATAATGCATTGTTTTTCTGGCGATTTTCAGCCACATTCCAAATGTTGTCAGATGCGATGTATTCTCGGCTAACGGCACGCGCTCTACTTTTCTCAGCATAATTATAGCTATTGCAGACTGATTTTTAGCATAAAGCTCTGATGATGATTTTTGAATGGTTAATCTCTTATTGTGCTGAAATATTCACTTCTGTATAAGGTCAGCCACCGTGAGGGTCACCGCGGTTACTGAGATACGCAATACGCTATAAACAGCCAAACGGGAAACCTACAGATATACCGTAGGCAGAATAACCTGAAACACGCAGGGGGTAATGAATATAACCTTCTGGTTAACAGATTAATATAATTAATCGAGTTATGCTGTGTATATCTGTATGAACTTTAGGATCTGGAAATATAATCAACAATCGCATACAATACCGCCTGTAATAGTTTTTTGTTTTCTGCGTTAAAAGGTTTTTATTGATATGAATTTGATGTTACAGAACTTAAATAATATCCGCACGCTGCGCGCTATGGCTCGCGAATTCTCCATTGACGTTCTTGAAGAAATGCTCGAAAAATTCAGGGTTGTCACTAAAGAAAGACGCGAAGAAGAAGAATTGCAGCAACGCCAGCTTGCCGAGAAGCAGGAGAAAATTAATGCCTTTCTGGAGCTGATGAAAGCAGACGGTATTAACCCGGAAGAGTTATTTGCCATGGATTCAGCAATGCCGCGTTCTGCTAAAAAGCGCCAGCCGCGTCCGGCAAAATATCGTTTTACTGATTTCAATGGCGAAGAAAAAACCTGGACCGGACAAGGTCGTACGCCTAAACCGATTGCCCAGGCGCTGGCGGCGGGGAAATCTCTGGATGATTTCTTAATCTAATCACGGATAGCTTTTAACAGATGGCGCTTCGTTTCCTGTCTCTATTAACCGGGACTCAGGGAACGTTGCGCCATGCTCATTTTGATAAATCAGCACACGCCAAAATCGCCCTCTTCGCAATAGGGGGTGACATCTGCCGCTTTGAGGATCAATTTTTCGCCCGGTTCATTACCGACCTGTACCGCGACAATATGATCCTCGTTGACTTCAATCACTTTCAGTTTCGGCCCACCCATTCGGGGCTGTACGATATCGCTTGGTGTGAACATCACGCCCTCCTGTTGAACAATGGTATAAACCCGCCTTCAGTCTACTACACACTTACCGACGCGTGGTGAAGGTACCGCTTAATGAGTACGGGTATTCCAGGGCATTTTTTCCAGTAGTCGCGCCATTCCGCAGAAGCCGGTCATGCCTGCCAGCATTAACCCGGCCCCGACAAAACCGCTAATGAGGAAAAAGCCGCCGTGGACCGTATAGCCCATAATAACCCCAAGCAACGCCAACCCACCGGCGGCGATTTGCACCTGACGCATCAGCGGCAACGGTTGCGATTTGTCTTCTGTGACGGGCAATCCTGCCGCTTTCCATCCGTCGATACCGCCTTCCAGTAGACTGACCTGAGCAGGGGCGGCAATGGCCTGTAGTTTTGCTGCATTGCTGCTGGTTCGTTTACCTGACTGACAGTGAAAAATAATCTGTTCCGCTCGCAGGTTGGCGGGCAAATCGCCCTGTTCAAGCCGGGAGAGCGGCGCCAGTTGCGCATGTGGAATATGCTCGCGCAGATATTCATCGGCGTCGCGCACATCAATCAGTTTCGCGCCTTGCGCTATCAGCGCTTGCGCCTCACGGGGGGAAACTATCCCAATGGACATCGTGCCTCCTTATGGACAATAGAGATTCTTTAACGTGGCGATAATCGTATTAACCGCCTCATTTTTAATGAAATAGTGAATGCGCTGGGCATCGCGTTGACTATCAATCAGCCCTTCTTCCCGCATCCGCGCCAGATGTTGCGACGTCGCGGAGGGGCTTAGCCCGGTAATGCGCGCCAGTTCGCCTGCGCTGGTTTTTGGCGAACCGCAAAGCATACATAAAATCAGTAATCTTTTTGGGTGGCTCATCGCTTTGAGCAGGGCCGCCGCCTGTTCTGCGCTGGCCTGAAGTTGTTCAAGCTCTGTCATAGTTATTTAAGTATTTTCTAAATTTAGTTAATTCTAAAATAAACATCAACCTAATGCCAGCGTAAAAAGCGTAAAGGAGGGTAAAAGCGCGGCGCGCGACTGGCAGGCTCAGGTAAACTGACTATGCTTAGAGATAAAATCTCTTTTTAAACAATGACTAATTTTGCTTGTATGGAGTGTATATGGGTTTCTGGAGAATTGTATTTACGATTATTTTGCCTCCGCTCGGCGTACTTTTAGGAAAAGGGTTCGGTTGGGCATTTATCCTTAATATCCTGCTGACATTACTCGGATATATTCCGGGGCTTATCCACGCATTTTGGGTTCAGATGCGTCATTAATTACCGGCCACCGGCGGCGCATAAGCGCCGCTTATCAGGATAACCTCATTCCCTCTGCTACACTTTTCTTTGTGTGTATTTTTGACAAGCGAGGTGAATATGGGACTTTTCAATTTTGTAAAAGATGCAGGTGAAAAACTCTGGGACGCGGTAACCGCTAACCATGATAAGGACGATCAGGCGAAAAAAGTCCAGGAACATTTAAATAAAACGGGAATACCCGACGCTGACAAAGTGAATGTGCAAATTGCGGATGGAAAAGCGACAGTGACGGGGGATGGGCTGAGTCAGGAGGCAAAAGAAAAAATTCTGGTTGCCGTGGGGAATATCGCCGGGATTAGCAGCGTTGACGATCAGGTTAAAACCACGACGCCAGCGGCTGAAAGTCAGTTTTATACCGTAAAATCAGGCGACACCCTGAGCGCTATTTCAAAGCAAGTGTATGGTAACGCCAATCTGTATAATAAAATCTTCGAGGCAAATAAACCGATGCTGAAAAGCCCGGAAAAAATATATCCGGGACAAGTGTTGCGTATTCCTGAAGAATAATGGCTATCAAGCCGCGCCTGGCTACATTTTCCCTGCCATCGCCTGGCGAATAATGGGAATCGGCGTCAGCAAATGCTGACGCATTAATTCGCTGGCGCGTGCCGCCTCGCGCGCCAGTATCGCTTCGGTTAGCGTGTGATGCTGGATATGTTTATCTTCCAGCATCTCGACGGACAGAACGGTTTCACGTAACCAAATAAAGCGGTAGCGGGCCGCCAGGTCAAATAAGCGTTCGCGCATCTGTAGCAGGTAATGGGAGCCGCACCCGGCGACAATGGCGGAATGAAACGCTTGGTGGCGCTGATCCCATTCATCGAGCATATGTTCACTGGCATCGCTGGCTTCCAGTTTACTGAGCATATGCGCTCGCGCCAGGATCTCCGCCTCCCACGCATCATCGCCGCGTTCAATCGCCAGGCGTACCAGCATCGCTTCCATATTGGCGCGCGCGTCAAAAATATCGAGGAGTTCCGCCTCTGACATGGATGCCACGCGATAGCCTTTTTGATTCACCACGGTGACCAGCCGTTCCGCCACCAGTTGCGACAGCGCCTCACGCAGCGGCCCTACGCCGAGCGCATAGCGGGCGGTTAATAAACTCATCCGCAGTTTCTCATCCGGCTGATAAGTGCCGCGAATAATGTCATTTTTAAGCCAGCGATAGCCATCTATGGCCGTCGGTTGGGAAAGGGCGGTCATCTTTTACTCCTGAGAAGCTTCCCGGCTGACGCCGGGAATAACTAACGTAGGTTTTGCAGGGGGGCTTTTTGCCACCTTATCAGTTTTTTCCAGCGAGACATAATGGGGACAGTACCTATTATGCCCAGCCCTAACAGCCCCGTTGAAATGACTTCTAGTTGCTGTGCCGGTCGAAATAGCATCACCACCAGAACAAAGCAGATAAAGCCGATAACCAGCCAGGTGAGCCACGGATAAAGCCACATTTTCAACTTAATTTCTCCGCCCTGCGCCAGCAGAATTTTACGCATCCGCAATTGCGAAATCGCAATCACCAGATAGACCAGCAGCGCGATGGCGCCGGAACTGTCGATAAGAAATTTAAACACTTTTGCCGGGGCATAATAATTGACGATAACGGTTAAAAACGCCGCGCCAGTAGAGAGGAGAACCGCCACCCAGGGCGTTTTGCTACGGTTAGTTTTTCCCATTATCGCAGGCGCATCGCCGCGGCGGCTAAGGGAATAGAGCATCCGGGAGGCGGTATATAATGCGGAGTTCAGACAACTGGTCACTGACAACAAAATCACGCAGTCCATAATGAATTTTGCGTGCGGAATATGAAGCAGCTCCAGTACCGAACGGTACGAACCTACGCTTTTCAGACCCGGCATATTCCACGGGATCAGCGCCACCACCACAAAAATGGAACACAGGTAAAAGATGGAAATTCGCCAGATAACAGAATTGGTGGCGCGTACGATATGTTTATCCGGCGTATCGGATTCCGCGGCAGCAATAGTAACGATTTCCGCGCCCATAAAAGAGAACATGGTGATCAACATGGCGCTTAACACCGCGCCGAAGCCGTTAGGCATAAAACCGCCGTGATCCCAGAGCCGGGAGATACCGCTTACCTCGGCATACGGATAAAAACCGCTAATCGCCGTCGCGCCCAGCGCGATAAACGCCAGAATGGCAATTACTTTACATAGCGCCAGCCAGAATTCGAACTCGCCGTAATTTTTGACGCTCAATAAATTGCTTCCGGTTAAGGCAAGCGTAATCACTAATGAAAATAGCCATACCGGAATACCCGGTATCCATGAATTCAGAATAATGGCGGCAATATTGGCCTCCAGCGGAATAACCAGCACCCAAAACCACCAGTATAACCAGCCGATGGTATACCCGGCCCAGGGGCCGATCGCTTTATCCGCATAGGTGGAAAAAGAACCGGTATCCGGTGTGGCGACGGCCATTTCAGCCAGCATTCGCATAATCATGACGACTAAAAGTCCTGCGAACAGATAGGCCAGCAGTACCGCAGGGCCGGCCTCCGCAATCGCCACGCTGGAACCGACAAACAGGCTGGCGCCGATGACGCCGGCGATCGATAACATGGTGACGTGGCGTGATTTCAGCCCGCCCCCTAATGCATGTGATTCTGACAATTGCCCCATCCTAAAACCTCTTTATTGTTATTGCGCTCGTTTACCGGATGGCGCCTGGCTTATTCGGCCTACAATCGAAACGGTTTTTGTAGGCCGGATAAGACAGTTACGTCGCCACCCGACGCTGCTTATTGGACATTACGCTTGTTTCGCCTCATCAAAGCACTGGGCGATAATCTCCAGGCCTTGCCGAATCTGCGAGGCCTCAATAGTGAGTGGAACGAGGATGCGCAAGATGTTGTAGTAAGGACCGCAGGAGAGCAGAATTAACCCTTTCTCGCGGGCGCGGGTCACAATGTCGGCGGTCAGAGCCGCGTTCGGTTTGCCGGGGTCGCCATTTTCGAACAACTCAATGGCGATCATGGCGCCCAGTCCGCGCACGTCACCAATCTCACGGTGCGTTTCCGCTATCTCCATCAGGCCATCGCGCAGCGTTTTGCCAAGCGTATTCGCCTTTTGCAGTAGATTTTCCTGCTCGAAAATGTCCAGTACCGCCAGCGCGGCGGCGCAGGCAATCGGGTTTCCGGCATAGGTGCCGCCCAGCCCGCCCGGCGCGATAGCGTCCATCACGTCTGCCCGGCCGGTAACGCCTGCCAGCGGAAAGCCGCCGGCGATCGATTTCGCAAACGTGGTAATATCTGCCGCAACGCCCATCTGTTCCATGGCGAACAGCGTACCGGTCCGGCCCGCGCCGCTTTGCACTTCGTCGGCAATCAACATAATGCCGTGTTGGTCGCATAGCGCGCGCAGTCGCTGCATAAACGCGGGAGAGGCGGCGTAAAATCCGCCTTCGCCCTGTACCGGCTCAATAATAATGGCGGCGATATCTTCCGGCGCGGCATCATTTTTAAAGATGCGTTCAATGCTGGCGATCGCGTCGTCGTCGCTGACGTTGTGTAGCGGGCAAGGATAAAGCGCGCGGTAGACATGGCCTGGCATCAATCCCATACCAGCAGAGTACGGGTGTACTTTCCCGGTCAGAGAGAGCGTGTAGTGGGTACGACCGTGGTAAGCGCCGCTAAACGCGATAGCGCCGCTGCGTTTTGTCGCCGCGCGGGCGATTTTCACCGCGTTTTCAACCGCTTCTGAACCGGTCGTGACCAGCAACGTTTTTTTGGCGAAATCGCCCGGTACCTTCTGGTTCATGCGTTCGCACAACGCCAGATACGGTTCATAGGCCAGCACCTGAAAACAGGTATGGGACAATTTCTTCAACTGCGCTTCGACCGCTGAAACAATGCCCGGATGTAAATGACCGGTGTTCAGGACGGCAATGCCGCCCGCGAAATCGAGATACTCACGGCCTTCGACATCCCAGACCCGACAATTTTCCGCCCGCTCGGCGAAAATTGGGTGAATCTGGCCCACGCCGCGAGGAACGGCGTTATGACGGCGCTGCATTAAAGCGTTATTGGTATTCATTAGCGACTCTCCTGTTAAAGGCCGATGCACATATATTTGATTTCTAAATAATCTTCGATGCCGTATTTGGAACCTTCACGGCCTAATCCGGAGGCCTTAATGCCGCCGAAAGGCGCGACTTCGTTGGAGATAATGCCGGTATTAATACCGACGATGCCGTATTCCAGCGCTTCGCCGACGCGGAAAACGCGGCTTAAATCGCGTGCATAAAAATAGGCTGCCAGGCCGAACTCGGTATCGTTAGCCTGCCTGATGACATCCGCCTCGTCGCTGAAGCGGAACAGAGGCGCGAGCGGCCCGAATGTCTCTTCTTTGGCGACTTTCGCGTTATCAGGAACATCCGCCAGAATGGTCGGTTGAAAGAAGTTGCCGCCCAATTTGTGCGCTTCACCACCCGTAATGACGCGGGCGCCTTTTTCCAGCGCATCGGCGATATGCTCCTGGACTTTCGCCACGGCTTTTTCATCAATCAGCGGCCCGATAGCAACGTCGGCTTGCAGACCGTCGCCGACCGCGAGCTTATTTACCGCCTGGTTGAGTTTTTCCGCAAAACGATCGTAAACGCCGTCCTGAACATACAATCTATTGGCGCAGACACAGGTCTGCCCGGCGTTGCGAAACTTCGAAGCCAGCGCGCCCTCAACGGCTTTATCCAGATCGGCATCGTCAAAGACGATAAACGGCGCATTGCCGCCCAACTCCAGCGATACTTTTTTAATGTCTTTGGCGCATTGTTCCATTAGCTGGCGGCCAATCTCCGTCGAGCCGGTAAACGACAGTTTGCGTACCAGCGGGTTGCTGGTCAGCTCGCCGCCGATATCGCCAGCCGAACCGGTAACGACGTTAAATACGCCTGCGGGAATTCCGGCGCGCTGGGCCAGTTCCGCCAGCGCCAGCGCGGAAAACGGCGTCTGGCTGGCGGGTTTGAGTACCATCGTGCAGCCTGCGGCCAGCGCGGGGCCGGCTTTACGGGTGATCATTGCCGAGGGAAAGTTCCACGGGGTAATCGCGGCGGTGACGCCGATGGGTTGTTTAATCACCAGCAGCCGTTTATCAGCCTGATGACCTGGAATCGTGTCGCCATAGATACGCTTCCCTTCTTCGGCGAACCATTCAATAAACGAGGCGGCGTAGCTAATTTCGCCTTTCGCTTCCGCCAGCGGTTTACCCTGTTCCAGCGTCATCAGACGCGCCAAATCGTCCTGATGTTCCATCATCAGATTGAACCAGCGACGCAGGATATTGGCTCGCTCTTTGGCGGTGAGCGCGCGCCAGGCGGGCAGGGCGCGATTGGCGGCGTTGATGGCGTCGCGAGTCTCTTCCGCCCCCATTTTGGGCACATTGCCGAGCGGTTTCCCGTTGGCGGGGTTGCTCACGGGGATGACATCGCCGCCGCGCGCGTCGCGCCAGTCACCATCGATAAAGGCCTGCTGACGGAACAGGGTAGAGTCGTTAAGTTGCATAATTGCTTCCTGTCTGAAGGGTTAACGGGTAAATGCGGCGTGTAATGCGTCCACGCTGCGTGCCGCACGCAGCGCACGTCCGGGGTTGCTCTGGCTTTCGCGTAGCGCCTGAACTTTGCTGACGATATGCGCGCCGATAGGTATCGCGGATGTCGCCGCCGGGGAGGGGGCGTTACAGGTGTGAATGGAACGCGGCGTCGTAACAAACAGAAAATCATCAATCAGTTTGCCGTCCGGCGAAACCGCCTGCGCCCGCACGCCTGCCGGCCAGGGCTGGAGATCGTTGACGGTCAGGCTGGGGCAATACTTTTGTACTCGCCGCAAATAGCCGCTTTTGCACAGCGAGTTTTTCATCTCGCCTAGTCCGGAAAGCAGATGGTTTTGCAGTACGCGGCGAATGCCGGCGGAGCGGAAAATCTCCAGGGTGTCGGTGAAGGAAACGTCGCGCTTACGGTAGCCTTCGCGTTTAAGCGCCAGCACCGCATTCGGCCCGACCGTGACGCTGCCGTCGATCATGCGGGTAAGGTGGACGCCGAGAAACGGCATTGCCGGATCGGGGATCGGGTAGATCAAATGGTTAACGATCCGGTTGTGTCGCGGGGCCAGACGAAAGTACTCGCCGCGGAAAGGGCAGATAATAAAACCGGGCTCCACGCCCAGCATTTTGACCAGCCGATCCGCCATCAGTCCTGCACAGCCGATAAGCGTAGCGGTTTCTATTTCCCGACCTTGCGAGGTGCGAATAACAATGCCAGCGGCATGTTCTGTTAGCGCGCTGACCTCGGCATGGTAGATGATCTCGCCGCCTTTGGCCTGAAAGCGGTTCGCCATGGCCGTCGCGACATCGCGATAGCTGACAATCCCGCTGGAAGGGACAAAAATCCCGCCCAGGCCAATGATATTGGGTTCGCGTTCACGCAGCTCCGCCGCGCTTAACCACTCGCGCTCTAAGCCGTTGGCCGCCGTCCGCTCCCATAGCGCGCGCATCCGCGCCATTTCCAGCTCCGAGGTGGCGACCAACATTTTGCCGCAGGTGTCGTAGCGGATGTTGTTTTGATCGCAAAAGGTTTTGGTCGCCTGATTGCCTGCCAGACAAAACCGCGCTTTGAGGCTGCCGGGCGTGTAGTACACCCCGGCATGGATCACGCCGCTGTTATGCCCGGTCTGATGGCAGGCTGGCGCGGACTCTTTTTCCAGCAATGCGATGCGCGCATCCGGGTAGACATCAATAAGTTGCATGGCGGTCGACATGCCGATAATGCCGCCGCCGATAATCACAAAATCATACATCCGCGTAATTCCTTCGCCGTGGCGCTTATTGGTGAGTTTGATAATGGCTGGCGGCGTAGGCGAAGTAACCGCGCTGGCGCATCAGCTCGCGACGCAAGTCAGGATGCGGCGTAAAACGATCGCGTCCATGTAGCCAGAATAGATTGTTAATCAGCAGGAATTTGCCGACCGGTACCGGCACGGAGAGGATGTTTTGACTGGTTTCCAGCGCGTCTGAAAGCTCGCTGAGCCAGACGCCTTCTTCAAAGTCTTTTGGCTGGACGAACTGGTCGATATAACGCATGACCGGGCGGCCTTGTTGGTCGACATCAAACACCGGGTGCCAGACGTCATGGCTAACATTCTTGCTTGGCGGCGCCGCCCAGCGCATGACGCGACGCGCCAGCGGATGGGTAAAAAAGGACTCCAGATGTTCCCAGTCATCAAGGTGCAGCAGCAGCGAGTTACCGCCTTCCATATTTTGTTCGTCGATTTTCATCATCAATACGTAGTCGGTCACCTCCTCAACATAGGTACCGTCATTGTGCAGTTCCATTACGCGGTGGGGCTGGCGCAGATAACTGTCGGAGTTGTCGACGTTTTTGACCACGAAACGCGCGTAATACTGGCCGCTCATCGCATCGTAGTTGGAGCGACCAATAAGATGCGCCACCGCCGTCGCCAGTTTGACCATCTCTTCTGCCTGTGCGACATCATCGATCCCTTCGGCGCTGATCAACAGCGCGCCTTGTGCACGGTTGAGGAGCGTTTTGATCAACAGCGGTTGTAGCTGATTGCCGCACAGATCGTCGAGGATCTTGCCGATTTTGAAACGTAAGAAAGATTTGTATTCCAGCGCCTGCACCGGCCACTGCGCAACCTGATGGAGAAATTGTCTTGTGGTATCCGCCGTAAACGTTAACGCCAGCAGGCGCGGCGACTGCGCCGAAGGGGCAAGGGTGAAACCAGTATGGCGTTGGGCTAAATCATCTGTGTTCGCTTTTACGGCAGTCAGTGCATTCATCAGAATCATTCCTCTCGGTAAGATGGTCAGGGAGACATGGCGATGCTCATTTCGTAGCCATAAATTAAAAATATCGACATTTTCCAGAAACGCGTATGAAACAACCGCTTTTGTTTAATTATTGTGATCAAAAACAACAAATATTTAACAATGCGAAAGGTGAGGTTAACGGCGCCACGAGCCTGACAACGGCAAGAAGGGGTGTAAAATGAGCAAGTTATGGGGAGAGTGATGCTGGCGGGGTTGCCCGGCCTGGCACATGAGCGCGTAGGCCGGACAAGTACAACGTATTTCAGCAGTCAATTAACCGGCGTCAACCTGCGGTTTACGGCTGTGTTTACGGATCAGACGTAACACTGGCGGTACGACAATGACCATGATCGCCATGATCAGCAGGGCTTTGGCAACGCCGCTTTGCCACAAAATCGCCATATTGCCGTTACTGATGGAGAGTGCGCGGCGCAGGTTTTGCTCCAGCATTTCCCCCAGTACGAATCCCAGGATCAGCGGCGACATGGGGAAGTGCATTTTACGTAAAATGTACCCTAACACGCCAAGTGCGACCATCAGCACCAGATCGAAGGTGGTGCTGTGTACCGCATACACCCCTACCGCCGATACGGCAGCGATGGCGGGTACCAGGAACCACAGCGGAATGGTGAGCATACGGGTGAACAGACCGATCAACGGGATATTCATGATCAGCAGCATCACGTTCGCAATCAGCAGCGCAGCGATGAGTCCCCAGACGATATCCGGCTGTTCGGTGAACATCGCCGGGCCTGGCGTGATGTTGTACAGCGTCAGCGCCCCCATCATCACTGCCGTAGTGCCGGAACCGGGAACGCCCAGCGTCAGCATCGGGATGAAGGAGCCGCAGGCAGAGGCGTTGTTTGCCGCCTCCGGCGCCGCGACGCCGCGAATATCCCCTTTGCCGAAGCTATCGCTGTTGCCGCTGAGTTTTTTCTCGGTCATATAGGTAATGGCGCTGGCGATGGTCGCCCCGGCGCCGGGCAATACGCCGACAAAAAAGCCGATTACCGAAGAACGCAGGGTAGTGCCGATACACTGCGCGCCTTCTTTCAGGTTGAACAACATTCGACCCGTTTTGCGGACCATTGTTTGCCCGCTGCTGGTATGTTCCAGCATCAAAAGTATTTCTGATACCGAGAACAGGCCGATCACCACGACGATAAACTGTACGCCGTCGGAAAGATGAACGCTGTCAAAGGTAAAGCGATAAACCCCGGTGTTGGCGTCCACGCCGACGGTCGCAAGGCCAAGACCGATCAGCGCTGCCAGAAATGATTTAAGCGGATTTTGCGCCATCATGCTGCCAAGACAGGCGATGGCAAAAACCATTAAGGCGAAATATTCCGCCGGACCGAAGGCCAGTGACCATTGCGCCAGTAAAGGGGCGAACAGAATGATGCCGCCGATAGCGATTAATGAACCGAAAAATGAGCTGACTGCGGAAATCGACAGCGCTACGCCGCCTTTCCCTTGCTGCGCCATCGGGTAACCGTCCAGCGCCGTCATGATCGCCGCCGCATCGCCGGGGACGTTGAGCAATATGGAGGAGATCCTGCCGCCATACTCACAGCCAATGTACACCGTCGCCAGCAGAATTAGCGCCGACTCCGCAGGCAGATGCAACGCAAAGGCCAGCGGCAGTAAGATTGCCACGCCGTTGATCGGTCCCAGGCCCGGCAGCAGACCGACGATCGTGCCCACGAAGCAGCCAATCAACGCGATAACCAGGTTTTCCGGCGTCATCGCCACCGCAAAGCCCTGAGAAAGATATATCCAGGTATCCATCGTTGCTCCGTTAACTCAGCCAGGCGCCGAGAGGTAAGGTGACATCAAGCAGCCGGTCAAAGGCATACCACAGCAGAATACCCAATACCGCGCCGGAGATACCCGCCGCCGGAATCGTGGCGCCGAACAGCATCCCGATAACCATGGTGAGAAGCGCGGTGGCGATGGGAAAACCCAGCCATTCGAATCCCCAGGCATACATCAGCAGGATGATGATCATGGTAATTAGCTTTTGCAGAACATGGCGGCGCGGCCAGCTCACCGTGTCGGGATGGCGCAATAACAGCGCCAGCGCGCAGAGCGCCATCAGGCCGATAATCCCCAGCGGAAAAGGGCGGGGGCCGACGGGTTCATAGCTGTATTCGCTTTGGATCTGCCAGGCGATGAATAGCCCGGCGATACAGAGCAACAGCCAGATACCCGCAAAGATACGATCGCTCATCATTGCCTCCGCGATTATTTCGCGAGTCCGAAGGCTTTCGCCTGTTCACGGTAATCAGTAACCTGTTTTTTCACGTAGTCATCGAGCTGCTGGCCGGTCATGTCGAACTCAAACAGGCCGCGCAGATCGCGCTGCTTTTTAAACTCGTCGGTTTGCTGGAGCTTCTTGAAGGTATCCACCCACCACTGGTAATCGGCATCGCTGACTTTGGGCCCGACATAGAAGCCGCGAATAATCGGCCACACCAGGTCGTAGCCCTGTTCTTTAGCGGTAGGGACATTGGCAAGCTGGCCCGGCAGACGATTTTCTGAAAAGACGGCAAGGACGCGGATTTTGTCGCCGCCCAGATAAGGCACCATTTCACTGAGATCGCCGGAGACAACCTGAACATGGTTGCCCATTAATGCCGTCACCGGCTCGCCGCCGCCCTCAAAGGCAACGTAGCGCATCTTGTGCGGGTCGACGTTCGCCTTTTGCGCCAGCAACGCCGACTTCATCCAGTCCTGGCTGCCAATAGAGGCGCCAGCGCCAATGACCACGCTGTTGGGATCTTTTTCCATCGCTGTCATCAGATCTTTCAGCGTTTTCCACGGGGAATCCGCACGCACGGCGATCATGCCGTAATCAGTGCCCACGCTTGCCAGCCAGCGCACATCATCCACGCCGTAGCGACCAAATTTCCCCTGCGACAGGTTGAGCAGCGAACCGCCGGAAAAGGCGACCACAGTCCCGGGTTCGCCAGGGCGTTGGGCGACTATCGCGTTATAGGCCACAGCGCCGACGCCGCCGGGCATATACGTTACCCGCATGGGTTTCTCGATAGCGCCAGTCTCCAGCAAACTCACCTGAATCAGCTTACAGGTGAGGTCGAAGCCGCCGCCAGGTTTGGCTGGCGCGATACATTCCGTTCGCGACGGCGCCTCCTGCGCCAGAACAGAGGTACTCATTAATAAAATGCTTGCAGTAAGGGTACGAAGTAATTGTTTTTTCATTTTTTATCCTCACGCCGGACGTCCGGATTTTTCAGGTTCGGAAGAAGATTTTTGTGATTATGTGAGCCGACATGTAGCAGTTCGGTTGCGTGATTGTTAAAACAATAACCTTTCAATTCCCTTTCAATGCGGCAGAAACTTTACAGGATGTGATATGCGTCTCTTATTGGCGGAAGATAACCGTGAGCTGGCTCACTGGCTGGAGAAAGCGCTGGTGCAAAACGGCTTTGCCGTGGACTGCGTATTTGACGGCCTGGCGGCTGACCATCTTCTGCACAGTGAAATGTACGCGCTGGCGGTGCTGGATATCAATATGCCGGGAATGGATGGACTGGAGGTGGTGCAACGGCTGCGTAAACGCGGTCAGACCTTGCCCGTTTTGTTGCTCACGGCGCGAAGCGCGGTGGCGGATCGCGTAAAAGGTCTCAACGTCGGCGCGGATGACTATCTGCCGAAACCCTTTGAACTGGAAGAGCTGGATGCCCGTTTACGGGCCTTGCTGCGACGCAGCGCTGGGCAGGTTCATGAAGTTCAGCAACTGGGGGAATTGATCTTTCATGATGAAGGGTATTTTCTGTTACAGGGGCAGCCGTTAGCGCTGACGCCGCGTGAGCAGGCGCTCTTAACCGTATTGATGTACCGACGAACGCGGCCGGTCTCGCGTCAGCAGCTTTTTGAACAGGTGTTCAGCCTGAACGATGAGGTAAGCCCTGAAAGCATCGAACTTTATATTCATCGACTGCGTAAAAAACTCCAGGGAAGCGATGTACGAATTACGACGCTGCGCGGCCTGGGTTATGTGCTGGAGCGCGGCGATGAAGTGGGTTAAGCCGCAATCGTTGTACCTGCAACTCTTACTGTTCCTGGGGTTGCCGCTGATTCTGCTATGGGGGCTGTCGGCGTTTAACAGTTATGTCAATGCGCTACAGGCCGCCACTCAGGCTTATGATCGTACATTGCTCTCCTCGGCGCGAACGGTATCGGAACGGCTGGTGGTGCGCAATAACCATCTGGAAGTTAACGTGCCCTGGGTGGTGCTGGATAGCTTCGAGCTTAATATGAATGATCGACTCTATTACAAAGTCGTCGACCCTTCCGGAAAGGTCATTTCCGGTTATGACGATCTGCCTGCCATGCCGCCCGCTACGCCCCGTACCCGGCTTTATCCGGCGCTGGCGTGGTTCTATCATACCGAGTATCGCGGCGAGGCGATCCGCGTGGCGCGTTTGCTACAGCCGGTCAACGAAGGCGGCATTATCGGCATGGCGGAGATTTATGTCGCAGAGACGCTGCAGTCCCGTCGTTATCTGGCGGGCCAACTGCTGTTCTCTTCCTGGATCTCACAGGGTCTGCTGGTGCTGCTAACCCTGGTGCTGGTTGGCTGGTTATTACGCCGGATCCTGCGCCCTATGCGTCAACTTTCGTCATTAATGGTACGCCGCGAACCGGGTCTGTTAACGCCGCTGCCGGAACTGCTGCCGTGGTCGGAAACACGCTTGTTAATCGTGGCGTTTAATCGCTACATTGACAGGCTCCGCGGCATCCTCTCCCGGCAGGAACGCTTTAGCGCCGATGCTTCTCACCAGTTAAAAACGCCGCTGGCGGTGTTAAAAACGCAGGCGGCGGTGGCGTTAGCCAGCCAGCATCCTCATCACTGGTACGAAAGTCTGCAGGCGATGAGCGTAACGCTGGATAGCACCATTCAGCTCACGGAAAGATTGTTGCAACTTTCTGCGGTAAAGCATAAAGAGCAGGGCGAGCGGCGTTTTTCCCCGGTGAATCTGTACGATATCGTACAGAGCGGCTGTTTTACCCGCCTGGCGCAGGCGCGAAGTAAACATATCGACCTGGGCTACGAAGGCGAACAGGAAGCGATGTGGATCGAGGGGGATGAGGTACTGCTTAGCGAGCTGTGCGGAAACTTGCTGGATAATGCGCTGAAATACACGCCTGAGCAAGGCATCGTCACCGCGCGGCTTGAACGGGATGGCGATGCCGTGACGCTGGTTGTCGAAGATAGCGGCCCCGGCATTGATGATGAACACATCCATCTGGCGCTACAGCCGTTCCACCGGCTCGATAACGTAGGAAATGTGGCCGGGGCGGGCATTGGTCTGGCTTTGGTCAATGATATCGCACGCCTGCACCGTACTCATCCCCATTTTTCCCGTAGCGAAGCGTTGGGAGGGTTATACGTTCGGATACGCTTTTTAAGCCTTGTCCCGCAGTAATGCGCACAAATGTGTCAGCGGTAAAGCACGTTTACAAAAAGTCGCATCTTGAGGTGTGACGTTTTAATCAAATGATCATACATTCCCCCTACAAACCGTAGCGTTAATTAAAACTATAGTGGGTGCAGGGGCATGAATAATCATACTAAACGACGGGGAATAGCATTAACCGTCTTTCTTGTCGGGGTTAACATCCTGGCCTGGATTTGGGCGTTCTGTGTTTTTCATCACCATGCAGTCATGCTAAGCGCAGCCATACTGGCGTATAGCTTTGGGCTGCGTCATGCGGTTGATGCCGATCATATCGCAGCCATCGATACCGTCACCCGTAAACTGATGCAGCAGGGTAAAACGCCTTTAGGCGTGGGGGCGTTTTTTTCATTGGGTCATTCGACCATTGTCGTTCTGGCATGTCTGGCGATTGTTGTGACGTCGATGGCATTTCGCGATCGTATTGATGTTTTGCATCAATATGGTTCGTTGATTGGTACGGCTGTTTCCGCTTTTTTTCTGCTGGCGATGGCCCTGCTTAACCTGTTTATTTTGTTCAACGTCTGGCGGCAATTTCGCTCGGTTACCCGCGGCGAGTCAGTGAGGGCGCATGACGAGGCGATACCTGGCGGGCTGATGACGCGTATATTTCAGCGTACGTTTCGTTTGGTCACTTCCAGTTGGCATATGTATTTTGTCGGTTTTCTGTTTGGTCTGGGATTTGATACCGCAACCGAGGTTGGGTTGCTGGGCATTTCCGCTTCAGCAGCTAACCAGGGGCTATCTCTCTGGTCAATGATGATTTTTCCTGTGCTGTTTACCGCCGGGATGGCGCTGGTAGATTCCCTGGATAACTTTGTCATGGTCGGCGCTTACGGTTGGGCTTTCTCGCATCCATTACGTAAGCTTTATTATAATATGACCATTACCGCCGCATCCGTCATTGTCGCGCTGGCGATTGGCGGACTTGAGGCGCTGGGGTTGATTGATGATGCGTTACAGTTAAGCGGAACATTTTG
Source organism: Salmonella sp. 32020114201800008SM (assembly GCF_017572025.1). Classification (NCBI taxonomy): domain Bacteria; kingdom Pseudomonadati; phylum Pseudomonadota; class Gammaproteobacteria; order Enterobacterales; family Enterobacteriaceae; genus Salmonella; species Salmonella sp. 32020114201800008SM. Next base: position 115,763 of record NZ_JAGEQM010000007.1, on the reverse strand, counting down.
GCAGACCGTCAGCACGCTTAACGATCATATGGGGAATGTGGGCTTCTGGGTAGTGGGTGCTTTTGTGCTATTCTGGCTGCTCTCGTTGTTGAATTATCGCTGGCGCGGCTATGATAAAATCACCCTCAATACCTGATTGATTTCTGTAAAAATAGCATTTCGGCAGTGGTGTCATATCATTGCCGAAGCATTTTATCTCCTGAGAGTATATTCTTCCCGGTAAGTGCGTTATTTTTCATGCTTGCCTTTCGTTATCAATTTAAGCAATCCGATATAACATACAATACCAAAAATAATAATAACAGTTGTATACCCAAGAATCAGCCAGTCTGCATGTGTCATAATATAATCCAGTTATCAGGTATCCCGTGTTAAGGCGATCTTTAAGCCTGTTGTCAGCAAGAACCACTGTACCCGTTCAGTGCTGTTGGGGCAATAACGTATTGTTTATGCACAAGAGCGTTGTTACAAATAACGTATACATTGAGCATAGACCTCACCCACATTTTTGTAATGCCATAAAGCAAGGCTACACCTTTAATCTACTGACGGTATGCCAGGCCAGAAGAGATAAAAGGGTAGTTGTCATCATCATCTGTTCCTGACGCCAGGTTAATGACACACACATATGAAAATGTATAACCGCTGCACGCTTTTTAGCACGTTATCTGTAACATACCGTGTTAATCAATTCCGTAAAACCGAGCATAGTGTAAGTGAATTTCGAGTAATTGTCATTATGATTATATGGTGGTTAACTTATTTTTTAAATTCTGATTAAATTTTCGTTTTTTATCATTTTATCAGGGTTTATGAAAAACCTGGGCGTAAAAAACATATTTACTTCCAGGCTTTCTTTTTAGCAAATCGATTTCCCGGTAAAATAGGGGGTCGACCACATGCGCTTATATTCCCATCCAGGCTTTAGTATGCCGATGGAGAAAAGCAATTTTTTTTGTCTTTCCTGGCAGTAATGTCTGGCACGGCTAATATTTAGCCACATTAGTATGCTGCCGGGACTGAGTGGCCTGAACTCATTTTTAATTGCACCATTAGATACGTCAAAGTAGACGTTCATCTGGCTTTCAGATTTCAATACGATATCAAATGCACAGGGTATCCCTTCAATATAAAGAATATGCCCAAACAGAAGGTGATGCAGTTGACTAAAAAAGTTGGCAAGGTTATCAGCGGGATAGCAGGATGAAGTATTGCCGAAACGAGACCGAAATAACTCGATAAAAATATGAGTCAATTCATCAGAAGAACAATCAGCAACGCTTTTTACACTTCCGCCTTTTTTAAGAAACCGCTGATATTCATTACGGCGTGTTTTTTCAAACTTAGAAGAGAACGTTTCTTTGACCAGACAATTTTGTTTCTTTCTGGCGAGTTTCCATATGGCATTGCGTATTTGTGGCTGATGCAACGCCGAAAGTCGGTTAGTACGATCGGGCAAGAAGCAGCGTAAATCTGGCGCCATCGGAATAAGTATCTCATCTGAAGATAGCGGGAAGGTTCTGCGCGTCAGGATGCCAATATTCTGATCATTACAGATAAAGTAGGCGCCTTTAATCTTATCATCTTCTTTATAGTGGAAGAATTTAAAATGCCAGTTATAGCGCTTCATGAAATAATCCACAATATCTGGGTGCATATTGATACTACCGCCGTATTGCGTAAACACCTCCCGGTATAGGGAAAAGGAAGACGGTTGCCAGCGGGTTAATATACGCTTAACTTCTTGTATTTTCACCAAAACTCCTGACTTGGTTTACTGAAAATTCTATTTTGTATTATTTTTTCGCTCAACCAAATAAAAAAGTGAAAAATGTTTAGCTTGTATTTAATGGTTAACATGCTAATCGATGACGTTATGGTGAAGGGAATAAGATTAAGATGTTGATCATAGCATGAGTGAAAGCGACGGTTTAATGCCGCGCTTTTCACTCGCAAGCCATTCTGTATTTAACCATCCAGTAGCGATACAGATTTCAAAGAGATCCGCTGAACGGTAGCAGGATCTGCACATCCGCGTATGAAATAGTTCTACCGGGAGAGGCTGTTAACCTCTTGTATTATTGTATCCAGAATATGATAGCGTTTCCGATACTCTGCGCGTTTTTTGCTGGGGATACTTTCAGGCGCTTTACGCATCACCTGTGATGGCAGATGATATAAGGCACCTTTCTTAACGCCGTTTAGCGACTCCCAGAATTCACTATAGCTGGCCACAAAAGTTTTTTTCTTCTGGAATAAGTACCTGAGTTGACGATAAACATGGTTGTTTTCACTTACCGCATAAATCTCGTCGACATTACAGGCCTGCATCAATGTTGCAAAAGCTTCATACAGCATCCGTTTAGGAAAGAGACCGTAACAATCTTTGGTGGCGTTACGTATGACTTGTGGGCCGACATGTTTACTGGGCCCTTGTAACCCGGCAACCAGCGCTATTTGCTTCCCTTCATGGCGGATAAAGGAAAATGATAAACGTGCCAACGGCGTATCATTGAAACACAGCGTTAATGTCAGTTCACCTTCTCTGTCATAGCCACAGGGACCGCAGTAGATATCTACCAGAGCACCGTTTTTTCCTTCCAGGTGAGCGAGTAAGATTTGTTCCTCGGACAGGAGGATCTTTTTAATTTTACTTTCCGGAAAGGACTGAACGAACTGGTAGTGTTCCAGAATAGCCCTTGCCCGGCAACGTATGCTAAGTCCGGTATACAAATAGGGCCGCTGGATTTTTGCCGGCAACAGTGGACGATGAATGATCAGCGTTCTGGGCTGAGACAGATGGCATAATTCATTGAAGTATTTAATTGTCGTTACGGGGTTAATAAGGCAACGTAATACAAATTTATAGCGAAACTTACGCTCTCCCCAGCGTTTATGGCGATAAGGCGTCTGCGCCATGACTTCTTTTAACATTAATAATGGATTATATCTTTCCATATCACTTTGCTGCATCGTCATACTACGTCCCTACTACTCGATAGACTTATAACCGAGACGGTAGCCTGATTGAGTTAAACGTAAAGGCAACGAAGAAGGTCTGTACAGACGATGTTGTTAAACAGTTTATCAATGGCGGTAATAAAACGCCTGAACACGCTTTTTAATAGGTTTTCTGCTAATGAGTGGGATGAGTCCTGAACGTAGTATTAAAACGAATGCCGTGTTTATTATTTTAAATAATGTTATATACTCTAAATAATTTGAGTTGCAGGAAGGCGACAAGCGAGCGAATCCCCAGGAGCTTACTAAAGTAAGTGACTGGGGTGAGGGAACGCAGCCGCAGCACATGCAACTTGAAGTATGACGAGTATAAGCCAATATATTTATTTGGCTGCTATTGTGTAAGCCAGACAGCAACGCGTCGTGATACGTTATTATGTAACCAGACGTAAAGGGGGTATTCACCTTATCTCTAAATGCAAATCTATATGATAAATTTTATCATGCACTGTGTTGCTGTCTCTGGGAGAAAATATATGGAGCGTTCACTCGATAGTCTGGCTGGTATGGCTAAATCTGCTTTTGGCGCGGGGACTTCTGCTGCTATGCGGCAAGCTACCTCGCCCAAAACCATTCTGGAATATATCATTAACTTTTTTACCTGTGGTGGGATACGTCGGAGAAATGAAACACAATATCAGGAATTGATAGAGACTATGGCTGAGACATTGAAAAGTACAATGCCTGACAGAGGTGCTCCGTTGCCAGAAAACATCATCCTGGATGATATGGATGGGTGTCGTGTCGAATTTAATCTTCCTGGTGAGAATAACGAAGCTGGACAAGTTATTGTACGAGTCAGTAAAGGCGACCATTCTGAGACAAGAGAAATTCCGCTTGCCTCTTTTGAAAAAATATGCCGAGCTTTACTATTCAGATGCGAATTTTCTCTCCCTCAGGATTCTGTAATATTAACTGCCCAGGGAGGCATGAATCTTAAAGGCGCTGTCCTTACCGGAGCAAATCTGACGTCAGAAAATTTATGTGACGCAGACTTAAGCGGCGCAAATTTAGAGGGGGCAGTGCTGTTTATGGCGGATTGTGAAGGTGCAAATTTTAAGGGCGCAAATCTATCGGGAACATCACTAGGCGACAGTAATTTCAAGAACGCCTGTCTGGAAGATAGCATTATGTGTGGCGCTACCCTCGATCACGCTAATCTTACTGGCGCCAATTTACAACACGCGAGTCTGTTAGGCTGTAGCATGATAGAATGTAATTGCTCCGGTGCAAATATGGATCACGCTAATGTTTCAGGCGCAACCCTTATACGTGCCGATATGAGCGGTGCGACATTACAGGGTGCTACTATAATGGCTGCTGATATGGAAGGCGCTATCTTAACCCGGGCAAACCTGCAAAAGGCGAGTTTCATTTCTACGAACCTGGGCGAGGCTGATTTGTCCGAAGCTAATTTAAAAAATACCAGTTTTAAAGATTGTACACTAACCGATTTGCGTACTGAAGACGCCACAATGTCTACGAGTACACAAACACTCTTTAACGTATTTTATAGTGAAAATATTTAGCCCTATTTGACGTAAATCTGAAATAAAAGCAATGTAAGAATAACAATCTGCTACTGAATAGTAGCTGGGAGTAAATTATTTACAGTATCTTTTATTATTACAGGAGTATGCGACGGTAAAAATATCTGAATAACTATTTCTATTTTCTCAAGTAGAACTTCCAACTAAAGTGAATTGTTTGAAAAGGAAAACGTTATGCCTGGATGTATAAGTGCCTGTTCGTGCGTTGCCAGCCCGACGCCTCCCGATCCTAAGGGCCCCCCCGCGCCTAAATGGATAGAGTTAAAAGGTTATTGTGTTACATGTACTAGTCAGGAGGATATTCGTCCACCTAAAGGGGGTGAATCAAAGCAAAAAATGACACCCAGCGAGTTAGTGCTGTTACGAGGTCTTTTAAAAGATCTGGGGGTAACACAACATCCCTGGCAAGACCCGACAGTAAAATCCACTAACTGTGGGTTGCCATTTTTCCCGGTAGATCCTGGGGAACGAGAAACCGATGTTTGATGGTTTTCAGTCTGCAAAGCGCCTGATAAATATTACCAGGCGCTTTGTATTTTGGCGCCAACATCACTTTCATCGTCATATATCGAATGACTACAATCGTATCCGATCCCACCATTACCCAGACGGAAAGTCGCTGGCAAACTGTAAGAATGGTTCGCCGTCGGCAGGGAAGCGGCGGTGAACCCTGAACCGTGCTATACCATCTTACCTGGGTGTTTCTTGTGATTAACGATCTGAAAAATAGTTTTATTTTATCTATTTCTGTTTTGTAAAACCTCCGTTCAGTAGGCGCATTATGCCCCCCTTCCCGGATTTACTGGCAAAGCGGAGCCCGGACAGAGAGTCATATTGCAAAATCCCGTTTCCGTTTTTTTATTACCAGATTTTTGTGGTCGAAAGATTGCCTTTTCCTTAATTGAATGATAATTATTATCATTAGCATATGATAATAATTACTATATAGACGTAACCTGGCAAGGATGTGAGCTTGAGGGCAACAGCGCTACTTTAGACATTATTTAGGGAATGGGTATGAGAGTTAAGAAGTTCATCTGGTTAATAACCGTGGTTTCTACAGGGGTTAATAGTCCATTATCAGCAGCAGAATCTACTGACGACAACGGCGAAACGATGGTGGTTGAATCCACCGCCGAGCAAGTATTAAAGCAACAGCCGGGCGTTTCGATTATTACTCGTGACGATATTCAAAAGAATCCTCCCGTTAACGATCTTGCCGATATTATTCGTAAGATGCCTGGGGTTAATCTTACCGGCAATAGCGCCTCGGGGACGCGCGGAAATAACCGACAAATTGATATTCGTGGTATGGGGCCGGAAAATACCTTAGTGCTGATTGACGGCGTGCCGGTGACGTCGCGAAATTCGGTTCGCTATAGCTGGCGCGGAGAACGCGACACCCGTGGCGATACGAACTGGGTACCGCCGGAGATGGTAGAACGTATTGAAGTGATCCGTGGGCCCGCCGCCGCGCGCTATGGCTCCGGTGCCGCTGGCGGGGTGGTGAATATCATCACCAAACGTCCGACTAACGACTGGCACGGCTCGCTGTCGCTCTATACCAACCAGCCGGAAAGCAGCAAAGAAGGTGACACCAGGCGGGGTAACTTTAGCCTTAGCGGCCCGTTGGCTGGTGATACGTTGACGATGCGCCTGTACGGTAATCTCAACAGAACCGATGCCGACAGCTGGGATATTAACTCCTCCGCCGGTACCAAAAATGCCGCCGGACGGGAGGGGGTCACCAATAAAGATATTAATAGCGTCTTCTCATGGAAAATGACCCCGCAGCAAATCCTTGATTTTGAAGCGGGATACAGTCGGCAGGGGAATATCTATGCCGGCGATACACAAAACAGTACTTCAAACGCGGTTACCAAAAGTCTGGCGCAGTCCGGGCGGGAGACCAATCGCCTGTACCGGCAGAATTACGGTCTAACTCATAACGGCATCTGGGACTGGGGGCAAAGCCGCCTGGGGTTCTACTATGAAAAAACCGATAACACCCGCATGAATGAGGGGCTCTCCGGCGGCGGCGAGGGGCGTATTACCAACGACCAGACGTTTACCACTAACCGCCTGACCTCGTATCGCACCAGCGGCGAGGTGAATGTCCCGGTGATATGGCTATTTGAGCAAACGCTCACCGTCGGCGCGGAGTGGAACCGCGATGAGCTGAACGATCCTTCCTCTACCAGTCTGACGGTTAAGGATAGCAATATCGCCGGGATTCCCGGTTCGGCGGCTAACCGTAGCAGCAAAAATAAATCGGAAATCAGTGCGCTGTACGTTGAAGATAATATCGAACCCATGGCCGGTACCAATATTATTCCGGGCCTGCGTTTTGACTATTTGAGCGAATCCGGGAGTAATTTTAGTCCCAGTCTTAACCTTTCCCAGGAGTTAGGTGAATACGTCAAGGTGAAAGCCGGTATTGCCCGGGCCTTTAAGGCTCCGAACTTGTATCAAACCAGTGAGGGGTATTTACTCTATTCGAAAGGCAACGGTTGTCCAAAAGATATTACGTCGGGCGGCTGTTACCTGGTTGGTAATAAGAACCTCGATCCTGAAATTAGTATCAATAAAGAGATTGGGCTGGAATTTACCGTAGACGATTACCACGCAAGCGTCACGTATTTCCGTAACGATTATCAGAATAAGATTGTCGCAGGTGATAAAATTATTGGCAGAAGCGCATCTGGCGCTTATGTATTGCAGTGGCAGAACGGCGGTAAGGCGCTGATTGAAGGTATTGAAGCCAGCATGGCTGTTCCGCTGATGCCGGACCGTCTGAACTGGAATACCAATGCGACTTATATGATCACTTCTGAGCAAAAAGATACCGGTAATCCCTTATCGATAATCCCGAAATATACGGTGAATACCTTCCTCGACTGGACTATCACCAGCGCGCTCTCCGCTAACGTCAACTGGACGTTATACGGCAAGCAAAAACCGCGAACACATGCGGAGTCGCGTAGTGAAGAGACCAAAGGATTGTCCGGGAAAGCGCTGGGGGCTTACTCACTGGTCGGCGCTAACGTTAACTACGATATCAATAAGAACCTGCGTCTTAATGTCGGTATCAGCAATATCTTCGATAAACAGATCTATCGCTCCGCCGAAGGGGCAAATACCTATAACGAACCGGGGCGGGCTTATTATGCCAGTGTGACGGCCTCGTTTTGATGGATTATGCCCGCCGCTGGCGGGCATATTCTGGCGGCGGGTTAATGGCAGCGTGGTTTTTGGCTTGCCGGTTCGCGACTGATATCCAGCAATGCACTGCGAAAAGAGGCGTTAAACATGGGCCCGTGGCCCAGGCCCGGGTAATGCTGCAGGGCCGCGTTAACGCCGTTGTTCTCAAGCGTTCTCACGGTCTCCTGAACTTTTTGCAGGAGCTCGGCCATCTGGCGTTGCCTGCTATCCCCATTCGACGCTGAACCTTCCATTATGATGAGTTTTTTATGGCAGAACGGCGACGGCTTCACTGCCGTAAGGCGATTCAACAGGGCAAAGTTATCCCTGCTGAGTGACGGGCTGGCGCTGTAATAGATATGAAAGAAGGATGACGACAGCCAGGAGTCCAAAACGAACAGGCCGCCATAAGAATGTCCCCATACCCCGCGCCGTTCGGGGTTGATGGTTATTCCTTGTTCCACCTGCGGCGCGATATGTCTCTCCAGTAGCTGGCGGAACGCTGGCCCGCCGCCGGTCTTACGATGAAAACGCGGGCTATTTTCACTGTCATCGCGATCGATTCCCGGCACCGACGTATAGTCATAAGCTCTGCCGTTAAGATCAAACGGCAGGTTAGTCTGATAGCCAATCGCCACAATCACCGGCGGCGAGCGGTCTGCCAGTCGTTTGAGCAGCGCCTCCGGCAGCCTGTCCATCACTGCGTTGCCGTCCAGCATATATAAGACAGGATAACCCGACGGCGGGGCGGCTTTATTGGGGATAGCGGTCCATACCCGGTAATGTCTTGCGCCATCGGCAGATTGAAAGTCATTGACCCTAAAATGGTAATATCCCGAACCTTTATCAGCAATATTCGGTCCTAATGGCTGCATATCCGGCTGCGCATAACTCAGCGCGCTAAAACAAAAACTCACTAAAAATAGCGCCATGCGATAGCACTTGTTGTGGTACTGGCGACCATACATCGGATGTGATTCCTTTTTGGCAGGTGAAGTTTTATCGGGGCAGTAGACGTAATCCGTCAATCAGCGCGCCGCGCCACCAGGCATAATCGTGACCGCCGGTGTACACGCTGCAATGGCTTTCAACGCCGGCGGCGCGCAATTTTTCATGCAACTGTTTGACCTGCGGGACCGTCGAACCTTCCAGCGATCCCACGCACAGATGCGTACGTACGGCTGGCGAGGGCGCGGATAACACATGTTCGCTGACCCATGAGCGCTCTTCTGCGCTGAAATGGTTCGGGCGGTTGCGGTTGTCCGGCGTCCACCACATTGAGGGGGAGTGGCTCAGTACCAGGCCAAAGCTCTCTGGCGCGTGGCGGGCCGCCATCAGCGCGGTCACGCCGCCGAGGCTTTGCCCAGCCAGCACCGTTTGTGTACGGTCCGCCCACTGTCGTTCCGGGTATTTGGCGCGAAGGGTTGGCAGCAGGCGTTCGGCAATGTCGAGCACCAGCTCGCGGCGACCACCGAGGATTGCGACGCGTTCACCCGCGTTGATGTTATCAACGCCGAGTACGGCCACCGGCGCGATGCGTCCGCTGCGGATGGCGGCGTCAATGGCGGCGCTTACCCCAAGATGGTCGAACCAGATCTCGCCATCCGTGAGTACCAGTAAGCCCAGCGGTTGTACGACAGGAGCGTCAGGAAGATACAGCCGCACACGGCGACGTTGTCCGGCAAGCCGATGTTCTGAGGTGAAAAGCTGCCCGGCGTAAGCGCGACAGCCTGACCACTCCTCCTGTGCCGGGGCATGATCCAACGCCAGAACAGACTCCTGCGTATTACCCCGAACATTTATTCCCGGCGTGCTGTTCAGCGGGTCCGCCCTCCCGACAAGGGAGGCGAAACGGCTTCCAAGCTGCAACACCGTCTCGTCCGGGGTTTTCGGTGGTATTTCGACCATCGTATAGGAACCGCAGTAGGACGCCGGTAAGCGAAGCGTCAGATGCCAGATATCCGTTGTGGGCAGTTGCGTCATCATACCTTTCGCCACGTTATCTTTATCGGTGACACGGTTCAGGCGAACATAAACCCCCCGCAGAGGAGAGGCGGCACGCCACAGGAAGGTGACTTCCCGTTCATCGTCTGCGCCGTTAATGGCTGTCACCAGCGGCAGCGCGAGCGAGTTTACTTCTCGCCAGAAGTGAGAAGCGTCAACCTGTCTTCCGGCGGCGAGTTGGCGGCGAAGGCGCGTAGCGGTCTGTATAGCGACAGGAGCGACGGGCGGGCTCAGTCTCATTCTTTGTATTCCATCTCGTTTATATTTCGGTCAGTATCAATAGCTAAAGCGGCTGTTACAGGAACAGCCGCTTGCGGGCTTTCTTTTGCGTAAATCGTGGCGATAAAAACTATCCTACGACCTCTCCTTGCGTATCGCGTGTCTGGCCGACGCTGGCCCGCCACAGACGAGCATACAGGCCATGAGCCGCTATCAACTGCTCATGGCTGCCATATTCAGCGATACATCCTTTATCGATTACGACAATAACATCGCAGCGGCGGGCGGTGGTCAGCCGGTGCGCGACGATAAGCGCGATGCGTTTCTCGGTATGCGTCACTCCGGTAAGCGAGGTTATTAAGCGCTCCTCGGCGCTGCGGTCGATACGCGCTGTCGCCTCGTCGAGCAGCAGAATGTGCGCCTGCGCCAGTTGGGCGCGGGCGAGGGCAATCAACTGACGCTGGCCCGCGGACAGATCCGTGCCGCCGTTATTGACCGGAGTACGAAACCCCAGCGGCAGATGTTGCACAGTTTCAAAGAGTCCCGCCTGTCGCGCCGCGATCTCCACCTCCGTGTCGCTGCTGTCTGGCAGCGAATAGCGGATATTTTCGGCAATATCGCCGCTAAATAATGCGACATCCTGAGTGACCAGCCCCGTCTGGCGACGATAATCACTAAGCGACGCGGCATCAATTAGGCGCTCACCGACACGGATTTGCCCGCTGCCGGGAGAGTAGAGCCCGGCCAGCAGCTTGATCAGCGTCGATTTGCCGGCGCCGCTACGTCCGACCACCGCGACTACCGTTCCTGGCGGAATGGTGAGCGAGAGATTATCAAGCACAGGTTGCGTTTTTTCGGGATAGCGGAATGTCAATGCCTCCAGACGTAGCGCGCCGCCAGTGCCAGGCGTTATGGAGGACGGTTCAATATTCTCCGTTTCCTCAGTCGCCAATAGCGCATTGATATGTTTGCCGCTGGCGGTCGCCTGCTGCCAGGAATCAACAATGCCTGACAACTGCTGTACCGGGCCATAAAATTGTCCCAGTAGCAGGAAGAACGCCGCCAGTATCCCGGGCGTCATTTCGCCTCCGGCGACCCGGGTCGCCCCGATTAAAAGCACGGCGGCATAGGCGGCCTCGGTGCAGAGGGTCAGGAACGGAAAATAGACAGCAAGGTATTTTTGCGCCCGCACGCGGGTGGCGCGGAAGTTGTCTGATAACGCCCGTAGCCTGGCGGCTTCCTGCTTCTGTTGACCGTGTGACTGCACTACCCGCATACCGGAGACCTTTTCCTGAAGCGTACTGTTCACCTTACCAATTTCCAGCCGTGCCTGGGCGTAGGCAGGCGAGCTCAAACGGCGGTAAATCCACGTCGCCAGTATCACTACAGGTACGGCGCTTAATGCCGTTAACGCAAGAATGGGGTCAAGCCAGAACATTGCCGCGGCGATAGCGACTATCGTCACGATGCTGGTGGCCGCGCTGGCAAGACCGTTTTGCAGAAATCGGGCGAGTGAATCAACGTCGACGGTCATGCGAGTAAGACGCGAGTCGATGTGCTTCTCGTGCCAGGGAAGACTCAGGCGTAGCAGGTGGCTGAAGCTGCGTAAGCGTACCGTATGCTGTACCGACTCTGCCGCGCGGGCGGCGAAGATCGTTTGCAGCGCATAGCAGCACCAACCGATCGCTACCAGACACAGCGCGAGCAGAGCGCATATGCCAATAGTCGACATATCCCCTGCGGCAACGCCTGAGTCAATACCGCGCTGCAAAAGCACCAGCACGCCAACGCCTGCGGCGGAATCAAGCGCGATAAGCAGGGCGGCGATGACGAACATCCAGGCTACTGGCGTCAGCAGCGATGAGACTTGACGCCCGTGGCCTGCCAGCGCCATCTGTACGGCGCGTTCCGGAACGCGCGTCATCCGGTCGACAAAACCTTTTCCGGCGGGTGTCTGGCGCTCATGCGCGTCGTCGGATTTTACCGCCTGCGTTGTTGGCCATAGCGTACGTTGTTCTGCCGGGGCAAGGGCGAGAAAATCCCCCTCGCCGCTCATCAGCGAGCGAAACGTCGAACACCTTGCATCCAGCTCCGCCTGGGTACCGATATCCACGACGCGGCCTTTATCCAGCACGACGATCCGATCGGCTAACTGCAGTGTTGAATGGCGGCGTGCAATCACCAGCAGCATATGCTCATTATCGGCATAACGACCAAGAGCCGTGTTAATTTCCGCTTCAGTACCGGCATCGACCGCCGAGGTGGTGTCATCGAGAATCAGCAGTTCCGGCGCGGTAATCAGTGCCCGGGCTAGCGCAATACGCTGGCGTTGGCCGCCGGAGAGGTTGCTTCCGCGTTCGGTCAGTCGGGTGTTGAACCCCTGCGGTAGCGCATTGATGAACCCGCTGGCGCCTGCGGCATCGGCGGCGCGTCGAATGTCGTCCTGAGTCGCTTGCGGGTGCCCATAGGCGATGTTTTCCGCCACCGTACCGGCAAACAGAAACGCGTCTTCAAAAACTACGCCAACGCGACGACGAAGCGCCGTCAGTTTCAGGTCGCGAATATTCTGTTGACCCGCAGTGGTGTTGAGCCACACCCCGCCGGAGGTGGGATCGTAAAAGCGCGCCAGCAACATCAGCAACGTTGATTTCCCGGAGCCGGATGCGCCAACCACTGCCACGGTTTCACCGGCGTGAATGGAAAACGAGATCTCAGTGAGGATACGGTTACCGTTGCCGTAGTGGAAACTCATCTTCTCCACGTCCAGCCCGATAATCTGACCCTCAACCGACTCAGTACCGTCTTCCATGCGAGAACGCGTGTCGATAAGCGCGAAGACGCGCTCCACCGATGCCTGTGTGCGCTGTGCGATAACCAAAAACGATGCCAGTACGCGGGTGGGGCCGGTCAACATAGCGAGAAAACTCGCGAACGCAACGAAGGTTCCCAGATCGATGCGCCCGTTCATCACCGACCAGCCGCCATAGCACAGCAGGACGATCTGCCCTATCACCGGTAGCGCCAGCATGGTTGCGCCCGGCATCGCCTGCGAGATAGCGGCACCGATGCGTACCCGCACCATCTGCCGCGACTGACCATCGAGCCAACGCGTTTCGCGTAACTCCGCCACGCAGGACTTCACCACTGAGATCTGTTCCAATACTTCGCGCATATGTTCCGTCATGTGCGCCAGCCGGTCTGAGGCAAGCCCCGTTTGCGCGAAAACACGGCGACGGGCGCGCAGGGCGGTAATGGCAAGGGCGGCCAGTACGCAAATCACGATAAGCGTCATGGATGGCGACATCCATAGCATCACCGCGATACCGGCCACATAGTAAGTGAGCACCGCCAGCGGCACCGGACACATCTGTAGCAAGGTGTGTACCTGTTGAAGATCGCTGTTGGTACGCGAAATGACCTGCCCGGTACGCAAGGCGTCCTGGCCTGCGCCGTCCAGTTTTTGAATACTATCGAACGCACGGCTACGTAACGTATGCTGAACCCACAGCGAGAGTTCCCCGGCATAGCCGCGGCGCACGTAATTCCCGATAAAATCAAAAAGGGCAATTAACAGCAGGCCGCAGGCAAGTAACGGCAGGTGGGTCGTATCGCCTGCTATCGCGTCATTGACGGCCTGACGCGTTATTAGCGGCGTCAGCGCAGCCAGTAAAATGGTCGATACTGATGCTACGATGACAATGATGCTCAGTGTTTTACGTTCCCAACACACGCGGGCAAGGCGAACTATCCAGGCACGAGCGGGCATGGGGGAATGAGTCGCGGGCATTAAGCCTCCTTATCGGTGAAAGATGAGATATGGCGACACACGCTGGGTTCAGCCGCCATATTGTCATTGCGCTGCCGCGGTTAGCCGTGTTGCAGCATGGCGATCAGTTTTTTTGCCACCTCGGTCGGGCAAGGCTGGGCCGCCATTTCCGCCGCGACCTCCTGCGACGCCTCGCGAAGCGCGCGATTACCGAGGAAGGTATTGATCATGCTGCTCGTAAGCCCGCTCTTACCGGGAATAATGCCGCATCCGCGCTCGACCACGGCGCGGGCATTGACGGGTCTGTCGGCACCCTGGCCAAAGACTATCTGCGGAATGCCGGCATGCAGCGCCGTCAGGGTGTTGCCTGCGCCGCCATGGTGGATAAAACCGTCGGCGCCGTTAAGGAAAACGCCCATCGGAAGCCAGTCGACCAGACGGACATTCGGCGGCAGCGAACGTAAATCCGAGCGGGCGTTTGCCGGAAGATGCAGGATGATTTCGGCATCTACTTCGCCGGCAGAATCCATTACCCAGGAAATCAGATCCAGGCCATCCACCATCGGTTTGACGGTGCCGAGGCTAACCAGAAGACGCTTGCGATCAGGTGTACGTTCCCACCATTCTTCCCAGACGGCGCCGCCGTTATACGGGACGTATTGCATGGAGATAACCGGCTCTCCGTCATTTTGCAGTATGCTCATGCTGGGCGGTGTGACGTCTATCCACGCCAGATCTGCTGGTGGCGCGCTGACCCCATGGCGGCGGTAGGCGTTAGAAAGTGATTTCGTCACGCCTTTGATGTGCCAGGGCGTATGACCGAAGCCGACGGTTTGCATCACTACCGGAATGTCATACTTAGCGGCAATCAGTGGTCCAACGACCCCAAGAGGAGGGTAGACGATGAGATCTGGCCGCCACTGCCCGGCGAACGCGACCAGCGGGTCAGTCATCTCTTCGCTGAAGAATGAGAAGTTCCCCATTTTTGTTCCAATGTTATTTTCTTTTCGTAATGCCTCCTGACGGCGATAACCCGCTTCCGAATCGAAACCAGGCGCAGCGTCAAATACCACCAACCCAGCTTCGGCTGCTTTCTGTGCAAATTGTCCACCGCTTGCAATCAACACTTCATGGCCATTAACACGAAACGCTTGCGCCAGAGACAGCACAGGGTATAGCAGTCCATACAGTGGTGGACCGACAAACAGAATACGCATGAGAAATCCTCTCTCTCCACGTCATAAATCGAACAAGCCGTTAATGAGAATGATAATAATTACCAATATCATTTGTAAAATGCAATAACTAATATGACACTTGATCATGTGATGATTTTTTGCGTAAAAATCGGGAAAGAGGAGAGCGTTAAGCGGTGAAGTTTGGTTTCAGGCTTATTTACGCGCGTATGGTCGCACAGGCAAAGCGCCAGGATTGGGGAACTGGATTCGCATACCAGACTCCCGTGGATTATTAATGATAACTTCGTAAATAACCTTTCAGACAATGAGGTAAACGTACCGACAGCAAGGTAACGGGAAACGTAGGTAGTAGTATTGATAACGCGTTGCGGGGCAATTTACTGGTGTCCGGCGGCAGATCGTGTTCTGTGCAGACTTTCCGGCGTTAAATCCCGTATCACCTGCGAGCCTGGACTATCTCTGTGGTATCAACTCTGTAGTAATTTTGTCCCCTTCGTCTTCATTAACCAATGAAACCAGCTTTACGTTACCGTTCGAATGTTGCGAACGAACAGCTCCTGATGCGGATATCGTCACCGCTCTGCGATTTTTATAGCGCATCAGCCACACGATTTATTGGTTCTTGAAAACCAAGGTTTTTGATAACCAATGTTATGCCAGGCTTACCTGTGTCATCCAGGTTATCGACACTTGAGGCATAAACTTTACTATTTTTTCTGTCCGTAATTGCTTACATCTAACATTTTGATTAAAAAGCCTTTCCAGGTGAATACTGTGTCTGGTAGTGTTTTGAGCGATGTCGTCTATAGCTGGATGTAACATAGGCCTTATCGTGAGCGCGTTACACTATATATGTTAATACGTTGAATTTTTTCTCTTTTTAATTAGATGCTGTCTTTTTTGTATACCCTTTCGGTTTATTTATGCCACACGCCTGTATTACAAAAATGTTATATCCATCCTGTTGTAATTTTTATTTTAATTCATTCGTTTTTTTATGCGGCTTGCCGGAAAATATCTGTATAAGGTAGATACGCCAATACCAAAAATAATAGCTAGTTGCTGCCGAGGATGGCCTTTCTCTAATAGCCGGCTAATCTGTTCCTGTTCATGTCTATTGATCGCCCGAGGGCGTCCTCCCAGTCGTCCTTGCGCTCTGGCGGCAGCCAGTCCGGCAAGGGTTCGCTCGACGATTAATTCTCGCTCCATCTCGGCCAGTGCTGACATTACATGAAAAAAGAATCGCCCCATCGCGCTACTGGTATCAATACTATCGGTTAAAGAATGGAAGTGAGCTCCACGTTCATGTAATTCTGATATTAACGCCACCAGGTTTTTCACGCTGCGGCCCAGTCTGTCTAATTTCCAGACGACAAGAGTATCGCCTTTATTTACATACTTTAACGCCCGTTTCAGGCCGGGGCGGTTTGCAATCTTGCCACTGATACGGTCCTCAAAAATGCGGTCACAATTTGCACAAGTAAGCGCATTACGCTGTAAATCGATATTTTGGTCAATTGTTGACACCCGAATATACCCAATAGTAGCCATGATTTTCTCCTTTACATCAGATAAGGAAGAATTTTAGTCGCTTTTCTCATGGAGGATTGCTTTATCAAAAACCTTCCAAAAGGAAAATTTTATGGCACAAGTAATCAACACTAACAGTCTGTCGCTGCTGACCCAGAATAACCTGAACAAATCCCAGTCCGCACTGGGCACCGCTATCGAGCGTCTGTCTTCTGGTCTGCGTATCAACAGCGCGAAAGACGATGCGGCAGGTCAGGCGATTGCTAACCGTTTTACCGCGAACATCAAAGGTCTGACTCAGGCTTCCCGTAACGCTAACGACGGTATCTCCATTGCGCAGACCACTGAAGGCGCGCTGAACGAAATCAACAACAACCTGCAGCGTGTGCGTGAACTGGCGGTTCAGTCTGCTAACAGCACTAACTCCCAGTCTGACCTCGACTCTATCCAGGCTGAAATTACCCAGCGTCTGAACGAAATCGACCGTGTATCCGGCCAGACTCAGTTCAACGGCGTGAAAGTCCTGGCGCAGGACAACACCCTGACCATCCAGGTTGGTGCCAACGACGGTGAAACTATCGATATCGATCTGAAGCAGATCAACTCTCAGACCCTGGGTCTGGACTCACTGAACGTGCAGAAAGCGTATGATGTGAAAGATACAGCAGTAACAACGAAAGCTTATGCCAATAATGGTACTACACTGGATGTATCGGGTCTTGATGATGCAGCTATTAAAGCGGCTACGGGTGGTACGAATGGTACGGCTTCTGTAACCGGTGGTGCGGTTAAATTTGACGCAGATAATAACAAGTACTTTGTTACTATTGGTGGCTTTACTGGTGCTGATGCCGCCAAAAATGGCGATTATGAAGTTAACGTTGCTACTGACGGTACAGTAACCCTTGCGGCTGGCGCAACTAAAACCACAATGCCTGCTGGTGCGACAACTAAAACAGAAGTACAGGAGTTAAAAGATACACCGGCAGTTGTTTCAGCAGATGCTAAAAATGCCTTAATTGCTGGCGGCGTTGACGCTACCGATGCTAATGGCGCTGAGTTGGTCAAAATGTCTTATACCGATAAAAATGGTAAGACAATTGAAGGCGGTTATGCGCTTAAAGCTGGCGATAAGTATTACGCCGCAGATTACGATGAAGCGACAGGAGCAATTAAAGCTAAAACCACAAGTTATACTGCTGCTGACGGCACTACCAAAACAGCGGCTAACCAACTGGGTGGCGTAGACGGTAAAACCGAAGTCGTTACTATCGACGGTAAAACCTACAATGCCAGCAAAGCCGCTGGTCATGATTTCAAAGCACAACCAGAGCTGGCGGAAGCAGCCGCTAAAACCACCGAAAACCCGCTGCAGAAAATTGATGCCGCGCTGGCGCAGGTGGATGCGCTGCGCTCTGATCTGGGTGCGGTACAAAACCGTTTCAACTCTGCTATCACCAACCTGGGCAATACCGTAAACAACCTGTCTGAAGCGCGTAGCCGTATCGAAGATTCCGACTACGCGACCGAAGTTTCCAACATGTCTCGCGCGCAGATTCTGCAGCAGGCCGGTACTTCCGTTCTGGCGCAGGCTAACCAGGTCCCGCAGAACGTGCTGTCTCTGTTACGTTAATTTATTTCGTTTTATTCAGCCCCGTGAATTCGGGGCTTTTTCATTTAGCATAGATGAATATATATTTATGGAATGTATGGCTGTAAATGATATTTCCTACGGGCGAGAGGCTGAAATATGGCCGCGGGATTATTCTATGCTTGCTCGTCGAGTTCAATTTCTACGTTTTAATGATATCCCTGTTCGATTGGTGAGTAATAATGCCCGGATAATCATAGGCTACATTGCGAAGTTTAATCCGAGGGAAAATTTGATTCTGGCTTCGGATAAACCTAAAGGAAATAAGCGCATTGAAGTTAAATTAGAGTCTCTGGCAATTCTTGAAGAATTATCAGGTAATGACGCTTTTAATCTTTCGCTGATGCCGACTGACGAATTTAATCTTCAGCAATATACTCCATCGAGAAGAGATTATTTCTCGATTTGCAATAAGTGCTATAAACAGGGAGTCGGTATCAAAATCTATATGAAGTATGGACAGGTTTTGACTGGCAAAACGACAGGCGTAAATGCGTGTCAGGTTGGTGTGAGGACATCCAATGGCAATCATATGCAAGTTATGTTTGACTGGGTGAGCAGGATCACGTCTTCGGACTACGCTGAATAACGCCTACGGTAATAAAAAATTCCGTGAGAAAATATTGCTCCTGGAGGAACAGAGACCATTCGACAGCGCATAGATAGTTTCGCCGCTGCTCGTGCCACTACGGCCAGGACGCTTAAAGCAGCTGACAGAAAAGAATTGATCATTAAAGCTTCGCAAAGAAGGTCTGCTGAATCTTCGCAAATCTATGGATACCGTAGCCCAACATCCTGGCGTCTCACGGGCAACTGCTTATCTTTATGCTCGACAGTCTGACTGCGAGCTTTGCCCCAGCCAGGCAGGACTCTCAGTGAGTGTTCTATTTTCTTTGACTCTCGTATTCCAATTCTTTCAGGAGTTATTGGTGAGACTTTTGGCGTTTTGCCCTGTCACCCATCGCGCAGCCGCTTTACCCACCGCGTCATTTGACTCCAGTGTCCGTAAGGTTCTCTGCAATCCTCACCAGGCGGCAATGGACGTAAAAAAGCCCGCAGAGCTTGTGCTATACGGGCTTAGTAGACTTTACTGAACTTCAGTACATCAATATTTGGTGGGCTGGCGTCCCTGTAACTAGATATCTATTTCATTGAATTTGCTAGATACCTGTTGTTTATGGCTTTACCTTTGGTTCTATAAAGGAACCATAAATCGTAACGGCATGACCTCCTGAAAATAGTCCGTTGGCAAACTGTATCAAAAAATATCAAACCTCTTGGTTCAACTTCCTAATGGCATCTGAACTCATTTCATTGGTCTTCCTTTAACATGTCGATTACGTTAGCTACATACATTAAGACTAACGCCTGTTGGAGATTGTTATGAAAAACTGGTCAGTTGAGCATACGAGAGAGGTGAAGAAGTGGCTGGACATAGATACATATCGCGGATTCGAAGAGCTTCCACTCATGCAGCTTTATCATGAACTACTTGCAAGAACCTTGTTCTTCAAACCTTACCATGAAGAATTTGAAGCGAAGGCCGTAAGCCTCTACATCGACAGGATCTTCAATGGAAATCCCTTTCTCATCACAGAAAAGCATTTAGGTTATCTCACAAGAGAGGACACATTGTATCAGCCCCCGCACTTTTTTCTCACAACCACCGAACGACTGGCACAACTCAGCATCGTTGGACTGCGAAATTCATTGTTCTTCTGGGATGGAAGCGATGAGTATTCTGTTAACAGAGAATTCCTCGATAGCCCTGTATCGGAAGTTTTGCCAAAATTGTTCAGAGATACGGTCATGGTCGAAATTGACCTAGCAAACGGGACAGATGAAGAGATCGCTGAATCACTCAAAGCTGCACTTCCTCAATGGCGTAAAGTGCGTGGTATAGAACCAGATGTAACGGAAGCTATTCGCTTTGGTTATGGAACGATTAAGAAAATCATCAACTACAGACTTATACCCCTTATTGATATCTTGGTATGGTCAAACCTGCACCAAGTTCGTGTATCCGAAGACCGCCTTTCCCGGCTCCTGTACACGGATGATGATGATGAAGAACAAACCCGCCTGAACCACCAAATCAGGGATACGGACAGACCCCTTGCTCTGAAGGCCGCGAGTATACCGTTCATCCGTCAGTTTCATCTGTTCATCAACAAAAACGACCACCTAAAAAAGATCAGAGTTTCAGACGTGATGAAAATCGCTGATTCTGACTAAGACCAACCTCCATTAGCTCTGGCGTTCTCGGCTTCGGTCTTTTTCCTGCTGATTCATTTATATAGTAATTCCCATCGCAACTGAAATGAGGAATAAAATATGAATCAGCACAATACTCGCCTTATTCGTTTACCAGAGGTTCTAAATCGAACCGGTTATGGTAAAGCGTGGATCTATCATCTAATCAGCAAAGGCTGTTTCCCATCACCAGTCAAAATTGGATCTCGTGCAGTTGCTTTCATTGAAAGTGAAGTAGACGAATGGATTCAATTAACTATCGAAAATTCAAGAAAGCACGTTGCCTGATTAAATTAATAAAGGCCTTTCTTTGGAATATAAAAAACTGCAATTTACCAATAATGTAAAAAATAAATGAATAAAAGGTATGTATATTTTACAGTAAAATTTACAGATTAAAGTTAACTTAGTATTTCTAAGGCTCAGAGGTTAACTGGTAAGTATTAGGGAAACATAAAATATACTAGATTCACCTTATATAAGGTGCGAAAATTTTCACTGATACATTATTGATTTCAAACAAAAATAATAAAATTAAAAAATATTATTTTTGCAAAAAATAATATCATTGCATATTAATATATATCACCTATATAGAAATGTAAAATTTAAAGGAGATGATATGAGAAAATACAGCGTTAATTCTTTTGTTTTTGAAAGTGGAGAAAGGTTTTGCCATGTGATAGATAAAATATCAGGAGAACCTTTATATTATCCAAACCTCTATATAACTACACAAGTCAGGAACAGATCAAAGTCGATCAACACGATGGAGGCTATTGGTGGAAATCTGGCATTACTATATCGATTTTTTTCTCTCAGGGGAATAGATATAAGAGAGAGAATAGCTACGTTGCAATTTCTGGATCTTAATGAAATTGATGATTTGGCTGATTTCGCTTCGAAAAACTTCAAAGACAAAAGAACAACATTTTTGCATGAGCGTAGTGTTGTTAAAGAACCGACAAAATATTTCAGGTTGACCGTTATTATTAATTATCTTGAATGGCTGTGTGAAGTTCACACAATCGGAACTAAGAGTAAAGATAATCAAAAAATAATGGACAGTTTTATTGATAAGCTAAAAATTAAAAGACCATCAAATGAAAATGGATATAAAAATCAAATCCATGAGAAAACATTAAGCAGAGAACAGCTTGATATTTTATTTGAGATAGTCAGACCTGGCTCTGAACTTAATCCTTTTGCTGATGAAGTTCAGTCAAGAAACCGATTGATTATATTACTGCTTTTTTCTTTTGGGATCAGGGCAGGAGAGTTGTTAAATCTTCGCATCAGGGATATCGATTTTTCTTCAGGAATGATTGTAATAAAAAGACGACCCAATGATAAGTTTGATCCAAGAGTTAATCAACCACTTGTGAAGACTTGTGAGAGAATGTTTTCTGTGGGCAATACATTAATGGCTGAGTTATTTAATTATATTATGCAGGATAGGCGTCATGTGAATAATTCAAAAGGTAACGATTTTCTCTTTATTACATATAAAAAAGGATATTCACAGGGAAAACCATTGTCTTTTTCTGCATATCATAAAATTATTAATATGATAAGCGAGACTTCACCTGAACTGGCCGAACTAACAGGACATAAATTAAGACATACATGGAATTATGAGTTTTCCTCAGTGGTAGATGGGATGGATGAGACTTTTTCGGAGGAAAAGGAAGAACAAATCAGATCGTATCTTATGGGATGGAAAACGGGTTCTGGAACGGCGCAAATTTATAACAGAAGGCATTTGGTTGAAGAGGCTCACAAAACTTCTCTTGCCATGCAGAACCAACTGATGGAGGGATACATTAATGAATGATTTAAAATTTCAGGAAAATAGAGTATTTTTAAAAGCAAAACAGTCTGACTATTCATTTTGTATCAATGATGGAAAGTGGAGATTAAACAGAAATAGCCTTGTTAATGTTGAGGCAGTATCACTTCTCCTTGAATCAAAATTAATTGATGGATATCTGAATACGCTTGCTTTTTATGCCTGCCGATATAGCCCCAGCTATGTATCGAAAATAAATAATGCCATGAATGATTTTATTAGTAAGGTATCCCCTGAATATATTGATGAATCGGTTATCTTAAACTACAGAGCTTCACTGCCTAAATGGAAAATGCAGAATTTAGTGAGTTTGAGATGTTTTTTCATCAGATGGCATTCTCTGGGCTACTATGGCATTGATGAAAAAGTAATAACACTTCTGAAAGCAACAAGGTTAAAAGTTAAAGAAGCAGGGAATATCATAAGACAGGACAACCCGGATAAAGGGGCATTGACTGATAATGAGCATGAGACTCTGAATCAGGCTATATACAGTGCTTACAGAAATAAAAAAATAGCACTGCATGAGTTTTCTGCGTCATTGTTAGCGAGTTTTTCAGGGCGAAGACCATTGCAAATCATGTCATTAAAATTGAAAGATATAGTAAAAGAAAGGACACGCAATGGCGAAGTGAGGTTTCTTATAAATATTCCCAGAGTTAAGCAAGGTCTTGGGTTCAGGCAGTCTTTCAGGTCATTGAATATTAATAAATCTATGTTTGATATCCTCAACCAACAAGCCAGCGCCTCTGTTGCACTTATTGAATCTCAAATTGGCAGGGCACTTAAGCCAGCAGAAAAAGATGAGGTTCCCGTTTTCCTTGACAGAACCCATTGTAAGATGCTGGTCGGAAGAGAGAAAATCTTAGACTTACTAGTTTCTGACAGACTTCATGCATCAAAACATACTGTTGATATTATCCTGAAAAAAATAATTAAAAAAGAAAATGTAATTTCGGAAAAAACGGCACAGCCCATGAAAATGAGTGCGCGCAGGCTTCGTTATACCATTGGGACAAGACTGGCCCGTGAAGGATGTAGCGTACAGGTTATTGCCGAACTGTTAGATCACTCTTCAATCGCCAGTGCAGGAATTTATATTGAAAACCTTCCCGATAATGCCGAAAAAATTAGTCATGCAGTTTCTAAGAAACTGGCCTTTCTTGCTAATGTTTTTCTTGGGAAAGTGCAGGGGGATAGAGCCAATGGCAATCATGGTTTATTGACGAAAAAAACATGTTCATCCTGCGTCGATACTTCAACAATACCATGTCATAGCTGTATTTATTTCAGACCATTACACAATAATGCTGATAACAAAGAGGTGATATATGAATAATGTTATTGTATTCAAATCTCACTCCGATTTAGATGCAGAAAGAAATGTTCAGGAATTTATCAGCTTTTGCCGTGGTAAATTAACCGTGTTAGGAGCAGAGCTGAAATGGGATTCGCCTGTCTGGAAAGGTATTGCCATTTTTAGAAAATTGGACACTGGCTGTGGCACATTTAAAGATGAATACTTGTTAGATAAAAACTTTGTAGATTTTGCAAAAAGCTATATTCGATATCAGCAGGCACTGAACCCAGTTAAAAAGCCTGGTACGGCAATAACGGTGTTGAAGTGCCTGGAAAAAGCACTTTTACAGGTTCATCAGAATGCTTATGTTTATAATACTTCGGTCATTGTTCTTGATGAAGCTTTGCAGATTGCAGGTCAGCATTATGGAAAAAATTTCCTGTATAAATGTGGCTATGAGATTGAAAAACTGGCTAAGTTTTTATCTGAATATCATTTTGTGAAGTGTGGCTTCCTTGGGTGGGTCAATCCGGTCAAACCCCATACTAAAAATAATTATCTTCCTGAGAAAGAAAATGAAGACAGAAAAAATAAATTACCGGATGAGCGAGCTTTACTCGCTATAGCCGAAATTTTTTCCCGACCGGATGAAGAACTCAGTGAGAGAGATCTGTTTACAGCCTCAGCTTTTGCGCTACTGATGTGTTCACCAAGTCGTGCCTCAGAAATACTGGCCTTGCGTGCTGACTGTGAAATTACCCGAAATGATAAAAACGGGGTAGAGCGATATGGGCTGCGTTTTTATTCCGTAAAAGGCTATGGTGCTACTATCAAGTGGATACCTGACGTAATCGTGCCCGTTGCCAGAAAAGCCATTAGCAGACTGCGCAGACTGTCTGAAAACGCACGCACACTTGCAGGATGGTATGAATCCTCGCCGGATAAATTTTATAGACACTCGCTTTGCCCTGAAGTAAGTGAAGATAAACCCCTTGATGCTATTCAGGTTTGCCACGCGCTTGGTTATCCACTAAATGATAAGAAGCAATGTATTGAAAAACTGAAGCGCACGAGTCTCGACGGGGGCACTTCGTTCCTGAATCCAAAAGACGGGCATTACACACTGAGAAAACTATGGAAAATGATAACTGGATTATTACCTGCGGATTTTCCCTGGTTTGATGAAGAGAAATCAGTGAAATACAGCAATGCATTGTGTCTTTTGAATCTGCATCAGTGCCATGAGCTGAAAATGACAGTTGATTACGTATTATACAGGCCAACCTATGACTTCTTTACGCAGGATATAGAGAAGGCAAGAAAAAACAGACAGGTAATGAAAAATATCTTTGCGCGTTACGACTACCTGGATGATTCAGGCAAAGCGTTATATCTGCGTTCTCATCAGCCAAGACATTTGCTAAACACACTTGCTCATCTCGGTGAATTATCAGAGTTAGATATCGCAAAATGGTCGGGTAGAGTCAGTGTGATGCAAAACCGAGACTACAACCATACTTCGCAGGAAGAGATGCTTGAAAAAGTCGGGACACTGAAGCTGGGGAATCATCGTTATTGCTACCAGCCCAAGCCTGGTGAGATTCTGCCTGTCGGGACTGGAGTGTTTAATGATTCAGAGAGTGGGGCTATTCACTTAACACCTCATGGATATTGTATTCACGATTACGTCATCCCCCCTTGCAGGAAATTATCTGAAACCGCCCATTATGGATGGGTAGGGCATAGCAAAATGAGTGAACAGCAAAGAGAACAAAGCATCAAAAAAATCCGCTCACTCTGGCAAATGGCTAAAGATGCTGTGGATGATGATCATTATGGTGCCGATAGATGGGTTGCTCACTACGAAGAAGTGTTGTCCATTTTAGACAAAAAGATCCCGAAAAAAATTAAAAAATAACTTATAAAAATTAATGAATTAAATAGGTGGTGATATGGCAAAACATTTAACAAGAAAAGATATAAATAGAATTAAAAGCACCATCCAGACATGGAATGGTAAGTTAACATGGGATTCATTATGTGAATCTGTAAAACCACATATTGGAAAGAAACCCACTCGACAGTCATTGAGTATGCACAAAGATATAGTGAATGCATATCTATTGAAAAAGGAAAAATTAAAACACGATGAAAATCCTCTTAAAAAACCTGCTAACCTGAAAATTGCTGCACAGAGGATAAAAAATCTGGAAGCGGAAAATGAAATTCTGAAGAAGCAAAACACCAGATATAAAGAACAGTTTACACTATGGCAGTACAATTCATATAAGTATGGACTTAAGCCACATCAGCTAAATGAACCTTTGCGTGCAAAAAACGATAATTAAGTAAATTTAATATTACATTCTGTAAATATATTTTTACTGTACTATTGATTTTTAATTTAATGCTGGTATTTATTGTATATCAGGATGACAAAACAAATTGCAAGGATGCATATTATGGAAAAATTAAATATTAATCTCATGGAAAGGTATCTTCTTCTGCTTGATAGATTTGTGGATAAACTTACGCAATCAGGTTTTGAAGAGAAAGAAATTATAGAGAACGCATATCTTTTTTGTGCAGGATTTTATATCAAATACCAAA
The DNA here is from genome assembly GCF_017572025.1 of Salmonella sp. 32020114201800008SM. NCBI lineage: Bacteria > Pseudomonadati > Pseudomonadota > Gammaproteobacteria > Enterobacterales > Enterobacteriaceae > Salmonella > Salmonella sp. 32020114201800008SM. Next base: position 89,610 of record NZ_JAGEQM010000007.1, on the reverse strand, counting down.
GTGGTATCGAAAAAATGACCTTCTCCAACAGGGAGGTTGTTTTAACCTTTCTGCTACTTTCATATTATAGTCATATAAATAAACTGGATGATGATTTGATCAACAAAGAGCGTATGAAGCATGTATGTTCTTCACTTATCGATTTCATTGTGAGCAATGGCAGTAGAACCGAAAAAGTCTACATTAATGAGAGAAGGAAACATGAGGCTTCTACCCTAAAAAGAGCTTTATCCATCAAAGAGAAGAAAAGAAAATATGGATTGTGATTCTTTTAAAAGCCCGTAGTAGGAATCTACGGGCTAACTCTTTGTTGCTTATAATTTTTAACTTTTTAGTAAGTCAATAAGATTTCTGAGTTCATGATCAAACCTCTCGCTTCTTCTTTTAATCCATTTAATACAAACGAAACTTCCGATCCTTGAGAGGAAATATGTGAACCACATATACTTGTGCTCATCCCACACATATCCATCTTTAAAGCCCCAAGGCAATGTGAGAAATGAAATAAGTGCAACAGCACAAAGTAAAATGAAAATAATAGAGAATAGTTTCGAAACAGGCATTGCTCTGTAATACGATGCTGTAGAAGCATTATGGAACAGCATTGTCAGAAAGGCTGGAATAATGACAGTTTTTCTGTTTAAGTTTAATTTATATTCACCAGTGTTTAAATTAACAATGAGCGCATCGGCATATACGACACAAAAGTTATCGTTACTATACTTTCGAAGCTCATATAGACGAATCCTGTGTGAGTTCCTGAACGCGAGTCCATAAGCTGAAATCTGCTTTTCATCGCCATCATCTGTTTTTACCAAGATCTGAGCATTTGTTGGGTTGGAACTGATGACAGTCGCAGAGAACATCTCCGCAAACTTGAAAGTTTCACCAAACACTTCGAATTCATTCGTAATGATTTCTTGTTGCTGGTGCTCAGACAGGCCAATGTTATGGTGTTTCGTAGTGGAGATACTCATACAAGTTCCTATGTGTTCTGAATGAAGTCATATTCGTTTTATGGAGAAATCAAGGAATACACACGAGATGGTATCTGCCATTTCAAAACCTGCTTCATATTGGAATAAGAAAATAAACTAGTTAAATCAGTCTATTAGATGAACACTTGTAAATTGACATTTTGACTGAGTTTGCAGGAAACGCAAATCACTTGTACCGATCGATTACTGATTAATGATAGATTGAAACTATCAGAGCTAGATTATCGATCGGTATAAGCGATCAATCTGTTGTGCTGTATCTATCAAAGAAGGCTTGCCAGCCTTACATCGAAAGCGACGCTCTTCTAGGTAGGGATACTGATTCGGTAGGATTTTTTTGGGAGAGATGTGTTATCTCTATCATCTTCACACCAGTGATAGTTTTGTGTTTTCTTGGACGTTTAAGGGTTGGGATTTTGAGGTTTTTGAAGATGGTAATAATGGTATTGATATAGGGGATGGTCTCTAACCATCTGAATGTTGAAACCATATAGCTTCGCTTGGCGGCTTCTTTTACCGCTTCGGTTGCAAACGCTTCTTGAGCACCAGCACCTGCTTCTAAGTGAAGCTGCTTTACAGAAGCGTTAGTGTATTCGTCCTGATCAGCACGGTTATGGTTATCATGGATAAGTGCTTCTATGGGGCGGTTAACGTATTCTGTCATGATTTCAGGAGCATCTGTAGTTATGGCCATATCATGAGTTGCACTAACAGATGTTTCTCTGACAGAGGATTTCAGTTTAAACAGGAAAGCATTATCGCGTTCCGGCTGATAATCGAGTTTGTCCTGTAAAGCCGTCCAGGAATAGCCTTTGCCAAGCTGAGATGCTTTGAAAGCAATCCCGTCGTATTCGAATGAGAAGCCGTTCATGCGTCCGGTAGAAGCGATGTTCGGGATTACTCTGATGTTTTGTGCGACAAGTTGATGCACAAACTCAGTGGTTGACAGTTTATTGGCAAGGAGTACTTCCAGAGCGTTTTGGATAATGGTTTTAGGGCATAGCTCACCAGTTCTCTTTTCTATCATCAGCTCATTACGGGATTTTTTGAGCTTCGGTTTAGGTGAGGGCGCTGCTGGAGATGCTTTCGGTCCTTTGGTTCTTGTCAGATTGTAATCTCTTTCAAGTTGCTGAATTATTCTCGTGCTTGCCAGGTTCTCATTCCTGCCGAGGTAGAGCTTTCCGGCATTAAGAGACACTCTGCTGGCGATGATATGGATGTGCTGGCCATCTTCGTCGTCATGTAGGACGTAGCATCTGAGATGCGTTTCAGAGAAGCCCATACGCTTCATGTAGTCATCAGCTATGATTGCCCATTCTGAATTTGTTAACGCTTCGTTCTTCGGCAAACGAAGCGAATTGTGCCATACGGGTTTGACCACATCACGACGAAGCGCTTTTGTGGTATTAAATTCAACTATCAGATCTTCAGCGGCGCTTCCATCCATGTTCCCGCCAATCACTATCGGATCTTTTTTATGATGAGAAGCTGGTTTTAATGCGTAAAGCACTACACCAGCGAAGCTCTTACCTCTCTTTATCTTCTGCATTCCCTTCATGGGAAGCTCTCCACAGGTCTGCGGTAATTAAATGCAAGCGAATTTCTGAGACCTGACGCTTTACGGCGAAGAGTTCAGTTTGCGTCAGAGAGCTTTCATAGCTCTTGCTATCAAGATGAGCCACAAGCTTGTTTAGCTTCTGCGAAATCTCACCAAGGATTTTCCAGGCTTCAATATTGATAGCTGGAACGACAGCAGGAAGTTTATTAAGTAAAGATAAGCGAAGCCACTCGCCTTTACGATGACGGCCACGTCTCTTATTGAGAAGAGTTAGCTCTTCATCATTAAATCTGACACTGACGCAATGAGAACGAAGCTGGTTGTGTGAGAGCTTCGCTTCGTTAACGCTTCCATTACGGGAATGCTTACTCACAACGATCTTATTAAAAGTATTATTTTCGGTCATGTGAACTCCTTTTCATATAATTAAATAAAAGCATACTCCTTATGCTTAATTTATTTATATAATAGATGCGAATAATGTCAACGCAGTGTGTTGATTTTGCTTTTAATTTTTTTCAACCAAAGGGCGAAAAAACAAGGGGAACTCGAAGAAGCAGCGTAGCGCTTCGATGAGTTAGCCCTTGCTTATAGCTTGGTTCTTGTGCCTTGTTCAATTAACATGTTTTTCAATAATTGAAATTGTTTTTCTTCTAATTTTTTTGATTTAAATATTCGGTCGATCTCCGGTTTTGATTCACCATTTAAAATCATGCTTGATAATTTTATATTGAAGTCTAAAAATTGAGATCTTGAAAACAAACATTGATTAATCAAACCGTTATGCGGACATGGTTTGTTTGTTTCTCTAATTTCATTTAATAAAGAAATTCTCTTTTTGAATTCTTCTGGATGATTTTTTATCATAAGTGAGTAATATTTGTAATTCGTGTTAAATTGACGAGTGTATAATCTTTTGAATTCTTCTTGCGTATATTTTTCATTTATATTTTTCTCATCAATAAAAATATTATTATCTTTATGTAAAGTAAGATATTCATAAGCAATCTGTGAATATTGAGAACCAAGCTTTTCTTGCACGTCATCACTTGGATTATTTGATTCATTAGCAAAACTATTTGTTGAGAAAGCTATGCTTGTCAGAAGAAAAAGTAATTTAGTTATTTTCATGGTGTGAACCTCTGTAATTATTATTAATGTGATAAATAACTACAATGTTTTAACCATGTTGTCAATTTTAGTAAAAGGCCTGCTTATGAATAAGAAGGCCTTTTATTTCTCTTTATTTATGAATGTTATTATATTCTGTGTCAACATTCGAACAGTCAAAACCTGGTTGCGCAGCAGCAGGTATTGTATCTAATAGAGATACTACCCTTTCTGCTGTCTTTCTATTTATATGATATATAGCAACTAATTTATCAATTAATTGGTTGCTTGAAATATTTAATTTTTCTTGCTTTTCGGAGCAGGCATGGAACAACGGCGCATGATCAATTGGAGAAACAATCTTTGGTGGTTCTGCGTAGACAGCTAAAGGTAATAATAAAAATATTGGAAAGAGTTTATTCATTTTTGCCTCAAATTTTTTAATTGAAATTTAAATGTCATAATATTTATAATCGTACAAGCATAATAATCGTCTATATACTGTGCTATTTTTATCTTCGAAAGATAATAAATAACTCTTAATATCCTCAGATTGTATTCTATCTTGATAATAACTATGAAAGATGCAGTCATCTTTTTTTGAGATAGGTAATGCCCTGTCTTCAATAATTTCTGAAATAGTATTGTGAATATTGCTGCAATTGTTTGCAGTTGTCCGCTCAAAATGATCAGCAAGTTTCCTTCTTTGTTGTTCCTTATAAATTTCTACATTATCAAGTTCAGGGCAGATTTCACTGAATGCAAAGATTGGAAAGAACTGGGAACTTTGTATTTTCTGTTTATTTAACAATATAATTAATTGCTTATTTGCTTCCTCAACAATCTTGAAATAATCTTGCATCATCTCAGGCTTGGTTTGGAACTCATACTTGACTCGTTTATGAGAACCTACGGCTAATACCATTTGTCCATTTTTTAACTGGTCTAAATCTTCTGTGATTTTTACTTCTATATCCCCACCACTTTTTATTTCATTCCAGACTTTTTGAACTTTTCTAATATCCATTGCTGAAACTGGTAAGATTAAATCTGACAAACTTTCATATATAGAAGCGTAATCATCAGTCTTTATTTTATTTATTCTTATAGTGGTAGCATTTCCTATATATATATCGTGTTCAGATATAGTATTAGATCGTGAATCTTTTTCATATTCGACAAGTAAAAAATTACTTCTTATTTTATTAGCTATATCTGAGTTAGTAGGTACATAGGAAAAAATAGTCTTTAAAATTTGCTGTATGTTTCTATCGCTTATGCTATAACCAATAAAGATAACCGGATTATGTATGAATAATGAGAGTAATTGTGCTCTAATTAGTTCATATTTGTTATCGAAATAGTCATAATCTTCTTCTGTAATCGTTAGTTCGGAAGGGGCAGAGACACAACCATGTATTTTATATACAGACCCATAAGGATTACTTAAAAGTATGCTATTACCTATTAGGGGTTCGAATTCAAAAAATTGTTCAATCAAAGTGTCATAATTAGTAGTAATAATTGAACCAATATTTTTTCTCATTTTTATCAGTTCAGCTATTTCGTCATTTTTTTCTTCTTTAATTAAAGTGGTTGATAATATTTTAGTTATATATATTTTAAATCTACTTAAATTAACACCTTTATCCATTTCAGTATAGAAAATATCATTTATTTCTTTGAATTTACCATTTCTGTCATTAGATAAAGTTTCGTTAAATAATCTTTCTATATTGCTTGCAATTTTTTCATATTTATACTCACCATTTATTTGACATTTTGATTTAATGTCAAGATAAGATTCTTTATCACCGGTAAGCTCAAAGCAGATATGAGATAGGAGACCATTCCAATCAAAGGAATTTGACAGATATCTCAAACTGAATCCAGTTCCAATGAACAGTACTGGATGATTTCGATAGTTCCCGATAAACTCTCTTATATCCATAATTTAAGTTAACTCTTTGTTTATAAAGGGAAAGTAGATGTTTTAGCAATCATAATAATATTATCGTTTGATTATCTAGCACTGTCCAGCTTTCTTGGGCAAAAAGTACTTTTTTCTCATTGATTTTGCTTAGTAATACGATAAGGAATATACTTCGAGAGAAATTAATTTTGAGTGTGATAGGAGTTATCTATGTCGATCATAATGGATATTATCTCTGTTATTGGTTCCGGTGTTTCGATATCTGGTATTACCCTGAAGGATTTAATCAAGAAAAACCCTAATAAAGTTGAAATTGAACGTTATATAAAATTTCTTGAACCAAAGAAAGTCTTAACAGCTCCTCTTGACGAGGAAATTATTTATGCAGTTATAAAAAGCCTGGAAGAAATAAAGAAAGAGACGGAAAATGTTAGGCTGAAATGCAATGATGAGTCGGTTTCATTAGTTTTATTAAATTTGGTTTTGACTATGAGTGAAGAACTTATGAGTCTTCATAAGATTTCTAATTCTGCTGATGCTAATGTGAAGATGTATAAAAATCTGCAAAAGATAAGAATAAAATTTGCTCAAGCACTTGCTATGTTATGCAGCGCATATGATATTGATATAACACGTTCAGAACTTTCAAAATTTATCCTGGATGTTGGTTATAAACCTCGTAGCTGATAAGCTGTGGCACTATGTATGCAATCATAGTGCCCTCATAATCTCTGTTCGATTTTATTTGAAATGAATTAAACCATAATTGCCTCTTAATTCATTATCAACAAGAGTAAAGTTCGTCATTTCTCTGTCAAGCCAATAAGACTCTTCAATATGCTCTAACAGTATTATTTGGAAACCACCATGAGACCGCATTTTCTCAACAAAAGAATTAATTTCACTTAGGGCTGCATCAAGACTTGCAAAGTCATCAGTTTTTTTACCAGCAGTACTAAAATATGGAGTGCTGGGCTGGTCAATGACTAAGAATCGTGGAACCCACGGTACTTTTCTATCTCTTACCAATTCGTGAAGTGCAAGGAAATAAGCTACATGTACATACATATAGTTAGAAGCACTTCCAATATCTATCATTTTTTCAACTTGATTTTTATTTATCAAATCAAGTGTTTTTTTTGCCTTGTTGAATATCGGAGTTGCATCCTCAAATCCTTTTAAAGGCATCCGTTTGAATATTTCCTTTATTTTTCCGTTCAGTAAACTCAATGTATATTCTTTAAAGGCATTATTATCTGTTATCTTGCTTTCTAACTCATTAATTTTAGTAGTTATCTTTTCTATAGTATCAGTATAATCATATTTAGGGAGAACAACTATCCGTTTAATTTCAGAGCTGAGTTCACCCATGAACCGATAAAGCTCGATTGGTGTGATTTTTTCATCACTAACAGTTGCAAGTTTTTTACTCAAGGATGATATTTTAAGTTCTAACTCTTTTCTCTTAGCATTTGTTTTTGATATGAGTGAGTTTTGTCCTTTTTCGGCTATAGCCTTTTTTATCTCTGAGCTTTGGTTCAATAAGGATTTAATGATTGAATAGATGTTTTTTGTATATAAAATTTCGCTATAATTATCATCTAGATATTTGGCTATTAAAAGAGAGTCTTGGTTATCTTTTAAAAACTTCTTATATTCAGTATTTGTTTCTATATATTCATTAATGTCTGTCAGTTCTTTTTTTAAGAGGAAAAGTTCTTTTTCAATTTTTGTTCTTTCATTAATTGCTGGGATTTCGTTTATATCCTTGTAATTAACTATCGCTTTCAAATTTTCAAGTTTATCACTTACAGTTGGTTCATTCTTGCTGTTTTCACTTATTAAACCAAAATAATACGCCCTGTCGTATAGTGATTCTATTTCACTTTCGAAATTGAAATAAGAGTCTTTGCTAGCCGACTGTTTATATTCGATACGAGCAAGATTCCTTTGTAATTCTTCTAACCGCGTTCTCATTATCATAGTTTCGGCGTTTTCACTGCCAAGAGCCATGTCAAAGGTTCGGTCAATACGCTCTCTTGTCTTTAAATCAGAGATTTTCGAATAAAGATGTTCTGAAGAAGTTAGTGTTGTTTGATCTATAAAGCAATGCGGGATAAAATATCTATAGGATACTTTTGACCCTTGTTGTATGAATCTACCACCATAAGGGATTTTTAGAGAACTATTAATACCAAACTCATAATTCAGATGTTCTTTTAAAACATCCTTTTTGATATTGTTAATAGGGATTTGTGGAATGTCTCCATTTTTGTCAAAGTAAACTAGATCATCTTCTTCAAAGTGTGTCGCTTTTCTACAAATAGTGAAATATTTACCGTTTATACTTAATCTAATCCCATACCAATTTACAAAATTATCGACATTTGTTTTTGATATACCATCAGATGATGAGGATAAAAGGCAATAATCAATGATAGCCAGTATTGAGGATTTCCCTTTGCCAGAATCACCTGTTATTACATTTACCTTATTTTCCTCAAGTTCTAAATTCCTCAAGGTTGAATCAATTTGCCATATTAAAATATTAGTAATCTGCATTATAATCTAACTCCACAAATGTCATATATATTGTGTGGTTCTTCTAATAATAAACGTGCAACGTTTATAGATGCTGCCTGTATTTTTACGGCTCTTTTGCCAATAAACGGGATCGCATTATCTAATATTAACTTGTTTTTAAATGCTAATTTACCGTGTTCTAATTCAGCTATTCCATTTTCAAGGCACAATGAAACACAATTAACTGAGGATGGAAGGAAATTATAGAATCTTTTATTTATGGATACTATTATTTCGGGCTTGGTTAATAGTAGATCTTGAAAAGATAGTGTATTGGTTCTCTTGTGTGCAAGGTAATCTAAGCTTTTTTTATGAAATATAATTGGTAAAATTAGCATTGCATTGCTTATTTCAATATTTGATGCTATTGATAACACCTCTTGCAAAGAGAATATACCCAAAAGTTCATTGTTATATATTTTCATTTATAGACTGACTCCCAGTTTTGAAGCCATCCTATTTTGGGCTTATCTGAAAGGAGCAAGAACGTTCCTGTAGTCATAGATTTAGGTAATTGATTTTTATCCAACACAATATTACAGTTTCCTGTCAATTCAGTATAGACAGAGAAGGCTTTATTAAGATGATCTTCATTTATTTCTGTAAAACGGCTTCGTATATACGTTGCTGAATGACGTGATTGCCATTCATCAAGCGCTTTTAGATATATTAGTCTTTCTTCTTGAGTTGTTAAATCTCCAGAGCTTTGCAATTTTTGAATGAAAGCTTCTGTTTTGGCCATTTCATTTATATATTTTACGATTGAATCGCTATTCAAATCCAAATCTTTAAGTTGTTTGTAAGATATCTTTGATTCAACGTTAGTTGGGTATGCAGATTCAAAATCGTAGTATTGGTCGAAATTATTTATACAATTTCTTGAAATTTGAATAATCCTATCTATTCCTAAATTATTTCGAAAATCATCATAACTTATATTTATTTTGGTGTGATTTTTAACCAAATCATATTTATGTTTAAAAAAAGCACCTGAAATATAATTAAAAGCATCATCTATTTTATCATCAGGGATTGCTAATGTTTTTAGTAATGTTTTTATTTGGCGGATGATCCCATCTTCGCTATGTTGAAAACTTATACTATTAAATAAACGTTTAGAAGAATTGCTATCGAGTGAGTTTATGATAGAAATATACTTATAGAGGTCATCTGACTTATTTTTATGATCTTGTTCTATCTTTTCTATTTCATCTTTTATTTTTTCAATGTCCTTAGTGTCGTTAGTCAAAAGTTGCACGATACCAGGCTCTAAGGTAAGACCTTTGTTAGTGTAAAAAATAAGGCTAATGCTTTTGTCGCCTATGGTCTTAATCGCCTCTGACCAATTATATAATGTTTTCCATAAGTCTATGTCTTTATTAGTTATATTAGACTTGTTAATTGAATGTTTAACTTGAACCAAAGTTTTATGACCCTCGATGCTCTCAAGATGGAGATCGTCATAAACTTCAATCCCAATGTGTTCTTCTGGTTTAAGCTCTAAGGCATGTTTTAAAGCAACGTAATCTTGATAGGTAAAACCTATTGAATTTTTGTCAGCATTAGTTTTTTCAAAGAAATCCATATGGTAGCCCACTAAGGAAACAAGCAATGAAAGCATAAAAAAACATCAGTATCTTTTTTTCACCATATCAAACACTAAAAACATATGGAAGCATACGTATCAAAGTTTAGTTATATAACCTTATGTTTTTATACTGGTTTTATGTACATGTGCGCTTTCAATCCGATGAGAATGTTTTAGCTAAGGGGCATTCGTCAGTATATGGGCTTTCCAGGCTATCCCTATCCTTCTTGCTAATCCCCTGTATCAGTCAAGCAGCGATAGCTTTAACTCTTTGAGTTTGAACGTAATCACTCCACCATTGCATCAAACTCTGTCGTTCTATCAGATATTCTGCACGATTGTATGCTGCGATAATTTCATCTTTTTTAGAGTGGGCGAGTGCTGCCTCAAGAACTTCAGCTCTGAACTTACCAGACTCCTCTGCCGCTGTTCTTGCAATCGAACGCATACCGTGAGCTACAAGTTCGCCTCCAAACCCCATTCGGATAATAGCTGCGTTGGCTGTTTGTTCATGCATATGATTAAGAGGCGCTTTAATGCTGGGGAAAACCCATTCTCTATGCCCACTTATTGATTTCATTAATTCAAGGATGTGCAAAGCTTCTTTACTCAAAGGAACTTTGTGAGGCTTTTTCATTTTCATAAAATCAGCAGGAATGTTCCAAATGTTGTTGGTTGTATCAATATCAGACCACCTTGCGCGAACGGCTTCACCCGGACGAACCCATGTCAACAATTGCCATTCAATTAGCATACGTGTTTCCAGCCGGATTGACGCATTCGTCAAAGATTCCATAAACCTTGGCAATTCGCTTGGGGGAAGGGCAGGCATATTTTGCTTTTTTGGTTTACTGAATCTTTGACCAAGGTTGTCAGCCGGATTGAACTCAATAAGTTCTTCAGTGGCTGCCCACCGGAAGATTTCATTCAGACGTGAAATGATGCGGCGTAGAGTTTCCAATACGCCTCGTTGCTCAATAGGATCAAGGTGTTGTTTTAAGAGCTTAGGTCGGATCTCATTGATAGGGACATTACCCAGGCCAGGAAAGACATTTCTCTCTAAGCTGCGCCAGATGTCTGCTGCATGGTCTTGTGAGATACCTGAGGTCTTTACCTTCTCATCCAACCATTTCCTTGCCACGGCTTGGAGAGTGTGTTCAGTAGCATTCTTTAAGGCATTAGCTTTATCGTTGTTATGAACTTGGGGATCAATGCCATTAGCAAGCAAGGAAAGGTATTCATCTCGTAAGGCTCTGGCTCTTGCCAGTGTAAGGTGAGGATATGTCCCAAGGCTCATTTTGGTTCTTTTTTTACTGACTGGCACTGCATACCTGAAATACCAATTCTTCTTTCCTCCTTTCGAGAGGGGAGCGATTCGTAGTAGCAAACCATCTCCGTCAAACAAGTTGATTTCTTTGTCGGCTGGCTTGGTGCTTTTGATTTCAGTGTCAGTGAGCTTCTTAGCGATTTTTGCCATTTTGGGACCCTCGGTTTTTGGACCCTTCTTAGTGGGTCCCATTCAGGGTGCCATAAGTGATAGTTCTCAGCAATTCTCCCTGGACGACAATAGACGTAAAAAAGCCCGCAGAGCTTGTGCTGTGCGGGCTTAGTAGACTTCATTGTACTTCAAACAACTAAAAAGTGGTGGAGCTGGCGGGAGTTGAACCCGCGTCCGAAATTCCTACATACCATTTTTAGTATAGTAAAAACAGTGTATTGCGTTTAAAAACAGCGAGTTAGTATTATTCAGTGTTCGTCCGTTTTACGCATTTTTAATGCCCTGCCGCCAAAATGCCGCCATAAATTAGCGTTTCCAATTGAGGTTGTGAAGCGGGTTTTTTGTCACTGCGTCTTCGAGGTGGTCAGGGGCAAAGTGAGCGTAAACCATCGTCATTTTTATATCTGCGTGGCCCAGAATATCGCGCAGTACCAGTATGTTTCCGCCGTTCATCATAAAGTGGCTGGCGAAGGTATGGCGCAGCACGTGGGTACATTGGCCTTCTGGTAGCTCAATACCAGCTCTTTTTACTGCACGCTCAAAAGCTTTTCTGCATGGCGTGAATAGCTTCCCTCTGTTTTTGGGGAGTTCTTCATACAGATCCTGAGATATTGGCACGGTACGGTTTTTCTTGCCCTTCGTCTTGGTATAAGTGATGCGGTATTTTGATAGCTGATGGCCCTGCAGGTTTTCAGCTTCACTCCATCGGGCGCCAGTTGCCAGGCATACTTTTGCAATCATCAGCAAACTGGGACTCTGAGAATCAGCACAGGCATCCAGTAGACGTTTAATTTCTTCCGGTGCCAGGAACGCCAGTTCGCCCTCTGCGATTTTGAATGTTGGTAGCCCAGCGAGCGGGTTGGGTGCTGACCAGTGGCCCAGATTTTTCAGTGTGCCAAAAACAGATGATAGGTTACGTTGTTCAAGGTTTACCGTACGGGGCTTAACTGGCGACATAAGCACGCCATCTTCATTTTTTACTTCACCTTTTAACCGTGCTTCCCTGTATTTCGTAAAATCGCCTGCGGTTAACTCTGAGGCAATGGGATCGCCCAAGCCATTACAAATAATGCTGAGTTTTGCCATCAGGCGTTTGGGGTCTGCCAGCGTCTGCCCATAAAGTGAATGCCACTGATCAATCACTTCTGACAAATGCCGCCGATCTTCCTTCTCCCCCAGCCACGGTTTTTTGTTCACCTCATCCATGGTGTGGTTTTCGAATGCTATGGCCTCGCCTTTAGTCGCAAATTGCTTGCGTACACGTTTGCCATCCCGTCCGTTCGGGTAGCATTCACACAACCATTTTCCGTTAGGCTGTTTTCTGATGCTCATAAGTTAGAGGCTCTTGATTACTTTGACTGCACGCCCGATAGCTTCAATGTCGTCGACCGAGCATTCAAATGATGTTTCATCTTGGTGAACTACAATTTTGTTGCCTGGAATGCGAGCGATTTTGACGATGCTTTTAACTCCGTCCATATCGACTAACCAGAAGCCATTACTGACTTGTTTAACAGACGTATCCACAACAAAGCTATCAGTAGCTGTTTTTACAAATAAAGAGTTGGATGAGTCACCATCGAGCAGTCTGCTATCAAGAAGAATTTCATCACTTGGCTGCAGTTCACCGTTCTTCAGTTCAACATGTTTGATGCTAGGAGCAACAATTTTAGAAAGTGGTCTTACCGTGACGGAGGTTTCGTTTTTGAGATTTCTTTCTTCGTTCTCACACGCATACATATCTCCTTGTCCCGTAGCCAGCCATAGAAGGGAAATTCCTGTTTCAAGAGCGCATTGAATTACCCATTCAGCAGGGAAACTATCCCTTAAGTATCTGTTAGCCATAGTGCTTTTTGATACTTCCAGATGTTCGCAGAGCTGCTGTCGTGAGCTGAAATTGTAAGCCTTAATAAGCCTGTTAATCGCATCGCGCCCACCACTATCATTCCCCGCCTTGATTAAACTCATAATCAAACCTCTTGATGTATATAAAAAGTGATCTTAATATCCATTCATGGTTTGAAAAGCAAAACCAAACCACATAAAACAAGATAAAACGAACCCAAACTAAGAGATACTGCACTATGAGTACTGATATTTCAATTCGTGTACCAAAAGAGATGGCAACGCCTGCTGAGTTCGCGGAGTGGGAAGGTATCTCCCGTGGCTCTGTGTATCAAAAAATTCACCATGGTCAGCTTGCTAAGTACATGGTGAAGAAAGAAAAAAATAAAGGACGTGTAAGCCTGCGGTACCTGATGTACAAAACCGACCAGGTTCGTGAGTCTCTTGGTCATTCCAACTTCCGCGTCATTGTTGGTTAGTAAGTTCGATTATGAGAACTTTCTAAGGGGCTTGCATGTTTGATTATAAGATTTCCAAACATCCACACTTTGACGAAGCCTGCCGGGTTTTCGCGCTGCGTCACAACATGGCGAAGCTGGCAGAACGCGCGGGAATGAAAGTCCAGACGCTGCGTAACAAGCTGAACCCGGAACAACCGCATCAGCTCACGCCGTCGGAGATCTGGCTGCTTACCGATCTTACTGAGGACTCTACGCTCGTTGACGGTTTTTTGGCTCAGATTCACTGCCTGCCATGCGTACCGATGAACGAAGTGGCAAAAGAGAAGCTGCCACATTATGTCATGAGCGCTACTGCTGAAATCGGACGTATTGCTGCCGGTGCTGTATCGGGTGATGTGAAAACTACTGCAGGCCGCCGCGATGTTATCAGTAGCATCAACTCTGTTACTCGCTTAATGGCACTGGCTGCCGTTTCCATACAGGCACGTTTGCAGGCTAACCCGGCGATGGCAAGCGCGGTGGATACCGTGACGGGCCTCGGCGCTTCATTCGGTCTGATCTGAGGTGGCTATGCTGACTAGAGAACCATCTTTTGCATCACTTCTCGTTAAGCAAAGCCCAGCAATGCACTACGGTCACGGCTGGATTTATTTACCTTGCGGAAAAAAGTGGCATCCATGTATTGAACTGTCTCCCCGGCAGCAGGCTGTCCGGGGAATAGGTAAAAAGAGATTGCTACAACGTCTAAGTTTTAACGTGGCAGGCATCCTGCAAACCAGGCGAAAAGCTTTTCCTGGAAGCTGAGCTTAGTGTCGTCAGACCGACCACATGCAATAGCTGCTCTTTTGTAGGCTGGATTTAACAAAGAACCGAAAGGTGCGGAATCAGAGTGATGCAGTGTTTTCAATTTTTGTGCAATCAGTTCCGGGGTCAATTCATCCCCAGCATAAAGCAATTCACCGTACTGACGGCTTTGTACGCTAGCACGCTCGGAAATAATTGCGGGTTGCCACACAAGTTGAATTGTTGCGATTACAACAACGGGCAAAGCGAATACCCATTCCAGCCCGGTATCGGCTATGACAGCAGTACCGCTAATAATCTGAATAGCAGTCATCAATTTGTCAGCCCTACCGTGAAGTGTCGCTGTCATAAGCTCAAGGTAATAGCAGTAATGCAACTGGAAATATTCGGAGCTTTGTTTAGTCATGCCGGATTCCTATTTTTTATCTTGCCCCGGTTCTGGCTTAGGTGCAGGGGCAGGACGAGGCAATACATGGAAGTTGTCAGAGTCTGACATCAGGTTTCTCCTTCGAGGGGTAGGTGATTGTTGGCGCAAATAGTCTACCACTAAGGCACGCGCCGGGCGTGTGAAAAAATTCCCGGCACAACTTCAAATAGGTATATGTACGACGAGATAGGAGGGAGAATGGCTATTGATGGCCCGGTGGCGACAGTTCCACTAAGCCCCGGCAAACGCCTGGATGGGTTGAATCATATTGCTGAATTACGCGCAAAAGTGTTCGGCCTGAATATTGAGTCGGAGCTTGAAAGGTTCATTGAAGATATGCGCGACCAAAGGGATGTTAACAATAAACAAAATGAGAGGGCACTGGCAGCCATATTCTATATGGCAAAGATTCCAGCAGAACGTCATAGCGTCAATATTAGTGATCTGACTACTGACGAAAAGCGGGAACTGATTAAAGCAATGAATCATTTTCGTGCAGTGGTGAGCTTATTTCCAAAACGGCTAACCATGCCGAATTAACCCACAACAGAAATTAATGGCGTAAACCCGCCGGGCTTCTTATTGCCCAAATTCAGGAGAAACAACAATGCGAAATATTGAAACCCGTATCACTAAAACCGGACCAGATGATGCTGGCCTTAATCAGCTGCTGACTGATGCGCGCATGGAAGAACGCCGTGGACGCGCTGATTTGATGGCAGCACGTCTGGACTCTTTGGCTGCCCATATCGTGTCACGTCAGCTTAACCACACGGAAGCGGCTGAGCTGCTGCGTCAAGAAGCGGTGAAGATTCAGAACGAAGCGCAGGAGATCCACTGATGGCTGATTCAATGGACCTCGTACAGCAGCGCGTTGAAGAAGAACGCCAGCGCCACATCCATACCGCCCGCAATAAAACGCCGGGCGTTTCCCGTGTTCTCTGCATTGATTGCGATGCACCGATTCCGCCAGCACGCCGCCGCGCCATTCCGGGCGTGCAGTGCTGCATCACCTGTCAGGAAATCGCAGAGCTGAAAGGCAAACACTACAACGGAGGTGCTGTATGAGCACCATCCTGAAATGGGCGGGTAATAAAACCGCCATCATGGCAGAACTGAAAAAACACCTCCCAGCAGGCCCGCGACTGGTTGAACTTTTCGCGGGTTCATGCGCTGTGATGATAGAGACAGACTATCCTCATTATCTTGTCGCGGATATTAATCCAGACCTGATTAATCTCTATCAGGTGATTAAGAATGATGTTGAATACTTCATCAAAGAGGGCAGATATCTTTTTGAAGCCCGTAATGATCCAGAGGCATATTATAAGACGAGACAGGAGTTTAACTTGCGCCATGGTGGCGCAATTGAACGGGCATTGTATTTCTTATATTTAAATCGCCATGGTTATCGCGGACTGTGTCGCTATAACTTGGACGGTTATTTTAATGTTCCTTACGGTAATTATAAAAAGCCGTACTTCCCTGAAAACGAAATACGTGCATTTGCAGAAAAAGCAAAACGCGCAACGTTTATCTGCGCCAGCTATGACGAGACACTGGCACTGCTGCAAACGGGTGATGTTGTCTATTGCGATCCACCATATGACGGCACGTTTAACGGATATCACACAGCTGGTTTTACAGAGAATGATCAGTTCCATCTGGCGTCTATTCTTGAACGCCGGTCATCAGAAGGTCATCCGGTTATCGTGTCCAACAGCGATACGTCTCTGACCCGTTCGCTTTATCGTGATTTTACTCGCCATCGTATAACCGCTAAGCGCAGCATGGGCGTGGCTGCCGGTGATAGTAAAACTGCAGTAGAAATCATCGCCACAAAATCAGCATGCTGGTTTGGTGTTGATTTGGCGTCTGGTCCTGATATCTCGGTGGAAACTGAGGTGCGGGCGTGGCAGTGAGTAAATTCACATTACATAATGCACCAACCACCGGCGGTTCGAATGAGGCCGCCGTGGTCTTTCCATGGAATACCCCAAAAAAAGCGGTTAACCCGTATCTGGACCCGGCGGAAGTTGCGCCGGAGTCTGCGCTTTCAAACCTGATCGCTCTTTACGCTGCGGATAACGAGCAGGAGCAGTTGCGCCGTGAGACGCTGAGCGATGAGGTCTGGGAACGCTATTTCTTCAATGAATCCCGTGATCCTGTCCAGCGTGAAATAGAGCAGGATCGGCTGATTAGCCATGCCAAAACGGCGCGTGAGCAGCAGCGTTTTAATCCCGATCTGGTCATTATTGCCGACGTGGGCGCCCAACCGGCGCATATCAGCAAGCCGCTACTTGAACGGATTAAATATTTCCATAGCCTGGGCAGAGCAAAAGCTTATTCCCGCTACCTGCGCGAAACAATCAGGCCGTGTCTTGAGCGGCTGGAGCGCGTGCGTCACAGCCAGGTGTCTGCGTCTTTCCGGTTCATGGCGAGCGACGACGGGCTGGAGGGGCTGCTGGTACTCCCTGAAATGAATCAGGATCAGGTCAAACGCCTATCCACGCTGGTTGCGGCACATATGAGCATGTGTCTTGATGCGGCCTGCGGTGATCTGTTTGTCAGTGACGATGTTAAACCAGAAGAAATCCGCCAGGCATGGGAAAGGGTTGCTGCAGAAGCCATGCGCCTTGAGGTCATTCCGCCAGCCTTTGAGCAGTTGCGCCGCAAAAAGCGTCGCCGTAAGCCGGTGCCTTATGAACTGATCCCACCGTCGCTGGCCCGTATGCTGTGCGCGGACTGGTGGTGTCGCAAATTGTGGCAGATGCGCTGCGAGTGGCGGGAGGAGCAGTTGCGCGCCGTCAGCCTGGTCAACAAGAAAGCCTCACCGTATGTCAGCTACGAAGCCGTGATCCACAAACGCGAGCAGCGCCGCAAATCGCTGGAGTTCTTCCGCTCGCATGAGCTGATCAACGAAGACGGCGACACGCTGGACATGGAAGACGTGGTGAACGCCAGCAACAGCAACCCGGCGCACCGCCGTAATGAAATGATGGCCTGTGTTAAGGGGCTGGAGCTGATCGCGGAAATGCGTGGAGACTGCGCGGTGTTTTATACCATCACCTGCCCGTCACGCTTCCACGCAACTCTCAACAACGGCAGGCCTAATCCGAAGTGGACCAGTGCCACGGTCCGGCAGAGCAGTGACTATCTGGTTGATACATTCGCCGCTTTCCGCAAGGCCATGCACAAGACCGGGCTGCGCTGGTACGGCGTCCGCGTTGCAGAGCCGCACCATGACGGCACCGTGCACTGGCATCTTCTGTGCTTTATGCGCAAAAAAGACCGTCGTTCCATCACCGCGCTGCTGCGTAAGTTTGCCATCCGTGAAGACCGCGAGGAGCTGGGCACCAATACCGGGCCGCGCTTCAAGTCCGAGCTAATCAACCCGCGCAAGGGCACGCCGACAAGCTACATCGCCAAATACATCAGCAAAAACATCGACGGGCGCGGGCTGGCTAAAGAAATCAGCAAAGAAACCGGCAGACCACTGCGTGACAGCGCCGAGCATGTCAGCGCCTGGGCATCGCTGCACCGTGTCCAGCAATTTCGTTTCTTTGGTATTCCGGGGCGTCAGGCATACCGCGAGCTGCGCTTGCTGGCAGGTCAGGCGGCGAGAGTACAAGGCGAACGCAAAGCGGGTGCGCCGGTACTGGATAATCCGCGTCTGGATGCGGTACTGGCAGCTGCGGATGCAGGTTGCTTTGCCACCTACATCATGAAACAGGGCGGTGTACTGGTTCCCCGCAAACATCACCTTGTCCGCACAGCTTATGAGCTTAACGACGAACCGAGCGCCTACGGCGATCACGGTATCCGTATCTATGGCATCTGGTCCCCGATTGCAGAGGGCAAGATTTGCACGCACGCGATGAAGTGGAAAAAGGTTCGTAAGGCCGTTGACGTTCAGGAGGCGGCAGCCGACCAGGGCGCTTGCGCCCCTTGGACTCGTGGCAATAACTGTCCCCCTGTTGAAAATCTGAACAAATCAGGGGGGGATCTGCCCGATATTAAAACCATGAATGAGAAGGAACTGCAGGATTATCTCCACAATATGGGCCAGAAGGAACGGCGGGAACTTACAGCCAGGTTGAGACTGGTAAAACCGAAGCGGAAAACAGTATACAAACAGAATATTTCGGAGCAGCAGCGCCTGCAGCTTAAGGCAGAACTGACTGCCAGAGGGTTTGAAGGTAGTGCATCGGAGATTGATTTGCTTCTGCGTGGCGGCAGTATTCCATCCGGGGCTGGGTTGCGTATTTTTTACCGTAACCAGCGGTTGCAGGAAGATGATAGATGGCGGCAATGGTACGGCTGACGCGGGTTAATAATTTATGCTGTTATTGATCGGTGTCAGGGCTATCTAATTGACAGATAAAAAGAGTTTTACATTTCTAGCTTCCTAATATACTGTGATTATAAACAGTGGTTATATATACAGCATTGTGTTCCGTAGCAGTGAAAGGAGGGAAGATGCAGGACTATCTTTTGGAGTCGTTGAAGCTCCAGCGCATTGATTTTTTTATCAAGCTTGTGGCGGCTAGTGAGTGCAGCGACGAAGAGAAGCGGCTGGCTATCCAGTGGGTATCCGAACTGACAGACGAGCTGATGGCAAAAATTCGCAGCCATGAATACATCAGGTCTATGGACGTAACCAGTTAAAGGGAATCTGTATGCGCATTGAAATAATGATCGATAAAGAGCAGAAGATTAGCCAGTCCATACTGGACGCTCTTGAAACCGAGCTTTACCGTAATTTGCGCCCTCTGTACCCAAAAACAGCAATTCGTATCCGCAAGGGCAGCGCCAACGGCGTCAAGCTGAGTGGGTTAAAACTGGATGAAGACAAAAAGCGAGTGATGGAGATTATGCAGCAGGTCTGGGGGACGACAGCTGGCGCACTAGTTTAGTGATTCCAGCCAATGTTTTAAGATTTACATTTCACCTAAATGTTGATGAAGCCCTTCTATAACCATATGATCAGCAAAGATGTTGTACCGTAAAATCAAAAATATATAGGGAATGTATGAAAGCCAATAAGATTATTTTATCGATGTCTCTTGCTGGGGCTTTGACTGGTTGCGCTCCAAATATACCTCGTCCTGTGGGAACTCCTGTGGAGGTTATCAAACCAGCTGTAGGGCAGACAGCTACGGCATATATGGGAAATCCAATCATCAAGTCAGCAACGGGGATAAAAACTGATGTTTTGGAGCTAGGGGCTGCTAATGGAGCTATGTCATCTATTGCTGCGGGTACTTACTGTAATGTTGGCAATGGCGTATACCGTAATCATCAGAACCCACAGTCTGTGGCTTTAAAAAATATTTATGGTCAAGTTGCTGGCTATGTTGATTACGTAAGCTATAACTCTGCGAAAAATGAAATCTCACCACCAAATGGAACATCTTACACGGCTGCTGAAATATCTATCAAACGAGTACCTGATGGACTGTGTCGAGTAGATAATTCTCTTGTAAAAACAATTGAGTATAATGGTAATGCTGGCGGGGTGATGAAGTTTACTTACCGTGAGTTCGCAAACGATATGGCTCGTGCAGCATTTACCACTGATTTTTCTGTAGATTCAAAAATCAGCGATGTTATTACTTACAAAGGCGCTAAGTTTAAGGTAACGAATGCTGATAACTCGTCTATTTCGTATACAGTGATTTCAGGTTTTGATGAAGCAACTAGCTTCTAAATGAAGTCATAGCAGCACCCATGATTGATTGTCATGTTGTGCATGTCTATGCTGCATGAAAACGCATGATCGTTTGAGGATCGTTTTTGCTGAGGCCTGCCAGAACTGGCGGGCTTTTGCTTATGTCATGCAGGTGCAGGAAAACCACTACATAAAGCGGGCAGGCGTGGCGGGGATACGAGCGCGCGCCGAAGCGATTACGTAAGAGTTTTGGCTATTGATGTCATAGTGAACTTAATGATGGAGAAAGTGTCAACCTATGTGTAAACTACAGTTAGTAAGATAAAGAGATATGAGATGAAACAATTTCAAGGAGGGCGGCATGAGTACTAAAAGCGAACGTATGTCCAATGCGCCCGTTTACTATGCATTGGTACAAGTAAAGTTTACTCCAATAGCTGCAATGAGTAAGTATGTTCCAGACATACAAGATGCGCTAAGAGTTGAGGGATTTCCTTTATTTGAGGTTTCCAATACAACTCAGTTGAAATTTGAAATAAAAAACCCCAATGAGCCACCGGTACATTCATTTGAGCCTGTGACAAGTTGGTTGATGATTGATGCAGATAGAAGATCTGGTTTTGTTTTAGGCAACGATTTCATTACGTTCCATACAACATATTATGATAACCATGTATCTTTCATCTCGTCATTGATACTTGGTCTGAGCAAAGTTCTAGAATTTGCTAAGCCATCGCTGTTAAGTCGGATTGGGCTTCGATATTTGGATGCTGTGTTTCCTGAGAAAAGCGAAACAATTGAGCAGTATCTTGTAAAGGAACTTCATGGTGTTGATTTCGGATGGACGCCAATACAGTCCATACAAGAGTCCGTATATCAGACATGTGTTGAGCCATTGATCCCTAATGGATTTATGGTTTCACGAATACATAAGATGAATGGTCAGCTAGGTTTTCCGCCAGATATGATTCCTAATGGTTTACTGCCGTTGCCGAGATTTAGTAACACAGAGCATCGTATGCACGCAATAATTGATACAGATCATTATGTTGAAGGCAACATGTCAACTGATTTGCAGTTAATTGAAAAACAGATTCTTTCGTTGCATAGTAAAGTTAAAGAAGCATTTGAAGGCATGGTTTCAGATTTTGCCCGCACTAAATGGCACTGAAACAACGGAGGTGACTAAAATGTATGCAATTTCTACCGGAAGCATAGGCTCTGTAGATCGATATACTCCAAATTTGCAGTCAAGCTCATGTGTATCAGGTGTTGTTGCTGTCGCCGCATCTTTACTATTAGTTGGTACGGGGGCTTCATACCCTGTAAATGCTTATAAGCAATGGCGTCAGTATGTTCAGCCAAGGGTTCAGTTTGCATTTGATTCCATAGAATCAACGTACACGCCTGCAATTTCTCCTGAGGTTGATGTCAGGAATGTTGCCCAACATTTAGCTAATATTCGAGAAGTGCTGTCTCCATCAATGTCAGAACTGGCAAAGGATTTGGGGATAACTCGGCAGGCTCTCTATAAATGGTTGTCAGGGGAGAACCAGCCTGATGATGCTTCAAAAGTGCAATTCATTACCAACCTTAGTAATGTCGCTGACTCTTTTTCCAAAGCTGGACTCCATGATGCGAAGCTATTGGTGAAAATGAAAGCATTTAATGGTAAGTCATTGATGGACGTAGTAAAAGAAGGTGAGGATTGGAATAGGGCAGTTCAGGTATTGATTGATGAAGCTAAAGCGATGAATGCTGCTGCTGAATCGGCCAATTACTTAGCAAGCAAGGCGAAACCGACAGATGATTGGAAGTCATCTATTTCAATTCCTGGAACGGTAGAGGAATAAATCACATTTATGTTGGTACGAGGAACATCATGGCGTCAGGGGCATGTACTTAAACATGATGATGCCGTTTCACTTGGAATTCTGCAGCCTGATGAAACGAACCATAAAGTTGTAGTTATAACGCATGATTGTGATTTACAGAGTAATTCAGAAAAAAACGTGGAACTGATGTTTGGCCCCTTGAAAAAGGGGTCAAGCAGGATGAAAAGAGCTAAGCATCCGAGAATCCTCGATCTATGTTTTGAAAATCCAGAAAGTGCGAAGAAGAATGCAGTAGAGCTCCGGCATGAAAGGAAAGTCATCATTCCTAAAGAAGCTTTCTGTTGTGAGGAAAACGATCCAGCATTCTCCATTAGCACAGAAGAGAAACAAGCTCTTAAGCAATGGTTAGCTGCTAAGTATGGTCGTCCAGCGTTTCCTAACTCGTTTGAAGAGCGCTTGCGGGCTTACGACGAGGATAAAAAGTTTATTTTCGAAAAAGAAGTTGCGGACATTATCGCCACAAACGCAGAGCATTTGATCGGAGTTTTTTTCGATTTGGGCGAAGAAAGATTTAACGATCTTGAGGAAGGCATACCATATGAGCTTTCTATCAATGTTGTTTATGATGCAACTGAAGGTGGCCCCGATGCCAGAAGAGCGGCTGAACAAACATGTTCTGATCTAAAGGCTTTGTTTTATAAGTTTTATGGTGATCCAACCTTGGGGCATTCAGAACTTATAGAATTGAATACGTGCATAGCTGTTGCTGATACTCATTTCTCCCTGTATGCATTGAGGCGGATGGATCAATGGAGGGTAGAATACATCAGCCTTGAAGAAGATTCATATGGCGATTTCATTGGTGCCGGTGTTTAAACTGGCTGTTCCGACAGCCAGTTTAAACAGGCTTTAATCAAGTATTGCCTAATTTATATTCGCCAAAACGAATAATTTCGTCATTAAGCCATTCATTTAATTCAATTAGCCTTTTTTGTAATGGAATTAACTCGTTACGAACAAATACATGACTCGCCTTTTCGACATCCCCAAACCCCCCAACATTATTCGGCATAATCCCCATCATTTGCGGCGGCACGCGGTGCGCTGCCATCATGTCATCCCGACTCACGTTCTTGATGTTAAGAAATTCATCCTTCGCCGCGACTTCTGACAATGGGATGATCTGAAGCCCGTCTTTTTTGCCGTTAGGTGAGTACATAAACAGGTTGCGGAAGTTGCCTGGACCTTTAGCGCTTTTCATTGCGTTGCGGAGGTTGTTCACATCCTCCTGATTCTGCGCGGCATCGGTCATGTACATGATGAAGCCAGCATGACTGCCGTTAATGTAATACTTTCGACGGAACAGCGTGGCGGACTCGTTGAGCAGGGCGGATGGAATGGCAGAAAGATAACCGGGCAGGCCGTAGATCTCCTGGTTGATGTCCGGTTCCATCAGATGAAAGATACTGCCTTTCGTGAACTGATACGGCTGCGTGGTCATGCCGTATTGCACAAACCAGTAGGTATCCAGGTCTAACCCGCGTCGGGTGTATTTTGCCAGGGCCGGTTCAAGGGCGATAACTTCACCGAAGCGGTTCGTGCGTTTCTCCAGGTAGGCGTTACCAAATACCAGATAGTCCTGCACAAAACGTGAAAAAGCCTGCTGGCTGAGCAGCGGGTGAGGGATGTAGGTGCTGGTCAGAATGTTGCACTTTACTGCAATCGGTGAGCTGTGATGCACGGCGGCGCGAAAGGTGCGCGCCAGCCCGTCGAAACTCACTGGCGGCTCATACCAACGATCTGTCTGTACGCATTCCACATAGTCCAGCAGTTCGCGGCGGTCCAGTACAGGAATGGGATCGCCAAAGCTGAATGCTTCGGCTGAAGTCTGGCTTTTATGCTGGGTCTGGTTCTGTGACGCAGCGCGGTTCTTCTTACTCTTTCCCATCAAAAAATCTCCACAATATTGCTGGTATTGGCGGATTCGCCCTGCAGCGGTTCGTTAAACAATGCGTGCATCGTTGCCCAAGCCAGATCGGCGTGGCTGGCTTCTTCGCTGCGGCTGGCTTCATAGGTCGGGCGGTTGCCGCTGGCGGTGGTGGCGCGACGGATTGCCATGAATGACTGCGCAATGTCGGTGTGCCCGGCGTCAAACTCCAGACGGCGGTGGCTGATAATGTCGTAGGCCTTGAGTACCAGGGCGTTTTTAACGTTGGGGTTGTAGACAAACTCCCGGACGGCTGGAAAAAACGCTTTCACGTTCTCGTAAACCCCGTGGCCGACGCCAGTTGAGTCGATGCCGATGTATGTCACGTTGTACTGTTCGGTCAGTTTTTTGATGGCGTCAGCCTGGGCGCGGAAGTCCATCCCGCGCCACTGGTGACGCTCAAGAATGCGGAACTTACCGCCCGGCACGGCTGGCGGTGCCACCACCACGCACCCGGCGCTGTCGCCGTTTTGCGTACCTTTTGCCGGGTCATAACCGATCCACACTTCGCGCCAGCCAAACGGGCGCAGGGCCAGTGCATGAAAGTCGGTCCAGACTTCCCAGCTGTCCACCATGCACGCCTGCAGCTCGCTGAGCGGGAACACGGAGGCGAGATCGTCCACGAATTCACACATCAGCAGGTTCTGGTATTCGTCCGGGCTGTATTCCATGCGCAACTGGTCAAGGTCGAACAGGCTACAGCCGCCGCGCACCGCATCTTCCACGGTGACTATCTGGCGGTATTGCCCGTCTGCACACAGCAGGCCTGGAGCCAGATTGCTGTGGGACAGGTCGATGTCCACCTTGTCGGCTTTATTGCGCCCACGGTTGAATAGCGCACCGGACCAGAACGGATAAGCACTGTGTGTCAGGCTGGATGGCGTGGAAAAATAGGTTTGTCGCCATTTTTTGTGAATAGCCATACCGGAAGCCACTTTGCGCAGCTCCTGGAATTTCGGTATCCAGAAATATTCATCCAGATACAGGTTGCCGTGGTAACTCTGGGCCGTGCGGGCATTGGTGCCGAGGAAATACAGTGTGGCCCCGTTAGGAAGCACCATCGGATCGCCTTTCAGCTCCACTTCCACTTCTTTGGCGAAGTCGATGATGTACTGCTTAAAGACGTGGGCCTGTGCCTTGCTGGCGGAAAGGAAAATCTGGTTACGTCCGGTAAGCAGAGCGTCAATCAGGGCTTCACGGGCAAAGTAAAAGGTCGCGCCGATCTGGCGTGACTTCAGCAGGTTGCGGATGCGGTTGGTTTTTCCGGCTTCCCACCAGTGGCGCTGGTAGTTGAACATGGAGGAATGGAAGATTTCTTCCAGCTTCTCAATTTGTTCATCGGTGAAGACATTCTTTTCCGGCTGACGGCGCGGGCCTTTGTTGCGGTTGGCGACGTTTGGGTTTAAGTCGGCTTCGTTGCCGCCATTGTTAAACTTGCCGATCCGCGCGTGGCGTTCAGACTGGCGCGCCAGCAGGTCAATCTCTTTGAAATCTTTCCCTTCTTTGTGCTCCTTCATAATGAGCTGGCAGTAACGCGCGGCGGTAGTGAGCTGCATCTGATCCAGCGGCCCATAGTCACCCCACTTGTCGCGTTTCTTCCAGCTGTGAACGGTTGCAACTTTCTCGCCCAGCATTTCAGCAATGCGGGCGACGCGGTATCCCTGAAAGTACAGCAGCATGGCCTGCCGACGGGGATCGAGGTCTGCGGGGGTCAGTGTCGTGTTCATGGCCCAAACATACGGCCTTGCCTGACGGCTTTCCCCGGCTGGGGTTTGTGTGGTCTACCGTACAAGCGACGCGCGTTGTTTCACGCCCCCATCACCGCAAACATAAGGCTCCAGTAAGTTTTTTCTAACGGAGCACGGCTCATGACAGTGAAAGCAAAGCGTTTCCGCATCGGTGTGGAGGGTGCCACCACCGACGGGCGCGAAATCCAGCGTGAATGGCTGGAACAGATGGCAGCCAGCTACAACCCGGCGGTGTATACCGCGCTGATTAACCTTGAGCACATCAAGTCTTATCTGCCGGACAGCACCTTTAACCGCTACGGCAAGGTGACGGCGCTGTTTGCTGAAGAAATCACGGAAGGTCCACTGGCAGGCAAGATGGCGCTGTATGCCGACGTTGAGCCAACGGAGTCCTTGGTGGAACTGGTGAAAAAAGGCCAGAAATTATTCACATCTATGGAAGTCAGCCCTAAGTTTGCCGACACCGGCAAAGCCTACCTGGTCGGCCTGGCTGCCACTGATGATCCCGCCAGTCTGGGCACTGAAATGCTGACATTCAGCGCCAGCGCCGAGCATAACCCGCTGGCGAACCGTAAGCAGAATCCCGAAAACCTGTTTTCGGAAGCTGTCGAAACGCTGATCGAACTGGAAGAGGTCCAGGACGAAAAGCCGTCCCTCTTTGCCCGCGTCACCGCGCTGTTCACCAAAAAAGAGCAGACCGACGATGCGAGATTTTCTGATGTGCATAAAGCCGTGGAGCTGGTCGCTACTGAGCAGCAGATCCTGAGCGAGCGCACTGATAAATCCCTGTCCGAACAGGACAAGCGCCTTTCTGAGCTGGAGTCCTCCCTGCAAGAACAGCTGGCCGCCTTTGCCGAGCTTGAGCAGAAGCTTAGCAGCGAAGACAGCCGTAAAGACTACCGCCAGCGCGCGTCGGGCGGTGACGCACCGACAGGCACCCTGACCAATTGCTGATGGAGCATAAAACCCGATGAAAAAGAAAACCCGCTTTGCCTTTAACGCTTATCTGCAGCAGTTGGCGCGCCTGAACAGTGTGGAGGTTGAAGAACTGTCCAGCAAGTTTACCGTGGAGCCGTCCGTGCAGCAGACGCTGGAAGACCAGATCCAGCAGTCCGCCGCTTTCCTGACGCTGATTAACATCACGCCGGTCACTGAGCAGTCAGGGCAGTTGCTGGGGCTGGGCGTTGGCAGCACCATTGCCGGAACCACCGATACCACCACCAAAGAGCGCGAGCCTACCGATCCGACGCTGATGGAAGACGTGGAATAAAAATGCGAGCAGACCAACTTTGATACGGTGCTGACCTACGCAAAACTGGACCTGTGGGCGAAATTCCAGGACTTCCAGGTGCGTATCCGCAACGCTATCGTCAAACGTCAGGCGCTGGACCGCATCATGATTGGCTTTAACGGCGTGAAGCGCGCCAAAACCTCCAATCGTGCTGAAAACCCGCTGCTGCAGGACGTCAATAAAGGCTGGCTGCAGAAAATCCGCGAAGACGCGCCGGATCATGTTATGGGCAGCACCACCACGGGCGGTGAAACCACACCGGGTGCAGTGAAAGTCGGGAAAGGTGGCGAATATGCCAACCTGGACGCCGTGGTGATGGATGCCGTCAATGAGCTTATCGACGTGGTCTACCAGGACGATGACGATCTGGTGGTGATTTGCGGTCGTGAACTGCTGTCTGACAAGTATTTCCCGCTGGTCAACAAAGAACAGGAAAACAGTGAAAAACTGGCTGCTGATATGATCATCAGTCAGAAGCGCATGGGGGGCCTGCAGGCCGTGCGTGCGCCGTTCTTCCCGCCGAATGCGCTGCTGATCACACGTCTGGATAACCTGTCCATCTACTGGCAGGAAGACACCCGCCGCCGTTCAGTTATCGACAACCCGAAACGTGACCGGATTGAAAACTTTGAATCCGTTAACGAAGCCTATGTGGTTGAGGACTACCGCTGCGCTGCACTGGTGGAAAACATCCAGATTGGCGACTTCAGCGCCGCCGCAGCAGAAGCCGGAGCGTAACCCATGAGCCTGAGTCCCGCACGGCAGCATCGCCTGCGCGTTCAGGCTGAACAGGCCGCCCGCGAGGGCGGCAGCGTTCGCCACGCGTCGGGCTATGACCTGATGCTGCTGCAACTGGCGGAAGACCGCCGCCGTCTCAAGGGCGTTCAGTCCACGGTCAAAAAAGCGGAAATCAAAGTGGAGCTGCTGCCGAAGTACGCCGCCTGGGCGGAGGGTGTCCTGGCTGCCGGAGGCGCTCAACAGGATGACGTGCTGATGTACGTGATGCTGTGGCGCATTGATGCCGGAGATTATGCAGGGGCGCTGGAGATCGGGCGTCATGCCCTGCGTCATGGCTGGGTGATGCCGCTGGGTAACCGCAATGTGCAGACCGTACTGGCAGAGGAAATGGCAGACGCGGCACAGAGCGCAATGCTAGCCACTACCGGCTTTGATGCCGATCTGTTGCTGCAGACGCTGGTGCTGACAGACGGTCTGGATATGCCGGACCAGTCGCGGGCGCGTCTGCATAAAGCGATTGGCGCTGTCCTGAGTGAAAGTAATCCGGCTTCCGCCCTTAATCATCTCAACCATGCGTTACAGCTCGATCCCCGCTGTGGCGTGAAAAAAGACAAACAGCAGCTGGAGCGCAGACTGCGCAGTGACAGCCGCTGACAGAACGTGCCCCCGCGCACGGGCGGCACGGGGTGGCGAAAGGCGCTGCCACATCAAAACCCCGTCCACCGCCCTCTATTTCAGGAGAAAGCAGCATGAAGTTTGTTGCGCCAGAACAGGCACCGGAACAGGCGGAAATCATCAGGAATACGCCGTTCTGGCCTGATGTGGACTTGTCGGAGTTTCGCAGTGTGATGCGCACTGACGGCACGGTGACGCAGCCGCGTTTAAAGCAGGTTGCGCTGTCGGCAATTTCGGAGGTCAACGCAGAGCTGTATGAGTTTCGCAGACGCCAGCAGATGCTGGGGTATGCCTCGCTGGCAGAGGTTCCGGCGGAACAGCTGGACGGCAAAAGTGAGCGCATTCAGCACTATTTCAACGCGGTTTACTGTTGGGCACGCGCCATGCTCAACGAACGTTACCAGGGCTATGACGCCACGGCATCGGGTGTGAAGCGGGGCGAGGAACTGGCTGAAGCCAGCGGTGATTTGTGGCGTGACGCCCGCTGGGCCATCAGCCGGGTACAGGATGCGCCGCACTGCACAGTGGAGCTTATCTGATGAAAGTGCGTGCGCATCAGTATGACACGGTGGACGCGCTTTGCTGGCGTCATTACGGGCGCACGCAGGGTGTCACGGAGCAGGTACTGAAGGCAAATCCGGGGCTTGCCGAATTTGGCCCCTTTTTACCTCACGGGCTGCAGGTGGAGCTGCCGGACATTCCGACCACCACCACCGTGCAGACCGTCCAGCTATGGGACTGAATTATGACGCTTGAGCGAATCAGCGCCTTTATCACGTATTGCATCGCCGTTGTGCTGGCCTGGCTGGGCGATTTGTCCATCAAGGATGCCTCAACGCTGGGCGGCCTGATGATCGGTGTGCTGATGCTGGCTATCAACTGGTACTACAAACACAAAGCCTACCAGCTTCTGCGCGACGGGCAGATCTCGCGGGAGGACTATGAATCCATCAATCGTTAAACGCTGCCTTGTCGGGGCTGTGCTGGCTATTGCTGCCACGCTGCCGGGTTTTCAGCAGCTTCACACCTCCGTGGAGGGACTGAAACTGATCGCCGATTACGAAGGCTGTCGTCTGCAGCCGTATCAGTGCAGCGCGGGTGTCTGGACCGACGGCATTGGTAATACGTCAGGCGTCATTCCCGGCAAAACCATTACGGAGCGACAGGCAGCAGAAGGGCTGATCTCCAACGTGCTGCGTGTGGAGCGGGCGCTGGAAAGGTGTATGAAGCAACAGCCGCCGCAGAAGGTGTATGACGCTGCGGTGTCGTTTGCCTTCAACGTGGGTACGGGCAATGCCTGCAGTTCCACGCTGGTGAAATTGCTCAATCAGCGGCGCTGGGCGGATGCGTGCCGACAGTTGCCGCGCTGGGTTTATGTGAAAGGTGTTTTTAATCAGGGGCTGGATAACCGCCGTGCGCGGGAGATGGCCTGGTGCCTTAAAGGAGCTGGACTATGACGCGTGCGCTGGCAGTAGTGGTGGCGCTGGCACTCGTTGCGCTGGGCTGGCAGTCGTGGCGGCTTAACAGCGCCAGCCACACCATCGAAACGCAGCGCGCGGCGCTGAAAAGTAAAGCGCAGGAACTGACGAAGAAAAACAGCCAGCTGATCGGTCTGTCCATTCTGGCTGAAACCAACAACCGGGAGCAGGCGCGGCTCTACGCCGAAGCTGAACAAACCAGCGCACTGCTGAGACAACGACAACACCGGATTGAGGAACTGAAACGTGAGAACGAGGATTTACGCCGCTGGGCTGATACTCCTTTGCCTGCTGACATTATCCGGCTGCGAAAACGTCCGGTATTCACCGGAGGTGCAGCTTACCGTCAGTGGTTGTCCGCGAGTGACGCCGTGTCGGCTGGATCAGGCCGCGCCGCGCACTAACGGTGATCTGAACGCATTGCTGGATGAAACGGAGGCCGCCTGGGCGGTCTGTGCAGACAAAGTGGACATGATTATTGCGTGTCAGGAGCGAAACAGTGAACAAACCACAATCCCTGCGCCACGCCCTCAATAAAGCAGTGCCTTATGTCCGTAATAACCCGGACAAACTGCATCTGTTTGTAGATAATGGTTCGCTGGTTGCCACCGGGGCCAGCTCCATGTCATGGGAGTATCGTTACACCCTGAACGTGGTGATAGAGGATTTCAGCGGCGACCAGAATCTGCTGATGGCCCCGGTTTTGCTGTGGCTGCGTGATAACCAACCTGATGCCATCAATAATCCGGCATTACGGGAAAAGCTATTCACCTTTGAGGTGGATATTCTGCGCAACGATGTCTGTGATATCAGCCTTAACCTGCAGCTGACAGAGCGTGTGGTGGTCAACACTGACGGCAGTGTGTCGAGCGTTGAAGCTATAGCGGAACCCGATGAACCTGAAGAAATGTGGACGGTGAAACGTGGCTGAATTGCAGAAGGTGGACGACTGGCTGAGTGCCTTGCTGGCGAATCTGGAGCCTGCCGCAAGAAGCCGCATGATGCGCCAGCTGGCGCAGGAACTGCGCCGGACACAGCAGCAGAATATCAGGATGCAGCGCAATCCAGATGGCAGCAGTTATGAGCCGCGACGGGCAACAGCACGCAGTAAAAAAGGCCGCATCAAACGCCAGATGTTTGCAAAGCTGCGCACCACAAAATACCTGAAAACTGCCGCCAGCGCCGATTCTGCCAGCGTGCAGTTTGCTGGCAAGGTGCAGCGTATTGCCCGTGTTCATCACTACGGCCTGCGAGAACGTATTCAACGAATTAATATGTCTATTAAGTATCCATGTAGAAAGTTGTTGGGAGTTAATGAACAATTAATCATTGACTTAGAAAAATTATTAGTAGAGTATTTCGCTCAAAATTAGTACATCTGTGTGACAATATGCAACAGTTTATTCAGATTTTACAAACTATTTCCACATGGCCGTTTGCTTTCATCTTTGGTCTATGTATTTTATATCGTCCTATAAATATGTTGTTTAGTAGATTTATTGAAAGTAATACGGCAAAAGCTAAATTAGGATTTGTGGAGCTAGAGATTGGAGAGCTAGCTAAAAAAGGAAGAGAGGCTGTTGATAATTTTAATGAGTTAACCATTGTTATGGCTAAGACTCGGTTGTTGGAGTTAGAGGTTACTAAAGAGAACTTTTCTGCAGCGTTTTCATCTAATCAGCAAGTTAAATTAAATGCATTGATGTTGGAGCTAGAAAAAAAGATTCATTATCTTGAGGAAGTAAGAGATGAAGGTTTATCCATTAAAAAATAAAATGGTTATATCTTTTTCATCCTCAGTCCATATGGCTATAATTGTGTATATCCAAGATGGATTGGTCTTATCAAATATTATCCATGAAAATAACGTGCAATCAGGTGAGATTGATTTTGGTATACCACTTTTTGATGCAAGTGAAACAAGTGAGAAAATTGTTGATCATCTCCTGACGTTGATAGGGGATACAAAAAATTTACATATTGATTTATTAAGGAGATACTATGATGCGCAATTAGAGCTTTATAACTCAGTTATCTCTAGTAAATTCTTAAATGAACTTTTTATCGATTGTCCTAATTTAGCGTGGGGAATTGTTTTAGATAATTATTACGGTGTTAATTTTCATACTGTTGAGTATTTGGCAAGAATAAAAAGAAAACGATTAATTTCTATTTTGGCTGGTACTGCTGCTGAGGAAAAGATAGTAAATATACTTAAGAAGACTTCATTGCTGAATGGAAGAAAGGATGAGTTTCTCTGGCTATCACGTTGTTTAAGTAGTGATGCTATTATTGAAGCGTATAAGCATAAAAAGAATATATCTATACAGGAGCTTTATTTAGCATATAGTTATCCAATTTTTTGTGGTGCTAATTTATTGGAAAGTTTGTGCGAAGAAAAAAAAGATACTCTTCAAGATTATAAATACGGAATGATATCTCTTGAAAAGTTGGTACGGGATAGTATACGAATAGGCGAAAACATAGGTATAAAATCTGCCAAGACAATGGTTATGAATTGTAATAGTAGGGAAGATGTGAAAAACCTTCATGATAAGTGGTCATTACGGTTGAGAAATTCGATGACCTATCTTGAAAAGGATATTTTCTTGGATGAGCCAAGCATACAGGTTATTGACGGAATAGAGTATATCAACTCAATAAACAAGTTGATTAAAGAGGGTAAGGAAATGAAGCACTGCTTGGCTTCATATAAAGAAAAAGTTATCAATGGTGAAAGTTATATATACAAGGTTTTAACTCGGTGGGGAGAGCGAGTAACAGTCGAGTTGGCATTGTCAAACGGTATCTATTTGCTAAAGCAAGCAAAAGGTATTTGTAATTCTCAACCTAGTGATCTCGCTCTTAATTATATTCATACATGGTTGGAAAACGAAAACAAATACCTGAAGGAGGCTTTAGAGTTGTATGCTGGCGACTTTAAAAGAGCTATGAGTGCTTAGTTGTAAGATTTGTATCATAGTCCCTACAATTCAATATTATTTATATCTTTGATGCGTTCTTTCATTATCAAATTATGAACGCACAATTAACCGAAATCATGCGCCTTATCACCAATCTGATCCGCACTGGGGTAGTCACCGAAGTGGACCGGGAAAACTGGCTTTGCCGGGTGAAAACGGGCGAGCTTGAAACCAACTGGATCAGCTGGCTGACGCTGCGTGCCGGGAATGCCCGCACATGGTGGCGACCATCGGAAGGTGAGCAGGTGGTGCTGCTGAGTCTGGGCGGCAATCTGGAGACCGCCTTTGCGCTGCCCGCTGTGTATTCGAATCAGTTCGCACCACCGTCGACGTCGGCGGACGCATGCGTGACAGAACATCCTGACGGTGGCTGGTTTGAATACGAACCCGCCACCGGGCGCTGGTATGTCAGGGGCATCAAATCAATGGTCATTGAGGCCGCTGACAACATCACCCTGAAAACCAA
The DNA here is from genome assembly GCF_017572025.1 of Salmonella sp. 32020114201800008SM. NCBI lineage: Bacteria > Pseudomonadati > Pseudomonadota > Gammaproteobacteria > Enterobacterales > Enterobacteriaceae > Salmonella > Salmonella sp. 32020114201800008SM. The sequence continues at coordinate 55,932 of NZ_JAGEQM010000007.1, read as the reverse complement.
TGAGTTTGTACTGGAGGCTGACCGCACGCGCATTAACAGCGAAGTGGTGATCAATGGTGGCGTTACCCAGGGCGGCGGAGCGATGAGTTCTAACGGGATCGTGGTTGATGCGCATCAGCATACTGGCGTCCTGAAAGGCGGCGACACAACCGGAGGCCCGGTATGACGCTTTATAGCGGGATGAACAATACCAGCGGTAAAGCCATTACTGATATTGACCATCTGCGCCAGTCGGTGCGGGACATTCTGCTGACGCCGCAGGGTAGCCGCATTGCCCGTCGGGAATATGGTTCCCTGCTGTCGGCACTGATAGATCAGCCACAAAATCCGGCGTTACGCCTGCAGGTTATGTCGGCTGTGTATGTGGCACTGAGTCGCTGGGAGCCACGGCTGACGCTGGATTCCATCACTATTAACAGCAATTTTGACGGTTCAATGGTGGTAGAGCTGACCGGGCGGCGGAATAACGGTGTGCCTGTGTCCCTTTCAGTATCAACAGGAGCAGAGAATGGCAGTGATTGACCTTTCGCAGTTGCCTGCACCGCAGATTGTGGATGTGCCGGACTTTGAGACGCTGCTTGCCGAACGCAAGGCAGAATTTGTGGCGCTTCATCCGAAAGATGAGCAGGAAGCAGTGATCCGCACGCTGGAACTGGAATCTGAACCCGTCACCAAATTGTTGCAGGAGAACGCTTACCGTGAGTTGCTTCTGCGCCAGCGCATTAACGAAGCCGCGCAGGCGGTAATGGTTGCTTACGCGATGGGCGGCGATCTTGACCAGATCGCTGCCAACTACAACGTGAAACGCCTGACGGTGACGCCTGCTGATAATAACGCTGTGCCGCCCGTTGCAGCAGTGATGGAAAGCGATGAAGCGTTACGCCTGCGTGTGCCTGCAGCCTTTGAGGGGCTTTCAGTTGCGGGACCAACTGCCGCTTATGAATTTCATGCCCGAAGCGCCGACGGTCGGGTGGCGGATGCCAGTGCAACCAGTCCGGCACCTGCAGAGGTGGTGCTGACAGTCCTTAGCCGCGAAGGCGACGGAACAGCAGAAAAAGACCTGCTGGATGTGGTGGAGAAAGCACTGAACAGTGAGAATGTCCGCCCGGTGGCTGACCGTCTGACGGTTCGCAGCGCGGAAATCATCCCGTACCGCGTGGAAGCCACCATTTTTCTCTATCCGGGACCGGAAGCAGAGCCGGTAATGGCAGCGGCAAAAGCCAGCCTGCAGAGGTACATTGCCAGTCAGACGCGGCTTGGTCGGGATATTCGCCGTAGCGCCATTTTTGCCGCGCTGCATGTTGAGGGTGTTCAGCGTGTGGAACTGGCTTCCCCGCAGGCGGACGTGGTCCTGAACAAAACGCAGGCGGCATCATGTACGCAGTGGAGCGTGACCAACGGGGGAACGGATGAATAGTCTGCTGCCACCGGGTTCAACGCCACTGGAGCGCCGACTGGCGCAAACCTGTAGCGGGATTTCTGATCTGCAGGTGTCACTGCGTGACTTGTGGAATCCGGCAACCTGTCCGGTCAGTTTCCTGCCTTATCTCGCCTGGGCGTTCTCTGTGGATCGCTGGGACGAGGGCTGGACAGAAAGCGTCAAACGCCAGGTAGTGAAGGATGCTTTTTATATTCATCAGCACAAAGGAACCACCAGTGCCGTACGGCGGGTGGTGGAGCCGTTCGGCTTCCTGATCCGCATTATTGAGTGGTGGCAGACCGGAGAAACACCGGGCACGTTTCGTCTGGACATTGGTGTGCAGGACCAGGGCATCACTGAAGATACCTATCTGGAACTTGAGCGCCTGATAAGCGATGCCAAACCATGCAGCCGCCACATGACAGGTATGTCCATTAATATGCAGACCAGCGGCCCTTACTGGGTTGGCGCAGCCAGCTACCTTGGCGAAGAAATCACGGTATATCCGTATATCAATGAAACGATTGTTTCCGGCGGCACCGCATATGAAGGCGGGGCAGTCCATGTTATTGACACAATGAGAGTGAATCCATGAGCGCAAAATTTTATACCCTGCTGACGGAGATCGGCGCGGCGAAACTGGCAAGCGCCGCCGCGCTCGGTGTCCCGCTGAAAATTACCCATATGGCGGTGGGAGACGGTGGCGGTGTGCTGCCCACACCCAGCGCACAACAGACCGCGTTAGTTGCTGAGAGGCGCCGCGCAGCGCTGAATATGTTGTATATCGACCCGCAGAACAACAGCCAGATTATTGCTGAGCAGGTAATCCCGGAAACTGAGGGCGGGTGGTGGATTCGTGAAGTTGGCCTGTTTGATGAAACCGGTGCGCTGATCGCTGTGGGTAACTGCCCTGAGAGCTACAAGCCGCAGCTGACAGAAGGGAGCGGACGTACGCAGACCGTGCGCATGGTACTGATTACCAGCAGCACCGATAATATCACCATGAAAATTGACCCTGCAGTAGTGCTGGCAACCCGTAAATATGTGGATGATAAGGCGCTGGAGCTGAAGGTATATGTAGACGACCTGATGGCAAAGCATCTTGCTGCGCCGGACCCGCATTCACAGTATGCGCAGAAGGACAGCCCGACACTCACAGGGATTCCAAAGGTACCGACGCCAGCGGCGGGTAACAGCACTAAACAGATTGCGAACACGGAATTTGTGGCATCGTCTATTGCGGCAATGGTGGGTTCTGCGCCTGCAGCACTGGATACGCTGAACGAGCTGGCAGCGGCTCTGGGGAATGACCCGAACTTTGCCACGACGATGATAAACGCTCTGGCTGGAAAGCAACCGCTGGACAATACACTGACGAATTTAAGCGGAAAAGATATCGCCGGCCTTCTCACATACCTCGGTTTAGGCGAAACAGCAAAGCAAGCTGCGGGCGCAGTCCAGAAAACTGGCGATGAGATGAGCGGGAAGTTAACCCTGCCACAGACATCTTCCTTCGGCGTGAATACTAATAACACACTGGGCGGTAGTTCCATCGCTATCGGTGATAACGATACCGGCTTTAAACAGAATGGTGACGGGATACTGGATACGTTTGCGAATAGCCAGCACACCGTTCGTGTCGCTCCCGGTGAAATGATGGTTCTGGGAGCTATTCGCGCAGGCAAAGAAAAAAAACTGTCACTGACGAGCAATAATAATTCGACAATGACAGCCACGTTTAATTTATGGGGCGATGCAAACAGGCCAACAGTTATTGAACTGGACGACGATCAGGGATGGCATTTATACAGCCAGCGAAATCCTGATGGTTCGATTGTCTTTACGGTTAATGGCGATATCACCGCTAACACGCTTCGTGCAGGCGGGGCCATCTATCAGAATAACGGCGACATCTTTGGTTCTGTCTGGGGGAATAACTGGCTGAGTCTGTGGATTAATAATAATTTCGTCGCAGATGTTCAGTTAGGGGCTGGCACATCAGTGACTACCTGGAACAATGCAGGTTCCTGGCCTAACACTCCCGGATATGTAGTTACTTCTGTCTGGAAAGATGCACAAGGCGAAAATATTGATGGTATTAATTATGCGCCTTTGCAAAAACGAGTCGGGAATCAGTGGTATACCGTACAAGGGGGAACGGTATAATGAAAAAATATCAGGATATTAAAAATTTCAGACTGATTGACGCGCCTGTAAACAGGGGTAAAACTCAGGCCGAAATAAATATAGGTGCATATTTTCTGGAGTCGGAAGACGGGCAGGACTGGTATGAATGTCAGTCATTATTTTCTGATGATACTGCAAAAATTATGTACGCTCCTGAAGGGGTTATCTGGGGTGTTGTTAATAAGCCAGTCCCACAACGTAGCAACACATATGCTGTATCAATGTTGTGGCCGGTTAATATGTCTGTTGCGGAAATAGACGCTGCTGACTGCCCTGATGATTGTCGTGGTGATGGCTCATGGTTGTACAGAGATGGTAAGGTTTTACCCGTTCCGGTGGATTATCAGGCTAAGGCCGAAACCACCCGACAGAAACTACTGGATGCCGCTAACAGCGCCATTGCTGACTGGCGAACCGAACTGGCGTTGGGTGAAATCGGTGACGACGATAAGGACAGCCTGACTAAATGGATGGCGTATATCAGGGCGCTTAAAACGCTGGATTTGAGCGGCGTGAAAGACGCGGCCACCTTTACTACAATCAGGTGGCCTGAATTACCACAATAACGACTACTGACTGGCTGGCTTATCCGGCCAGTCAGGATTTGAGGTATCCACCCGATTAACCAGTACACTGTAGAGTTCCCATGCCTCCAGCCGCTTTATTTCCTCATCTGTAGCAATGTTCAATTTTACCGCCCGCGCCAGTGGCGCAATAACTGACTCAGCTTCAGCAAGAAGTTCTGCCTTTTTGGCTTCAGCCTGTGCAATCAACTCTTCATGTGTATATTCGCGATGTTCAACCAGTACTGGGCCTCCTTTCCTGTGCTCAATATATTTTCCGTCCACCTGACCCTGCATAAGTTCATGGTAATGTTCATCAGTCAGAGGAATTAGATCAGTCGGGCAATCTCCCGATTCGGTATCCGGCTTGTAGAAAAAACCTTTCTCTTTAAAGCTGTAATAATAATCGCTCATTGATACTTATCTCCCGATCGCAAACCAGGCTACAGGATAGCCATTTACGACATTTCCGTCTGTTGATGCTTTAGTCGCGGCAAAAAACTGGCTTTTACTCACCGGGTATCCAAACGCATTATCCACTGAACCTCCCTGCTGATTAGTGTTGGTGACAAATACAGCAAAGCAGGATGTCGGAAACTCTCGCGGGAAATTGTAGGTTCCGTTTGAGCTACCAAGTGTCCCCCATTGCATTATAAACCCGGTGCTTTCGTCACGAACCCAGCCATAATCACCGAGGCTGGCAGTATTTTTACGGTTGTAATTATTAATAAGGAAGTCATTCAGCCAGCCACCCCACACATCACCATATAAATTACCATCAGGACCAACACGGCTTTTACCGCTCAATAAAATTTCTGTAGCTGTAATCCTGCCCGGCGCGCGAAATTCTCCGGTTGCAACATCAAATACCCATATTTTATCGTTAACATCAAAGTCTGTTTTCGCGTGAATTGCAATTTGTGGGAAATTAGTATTCCCACTAGTTAATATTCCGAAAGAGGCGGCTACAGGATAGCCAGACTCCAGTGAGACCTTTCCTTTCAGAAGCGGGAAAAAATTATTATCATTATTCTGACGGTGAACCATTGGTACACTAAACGGTGCTTCACTGCTTAACTGACCAGAAAATCCCCCCGCCCCCTCCGGCCAGTTATTATCAACAAGAGCCTGAAAATTTTTAGTCAGCATCTTTTTACTGTGCTGCAATTCATTTTCATTAAAATATCCTGCCAGCACGTTGTTAGCCATAAATGCCAGATTACCGTCGCCGTTCCCTTTGAGCCCGGTATCGTTATCACCGATAGCGATGGAACTACCGCCCAGTGTGTTATTAGTATTCACGCCGAAGGAAGATGTCTGTGGCAGGGTTAACTTCCCGTTCATCTCATCGCCGGTTTTCTGGACTGCACCAGCAGCTTGCTTTGCTGTTTCTCCCAAACCGAGGTTTATGAAAATGCAGAAAACGGTCGTAAATGGCATGATCCCAGCCTTTTGCGAGGGGGCCTGTTGTGCAAATTGGCTATGTACGGGTGTCAACAAATGACCAGAACACCGATTTACAGCGAAACGCGCTGAATTGCGCAGGATGTGAACTGATTTTTGAAGACAAAATAAGCGGGACCAAAGCAGAAAGACCAGGGTTAAAAAAATTACTCAGGACGTTATCAGAAGGGGACACGCTGGTTGTATGGAAGCTCGATCGTCTGGGGCGCAGTATGCGTCATCTGGTCGTTCTGGTAGAGGAGCTGCGCGAACGGGGCATTAATTTTCGCAGCCTGACGGATGCTATTGATACCAGCACGCCGATGGGGCGTTTTTTCTTTCATGTGATGGGCGCACTCGCTGAAATGGAGAGAGAATTAATTGTGGAAAGAACCCGCGCCGGACTTGCCGCTGCGAGGGCGCAAGGGCGAGTCGGTGGCAGGCGTCCAAAGCTCACTCCGGAGCAATGGGAGCAGGCCGGACGGTTGCTTGCCGCCGGTGAAACTCGTCATCGTGTTGGATTGCTTTTTGATGTTAGCATTTCCACTCTTTACAAGAAATTCCCTGTAAATCAGTCGCGTTGAAAGTGGCGATATTGTACCAGCACTGACACATCGTGAAATACGTGCGCCGCACGCCTGGCAACCAGAACATAAGGTATCCCTGTCAACCGGAGAGACTGCCTTATGGCTCAGGATTACCACCACGGGGTGCGCGTTGTTGAAATCAACGAGGGCACCCGACCTATTACCACGGTGAGCACTGCCATCGTGGGCATGGTCTGCACCGGCGATGATGCTGATGCATCCGTGTTCCCCCTCAATAAGCCGGTCCTGCTGACTGATGTGCTCACCGCCAGCGGTAAAGCGGGGGAGTCCGGCACGCTGGCCCGCTAGCTGGACGCGATTGCAGATCAGGCAAAACCCGTGACTGTCGTTGTGCGTGTGGCGCAGGGCGAAACCGAAGCGGAAACCACCTCCAATATTATCGGCGGCGTAACTTCCGACGGTAAGAAAACGGGCATGAAAGCGCTACTGTCGGCGCAGTCGCAGCTCGGTGTCAAGCCGCGCATTCTTGGGGTGCCAGGACATGACACTCAGGCCGTTGCTACTGAACTGCTGGGCGTGGCGCAAAGCTTGCGCGGGTTTGCCTACCTTGCTGCTAATGGCTGCAAAACGGTGGAGGAAGCTATTGCCTATCGCGAGAATTTCAGTCAGCGCGAGGGAATGCTGATCTGGCCTGACTTCATCAACTTTGACACCGTGCTGAAAGCAGACGCGACGGCTTACGCCTCCGCCCGTGCGCTCGGCCTGCGTGCCAAAATCGACGAGCAGATCGGCTGGCATAAAACCCTGTCCAATGTGGGTGTGAACGGTGTCACCGGCATTTCCGCTGATGTGTTCTGGGATCTGCAGGACCCGGCAACCGATGCGGGACTGCTGAACAAAAATGACGTCACCACATTGATCCGCAAAGACGGCTTCCGCTTCTGGGGTTCCCGTTGTCTCAGTGACGATCCGCTGTTTGCCTTTGAGAACTACACCCGCACGGCGCAGGTGCTGGCTGACACTATGGCGGAGGCGCACATGTGGGCGGTGGATGGCGTGCTTAATCCGTCGCTGGCCCGCGACATTATTGAAGGACTACGCGCCAAGATGCGCAGTCTGGTCAACCAGGGATACCTGATTGGTGGTGACTGCTGGCTGGATGAGTCTGTTAACGATAAAGACACCCTTAAAGCCGGGAAACTGACCATCGATTATGACTACACGCCGGTGCCTCCGCTTGAAAACCTGATGCTGCGCCAGCGCATCACCGATCGTTACCTGGTCGATTTTGCCAGCCGTGTCGCTGCATAAGGGGGAATCATGGCTTTACCACGCAAGTTAAAACACCTGAACCTGTTCAACGACGGGAACAACTGGCAGGGGATCGTTGAGTCTCTGACCCTGCCGAAATTTACCCGCAAGTTTGAGAAGTATCGCGGCGGCGGTATGCCGGGCGCAGTGGATGTGGACATGGGGTTGGATGACGGTGCACTGGACACGGAATTTTCAATCGGCGGTACCGAGCTGCTGTTATTCAAGCAGATGGGCAAGGCAACCGTTGACGGCATCCAGCTGCGTTTCACCGGTTCCATTCAGCGTGACGATACCGGCGAAGTGCAGGCCGTTGAGCTGGTTGTGCGCGGGCGCCATAAAGAAGTGGATTCCGGCGAGTGGAAAACCGGCGAGAGCAGCAGCACCAAAGTCAGCAGTACCAACAGCTACGCGAAGCTGACCATTAATGGTGAGGTGCTCTATGAGGTCGATCTGGTCAACATGGTAGAAATCGTTGGCGGCGTGGACCTGATGGAAGCACACCGTAATGCCCTCGGCCTCTGATTAACCTTAACGGCGCGGGCAGCCGCGCCAGTATTTCATTAACAGGATACGAACATGAGCGACAAGCTGACTGAAAAGACCGTAAAACTGGATACTCCCATCATGCGCGGTAAAGCTGAAATTACCGAAATTGTGCTGCGCAAGCCTCAGTCCGGCGCACTGCGTGGCACCCGTCTGCAGGCCATTATGGATATGGACGTGGGCGCAATGATGACTGTGATCCCACGAATCTCCACCCCGACGCTGACCGCGCAGGAAATGGCAGAGCTGGACCCCGCCGATCTCACCGCGCTGTCGGTAGAGGTGGTGACTTTTTTGTTGAAGAAGTCGGTGCTTGCCGGTTTACCGACAGCCTGACGATTGATGATCTTGTGGCGGACATCGCCACCATCTTTCACTGGTCGCCATCCATCACTGACGTTATGCCGCTGACTGAGGTGCTGGCGTGGCGGCATAAGGCAATTCAGCGAAGCGGGGCCAGCGATGAGTGACAATAACCTGCGTCTGCAGGTGATTCTTAATGCGGTTGACAAGCTCACCCGCCCATTTCGATCCGCGCAGGCCAGCTCAAAAGAGCTGGCTACAGCGATTCAGCAAAGCCGCGCCCGTTTAAAAGAATTAGATGCTAAGGCGGGCCGCATTGACGGTTTCCGCAAGGCCAGCGCGCAGCTGGCAGTCACCGGTAACAGCCTGAAAGCCGCACGCGAAGAAGCTGCAAAACTTGCCACGCAATTCTCTGCCACCAACCGCCCGACGGCGGCGCAGGCACGGTTGCTTGAGCAGGCAAAAAACCGCGTTACGGAGTTACAGAGCAAATATAACGGTCTACGTCAGTCGGTGCAGCGCCAGCGTCTTGCGCTCAATGAAGCCGGGCTGGACACGAAAAAGCTCAGTAGTGCGCAGCGGGAACTGCGGCAGAATGCCGACGAAACCCGGCAGGCCCTGGACCGGCAGCAGAAATCCCTTAAAAGCTTGGGCGAACAGCAAGCGCGAATGAACGCCGTCCGCGATCAGTATTCGCGCCGTCTTGAGGTGCGGGATCGCATCGCCGGGGCAGGGGCTACCACTACGGCTGCGGGGGTGGCAATGGGCGCACCTGTTGTGGCGGCAGTTAAGAGCTACGCCAGCATGGAAGATGCCATGAAAGGTGTGGCAAAGCAGGTAAACGGGCTGCGGGACGATAATGGCAACCGCACAAAACAGTTTTATGACATGCAGGATGCTATCAAGGCCGCCAGCGAACAGCTACCGATGGAGAACGGCGCTATAGACTATGCCGCGCTGGTTGAAGGTGGTGCTCGCATGGGGGTGACCAATCAGGACGATCCTTACGAAGAGCAGAAACGTGACCTGCTGGCTTTTGCATCCACGGCGGCAAAAGCGGCAACGGCCTTTGAGCTGCCCGCAGATGAACTGGCAGAAGGGCTGGGGAAAATCGCGCAGCTCTATAAAGTTCCGACGCGCAATATTGAACAACTGGGCGATGCGCTGAACTACCTGGACGATAACGCCATGTCAAAGGGTAGGGACATTATCAACGTCCTGCAGCGTATGGGGGGCGTGGCTGACCGCCTTGACTTCCGAAAGGCCGCGGCGCTGGGTTCAACATTCCTTTCTCTTGGGGCTGCCCCGGAAATCGCCGCCAGCGCCTCTAATGCCATGGTGCGTGAACTGTCCATTGCCACCATGCAAAGTAAACGATTTTTTGAAGGCATGAATCTGTTGCAACTCAATCCAGCGGAGATTGAAAAGCAGATGACCACCGATGCCATGGGCACAATTCAGCGGGTTCTGGAGAAGGTCAACAATCTGCCGCAGGATAAACGCCTGTCAGCCATGACAATGATTTTTGGCAAAGAGTTTGGCGATGATGCGGCAAAGCTGGCTAACAACCTGCCGGAGCTGCAGCGCCAGCTGAAACTCACATCAGGTAGTGGTGCTAATGGCTCCATGCAGAAAGAATCCGACATTAACAAGGATTCATTGTCTGCGCAGTGGTTGCTGGTTAAGACGGGCGCGCAGAACGCTTTCAGCAGCCTGGGGGAAACGCTGCGCCAGCCGCTGATGGATATTATGGGCATGGTTAAGCGCGTGACCGGGGCGTTGCATCGCTGGGTTGAGCAGAATCCCGTGCTGGCTGGCACGCTGATGAAAGTGGCGGCAGCTACGGCAGCCATTACTGTTGGGTTGGGGGCGCTGGCAGTGGCGGTGGCTGCTGTGCTGGGACCGCTGGCGGTTATCCGGTTTGGCCTGTCCATGCTGTCAGTTAAAGCGTTACCTTCTGCAGCCGCCGCTGCCACACGTACAGGTAGCGTGCTGCGTCTGTTGATCTCTGGTCCGCTGGCTTTGCTGCGCGTGGCATTATTTGCTGTTGGTAGCCTGCTGGGTGCGCTGCTCAGTCCTGTAGGGCTGGTTGTGGCTGCACTGGCAGGCGTGGCGCTGGTTATCTGGAAATACTGGCAGCCCATTAGTGCATTTCTGGGGGGCGTGGTGGAAGGGTTCAGATCCGCTGCTGCGCCCATCAGCGCCGCCTTTGAGCCGCTCAGACCCGTGTTTCAGTGGATTGGTGACAGGGTGCAGGCCTTGTGGGGCTGGTTCAATGATTTACTTACCCCGGTTAAATCCACTGCCGAAGAACTGAACAGCGCAGCTGCAATGGGGCGTCGGTTTGGTGAGGCGCTGGCGGAAGGTCTGAATATGGTGATGCACCCACTTGAGTCACTTAAATCCGGTGTGTCATGGCTGCTGGAAAAGCTCGGTATTGTTAGTAAGGAGGCGGCAAAGGCGAAACTACCTGCGCAGGTTACGCAGCAGCAGTCCGCCACAGTGAACAGTGACGGCAAAGTGGTGCTGCCGCCAGGCGGGTTCCCGGCTTACGCGGGGATGTACGACACGGGCGGGATCATTCCACGCGGGCAGTTTGGCATTGTCGGAGAAAATGGCCCTGAAATTGTGAACGGACCGGCAAATGTTACCAGCAGGCGGCGTACTGCTGCGCTGGCCTCTGTTGTTGCTGGCGTGATGGGGGTAGCTGCGACACCTGCAGAAGCGGCTCCGCTTCATCCGTTCAGTTTGCCTGCGAGGGCATACCAGCCCCCGCTTGCTAAGGCAGATAGCCCGCCGCCGGTTATTCGTTATGAGATAAATGCGCCCATTCATATTGTCGCTCAGCCTGGGCAGAACGCGCAGGATATTGCCCGTGAAGTGGCACGCCAGCTTGACGAACGGGAGCGTCGGGCCAGGGCAAAAGCACGCAGCAATTTCAGCGATCAGGGGGGGTATGAATCATGATGATGGTACTGGGTTTATATGTATTTATGCTGCGCACTGTCCCTTATCAGGAACTGCAGTATCAGCGCAGCTGGCGACACGCCGCCAACAGCCGGGTAAACCGCCGTCCGTCAACGCAGTTTCTTGGCCCGGATAACGATTCACTGACACTGTCCGGGGTTCTGCTGCCGGAAGTGACCGGCGGCAGACTGTCATTACTGGCGCTTGAACAAATGGCTGAACTGGGCAAGGCATGGCCTTTGATTGAAGGCAGTGGAACCATTTACGGCATGTTTGTTATTGAGAGTCTGAGCCAGACAAAGACGGAGTTTTTTGCCAGCGGAATGCCCAGGCGCATTGAGTTTACGATCACCCTCAAACGGGTTGATGAGTCGCTCTCTGACATGTTCGGGAGTCTGAGTGACCAGCTCAGCAACCTGCAGGATTCTGCAGCCTCTGCGATTGGAGGTATCAAAAACACGGTTGGAGGATTGCTGCAGTGAACGTTAATTCTGATCTCCTGAATCTGAACAGCAAAAGCCCGGCTTTCAGTATCACCATCGAAGGCAAAGACGTGACGACGGTGATGGATACCCGCCTGATGAGTCTGACACTGACGGATAACCGGGGCTTTGAAGCGGACCAGCTTGATCTGGAGCTGGACGACGCCGACGGGCTGATCGCCCTGCCGCGACGTGGGGCTGTGATTCAGCTGGCGCTGGGCTGGAAAGGCCAGCCGCTTTTCCCTAAAGGGGCTTTTACCGTAGATGAAATTGAACACAGCGGTGCCCCTGACCGGCTGACCATCAGGGCGCGTAGCGCAGATTTCCGTGAAACCCTCAATACACGGCGCGAAAAATCATGGCATCAGACAACGGTGGGGGAGGTGGTAAAGGAAATCGCCGCCCGGCATAACCTCAAAGTGGCGCTGGGTAAAGACCTGACGGATAAGGCGCTGGATCATATGGACCAGACCAATGAAAGCGATGCAAGTTTTCTGATGAAACTGGCGAGACAGTATGGGGCGATTGCTTCCGTTAAAGACGGGAACCTGCTGTTTATCCGGCAGGGACAGGGAAGAACGGCAAGCGGCAAGCAGCTGCCGGTTATCACCATCACGCGCAAAGCCGGTGACGGTCATCGGTTCACCCTTGCTGATCGTGGTGCCTATACCGGTGTTATTGCCAGCTGGTTGCATACGCGTGAACCCAGGAAAAAAGAGACAACCCGTGTTAAGCGTCGCCGAAAGAAAACCACCACACCCAAAGAGCCGGAAGCAAAACAGGGAGATTATCTGGTGGGAACGGATGAAAACGTGTTGGTTCTTAATCGTACCTACGCCAACCGGAGCAATGCAGAGCGCGCAGCAAAAATGCAGTGGGAACGTCTGCAGCGCGGGGTTGCTTCATTTTCCCTGCAGCTCGCTGAGGGGCGGGCTGATCTCTATACGGAAATGCCGGTGAAGGTGACGGGATTTAAGCAGCCGATTGATGATGCAGAATGGACCATTACCACCCTGACGCATTCTGTCAGCCCGGATAATGGATTTACGACCAGCATGGAGCTTGAAGTAAAGATTGATGGTCTTGAAATCGAATAATTGGTTCTCAATATTGAATAATGATGTATCATTATTGCGATTACGGCAAAAGTGGTGGGATAACAGCAATGATGAACTGTCCAGAGTGCGGTCATGCAGCACATACCAGAAGCAGCTTTCAGGTATCAGCTACGACAAAAGAACGTTACAACCAGTGCCAAAATATAAATTGTGGCTGTACGTTCGTTACTCATGAAACGTTTGTACGGCACATTATAAAACCGAATCTAATTTCTTCTGCGCCACCACATCCGGGAAAAGGTGGTCAAGGCCACATGAGTTTCTGAACAGAACCCGCTTTAATGGCGGGTTTTTTGTTGCCGCCAGTCCGACACTCTGTCGCCATTTTGCCGCCACTACCAAAGAAAAAGGGCTACGTTTTCACGTAACCCCTTGTTTTATTTGGTGGAGCTGGCGGGAGTTGAACCCGCGTCCGAAATTCCTACATCCTCGGTACTACATGCTTAGTCAGTCTTTACATTCGCCTGGCACCTGCGGACGGACACGCCACTACCAGACTAGCCTGATTCGTTTTAACGCTTCAACCCCAGGCAGGGCATCCGCGCGATCTCTTTTGGGTTTGACCTCTCTTGATCCCCGTCCTAAGAGCGGAGGCTAGGGAGAGAGGGCTCTAAGCAGGTTATTAAGCTGCTAAAGCGTAGGTTTCGTCGTTTGCGACTATTTTTTTGCGGCTTTTTACGAGGCCAACCGCCCCTCGGCATGCACCTTGGGTTTCGCAAATCCCGTCGAATCCAGAATCAGCCCCAATGTGTAAGGTAAGTATAACAGACTTGTGACACGCGTGACCAGCCCCCGTATCTTCTTATCTTTAACGATTTACCGTTCGCGTAGCGCTTCTTTCGCGCGATTAAACGGTTTGATTAAATAGTCGACAATGGTTTTTTCACCGGTTTTGATATCCACCGTGGCGATCATGCCTGGAACAATCGAAAAACGGCGTCCTGATTTATTTTGTAGATAGTCCTGGTGGGTGCGGATAAACACGCGATAGTAGAAAATTTCCGGTTTCACTTTATCCTGAATGGTGTCCGGTGAAATGGTCTCCACCACGCCGTCAAGCCCGCCGTAAATGGCGTAATCGTAAGCAGTAATTTTAACCAATGCGCGTTGGCCGGGATGAATAAAGGCGATATCACGCGGCGAAAGGCGGGTTTCAATCAGCAGACGATCGTCTACCGGCACTATCTCCATCATCTCGCCGTTAGGCGGGATCACGCCGCCAATCGTCGTGACCTGGATATTTTTAACAATGCCGCGTACCGGCGAACGCACGGTAAGGCGGGTGACGGAATCCTCGCGTCCTTTTAAAATGGCGGAGAGCATATCGACCTCAGCGTTCGCTTTCGATAACGCTTCGCGTGCCTGCACATAATATTGTGAGCGCAGATCGGTAATTTTTAAGCCTAAATCGCTTTTTTGTCGTTGCAGGCGCAGCACTTCAACATGACTGGCCGCGCCGCTTTTCTCCAGACGCTGGGTAATGGCCAGCTCTTTATTAACCGACGCCAGCGCATCCCGTAGCTCGGCTTCGGTATCGGCCAGCTGCGCGCGGCGGCTTTTATAGAGACGCGTCTCTGCGGCAATCAGATCCGGCCAGCCGTTCAGCTCAGCGGGGAAGGCGAGAGGTAAGTCGTTGACTTCCGCGGTTAACCGTGCGCTGGAGGCGAGTGAAGCGCGATATTTTGCCGCACTTTCACCCACATTGGACGCCAGACGCGTCGGATCAAGCCGGGCGACAATCTGGTTAGCCTGAACTCTGTCGCCTTCCCGCACCGTCAACTGCGCCAGAATGCCGCCATCCAGCGACTGCAGAACCTGTTCGCGTGAACTGGGGATCACTTTCCCGTTGCCGGTGGAAACCTCATCCAGTCGGCCAAACCACGCCCAGATGCCGAGAATGAGAAATAACAGTGAGCAGATCAGAACAATACGACCCGCGCCGGAAAACGCCCGTTCACGCTGAATATCGGGATCGTCCATCGCGGCATCATGCTGATTGATTTTCATTTTTCCACTCCCGACGGTGACTTTGCATCCGATCCGCGTTAAGCGCCTGCGCTTTTGGCGCATCCATCACCAGTTGTCCTTCTTTCAGGACAACGACACGCTCAACCAGCTCCAGTATTGGTACCCGGTGCGTCGCAACGACCAGGGTACGATTGCCAAGCCACTGATTTAACCGCTGAATAAACTCTCGTTCCGTATGCTCGTCCAGCGAGGCGCTGGGTTCGTCAAGTAGCACAATATTGGGGGAGCGCAGCAGCATTCTCGCCAGCAACAGGGACTGACGCTGCCCACCGGACAGGCCGTTACCGCCCTCCATAATGGGATGATCCAACCCTTTTGCCAGCCGCCTGACGAAGACGGCGCCGCCGCTGACTTCGAGCGCGTCAAAAATCTGTTCATCGTTGGCGTGCGGCGCGCCGAGCGTCAAGTTCTCTCGTAGGGTGCCGAAGAAAAGCCGCGCGTTCTGGCTAAGAAAGCCGATGTTGCGGCGTAAATCCGCCATATCGATGTGCGACAAGCTGAGATTATCAAGCCGGGCATCTCCCTGAATCATCTCCAGGCCGCCCGCCATCGCCTGTAAAAGTGTGGATTTACCCGCGCCGTTACGCCCCAGTATCGCAATCCGCTCGCCTGGCATGATCTCCAGACGTACGAGGCGCAGCGGTATGCGTTGATCGTCGTTATGGTAACGAAACTGAGCGTTTTCAAATAGGTAATGCCCGTGGAGGATGTCGCGGTGTATCAGGCTATCGTCATGCTGTGTCTCAGTGGGCAGTTGCATAATGTTGTCGAGACCCATCTTCGCCGCTTTCACCTGCTGCCAGCGCGCCAGCACGCCGCACAGGTTAGCCATTGGCGCGATCATCCGCGAGCCGAGCATCGACGCGGCGACCACGGCGCCGGTAGTCATACTGCCTTCAATGACCATCGGCGCGCCGAACATAATCACTGCGGCATACACCAGACTTTGTACCGACATCCCCCAACTGATAAGCCCTTGCGTGAGTTTGCGGGTGCGTAGGCCCGACTCGCCGGTAATACGGATATAGCTATTCCACTGCTGAAGAAAGCGGTTCTCCGCCTGCATCAGTTTAATATCCTCCAGCCCCTGAACGCTTTCGACCAAGACTGCATTGCGTAGCGTCGCTTCGTGGGCGGCCTGGTTGGCGAGGACAGCCAGTTTTTTTTGCAGTGCGACGCCCGGCAGGATCATCAGCAGAGCCGCCACGGGCGCTATCCATGCCAGCGGTGGGGCAATAATCGCCAGGACTATCATAAACAGGAAAAAGAAAGGCAGATCGACAATGGTCGCCAGCGTTGAAGAGGTAATCATCTCGCGGATCTGCTCCAGTTCGCGTAACTGCGAGATAAAACTGCCGGTGGAACGGGGGATAGCGCTGTTGCGCAGCCTTAACGCATGACCGAATACCCGATCGGAAATGCGCATATCGGCGCGTTTACCGAGCACGTCCATAATGTGCGTACGCGCTTCACGCAGCAGAAAACTGAACAGCACCGCTACCAGCACGCCGAAGGAGAGCACGTACAGGGTAGGATATGACTGAGCGGGGATCACCCGATCGTAAACCTGCATAGAGAACACAATCCCGGCCAGCGACAGCACGTTAATCAGAAAGGCGGCGACCATTACCGGTAAATAAGGGCGAATATCCTGCAGAACCAGCTCGCGCATCCAGTCAGGTTTAAAGCGGGAGATATAGCGGTCGACGCGGCTATCCTTGAGCGCCGATAGCGGGCGTAGCGCGGCAACATAGAGGATCTCCGGCAATAACTCGCTGAGCGTCAGGCGGTTACGCTGACCCTCTTCTTCAATCACAAAAACGTCTACCGCATCTTCGCCATTAACATGTTCGATAACCAATAACAGCCCGTCCCGGAGCTCGACAACCAACGGCAATCGCCACTGACTAAATGCCGTTTTGTCTATGTCCGGCGCATGAAAGGATAAACCCGCCTGCCGCGCGAGCTGCGTTAAGGCGGTCGTTCTGCTTTTACCCCTAAACCACGGGGCGTTGGCCTGAATTGAACCGGGAGAACAGGCAACGCGATAATGACCGGCGACATAGCTGATGGCCTGCGCCCATTGGCTTAGCGCGCGCTCACTGAGTACCTCTTCTACATCGGGGGCGGCGCGGGTCATGGCTGGATCTCCACGGATTGAATGCTGCGATGATTTAACGCGAACGCCTGACGAAGCGCGCCGGTGTTATACAGACAGTTCAGTTGCAACTGATGCAACTGGCTTTCCGTTTGCAGTTCGGCAAAACGCGCCTGGTAAACTTCCTGCTCCGCATTAAGCACGTCGAGCAGCGGGCGGGAACCGAGGTCAAGGTATTGCTGCTGATACAGTTCGCGCGTGCGTTCGCTAAGCTGCTGTTGCCGACGAAGGATTTGTAACGCGCTGGCAAGACTCATTGCCTGGCTGCGCGCCTCCATCAGTTTCTGGCGGACATCAAGCCGGGTGCGCTGAATGGTCGACTGAGCCGCGTCTACCGCATGGCTGGCGGCGTTGCGTCGGGCAGTCAGCCCTCCGCCCTGATAAAGCGGCATCTCAACTTTTACCCAGGTGGAATACTGGGTTTTATCCAGCACTTCATGACTGGGATATTTATCATTAAGATAATGTTGTACAGAAGGTTCGAGCGAAATCGTCGGCGTCATTTGCGCGCTGGCATAGTCCAGATTCGCCCGCGCAACGTTGGCCTGCGCCCAGGCGGCCAGTACCGCGGGCACCAGTCGATCGTCGGGAGTCGCCGTCTCACAGCTGCGAGCAAGTTTCGCTGGGAAGTCATTATTGATGCCGTTAAGCGAATTCCAGCCCAGCCAGCTCATCAGTGAGGCTTTCGCACTGTCGAGATTGGCCTGATACTGCGCCAGTTGCGAGCGGGCGGATTCGATTCTGGCTTCGGTTTGCACTACGTCAGATAGCGACGTGGCGCCTTCATCGCTGCGCTGCCGGATAAGTTTACCGATGCCGTCCAGCGCGGTGAGCTGTTCTTCCGCTGCTTCTACCATTTGCTGCCAGCTCTGCGTTTGTACAATGGCGTTGGCGGTTTCATGCGCGACGGTATCAATACTGAGCAACACGTTGGCCTGTTGCTGTGCTGCGCCTGCGGTTTCGGCGCGAACCTGGCTTGCCACTTTGCCGAAGTCATAAAGCATTTGCGATACCGACAGCACCAGCGAGGGGCTATACCCGTGATCGGTGTAGGTATTGCTGTACCCATTGTTCACGCCAGCACTGACTTGCGGATAATATTTCGATTTGGCGACCTCTATTTGTTCATTCTGTGCGAGCAGTTTGCCGACGGCTTCGCGAATAGAAGGATGCCAGTTAACGGCGCGATTGACCGCGTCATTGAGCGTCAGGTTGCCCGGCGCGGCGGCGCTGAGCGGCAACTCAGCGGCGGAGCCATCCAGCGAAGGAAGCATCTGGTCCGTTGCTAATCCTTCGGATGTGATAATTGGCAGCGATTCTGCGCCCCGGGGCTGGTGATGAAACAAAGCAAATGCCAGTACGATGGCGACAGGTGCGACTCTTCCCATAGTTTATCCCTTTTAAATATCACCGCTTGTTGCCCCGAACGTCGTGGCGTTCGGGGCTTTTTTATCAACCGCCGGTTATCAGGTGGTTGTTCTGCAACAGATCATTTAGCGTGAGCTGCACATTCTCCAGAGTGACAAGGTCAGTTGATTTAAACGCGCTGCCGGCGCCGTCGCGATCGACGGATATCACCGTATTGGCGTCGCTGGTATGAACCTGAACAAAGTTACCCAGCGTCGCCGCCTGGTGATCCCAGCCGGTCAGCAGTTCGTGGATATCGATCTTGTCGCCCTGCGCGGTGGAGAAGTTTTGCCAGCGATCGGCGCCGTTGCCGCCGGTCGCGTCCGCGCCGTTTAACAGGTGGTAAATCAGCGTATCGCCATAGGCGGAGCCGATGAGAACATCGTTTTGGTTGGTACTGACGATTTGCGGCGCCATATCAATGGTCAATGTGGCGCTATCCGTATGACCCATCTTGTCATCCAGTTGATAGGTAAAGACCTCTTTACTGGTGATGGACGACATCGCGACGCCATTATTCAGGGTGTAGGTGTAAGCGCCATCAAGGTTAATTTGCAATGTGCCGTAATGTCCCTGAATCGTGGCGCTGGTGGTATTCGCCGCGGCGTCCAGCGTGGCGGCGCTGCCGTTATACCCGCTAATGCTCAGGCGGGTATTCACCGTATTAAGCTGATCCATCGCCCCCGCCGCGTCGCTGCCGTCAAAAATATTGCCGAGAACGGTATGCGTTCCGGACGTTTCAAAATTATCCAGATCGACGGTGGTGCCGATGACGCGTGGCGTGATCGTCGCCGCCCCGGCCAGGGTATTGGTGCCGGTAAAGTTAAGCGTGTACGTTCCGGCATCCAGCTCCAGGCCGCTCAGGTTGACGGTCACCGTCGCGCTGCCCAGCGTGATATTCGCCACCGGAACGGTTCCGTTGCGTATGACGGTCCCGTTCTCCTGAATGGCCCAGCTAATATTCAGATTGCCCAGCGTAATGAGCGTGGAGACATCAAAGACCAGTGACGCGCCTTTAAGTACGGTGCCCGTTGCAACGTCAAAGGTGCCGCTCCCGCTGCCCGATTTGCCGAGTAGCCCCCAACTGGCGCTGCCGACGCTGGAGTCCAGCCAGGCAGCGGTATCCTGAAGCGTGGCGACGCTGAGGGTATCGCTGACATCATTAATCGCATCCAGCGCCCTGGCGGTTGGCGTGATATTGAGCGAGGCCGTATCGGTATCGCCGTTTGGCGCTTTGACCGTATAGATAAAGCTGTCCGGCGTTTTAATGCTGTCGGCGCCGACGCCGTTCTTCAGCGTGTAGGTATAGTTGCCTCTTGCGTCAATGATGAGCGAGCCATACAGCCCGTTTACCTCCGTTGTGCCGGTCGCCGCAATCGCCACGCCGTTTACTTCAGTGAGGAGGGCGTCCGTAGGGACGACATCATTGGTCAGTACGTTGCCGGTGGTGTTGGCGGTGATACTGTCAACGGCATAGGTGTGGTCCTGGGAAATCGCCAACGTATAGCCAGTGAGGACGCTAATGCCGCTGGCGGTATTCAGCACGAACAGGTATTCGCCGCCAGGCAACGTCAGGGTCAGCGGCTGGGACTGTCCGGCTAACAGCAGGGTGTTAATCCAGCCCTTTTCCACCCGGAACTGCTCATATTGCTGAATGGCATCGTTGAAGCGATAAACGTACAGATCGAACGTGGAAACCAGTGAGACGCCGCCGACGGTTCCCTGTAACGTCATGGTTCGCGTAGCGCCTTCTTCAACGTTAAAGATGATCGGATTAGTCATATCATCAAGCAGATTCGCGTTCAGTACATTACCAAGTCCGACGCTTAATACCGTGACGCCGCTTTGTGTCGAGGGACCGTTGTTGACGTAGCTAACGTGAGTATCAAAGACCAGCGAGGCGTTATTGTCTGTCGCTATCACGCTGCCCGGTACAGGCGCGGGACCCAAATTAATAACCAGTTGCGCGGCGCTGCTACCGACGCCATTCTGGGTGATGGTGTAGGTGAAGCTCTCTTTATGTCCGTATCCCGCCGTGGGCTTAGTCAGCGTGTAGGTGTAACTGCCATCCTGATTAATGTGCAGCGTGCCGTATTGCCCCAGGATATCCACGCCGCCCGCGCCGACCGGCGTACTGACGCCGTTGGCGTTGGTGATGGCGGTGACCGTGGTGCCCGTCGGCGCGGTATCATCAGCCATGACGTTGCCGGTACTGATGGTTGGCCCGCTAATAATACCTGCGCTGGTCTGGTGTACATCGACATCCAGGCTGGTATATGACCCGGTGGCGAGCAGACTGGTGTTATAAGTGAGTACCCGGTACTGGCCTTCGCCCAGTCCGTTCAGGTTCAGGGTAACGCCGCTCCCGGTCAGGGTAAGCAAATTCGCGAAGTCGCCAACGGCGGTGTTGACGATCGTCGTCCAGGCGCCGAGGCTGGTGTCATAGCGCTGTACCACTATCTCCTGAGTGCTGAGCAGCGAAAGCACGATTCCCGTTGCGGCGGCATCGATGGTGACGTCGCCCGTACCACCTTCAGCAATGGTGAACTCAACCTGAGCGGTATCGTTACCCAAAACCGAGGCGACATTGCCAAGCGCGCCAACCAGCAGCAGGCCGTAATCCGAATAGTTTTGCGTACTGGTGACGGCGGTAGAGGTCAGATCAAGACTGGTGATGTTATCCCTTGCCGCCAGCGGCAGAACCGGCGCAGTAATGCCTAACGCGCCGGAGGCGTTACCCGCAGCGTCAGTGGCCGTCACGTTAATGAGTTGACCTTCAATTTGTTTTGTCGGCAAGGTGAGAGACCATGCGCCGTTGCTGCCGGCGGTGGTGGTGAGCGTCACACCGCCCGCCAGCGTGACGGTTACGGTGCTGTTTGCCTCTGCCTGCCCGGAAAGTGAACCGCCATCGGCGCTGAGCGTACCTGACGGCGTACCGGGCGCCAGCGTATCGACAATCACCGTCGCGGCGGTGGAGACGCTGCCTGTACCGTTGGCGTTAGTCGCGGTGGCGGTGAAGGCGTGGCTGCCTTCGGTCAAATTGCCTGTCGGGGTAAAGCTCCAGTTTCCGCTGGCGTTCGCCGTGGTGGTGCCGAGCAGCGCCCCGTTGTTATAAATGCTCACCGTGGCGCCCGCCTGAGCGGTACCATTCAATGTGGGTTGGGCGTCATTAGTGACCTGACCGTTGGCGATAGCGCCGGTATAAATACCCACATCATCCACTACGTTGGTGATGATCGGCGCTTCCGGCACGCGCGTATCGGGCGCGGTAAATCCGGCGGCAATGCCAGTGTTGCCTGCTTTATCCTGGGCAAATGCCAGTAGCGGCTGACCATTGGTCTGCGCGGGCGTGAGTGTGGCGGTGAAGCTGCCTGTACCGTCGGCGGTGGCGGTTCCCAGTACCACACCAGTCTCAGAGGTAATCGTCACTGTACTGCCTGCTTCCGCGGTGCCCGTCATCCGATTACCGGTAGTATTGATGACCAGGTTGCCGGGCGCGCCGGGCGCAATGGTATCCACGATAATCGTTGTCGATGGCGAAGCGGCGCTAACGTTGCCAGCCGCATCGGCGGCGCTAACGCTATAGGCGTGACTTCCCTGGCCGAGCGCGGCGGTTGGCGTCCAGCTCCAGTTGCCGCTGGCATTGGCGTTCACGGTCGCGACCAGCGCGCCATTATCGAAGATACTTACCGCGCTGTTGGCTTCCGCGGTACCGTTGAGCGTCGGCTGTGTGTCATTGGTCGATTGTCCATTGCCAATGGCGCCGGTATTGTTCGGGACATCATCAACGATGCTGG
This sequence comes from Salmonella sp. 32020114201800008SM, assembly GCF_017572025.1. Taxonomy (NCBI): domain Bacteria; kingdom Pseudomonadati; phylum Pseudomonadota; class Gammaproteobacteria; order Enterobacterales; family Enterobacteriaceae; genus Salmonella; species Salmonella sp. 32020114201800008SM. The sequence continues at coordinate 33,654 of NZ_JAGEQM010000007.1, read as the reverse complement.
TTATAAGCGGAACCGTTGGCGCAAGGGTATCGACCACGATAGTAAAACCGCTGGTGGCCGGGCTAACGTTGCCTGCCGGGTCGGTGGCGGTCACTGTTAATGTGCGCGTGCCGTCGTTTAACCCTGTCGTCGGCGTGAAGCTCCACGCGCCGCTCGCGTTAGCCGAGGTGACGCCAAGCAGAGTGTCGCCATCATAGATACTGACCACGCTGCCCGCTTCGGCAGTGCCGTTCAGCGTGGGGCGGTTATCATTGGTTATCTGACCATTAGCGAGATTTCCTGTGACCCCGCCCGCGACGTCATCCACCACGGACGTCAGGATTGGCGTTTGCGGCGCGGTGGTATCGACCGTCAGGGTGAAAGCCGTACTGTTCGGGCTGCTGTTTCCTGCGGCATCGGTGGCGACGGCGGTGATGACGTGCGTTCCGCTTGCCAGCGTTGAGGTGGAGACGCTCCACGCGCCGTCAGGCTGAGCCGTTGTCGTGCCAATGACCGTACCATTTTCATAGAGCGTGATCGTGGCGCCGGCTTCTGCGGTGCCGCTGAAGGTTGGCGTAGGATCGTTGGTATTTTGGCCGTTCGCGATCGTGCCGAGGCCTGGCGCCTGATCGTCACTGACTGATGTGATTACCGGCGTCAGCGGCGGCGTAGTATCGACGACGAAATTAACGCTGTCCGAAACGGGGCTGGCGTTGCCTGCGGCATCAACGGCAATGACGGTAATTACATGGTTGCCCGTCGCCAGCGAGGCGTCGGGCGTGTAGCGCCAGCTACTGCTATTGTCGGCGGGAATTTCAGCCAGCAGCGTGCCGTTATCGTAGAGACGAATAGTTGTGTTGGCTTCACGGGTGCCGCTAATGACAGGGCGCGCCTCGTCTGTGATCTGTCCTGAACTCAGATTGCCGGTAATGGGGCCCGTACCGTCGTAGACCGTATCAATAACAGGCGCGGCGGGAGCCGTGGTATCAATAGTAAACGAGCGTATTTCGGACGCGGCGCTGGTATTGCCTGCCGCATCGGTTGCTGTCGCCGTCAGGTTCCAGACGCCCGCGCCCAGCGAGGTAGACGGTGTAAAGCTCCAGCTACCGTTGGCCTGAACTTGCGCCGTGCCGACCAGCGCGCTGCCATTATAAATCGAGATGGTTGTACCCGCCTCACCGGTACCCGAGAGTGTTGGTCGGGTTTCGTTCGTCGAGCCGCCGTTGGGGACGATGCCCGTTACCGGCGCCGTATTATCTGCCACGCTGGCGATAACCGGCGCGGCGGGCGGTGTGGCGTCAATCGTCAGCACAAATCCGCTGGACACCGCGCTGCTATTACCCGCCGGATCGGTGGCGCTAAGGGTGAACGTGTGGCTACCGTTTGCAAGCGGCGTCTGCGGCGTGAAACTCCACGTGCCGTCGCTATTCACCGTCGTGGTACCGATGGACGCGGGATTACCGTCAAGATAGACATTAATCGTCGCGCCTGCCTCTCCGCGCCCGTTCAGGGTGGGCGTCGCATCGTTCGTTAGCTGCCCGCTAACCAGGTTGCCGGTAATACCGGGCTGGTCATCCACAACGGAGGTGAGAACCGGGATCGCCGGAGGCGTAATATCGACCACGATCGTCCACGGCGCGGAGACCGCGCTGGTATTGCCCGCCGGATCGGTAGCGCTAACCGTCAGATTATGGCTTCCCTCTGACAAATTGCGGGGCACCGGGAAGGTCCAGCTACCGTTTTCGCCTACCTGAGCCGTGCCAAGCGGCGTACCGTTATCAAAAATGGTGATTGTCGCGCCAGGTTCGCCAGTTCCGTTCAGTATTGGCTGCCGATCGTCGGTGGATTGCCCCGGTAACACCGGAACGGTCGGTTGATTGTTATCGTCAATCACGGAGGTGATAAACGGCACATCTGGCGCCTGCGCATCAATGTTCAGCGTAAAACCGTCCGAAGGCTGGCCGCTATTTCCGGCGGGATCGGTCGCTACGGCGGTAAAGATGTGCGCGTTGCTCTCCAGCGGCGCGTTCGGGGTGAAGCGCCAGTTGCCGCTTTGATCTACCGTGGCGGAACCGATTTCTACGCCGTTATCCAGAATGCGGATCGTGGCGCCTGCTTCTCCCGTTCCGTTGAGCGTCGGGCGTGAATCATTGGTGAGCGCGCCGTTATCCAGCGTACCGGTCATGCCGGGGACATCATCCGTTGCGCTGGTAATAACCGGTTGCGCCGGCGCGCTAAGATCGACAGTGATCCCGACCGGTGCGGACAGGCCGCCCGGGCCATTCGCATTGGTTGCCTGGACGGTGAAGTAATGTGTACTTTCGCTTAATGGCGTCGCGATCTCAAAGATCCAGTTCCCGCTGGCGTCAACGGTGGCAAAGCCTGCCGAATCGCCATCAATGAAAACTTCAACGGTAGAGCCGATATCCGTGGTGCCGCGCAGCGTCGGCATGGTGTCGTCCGTGGCGCCGCCCGCCGCAATATTCCCCTGTATGCTCCCGACATCATCTTCAATCGCCGTGATGGCCGGGACGGCGGGCAGACCGCTGTCGGAAGCAGGAAAATTCGTAGCCGGGCCGTTATTCCCCGCGCGATCGATAGCAATTGCCGTCAGCGTACCGCCATCGGTTTGCGCCGGACTGAGCGTAACGACGAATTCACCGGTGCCATTAGCGACAGCGCTGCCGACCAGGGTGCCATCGGCATGGTGAATTTCAACGGTAGCGTAAGGATCGGCAAGTCCGGCGACGCGCGTGCCATCGTCGTCCACCGTCTGGATCGTTGGCGCGGGCGGGGCAGTGATATCCACGGTAATAGTGATCGGCTGGGTTTGCGCCGTGGTATTTCCAGCATCGTCAGTCGCGCTGAAGGTTAGCGCATGGCTGGCTTCTGATAATTCGGGCGTATTGAATGTCCAGACCCCGTCGGTGACGAGCGCCGTCCCGATTGCCACGCCATTGTCGTAAATCGTGACGGTGCTGCCGTTTTCGCCGCTGCCGTTAATAGTCAGCGTCCGATCGTTAGTAAAGGCGCCATCGGTTAATGGCCCGGTCACTGGTGCAACATCGTCGAGGATCTCATTGACGACGGGCGGCTGCAACGGAACGGTGTCGACGGTGAAGGTAAAGCTGTTCGATACGCCGCTGCTGTTTCCGGCTGCATCGGCGGCAATGGCGGTCAGGGTGTAGACGCCATCCGGCAACGCGCTGGTCACCGGCAGCGTCCAGGTGCCGGTCTCATCGACGGTGACTACGCCTAAAACGCTGCTGCCGTTATAGAGCGTAATAATGCTGCCGATGTCGCCAGTGCCGTGAATGACCGGTGTATTGTCGTCAGTGGTTGCGCCGCTGACAATAGTATCCTGGACTTCGCCGACGTTATCTTCGGCAAAAGTGATAACTGGATTGGCGGGCGCAGTGGTGTCTAGCGTAAAAGTGACTGAGGCGGAAGGTGGACTGATATTGCCCGCTATATCGGTTTCCGTGACGGTAATGGTATAGGTTTCTGGCGTCAGTGCCGCAGGCGTAAAGTTCCAGCTACCGTTATCGCCTACCGTTGTGCGACCAATTTCACTGTCATTATTGTAGAGAATTATCGTGCTGCCGATCTCTCCCGTGCCGCTGAAGGTCGGCGTGGTATCGTTCGTTGCGCCATTATTGCCGATGTTGCCAATAACCGGCGCGACGTTATCGCTGATTAGCGGCGCGTCAGGCTGCGCTGGAGGCTGGGTATCAAGGGTAACGGAGAACACGCCGGAGGTCGGGCTACTATTGCCTGCGGCATCCGTGGCGGTGGCCGTCAGGATGTTTAACCCTTCGCTCAGATTACGGGTTAGCGGATAGGTCCAGCTACCCTGTGGATTGACCTGGACGGTAGCCAGTTCTACGCCGTTATTGTACAGGGTGATGATGGCGCCGGGTTCGCCGGTGCCGCTGAGGGTCGGCATACGCTGATTGGTAATACTGCCGTTTGCCAGTAGCACCTCGCCTTCTCCGCTGGTGATGGCGGCTGACACGATCTGCGGCGCATCCGGCGCCTGGGTATCGATGCGTAGGGTAAAGCTGATGGATTCGGGACTTTCGTTCCCCGCCGGATCGTTGGCGCGAGCGGTCAGAAGGTGGTCGCCGTCGCCCAGCGCGGCAGGCGGCGTAAACTGCCAGCGCCCGTCCGTGCCGACCAGCGCCTGACCTATGGCATTGCCGTTATCGTAAAGGATGATTGTGTCGCCTGCGGTGCCGCTACCGCTCAACCGGGGCTGGGATTCCTGGGTAATCTGATTGGTATCAATCGTATTTCCGTCGCCGTCAGTTACGCCGATAACGCCGGGGGCGGCAGGGGCCTGGGTATCAATGGTAATCGTAAAATCGGTCGAAAAAGGCGTGGTGTTGCCGTTACTGTCGCTGGCCGTCACGGTAAAGGTGTAGGTGTCGTCCGCCAGTGGCGAGGCCGTGGTGTAAGCGTAGCTCCAGACGCCGGAATTACCGACGATAATATCTGCTATCCGGGCGCCATTCTGATACAGGTGTACTGTGGAACCCGGTTCACCTGTACCATTAATCGTTGGCGTGCTGTCGTTAGTGAGCCCCAGATGCGCGACGCTACCGAGAATACCCGGCGCATCATCTGTAATGAAGGTGATTACCGGTTGCTGCGGCGATTGCGTATCGACCACCAGGTCGAATGACGCGGCCGGACTGGCATTGCCTTTAGCGTCGGTTGCGATTACGGTCAGTCGATGCGCGCCTTCACCTAAATTTTGCGACGGCGTAAACGTCCAGGCGCCGTTGGGCTGTAGCGTGGCGAGTCCCAGCGAAACGCCGTTATCAAAAATTTCGACACGCGCGCCGGCCTCCGCCGTACCGCTAAGGGTGGGGCGGTTGTCATTGGTGGTTTGTCCGTTAACCAGCGGCCCGGTGAAGCTTTCAACATCGTCCAGCACCTGAGTGATAATGGGCTTATCCGGGGCGGTGATATCGGGCGCTTGCGCTGTAGTTGGCGGGCTGACGTTGTTGGCGCTGTCGGTGGCGGTGACGGTAACCTGTTCGCCGTTGGTCTGTGCGGGGACGAGGGGAAGGGTAAAATGACCTTCGCCATCTGCTTTGCCGCTGCCAAGCGGCGTGCCGTCCGGCGTGGCGATCGTGATGGCGCTACCCGGTTCGGCGGTGCCGCTGATACTGGCGCCATCCTCACTAATTACCACGTTTTTCGGCATTTCCGGCGCGGTACTGTCCGGTGCGATAACCGTCGCGGCGGCGCTTTCGTTTTTCGCGACATCGGTGGCGGTAGCGATAAGCGCCTGGCCGTTAGTCTGCGCCGTATTCAGCGGAACGATAAATTGTCCGTTGCCGTTAGCGACGGCGCTGCCAAGTACGGTGTTGCTACTGTCGCGGATAGTGACCGTTGCCCCGGCTTCCGCCTGACCGCTTACGGACAGACCGTCGGTCGCCACGATAAGACCGTTCGGTGCCGCAGGCGCAGTTTTATCCGGCGCGTTCAGCGTTTCTACCGGACCGCTATTCGCGGCTTTATCGGTAACGCTAATGCTTAATGTTTCGCCGTTAATTTTCGCCGGGCTAATACCTATTGAGAAGGTGCCGTCGTCGCCTGCCGTTCCACTCCCGAGCGTATTTCCCAGGCTATCTTTGATAACCACCGTACTGCCAGCTTCCGTAGTGCCGGTGAGTTTGTCGCCGACGTCGCTAACCGCCAGGCCTTCCAGCACCGGCGGCTGCGTGTCGATATCAATGGTAAAGGAGACGGACTGCCCGCTGGTGCCGCGATCGTTGGTCGCGGTAGCGGTAAAGACATGGTCGCCATCGGCAAGCGCCAGCGAGGGGGTAAAGCTCCATTTGCCGTCAGCGTCAGCGACAATGGGCGGAAAGGTCGGTACAGGAAAGCCATTATCGTTAATCGATATCGTACTGCCTGGTTCAGCAGTACCGCTGAGGGTTGGGCGGTTATCATCTGTGGCATCGCCATTTTTCAGCAGCCCGGTAACGGCGCCAGCGTCATCCGTCACGGTAAGGATAGTCGGCTGGGCAGGATACTGTGAGTCAGAAGCGGTAAACTCCGTGGCGGGGCCGATGTTACCGACGGCGTCCTGAATACGCGCTTCCAGACGCTCGCCGTGGGTCTGAGCCGGATTCAGCGTGATGCTGAAGTGGTTATTTTCTCCGGTAATCGTGGAGCCCAGGTAATTTCCCGCCGGGTCATAGATCGACACAGTACTGCCAGCTTCAGCGGTGCCGCTAACGGTTGTGCCGTCTTTCGCAACATTATCAATGATAGCGGCGTCAGGCGGTGTGGTGTCCACAATGATAGTAGGCGTTGTCGTCACGCGGCTCGTGTTTCCGGCTTTGTCGCTTTGTTCGACGGTAAAGGTATGTTCGCCATCGCTTAACGGCGTAGTCGGCGTAAAGGTCCAGCGTCCATTTTCGTCTACGGTAGCGCTGCCGATAACGGTTGAACCTTCTTTAATCGTGATGGTATTGCCTGCCTCTCCCTGCCCGGAAAATAGCGGTTTTGCCTCGTCAGTCCGGTCATTATTCTGTAGCGGCCCGGTGAGCAAACCGGTGTTATCGGCAATCAGTTCAACGCGTGGGGCATCGGGGCTGAGTGTGTCGATAGTCAGCGTAAAGCGGGCTGATTCGCTACTTTCGCCTTTAACGTTAGTCGCAATGGCGGTGAAATGATTTTCCCCATCCGCTAGCGCGCTGGTAATGGCAAAACGCCAGTTTCCGCTGGTATCAACCGTTGTTGAGCCTATTTCCTGACCATTGGCGTAAATATGGATGACTGTGCCTGCGCTGCCGGTGCCCTCCAGAGTGGGGGTACTGTCGTTCGTAAACTGATTATTGCTCAGCGTGCCGGTGAGGGGAGCGGCATCATCGATAGCGGCGGTGATAACCGGTGTATCGGGGAGAGGAATGTTGGGCGCATCAATGGTTGCGGATGGGCCGGTATTGCCGGCATCGTCAGTCGCGGTCACGGTAAGTTGTTCGCCGCTAATCTGTGGCGCTGTCAGATCAATACTAAATTTACCGTCGCTATCCGCTTTGCCCTCGCCAACGACGTTGCCTGAGGGATCTTTGATGGTAATGGTACTGCCCGCTTCGGCTTGCCCGCTTACCGTTTTTCCGTCCGCTGAAATCAATAATTCGCCGGGAGCGAGAGGCGGGGTAGTATCTACAGGATTACTGCTACCTGGAGTATTGCCGTTGGGGGTACTGCCGCCGGGATTGCTGTTATCAGGGGGATTACCGTCAGGATTGGTGTTATCGGGGGGCGGATTATCGCCATCCGAATGATGGTGGGAATCGCCGCCGCCGGAAGACGCGATAGCGGCAATGCCGCCAGCCGCCACCGCGCCAGCCAGTACCCACGGCCAAACGGCGCCGCCTGCTTCATGGGAAGCGCCGGAAGTGACCAGCAGTTCATTAATATCAGCGATTTGTTCAAAATGTAGCCCGGCTTGAGGATTTTCTACCCACCATAACGTGCCATCGTTTTCCGCCAGTACTAACTGGCTTGCGCCCAGATCGTTGGTAACGTAAAAGTTTTTAATCGTGATCGTTTCGCCGGAATGGAGCCTCACCACCAGATCCTGATTAATGCGCGTAAGTTGACTAATTTCCTCCCGGGCCACTGATAATTTAACAATTGACGGGGCGTTAAGAGTGACCGCTGAGGATTCCACAGTGGTGGAGACGCCAGTCAATTTCGAAACCACGGCGAGTAGACGCATAAATTAGCTCCTGATGGATTTGCTCTGTGTATTAATTAACGGGCACGACGTTCAGGGCAAAATGCGTAGACGAGCCTTCCCGTTCATCGTGAGAGATGAATTTCCGTAGCCATATTCTTTTTTATGAGCGTAGGTGGAGGTCTGGTTTTCTCGCCGAATAACCCTTTGTTTTTTGTGCCTGACTAGTGCTTTCGTATTAGATGATATAGTCAGAAAAAAATCTTTCTGCAAATTAAGATCTATTGATAAAGGTGTTAGTGCGTCTGAAATATAACGGAGTTTGTGTTAAGTAGAGGTAGAGTGGGCTAACAATGCATGATAATTTTTTATTTATCTTTATGTTTTATAATGAATTTTAATTTTTTTCTTCTTTTTCTCTTTTAACATAAAAACAATACTTTTTGTGAAGGTATTCAGCAATATTAAATTTTATAAAAATCATTTGAAGTATTGTGTTATTAGGCTATAAAAATTTTTTAAACAAAGAATATATTCTTGTTGTGGTATTTATTGCTATTGATAAGCGTCAGACACAGAGAATATATTTTCGAGGCATGCATGAGATATGAACATTGACCAGCTTCATACTGAGAAGCTGGTCACAAAAAATGTCTATTATCGGCCTGCATTTTTCATAATGCGTGCTTTATCCAGTTGCCACTCACGTTCTTTAAGATCGGAACGTTTATCATGTTGTTTTTTACCTTTCGCCACGCCGATCTTCACTTTGCACCAGGCATTTTTCCAGTACAGAGAAAGCGCGACGACAGTATAACCTTCACGATTAATACGGCCATACAGCGAATCAAGCTCACGCTGATTTAACAACAGTTTGCGGGTTCGGGTTGGGTCGCATACAACATGTGTCGAGGCGACCGCCATCGGCGTAAAGTTTGCGCCAAACAGCCAGGCCTCGCCATCTTTGAGGATAACGTAACTGTCGCCGATATTGGCTTTTCCTGCGCGCAGAGATTTTACTTCCCAGCCTTGCAGGGCGAGACCAGCCTCGAACTCTTCTTCGATAAAGTATTCGTGCCGGGCGCGCTTATTCAGCGCGATGGTGGCTGAGCCCGGTTTATGTGCTTTTTTCTTCGTCATAAGTGTCGTGAATTCATAGGTAATCTGATATCGAAAACACCCCATTACGTCCTGATGAGGTGCAAAAATCTATCTTAGCATGAGTTGGGCTATGCACGCACAATTAAGGCATGACGGTTGGGGACAGCATTTTTTTTACTCGCTGATAAGTGGTATTATTTACACGATTTATGTTGATGGGAATTGCTATGCCTCAGATTAGTCGGACTGCTTTAGTCCCCTACAGTGCGGAACAGATGTATCAGTTAGTGAATGACGTGCAATCGTATCCCCAGTTTTTGCCTGGGTGTGTTGGTAGTCGCGTCCTGGAGTCATCGCCAGCACAGATGACGGCGGCTGTTGACGTGTCGAAGGCGGGTATCAGCAAGACGTTTACGACGCGTAATCAGCTAACGCGTAACCAGAGTATTCTGATGCATCTGGTGGATGGCCCCTTTAAAAAGCTGATCGGCGGCTGGAAATTTACCCCGCTCAGCCCCGAGGCGTGCCGCATTGAGTTTCAGCTTGATTTTGAGTTTACCAATAAACTCATTGAGCTGGCGTTTGGTCGTATATTCAAAGAGTTAGCGTCCAACATGGTGCAGGCGTTTACGGTTCGCGCCAAAGAGGTTTACCGTGCCGGATAAACTTGTGGTTGAAGTGGCTTATGCGCTGCCGGAAAAGCAGTATTTGCAGCGCGTAACGCTGGAGGAGGGCGCGACGATCGAAGAGGCGATTCGCGCTTCCGGCTTGCTGGAATTGCGCACGGATATCGATCTGGCGAAAAATAAAGTAGGTATCTACAGTCGTCCGGTAAAACTCACCGATACGGTGCAGGATGGCGATCGGGTTGAAATTTACCGTCCCTTAATCGCCGATCCAAAAGCGTTACGCCGCCAGCGCGCCGAAAAATCGGCTGGCAGATAATTAGCCTCTTTTGCCGGATAACGGTGTGGAAGCCGTACCACACCTGAAGCACAGGCGTGCCTGTAAGCCAGATAAACGTAGCGCCATCAGGCAAATTCGTACCAAATGGCGGGGGAGAGGTTTGCAGGCCTGATGAACGTAACCTCATCAGGCGGTATCACAAAATTACTTCGTCAACGCCGGTTTGTTATCAATATTGGTTAACACGCCGCTGCTGTTAAAGGTGAGCGTCAGAGTCTGCTGCGTCACGTTCTCATGTCCTGGCTGCTGGCGGAAGACATAAAACCAGGTGTTCGTACCAAAAGGATCGGTCATCATCGGCGTGCCTAAAGCATACGCAACCTGTTGTTGCGTCATACCAACACGCACTTTGGCGACATCCGTAGGTGTAAGATAGTTCCCCTGATTGATGTCAGGTCGGTAAACCACTCGCTCCAGAGTGGAACAGCCTGCGGTCAACATCAGGAGTACTGCTGCGGCAGCAGTCAGCGTTTTACAGCGCATAGTGATTGGGTTCCTTTTCGGGCCTGAGCAGTACGTGGCTCATATTAATATGCCGATGATAATAGACCTTTCATCACTTTAAAACCTTTTGCTGTCGGGTCTTACGGCGTTTTTGTTGTGAACTCAGACCTTCGGGAGATAAAAAAGTTTACGCCGCCAGCAGTTCTTTTGCGTTTGCCAGCGTATTACGCGTAACTTCACTTCCTCCCAACAGGCGGGCCAGTTCCTGTAAACGCGCACGTTTATCCAAAGGTTGCATATGGGTTTCGGTCATTGCCCCGTCTGTTTCTTTACTGACAAAGAAGTGCTGGTGACCGCACCCGGCTACCTGTGGCAGGTGAGTGACGCACATCACCTGAGTGGATTCGCCAAGCTGGCGCAGGAGTTTACCGACCACGGCGGCGGTTGGGCCGCTGATGCCAACATCGACCTCGTCAAAAATTAGCGCCGGCGTTTCCATTTTGCGCGCGGTAATCACCTGAATAGCCAGCGCAATGCGCGACAGTTCACCGCCAGACGCGACTTTAGCGATAGGCTGCAGCGGCTGACCTGGGTTTGTCGTCACTTTAAACTCCACGCGATCGGCGCCGTCGTTACTCAGATGATGCTCATCAAATTTCACGTCGATAGTAAACAGACCGTGCGGCATCGAAAGTAAATGCATACTTTCAGTGATCAACTGCCCCAGCTCCTGGGCGTAAAACTGACGCTGTTGATGCAGCGCTTGCGCCGTTTCCAGCGCTTGTTGGTGATGCTTATTAACCGCCAGAGTCAGCGTTTCCAGCGAATCGGCCTGATCGTCGAGCTGCTGCTGTTCTTCGAGCAGTGACTGATAAAGCTGCGGCAGCGCTTCCGGGCTGACGTGATGTTTTCGCGCCAGCGAAATTTGTTTAGCGATGCGCTGTTCAAGCTCAAACAGGCGATTGGGGTCTAAATCCAGACGCTCGCAATAGTGGCGTAATTCATCGCTGGCTTCGGTGAGTTGGATAGTGGCTTCTTCCAGCATATCCAGGATGCCGGAAAGCTTGCTATCCATACCCACCAGCTCGCTAACCAGTTGTTTTGCGCTATATAACTGGCTTTGCAGGTTAACGTCTTCGCCGTCCGCGAGTAGCGCCAGAGCGTTCTGGCTGGTCGTAAGCAACTGCCCGCTGTTGGCCAGCCGTTTGTACTCTTCGTCAATTTGCTCGAATTCGCCGGCCTGCGGATTAAAGTCGTTCAACTCTTTTAACTGATATTGCAGCAGTTCCGCGCGCGCGGCGCGTTCCTGACTTTGTTGCTGGTGATGGGCGAGATCGCGGCAGCTTTGATGCCATAATTGGTAGCGAGCAGCCATCTGCTGCGCTAAAGCGGCTTCGTTGGCATAGCTATCCAGCAGCGATTTTTGCTGTTCGGGTTTGGTAAGCTGCTGGTGCGCATGTTGGCCGTGAATTTGAATCAGCAACTGACCGAGCTCGCGCAATTGAGACAGGGGCACAGCGGTGCCGTTAATAAAGCCCCGTGAGCGGCCATCGCTGCTGATAACGCGGCGAAGTAAGCATTCGCGACCTTCTTCAAGCTGGTTTTCTTCCAGCCAGCGCAATGCCGCAGGCGTGTCTTTCAGCGCAAAGCGGGCACACAAATCGGCGCGGGTCGCTCCGGTACGGACCATATCGGCCTCAGCGCGACCGCCCAGACACAGACCCAGGGCATCAATCGCAATAGATTTACCCGCGCCGGTTTCACCAGTAATGACGGTCATTCCGCTCTGAAAATCGATCTCAAGCTCACGAACGATAGCAAAATTGCTGATGGTCAGTTGCGCCAACATAGCTGTTTTCCTGTATGAAAAACCATGACTGTAATTAAATACAGTATAAACTGGTTTTTTATACAGTAAAGAGGCTAACGTAAAATTAGAATAATTTTTTTGACCAACCGAGTTTTGTGCTTAATGTATTGAAATAGCTATAGTCTTTGGGATGTATGAGGTTGAGATGGTAATCGCAGCGGCGAATCAGCACATCTTCTCCTTCCTGAATAGGCAGCGCTATCTGGCTGTCGCAGCTAATTTCCAGATCGCTACGGCGATGCGAAAAACGCAGACGAATCGTGCTACTGCTGTTAATGACTAACGGGCGCGCCGACAAGGTATGCGGGAACATCGGCACCAGGGTGATGGCATCCAGTGAAGGGGTCAGAATAGGGCCGCCTGCGGAGAGCGAATAGGCGGTGGAGCCGGTCGGCGTAGAAATGATCAGACCATCAGATCGCTGTGAAAAAGCGAAGGTTTCATCAATATAAACCTCGAACTCGATCATATGCGCCACTTTTCCCGGATGCAGCACCACTTCATTAATGGCTGTGCTGATACGCTTCTGGCGGTCCTGTTGGCAGACCTGCGCTTCCAGCAGAAAACGTTTTTCGGAGATATAGCGTCCTTCCAGCACATCCGATAATTGTTGCAGGGCGTTGTCCGGATCGAGATCGGTCAGGAAGCCAAGATTACCGCGGTTAATGCCAATCACATTGATGTCATAACGCGCCAGCGTACGCGCTGCGCCAAGCATATTGCCGTCGCCGCCCACGACTACCGCCAGATCCGCCTGTTGACCAATTTCCGCCAGCGTGCCGGTTGGCACATTTTTTAGCTGTAATTCGTGGGCGATTTGTTGCTCCACAATGACCTCATAACCCTGATCGCATAGCCAACGGTAGAGCATTTCATGTGTCGTGAGTGCGGTGGGATGACGCGGATGCCCCACAATGCCGATACACTTGAAATGATTATTCATTTTTCTGAGGTCCTTGTAGCGAAGATTGATGACAATGTGAGTACTTCCCTTGAAACCCTGAATCTGATCCCCATAATAAGCGAAGTTAGCGAGATGAATGCGAAAAAAAACGCGGAGAAATTCATGAGTAGTAAAGAACAGAAAACGCCTGAGGGGCAAGCCCCGGAAGAAATTATCATGGATCAGCACGAAGAGGTTGAGGCAGTTGAACCAAACGATTCTGCTGAGCAGGTGGATCCGCGCGATGAAAAAATTGCGAATCTGGAAGTTCAGCTTGCAGAAGCCCAGACTCGCGAACGCGACACCGTGTTGCGCATCAAAGCGGAAATGGAAAACCTGCGCCGTCGTACTGAACAGGATATCGAAAAAGCGCATAAATTCGCTCTCGAGAAGTTCGTCAACGAATTGCTGCCGGTCATCGATAGCCTGGATCGCGCGCTGGAAGTCGCAGACAAAGCCAATCCGGATATGGCGGCAATGGTCGAAGGGATTGAGCTGACGCTGAAGTCTATGCTGGATGTGGTGCGTAAATTCGGCGTGGAAGTGATTGCTGAGACCAACGTGCCGCTGGACCCGAACGTGCATCAGGCGATTGCGATGGTGGAGTCGGAAGAGGTTCCGGCAGGCAATGTGCTGGGTATTATGCAGAAAGGCTATACGCTGAACGGTCGTACCATTCGCGCGGCGATGGTGACTGTAGCGAAGGCGAAGTAAAAGTCTGATGGCCGATGTAAAGTCGGCCATTTTTTTAGCTTAAAAAATCCTGCACTTCCAGCCACGGCGTGTTGAAATCCTCTATTTTTTTATATTCGCTCATTGGCAGAACGACCACATTATAGGTGTCAGATCCTTCATTCAGATCAAAAATCTGGAAGCCCCTCTTATTGAGTTCGGTCTGGATGCGTTCAAAGATCTCGTCAAGGTAACGGTCTCCGGCTTCACAGACATCGGAGATTTCATCCTCTTGGGTTATTTCGACAAGAAGATTTCTTAATTCCTCAGAATTCGTCAGGTTTTTTGTGAGTTCATAAAAGCGATCTGCGGCAAAATTAGCCAGTTCGCCTTCTTCATCTTCACCTTTCCAGTCAACGAGGTGAATAAATCCTTCGCCGCGTAGAACTTGTAAAAATGCCTGTGCCAGCTCGTTATTTCCGAGATCGCCACCGCTACAATCCAGGACGTCCTGCAACCCATATTCGTCTTCATCTTCGTCTTCAAAGATTTCAGGTTGCGTCGAAAGTTGAGAGAAAATAGTGGGCCATAAGGTTGGGTTGTGTGATAAAAAAACGTTGGCGACGACGTTGAGGTCGTCTGCAAAATTCTTATCCCATTCAATTACATAATCTTCTGACATAACATCAATATCCTTTCTGAATGCCTGAAAAGACATTATTGCATTGTTAAGTAAATGGCAGGAATTGATGGAATCTTAAAAGACGGCGATAAAAAAGGCGAACCGGAGTTCGCCATTGTGTTACTCCGCCACACTCTCGCGCAGCGGCTTTACCGGTACAACCTTTACCTGCTTAATCATATTTTCCTGTACATCGAGAATATCGATATCGTACTGCTCAATGCGCACGCGCGTGCCAGCAACCGGAATTTCCTCCAGCGCCTCCAGAATCACCCCGTTGACGGTGCGCGCGTCATCTTCCGGCAGGTGCCAGTTAAACGCTTTATTGATTTCCCGGACGTTGGCGGTACCGTCAATAATGACCGAACCGTCGTTTTGCGGCGTGACCTCTTCCGCCAGTGTCGGCGACATCGAGGTGGTGAAGTCGCCGACGATCTCTTCGAGAATATCTTCCACGGTGACCAGACCCTGGATATCGCCATATTCGTTGACGACCAGTCCGACTTTCTTTTTATTGCGCTGAAATTTAATCAGTTGCGTACTGAGCGGCGTACCTTCCGGGACGTAATAGATTTCATCGGCGGCGCGCAGCATCATCTCTTTGGTGAACTCTTTTTTCTCGGCCATTAACCGCCAGGCTTCACGCACGCGCAGCATACTGATGGCGTCATCCAGCGAATCACGATAGAGCACAATGCGTCCGTGCGGCGAGTGGGTAAGCTGCCGCTCGATAGATTTCCAGTCGTCATTGATATCGATCCCGATAATTTCATTACGCGGCACCATGATGTCATCCACGCTGACCTTTTCCAGGTCGAGAACCGACAGCAGCATATCCTGATTGCGGCGAGAGATTTGCGAACGGGATTCATGCACGATAGTGCGTAATTCCTCTTTGCTTAACGACCCGCTAACCACGATGTCCGTTTTAATTCCCATCAGACGCATCAGCAGGCGGGTGATGGTGTTAAGTAACCACACCAGCGGCATCATCAGTATCTGTAACGGCGCCAGCAGGAAGCTGCTGGGATAGGCCACTTTTTCCGGATAGAGCGCGGCGATAGTTTTGGGCAGGACTTCAGCAAAAACTAACACGACAAACGTCAGTACCCCGGTGGCGATAGCCACGCCGGCGTCGCCGTAAAGCCGCATACCCACAATCGTGCCGAGCGCCGAGGCAAGAATGTTGACCAGGTTATTGCCGATCAGCACCAGGCTTATCAGTCGGTCGGGTTTACGCAGTAATTTTTCTACCCGTTTTGCCGAGCGATTACCTTGCTTCGCCATATGGCGTAAACGGTAACGGTTTAGCGTCATCATTCCAGTTTCGGAACCGGAAAAATAGGCCGAGATGACCACCATGATGATTAATATGATAATCAGCGTGGTGGTGGAGATGTGTTCCAGGGGAAACTCCTTTAAAAGCTTAGCTTACAAATTGCTGTAATATGCGGCTACCAAAATAGGCCAGCGTCAGAATACCCGCGCCTGCGACGTTAAACCACACGACCCGCCGACCCCGCCAGCCCTCATGGTAATGCCCCCACAGCAGAACGATATAGACAAACCATGCCACAATAGAGAGCACGGCTTTATCAATATTTTCAGTACTGAACAGGTTATGCATGTAAAACAGGCCGGTACACAGAGTAAGGGTCAGCAGTACGACGCCAATCTGCGTGATATGAAACATTTTGCGCTCAATGCTCATCAATGGCGGCATTTCATTACTAAACGCCAGCTTTTTGTTCTTCAACTGATAGTCGATCCACGCCAGTTGTAGCGCATACAGCGCGGCGATTATCAGCGTCGCGTAAGAGAAAAGCGACAGACCGATGTGCACCATCATGCCTGGGGTCGCTTCCAGATGCGTAATATATTCATTAGGCATGAACGTGGCGAAGGCCAGGTTAATCAGCGCAAAAGCATAGACAATGGGCAGAAGTAGCCAGCCGCGATTACGCGACGCGACAATGGTCATCACCGTGCAGATCATCAGACTGACCAGCGAACCGACATTCAGCAGGCTCAGGTTTTGTCCACTGTCGCCGCCGGGCAGAATACGCGATTCCAGCGCGACAGCATGGCACACCAGCGCGATGACCGCAGAAAGAATAGCCATACGCCGCCAGCCGCTGTTTTTTTGCAACAGTCCGGGAACGATCAGCGCGAGGCTGAAGGAGTAGGCGACAAGGGCAAGTAAAGCAAAAACGGGCATAGTTGTGTCGACAGTTGACCAGTGAGAAAGAGAAGCAGTATAGCGTTACGTGACCGCAGCTCCAACCGTTGCATAACAACAAAGACGGCTTCATGGTATACTGTGGCGAAATTCTGTAACTGTGTCGCTGCGGCGACCAACCGTTTCCACCCCAGGCGAGAGACAATGTTTGATAATTTAACCGATCGTTTGTCGCGCACGCTGCGCAATATCAGTGGCCGTGGGCGCCTTACTGAAGACAACGTTAAAGAGACGCTGCGCGAAGTGCGCATGGCGCTGCTGGAGGCTGACGTTGCGCTGCCGGTAGTGCGTGAGTTCATCAATCGCGTAAAAGAGAAAGCGGTTGGTCATGAAGTTAACAAGAGCCTGACCCCAGGGCAGGAGTTCGTCAAGATTGTCCGTAGCGAACTGGTTGCGGCGATGGGCGAAGAGAACCAGACGCTGAATTTAGCTGCGCAGCCGCCAGCCGTAGTATTGATGGCGGGTCTGCAGGGGGCGGGTAAAACCACCAGCGTCGGTAAGTTGGGTAAATTCTTGCGCGAGAAGCACAAGAAGAAAGTGCTGGTCGTCTCTGCCGACGTCTATCGCCCGGCGGCGATCAAACAGCTCGAAACGCTGGCTGAGCAGGTTGGCGTGGATTTCTTCCCGTCTGATGTCGGCCAGAAACCGGTTGATATCGTCAACGCCGCGCTGAAAGAAGCGAAGCTCAAATTCTACGACGTGCTGCTGGTTGATACCGCCGGTCGTCTGCACGTTGACGAAGCGATGATGGACGAAATCAAACAGGTCCACGCTTCTATCAAGCCAGTAGAAACGCTGTTTGTCGTCGATGCGATGACCGGTCAGGATGCGGCGAATACCGCAAAAGCCTTTAACGAAGCGCTGCCGTTAACCGGCGTGGTGCTGACCAAAGTTGATGGTGATGCTCGTGGCGGTGCGGCGCTCTCTATTCGTCATATCACCGGTAAGCCGATTAAATTCCTCGGTGTCGGCGAGAAAACCGACGCGCTGGAGCCGTTCCACCCGGATCGTATCGCCTCGCGTATTCTCGGCATGGGCGACGTGCTGTCGCTGATCGAAGATATCGAAAGCAAAGTTGACCGCGCACAGGCTGAAAAGCTGGCGACTAAACTGAAGAAAGGCGACGGCTTCGACCTGAACGACTTCCTGGAACAGCTCAAACAGATGAAAAACATGGGCGGTATGGCCAGTCTGATGGGCAAATTACCGGGCATGGGGCAGATTCCGGACAACGTTAAATCGCAGATGGATGACAAGGTGCTGGTGCGTATGGAGGCGATCATCAATTCGATGACGCTGAAAGAACGCGCGAAGCCGGAAATCATCAAAGGTTCCCGCAAGCGTCGTATCGCGCAGGGCTGTGGGATGCAGGTGCAGGACGTTAACCGCCTTCTGAAACAGTTCGACGACATGCAGCGCATGATGAAGAAGATGAAGAAGGGCGGGATGGCGAAGATGATGCGGAGTATGAAGGGGATGATGCCGCCAGGCTTCCCGGGTCGCTAATTTCCCGGCCTGGCTCACTTGCTATTTCGGCACCGGGGTGTGCTCGCCATCCTCACGTACTGCGTGTACGCTGCGGTGGCTGCGCGCACGCCGGTACCGAACTCGCTGCGCCGCCGACGGCCTTCTACAGCAGAGTTATTAACTGTTGATTGCAATTCTCCCAGAAATCAGTAAAATTTTCGGGCTTTTAATATGACGCCGGGCTCCGTTCCTCGATGGGGCCCGGTTGTTTTATTCACACAAGAGGATGTTATGGTAACTATTCGTTTAGCTCGTCACGGCGCTAAAAAGCGTCCGTTCTACCAGGTTGTTGTCACCGACAGCCGTAATGCACGCAACGGTCGCTTCATTGAGCGCGTTGGTTTCTTCAACCCAATCGCTAGCGAAAAAGAAGAAGGCACCCGCCTGGATCTGGATCGCATCGCTCACTGGGTTGGCCAGGGCGCAACCATTTCCGATCGCGTTGCGGCGCTGATCAAAGAAGTAAAAAAAGCAGCTTAATCTGTCACGGTGGTCATGATGAGCAAGCAACTCGCCGCACAAGTACCCGCTGAACCGGTTGTACTGGGGAAAATGGGTTCTTCATACGGTATCCGTGGTTGGCTCAGAGTGTTTTCCTCCACTGAAGACGCCGAAAGCATTTTTGACTATCAGCCCTGGTTTATCCAGAAGGCGGGTCAGTGGCAGCAGGTACAGCTGGAAAGCTGGAAGCACCACAATCAGGATCTGATCATCAAGCTGAAAGGCGTTGACGATCGAGATGCCGCGAATCTTCTGACGAATTGCGAAATTGTCGTGGATTCCTCGCAACTTCCTGCGCTTGAGGAGGGAGACTACTACTGGAAAGACCTGATGGGCTGCCAGGTAGTCACCGCTGAAGGCTACGATCTCGGTAAAGTTATCGACATGATGGAAACCGGGTCGAATGACGTTCTCGTCATTAAGGCGAACCTGAAAGATGCATTTGGTATCAAGGAACGACTAGTACCGTTCCTCGATGGGCAGGTTATCAAGAAAGTCGATCTCGCTACTCGTACTATCGAAGTAGACTGGGATCCTGGTTTTTAAACCACCGAATAAACGGTAATAAATGGCGTTATGGGGATTGGCTTGTGTTTATTGGCATCGTTAGCCTGTTTCCTGAAATGTTCCGCGCAATTACCGATTACGGGGTAACTGGCCGGGCAGTAAAAAAAGGCCTGCTGAACATCCAAAGCTGGAGTCCTCGCGACTTCACGCATGACCGGCACCGTACCGTGGACGATCGTCCTTACGGCGGCGGACCAGGGATGTTAATGATGGTGCAACCCTTGCGGGACGCCATTCACGCAGCAAAAGCCGCGGCAGGTGAAGGCGCTAAAGTGATTTATCTGTCGCCTCAGGGACGCAAGCTTGATCAAGCGGGCGTTAGCGAGCTGGCCACGAATCAGAAACTTATTCTGGTGTGTGGTCGCTACGAAGGCGTAGATGAGCGCGTAATTCAGACCGAAATTGACGAAGAATGGTCAATTGGCGATTACGTTCTCAGCGGTGGCGAACTACCGGCAATGACGCTGATTGACTCCGTCGCCCGGTTTATACCGGGAGTTCTGGGGCATGAAGCATCAGCAATCGAAGATTCGTTTGCTGATGGGTTGCTGGATTGTCCGCACTATACGCGCCCTGAAGTGTTAGAGGGGATGGAAGTACCGCCAGTATTGCTGTCGGGAAACCATGCCGAGATACGTCGCTGGCGCTTGAAACAGTCGCTGGGCCGAACCTGGCTTAGAAGACCTGAACTTCTGGAAAACCTGGCTCTGACTGAAGAGCAAGCAAGGTTGCTGGCGGAGTTCAAAACAGAACACGCACAACAGCAGCATAAACATGATGGGATGGCATAGGCCCCCGAATATCAGTTTACCCAGGATAAGAGATTAAATTATGAGCAACATTATTAAGCAACTTGAACAAGAGCAGATGAAGCAGAACGTACCTTCCTTCCGTCCGGGCGATACCGTGGAAGTGAAAGTATGGGTTGTTGAAGGTACCAAGAAACGTCTGCAGGCATTCGAGGGCGTGGTTATCGCTATTCGTAACCGCGGTCTGCACTCTGCATTCACTGTTCGTAAAATTTCCAACGGCGAAGGCGTTGAGCGTGTCTTCCAGACTCACTCTCCGGTAGTTGACAGCATTGCTGTTAAACGTCGTGGTGCTGTTCGTAAAGCTAAACTGTACTACCTGCGTGAGCGTACTGGTAAAGCGGCTCGTATCAAAGAGCGTCTTAACTAAGAACGCGCTTTCGCAACATCCGAAAGCTTGTAGAAAAGAAGGGGCTGGCATTACGCTGGCCCCTTTTTTTATGGGTTTGCTCCACGCCATAGACGGTTGCATGATTAGTCTGGGTCAGTGGTCTCAACGCTGAGTCAGAAACGGCCAGGCCCGTTCCTTAGTTTAGCGAGCGTTCCGCACGCCGGTGTTTAGCCTGATACATATTTCGATCGGCCAGTTCTTGTAGTTTTTCGGCAGTGGCATGTTCCCATGTCAGCGCAAAGCCAATACTCATGGTCATCGTTATCCGCTGGCCGTTATGCAGTTCAAAAGGTCGATTAAACGCCTGGGATAGCGCTGCGCAAATACGTTGTACTTCATATTCCGAATGTACATCGTAAAGCACCATCGCAAATTCATCGCCGCCGAGTCGGTAAGTCTGATAACGGCTACCACCGAATTCCGCTAATCTTTTGGCAACCTCTATAAGTACGCGGTCGCCTGCCGCATGTCCCCAGGTATCATTAATATATTTAAAGTTATCGCCATCCAGAAATAACAATGCCGAACTGCTACGAGCGGAATTGTCCTTCATCAGCGCGTTAATACAGCTGCGAAATGCTGCGCGATTGGCAAGCCCCGTCAGCGGATCGTGCAGCGCGGTACGTAGTAACTGGGCATTTTTAGCCTGAAGCCGTAGCTGCCATTCTTCCATCTCATCCAGAAGGCTATTGAAATCCTGCGCAAACAGGTGAAATTCCGCAATACGCTCATCAGGTACCCGGCGTGAAAAATTTCGGTTAGTGCGAACGTCGTGTACAACTTCAGTAATATTTTGCAGTGCATCCACAACGCCATTGTGTAAATAACGCGTGAGCAGCAGGGCAATGCCGGATGCCAGCAGAATACATCCTGTCAGCACTGCCAGCGATAGCCAGATAAAATGACCAATAAGGCTGTCGCGGGCGACAAGCCGTACTTCGCCGATGGCCCTGCCGTTGTGCCAGACGGGTTGTGATACCGGCAATGGAAAAAGCCAGTGGCTAATTAAGCCAATGAGCTTATCGTCTGCGGCTCGCGCATCATAGCGCCATGAGGCGATAATACGGCCATTTTTATCGCGGACCTCCACCGCTGAAAATTGTCCCTGGCGTCCCAGTGTGGCGAGCGTTTCCGCTGCGGCCGTGTTATCGGAAAATACCAGTGCCGCTTCAAGGCTATGGGCCATTGTGGCGGCGGTCAAATCGAGATTTTTTTGCGCATACTGTTTGAGCGTAAGGACAGACGCAACGCAAATTAATAGCCAGATCAATGTCATTGTAAGCAGCACGCTGATTATACTAATCCGCCGTAGTGTGCGTTTAAATGTTGGTCTGGACAGAGAAAATTCCTTATTCATGCTTTTGATTCCGTGCAAGCATTAATACTTCTGGATTCACTCT
This sequence comes from Salmonella sp. 32020114201800008SM, assembly GCF_017572025.1. Lineage (NCBI taxonomy): Bacteria > Pseudomonadati > Pseudomonadota > Gammaproteobacteria > Enterobacterales > Enterobacteriaceae > Salmonella > Salmonella sp. 32020114201800008SM. The sequence continues at coordinate 11,861 of NZ_JAGEQM010000007.1, read as the reverse complement.
CACGCCGCTATGCGAGAGGGAGTCCAGGTTGACGGAAAATTTGACTTCATCATTGTTAATGATCAGACAAAATGCGCTGCCAATAATACATTCGGTATTTTGCTCGGCAATTAATAACAAGGCATTAACTGGATAATGACGCGTTAACTCCACCTGATAAGCTGGCGATTCATTGCCAAAGTAAAAACCATCACAGCGGGCGCTCAGGGCTTCTTGTGTGGTACGGATGACAAGCGGTTGATAAGGGAAAGCCCAGTCAGCCTCTTCGCTAAGTACCCTGACAAAACGCGCAGATGAAAATATGCATAGCCTTGGCGGCCCGGATAACGCCGGCCAGTGTGTATAACTGACGATACCGGAGACGATGGCGCGTACGGATTTCTCTTCTTCCGTGACGCGTTGAGCATACAGAGGCAAGCTTGCTAATAATAGCGATAACAGAAGGATAAATCGGTGAGAAAAACGCATTAACAAGTCCCCACCATCTTCAGTCGTAAAGCATTAAAATACATCCGTGATTGTTTGTAGCAAAATAACATTATTTTGCCATATCGTCATTATGTCTTATTGATAATATGAATAATTTAAGTGATATCCCTGATATTAAATTCTTGTGATAATGGTATTAATCACCCTATATCAGAAAGTAAAAATATGTGTGCGGAGAAAAAATAATCAAAAAATAGCGAGCATCGCTCATTTTACCGCTTTTCTGAGGCTGGGAATAAAATAATTCATTTGTTGTGTAAAGTTTTTGATACGAAATGAGGGGGTTTAATCGACGATTGCGCATGGTGTAAAGTTTATTTTACGTAATATGGATTGAAATCTTTACTTTTTGTGGTATGGTTTAAACATCCTCGTGGAGGATCAACTATCGCAAACAAGAAAAGACAGGATCGCCATCATGCAAAAAGACGCGCTGAATAACGTACGTATCACCGATGAACAGGTATTAATGACGCCGGAGCAGCTTAAAGCTGCCTTTCCGTTGAGCCTGGCGCAGGAAGCGCAGATAGCGCAGTCCCGAGGAATCATTTCTGACATTATTGCCGGGCGCGATCCGCGTCTGTTGGTGGTATGCGGTCCTTGTTCTATTCACGATCCTGAAACCGCTCTGGAATATGCCCGTCGATTTAAAGCCCTTGCCGCAGAGGTCAGCGATAGCCTCTATCTGGTAATGCGCGTCTATTTTGAAAAGCCGCGGACTACCGTCGGCTGGAAAGGGCTGATTAACGATCCTCACATGGATGGCTCATTTGATGTGGAAGCCGGGTTGAAAATAGCGCGTCAGCTACTGGTGGAACTGGTGAATATGGGGTTGCCATTGGCGACCGAAGCGTTGGATCCGAACAGCCCGCAATACCTGGGCGATCTGTTTAGCTGGTCGGCGATAGGCGCGCGCACAACCGAATCGCAAACCCACCGCGAAATGGCGTCTGGTCTTTCTATGCCGGTCGGCTTTAAAAACGGCACGGATGGCAGCCTGGCGACAGCGATTAACGCCATGCGCGCCGCTGCGCAACCCCATCGCTTTGTTGGCATTAACCAGGCCGGTCAGGTTGCGTTATTGCAAACCCAGGGAAATCCGCATGGCCATGTAATTCTGCGTGGCGGCAAAGCGCCAAACTATAGCCCGGCAGATGTCGCTCAGTGTGAAAAAGAGATGGAACAGGCGGGACTACGTCCTTCGCTGATGGTAGATTGCAGTCATGGTAACTCCAATAAAGATTATCGCCGCCAGCCAGCCGTTGCCGAATCTGTGGTTGCGCAGATTAAAGATGGCAATCGTTCAATCATTGGCTTAATGATTGAAAGTAATATTCATGAGGGTAATCAGTCTTCCGAACAGCCGCGCAGCGAAATGAAGTATGGCGTTTCCGTCACCGATGCTTGTATTAGCTGGGAGATGACCGATGCCCTGTTACGTGAAATTCATAAAGATTTGAGCGGCCAGCTGGCGGTGCGCGTCGCATAAGAGGTTGTTATGGTTGCTGAATTGACCGCGTTACGCGATCAAATAGATGATGTCGATAAAGCGTTGTTGAATTTACTGGCTAAGCGCCTGGAACTGGTTGCCAAAGTCGGCGAGGTGAAAAGCCGTTTTGGCCTGCCTATTTACGTGCCGGAGCGTGAGGCCTCTATGCTGGCTTCACGACGGGCGGAAGCAGAAGCGATCGGTGTCCCGCCCGATCTCATTGAAGATGTCCTGCGCCGGGTAATGCGTGAATCTTACTCCAGCGAAAATGATAAGGGGTTCAAAACGCTTTGTCCTTCTCTGCGTCCGGTCGTCATTGTGGGCGGCGGCGGACAGATGGGGCGTCTGTTTGAAAAAATGCTCACGCTGTCGGGCTATCAGGTCCGTATTCTGGAACAACAGGACTGGCCGCGCGCCAGGGACATTGTCGCCGATGCCGGAATGGTGATCGTCAGCGTGCCGATTCATGTTACTGAACAGGTCATAGCGCAACTGCCGCCCCTGCCGTCCGACTGTATTCTGGTCGATCTGGCATCGGTGAAAAGCGGTCCGTTGCAGGCAATGTTGGCGGCCCATGATGGCCCCGTGTTGGGCTTGCATCCGATGTTTGGTCCGGACAGCGGGAGCCTGGCGAAGCAGGTGGTGGTCTGGTGTGATGGGCGTCAACCGGAAGCGTATCAGTGGTTCCTTGAGCAAATCCAGGTGTGGGGCGCGCGGTTGCACCGAATTAGCGCTGTCGAGCACGATCAGAACATGGCTTTTATCCAGGCGCTGCGCCACTTTGCTACCTTCGCTTATGGGCTGCATCTGGCGGAAGAGAACGTCCAGCTTGAGCAGCTTCTGGCGCTATCATCGCCGATTTATCGACTGGAGCTGGCGATGGTCGGGCGTCTGTTCGCCCAGGACCCGCAGCTGTATGCAGACATTATTATGTCGTCGGAGCGCAATCTGGCGCTTATCAAGCGTTACTATAAACGTTTTGGCGATGCGATCGGGTTACTGGAACAGGGTGATAAGCAGGCTTTTATCGACAGTTTTCGCAAAGTTGAACACTGGTTTGGCGATTATGCCAGACGCTTCCAGAATGAAAGCCGTGTGTTATTGCGTCAGGCGAATGACAGCCGACCATAATGATGACATCTATACTAAAAGCCAGCTTTGCTGGCTTTTTTCGTTTAAGGAACCGTTATGACTACGCCGCACCTTTTATTTGATTATGTCGGACATTTACCAGAATGCCCCACATGGAGCGAGGATGAAAGCGCGCTGTACTGGACCGATATCCTGGAACAGGAGATCCATCGTTACCATCCGGCGAGCGGGACGCATAGCGTGCTGGCGTTTCCGGAAGAGGTGGGCTGTTTTGCCTTGCGTGAGCAGGGCGGATTTATTGTGGCCATGCGTCATGCTATCTGGCTGGCCGATAAAAATGGATTATTGCAGCGTAAGGTTTGCGACAATCCCTCTAATACGAAACTGGCGCGTTTCAACGATGGCGGCACTGATGGCGATGGACGTTTTTATGCCGGAACGTTCTGGGCGCCAGGTGACTATAATGGCGCGTTGCTGATGCGGATCGATCATGACCTGACGGCAAAAGTGATCCAGTGCGATATCCAGGGACACAACGGCCTGGCGTTCAGCCCGAATAACCAGTGGATGTATACCTCCGATACGCCGAATGGCGTGATATACCGCACGTTACTTGATAAGCATGGCGAACCGGGCAAGCGTGAACTTTTTCGCCATTTTGGCGAAGGAGAAGGACTTCCCGACGGCGCGGCGATGGATAGCGAAGGGTGCTACTGGAGCGCGATGTTTGACGGCTGGCGCGTGGCGCGTTTCTCACCGCAAGGAGAGCAGCTGGAAGAGTACCGGTTGCCGGTACGTTGTCCGACGATGGTTTGCTTTGGCGGCGCAGACATGAAAACGCTGTTTATTACAACTACCAGAGAAAATATGTCTGCTCAGGAAGTGGCGGATTATCCGCTCTCCGGCGCCATCTTCACCCTGCAGGTAGCCGTCGCAGGGATGAAGAAAAGCTGTTTTATTGAACGTCAGGCAGGTTCTACCGGCACGACGTTTTCGCTGGGATAGCAGCCAAGCACTTTCATTGAGCGCGTGATCTCGCCCAGCTCTTTTAGCGCGCTTTGCATTACCTGCGACTCCAGGTTCGCCTGAATATCGAGATAAAACATCTCTTCCCACGGATTGCCGTGAATGGGGCGCGACTCCAGTTTCGTCATGATGAGATTGTGGTTACGCAGCACCAGCAGCGCTTCGACCAGCGCGCCAGCTTGCTGCCCGGTGGCGATTAACAGAGTGGTTTTTGCCGGAACCTGATCGGAAACGTTGATAGCTTTGCGCGCCAGTACCAGAAAGCGGGTGATATTTTGCGTCTGGTTTGCGGCGATGCGTTCCAGCACCTGTAATCCGTGCAACATGCCACCTGCCTCGCTGCCGAGCGCCGCGACGCGCGGAGAGTTCGCCTGCGCGACTTTTTCCATCGCTGCCGACGTACTCTCGGTATAGTCGATTTTCCAGTGCGGATAGCGGCTCAAAAATTTACTGCACTGCTGAAACGGCTGCGGATGGCTGTACACCGTTTCGATGGTATTCAGATCCGTAGTGCCGGAAACCAGCACGCAGTGATCGATAGTGACAGTCATCTCACCGACAATCGACAGACTGGTGTGTTGCAATAAGTCGTACACATCGTTGATAGCGCCGGAGCTGGTGTTCTCTATCGGAACCACGGCGTAATCGGCCTGGCCGGTTTCGACCTGATGAAAAATATCGGTGAATTTTGCGCAACCGCTCTCAATAAATTGCTCAAAATGGCGTGCAGCATACTGGCGCGCCGCGAGATGAGAATAGGAGCCTTTCGGCCCAAGAAACGCAATACGTGCCGAATGAGGGTGAGTATTATTCAGATGTTGTTGCAGTAGCGCCTGCTGAGTAAGCACGGAGTCTTCAATGATAAGCTGGAACAGACGGGTAATGTAGTGTGCGTCGAGATGGTGGGCTTTACCGAGATGGATGAGTCTGTCCAGCAGCGCGCGTTCACGATCGATATCCCGAACCGGACGATGCGACAGTAGTTTTGCTTGTCCCACTTCAATCGCCAGCGCGCGTCGTTTTGCCAGTAAGGCCAGTAACTCTTCGTCTAAAGCGCTGATTTTATCTCGCAGCGCCAGTAATGGGTTTTCCGATGTCATAGTGTTGCCTTTTTTGTTATCAATAAAAAAGGCCTCCCGGTGGGGGAGGCCTTCTTGTTCGTCTTCGCATTCTTTATCACATGACGAAACGCCTCCCGGTCAGGGGAAGATAAAAAAGAATGCGAAGAAAAACCGGGTTAGCTTCATAACTGTTTCCTTTGTGTACGTAAGTACAGTACCCGTACTGTTTTAATCCTGTCAACAAAAAACGCGCCCGAAGGCGCGTTGGCGATACACTCAATGTAAGGGACTACTCTTCTTCTGCTTCGACGAAGCTGGCATCTTTCACCGATGCGGTGGCACGACGGGCTTCGCCTTTATGCTGCACTTTATTGAGCTGCCGTTCCAGCTTGTTGATCAATTCATTAATAGCGGTGTACATATCTTCGTGTTTTGCGCTGGCGACCAGATGTCCGTTCGGTGTATTAATGGTGGCGTCAGCAATAAAGCCCTGTGGCTCTTTAGACAGAATGATATGAGGATTAATCAGGTGAGTTTGCCATTTTTCCAGTTTGGCGAGACGGTCTGCGACATGTTGGCGGATTGCCGGAGTAATTTCCATTTGTTTACTGGTAATGTTCATTGTCATAAATTTTACCTCTTGTCTTTCCCGTCTTGGTGATTCCAGCATACCGTTCTTAATGTCAAAATGTGTGATGTAAATCACATTATTTTGTCACTTTTTGTCAAGGCGAACTTTTTGTGAGGCATCGCAGGAAGAAGCGATCTTTTACTTGAGGAATGGCTGAAAGCAGGCCATATTTGACTGGATGCGTTGCAGTGAAATCATTTCTGTTGCATCAGATATCGAATAAAAAAACGGCAGCCGGAAGGCTGCCGTTTTGCTTGTCTGTATTGCTTCAGGTGTTTTTGCTGTTAGCGGCAATAATTTTCGCGACTTTGTCAGCCTGCGCATTCAGCTGCATCTGACGATAGGCGTTTTCCATCAGCGGCAACGCATCGCGCGTGGCCTGCGTATCAGGATAATTGCGTAGCATACCTTCTACCCGGTTTACGACCGCAACCCATGCGCCGCGCGCGGTATAGTACTCTGCGACGGAATATTCATATTTCGCCAGACGGTCTTTCAGGAATACCAGACGCTTAGTGGCATCGGTGGTGTACTGGCTATTAGGATAGCTGCGTACCAGTTTCGAAAAGTCATTGAACGCCGCCCGCGCATGTTGTGGATCGCGATCGCTGCGATCGACGCCAAAGAAACCTTGCAGCGCGCTATCATCCAGCGCCATGTTCGTCAGGCCGCGCATGTACATGACATAGTCAATATTAGGGTGCGTTGGATTAAGACGCATAAAACGATCGATGGCGGCCTGCGCTAGCGGCAAATCGGCGTTTTTGTAATAGGCGTAGATAAGATCCAACTGCACCTGCTGAGAATACGGTCCGAATGGATAACGATTATCTAACGCTTCCAATTGCGTTATTGCCTGTTTCCAGTTACCGTCCTGCAGCTTTTGCTGAGCAGTCGCGTAGATTTCATTCGGCGGATTATCGGGCACCTCTTCCTTTGAACCCGAGCAACCCGCCAGAAACAGGCTCAACGTGGCTGCTGCCACCAGATATTTCATGCGCGTCATGACGTTTTGACTTTCCTCAAAATGTTTTACGGGAGATTCTCTGTTCCTGCTCCCGGTTAAGACCAGCTACAATAGCACACTATATTAAACGGCAAAGCCGTAAAACCCAACGTTAAACGAAGAAGCTGTATATGGCACAACGAGTACAACTCACCGCAACGGTCTCCGAAAACCAACTCGGTCAACGCTTAGATCAGGCTTTGGCCGAAATGTTCCCGGATTATTCACGTTCGCGTATAAAAGAATGGATTTTGAATCAGCGCGTGTTGGTCAATGGTCAACTTTGCGATAAGCCAAAAGAAAAAGTGTTAGGCGGCGAGCGGGTGGCTATTGATGCGGAGATCGACGAAGAGATTCGTTTTGAAGCGCAGGATATCCCGTTAGATATTGTTTATGAAGATGACGATATTCTGGTTATCAACAAACCACGCGATCTGGTGGTACATCCTGGCGCGGGTAACCCGGACGGTACGGTACTGAACGCGTTGCTACATTATTATCCGCCGATTGCGGATGTTCCGCGCGCGGGCATTGTGCATCGTCTGGATAAGGACACGACGGGGCTGATGGTGGTGGCCAAAACCGTTCCGGCGCAAACGCGCCTGGTGGAGTCTTTGCAGCTGCGCGAGATCACCCGCGAATATGAAGCGGTCGCGATCGGACATATGACGGCGGGAGGAACGGTGAATGAACCCATCAGTCGTCACCCGACCAAACGTACCCATATGTCGGTGCATCCTATGGGCAAACCGGCGGTGACCCACTACCGCATTATGGAACATTTCCGTGTGCACACGCGTCTTAGGTTGCGTCTGGAGACCGGGCGTACGCACCAGATCCGCGTGCATATGGCGCATATTACGCACCCGTTAGTGGGCGATCAGGTCTACGGTGGTCGTCCACGTCCACCGAAAGGCGCATCGGAAGAATTTATTTCCACGCTGCGTAAGTTTGACCGCCAGGCGCTGCATGCAACAATGCTGCGTCTCTACCATCCTGTATCGGGTATCGAAATGGAGTGGCACGCGCCGATTCCACAAGATATGGTGGACCTTATCGATGCGATGCGCGCTGATTTTGAAGATCATAAAGATGATGTGGACTGGTTATGAATGCACTGATTGTCCCGCAGTGGCCGCTGCCGAAAGGCGTCGCAGCCTGTAGTTCTACCCGTATTGGCGGGGTGAGTTTACCGCCTTACGACTCGCTGAATCTGGGCGCGCATTGCGGCGATAACCCGGAGCATGTTGAAGAGAACCGCAAGCGTCTGTTTGCGGCGGGCAATCTGCCTTCGAAACCTGTCTGGCTTGAACAGGTTCACGGTAAAAATGTGTTGAGGCTTACCGGAGAACCTTATGCCTCCAAACGTGCGGATGCGTCTTACAGCAATACGCCAGGAACCGTCTGCGCGGTAATGACGGCAGACTGCCTGCCTGTGCTATTCTGTAACCGTGAGGGAACAGAAGTGGCGGCGGCTCATGCGGGCTGGCGCGGATTATGTGAAGGCGTACTGGAGGAAACTGTCACCTGCTTTGCTGACAAACCAGAAAATATCATCGCCTGGTTAGGTCCGGCGATCGGCCCGACCGCGTTTGAAGTGGGGCCGGAAGTGCGTGACGCATTTTTAGCAAAAGATGCGCAAGCCGATAGCGCATTTTTGCCGCACGGGGAAAAATTTCTGGCGGATATTTATCAGCTTGCACGCCAACGTCTGGCGAATACCGGCGTTGAACATGTCTATGGCGGGGATCGCTGCACCTTTAGCGAAAGTGAGACTTTCTTCTCTTATCGTCGCGACAAGACGACAGGTCGTATGGCAAGTTTTATTTGGCTGATATAACCTAAAGAATCAAGACGATCCGGTACGGGTAACTTTCTTTTCACATAATTCAGGTCATTCACCTTGAATAATTGAGGGATGACCTCATTTAATCTCCAGTAGCAATTTTGACCTGTTATGGGAGGAGTTATGCGTCTGGATCGTCTTACTAACAAATTCCAGCTTGCTCTTGCCGATGCCCAGTCGCTCGCGCTGGGGCACGACAACCAATTCATCGAACCTCTTCATTTAATGAGCGCCTTGCTGAACCAGGAAGGGGGATCGATACGTCCTTTATTAACCTCCGCTGGCATTAATGCTGGCCAGTTGCGCACTGCTATCGATCAGGCGCTGAGCCGTTTACCGCAGGTGGAAGGCACCGGCGGCGACGTACAGCCTTCTTCGGAACTGGTACGCGTACTGAACCTTTGCGACAAGCTGGCGCAAAAACGGGGAGACAATTTTATTTCGTCAGAGCTGTTTGTTCTGGCGGCGCTTGAGTCTCGCGGCACGTTAACCGATCTGCTGAAATCAGCCGGTGCGACCACGGCCAATATCACTCAGGCAATTGAACAGATGCGCGGAGGTGAAAGCGTGAACGATCAAGGGGCTGAAGACCAACGTCAGGCCTTGAAAAAATATACCGTCGATCTGACCGAGCGGGCTGAACAAGGCAAGCTTGACCCGGTAATTGGTCGTGATGAAGAAATTCGCCGTACCATTCAGGTACTGCAACGTCGTACCAAAAACAACCCGGTGTTAATCGGTGAGCCAGGGGTCGGTAAAACGGCAATTGTTGAAGGACTGGCGCAGCGCATTATTAACGGTGAAGTCCCTGAAGGCTTAAAAGGTCGCCGCGTACTGGCGCTGGATATGGGCGCGCTGGTGGCCGGGGCGAAATATCGCGGCGAATTTGAAGAGCGTCTGAAAGGCGTGCTGAACGATCTGGCGAAACAGGAAGGCAACGTCATCCTGTTTATCGACGAGCTGCACACCATGGTTGGCGCAGGTAAAGCTGATGGCGCCATGGATGCCGGTAACATGCTGAAACCGGCGCTGGCGCGTGGTGAACTGCACTGTGTGGGTGCGACCACGCTGGATGAATACCGTCAGTACATTGAAAAAGACGCGGCGCTGGAACGTCGTTTTCAAAAAGTGTTTGTCGCAGAACCCTCAGTGGAAGACACCATCGCTATTCTGCGTGGCCTGAAAGAACGTTACGAGCTGCATCACCATGTGCAGATCACTGACCCGGCGATTGTGGCGGCGGCAACATTATCTCACCGCTATATCGCCGACCGTCAGTTGCCGGATAAAGCTATCGACCTCATCGATGAAGCGGCATCCAGCATTCGTATGCAGATTGACTCTAAGCCGGAGGAGCTGGACAGACTCGACCGCCGCATTATTCAGCTCAAACTGGAACAGCAGGCGTTGATGAAAGAGTCTGACGAGGCGAGTAAAAAACGTCTCGATATGCTCAACGAAGAACTGGACGACAAAGAGCGCCAGTATTCTGAGCTGGAAGAAGAGTGGAAAGCGGAAAAAGCGTCGCTCTCTGGTACGCAAACTATTAAAGCGGAGCTGGAGCAGGCGAAGATTGCCATCGAGCAGGCGCGTCGCGTTGGCGACCTGGCGCGAATGTCTGAACTGCAGTACGGCAAAATTCCGGAGCTGGAAAAACAGCTGGAAGCCGCGACCCAGTCGGAAGGTAAAACCATGCGTCTGTTACGTAACAAAGTAACGGATGCGGAAATTGCCGAAGTGCTGGCGCGCTGGACCGGTATTCCGGTTGCCAGAATGCTGGAAGGCGAACGTGAAAAACTGTTGCGTATGGAACAAGAGTTACACAGCCGTGTGATCGGGCAGAATGAAGCCGTTGAAGCAGTATCGAACGCCATACGTCGTAGCCGCGCGGGGCTGTCCGATCCGAACCGTCCGATTGGTTCCTTCCTGTTCCTTGGGCCGACGGGGGTCGGTAAAACCGAACTGTGTAAAGCGCTGGCTAACTTTATGTTCGACAGCGACGACGCGATGGTGCGTATCGACATGTCTGAGTTTATGGAGAAACACTCCGTGTCTCGTTTGGTCGGGGCGCCTCCGGGATATGTCGGCTATGAAGAAGGCGGTTATTTGACGGAAGCGGTACGCCGTCGTCCTTATTCCGTCATCTTGTTGGATGAAGTAGAAAAAGCGCATCCGGATGTATTCAACATTCTGTTGCAGGTGCTGGACGACGGTCGGCTGACTGACGGGCAGGGGAGAACGGTCGACTTCCGTAATACGGTGGTCATTATGACTTCTAACCTCGGTTCCGATCTCATTCAGGAGCGCTTTGGCGAACTGGATTACGGTCGAATGAAAGAGATGGTGCTGGGTGTGGTTAGCCAAAACTTCCGTCCGGAATTTATCAACCGTATTGATGAAGTTGTGGTATTCCATCCGTTAGGTGAGCAACACATCGCTTCTATTGCTCAGATCCAGCTGCAGCGTCTGTACAAACGTCTGGAAGAACGTGGTTATGAAATCCATATCTCCGATGAGGCGCTGAAACTGTTGAGCGCCAACGGTTACGATCCGGTCTACGGGGCGCGTCCGTTAAAACGTGCTATTCAACAGCAGATCGAAAACCCACTGGCGCAGCAAATCCTGTCTGGTGAACTGGTTCCTGGCAAAGTGATTCGCCTTGAAGCCAATGATGATCGTATTGTGGCAGTGCAGTAAGTCACAAATTTGAATAAAACGGGCCCTGACGGGCTCGTTTTTGTTTAAAAACCAGGCGAAAATAGGCTTTTGGTTCAAATGTTGTTTGAAAAGTGAACGGTTGAGCTTTTTTTTGCATTTAGGTCTTGTCAGGCTCTAATAACTCCCTATAATGCGCCACCACTGACACGGAACAACGGCATACAGGCCGCCGGGTCAGAAAGGCTTCATTAAGAAGTCTGTGAGGAAAGCGAAAATAAAGGCTTGACTCAAAAAGAGGAAAGCGTAATATACGCCACCTCGCGACGGTGAGCTGCAAGCCGCGTCGCACCTGCTCTTTAACAATTTATCAGACAATCTGTGTGGGCACTCGAAGATACGGATTCTTAACGTCCTCGGACGAAAAATGAATACCAAATCTCAAGAGTGAACACGTAATTCATTACGAAGTTTAATTCTTTGAGCATCAAACTTTTAAATTGAAGAGTTTGATCATGGCTCAGATTGAACGCTGGCGGCAGGCCTAACACATGCAAGTCGAACGG
>NZ_JAGEQM010000006.1:0-397244 GCF_017572025.1 Salmonella sp. 32020114201800008SM | reverse complement strand
GGACGGTGTCCGCGGCCCCCGGCAGCGGCTGGTGGGTGGTGAGAATGACCATCCCGCCCTGCGCCGTGTGCGCCGCCATCCGCCGGGTGAGGCGCGCCACGCCGTTAACGTCAATGGCGGTGAACGGTTCGTCGAGCACCCACAGCGCGGCGCGGGTCAGCCACAGGCGGGCCAGCGCCACCCGGCGCTGCTGCCCGGCCGAGAGCTGAGCGACCGGCACGTCCTCAAATCCCGCCAGCCCGGCCTGCGCCAGCGCCTCCGGGAGGCGCGCGCCGTCGCCGGGGTGGAAGAAGTGCAGGTTCTCCCGCGCCGTCAGGCGGGTTTTAATCCCCGGCTGGTGCCCTATCCACAGCAGGCTGCGATGGAAGCTGTCGCGCACGCGGCGCAGGGGCTCGCCCTGCCAGTACACCTCCCCGCCGTCCGGGCGCGCCAGCCCGGTCAGCAGGCGCAGCAGGGTGGTTTTTCCGGCGCCGTTGCCGCCGGTGACCTGCACCCACTCCCCGGCGTCCACGGTGAACGACAGCCCGCGAAACAGCGTCCTCTCGTCCCGCTCGCAGTACAGATCTCTGGCTTCAAGCATTCCCACTCATCAACGTCCTGTCAGAAACCTGGTTTAACATCACGCATATCCGGCAGTTTATGCGCGATCCCTTTGTGGCAATCGATACAGGTCTGTCCATCTTTTACCGCCTGATCGTGCATTTTCGCCGCGACGCTTTTTTGCGCGGTCAGATCCATAAAGTCGAAATTGTGGCAGTTACGGCATTCCTGCGAGTTGTTGTCTTTCATGCGCCGCCACTCATTTTGTGCCATTGTCAGGCGATGAGCTTCAAATTTCTGCGGTGTATCTATCAGCCCAAATACCTTCGCATACAGTTCTTTACTGGCTTTGATCTTACGGATCATCTTCGGCCCCCACTCATGCGGCACATGGCAGTCAGGACAGGTGGCACGAACGCCGCTACGGTTGTTGTAGTGGACGGTTTCCATATACTCCTCATACACCGTGTTGCGCATTTCATGGCAGCTAATACAAAACTCTTCGGTGTTAGCCTTTTCCATTCCGGTATTGAAGCCGCCCCAGAAGATGATGCCGCCGATAAAACCGATTAACAGCAGCGTCCCCAACGCCAGGCGGCTGGGGCTGCGCCACCATCGCCAGACGCGCTTTATCCAGCCGGGTTTACGGTTAGAATTTTCCATAATGACCTCTTATTTCCCGTAACCTTGCGAGGGGGTAAAGGTATTGTCGATAATCGGCGCGGTATCAGACTGCGGTACGTGGCACTGCAGGCAGAAATAACGACGCGGCGCGACGTTGCCCGACACTTTACCGTCGCTGTCCATAAAGTGCGTCGGGCTGATACGCGGCGCGCCCGTCGTACGATAACTTTCCACGCCGTGGCATTGCAGACAGCGGTTGGTATTGGTCGTCACCTGGTAGCCCTCGACGCTGTGCGGGATCATCGGCGGCTGGTTGACGTAATTTAGCGGCATACGTTCCTGCTCTTTCGGCATACGAATCGCCCCTTCCTGCGTCCCGGATACTTCCGGCGACTGGCTCAGATCCACTCCGTTTGCCGCCCAAACCGCACCACTTACCACCAGGGCAAGCGTGGCCATCCATTGACACAGCGCTTTCATCAGGTCATGGCTTTTCATTGTTTCGCTCCCGAACTCCATCGCATTTACACTTCATCCTTCGAGCTGCCTCTTTGTTGGCTGCGCTCGAAAATCCCAGTCACATCGTTATCTATGCTCCTGGGGATTTCCTCGCTTACAGCCGCGATGCATCCCGAATGATGTTGTGTATCGTTATTGTAAAAACATCCTCAGAACAGACATCCACACAGCGACCGCAGGTCATGCAGTCGCGGTGAGTGACCTGCGCCGGGCTTTGCTCATCCAGCACCGGCGCACGTAGCACATGCGGTTCCGGGCAAACATGAAAACAATCCATACAGCGATTACATTTCTCACGTTTTTTGGCCGTCACGGTCACTACGCCTTTACTGCCCAGCACGCCATACAGCGCGCCCATCGGGCAAATATGACCGCACCAACCGTGCTCAACGACTAATAAATCAAATAAAAACAAAGCAATAATCAGAAACGCGCCGCTACTAAATCCCATAACCAGACTACGGCCTAACAGCGACACGGGATTAATCCATTCCCACAGCAGCGTGCCGGTCAACGCCGAACCGATTAACACCACCACCAGAAGGACGTACCGTATATGGCGTGGAATCGTCGCAGACTGGTTCAGGTCAAATTTCCTGCGCATCCAGTTAGCCAAATCGGTAACGGGGTTTAGCGGGCAAACCCAACTGCAAAATAATCGCTTTCCCGCCAGCGCATACAGCACAGTGATAATCACTGCTCCCGTCAGCGCCACGGTAGCGGGAAGATGTCCACTGGCGAGACTTTCCAGGGTAATCAGCGGATCGGTCAACGGGAGGGTATCGAACAGCAAACTACTGCTGTAGTTGCCATGCAAAACCCAAAAGCCCAGCCATGGGCCGCTGAGAAACATCCCCAGCACCATAAACTGGCTGATACGCCGTAACACCAGCCAGCGGTGGCTACGCCACCAGCCTTTTTTCGCCCGCGCTTCTCGCCCGGCGTCGCGTTTACGATTTGCCATCTTTCCCCTCCAGCCAGCCGAAGCGGTAATGGTGTCCTAACTCCCCTTTCGCCAATGACAACGGCAACACTTTTATCGCTGGTTGCTCCAGTACGCAGACTTTTTCGCATTTGCCGCAGCCGGTACAGGCGTCGCTGTGTACGGTGGGCAGAAAGCGCGCATGTTTGCCGGTGCGCATGTTGCGATCCAGCTCCAGCGTGATGGCCTCATCGATTTTCGGGCATTCGCGGTAACAAACGTCGCAGCGCAGCCCCTGAAAGTTGAGGCAGTTTTCCTGATCCAGCAGCACCGCCAGCCCCATGCGCGAATCATCAATGGAGGCGATATCTTTATTCAGCGCCCCGCTGGGGCAGACTTTGGCGCACGGAATGTCTTCACACATTTCGCAGGGGATGTCGCGAGCGACAAAATAGGGCGTACCTGCCGATAGCCCGGAGGCCAGCGTCGCCAGTTTTAGCGTGTCGTATGGACACGCCTGAACGCACTGCCCGCAGCGCACACAGGCGCTGGCGAAGACATTTTCATTCAGCGCGCCAGGCGGACGCAGCCGCACGCCCGTTGCGCGCGCGGTTTGCTGTTGCAAGCCCAGCGCCACGCCAACCGCCGCCAGCCCGCCCGCAGTGCGCACAACATCACGCAGAAAGCGGCGGCGGCCATTTTGGGGTTTCGCTGTAGGGGACATAACGCGTTACACCTTCGCCAGCTTAACGGCGCACTTCTTGAAGTCCGTCTCTTTAGAGAGCGGGTCCGTCGCATCCAGCGTCAGGTTGTTCACTAGCTGAGCGGCATCGAAGAACGGCATATACACCAGTCCCTGCGGCGGACGGTTACGTCCACGCGTTTCGACAATCGAAATCACTTCGCCGCGGCGGGACGACACTTTAACCTTATCCCCACGACGCAGATCGCGCGCTTTCGCATCCAGCGGGTGAATAAAGACCACCGCTTCCGGGAAGGCGCGATGCAATTCAGGCACGCGGCGCGTCATACTGCCGGTATGCCAGTGTTCCAGCACGCGACCGGTGGAAAGCCACAGATCGTACTCGTTGTCCGGCGACTCCGCCGCGGGTTCAAATGGCAGCGCGAAGATCACCGCTTTGCCATCCGGTTTACCGTAGAATTTGTACCCTTCCCCCGCTTTTACATACGGGTCGTTGCCTTCGCTGTAACGCCATTGCGTCTCTTTGCCTTCGACGACCGGCCAGCGCAGACCGCGCGCGTTGTGGTAATCGTCGAACGGCGCCAGATCGTGCCCGTGGCCACGTCCAAACCAGGCGTATTCTTCAAACAACCCTTTTTGCAGATAGAAGCCCAGTTCACGAGACTCATCGTTTAACTGATCCTCTTTCAGCTCGCTCAGCGGGAATTTGCTGACCGCCGACGTGGCGAACAGAACGTCATACAGCGTTTTACCGCGCAGCTCCGGCTTCTGGGCCAGCAACGCCTCCGGCCAGACTTCCTCGGTTTTAAAACGACGGGAGAACTGCACCAGTTGCCAGAGATCGGATTTAGCTTCGCCCGGCGCTTTAATTTGCTGACGCCAGAACTGCGTGCGGCGTTCGGCGTTGCCGTAAGCGCCTTCTTTCTCAACCCACATGGCGGTCGGCAGGATCAGATCCGCAGACAGCGCGCTCACCGTCGGGTAAGGATCGGAGACAATGATAAAGTTACGCGGATCGCGCCAGCCCGGCATCCGATCTTCATTGATGTTCGGCCCGGCCTGCATATTGTTATTACACATTACCCAGTAGACGTTCAGCTTGCCGTCTTTCAACGCGCGATCCTGCGCCACCGCGTGTAAACCCACTTTTGCCGGAATAGTGCCAGCAGGGATCTGCCAGTGTTTTTCGCAGATATCACGGTGTTTTTCGTTCGTCACGACCATGTCTGCGGGCAGACGGTGTGAGAAGGTTCCCACTTCACGCGCCGTACCGCAGGCGGAAGGCTGGCCGGTCAGCGAGAAAGGACCGCAGCCAGGCTGGGAGATTTTTCCGGTCAGCAGATGGAGGTTGTAAACCAGGTTATTCGCCCACACGCCACGAGTATGCTGGTTAAAACCCATCGTCCAGTAAGAGATCACGCGCTTATTCGGATCGGCGTAGAGCTGCGCCAACTGTTCCAGCTGATCTTTCGGCACGCCGGTCATTTCAGCGGTCTTGTCCAGCGTATATTCCGCCACGAAGGCTTTATACTCGTCGAAGCTCATCGGCTCGGAAGCGTCGGAGCCCGGATTCTTCGCCGCTTTTTCCAGCGGGTGCGTCGGGCGTAAGCCGTAGCCGATATCCGTCGCCCCTTTACGCAGGTTCACATGCTTTGTGAAGAAATCCTGATTTACCGCGTTGTTCTGAATAATGTAATTCGCGATATAGTTAAGGATCACCAGATCGCTTTGCGGGGTAAAGACAATACCGTTGTCCGCCAGTTCAAAGCTGCGGTGCTGGAAGGTGGAGAGGACAGCAACCTTCACGTTCGGGTCGGACAAACGGCGGTTAGTAATGCGCGACCATAAAATCGGGTGCATCTCCGCCATGTTGGAACCCCATAGCACAAACGCATCGGCCTGCTCAATATCGTCGTAGCAGCCCATCGGTTCATCCATGCCAAAGGTGCGCATAAAGCCCACCACCGCCGAGGCCATGCAGTGACGCGCGTTCGGGTCAATGTTGTTAGAGCGGAAACCAGCCTTGAACAGTTTCGCGGCGGCATAGCCTTCCCAGATAGTCCATTGACCCGATCCAAACATGCCGATCGCTTCTGGTCCTTTCTCTTTCAGAGAGGTTTTAAACTTCTCTTCCATCACATCGAAGGCCTGTTCCCAGCTCACCGGCGTAAACTCGCCGTCTTTGTGATAGCTGCCGTCTTTCATGCGCAGCATCGGCTGCGTCAGACGATCTTTACCGTACATGATTTTGGGCAGGAAGTAGCCTTTAATGCAGTTCAGACCACGGTTGACCGGCGCGTCGGGGTCGCCCTGGCAGGCGACCACACGGCCCTGCTGCGTGCCCACTAACACACCGCAACCCGTTCCGCAAAAACGGCACGGCGCTTTATCCCATTTGATGGCTTCCTGCTGCCCGACAACGGCGCGGGCGACGCCCGGCACGCTCAGACCGGCAGCCGCCGCAGCGGCCGCAACGGCGTTAGCTTTCATAAAGCTACGACGACTGAGTTTCATGGTGTTTCCTCACCTTGCTCATCCTGCTGGTGATAAACCAGCGACACCGCCAGTACGCCCTCGACATTGCGTACTGACTCAATTGTTTGCATCAGCGTTTCACTCTGATCTGCTTCCGCCACCACGATCAGTTGCCCGCTTTCAACGTCGCTTAACGCGACTTCGCAACCCGGCAACGTGTTCAACTGTGTGCCAATGGCGGCGATGTTCTGACTTTTGGCCTGCACGACCAGGCTACAGACCTGCCAGTTAGTGCGCATGGTGGTTCTCCGCTTTGATGGCTGACACGGGACAGATAGCCACACACGCCCCGCATCCGTTACAGGCCTGCGAGTCAAGCTGCGGCTGGTAAATACCGGATAGCGTGGGACGAAAGGTAATGGCCATAGGTTCACAACTGTCCTGGCAGCGATGGCATTCAACCGATTGCCTGGCGAGGCAGTTTTCCGTGAGTGTAAAAATCAGATCCCAGGCCCTGGTGTGGCGCGGAAGAAAAAGCGATTCAGTACAGGCCTGCGCGCAGGCATAACAAAAGCTGCACTCGCCCCGTTTGAAATCTACGCTCGGATATCCCCCCGTCCCTCGCTGCAGGATGTCGGCCTCACACGCCTGGATGCAGGCGTCGCAACGCAGACAATGTGCGAGAAAATAGGTTGTTTCTCTGGCCCACGGCGGAAGAATCCCATTGCTGGCGTTGCGCCAACTGCCGGTCAACATGCTTCGACGGGATAAATCAACCATGATATCGCCCTTCCATAACGACACGCTTCCATAGGGAGTGAATACCAATAAAAACCGTACAATTTATGAGTAGTTGTTTTTGTAAATAAGATATTTCAGGATGTGTAAGAGATGCATACCCCGATAGAGGTAAATGCTGTTGCCGGATCAAAAGAGTGCCGGGTAAAAACCCGTAAACGTGCTTTTTCTCACATTTCAATGAGTTATATAGCTATCTATATAACGAAAACCACTAATAGCTGATAATTCCATTTACATTATCAATATCGGAATATTCCACTATATAAAAAGACGCTATTTTATTAATAATCTTGAAAATATGAGTAAATACAGATTAATAGATAATATGAATGTGTTAATCTGTTGTCCGTGCATACCGAAAACAGCAGAAAGGAAATACTGTGAACAATCAAATGAAGATGTTTGTCCCTGCCGTCGTCTTCGCCGCCCTCGCCAGCGCCTCTGCCTGGGCTAACAATAGCGATACCGCCCAGCCGCTGGAGAAAATCGCCCCCTATCCGCAGGCGGAAAAAGGAATGAAGCGGCAAGTGATAACCCTTACCCCTCAGCAGGATGAGTCTACCCTCAAAGTGGAACTGTTGATTGGCCAAACGCTGAATGTGGATTGTAACCAGCATCGCCTCGGCGGCACGCTGGAAACAAAAACGCTGGAAGGCTGGGGCTATGACTATTATGTCTTTGATAACGTCACCTCTCCGGTATCAACCATGATGGCCTGCCCTGAAGGTAAGAAAGAGCAAAAATTCGTCACCGCCTGGCTGGGTGAAGACGGGATGCTGCGCTACAACAGCAAGCTGCCGATCGTGGTGTATACCCCGGCGAATGTAGACGTGAAATACCGCATCTGGAAAGCGGACGCTAACGTACAGAACGCCGTCGCGCGATAATGTTACGCTGCCCGGTCACACTTACCGGGCATCTGAACACGCCGGCTCACGCAGCGCTCCGGGGTTCTTTTTAAAACACGTCTGGAAACCCGCTCGCCCGCAGCAAAAAATACCCCGATGCCTGGTGGCGACGCGTGGCATCTTATCAGGCCTACCCGCGTGCGGACGTAGGGCTGCCATCAGGCGGTTTATCCGGCGCCATAATCCATTACGCAGTACGCGCAACCGCATCACGCGAAGCGGCGTCACGTTCGTCGCCGGTGAGTTCGGTTAACTGCCCGTTACGCATTTCAAGCAGACGATCGGCGTGAATAAAATAGTGATCATCATGGCTGATGGCGAAAATGGTTTTGCCCATTTCCTGCATTAACGGCAACAGTACCTGATAAAACTCCCGGCGGAAATGCGGGTCCTGATCGGCGGCCCACTCATCCAGCAAAATAATATCGCGCTCTTCCGCCAGCGCCAGCAGCAGTGCAATGCGCTTTTTTTGCCCTTTCGACAGTTTAAGATTCAAAATGCGCCCGTCGTTTAGCTCCAGCTTGTGCGTCATTTTCAGGTGCTCAAGCCACTTTTCGACCAGCGCGGGATTGGCGGGTTTCCCCTGCGGCCCCAGCAGGCGGTCGAATAACCACACATCGGTGAACACCGCAGAAAACAGTTTGCGATAATCTTCCGGCTGCCCGGCGGCAATAGGTTGACCGTCAAGTAAAATCGTTCCCGATTGCGGCTGGTATAAACCGGTCAATAACATGGCCAGCGTCGATTTCCCGCTACCGTTGCCGCCAATTAAAAACAGCAGTTCGCCGCGGTGAATCGTCAGGTTGATGGGCCCCACGGAAAACGCGTTATCCTGATAGTGGAAAACCACGTTGCGCAGCTCCAGCGTCTTCCAGTCGGGAAAGGCTTTCGGCTGTGGAAAATCAGGCTTATACGGGGCGAGCGCGAATTTATTCAGTTTATTAAACGCCACCTGGGCGGTCAGTAGCGTTGGCAACGCCCCCACCGCAGACAGCAGCGGCGTGCGCAGGAACAGCAACGTCAGTGAATAGGTCGCCGCGACGTTGGTATCCGCCCAGCCGAGACTATTCGCCATCCAGAAGACCAGGCCTATCGCTCCCAGCATCATGATATTCGACCAGTTGACGGCGCTCAGATGAAAAGTATCGGCACGGATAATGTGATGACGGTACTCTTTGGCATCCGGGGTATAACATTGCTGAAAAATCTGCTCCGCACGCTCGCGGTTTAGCGTCAGCTCTTTGCGTCCTTCCAGCACCGTCTGATAGTCGTTGTACAGCTTATCTTCGGTCTCGCGCAGGGTCGCCATATGCTGGTAAACCCGCGCCACCAGCACAAATCCGCCCCAGATAGTGACCGCCATCCAGATAGCCGTAACCAGCAGCATTTTTGTCGATAGCATCGCCAGATACGCCGCCGAGCCGACGGTGAGGATAATGCCCTGCACCAGCTCAGGCAGACGCACAAAGGCGATAGTAATATTGCGAATATCGCTGGTCAGACCGGCCAGTAAAGAGGCGCTGCCCAGTTGCTCAATGCGTTCAACGTGCGTATCCAGAATGCGCTTGATAAATTCGCTGCGCAGGCGGTAAACGAAATGGTGTCCCAGAGTGGTGAGCGCCAGTTGGGAACCTAATGTGACGACCATTAGCAACAGGAGCAGACCGAGAAATTCCGGCAGCACCATGACGGTGGTGTCCACCGTTTCAATCAGGCGCTGATTGATAAACGCGATCAGGCCAATCCCCAGCGCCGCGCTGGCGAGGCTCAGCGCCATCACGCTAATAAATGGCCAGCGGTACTGCCGCCAGACAAGAATAAGAAGTTCCATGCATACAACCCGGACCGATAATAACAGCCCGCAGTTTAACTAACTCCACCTGCACAGCAATAATAATTCTTATTTTTATTCTTTTTCAGCCGCCTGACGGAAGGTGAGATTGTAACGAAATTCACCGGTCATGGGATGAAAGCCCGCTTTAAGCGGCTGGATACCATGATAAAACAGCCGGGACTCGCCGCCCCAGACCACGATATCGCCATGCTCCAGTAAGATCCGCTGGAGCGGGTCGCTGCGACGCAGGCCGCCAAACTGAAAAACCGCCGGCACCCCCAACGAAACTGAGACGATAGGCGCGCGCAGATCCGGCTCGTCTTTATCCTGATGCAGCGACAGTTTTGCGCCGGGCGCATAGCGATTGATCAGGCAGGCGTCCGGTTGGAAGCTCTCATACCCTGCCGCGATTGCCGCCTGACGACATACGCTGGCAAACGATAACGGCAGCGCAGGCCAGGGTTTATCGGTCAACGGATCGCGCACGGCATAACAATAACCGTGACGATCGGTGGTCCACCCTAACGCGCCGCAGTTGGTCATCGCCACCGACATGGTGTAGCCGCCCGGCGTCACCATCTGACGAAACGGAGACTGACTGGCGACAAACCCGATATCGTCTAATAGCGACTGCGCCGCGCGAAACGCAAAGCGGCGCAACACCACCGCGCCAGGCGCCAGGGGCTCTTGCCAGGGCGCTTCATCAGCAAATAGATCCAGCATTGCTACTCCTCTTTTTGCGCTTCTCGCTTTAATAGCTGCGCTTTTCGACGCACGCCCCAACGATAACCGGAGAGCGCGCCATCACGACGCACGACCCGATGACACGGGATCACCATCGCCAGTTTATTCGCGCCGCACGCGCTGGCGACCGCGCGTACCGCCGTGGGTTTGCCGATAGTCGCGGCAAGCTGTTGATAGCTTACGGTTTCGCCGCAGGGAATTGCGCATAACGCCTGCCAGACCTGCTGTTGAAACGCGGTTCCCTGGATATCCAGCGGCAACGAGAGCAGCACATCGCGTGTGTTGATAGCCGCGACAACCTGCCGCACCCGTTGCTGAAAAGACGCGTCGGCAGGTTCGTGGCGGGCCGTCGGGAAAAGGGTGTGTAATTCAGCCAGTAGCGCGTCGTCGCTATCACCGGGGAGAATCGCGCAAATCCCCCGCTCGCTCTCCGCCACCAGGCACCGTCCGTAAACCCAGTCCGTCAGCGCATAGCGAACGGAGGCATTATCGCCGCCTTTGCGAAACTGTTTTGCCGTCATGCCCAGCGTCTGGTCGGCATGACGGTAGTAGCTACTGCTATCCGGGAAGCCGGCGCGGTAAATAGCCGCCGTGATCTGCTCTCCTTTCGCCAACGCCTCACGCAGCCGCCGGGCGCGCCACGCCTGCTGCCACCCTTTCGGCGTCATTCCGGTGCTCGCTTTAAACAGACGGTGCAGATGAAACGGGCTCATCGCCACCGCCTGCGCCAGAAACGCCAGCGTTACCGGCGTCTCCTGCTCAAGCAAACGGCAGGCGCAGGCAATCTTATCCAACCGCCGTTGCTGCGCGCGCGCATTATCCGGCTGACAGCGCTTGCAGGGGCGAAAACCGGCGTCCAGCGCCTGCTGCGCGTTGGCAAAAAAGCGAACATTTTTACGTAACGCCCGCTTCGAGCGACAAGAAGGACGGCAAAAAACGCCGGTGGTTCGCACCGCAAAAACGAAACGCCCATCCGCGCTGGCATCGCGCGCCTGCACCCGCAGCCAGCATTCATCATCGGTAAGTAACGCTTTTTTCATCATAGACTCCTTCATTAAGCATAGTGCTTGCTTACATGCAGTGTGTCCGTAAATCCGCCCGCAAAAACCCGTAATCTTGCGTTTTAATTCTTATCGCTCACCAGGAATGTTTTGAACTGCGGCGACATCCAGGTTTTAAAGCCTTCACCTTCTTTCATGATCATAAAGACCGCCAGCCCTTCCCGCCGCACGACCTCTTGCGCCTTTTGCGTACCAAGCACCATCAGGCCGGTGTCCCAGCCGTCCGCTTCCAGCGCCGTTGGCGCGATAACCGTAACCGATACCAGATTGTGTTCAATGGGGCGCCCCGTTTGCGGATCGATAACGTGCGATACGCGCTTGCCATCCAGCTCGTAATAGTTGCGGTAGCTGCCGGAGGTGCTGATGCCATGCCCGTTGATATCCACAATCGCCTGCACCGCGTTTTCCCGGTCGGTCGGCTTCTGAATCGCGACGCGCCACGGCAGCCCCTGCGCATTCATCCCGCGGCTGCTTAATGCGCCCCCCACCGAGACCAGATAACGCGCAATGCCCTCCTGCTCCATCAGACGCGCCAGATGATCCGCCGCATAGCCCTCCCCGACCGTGGAGAGATCAACATAAAGATCCGGCAGATCTTTTTGCAAAAACTGATGTCCAGCCCTGTCGATAACCTGCAAATGTTGTAGGCCTGTTTTCGCTTTTGCCGCATCGATTTGTGCTGGTGTTGGGATATGCAGCGGCTGCCGATCCGGCCCAAACCCCCACAGATTGACCAGCGGGCCCACGGTGATATCCATCGCGCCATCCGTCTTCGCGCCAATACGTAGCGCCGAGGTCACGATATCCGCCATGGCTTCGCTGACCGGCCAGGGCGCAAGACTGCGTGAATGGTTAAAACGCATCAGCGCGGAGTCATTTTTATAGGTAGAAAGCAACCAATCATCAGCATCAAGCTGAGTCTGGATTTTAGTCTGTAACTCTGCGGCGCGTTTCGCATCGATACCAACCACGCTCACCCGCCAGAGGGTCCCCATCGTTTTACCTTCCAGCACCTGAGCGGCAGGTGACGCTGTTGTCGTTTCGGGAGCCTCATCGCAGCCCATAAGTAAAAAAGCCGCCGCCAGACACACGGCCCGGCAAAAAGTCATTTTCATCGCTGTTTATCCTCATTCGAATGGACGCAAGCGTATATCAAAACGTCGTATTTGTACGCCGGAATAAGGCATGAAAAA
The DNA here is from genome assembly GCF_017572025.1 of Salmonella sp. 32020114201800008SM. Taxonomy (NCBI): domain Bacteria; kingdom Pseudomonadati; phylum Pseudomonadota; class Gammaproteobacteria; order Enterobacterales; family Enterobacteriaceae; genus Salmonella; species Salmonella sp. 32020114201800008SM. The sequence goes on along the minus strand of NZ_JAGEQM010000006.1, from coordinate 384,920 downwards.
AGGGCCCGCAGGCCCTTTAGCAACATCTTTTGCTGATTAGAACTGGTAAACCAGACCCAGCGCTACGATGTCGTCGGTGTTGATGCCCGCATCGCGGGTAAAGTCGTTTTTATCCAGCAGGTTGATTTTGTAATCAACATAGGTGGACATGTTTTTGTTGAAGTAGTAAGTCGCGCCGACATCAACATATTTTACGATGTCCTGGTCGCCATAGCTGGCGCCGTAGCCGTTGCTGATGTCCTTACCTTTAGACTGCAGGTAAGCCACAGACGGACGCAGACCAAAGTCGAACTGGTACTGAGCAACCACTTCAAAGTTCTGCGCTTTGTTGGCAAAACCGTAAGAGGTGGACTTATTGTTGCCGTTAGAGGTACCAAAACGGGTTGCGTTATAGGTCTGAGAATACTGCGCTGCCAGATAGATGTTGTTCGCATCGTATTTCAGGCCGCCGGTGTAGACCGTAGCGCGATCGCCGTTACCATACAGGTGTTCGTCAGCGGTGTTGTTCTGATCGGCAGTACGTTTAGACGTGGTGATAGCGCCACCGACAGAGAAGCCTTCGCCGATTGCATAAGTCAGCGATCCGCCGTAACCGTCACCGTTCTGGTTCAGCAGGCTGCGACCGTTGGTGTTTTCACCGCTCACGCTGCCGTTTTTGCCCTGATACTGCAACGCGAAGTCCAGGCCATCCACCAGGCCGAAGAAGTCGGTGTTACGGTAAGTGGCATAGCCGTTACCACGCTGCTGCATAAAGTTGTCAGCGCCGTAGGTGTCGCCGCCGAACTCCGGCAGAACATCGGTCCAGGAGGTCACATCATAGGTTACGCCGTAGTTACGACCATAATCGAAGGAACCTGCGTCAGCGAATTTCAGACCCGCAAACGCCACACGCGTCCAGGAGTCGTTGCTGCCTTCAGTCTGGTTGCCCTGAATCTGATATTCCCACTGGCCATAACCGGTCAGCTGATCGTTAACCTGCGTTTCGCCTTTGAAGCCGATACGCATGTAGGTCTGGTCGCCGTCGCTGCCTTTGTCGTCAGAGAAGTAGTGCAGGCCATCAACTTTACCAAACAGGTCTAATTTGTTGCCGTCTTTATTATAAATTTCAGCCGCATTCGCTGCGCCCGCCACCAGCAGAGCTGGTACCAGGAGGGACAGTACTTTAACTTTCATGTTATTAACCCTCTGTTATATGCCTTTATTGCTTTTTTATGCCACTGCTTACTGGTTAACCCTCATTAACCAGTCGGCAAGTCCATTCTCCGCAAAAATACAGAATAATCCAACACGAATATGATACTAAAACTTTTAAGATGTTACAGTTATCTACATAGATGTTTCAAAATATGAATTTTACGGAACTTTTTTAAAGCAAAAATCAAGTAAAAATAAGCACAAATAGACAAAATATATTCACGAGACTTTTAAAATCAATGGGTTAAATTGATGAAATTCATAGCACTGAATGATAAAACAGAATCTTCATTCGCAACTAAAATAGTGACCGCTATCATCATTAACTTTATTTATTACCGTCATTCACTTCTGAATGTCTGTTTACCCCTATTTCAACCGGATGCTTCGCATTCGGTTTTTTTTACCCTTTTTCAGACACACCCGGCTGATTTATGCTACCTGCCTAAAACTATCACGGTTATTCACTACACTCCCCTGCTCGACCGTTCGTAAGACATTAGCAAATAATTTCTTGATATTTAGTGCTAAACATTTATAAGTAGTCTTTATATTTGTACCGTTCTGCGAAGGTTGTACGCTTTTCCCGTCCCGCCGACGGAGCGCGTGTTAAGTTGCCCGGCATGACGTAAGAGTCTGGAAATTCATTCATTACCCTTTATACTGCCCTTCACCTTCAGCGTTGCTTTTACAGGTCGTAAACATAAATGAGTCAGTCTGACACAACGGTCTCTACCCGATTCTCCCTTCTACCGGGAAGCATTACCCGTTTCTTCTTATTGCTGATCATTGTGCTGCTGGTAACGATGGGCGTTATGGTACAGAGCGCCGTCAACGCCTGGTTGAAAGACAAAAGCTATCAAATTGTCGATATCACCCACGCTATTCATAAACGCGTGGATACCTGGCGGTATGTTACCTGGCAAATTTATGACAACATCGCCGCGACCACTACGCCATCGACAGGTGAAGGACTTCAGGAAACGCGTCTGAAGCAGGATGTGTATTATCTTGAAAAGCCGCGACGTAAAACTGAAGCGCTGATTTTCGGTTCCCATGACAGCGCCACGCTGGAAATGACGCAGCGTATGTCAACTTATCTGGATACGCTGTGGGGCGCGGAAAACGTGCCGTGGTCAATGTATTACCTCAACGGACAGGATAACAGCCTGATTCTTATCTCTACCCTACCGTTGAAAGATCTCTCTTCCGGCTTTAAAGAGTCCACTATTGGCAATATCGTCGATTCCCGCCGGGCAGAGATGTTGCAGCAGGCGAATGCACTGGATGAGCGCGAAAGTTTCTCCTCATTGCGAAAACTGGCCTGGCAAAACGGTCACTATTTTACGCTGCGCACGACCTTCAATCAGCCAGGACATCTGGCGACCGTGGTGGCGTTTGATCTGCCCATTAATGATTTAATCCCGCCGGGAATGCCGCTGGACAGTTTTCGGATAGAGCCTGACGCAACCCAGGCGACGGGGCGAAGCAGTGAAAAGGAAGCGCCAGATAGCGTCACGATTAGCTTTAACGGTTCAAAAATTGAGATCTCCTCAGCGCTTAACTCTACCGGAATGCGCCTGATCTGGCAGGTACCGTTCGGTACGCTTTTGCTTGATACGCTGCAAAATATTCTGCTGCCTTTACTGCTGAACATCGGGCTGCTGGCGTTGGCGTTATTTGGCTACGCCACGTTCCGTCATCAGCCGGGACGGTCGACGGAATCGACATCCGGCAACGCGGCGAATAACGAGCTTCGCGTCTTACGCGCCATTAATGAAGAGATCGTTTCTCTGCTGCCGCTGGGTCTGCTGGTCTACGATCAGGAAGGAAACCGCACCGTGATCAGCAATAAAATCGCCGATCATCTGTTGCCGCATCTTAACCTGCAAAATATTACCAGCATGGCGGAACAGCATCAGGGCGTGATTCAGGCGACAATTAATAACGAACTGTATGAGATCCGTCTGTTTCGCAGCCAGATCGCTCCCCGCACGCAGATCTTTATTATTCGCGATCAGGACCGGGAAGTGCTGGTGAATAAGAAGCTTAAACAGGCGCAGCGTTTGTATGAGAAGAATCAGCAGGGCCGCGCCGCCTTTATGCAAAATATCAGCAACACGCTTAAAGAGCCCGTACGCCAACTGGCGGTTAACGCCGCAGCAGTCACCACGCCGGAAAGCCTGAAACTGGCGGATCAGGCGGATGTATTGGTACGTATGATCGATGAAATCCAACTGGCGAATATGCTGGAAAATGACGCATGGAAGAGCGAAGCAACGCTGTTCTCCCTTCAGGATCTTATTGACGAAGTCGTGCCGGAAGTGCTGCCCGCCATTAAGCGTAAAGGGCTGCAACTGCTGATTAATAACCATCTTAGCGGCAACGATGAACGCTGGGGCGATCGCGACGCCCTGCGCCGGGTTTTGCTGCTGTTGATTCAGTATGCCGTCACAACGACTGCTATGGGTAAAATTACGCTTGAAGTCGAGCAGGATGAATCCATCGCGGAGCGTCTGACTTTCCGTATTCTGGATACGGGCGAAGGCGTAACGTTAAACGAGATTGATAATCTGCATTTCCCGTATATGAATGAAACGCAGGGCGATCGTTACGGCAAAGCGAATCCGCTCACCTTCTGGCTGTGCAATCAACTGGCGCGCAAACTGGGCGGTCATCTCAACATTAAAGCGCGAGAAACGCTGGGCACGCGCTATACCGTTCATGTCAAAATGCTTCCTCACGATCAGCATACTCAGGTCGAAGAGCGCCTGCTGGACGACGTGAGCGTAATGGTCGATGTGACGTCCAACGAGGTTCGCGCGATTGTGCTGCGTCAGTTAGAAAACTGGGGCGCCACCTGCATCACGCCGGATGAAAGGCAGATAAGTCAAGAATATGATCTCTTTTTAACGGATAATCCGTCTAATCTTACTGCCTCGGGCTTGCTTTTAAGCGATGATGAGTCAGGCGTGCGGAAAATTGGCCCGGGTCAGTTGCGCGTCAACTTTAATATGAGCAATGCTATGCAGGAAGCTGTACTACAACTTATCGAAGAGCAGCTGGCGCAGGAAGAGATTCCCGCCTCCCCGCTCGGCGGAGATGAAAATGCCGAGCTTCATGCCAGCGGCTATTATGCGCTATTTGTAGACACAGTACCGGATGATGTTAAGAGGTTGTATACTGAGGCGGCAACCAGCGATTTCGCTGCGCTGGCCCAAACGGCCCACCGCCTGAAAGGGGTGTTTGCCATGCTTAATCTGGTACCCGGCAAGCAGTTATGTGAAACGCTGGAACATCTGATTCGTGAGAAAGATGCTCCAGGTATAGAAAAATATATCAGCGACATTGACGCCTACGTCAAAAGCTTGCTGTAGCAAGGTAGCCCAATACATGAACAATATGAACGTAATTATTGCCGATGACCACCCGATTGTACTGTTCGGTATTCGCAAATCACTTGAACAAATCGAGTGGGTGAATGTTGTCGGCGAATTTGAAGATTCCACAGCATTGATCAACAACCTGCCGAAATTAGATGCGCATGTGTTGATCACTGACCTCTCCATGCCGGGAGATAAATACGGCGATGGGATCACCTTGATCAAGTACATCAAGCGTCATTTTCCGAGCCTGTCTATTATCGTTCTGACCATGAACAACAACCCGGCGATCCTGAGCGCCGTGTTGGATCTTGATATTGAAGGGATCGTACTCAAGCAGGGTGCGCCAACCGATCTGCCTAAGGCGCTGGCCGCGCTGCAAAAAGGCAAAAAATTCACCCCAGAAAGCGTTTCTCGTCTGCTGGAGAAAATCAGCGCAGGCGGTTACGGCGATAAGCGCCTGTCGCCAAAAGAGAGCGAAGTATTACGCCTGTTCGCCGAGGGCTTTTTGGTCACCGAAATCGCCAAGAAGCTCAACCGCAGCATTAAGACCATCAGCAGCCAGAAGAAATCGGCGATGATGAAACTGGGCGTAGAGAATGATATCGCGCTGCTCAACTATCTCTCTTCCGTCACCCTGAGTCCGACAGACAAAGAATAAATCGCTTTTACGTTACCCAGCCTGATGGCGCTACGCTTATCAGGCCTACCAGTCGACTCATCTTTTGCAAGCCGGACAGGCGACGCCGCCATCCGGCATTTTTTATGCCCGCGTTTTACGTACTCGTTCGGCATACACCGCCAGCGTCTGTTTCAACACATCCAGCGTCACAGGCTTCGACAAACAGCTGTCCATACCGGACTCCAGGCAACGTTGTTTCTCTTCCGCCAGCGCGTTCGCCGTCACGCCGACGACCGGCAGCGTCAGCCCAAGCTGACGGATACGCTGCGTCAGGCGATAGCCGTCCATGTTCGGCATGTTCACATCGCTCAGAACAATATCGATAGCATTTTTACTCAGCACATTCAGAGCGTCCACGCCATCATTGGCTGTCTTACACTGATACCCCAGCGATCCCAATTGATCGGCCAGCAGACGGCGATTGATCGGATGATCGTCAACGACCAGAATCATCATGTCGTCATTTGAATCTGCGGTTTTATCCGTCGTCGGCAATGCGCTGGAAAGCGCTTCACTATCCAGCTCAATACTATAAATACGCGCCAACAGTGCGGGCAACTCATGCACCGACGCCACACTATGCACCCACTCGCCCGGCGCTCTTTCCAACGGAATCCCGATATGACGGCGGCAAAAGACGACCGCAGCCCTCCCCTGCCAGGTATGCTCCAGCGCGTCATCGACAATCAAAATATCGTCCGCGGCGGGTTCTTGCCCTTCATAACGCTGCGTATGAACGCCGCTACGCGCCAGACTGGTCTCAATAAACTGGCACAAAGAAGTATTGCGCACCGCCAGCCAACAGCAGGTTCCGGCGAGTCCTTCCACGCTCTTTTTCACAGGGTATTGCGCGCCATAAAGCGGGATGCGCAGCGTAAACTGGCTCCCCATGCCCGGCTCCGAATCGACGGAAATATCGCCGTCCATCATGCTGATCAATTTTTCGCAAATCGCCAGCCCCAGACCGGTCCCCTGAAAGTTACGCTGTACGCCGGTTCCCACCTGGAAGAAGGGATCGAACAGGCGAACCACCTCTTTTGCCGGAATACCGACGCCGGTATCCCGCACGCGAATGCTGAGATAATCCCCATCACAGCGCACATGCAGCACGATGCAGCCAATATCGGTAAACTTAATGGCGTTGCTCAACAGGTTTGAAATAACCTGCTGTAAACGCATCGGGTCGCCGTTCAGCGATACCGGCACGTCAGGCTCAATAAAACAATACAGACCGAGCTGCTTACGCACCACCAACGGCAGATAATTGGCGGTGATATGGTTCATCACCTCTCGCGGTGAAAATTCGCGCGGCTCAATCTTTAGCTGTTCCGACTCAATTTTCGAGAAGTCGAGAATGTCGCTGATAATTTTCAGCAACAGACTGGAGGAGTTATTCATCGCCGTGACCAGACGTTCCACGCCTTTTGGCAGCTCTTTGGTTTGCAGCAGATCGAGATTGCCAATGATACCGTACAGCGGTGTGCGCAATTCATGGCTGACCGTCGCAAGGAACATGGATTTAGACTGGCTTGCCTGCTCCGCCGCCTGCGCCATCTCTTGCAGCGACTCTTCCATTTTGACGCGCGTACTCACATCTACCAACACGCAAATCGCAACGTTTTCATTGCGATAGCGGGAATGGACGAAGCTAATTTGCAAATTGGTATTATTGCTGGTCAATACATCGACGAAGTTAACCTGCTGGCCGCAAATGATTTGCGTCAGGCGCTGTCTGTCTTCATGCGTGAGCATGTTCAGGTAGGTGTGCGCCAGTTCGTTACTCAGAATATTGACACCATCAATAGTGCGCAGAATACAGATCCCCACCGGCGCGGAGGCGACGATTTTACGGTTGAACTGTTCATGCTCTTCCAGACGCTGGGCATCGCTCTCCGCCGGAATGAAAATTCGCCGCTCATACATCCGCGCAAGCGTAAACAGCCCTGCCCCCACCAGCACGTTCAGCAGGATAGCGTTCAGGATAAGAATACGAATACGCTCCAGGACTAAATCTACAGGCACAGAATAGACAATACTGAGCGAGGATGGCGGCAGGCTTTTTTTGAGTACCAGTTCGCGAAAACCTGGCGTATAACCAAACCAGGAACGCTCCTGCATCCAGCGCGGCTCCGCTTTAATAATGCCGTCAGGACCGGTCAACGAAATCAGCGAATGGCCGTTCTCATCAATAATGGTGACGCCCATCGGCAAACTGCCCGGCGTGAAAAAATTTTCCATGCGGATGGACTGCTCGACGCCCAGCAACGCTTGCAGACGGTTGGCCAGATACACCGGCGTCAGCGCATAAAAGTAGCCCACGCCCTGACGCGCGCCCTGGCTTATCCAGAAAAGGTTATTCCCACTTTCTTCCTGCGGCGCGTTGCGGTATTTCATAATCCGCTCATGTAACGCTTTTAACGCATCATCGCGCTCCACGGGCATTTCACGCAGGCCGAAATTCGCCATACAGAGGTTATCGCTGCCAATCAGGAAAACGCGGTTAAGATCATACGCCGCTGAAAAGTTGTCGCGCCAGTAACGCATAAACCAGGCCAGCGACTCCAGCGATCCGCGCCAGGCGGAGCCCATCGCCGCACAGTCTGAGTCGGCAAATAGCGGTTCAAAGTCCGGCACCACCATTTTGTCATCACGCGCACGCGACGACATGACGCCGTTTTCCGCCGTTAAACGGTTCTCGGCGATATATTTGAGCTCTTTCATCACATCCGACGTGCGCTGGATAAAACGCTGCGCCTGATCGGAGCTAAGGTTGAACTCCTGACGAATTTCAGATTCCCGCTGGTGCAGGGCATTGACGATGTAAAACACCGAAACAAAGGCGATTAAGAGCCAAATGAGTAACGCTAACGCTCTGAATAAGTAGCGCGAGACTTTCAGCGTAGTTCGAAAGGAAGCAAGGTATTTCAAAGGGGCGAAGCTCCGCCTCAGGATGTAAATAGAGTGTGACTAAGGTAGCGGTAAATGACGTAGCCCGCAACGGCAAAGAAAAAGGGCCGGATATCCGGCCCTCGCACAGCAATAACATTACTCGTCAGCGTCATCCGCAACGTCGTCATCGCTTTCCGCTTCCGGGGCGATATCCTCATCCCCTTCCGCCACGCTGCCGTCGATAGCGTCGAGTTCTTCGTCATCTACCGGTTCAGCAACGCGTTGCAGACCCACCACGTTTTCATCTTCCGCCGTGCGGATAAGGATAACGCCCTGGGTATTACGTCCCACGACGCTGATCTCGGACACACGGGTACGCACCAGAGTACCGGCATCCGTGATCATCATGATCTGGTCGCAATCGTCTACCTGTACCGCACCGACAACGGAACCGTTGCGCTCGGTCACTTTGATAGAGATAACGCCCTGCGTCGCACGAGACTTGGTCGGGTACTCGTCCGCTGCGGTACGCTTCCCGTAGCCGTTTTGCGTTACGGTCAGAATAGCGCCTTCGCCGCGTGGGATGATCAGAGAGACGACTTTATCGTCTCCCGCCAGCTTAATACCGCGCACACCGGTCGCGGTACGCCCCATCGCACGGACGGCGTCTTCTTTGAAGCGCACCACTTTGCCCGCGGCCGAGAACAGCATGACTTCGTCAGAACCAGAAGTCAGGTCAACGCCAATCAGCTCGTCGCCGTCGTTGAGGTTCACCGCGATAATACCGGCGGAACGCGGACGGCTGAATTCGGTCAGCGCCGTTTTCTTCACGGTACCGCTGGCGGTCGCCATAAAGACGTTCACGCCTTCTTCGTACTCACGAACCGGCAGAATCGCGGTGATACGTTCGTTGGCTTCCAGCGGCAGCAGGTTGACGATCGGACGACCGCGCGCGCCACGACTGGCTTCCGGCAACTGATAGACCTTCATCCAGTACAGACGGCCCCGGCTGGAGAAGCAGAGGATGGTGTCATGGGTGTTGGCCACCAGCAGGCGATCGATAAAGTCTTCTTCTTTAATACGCGCGGCAGATTTACCTTTCCCACCACGACGTTGCGCTTCGTAATCCGTCAGCGGTTGATACTTGACGTAACCCTGGTGAGACAGCGTCACGACAACATCTTCCTGGCTAATCAGATCTTCGATATTAATATCGGCGCTGTTGGCGGTGATTTCGGTACGACGCTCATCGCCGAACTGATCGCGAATTAACTCCATCTCTTCGCGGATCACTTCCATCAGGCGATCGGCGCTGCCCAGAATGTGCAGCAGTTCAGCAATCTGCTCCAGCAGCTCTTTGTATTCGTCGAGCAGTTTTTCATGCTCCAGGCCGGTCAGTTTCTGCAAACGCAGATCCAGAATCGCCTGCGCCTGCTGCTCAGTCAGGTAATACTGACCGTCACGCACGCCAAATTCTGGCTCCAGCCATTCCGGACGCGCAGCGTCATCACCAGCGCGCTCCAGCATCGCAGCAACGTTGCCCAGATCCCACGGACGCGAAATCAGCGCCGCTTTTGCTTCTGCCGGCGTTGGCGCGCGGCGAATCAGTTCGATAATCGGGTCGATGTTAGCCAGCGCAATCGCCAGAGCTTCAAGGATATGCGCGCGGTCACGGGCTTTACGCAGTTCAAAAATAGTACGACGCGTCACCACTTCACGGCGGTGGCGCACGAACGCTGAAATGATGTCTTTCAGGTTCATGATCTTCGGCTGGCCGTGATGCAGCGCCACCATGTTAATACCGAAGGAAACCTGTAGCTGGGTCTGGGAGTAGAGATTATTAAGCACCACCTCGCCCACCGCATCGCGTTTCACTTCAATCACGATGCGCATCCCGTCTTTGTCGGATTCGTCACGCAGCGCGCTGATGCCTTCCACGCGTTTATCTTTCACCAGCTCGGCGATTTTCTCGATCAGGCGCGCTTTGTTCACCTGATAGGGAATTTCATGGACGATGATGGTTTCACGGCCCGTTTTCGCGTCAGCTTCAACTTCCGCGCGGGCGCGAATGTACACTTTGCCACGACCGGTACGGTAGGCTTCTTCGATACCACGACGACCGTTGATGATCGCGGCGGTCGGGAAGTCCGGCCCCGGAATATGTTCCATCAGCCCTTCAATGCTGATGTCTTCGTTGTCGATATACGCCAGGCAGCCGTTAATCACTTCCGTCAGGTTGTGCGGCGGGATATTCGTCGCCATACCTACTGCGATACCGGAAGAACCGTTCACCAGCAGATTCGGAATTTTGGTCGGCATGACGTCCGGAATTTTTTCCGTACCGTCATAGTTATCCACGAAATCCACCGTCTCTTTTTCGAGATCGGCCATCAGTTCGTGGGCGATTTTCGCCAGACGGATCTCCGTATAACGCATTGCCGCCGCGGAGTCGCCGTCAATAGAACCGAAGTTACCCTGACCATCCACCAGCATGTAACGCAGCGAGAATGGCTGCGCCATACGAACGATGGTGTCATACACTGCGGAATCGCCGTGGGGATGGTATTTACCGATTACGTCACCAACGACACGGGCAGATTTTTTATAGGCTTTGTTCCAGTCATTGCCCAATACGTTCATGGCGTAAAGTACGCGACGGTGTACCGGCTTCAGGCCATCTCGGACATCCGGCAGCGCACGGCCAACAATGACCGACATCGCATAATCCAGATAGGAGCTCTTCAGCTCCTCCTCAATGTTGACCGGTGTAATTTCTCTCGCAAGGTCGCTCATCTAACCGCTATCCCTCTACTGTATCCCGGATTCAAAGGTCGCAAATTATAACACATTCGCCCACGTACTGGTAAACGGAATGCAGCCAGACAATGCTTTATTCGGGTGCCGCATGCTCTCTTCATTTATAAGCGTGGTCTCGGCGTTTATTGGCGATCGGCTTCAGAGGCGACACAGGGGAGATCGGGGCCTGGCCAGGAAGAGGTTAGAAAATCAATACCTCCCGTGTATACCCGTCATACTTCAAGTTTCATGTGCGTTGGCGGCGAGTTACTCGGCCCATCCCTGGGCCTCGCCCCGTCGCGGTTAGCGCAAGCGCTGTTCAAGACGGTTAACCATTTTATCCTGCAACTCGAATTATTTAGGGGATATGCCGGGAGGCATAAACCATAATCAGTATCACCAGATGCTATTTAATCACATAGGCCAGATATTCTTTCACTACCTCATCGTTTAATTCCTGACCCAATCCGGGCTGTTCCGGCGCGACATAATAGCCATTTTCCGGTTGATAATCGTGGGTACAAAGTTCCCGAATAGATGCTTTCATCGCATTGGTATGATGCTCATGAATAATAAAGTTGGGAATTGCTGTTTCCATATGCAGCGCGGCTACCGTGGAAACAGGACCGCCGCAAACATGCACCTGTACAGTGGTGTCATAAATATTAGCATAGTCACAGATTTTCTTTCCTTCGGTAATTCCGCCGCAGAGACACAAATCAGGTTGCGCTACGGCAATAGACTGCTTCTCCAGTAATTCCCTGTATCCCCATCTTGTGTAGGAACGCTCGCCAGTGGCGATTGGAATCGTTGTTGAACGGGAAACTTTCTGCATATTATCAGAATTTAATGGATGAATCGGTTCTTCATAAAGAAAGATACGATACTTTTCTATCGCCTTCGCAAATTGAATAGCTGAGTTTGTACCGAGAAGAGAATGGATTTCCACGATAATATCAGCATCATCCCCCATTGCTTCACGCATAGCGGCAATTCGCGCTTCCCCCATTTTTAATTGATCGGCCAGTAACAATCCTGAATAGTTACGATTTTTATTCTGAAAAACACAGTCATCGCCATTACGATCGATTTCGAGTGGATCCACTTTAATCGCATCATATCCATCGTCAAGAGCCGCACGCGCCGCCTCAGCATATTCCTCAGGTGTCACTAATATCTGGCGTTTATCCCCCCAACCAAATTGTAACTGACTAGCATAGGTTCTTAATTTTTCATTAGTTTTCCCGCCAAGGAGCTGATAAACAGGTACACCTAAATATTTACCTTTGATATCCCAAAGAGCAATATCAATAGCGCTCATTCCGGCATAAAAAACGTTTCCGCCCCCCATCCCCCAAAAAGTCTTTCTGAAAAAGAACTCCCAAATTTTTTCGATATTTAATGGATCTTCACCCACAACCAATGGCGCCAGATCTCTGATGATCCCTACGCCAGCTTTAGCGCCTGCGCCATAGGCCAGTCCTACTTCGCCAATACCACTTAATCCTGAGTCGGTATTCACCCGGATAAGTACTGGATTATAGGATGACATCGTTTGATCTCTTTTTTTTAATTCACAGTCAAAAACTTCAATAGATGTAATTTTCATAATTTCTTCATTTATCAGGTTCGTGATACAACATTTGTTTGTTGGCTTTTTTCTTTTTTCACATCAATTTTCATTAACGCCAAAACGGCTACCGCAGCGAAGCAAAGTATTGCCTCTACAATAAATATTCCTGTCGCACCATAATGAGTAGAAACAAATCCCAGTGACTTATTAATCAGGAATCCGCCAAGACTTGAACATGAGTTAATAAACGCAATGCTGATAGCCAACCCTGACGGCGACAATAATGCAGAAGGCAGCGCCCAGTAAGGTCCGTAATAGCTGAGGATCCCAACACCATAGAACGTTAGCCCCAGCATTCTCAGCGACATTGAGGGGACAAGAGCAATCATCAGAAAACCACAGCCTGCCAGAAACATGGGTAATGCAGCATGCCATTTTCGTTCATTCTTTTTATCGGAATGCCAGCCCCACCAGGGCATGCTGAACATAGCGAAAATAAACGGAATACTCATGATTAAACCAACGTCAGTATCCGTAAAATCAGCTGAAAATCCCTTCACCAACCCCGGCAACCAGTAGTTTGCCGCCAGAGCAGCCGCCTGAATCAACATGTAGGCGAAAGAAAGCTGAAGCAAAACTGGATTTTTGATTACGGAAAGAAAGGATGAGTTGGTATTTTTATTTAATGCAGCTGCGGTTTCATTGTCAGTACGTAATTTATTAACTAAGGCCGATATCTGCTGTGGCGTAAGCCATTTAGCCTTTTCTGGACTGTCAGGCAGTAAATAAAATGTCAGGATGCCAAGGAATACGGTAGGGATACCTTCAATAGCAAAAAGCCAGCGCCAGCCTTCATAATCCGGGGTATTCAAATGCTCGATGATCCAACCAGACATCGGTGCAGCCAATACCGATGCAACAGCAATAGATAACATGAAGAAACTATTGACTTTTCCGCGTTCACGAGCCGGGAACCAGCATGCAAGATAATAAACCATGCCCGGGAAAAAGCCAGCTTCAAATACCCCCAAAAAAATGCGAGCCAGCAAAATATGTTGAGTATCTTTAGCAAAAAAAATCAGCCCTGTTACCGCTCCCCAGCCGATAATAATGGAACTAATCCATTTTCTTGCGCCAAGCTTTTGCAAGCCAATGCTACTCGGAATTTGAAAGATTAAATATGATATGAAGAATATAGAAGAAATATTAGCGAAATCCTCAGGCGTAATACCGAGAGATTCATTCATGCGTAATGCAGCAAACCCAATATTGACACGATCCATATAGTTAAAAAAGTAAAGAATAAAGGCCAAAGGAATGATTTTCCTTTTTACAATACGAATTGCATCGTATAAATTTTCTTGTGGACTACTCATTTTGCATCACCTTTTATGATTCAATGAATAAGGGTATTGACCGGAATTGATGTTACGTAAAAAACAATACAATTCAAAAGCTAATGTGTCATATCTGATATATCAGCAAGCAAACTTAATGAAATATACAATAACAACAATAAAGTATGTAAATTTTCTTATATCTGATATATTAGATCCGTTAATTTTGAATAAATTAATTACAATGGAGCCGGGTTTAACCATGGAGGAGAAGAAAATGAAAAATAGATTAAAGCGTGATTTTAGTCACATATCAATTGAAATACCCAAATCCATCACCCAGGTGATTAAAGAGAAAATAAGGGAGATGATTATCCATGGCGATTTCGATCTTGGGCAAGCGATCAGTGAAAATGAACTATCAAATATTCTGATGGTAAGTAAAACACCAATTCGTGAAGCTTTTATTTGGCTGAGCTATAATGAAAACCTGGTCAACATCATTCCCCGCAGTGGGACATTTGTTTTTTCTGTCACCGACGAGGATATCAATGATCTCATCAAAATGAGGGTTATCCTTGAACAGGGCGCAATTCGTGAAGCGATGGAGAAAAATGCTAACAATGTCATAGTCGAATTAAGCAATATTTTATCGAAGTCAGCAAAAATTAATGCAGAGCGCGATACGCAAGCTTACCTCAAACTGGATCATGATTTTCATTATGTTTTTGTGAAATATGCCGATAATAAATACATTTCACAAGCACACCTGTTGATCTCAGCACGTTTATTGGCAATTCGCTACAGACTGGATTTTACCGCTGAATATATCACCAGCTCTAACCGTGGACATGCCACTATTTTGGATATGTTAAAAAACAACAACGTCGAGGGCGTCTGTAATTTTATCACGCACCACATCGGTAGCGGTTTTACAGAACGCGCAAGAAAACTTCTTGCGCTGAAAGCGTAATAAAGACGGCAGTAGATATAACGCAGCGACTTTGCACCTGCTATACTGCCCCGATAGATCAATAGCGGAATCTCATGTACTCATGAACACTGAAAAACCGTCGGTAGCTCACAACGTTGACCATAATGAAATCGCCAAATTCGAAGCCGTCGCGTCGCGCTGGTGGGATCTGGAGGGCGAATTCAAGCCATTGCATCGCATCAACCCTCTACGCCTTGGCTACATTACTGAGCGCTCAGGCGGCCTGTTTGGTAAAAAGGTACTCGACGTCGGCTGCGGCGGCGGCATTCTGGCGGAAAGTATGGCACGCGAAGGCGCAACCGTCACCGGGCTGGATATGGGCTTTGAGCCTTTGCAGGTCGCCAAACTGCATGCGCTGGAAAGCGGCATCGAGGTAGAGTACGTGCAGGAGACGGTTGAGGAACATGCGGCAAAACACGCCCAGCAATACGACGTCGTCACCTGTATGGAAATGCTGGAGCATGTTCCCGATCCGCAATCGGTCGTCCACGCCTGCGCCCAACTGGTTAAACCCGGCGGCGAGGTGTTCTTCTCAACGTTGAACCGCAATGGAAAATCCTGGCTGATGGCGGTCGTCGGCGCTGAGTATATTCTGCGCATGGTGCCAAAAGGCACGCACGACGTGAAGAAATTCATTAAGCCTGCTGAACTGTTAAGCTGGGTAGATGAAACCGTCCTGAAAGAGCAACATATCACCGGGCTGCACTACAACCCGATAACCAATACTTTCAAACTCGGTCCCGGAGTAGACGTTAACTACATGTTGCATACCCGCGCTAAAAAAGCCTGACATCAAAGAATTTTCCTATAAGGGTTGCGTTAGATCATCGGGCGCAACCTTTCTCTTCGATGAAGAAATCAGCATTCGATCAAATTTTGATTTTTTTTTATGAATTGTTGACATCCTCTCCAGGCCTTATCAGACGCGCATTTAGCGATTCTTACGCTTTTGCAACCGCAATTTAACGCCAAAATCAACTCTTGTACTCAAAAGAATCCCTACTAGAATACTCACCATATAGCGTTTCACTTATCGATTACCCCCTATATATAGTATTTATCCACAGAGTTAGTCACAACGTGGCGTTGTGGATAAGCGGGGGGATATTTTTCTTTCACGGACAGGTAAACAGGTAGAAAACCACATGAATCAGAGTCTGCTGGTGACAAAGCGTGACGGCCGTACTGAGCGCATCAATCTCGACAAAATTCATCGCGTGCTTGATTGGGCGGCAGAAGGACTGAATAACGTATCGGTTTCTCAGGTCGAGCTACGCTCGCATATTCAGTTTTATGATGGGATTAAGACCTCCGATATCCATGAAACTATCATTAAGGCCGCCGCAGACCTGATCTCTCGCGATGCGCCGGATTATCAATACCTGGCTGCGCGTCTGGCGATTTTCCACCTGCGTAAGAAAGCCTTCGGCCAGTTTGAGCCGCCCGCACTTTACCACCATGTGGTAAAAATGGTTGAGTTTGGCAAATACGACAATCATCTGCTGGAAGACTACACGGAAGAAGAGTTCAAGCAGATGGATTCGTTTATCGTTCACGATCGCGATATGACCTTCTCCTACGCTGCCGTTAAGCAGCTGGAAGGGAAATATCTGGTGCAAAACCGCGTGACCGGTGAAATCTATGAAAGCGCGCAGTTCCTCTACATTCTGGTAGCGGCCTGCCTGTTCTCGAACTACCCGCGTGAAACGCGTCTTGACTATGTAAAACGTTTTTACGATGCGGTCTCTACGTTCAAAATTTCGCTGCCGACGCCCATCATGTCCGGTGTGCGTACCCCAACCCGTCAGTTCAGCTCCTGCGTACTGATCGAGTGTGGCGACAGTCTGGATTCCATCAACGCCACCTCCAGCGCGATTGTGAAATACGTTTCTCAGCGCGCCGGTATCGGTATCAACGCGGGACGCATTCGTGCGCTGGGCAGCCCGATTCGTGGCGGCGAAGCGTTCCACACCGGCTGCATCCCGTTCTACAAGCACTTCCAGACGGCGGTGAAATCCTGTTCGCAGGGCGGCGTGCGCGGCGGCGCGGCAACCCTCTTCTACCCGATGTGGCATCTGGAAGTGGAAAGCCTGCTGGTGCTGAAAAACAACCGCGGCGTGGAAGGCAACCGCGTACGTCACATGGACTACGGCGTACAGATCAACAAACTGATGTATACCCGCCTGCTGAAGGGCGGCGACATTACGCTGTTCAGTCCGTCGGATGTACCCGGGCTATACGATGCGTTCTTCGCCGACCAGGACGAATTCGAACGCCTGTACGTGAAATATGAACACGACGACAGCATCCGCAAACAGCGTGTGAAAGCGGTCGAACTGTTCTCGCTGATGATGCAGGAACGCGCCTCTACCGGTCGTATCTATATCCAGAACGTTGACCACTGCAATACTCACAGTCCGTTCGATCCGGTTGTCGCCCCGGTACGCCAGTCTAACCTGTGTCTGGAGATTGCCCTGCCGACCAAACCGCTGAACGATGTCAACGATGAAAACGGCGAAATTGCGTTGTGTACGCTGTCTGCATTCAACCTGGGCGCCATTAAAACTCTGGACGAGCTGGAAGAACTGGCTATTCTGGCAGTACGCGCTTTGGATGCTCTGCTCGATTATCAGGATTACCCGATTCCGGCTGCCAAACGCGGCGCAATGGGCCGTCGTACGCTGGGCATTGGCGTGATTAACTTCGCCTACTGGCTGGCGAAAAACGGTAAGCGTTATTCCGACGGCAGCGTCAATAATCTGACGCATAAAACCTTCGAAGCCATTCAGTACTATCTGCTTAAAGCGTCCAACGAACTGGCGAAAGAGCAAGGCGCCTGCCCCTGGTTCAACGAAACCACTTATGCAAAAGGCATTTTGCCGATCGACACCTACAAAAAAGATCTGGATGCGATCGTCAACGAACCGCTGCACTACGACTGGCAACAGCTGCGTGAGTCGATCAAAACCCACGGTCTGCGTAACTCCACGCTATCGGCGCTAATGCCGTCGGAAACGTCGTCCCAGATCTCCAACGCCACCAACGGCATTGAGCCGCCGCGCGGCTACGTCAGCATCAAGGCCTCGAAAGACGGTATTTTGCGTCAGGTCGTGCCGGATTATGAGCATCTGAAAGACGCTTACGAACTGTTGTGGGAGATGCCGAACAACGACGGTTATCTGCAACTGGTGGGTATCATGCAGAAGTTTATCGATCAGTCGATTTCCGCCAATACCAACTACGATCCGTCACGTTTCCCGTCAGGAAAAGTGCCGATGCAGCAACTGCTGAAAGATTTGCTCACCGCGTATAAGTTTGGCGTGAAAACTCTGTACTATCAAAATACCCGCGACGGCGCGGAAGATGCGCAGGACGATTTGGCGCCTTCTATTCAGGACGATGGCTGCGAAAGCGGCGCTTGTAAGATCTGATGAATAGTGCCGGGTAGCGCTATGCTTACCCGGCCTACGATTGTACGGTTTGTAGGCCGGATAAGGCGCTTGCGCCGCCATCCGGCGCTCATCCCATAAAGGATTCACTTCAATGGCATACACCACTTTTTCACAGACGAAAAACGATCAGCTCAAGGAACCCATGTTCTTTGGCCAGCCGGTCAACGTTGCACGCTATGACCAGCAGAAATATGACATCTTCGAAAAACTGATCGAAAAACAGCTCTCTTTCTTCTGGCGTCCGGAAGAGGTCGACGTCTCCCGCGATCGTATCGATTATCAGGCGTTGCCGGAGCACGAAAAACATATCTTCATCAGCAACCTCAAATACCAGACGCTGCTGGATTCCATTCAGGGACGTAGCCCGAACGTCGCCCTGCTGCCGCTCATTTCCATCCCGGAGCTGGAGACGTGGGTAGAGACCTGGGCGTTTTCTGAGACGATTCACTCACGATCCTACACCCACATTATTCGTAACATCGTCAACGATCCGGCGGTCGTGTTTGACGATATCGTGACCAATGAGCAAATTCAGAAGCGCGCCGAAGGTATCTCCGCCTACTACGACGAACTTATTGAGATGACCAGTTACTGGCATCTGCTCGGTGAAGGCACCCATACCGTTAATGGCAAAACGGTTGTCGTGAATCTGCGTGAGCTGAAGAAAAAACTGTATCTGTGCCTGATGAGCGTGAACGCGCTGGAAGCCATCCGCTTCTACGTCAGCTTCGCCTGCTCTTTCGCATTTGCCGAGCGTGAACTGATGGAAGGCAACGCCAAAATTATCCGTCTGATCGCCCGTGACGAAGCGCTGCATCTGACCGGCACGCAACATATGCTGAACCTGTTGCGTAGCGGCGTGGACGACCCGGAGATGGCGGAAATCGCCGAAGAGTGTAAACAGGAATGTTATGACCTGTTCGTGCAGGCGGCGCAGCAGGAAAAAGAGTGGGCGGACTATCTGTTCCGCGACGGTTCGATGATCGGCCTGAATAAAGACATCCTGTGTCAATACGTTGAATATATTACGAATATTCGTATGCAGGCGGTGGGTCTGGATCTGCCGTTCCAGACCCGCTCCAACCCAATCCCGTGGATCAATACCTGGCTGGTGTCCGATAACGTTCAGGTCGCGCCACAGGAAGTGGAAGTTAGTTCTTATCTGGTCGGACAAATCGATTCGGAAGTCGATACCGACGATCTGAGTAATTTCCAGCTCTGATGGGACGCGTCACGCTGCGTATCACTGGCACACAGCTGCTGTGCCAGGATGAACACCCTTCTCTGCTGGCCGCGCTGGAATCGCATAACGTTGAGGTGGAGTATCAGTGCCGCGAAGGATATTGCGGCTCCTGTCGTACCCGACTGGTTGCCGGCCAGGTTGACTGGATTACGGAACCTTTAGCGTTTATCCAGCCGGGAGAGATTTTGCCCTGCTGCTGCAGGGCAAAAGGCGATATCGAAATCGAGATGTAACTCAGTGCAACTCGCTGGTGGAAACCAAAGGCATCACGCCACGTTTTTTCATCTGCACGGCATACAGTGCGCCAGCGAGTACCACCAGCACCGCGCCAGCGACATAAATCATACGATAGCCAACCGACTCAACCATCATTCCCATGATAAAGGCGCCAATCGCCATTCCGGCGTCCATCGCGTTAAAGAACAGTGAATTCGCCACGCCGATTTTATGCGGTTCAACCGAGCTGATAATTTGCGTCTGGAAAACCGGCGTGACCGAACCGTAGCCGATACCGATGAGACCGCCGGAAATAATCATTATGATGCTGCCATTGGTGTAACCCAACGCCACCAGACCGATGGTAAAAGCCAACAGGCATGGGAAAACAACATATTTCGGCCCTTTTTTATCACAAATATTCCCGGTGAAAGTACGGCATATCATCAGGAAAATCGCGTAGCACAGCAGGAAATTACTGGCCGCCGCCATTAAATCCAGCTCACGCGCATACAGCGCCAGGAAAGCCGATACGCCGGCATAGGAGAAAGTCATAAAAAAGGTGACCAGCGCAAAAGGCAGGGCGGCGCGGTCAAACATCGCGGCAAAACCCAGATTCGGTTTCGAACCATCGGCATGACGAATTACCGGAGGGACCGTCACAATCAGGGAAAGTACAATCCCTAACGCCGCTACAGCGGAACAAAGCCAGAATGCGGCAGTGAACGCGTTCCAGCGGGCCATATTCAAACCGATCCACGGTCCTACGACCATCGCAAGGCCCATCGCTAAAGAGAAAAAGCTGATGCCCTCTCCACGTCGGGAGGCCGGAATTAACCGCGCTGAAATAGTTCCTTTTACCGTAGTAATAACACCAAACGTAATCCCATGAAGTACGCGGATAAAGAGCAGCGACTCGATAGAATGGCAAACCGGATACAGCGCAGTAATCACCAAAAAAGCCAGAGAAGAGAGCACCAGAATCTTTTTATTCGAATATTTTCCCACCCACTGCCCGGCAAACGGCCGAATAACAATTGCCGCGGCCAGGAAACATGTCACTAACAGCCCGGCCTTATCTGCAGAAGCATGCAGGCGGTCAGCGATATAAATGGGTAATAAAGTTAGCAGTACATAAAAAACAAAAAAGATAATAAAACTGACTATGGTGATTGCCCAAAAATCCTTCGTCCATAATTTTTCTTTCATTCTTAACGACCCGCTCAGATGGCGCACGCAGGCAACGCTCAGCTCAACTGAACACCTATCAGGTGCGTCAAAATGTGATGTATTCGATAGAATCGCAGTATAAACAAGTGCACTCTATTAGAAAAATTAATCGTTTTAATTATATTGATTAGGTTTTACTAATGACACTAACCCAAATCCACGCCCTGCTTGCCGTACTGGAGTACGGCGGATTTACCGAAGCCAGCAAACGGCTATACATGACGCAATCCGCCGTCAGCCAGGCCATCTCCGCGCTTGAGGAGGAGCTCGGCGTTGACATATTGATTCGTGAGCGTCGTAAAGAGATTGAGCTTACCGCCGCCGGTAGCCGCATCGTCAGGCACTTACGCGCGATCCAGCGCGACGTCAACGCGGTAAAAGAGATTGCCGAACAAGAAAAAAAGAACCCGGCCCGTACGCTACGGATTGGCTGTTTTCCCAGCGCCTGCGCCTGCATTTTACCCGGCGTCATTCGCTATTTTGAAAGCCATCATCCAAATGTAAAAATTATCCCTTATGAAGAGAACAGTACGGCTATTATTGATTCGCTGCAGGACGGAAGTATTGATGCCGGTTTCGTTCCTTTTCCGGTCAACGGTATGTATTGCGTCCCCATTTACCGGGATAAATTCACCGTAGTGGTGCCTGAAAATCATCCCCTGGCGGCCAATAGTACAGTAACGGTCGAAGAACTGATGGACGAACCACTTATTGTCAGTAAAGGTCGTTATGAATTAAGCATTATGGCGTTGTTTAAAGAAAAGGGTATTGAGCCGATATTTAAATATGAATTTAACCATCCCGATACTGCGCTGAATTTTATTCGCCAGGGATTAGGTATCGCCTTATTGCCAGAATTAACCTTAAAAGCCACGGCAGGAAAATTATGCTCCGTGGCGCTGGAACCCACCTTTTATCGACAAATTTCCCTGTTAGCAAAAGAACCGCCGGTAGAAGGAAGTCCGCTATTTTTATTACAAAAATGTATGGAAACACTGACCGATGAGGGGTTGCTATAAAACAACCCCGCCTGATGGCATTGCGTTTACCAGACTTACGCTGGCAAACGTTGCGCCAGGCCGGATGAGGCGTTTATGCCCTCATCCGGCGCGTCACTTCGACTATGGCAAACCTTTAGTCATTTTTTTGCAGGAACATGACCGCCTTATCCGGGAAGTCAGTGAACAGCCCGTCGACGCCCGCCTTGTTATACAGGATGTCGTACAACTGATTGACGTCTGTGGCATAGTCCGGCAATTGATCGGCACGCACAGTGTAAGGATGCACTACCATCTTATTCTGATGCGCGTCTTGCACCATTCCAGTCAGCTTGATATTCCCTTTCGTTGAGCCTTCCGCGACCAGCATATGGTAATCCGGACCAATACCGTCCGCATATTCCGCCACCTGCTTCATAGCGCCCGGCTTAAACATCCAGTCGTAGTTGTAATTTACCCAACGACCGTCCGGCTGTTTCTGCTGTGTTTCATTCCAGTCGGTATACGCAATAAGTTGAACCAGATTGAGATCCATCCCCATTTTGGGTTCCAGTTCGTTCTTAATACGTTTCAGCTCAGCGACATCAAAACACTGCAAATAGACATTGTCCTGCTTGCCGGTGTAACCATACTTCTTCAGCACTTCCAGCGTTTTCGCGGCAATATCTTTCCCTTCCTGATGATGGAACCACGGCGCTTTAATTTCCGGATAAATACCGATATTTTTACCGGTAGAGTGATTTAATCCCTGAACGAATTCAATTTCCTCTTCAAAGGTATGAATGCGGAAATCAGATTTTCCCATCGGGAAACGGCCCGGATAAGTTTGTACTTTTTTGCCGTTTTCAATATCAAACCCTTCGGTAAACTTCAGGGATTTAATTTCATCCAGCGTAAAATCGATAGCGTAATAGCGCCCATCTTTACGCGCCCGGTCCGGAAAACGGTCAGCGACGTCAGTCACCCGGTCAAGGTAGTGGTCATGGAGGACGACCAGATGGTCGTCCTTTGTCATCACTAAATCCTGTTCCAGATAATCTGCCCCTTGCGCATACGCCATCGCTTTCGCCGGTAGCGTATGCTCCGGCAGATAACCGCTGGCACCACGGTGGGCGATAACGACTTTTTCAGCCGCCACGGCGCCGCTTCCGATGGTCATTCCTGCCAACATTAACGCCACGCTAAGGTTTTTCAGTGTGGTTTTCATGTTATTAGCCTCCGTTGCGTTTTAACTGCAGCTCATCATGATGGCGTTTTTCACCAATCATCACGACCACCAGCAGGATTACCGCCAGAATGCTGCCGCCAATCATCACCATAAAGCCGCCATCCCAACCGAAGAAGTCAACGGTATAACCCACAATGGCGCTTGCAGCGACAGAACCGCCCAGGTAACCAAACAGACCGGTAAAGCCCGCCGCCGTACCCGCCGCTTTTTTCGGCGCCAGTTCCAGCGCGTGCAGACCGATCAACATTACCGGGCCGTAGATCAGGAAGCCGATGATAATCATACAAGCCATATCAACGTTCGGGTTTCCTGCCGGGTTCATCCAGTAAACGATGGTCGCGATAGTCACCAGGGTCATAAAGAACACGCCGGTCGCGCCACGGTTGCCGCGGAAGACTTTATCCGACATCCAGCCACACAGCAGCGTGCCCGGAATACCCGCGTATTCATACAGGAAGTAGGCCCAGGAGGATTTATCCAGTGCGAAATGCTTCACTTCTTTCAGGTAGGTCGGCGACCAATCGAGGATGCCGTAGCGCAGCAGATAAACAAACACGTTGGCGATAGCGATGTACCACAACAGTTTGTTTGGCAGTACGTACTGCATGAAGATCTGCTTCGCAGTCAGCTCTTCTTCCGCTTTTTCGTTGTAGTCGTCCGGATAGTCGTTTTTATACTCTTCGATAGGCGGCAGACCGCAGGATTGCGGCGTATCGCGCATCATTGCGAAAGCGAACAGCGCCACCACAATCGCGCCAAAGGCTGGCATATAGAGCGCCGCTTTCCAGTCGTTAAACCACGCCATCCCCAGCAGGAACAGCAGTGGCGGGATCCCGCCGCCGACGTTATGCGCACAGTTCCAGACCGACACAATGCCGCCGCGTTCTTTCTGCGACCACCAGTGAACCATCGTACGTCCGCACGGCGGCCACCCCATCCCCTGGAACCAGCCGCAAAGGAACAACAGCACAAACATCACGGCGATGCTGGATGTCGCCCACGGCACAAAGCCCATAAACAACATGACTGCTGCGGCCAGAATCAACCCTGCCGGCAGAAAAACGCGCGGATTCGAGCGATCGGACACTGAACCCATTATAAATTTCGAAAAACCATAAGCGATGGAAATCCCGGACAGCGCAAAGCCCAGATCGCCGCGTGAAAAACCCTGTTCTACCAGGTAGGGCATCGCGAGGGCAAAGTTCTTGCGCACCAGATAATACGCGGCATAGCCAAAGAATATCCCCAGGAAAATCTGCCAGCGTAATCGGCGATAGGTCGGATCAATCTCCGCCGCTGGCAAGCGCGCTTTATGCGGCGCTGGTTTAAAAATACTCAACATATTGTAGCCTCCGTGGCCCGTATTTTATTTAGAGGTAAACACCGCAGTTTGTTCAAACAACCCCGCTGCTCCCAGTGTGGCCGCGATGTTAAGTAAAGATACGTCACGTTAATGTGAATTACAGCACATATTGTTACAGTTTTATGACCAATGTTCAGAAAGGCGCACGAAATCACGTTTCATTTTCGAATAGTGAGCGATTATGCGCGAAATCAAACATTCCATATGATTTGTATGGCTAAATGATAAAAAACGAACTGTGAGGAAAAACAATGAAAACTCGCGACTCGCAAGCAAGTGACGTGATTATCATTGGCGGTGGAGCAACAGGCGCAGGGATCGCCCGCGACTGCGCGCTGCGCGGTTTACGTGTCATTCTGGTGGAACGGCATGATATAGCGACCGGCGCGACCGGGCGTAACCACGGACTGCTGCACAGCGGCGCTCGTTATGCGGTTACCGACGCGGAATCCGCGCGCGAGTGCATTAGTGAAAACCAGATTTTAAAACGGATCGCCCGCCATTGCGTCGAACCGACGGATGGTCTGTTTATTACGTTGCCGGAAGATGATCTTGCGTTTCAGGCCACCTTTATTCGCGCCTGTGAAGCGGCGGGCATTCGCGCTGAAGCCATCGATCCGCAGCAGGCTCGCATCATCGAACCTTCCGTTAACCCTGCGCTCATCGGTGCGGTAAAAGTGCCGGATGGCACCGTGGACCCTTTCCGCCTTACCGCCGCCAATATGCTGGATGCCAGAGAACATGGCGCAATCGTGTTAACGGCGCATGAAGTGACCGGGCTCATTCGTGAAGGCGCAACGGTCTGCGGCGTCCATGTGCGCAACCATCTCACTGGCGAAACCCAGACGCTTCACGCGCCGGTGGTGGTCAATGCGGCAGGTATCTGGGGGCAACGGATCGCCGAATACGCCGACCTGAGTATTCGCATGTTCCCGGCGAAAGGCTCGCTGTTGATCATGGACCATCGGATCAACCAGCATGTCATTAACCGCTGCCGGAAACCATCGGATGCCGACATTCTGGTACCTGGCGATACGATTTCACTGATCGGCACTACCTCTACCCATATTGATTACAATGAGATAGACAGCAACCGCGTCACCGCAGATGAAGTCGATATCCTGCTGCGTGAAGGGGAAAAACTGGCCCCTGTCATGGCGAAGACGCGTATTCTGCGCGCGTATTCCGGCGTCCGCCCGCTGGTGGCCAGCGATGACGATCCCAGCGGTCGTAACGTCAGCCGCGGTATTGTGTTGTTCGACCACGCCGAACGCGACGGGCTTGATGGCTTCATTACCATTACCGGCGGGAAGCTAATGACTTACCGCCTGATGGCGGAATGGGCGACCGACGCCGTGTGCCGCAAGTTGGGTAATACTCGCCCCTGCATCACGGCGGATACGCCGTTGCCTGGCTCAAAAGAGTCTACGGAACATACGCTGAAACGCATTATCTCGCTTCCCGCGCCGCTACGCGGATCGGCGGTTTATCGGCATGGCGATCGCACGCCGGGGTGGCTGAGTGAAGGCCGCCAACACCGTAGCCTGGTCTGTGAATGCGAGGCCGTCACGGCGGGGGAAGTGCAGTATGCCGTCGAAAACTTAACCGTGAATAGCCTGCTGGATCTGCGCCGTCGCACCCGCGTAGGGATGGGCACTTGCCAGGGCGAACTGTGCGCCTGCCGCGCGGCCGGGCTATTGCAGCGTTTTAATGTGACGACCGCGGCGCAATCTATTACGCAACTCTCTGAATTTCTGAATGAGCGCTGGAAAGGCGTACAACCTGTCGCCTGGGGAGACGCGCTGCGCGAAAGCGAATTCACGCGCTGGGTTTATCAGGGATTATGCGGTCTGGAGAAGGAGCACCAGGATGAAATTTGATACGGTTATTATGGGCGGCGGTCTCGCCGGTTTGCTGTGCGGACTGCAACTCCAGCAGCATGGATTACGCTGCGCCATCGTCACCCGCGGACAAAGCGCGCTGCATTTTTCTTCCGGCTCGCTGGATCTGCTCAGCGCCCTGCCCGACGGCCAACCGGTGACCGACATTACCGCCGGGCTTGATGCGCTGCGCCGCCAGGCGCCTGAACATCCTTATTCGCGTTTAGGCGCGCAAAAAGTCCTTACGCTGGCGCAACAGGCGCAAACGCTACTTAACGCCAGCGGCGCGCAGTTATACGGCGACGTACAGCAGGCGCACCAGCGTGTCACGCCGCTTGGCACATTGCGTTCAACCTGGCTTAGCTCGCCGGAAGTACCGGTCTGGCCGTTATCCGCACAGCGAATTTGCGTCGTCGGCGTTAGCGGATTACTGGATTTCCAGGCGCACCTTGCGGCAGCGTCGCTGCGCCAACGCGACCTCAACGTGGAAACCGCAGAAATCGACCTTCCGGAACTGGACGTACTGCGTGATAACCCGACGGAATTTCGCGCGGTCAATATTGCGCGTCTACTTGATAACGAAGAAAAATGGCCACTGCTGTACGACGCGCTGTCGCCAATAGCGACAAACTGCGACATGATCATCATGCCCGCCTGTTTCGGGCTGGCGAACGATACGCTGTGGCGCTGGCTTAACGAACGTCTGCCCTGCGCGCTCACGCTGCTGCCGACGCTGCCGCCATCGGTGCTCGGTATTCGTCTGCACAATCAACTCCAGCGCCAGTTTGTCCGTCAGGGCGGCATCTGGATGCCGGGCGATGAAGTGAAGAAAGTCACCTGCCGTCGCGGTACCGTGAGCGAAATATGGACCCGCAACCATGCCGATATCCCACTGCGCCCGCGTTTTGCCGTACTTGCCAGCGGTAGCTTCTTTAGTAGCGGTCTGGTTGCCGAGCGCGAAGGGATCCGCGAACCTATTTTAGGGCTCGACGTACAGCAAACGGCCACCCGCGCCGAATGGTATCAACAACATTTCTTCGACCCACAGCCCTGGCAGCAGTTTGGCGTCGTGACGGATGACGCCTTCCGCCCCTCCCTTGCGGGCAACACGGTAGAAAATCTGTATGCAATAGGTTCTGTGCTGGCGGGATTCGATCCTATAGCTGAGGGATGCGGCGGCGGTGTCTGCGCAGTCAGCGCCCTCCAGGCCGCGCACCATATCGCTGAGCGTGCAGGAGAACAGCAATGAGCGACACACGTTTTGAAAGTTGTATTAAATGTACGGTGTGCACCACCGCGTGCCCGGTCAGCCGCGTTAATCCTGGCTACCCTGGCCCTAAACAGGCCGGACCGGATGGCGAGCGCCTGCGTCTGAAAGACGGCGCACTGTATGATGAGGCGCTGAAATATTGCATTAACTGCAAACGGTGTGAGGTCGCCTGTCCGTCGGACGTGAAGATTGGCGATATCATCCAGCGCGCCCGCGCGAAATACGATACGACGCGCCCGTCATTGCGTAATTTTATTCTCAGCCATACCGATCTGATGGGCAGCGTTTCAACGCCGTTCGCGCCGGTGGTCAATACCGCCACCGCATTAAAGCCAGTGCGCCAGTTGCTTGATTACGCGCTCAAAATCGATCATCGCCGCACCTTACCAAAATACTCTTTCGGCACCTTCCGCCGCTGGTATCGTAGCGTGGCGGCGCAGCAGGCTAAATACAAAGATCAGGTCGCCTTTTTCCATGGCTGTTTTGTGAATTACAACCATCCGCAGCTCGGAAAAGATCTGATTAAGGTGCTGAACGCAATGGGTACTGGCGTACAGTTACTGAGTAAAGAGAAGTGTTGCGGCGTACCGCTGATCGCTAACGGTTTTACGGATAAAGCTCGCAAACAGGCTATCAGCAATGTGGAGTCGCTACGCGAGGCGATTGCCGTCAAAGGTATTCCGGTCATCGCCACGTCATCCACCTGTACGTTTGCGTTGCGCGATGAATATCCTGAAGTGCTGGACGTGGACAACGCCGGGCTGCGCGAACATATCGAGCTGGCCACCCGCTGGCTATGGCGCAAACTGGATGCCGGGAAAACGCTGCCGCTTAATCCTTTGCCGCTGAAAGTGGTCTACCATACGCCGTGTCATATGGAAAAAATGGGCTGGACGCTTTACACGCTTGAACTGTTGCGGCAAATTCCGGGGCTTGAATTGACGGTACTTGATTCACAGTGCTGCGGCATTGCCGGTACGTATGGATTTAAAAAGGAAAACTATCCGACATCACAGTCCATCGGCGCGCCGCTGTTCCGCCAGATTGAAGAGAGCGGCGCCGACATTGTCGTCACCGATTGTGAAACCTGTAAGTGGCAAATTGAGATGTCTACAAGCAAACGCTGCGAACACCCCATTACGCTACTGGCCCAGGCGCTCGGCTAAGTAAAAAGCGCCGGAGCCCCTCCGGCGCTATTACCCTACTCACCAGGGACGATTTTCCATCAGACATATACCCTTCATACTTCAAGTTGCTTATGTGTTGGCTACGGATTATTTTGGGTATAAACGCGGATGTCTCTTTGCAATAACCTGCCCTATTTGGTTAACCATGACCGCTAACCCACGGTGGCATGACAGATAACGACGTTACTGTTTATAGAGCAATATCTCTTGTATCGCCGCGTTACCAGCCTCCTTTAAAGAGGGGGATAACTGAATATCTCCAATAATAATTGAGTGTTATGTGAATAATAATAAAATCAGGTCTATGCCTGATTTAATATATCTCCCACTAACAATAATATTTTTACAAATAATTATACATGACATCATATTCGTTACTTTCACCTACCAGGAAACAGAGCAAAATGAATATATGTGTAAATTCACTTTACCGATTGAGCACACCGCAATTTCACAGTTTATATTCAGAAGATGTGAGCGATGAGGCGCTTGCGTTGTTGATTGGCGAAGTAGAGAACGGTAATCAGAATTGTATTGATCTGTTATGCAATCTTGCGTTACGCAACGATGACCTGGGACATAAAGTTGAGAAATTACTTTTTGATCTCTTTAGCGGAAAAAGATCGGGATCACCAGATATAGACAAAAAAATCAATCAGGCTTGCCTTGTATTACATCAAATCGCCAATAACGATATAACAAAAAATAATACTGAGTGGAAAAAGCTACATGCCCCTTCCAGATTACTTTATATGGCCGGTTCAGCGACAACCGACCTTTCTAAAAAAATAGGAATAGCACATAAAATTATGGGCGACCAGTTCGCTCAGACAGATCAAGAACAGGTAGGAGTTGAAAATCTTTGGTGTGGTGCGCGAATGTTGTCGTCAGATGAGCTGGCAGCTGCAACGCAAGGTCTGGTTCAAGAATCACCTCTTCTCTCGGTAAACTATCCTATTGGGCTGATTCATCCTACCACCAAAGAAAATATATTAAGCACTCAGCTACTTGAAAAGATTGCTCAATCAGGATTATCTCACAATGAAGTCTTCCTGGTAAATACAGGAGATCACTGGCTTCTCTGTTTATTTTATAAACTTGCAGAAAAAATAAAATGCCTTATATTTAATACTTATTATGATTTAAATGAAAATACTAAGCAAGAGATTATAGAAGCAGCAAAAATTGCAGGTATATCAGAAAACGAAGATATTGATTTTATTGAAACTAATTTACAAAATAATGTACCCAACGGCTGTGGTCTATTTTGTTACCATACAATTCAACTCTTATCGAATGCCGGGCAAAATGATCCTGCTACCACACTACGAGAATTTGCGGAAAATTTCTTAACGCTTTCAGTAGAGGAACAAGCACTATTTAACACCCAAACCCGGCGGCAAATATATGAATACAGTCTCCAGTAATGGTGAGTACTTAGAGCCTATCCCATTAGGCTCTTATCCTGAAATGATGCTCTGCGAAGAATTTATAAGTATATAAGGATGGGAAGGCCAAGCCTTCCCACTAAAAGTTCTATGCCGTCAATGATTCAACCACGTCTATCCAGCCATGCTCGCTGGTAATGTCCTCGCCATTAAGCCAACGGCGCAGCATATTTAGCGCCATCACCGCACAAACCTCCTGACGTATTGCCAGACTATACCGATAGGCGCTAAAACGCATGCGTAAGACATACGTGCCATCCGGCATTTTTCTCAATAACTACGTTTTGCCGTGATTACTGACTGAACAGATTTAAACATCGCCAACCTGCTGTCCAGCGCCTCGGTGTAGAGCATCGTATCTACCCCGACCGCGACAAAATTCGCGCCCCACGCCAGACATTTCTGCGCCATTGCCGGATCGACCGCCAAAAAACCCGCCGCTTTTCCGGCGGCGCGAATACGATAAATACACGATTCAATGATTCGCTGCACTTCCGGGTGTCCGGCATTATCGGGGTAACCCAATGAAGCAGAGAGATCTGCCGGACCGATAAAGACGCCATCAATGCCTTCAACCTCCAGAATCGCGTCAAGGTTTTCCAGCGCCACTTTGCTTTCAACCTGCACCAACAGGCAGAGCGACTCATTGGCCTGTGCCATATAGTTGTCGATTCTCCCCCAGCGCGCCGCACGCGCCACGCTCGCGCCAACGCCTCGTTGCCCCAACGGCGGGTATCGGGTAGCGGAAACGACCTGGCGCGCCTGTTCTGCGGTGTCAACCATCGGGATCAGTAGCGTTTGCGCCCCGATGTCCAGTACCTGTTTAATGAGCGCTTTACTTCCCTCGATCGGGCGAATCACCGGCTGGCTGGCGTATGGGGCGATGGCCTGTAACTGATGATACAAGTCCTGCACCGTATTAGGCGCGTGCTCGCCATCTATTAACAACCAGTCATAACCCGACGTCGCCGCAATCTCCGCCATATAAGAGGTGGTTGAACTGAGCCACAAACCAATTTGCGTATCCCCTTTACGTAATCCTTCTTTAAAAGGATTTGATAACAATGCGTTCATAGCGATCCTTACAACGTAGATAAGATTAATGATGCGCAGCGCCGGATTGCGCCACCGGACGATTAACGCTCAGCGTGAAGATAATTAATGAGCCAATGATGGCGACTCCGGACAGCGTCAGCAGGCCCGCCGCATCGCTGGCAAACAACGTTTCCGCTTTTACGCGCAGAATTGGGGCAATAAAACCGCCCACAGCGCCAAACAGATTAACGAAACCAATTCCTGCCGCCAGAGCCGTACCGGAAAGTAACTGCGTTGGCATGGTCCAGAATACGGGCTGAACGGCAATAAATCCTACTGCTGCAACACAGAGCGCCAGAATAGCGAGCACCGGAGAAACCAGACCTGACAGGCCAATGCCAATGCCCGCAGCCAGTAGCGTCACTGCCGCAACGTTACGGCGATCGCCGGTACGGTCGGAGTAGCGAGGAATAAGCCATGTGCCAAGCAAAGCCGCCACCCAGGGAACCGCTGTTACCACCGAAGCGGTAAAGCCCACTTTAGTGCCCAATAGCGCGGCAACCTGGGTCGGCAGGAAAAAGATGAGTCCGTATACCGCCACCTGAATCGTCAGATAAATAATAGCCAGTTGCCAGACGCGTCCATTACGCAGCGCATCCGCAAGCCTTGACGTGACCTTTTTCTCTTCTTCGCTCGCCAGTTGCCTGATAAGCGCGTTCTTTTCTTCCAGGCTAAGAAAACGCGCCTGCTGCGGAGTGTCATCAAGCCAGAAAAAGGTGAATATCCCTGCGCCAATCGCCAGTAGGCCTTCGATAACGAACATCCAGAACCATCCCGGGTGCCCCATAAAACCATGCATCTCCAGCAGAGCGCCGGAGAGCGGCGAACCCAACGTTAACGCCAGCGGCGCGCCCATATAAAATAGCCCCATAATGCTGGCACGGTTACGCTGCGGGAACCATTGTGAAGTTAGATAGATCATGCCGGGGAAAAATCCAGCCTCCGCCGCGCCCAATAGCGTGCGGATTATCAGAAATTTTGCTTCACTATCCGCCCAGGCCATCGCAGCAGAGAGAAAGCCCCACAGCAGGGTAGTCGTGCCGATCCAGGTTCTTGCGCCAAATTTGCGCATCAGCAGGTTAGCCGGTACGCCAAGGAAAGCGTAAACCACAAAGAAAATACCGGCCCCTAGCGCGTAGGCTTCATTACTTAGCCCGGTATCTATCTGATAGGTCTCTTTGGCAAAACCAATATTTGAACGATCCAGAAACGCCAGTACATACAGCGCCAACATAAAAGGAATTAAACGTGCGCGGTTTTTCTTCACTACGCCGTCAAGTAAAGTGATGCTCATAGCAATATCCTCAACAGGATGAGGGCGTTGCCGTACAAAGGCAACGCACGAGTTATTAGTGGCTATAAGGGCGTTTCAAGTGACAGTCACGGTTAAGCTCGACGCCGAAGCCCGGCTTATCCAGCACTGATTTATGGATGCGTCCATTCACCGGCACCGGCTCATCCAGGAGAATCGGGTCAAATTGCGGACGCAGGGTGGAGCAGTCCGGGCTGGTCATCAGGAACTCGCTGAAAGGGGTATTAGTGAAAGTAATAACTGCATGGTGCGAATAGACAGACGAACCGTGCGGCACCACCAGTTGCCCGCGCGATTTGGCAAGCGCGGCGATCTCAACCAGCGTGGTTAATCCGCCGCACCAGCCAACATCCGGCTGCATAATATCAATGCCGGTTTCTGCCAGAGTGCGGAAGGATTGCAGCGTACCATGGTGTTCGCCGCTGGTAACCATCATCCCTGCAGGCGCGTTGCGTTTTAATTCGCGATAGCCTTCATACTGCTGCGGCGGCAGACACTCTTCAATCCATTTGAGATTAAATGGCGCACAGGCGTGAGCCAGTTTAGTCGCATAGTTCACATCCTGACTCATCCAGCAGTCGAGCATCAGCCAGAAATCCGGCCCGCACTTTTCACGCATATCCGCCACCATCGCGGCATCTTTACGGATCCCCGCATCACCATCGTGCGGTCCCCAGTGAGTCGGCATTTTACCGCCGATAAAGCCCATTTCTTTAGCCAGATCCGGGCGTGCGCCGGTGGCGTAAAACTGAATTTCATCGCGCACCGCTCCGCCCAGCAATTTATAAACCGGCAGCCCAACCACCTTGCCAAACAGATCCCACAGCGCCAGATCCACACAGGAAATCGTGTTCATCACCAGACCGCCGGAACCGGAGTAGTACATGGTCGCGCCGAGCATCTGATCGTGAATAAGTTTGATATCGCTTACGCATTTGCCTTCAATAAACCGGTTAAGATGTTTTTCTATGATAAAACAGCCCATCTCCCCTGCTGTCGAAACGGCGAACCCCGTCTGCCCATTTTCCGCCTCTACTTCGACAATCAGCGTCCCTAACACGTTGATCCCAAAAGACTGACGAGACTGCTCATAGTCGCGATATTTGCTCATGGGAGTGGCGATATGGTCATCAATCCAGTGATTTCCTCCCTGGTCGTGATAATCCCCGCCGCCAGCCCCTTTCTCTGCGGTAGCGCCCCCAATAAACCAGGCTCGAACGTGTTTAATTTTAGGAAGAGTCATAATATTCTCCATTTTAAGATGCGAGTGAGTCGAAGGGACTTTTCCATCCCAACAGGCGTGAAATATCTTTGGCACAGGCAATAGCTTTACCGGCCAAATAATCAAGATTCTCTTCGTTGATTTGCAGGCGCGTGCCGACCACTGAAATTGCCGCGGTCAGTTCGTTTCTGGCATTAAATACCGGTGCGGCAACGCAGCGGACATCCGGATAATCCTCCCCGTTATCAAAGCTCCATCCTCGCTGGCGAATGCGTTCCAGCTCATCATTCAATTGTTGCGGCTCGGTGATGGTGGTCAGCGTGGCTCGCTCCCATACCAGTTGTTCAATAATGGCTTTGCGTACGGCGGCCGGCTGCCATGCCAGCAGGCATTTGCCGATGCCGGAACGATAAAGAGAGAGGCTTTTCCCCTCATGCGAGCGCACGCTGATAGTGGATGAGGATTCCACTTTCAGTATGTAATACGCATTTTCGTGGTCGATGATCCCCAAGTGACACAGCAGCCCGGTTTCATCCATCAGTTGTGTTAGACGAGGACGCGCCAGCTCCCGCAGATCCATCTTGCTGAGCGCATGACCCGACAATTCAACGAGCTTAGTCCACAGGCAGTAGTTATCCTGATGATCGAGGCTAATAAATCGCTGACGTTTTAATTCATTCAACAGCAGGTACGCGGTGCTTTTTGGAATACGCAGCGTTTCAATAATGATTGCCGCGCTGCATGGGCCAATACGCGCGATCAAATTGAGGATGTCGATTGCGCGAGTAAGAGCCGGGACTTTACTTGATTCCAACATATTGGACTCCAGTCTGAGACACTGGAATCAGTGTGAAAGGTCAGTAGGGAAAAAATTGTGAAGCGCGTCAAAGCTTATCCGCCTTCCAACGGAGTGGAAGGGTTAACCATATAAATGTGAATTAACGCACGTATTACTTTGTATTCAGTACAATTGGCTGGACAAAAAAGCAGATGATATTGCCGGATAATGGCATAGCGGCCTTATCCGGCTCACGATGTCGTTCCCATCGCAGATAAGAGAAAGGGATTATGATGTCAATGATTCAACCACGTCTATCCAGCCATGCTCGCTGGTAATGTCCTCGCCATTAAGCCAGCGGCGCAGCATATTTAGCGCCATCATCGCGCAGACCTCCTGACGTATTGCCAGGCTATACCGATTGGCGCTAAAACGCACGCGTAAGGCATACGTGCCATCCGGCGTCGCCAGCGCGAAATTAAGATGTTCGTTTTCCAGCCCCGACACGGCCAGCGCCAGACCGGCATAATGATTGCTGCGCCGTTCTGTCGTCCAGTGCGCCGTTTGCGCCAGCGTCTCTTCCTGAGAAGGAACGACTTCGCTGGCAAGAACAGGCGCCCCGGCGCGGGAAAGCTGTAGCGCCAGTAAGCCGCTGGTGTATTGCTCGCTCAACGTCAGACTCAACTGCCTTTCCTGCAGGCGGCGGGCTATTTGCGCCGGCAGGTTTTCCGTACCTTCAAAAATCAGGTTCTGCCCGGCAACCCGTTTGACCTCTGGCCATAACGCCAGCATCGCCTCCCGTTGCGTAGCCGGGCCGGTCAATTTCAGTTCAATGATCGGCATTGATGAGCGATACCCCATCGTCACGCCGGGCGGCAACGGCAGTGAATCGAGACGCTGCGCGAGGTCACTTTCTGAACGTCCAAAAGTCGTTAACCGCAGGCAAAGCGGCGGCTCCGGCAGCGAAAAACGCGCGCGTAACCGCGGTAAGATTTCCTTCTCCACCATAACCTTAAATTCCGACGGTACGCCGGGGGTGAAAAACATCAGGCAGCGGTTGAGCTGTAGCGCAAATCCACAGGCAGTGCCGACCGGATTATTAATAAACTCCGCGCTGGCAGGCAGTTCCGCCTGTTTACGGTTGCTCGGCGCCATCACGCGGCCACGCTGCTGAAAGTAGCGTTCCATTTCGGTCAGCCACGCCTGGTGCAGTACTAATCCTTCGCCTTTTGCCGTTGCCGCGGCGAGCGCGCTTAAATCATCGCTGGTCGGCCCTAACCCGCCATTAACAATCAAAACATCAGCATGTTGACTGCGTTCACGCAAGATAGCGACCAGACTGTCCAGATTATCGCCTACCGTATTTCGCCGTGATAACGGAACGCCCTGATGAAAGAAAAAATCAGCCAGCCAGGCGGCATTGGTGTCAACGATTTGTCCGTGCAACACCTCATCCCCGGTGGATAGCATTTCCACATTTAGCATTGTGTTCTCCTGCTCTTATGATGAAAACACTATAACGCAAAGACGAATATGACGTGGAAAGAAGAATGACGGGAACAGGAGGAATATGGCGCGACGATTGCCGCGCCGTTAGCATCAAAAGCTGGCGTTTACGCCAACATAAGGGCCGTCAGCAATCGCATTATCGCGGTTGCCGTCTTTACCCGCCAGGTTCAGGTAACGATAACCGGCTTCAATGCTCAGCGGGCGCATAATGGTGAAACGCGCGCCTGCATTCGCTTCTTCATAGCTGTCGATACCGCTGGACAGCGAATCTGGTGAATAATAATACTCGCCGAACAGACGGAAGCTGTTGCCGATTTTCCATTGTAGCCCACCGCCGACAGCCGCCGCATAGCCTTCATCGCTGTCTTTTGGATTGGTATAAATACCTTTACCGCCGACCGTCGCCAGCAGCGGTCCCACCGGAATGTTCAGCCCCAGACCCACGCCCGCAGCGTCGCCATCATCATCGTTGTGCATCCAGTTGCCGCTTAGCGCCAGTCCCGTCGATTCCGTACCAAAACCCACGCCAATGTTGGTGTAATCTTCGCCCGCCTGGCCGCTAATACTGATGGCCTGCGCCGATGCAGAAACGAACAGCATTCCGGCAAAACCTAATAATATGCTTTTTTTCATTTTTACCCTTTCCAGCAAGCACATAAAGAAAAACTCCCCAAAACGGCAGAATTGTACTGCCAGACGCTGAGGAATCAATGCACTAAAAAACCATTCCAAAAACATATTGTAACGAAATACTACTTTCGCCATGCCGCATCATTGCGCCATCACATGGCGACGCCTGCATCAACAGGATTAACAAAAAACGCAGTCTGCGTTATCGCTTCCATTTTTCACAAAGAATTTCGCAGAATGATTTGTTAAGCTGACGACCTGGTGGTTTAAGGAAGCGACTTATGCGTCAACGAACTATAGTTTGCCCATTAATTCAAAATGATGGCTGTTATCTGCTGTGCAAAATGGCCGACAACCGCGGCGTCTTTCCCGGTCAGTGGGCGCTGTCGGGCGGCGGGGTCGAGCCAGGCGAACGCATTGAAGAGGCGCTGCGTCGGGAGATTCGGGAAGAACTCGGCGAACAACTGATTCTGAGCGATATTACGCCGTGGACCTTTCGCGACGATATCCGCGTTAAAACCTACGCTGATGGCAGACAAGAAGAGATTTATATGATTTATCTCATCTTCGACTGTGTTTCCGCTAACCGCGATATATGTATTAACGACGAATTTCAGGACTACGCCTGGGTCAAGCCAGAAGAACTGGCGCTGTATGATTTGAATGTAGCGACACGCCACACATTAGCATTGAAAGGGTTATTATAATGACGACAGCCGCTTCAGGCTGTCTTTACGCTTTTAACATGCGGCTAGCCGGGAACAAATTCACCATCTAAAAAGAGTTTTCCGTTTTCCGCATGCATAACGAGCGCATTAAGATAGTCCGGATCAAACTTTACGCCGCGCTTATTTTTTGCAATATACGTCAAACAATGATTATGGGTAAAAATGACTATATTTTTATTCTGCGACTTTTTCAGTAACGTATTGATTGAAGCATAAATACCGCTGCCGCAATCCATCATTTTTTTATCCACCGTAAGCGACCTGCCCGCAGAAAACCAGGTTGCCGACTGGATGGTGCGCACCGTATTACTGGAATAGAGATTGTAATTTTGTATATCGGCACTGAAGGCTTTACCCAGCGCTCTGGCATCTTGCGCACCCTTGACCGTAATCCCCGTGCTGTCTGACAGGCAGGTATTATCGGAACGATCGCACCGCTCGGCATGGCGGAATAACACGACTACCGGATGCTGCTTCGCCAGCGCCGCCAGCGCTTTACCGTTAATCTGCGGTAGACCGTTACCACTCCAGGCATGTTGTGAGGTCAACCCGGCGATAATAACCAACGCCCCCGCCAGAGTCGCGAGATAGCGTTTGTTTTTAATAAAGCGTAGGGTAAATGCCAGCACATTAACCTCTCAGGCAGACAGTGCAGCTAACTTAATAGCAATACAATTAAAATGAAATTCCGCGACGGAAGACCAGACCAGAAACATAAAAACAGCTTTTGGGCATGCATAAAATGCCTTAAACTTTCGGCGAAAGCAAAGCATAATTCCGTTAAAAATTATCTTTTTACTTCACCTTAATTTCTTAATGTTAATTTAATCTTCATCCAGTAGGGTTCAGCTAAATGCGTTAAAAAATAAGCCCTTTTCTATTGCCGAAATATTTGAAAAGCGGCTTTCAATGGCTGAAGGAAAAATGATGTCGGACTTTTTGCCTTTCTCCCGTCCGGCGATGGGCGCGGAAGAGCTCGCTGCCGTTAAGACCGTACTGGACTCAGGTTGGATAACAACCGGCCCGAAAAATCAGGAACTGGAAGCGGCATTTTGTCGGCTAACAGGCAATCAATATGCCGTTGCCGTCAGTTCAGCCACTGCCGGTATGCACATCGCGTTGATGGCGCTGGGCATTGGTGAAGGCGACGAGGTCATTACACCGTCAATGACGTGGGTTTCTACGCTAAATATGATCGTTTTACTCGGCGCGAACCCCGTCATGGTCGATGTCGATCGCGATACGCTGATGGTCACGCCTGAACATATCGAAGCCGCGATTACGCCACAAACCAAAGCAATTATCCCCGTCCACTACGCTGGCGCGCCCGCCGATCTGGACGCTATTTACGCTCTTGGCGAGCGTTATGGCATCCCGGTGATTGAAGATGCGGCGCACGCGACAGGAACCAGCTACAAAGGTCGCCACATTGGCGCCCGGGGCACCGCGATTTTCTCCTTCCACGCCATTAAGAACATCACCTGCGCTGAAGGCGGTATCGTCGTCACGGATAACCCGCAATTCGCCGATAAACTGCGCAGTCTCAAGTTTCACGGGCTTGGCGTTGATGCCTGGGATCGACAGAGCGGAGGACGCGCGCCACAAGCGGAAGTCCTGGCGCCGGGCTACAAATATAATTTGCCCGACCTCAACGCCGCTATCGCGCTTGCTCAGTTACAGAAACTGGATGCGCTTAACGCTCGCCGCGCCGCCATCGCAGCGCAGTACCACCAGGCAATGGCAGACCTGCCTTTTCAGCCTCTGAGCCTTCCGTCGTGGGAACATATTCACGCCTGGCATTTATTCATTATCCGGGTCGATGAAGCCCGTTGCGGTATTACCCGGGATGCTCTGATGGCATCGCTGAAAACGAAAGGCATCGGCACAGGGCTGCATTTCCGCGCCGCGCATACGCAAAAATATTATCGCGAACGTTTCCCAACGCTCACGCTGCCTGACACCGAGTGGAACAGCGAGCGGATCTGCTCACTGCCGCTCTTCCCGGACATGACCGAGAGTGACTTTGATCGGGTCATTACCGCCCTTCATCAGATAGCAGGACAATAAGCATGTTTGACGCCGCCCCCATAAAAAAAGTCTCGGTGGTTATTCCTGTCTATAACGAACAGGAAAGCCTGCCGGAATTGATAAGACGCACCACCACCGCCTGCGAGAGTCTGGGCAAAGCGTGGGAGATTTTATTGATAGATGATGGTAGCAGCGATAGCTCGGCGGAGCTGATGGTTAAGGCGTCCCAGGAGGCCGATAGCCATATCATCTCTATTTTACTCAACCGTAACTACGGTCAACATGCAGCAATTATGGCGGGGTTTAGCCATGTAAGCGGCGATCTCATCATTACGCTGGATGCCGATCTGCAAAACCCGCCGGAAGAGATCCCGCGCCTGGTGGCGAAAGCCGATGAAGGGTTCGATGTGGTAGGCACCGTGCGCCAGAACCGACAGGACAGCCTGTTTCGCAAATCGGCGTCAAAAATCATTAATCTGCTGATCCAGCGCACAACGGGCAAAGCGATGGGCGATTACGGCTGCATGTTACGCGCCTATCGCCGCCCTATTATCGATACCATGTTGCGCTGCCATGAACGCAGCACCTTTATCCCTATTCTGGCCAACATTTTCGCTCGTCGGGCTACCGAGATCCCGGTGCATCACGCTGAACGTGAATTTGGCGACTCTAAATACAGTTTTATGCGTCTCATTAACCTGATGTATGACCTGGTGACCTGCCTGACGACGACGCCGCTGCGCCTGTTGAGCCTGCTGGGCAGCGTTATCGCCATCGGCGGGTTTAGCCTGTCGGTATTGCTTATTGTACTTCGCCTGGCGCTGGGGCCGCAGTGGGCGGCGGAAGGCGTATTTATGCTCTTTGCCGTCCTGTTTACCTTCATCGGCGCGCAATTCATCGGTATGGGGCTGCTGGGCGAATACATTGGTCGCATTTATAACGATGTCCGCGCCCGCCCCCGCTATTTTGTTCAACAAGTTATCTACCCGGAAAGCACGTCGTTTACTGAGGAAAGTCACCAATGAAAGCCGTTATTTTTGCCTATCACGATATGGGATGTCAGGGCGTGCAGGCCGTACTGGATACCGGGTATGACATTGCCGCGATTTTTACTCATGCCGACAATCCTGCGGAAAACACCTTTTTTGGCTCCGTCTCCCGGCTGGCGGCAGGATTAGGGATTCCGGTTTATGCGCCGGATAACGTAAATCATCCTATCTGGGTCGACCGCATCGCTGAGCTTGCGCCGGATATTATTTTTTCGTTCTATTACCGCAACCTGTTAAGCAAAGAAATTCTGCACCTCGCCCCGGCTGGCGCGTTCAATCTGCACGGTTCTCTATTGCCTGCCTATCGTGGCCGTGCGCCGCTAAACTGGGTTCTGGTTAACGGCGAAAGCGAAACGGGCGTAACGCTGCATCGTATGGTCAAACGTGCCGACGCCGGAGAGATTGTCGCCAGTCAACGCGTTGCTATTGCGCAGGACGATGTTGCGCTTACCCTGCATCATAAGCTATGCCAGGCCGCGCGCCAGTTGCTTAATAGCATCCTGCCCACCATGAAATGCGGCGATATACCTTCTGTTCCCCAGCGTGAGTCTGACGCTACGTATTATGGTCGCCGCAGGCCGGAAGATGGCCTTATCGACTGGCATAAACCGGTTTCCACTGTGCATAACCTGGTGCGGGCGGTAGCCGCCCCCTGGCCCGGCGCGTTCAGCTATAACGGCTCGCAAAAATTCACTATCTGGTCTTCCCGAATTTGTCCGGATGCGCAGGGCGCGCTTCCCGGCTCGGTAATTTCGGTCTCTCCGCTGCGGGTCGCCTGCGCCGATGGCGCGCTGGAGATTATTACCGGCCAGGCCGGAGACGGCATTACTGTACAGGGCTCGCAGCTTGCACAGACGCTTGGTCTGGTGGCGGGCGCGCGTTTGAACCGTCCACCAGCGACCAGCGGTAAACGTCGCATTCGCGTTCTCATCCTCGGCGTCAACGGTTTTATCGGCAATCATTTGACCGAACGGTTACTGAATGAAGAGAATTACGAGGTCTACGGTATGGATATCGGCAGCAACGCCATTAGCCGATTCCTGCTCCACCCTCGATTTCATTTCGTGGAGGGAGATATCAGCATCCACTCAGAATGGATCGAATATCATGTCAAAAAATGCGATGTCGTACTGCCGCTGGTAGCAATTGCAACCCCGATTGAATACACCCGCAACCCGCTGCGCGTCTTTGAACTTGATTTTGAAGAAAACCTGCGGATTATCCGTTATTGCGTGAAATACCGTAAACGCGTGGTTTTCCCGTCTACCTCTGAAGTGTACGGCATGTGTACGGACGCCTCTTTTGACGAGGACAAATCGAATCTGATCGTCGGGCCGGTGAATAAGCCACGCTGGATTTACTCCGTTTCCAAACAGCTTCTCGACCGGGTGATTTGGGCTTATGGCGAAAAAGAGGGATTGCGCTTCACGCTTTTCCGTCCCTTTAACTGGATGGGGCCGCGGCTGGATAGCCTGAACGCGGCGCGTATCGGCAGTTCACGCGCGATAACGCAGTTGATTCTGAACCTGGTAGAAGGGACGCCGATAAAGCTTATCGACGGCGGTCAGCAGAAACGCTGTTTTACCGATATTCGCGATGGGATCGAAGCATTATTCCGCATTATTGTGAATGATGGCGATCGGTGCGATGGCAAAATCATTAATATCGGCAATCCTGACAACGAAGCCAGTATTCAGGAACTGGCGACGCTGTTGCTCGACAGTTTTGATAAGCATCCGCTGCGCTGCCATTTCCCACCATTTGCCGGTTTCCAGGTCGTCGAAAGCCGTGGTTATTACGGCAAGGGTTATCAGGATGTCGCACACCGGAAACCCAGTATCGACAATGCCAGGCGCTGTCTGGGCTGGGAACCGTCTATTGCGATGCGTGATACGGTTGAAGAAACGCTGGACTTCTTCCTGCGCAGCGTAGATGTCGCGGAACGCGCATCATGACGAAAGTCGGTTTACGCATTGATGTTGATACCTTGCGAGGAACGCGTGAAGGTGTTCCCCGGCTGCTGGCGACATTGCATCGCCACGGCGTTCAGGCCAGCTTTTTCTTCAGCGTCGGGCCGGACAATATGGGACGTCATCTTTGGCGTCTGATAAGACCGCGATTTTTATGGAAAATGCTACGTTCAAACGCCGCCTCGCTCTACGGCTGGGATATCCTGCTGGCCGGTACCGCCTGGCCGGGAAAAAATATCGGCAACGCCAATGCCGGGATTATTCGTGAAACGGCAACATACCATGAGACGGGACTACATGCCTGGGATCACCATGCGTGGCAGACTCACAGCGGCCACTGGAGTATCCGCCAGCTTGAAGAAGATATTGCGCGCGGCATAACGGCGCTTGA
The DNA here is from genome assembly GCF_017572025.1 of Salmonella sp. 32020114201800008SM. Classification (NCBI taxonomy): domain Bacteria; kingdom Pseudomonadati; phylum Pseudomonadota; class Gammaproteobacteria; order Enterobacterales; family Enterobacteriaceae; genus Salmonella; species Salmonella sp. 32020114201800008SM. Next base: position 341,845 of record NZ_JAGEQM010000006.1, on the reverse strand, counting down.
GGCCATTATCGGAAAACCCGTCACCTGCTCAGCCGCGGCCGGCTGGCGAGCGGATGGGCGCGTTGTTCGTGCGAAGGAGTCGTTCAACCTGAGGTATAACAGCGATTGCCGTGGAACCACCTTATTCCGTCCGCTACTGATGCCGGGCCAGACAGGGACGCCGCAAATCCCGGTCACCTTACCCACATGGGATGAGGTTATCGGCCCCGCCGTTCAGGCGCAGTCGTTCAATACCTGGATTATCTCCCGTATGTTGCAGGACAAAGGCACGCCGGTATATACCATCCATGCGGAAGTCGAAGGTATTGTCCATCAGCCGCTGTTTGAAGATTTGCTCGTTCGTGCACGTGACGCGGGGATCACCTTTTGTCCTCTGGGCGAACTGCTGCCGACATCGCCTGAGTCTCTGCCGTTGGGGCAAATTGTACGTGGGCACATCCCTGGCCGTGAAGGTTGGCTGGGGTGCCAACAGGCAGCGAGCGCCTCATGATGAAATCGATACGCTATTATCTGGCTTTCGCCGCATTTATCGCGCTCTACTATGTTATTCCTGTCAATAGCCGCCTGCTCTGGCAGCCGGATGAAACGCGCTATGCCGAAATAAGTCGGGAGATGCTGGCGTCTGGCGACTGGATCGTGCCGCATTTTCTGGGATTACGTTATTTTGAAAAACCGATAGCCGGTTACTGGATAAACAGTCTGGGTCAGTGGCTTTTTGGCGCTACCAATTTTGGCGTGCGGGCTGGCGCTATTTTAACGACATTGCTGGCCGCAGCGCTGGTGGCGTGGCTGACGTTCCGCTTATGGCGGGATAAACGTACCGCGTTGCTCGCCTCCGTTATCTTTCTCTCCCTCTTTGCCGTTTACAGTATCGGGACGTATGCGGTACTCGACCCGATGATCGCCCTTTGGCTTACGGCCGGGATGTGTTGTTTCTGGCAGGGGATGCAGGCCACGACCCGAATGGGCAAGATTGGGATGTTTTTGCTACTGGGCGCAACCTGCGGTCTGGGTGTATTAACTAAAGGCTTCCTCGCCCTGGCCGTACCGGTGGTGAGCGTGTTGCCGTGGGTCATTGTTCAGAAACGCTGGAAGGACTTTTTGCTTTACGGCTGGCTGGCGGTCTTGAGCTGCTTTGTGGTTGTCCTTCCCTGGGCGATCGCCATTGCGCGACGCGAAGCCGATTTCTGGCATTACTTTTTCTGGGTGGAACATATCCAGCGATTCGCCATGAGCGATGCCCAGCATAAAGCCCCTTTCTGGTACTATCTGCCGGTACTGCTCGCGGGAAGTTTACCGTGGCTGGGATTACTGCCTGGCGCGCTTAAACTGGGCTGGCGCGAGCGAAACGGCGCATTCTATTTGCTCGGATGGACGATCATGCCGCTTCTCTTTTTCAGCATTGCGAAAGGGAAACTGCCCACCTATGTTCTTTCCTGTTTCGCACCGATAGCGATACTCATGGCGCGCTTCGTCCTGCATAACGTAAAAGAAGGCGTCGCCGCGCTGCGTGTCAACGGCGGGATCAACCTGGTGTTCGGGTTAGTCGGGATCGTCGCAGCGTTTGTCGTCTCCTCATGGGGCCCGCTGAAATCGCCGGTGTGGACGCATATCGAAACTTATAAAGTTTTTTGCGTCTGGGGCGTCTTTACTGTTTGGGCGTTTGTGGGCTGGTATAGCCTCTGTCATAGCCAAAAATACCTATTACCCGCGTTTTGTCCGCTGGGACTGGCGCTGCTGTTCGGCTTTTCCATCCCCGACAGGGTGATGGAGTCCAAACAGCCCCAGTTTTTTGTCGAAATGACCCAGGCGCCTTTGGCATCAAGCCGCTATATTCTTGCCGACAGCGTGGGCGTCGCCGCCGGGCTGGCCTGGAGTCTGAAACGAGACGATATTATGCTCTACGGACACGCGGGCGAACTCAGGTATGGTCTTAGCTATCCTGATGTACAGAATAAATTCGTTAAAGCCGACGATTTTAACGCCTGGCTCAACCAGCATCGTCAGGAGGGCATTATTACGCTAGTACTTTCAATAGCCAAAGATGAAGACATCAGCGCTCTTTCCCTTCCCCCTGCGGACAATATTGATTATCAGGGGCGTCTGGTGTTAATTCAGTATCGGCCTAAATGATCGGCGTCGTTCTGGTGCTTGCCAGTCTGCTCAGCGTTGGCGGTCAGCTCTGCCAGAAGCAAGCGACACGGCCATTGACGACGGGCGGACGCCGCCGCCACCTGATGCTGTGGCTGGGCCTGGCGCTGATATGCATGGGCGCAGCGATGGTGCTGTGGCTGCTGGTGCTACAAACCCTGCCGGTGGGAATTGCTTACCCGATGTTGAGTCTGAATTTTGTCTGGGTCACGCTGGCGGCCTGGAAAATCTGGCATGAACAGGTTCCGCCCCGCCACTGGTTGGGCGTCGCATTGATTATCAGCGGCATTATCATTCTGGGGAGTGCGGCATAATGGGCGTAATGTGGGGACTGATAAGCGTTGCGATTGCCTCCCTCGCCCAGTTGAGTCTGGGATTCGCCATGATGCGGCTGCCATCGATAGCGCATCCGCTGGCGTTTATTTCCGGGCTGGGCGCTCTTAATGCCGCGACCCTGGCGCTATTCGCCGGTTTGGCGGGGTATCTGGTTTCCGTCTTCTGCTGGCATAAAACATTACACACGCTCGCGCTCAGCAAAGCCTATGCGCTGCTGAGTCTCAGCTATGTGCTTGTCTGGGTAGCCTCAATGCTGTTACCCGGTTTGCAAGGCGCTTTCAGCCTAAAAGCGATGCTCGGCGTATTATGTATTATGGCGGGGGTAATGCTGATTTTTCTGCCCGCCAGATCATGATGGCTTGCGCGTCAACCGCTGCCATTCGTCGCAGGAATAACAGCGTGCATCAACGATTTTTAAGGTCTGGTGTTTTTCCCGATTAATACAATACTGCGCATCCTGTAAAGGCGACAGGATATCGCCGGGACTCAGTAATATCATGGAATTCGCCTCGGCGATCATTTTTAGCGAACCGCCGCTATCGCACAGCACCAGAACATGGCACGCCCTCTTTTTGACATAATGCGATTTCTTAACCAACCATTCCATAGCGCCCCCGTTTCACGCTGATTGTTCATAACACGTTACACATCAACGGATAAACAAAACGGCAATAGCGATGGAATGGTTGTATATTAACCTAACATTAATTTTTACAGTTCTCACACACCCACTGCTGGAGCGCACGGCGAGATATTTTAATCCCTCCGTTTTTCAGTTCTGAAGGCAGCGTCAACCAGCGAACCGGCTGCTGAAAACGCGCCAGCTTATCGCGAACCCATTCAGCGAGGTTCACGTCTCCGGCCTGCGATGCATACTCCACAACCGCAACGGGACGATGGCCAAACTCTTTATCTTCTACCGGCACGACAAAGGCTTGTTGCACCAGCGGATGCGCGTTAATAACGCGTTCGACTTCCTCCGGCTGAATGCCTTCGCCGCCGCTAAAGAACAGGTTGTCCAGCCGCCCGGCGATGGTTAGCCTGCCGTGGTTCAGCTCGCCGCGATCGCGCGTGGCAAACCAGCCCTCGTCATTAACCAGCGGGATCAGTTTGCCATCACGCCAGTAACCTTCCGCCATACTGGCGGCGCGCAGCCAGACTTCATTATCGACGATTCTGATCTCTCTGCCGGGAAGCGGCGCGCCCACATCATCCGAACCATCGGCCTCTTTGGCGCATACCGTAGACGCGAACTCCGTGAGCCCATACCCGCACCAGCAGCGAATCCCTTGTTTGCTGGCCTGGTCGGTGAGTTCAACCGGAATCACCGCGCCGCCGAGCAAAACGGCTTTCAGCGTCACCGCCGCCCGATTCGCCAGCAACCGCCATAGCTGCGTCGGCACCAGCGAAGCATGAGTACACCCTGCCAGCATCTGCTCCAGCGGTTGCTTATCGCGTACCGTCATGCGCGCCCCGGCGAAGAGCCAACGCCACATAATACCCTGCCCGGATACATGAAACAGCGGCAGCGATAGCAGCCAGTCATCCTGAGGGCCAAACGGCATTAGCGAAAGCACCCCCTGCGCGCTGGCAAGATGCGCCTGGCACGTATGTACAGCCGCTTTTGGCAATCCTGTGGAACCCGATGTCAGCGTCATGGAAACCAGACGCTGCGGTTGCCAGTCCACAGCATACGCCGCTGTGCTCTTTTGTATCTGCAACGCGGTTAATCCGGAAAACGCGTTTTCGCCTTCCAGTGTCAGCGCAAAACGCAGCGTTAACTTCGGCACCAGCGCCTCCAGCAACGTCTGGGGCAACTGCGGATTGACGGGCAGAACCCGCGCGCCGCACTGCATCAGCGCAAGCCATGCCAACAGAGTGCGCGGCTGATTCCCGGCGCGCAGCAGGACACCGTCGCCCTCGCGTACGCCCTGCGCGGCAAACCCGCCCGCCAGCGCATCAATACGCTCACAGAGGGCGCGCCAGCTTAGCACTTCATCGTTCAGGCGCAGAGCGGGCGCCTGACTGCGAACCTGACGCCAGTGGCGCCACGGCCAATCCGTGAATGTCATAACAGTCGTTCCAGCTCCTCACGCTTCAGACAAGGCAACGCGCTACCGGGCCAGGGGCGAATCTGTTGCGCCTGCATCAGATGCAAGGTATCCAGTCCAGGCAGCGTTCCCGGCGTCAACCAAGCGGCAATCCGCGCCAGTTGCGTCAGGCCGAGGCTGGACTCGATCGAAGAGCTGATGACCGCCGTCAGTCCCAACGCATGGGCGGCAGCGACTTGCTCACGCACTTTATCAAGCGATCCGGTCAGCGTAGGTTTGATAACCACAGCCCTGACGCCCTCTTCGGCTTCAAAGGTGAAATCCGCTTCGCGCAGACTTTCGTCCCAGGCAATCGCGATGCCGGTTTCACGGGCAAAGGCGCGGGAATCATCCCGCGTCTTACACGGTTCTTCGAGAAAGGCGATACGAGCGCGGTAATCCGGATTAACATACTTTGCGAACTGTTGGGCTTTTAGCGGCGTCCAGGTGCGATTCGCATCCAGACGCAGATGCAGATCCGGGATCGCCTCCAGCAGCAAATTAACCACCATGCCGTCGCGTACCGCTTCATAAAGACCCACTTTGACCTTAGCGATTTTCTCGCCGGGCATATCGGCAAGCCGCAGCACCAAATCGTCAGGATCGCCAGTGCATAACGGCGCAGCGCGATAGTCCGCCGCCTCCGGCAATACGCCTGTCAGTTCCGCCAGCGCGCAGCTTGCGCCAAACGCGACCGAAGGCATCTCCGGTAATCCCTCGCTCCCCTGAAGCCAGTCGTTCACCCACGTCAGGAGCGCCGTCTGCGCCTCTTCCCACGTTTCCTGACTGAAGCCCGGCAGCGGAGAGATCTCTCCCCATCCCTCACGCTCGCCGTCACGCAGACAAACATACAGCCCGTCGCGAGTTTTTAACCGCCTGTCGCGCAGAACCACCCCCGCGTCCATGGGGATCTGCCAGCGGTATACCTGCGCGCTACGCATTATGGGTTCCGTTTGAATTTGCTGAAGTCAGGCTGACGCTTCTGGTTAAAGGCGTTACGGCCTTCCTGCCCTTCTTCGGTCATGTAGAACAGCATGGTAGCGTTGCCCGCCAGCTCCTGCAGCCCGGCCTGACCGTCACAATCGGCATTCAGCGCCGCTTTCAGGCAACGCAGCGCCATCGGACTGTTTTGCAACATTTCGCGGCACCAGCGCACGGTCTCTTTTTCCAGATCCGCCAGCGGAACGACGGTGTTAACCAGCCCCATGTCCAGCGCCTGTTGCGCATCGTACTGGCGGCACAGGAACCAGATTTCACGCGCTTTCTTCTGACCAACGATACGCGCCATATACGAAGCGCCCCAGCCGCCGTCAAAGGAGCCAACTTTCGGACCAGTCTGGCCGAAGATGGCGTTTTCCGCCGCGATGGTCAGGTCACACATCATGTGCAGCACATGGCCACCGCCGATGGAATATCCCGCGACCATCGCGACAACCGGTTTTGGACAGGTGCGAATCTGGCGCTGGAAATCCAGCACGTTCAGGTGATGCACGCCGGAGTCATCCTGATAACCGCCGTAATCGCCGCGCACCTTCTGGTCGCCGCCCGCGCAAAACGCTTTATCGCCTTCGCCGGTCAGAATAATCACGCCCACGTTGTCGTCGTAACGGGCATCCGCCAGCGCCTGAATCATCTCTTTGACGGTCAACGGACGAAATGCATTGCGCACCTGCGGACGATTAATGGTGATTTTTGCAATACCGTCGGTGGATTTTTCATAACGAATGTCGGTGTAACCCTCCGAGCAGTCGTGCCATTCTACCGGTGCGTAAAGCATTGTTTCATCAGGATAGATCATAGTGTGTCCTTTAGTCAGAGACGCAGAATCTGAGCCAGACTGTCTACCACGCCAGCGGGGTTTTCCCGATGCGCGTTGTGTCCGGCGTTACGAATAACATGGCATGTCGCCGCCACTTCCTGCGCCAGGGCGCGGAATTTGCTGTCGCGTTCGCCACATAAATAATAAAACGGAAATGCCAGCGCGTTGAGCGCCTCGCGTAAATCCGGCTGGGCGGCAAGCGATGTCGCCTCCAGCATCGCAGCCAGCGTTTCGCCGTTATTCTGGCTACGCAGCGCCGTCAGCGCCTGCCTTTGCTGCGCCGTCAGCGAGGCGAACACCGGCTGCTGATACCAGTCGTGAAAAACCTCAGTCAGGGGTTCACGACGAAAACGCTCTGCCCAGCGCCCGTCGGACAATCGTCTTTCAGCGCGCGCCTGTTCATTTTGCAGCCCCGGATGACCGCCTTCAACCACCAGGCCGCACAGGCCGGGTATTCCCTGGCAGGCTGCCATCATCGCCACCCGGCCGCCAAGGGAGTATCCCACCAACCAAAACTTTAGTATGTTGTAACTAATTAACGTAGCGCGCAGTAATCTGATGACATCGGCAAATCCGCCGACCGGAATAGCCGTAGATCCGCCATGTCCCGGTAAGTCAATATAGAGCCGCGAACAGCCGTGAAACTGTTCGCCAACCGGCTGCCATTCGCGGCAATCGCCAGAAAAACCGTGCAGGAAAACCAGCGAGGGCGCCCCAGGCTGTCCGGGCATGTGCTGCGCGTGCAACATCATAGATGGCTTACCTGGGCCAAAAGTTGCTGCAACGTCTGCGCGCCGTCCGTATCGTTTACCACCAGCTCAATCACCGTTGTCGCCGGGGTTCGCCACGCGCCAGCCAGCGCAGACTCCAGCTCTTCCCAGTTTTCCGGGCGATGATAGCGCAGGTTAAACATGGCGGCCGCATGGTCAAAATGGACGTTTTGCGGCATCAAATAAAAGCGCTCGCGTTTGCTTTGCGGCGTCGGCAGCAGGGAAAAGATCTGCCCGCCGTTATTGTTGACCACAATCAACACAAACGGCGCAGATACCTGACGTAGTAACGCCAGCGCGTTAAGATCGTACAGCGCGGATAAATCGCCGACGATAGCCAGCGTCGATTTGGCGCTGGCGCGCTGCACGCCTGCCGCCGTGGAAAGCAGGCCGTCAATGCCGCTCGCCCCGCGATTGCTGTATACCGGATAGCCAGCCGGCAACTGTGACAGCGCGTCGATCAGACGCACCACCAGACTATTGCCCACGAACAATTGCCCCTGCTCCGGCAGATAGTCGCGGATACGGTGCGCCAGCTGCGCTTCGCCAAAGGTGTCTCGCTGCGCGACCACCCGTTGCCACGCCAGTTCCGCCAGACGCGGGATCTCTACACACCACGGTTTACGTTTTTCCGCCGGATGCAGTTCCAGCCAGTCGGCGATTTTCGCTACCAGTCTGCGTCCACGATGGTGCGCAGGGTCCAGACGACCTTCAATATTGTCGATTACCCAGTACTCTTCCGGCTCGCAGGTTGCCTGCCATTGCAGTAAGCGTTTTCCGGTAAGGCTACTGCCAAGCTGGACGACAATTTGCGCCTGCTGCAGTTCGGTCACCGCTTTGGCGTTGCCGAGCCACAGGTCGGCGCACGGCAGCGGCTGCCCGGTTTGCGACAATACGTCGCCAATTAATGGCCATCCCAGAGTTTGCGCCCACTGCGCCACTTTTTTGCCTTCTTCCGCGCTCATACGCCCAGCGACGACAACGCCGCGTTTTTGTCGCCAGAAGAACCAGTCGCGCTGTTTGTCGCTTTCCAGTCGACGCGCTTCGCGCAGCCAGGGTTTTTCATCCTGCCACCAGTCGCCGAGACGCTGCTGCCAGACCAGACCGGTGTCATTCATATCGCCATACAGCGGTTCGGCAAAAGGACAGTTAATGTGCAGCGCGCCCGCATGAAGCATGGCGAGCGCATTGTCGATGGTCGACACCAGCCAGCGCGCCGGAATGTCCTGCGTGGGACGCGGCAACGACAAAGTTTGGGAGGGGTGCGAGGCAAACATCCCCGCCTGACGGATCGCCTGGTTGGCGCCGCAGTCAATCAGCTCTGGCGGGCGATCGGCGGTAAGTAAAATGAGCTTCTCGCCCGTCAGCCCCGCCTCAATCAACGCCGGATAGAGGTTCGCCACGGCGGTACCTGAAGTGACAATAACGGCAACCGGCTGTTGGCTGACTTTCGCCAGCCCTAACGCCAGATGACCAAGCCCACGCTCATCAAAGTGCGTATGGTGAATAAAAGCAGGATTCTCTGCCGCCGCCAACGTGAGCGGCGTGGAACGGGAACCAGGGGCGATACAAACATGCCTGACGCCATGACGGGTTAAGGCTTCCAGGATGACCGCCGCCCAGCGCCGGTTAAATGCACTTACTGACATGAGTTTGTCCGGTATCAATCATTGGGACTAAGTATAAAGAGCTGCAAAAATGGATTATTGATATGGGTCGGGAATATGTGACTCATTACGCATCCATCTGCAATAAGGTACGTAACCCGGCCGCTTTATTATCTATTTCCTGCCATTCCTGTTCCGGATCGGAGCCGCGGACGATTCCCGCGCCGGCATACAATCGCACCACATTGGCCGTCACTTTGGCTGAACGTAACGTCACGCAAAACTCACTTTGCCGCGTGGAGAGATAGCCTGCCGACCCGGCATACCATTCACGTTCGAACGGCTCATGTTGTTCTATAAAACAACGCGCGGGTTCACGAGGGATCCCGGCGACCGCTGCGGTAGGCTGTAACTGGTGCAGGCAGAGCGTGTCGTCCGCCTGATTAAGCGCCGTCCAGATACAGCGGCGCAAATGCTGTACCTTGCGCAGTCTGAGCACCTGCGGCGGCAGCACATCCAGCGAGTGGGTGCAGTTTTGCAGTCGCTGGCAGATGTCTTCGACAACCAGCATATTTTCTCGCTGGTTTTTATCGTCTTTCATTAACCATTCGCCAAGCTGCCAGGCTTTATGGTTATCCGGATGGTTCGCCACCGTCCCGGCCAGCGCTTCGGTACGCAGCGCCGTTTCACGCCGCCGCCAGAGCCGCTCCGGCGATGATCCCAGAAAGGCGGTATCGGCGGAAAAAGCCATAAAAAAGTGGTAGCAGTTGAGATTTAAACGACGACTGGACGCCATCATCGCGGCGGCATTGACCGGACGGGAGAATTGTAAGTCGGTGGCCCGCGCCAGCACAACTTTATCAAACGCCTCTTGCGCAATGGTGTGGGTGGCCTGCTGAATCAGCTTCACCCAACCGTCTTTGTCCGGCCAGTGTTGTTCGCTCGTGAGCGAAAGGCGTAGCGCCGGAACAGGCTTAATGCCGACCAGAGAAGCGAGAAACGCTTTCGCCTGGCGCGCATCATCGCGTAGCGAAACGTCACTGTGCAGATGTAAGCGTAAGGTCGCCGTACCCCCGCTACGTCGCCACTCCAGCCGCGGCAGCAATAAGTAGCCCTCTTTCGGCTCGAACGCATTCAGCCCCCAAATACGCAGGTCAGGCTGCGCGTGCTGACGTAAAAACCGTTGCGCCAGATCGAGCGATGAAAAAACGGTGATTGCCCCGAGAACGGCAGCTTCTTCGTCGCCATTGCGCTGTTGCCAGTAGAATTGCGGAAAGGATGACTGGCTGGCCAGCCAGCTCAATGCATCGAAGGCATCGTTTAAAGGGAAAGGCGCATCGAAAACGCAAAGCCCTGGCGTCGCCGGTATCTCTTGCGATAGCTGACGCGTCAGATTTTCCAGCGCAGTAGTAATAGAATGCACGCGGCCCCTCCCTGTTAAAAACCCCACATTATACGGGGTACTGCCCTAAAAAAGCAGTACCTCATTTAGGGAGGGTTGCAATTCTGTTCAGTAGGGGGATTTAGCGCCGCGCCAGCAGCAGTCCAAGTACCAGTCCTACCGCCGCGCCTACGCCAATACCCTGCCAGGGTTTTTCATGAACGTAGTCATCCGCTTTATAAACGGCCTGCTTTGCCCGGTAATAATAGCTATCCGACGCATGGCTTACGCGGTTTTTCACCTCTTCCAGCGCTTGTTCCGCGCGGGCTTTCAGCTCAATGTATTTTTGATCGGCGGGATCGCCTGAGGAACGTAAAATCTCTTCCAGCGTTTCGCTGAGCAAAGTCAGATCATCATCAACACGTGATTCACCAAATTGATATGACATTCTCATTCTCCGTTGTGTTAACACCTGCTCCTAACTATAGTCAACGGTTTCGGTTTATGCCTGATGAACCTCCCGCGCCATTCCCCGGTGCGGAATGCCGTCTTCGTCATAAACATCGGTAACCGGAATAAAACCAAACCGCGCATAAAAAGGTTGTAGATGCGCCTGCGCCCCCAGATATAGCGGCTTATCCGGCCAGTGCCGCCCACAAGATTCCAGCGTTTTCGCCATTAATTGCTGGCCCAGTTTCGCCCCTCGCCAGGCATCGCTGACGATCACCCGGCCAATGACAACCGGGTCTGATTCGTTATCGCTTTTCAGAATCCTCGCATACGCCACCAGCTCATCCTGATGCCAGCCCAGAATATGCCGATTGTCGCCGACTAAATCATCGCCATCCACATCCAGGTAAGGACAGCGCTGTTCTACCACAAAGACCGCGCAGCGCAATTTGAGTAACGCGTAAAGTTGAGGAACGGTAAGTTCGCTATGGTGGAGATCCTGCCAGTCAATCATGATGCGCTCCTGTGTTGTGGTAATCTTGGGTTAAACGATAACCAAACGTGTATGGACAAGATGGAATTAATTTTTTTAGGTACGTCCGCAGGCGTTCCCACGCGCTCACGCAATGTAACGGCAATTTTATTACATCTGCAACATCCAACGCAGCCGGGAGTATGGCTTTTTGATTGCGGCGAAGGGACACAGCATCAAATGCTTAATACCGCGTTTCATCCCGGTAAGCTTGAGCGCATTTTTATCAGCCATCTTCACGGCGATCATCTGTTTGGCCTGCCGGGTCTGCTATGCAGCCGGTCGATGGCGGGGAACCCCCATCCGCTAACCGTATACGGGCCTCAAGGCGTGCGTGAGTTTATTGCAACCACACTGCGTCTTAGCGGTTCATGGACCGATTTTCCGTTGCAAATTGAAGAAATTAGCGCAGGCGATATTCTTGACGACGGTCTGCGTAAAGTGACCGCGTTCAGGCTGGAGCATCCACTGGAGTGCTACGGATATCGCGTTGTTGAACATGACAAGCCTGGCGCGCTGAATGCCAGGGCGTTAAAAGCCGCAGGCGTTACGCCCGGCCCGCTGTTTCAGGCGTTGAAGGCAGGAAAAACCGTCACGCTTGCCGATGGAAGGCAGATCAATGGCGCCGACTACCTTGCTCCCGCCGTGGCCGGGAAATCAGTGGCGATTTTCGGCGATACCGCGCCCTGCGAGGCCGCCCTCGCGCTGGCGCAAGGTGTGGATGTGATGGTCCATGAAACCACGCTGGATGCGTCAATGGAGGAGAAAGCCAACGCTCGCGGACACAGCTCCACCCGTCAAACCGCGACGCTGGCGCGGGAAGCTGCCGTTGGTCGGCTGATCATGACCCATATTAGCTCACGCTATGACGATAAAGGCTGTCAGCGCTTACTGGCGGAATGCCGCGCTATTTTCCCGGCGACGGAACTGGCTTACGATTTTTCTGTTTTCCCGGTTTAGCGCTCCATTTTTTGTCCTCATTGCCGATAACACTAAAAAAGGCAGGCTTTCATAATGAGGTTAGGATGGACAATTTTCAGAAAGATATTGATGACAGGGCCAATTTAACCCTGTCCAACCGTTTTGAGCTGCTGTTATTCCGTCTTGGTACATCGCTGCATGAACAGAAGTCAGAGCTGTTCGGCATCAATGTATTTAAGCTGCGCGAAATCGTACCAATGCCCGCCTTTACGCGCCCGGCAGGCATGAAAGCGCCGCTATTGGGCATGGTCAATATTCGGGATCAGGTCATTCCAGTGATTGATTTGCCAGCGGTAGCGGGCTGCAAGCCGGAAACCGGGCTGAATATTTTGCTGATCACCGAATATGCGCGCAGCGTACAGGCATTTGCCGTCGAGTCGGTGGAAAATATTATGCGTCTTGACTGGCAACAGGTGCATACCGCCGAGAAAGCCGTCAACGGTCGCTACATCACCAGTATTGCCTGCCTGGATGACAACAAAGAAACCAACAACCTGGCGCTGGTGCTCGACGTTGAGCAGATCCTTTATGATATTGTCCCCTCCAGCCACGATCTGCGCGCCACCAATCTGAAGACCAATAAATTTTATATTACCCCTGGCGCGGTAGCCATTGTGGCGGAAGACTCCAAAGTCGCCCGCGCGATGCTGGAAAAAGGGCTGAACGCGATGGGAATTCCGCATCAGATGCATGTGACCGGCAAGGATGCATGGGAGAGAATCCAGCAACTGGCGCAGGAAGCGGAGGCCGAAGGTAAGCCAATTAGCGAGAAAATCGCGCTGGTCCTGACAGATCTTGAGATGCCGGAGATGGATGGCTTTACGTTAACGCGTAAAATTAAAACCGATGAACGGCTGAAAAAGATCCCGGTCGTTATTCACTCTTCCCTTTCCGGCAGCGCCAACGAAGATCATATACGTAAAGTGCAGGCCGACGGCTACGTGGCCAAGTTTGAGATTAACGAACTCTCTTCGGTCATTCAGGAAGTGCTGGAGCGCGCAGCAACAAACAGCCAGGGACCACTGATCAGCCGCAAAAGCGCCTGACGTAACAGGGGATGCCTACAGTACAGGCATCCCCTGACGCTTAGTGAGACAAGCCTTCCGCCAGTTTTACCAGTTTAATAAACTCCGCGCGATAGCCTTGTCTATCTTCCCCGCGCGCCTGTTCACCCCATTTAATAATTTGCGGCCAGGTCGTATCTGCCAGCGTTTCTGAGCCACGCAGTTTTTGCCCGAAAGCCGCTACCGCCGCGCGGAAACGAAAATCTTCAGAGGCGTCAGCAAAGATCGGCATTTTTCCCATAACGACCGGGAACTCGGCTAATGTACTTTCGCTGCCCTGCGGCGCTTTCCAGCGCAATTTGATCCACGCCAGCTCGCTTGATTTTGTTGGCTTTGAGGCGGCTTTGTCCTGAGCGTAGCGCAGTTTATCCACCGAGGCTTTCTGCCCGTTAAGCGTCAGTTCAAAGAATAGCGTGACGTGTTTACCCGCGCCGATATCACCGGCATCAACCTTATCGTTATTGAAATCCTCGTCGCGCAGTTGGCGTTTTTCATAACCAATCTGCCGGTACTCAGTCACCCACTGCGGATTAAATTCGATTTGCGATTTTACATCTTTGGCAACGGTGACCAGCGTTTGATGCATCTCATCCTTGAGGACTTTTTGCGCCTCAGAGAGGGAGTCGATGTAGCTGTAATTGCCGTTACCCACATCAGCAATTCTCACCATCATGGCTTCGTTGAAATTGTCATCGCCGACGCCCAGCGTAGATAAGGTAATACCTTTCTCGCGCTCTTTTTTTACCAGCGCTTCGATGTCTTTGGGATCGGTAATACCGAGGTTAAAATCACCGTCGGTGGTCAACAAAATGCGGTTAACGCCGCCTTTGATAAACCCTTTTTCGGCCTGCTCGTAGGCTAGTCGTAATCCCGCTTCACCACCGGTACTCCCGTAAGCATCCAGATTATCAATTGCCGCTTTAATCGCGGTTGTGTTATTTCCCGCTGTAGACGCAAGCGCGACGTGAGTGCCGCCCGCGTAGGTCACAATCGTGATGTTATCCTGCGCACGCAGATCGTTCACCAACAGTTTTAGCGCCGACCGGATCAACGGCAGGCGTTCCGCTGGCTGCATAGAGCCGGAAGTATCAATGAGAAAAACCAGGTTGGCAGGTGGCAGATCTCTGGTCTGCATGTCCCGGGCCTGAACATCAACTTTTAATAGCGTACGCTGCGCGTTCCACGGCGAGGGAGCCAGTTCGTATTTAACCGCAAATGGCATCGGTATACAGGCCGCAATGGGTTTAGTGTTATCCTGCTTATCCGCAACGGGCTGAGGCGCGGGAAAATAATTGAGCATCTCTTCTACCCGCACGGCTTCCGGCGGCGGCAGTTGTCCCTGATTCAGAAAGCGCCGCACGTTAGCGTAGCTGCCAGTGTCTACATCCAGACTAAACGTGGCGAGCGGCGCCTGACTTACCTGTTTAATCGGATTTTCATCGTAGTGTTCGTAACGCGCGGTCCCCATTACATTACCGCCTTGTGCAGCGAACGCTTTTGGTGCCGCGGCACGTGTCTGCATTACATATTGCGGTGCTTCGGCTGTTGCCAGAGATGCCGCTTTGGCATCTGCCAGGGCTTTGGCTTCAGCATATTCGACTGCTTTTTTCGCAGCCTGTTGGGCGGCCTCGGCTTGTCTTTTCTGGACAGTGTCATCCCCGGCCTGAGCGCTATTTTCTTTCTGGATAGTCCGCTTCTGTTTTAACTCAGCCGGATTATTTCCCTGCGGGTCGGAGGGCTCCGGCCCACAGCCCGAGAGAATAACCCCACCCAACAACAGCATTAATGTTTTTCCGTTAAGCATACAAATTCCTTTTCAATTATATTCGGGTAATTCTCTGCAGATGTCCTGCATTATATTCCGCTTTACTTTTATTATCAGCATGACGAAAGTAGAAAATAATTTTACCTGCGTTAATAGCCACCAATAATAAAAAAGATAATTATATTTTTGAGGTAAATAATATTTACGTTTAAGATGAACGGCTTAATCAGTTGCTGGCGTTCGACCCACAGATTCTGCGTGAAGAACACTATTTACAGGTGACCGATTTACCAAAAGTGAATATATAAGATGGGGGACTATCTGCACTGTGCCCTCGCCGATACTTCCTTTTACAACCCACCAAACAGCAATCCATTAAGCCGTGCCGACACTCACGTTATTGATGGAAAGATATTATATGCCGCCGTCACATGAAATAATGAAGTGAGCGCGATCGGACGCCTTGAAAAACGCTGACAGAAATACGCTTCAGATCAAATTTTTCCCATTGAAGTCGATGAGATAGACATTTATCCGGGAAACGGGTCACGAAAACAGTTGGGAGAGTTGTTCCACTGCCTGATGCAAGAAATGGACAAACTGCTGAGTTTTTATCAGCGATGCCTGAGAAATGACAGTCACGTTATAATTTTTATAGCGGAGTAATGGGCCATATGTTTAACACTTCGACAATTATTGTGAATTACCCATATGAAACCGCTGGCGCTTACGGAACCGCCCAACATCCGGCTCTTCGTTCGTCGGGACGTGTTGGGTATGAATTTGGGTTAGCTTCGCTCCACCCAACCTACGCCACTAATACAACGTTGATGCCGGATGGCGACTACGCCTTATCCGGCATCTGGTTCTGTGTTCGTTGAAAAAGTGTTGGGTTTCGGCTACGCCTCACCCAACGAGTCTATGGTCTCTATGCGTCACAGGTTTTCATAAGTTGGATGCAATCCAACATTTAGAGGCTCAGGTATTGCTCATCAGCCTCAACCGCCGATAAATCGGCGGTTATTGACATCATCAACGCGGCATTACATCAGCGGCATCGCCAGTTGCACAAGGCTAATCAGCGGCTGCGGCCAGACGCCCAGTACCAACACCAGCAACGCGGAGATCAGCACCACGATACCGCCTGCGCTGTACTGCCAGTTTGTCGGCGCGTCGCGTCCCGGTTGCTGCGGCGCGTGCAGGTAGAGACTCACCGCAACACGCAGGTAGTAGTACAAACCAATCGCGGAACCCACTACCACGGCGGCGACCAGCCACCACAGGCTGGCCTGAACGCCGACCGCCAGCACGTAGAATTTGCCGATAAAGCCCAGCGTCATCGGGATACCTGCCAGCGACAGCATCATCACCGTCATCACCGCGGCAAGAACCGGGCGGTGCCAGAATAGACCACGGTAAGAGTACAGAGAATCCGCATCCGGGCCGCGGAACGGGCTGGACATCAGGCTGACCACGCCAAACGCGCCGAGGCTGCTGAACAGATAACCGGCCAGATAAACGCCTACCGCTTCCATCGACATCTCGCCGCTCTGCAGGGCAATCAGCGCCACCAGCAGATAGCCGAGGTGAGAGATAGAAGAGTAACCGAGCAGACGTTTGATGTTGGTCTGGCTCAGCGCCATCAGGTTACCGAAGATGATAGAGGCAAAGGCGATAATGCCCAGCACCACGCGTACCGCTTCGCTGTCGCCTACCGGCGCATACAGGAACAGACGCATCACCACGCCGAAGATAGCGATTTTGCTCGCCGTCGCCAGGAAGGTAGAAACCGGCGCAGGCGCGCCCTGGTAAACGTCTGGCGTCCACAGGTGGAACGGCACCAGAGAGAGTTTAAAGCCCAGACCGACAATCATCAGGCCAAAGCCCGCCAGCAGCAACGGCTCGTGCAGCATACCATCGCCGAGGCTCTTACCGAGCGCTTCGAAAGACAGGTTGCCGGACTGCGCATAGACCAGCGCCATCCCGAACAGCAGGAAAGACGAGGCGGCGGCGGAGAGGATGGTGTATTTGATACTGGCTTCCAGCGAGCGTTTCTGGCGGAAAGCATAACCAATCAGGCCGAACAGCGGCAGTGAGATCAGTTCAATACCGAGGAACAGCGCCGCCAGATGGTTGGCGTTCGCCAGCAGAATTCCCCCCAGGCTGGCGATTAACACCAGCAGGTAGAACTCTTCCTGGTTATCGTTATAGCCTTCCAGCCACGGGTAGGCAAAGGTACAGGTGGCGAGGCTCGCCAGCAGCACCAGCCCGGTGTAGAGCATCGCAAAGCCGTCAACGCGCATCAGCGGCGTGACGTCCATTGCCCCGGCCTGGCCGACAAACCAAAGCGAAACCAGAGCAGCGTTAAGCCCAATGACCGACAGCGTGGCATTGAGGAAGTGATTGCGTCGCCACGCAATGGAGAGCATCACAACCACCACCGTCAAGCCGACGATCAGCAGCGGTAGCAGCGCAATCAGGTGTTGTGGAGTTATTGTCATGGCGATTTACGGCCTTGTAGTAGTAACGGAATTAACAAACCACTGCTGGATGTTGCTCATCGCAGAATGCGAGGTATCCAGAATCGGCTGCGGATAGAAGCCAAGCAGTACCAGAAGCACCACCAGCAACAGAATGATAAACAGCTCGCGCAGCGACATCCCTGGCAGTTCTACACTGGCAATCTGGCTCTTCGCCTTACCAAAGTAAGCGCGATGCAGCATCGCCAGCGAGTATACAGAGGCGAATACCAGCCCAAAGGTGGAGATCACGGTAATCACCGGCACCACCTGGTAGCTGCCGAACAGAATCATAAATTCGCCGACAAAGTTACCGGTGCCCGGCATCCCGAGCGTCGCCACCGCAAAGAACATGGACAGCGCAGGCAACCATTTCATCTTGCCCCACAGGCCGCCCATCATACGCATGTCACGCGTATGCAGACGTTCGTACAACTGGCCACACAGAATGAACAGACCCGCCGCGGACAAACCGTGCGCAATCATCTGAATCACCGCGCCCTGGTACGCCAGCTGACTGCCGGTGTAGATAGCGATCAGCACGAAGCCCATGTGGGAAACGGAGGTATAGGCAATCAGGCGCTTGATGTCGTATTGGGTAAAGGCCATCCACGCGCCGTAGAAAATGCCGATAACGCCAAGCCACATAGCGATAGGCGCAAACTCCGCCGACGCGTTCGGGAACAATGGCAGGGAGAAACGCAGCAGACCGTAAGCGGCGGTTTTCAGCAAGATCCCCGCCAGGTCGACGGAACCGGCGGTCGGCGCCTGGGAGTGCGCATCCGGCAGCCAGCCATGCAGCGGAACCACCGGCATTTTCACCGCGAAGGCGATGAAGAAGCCCAGCATCAGCAGATATTCCACACCGTGGGACATCGGCGTATTCAGCAGCTCTTCATAATTGAAGGTCCACACGCCGGTCGCGTTGTAGTGCACAAAGACCAGCGCCAGGATGGCAATCAACATCACCAGACCACTCGCCTGGGTGTAGATGAAGAACTTGGTCGCCGCCGTGATACGCGTTTTCCCGTCAGAAGCTTTGTGGCCCCACAGCGCGATCAGGAAGTACATCGGCACCAGCATCATTTCCCAGAAGAAGAAAAACAGGAACATGTCGATGGCCAGGAACACGCCGATAACGCCGCCTAAGATCCACATCAGGTTCAGGTGGAAGAAGCCCTGATATTTTTCGATTTCTCGCCAGGAGCAAAGCACCGCCAGAACGCCGAGCAGGCCGGTCAGCACCACCATTAGCAGCGACAGTCCGTCGAGCGCCAGATGGATAGAGATGCCAAAACGCGGGATCCACGGCAGGACAAATTCAGATTGCCACTGCGGAATACCGGCGGATTGCGTCAGTGAATAGCCGCCCTGCAACCACAATTGCAGACCGAGCGCCAGCGTCAGCCCCATGGTAATCAGCGCTATCCAGCGCGGCACCTTCACGCCAAAGCGTTCGGTCTGCCAGCACAGAAAGCCGCCGATAAAGGGGATTAATATCAACCAGGGTAATAACATAGCTAAGTATGTCCCTTATATTTACTCCTGCTCAGGCTATCTCACTCGTCAGCCCAAATCCTGCCAGTGCTCACACAAAACGCAGCGCGTTTTGAACGTCCGTAAGGACGGCCCCGTAGGGGTGAGCTTCGCGAATCATCCTCACGTACTTCAGTACGCTCCGGTTGCTGTGCGCTGGCGGTATCCGGTCTGACTTCGCCGATGACACCTGTACTTCAGGAACAGATTTTCAACGAATTCTAAAAATTATTTTTGGGTTTGTAGGCCGGATAAGCACTGCGCCATCCGGCAGTCGTTCATCCAGCCAACAAACTCAACGCAGTACCATCAACAGCGCCAGCACCACAACCGCGCCGATGCTCATGGATGCCACATACCAGCGCAAATAACCGTTCTCGCTCAGTACCAGGCCTTTGCCTGCAAAACGGGAAAGGATAGCCGGAATGTTCATCAACGCATTAAGCGGGTCGCGCTTCAGCAGCCAGGCGATACCGAGGAATGGCTTGACGAATACTTTGTCGTACAGCCAGTCAAAGCCCCAGGCGTTATACCACCAGGTGCCCAGCAGACGGCCCGGCGCGCTGTTGGCGATCGACGTCACCAGCGTACGTTTACCCAGCCACAGCCATGCGGCAATCAGGATGCCGGCAATCGCCACTACGCCAGAGGTAATTTCCAGCGTCATGACGCGACCATGCGCCAGTTCAGTTGTCTGCGGCAGCACCCCCTGCAGCGGCGGCACAATCAGCGCGCCAACAAAGGTAGACAGAATCATCAGGACAATCAGCGGCAGATGGTGGGTAATCCCCTTCCCTGCATGAGCATGAATTTGTTCTTTACCGTGGAATACGATGAAAATCATCCGGAAGGTGTACAGGGAGGTCATGAACGCGCCGACCAGACCCGCCACCATCAGATTGATATGGCCGTTCGCCATCGCGCCAGCCAGGATCTCATCCTTACTGAAGAAGCCCGCAGTGACCAGCGGCAGCGCCGACAGCGCCGCGCCGCCCACCAGGAAGCAGGCATACACCAGCGGAATGGACTTACGCAGACCGCCCATCTTAAAGATGTTCTGTTCGTGATGGCAGGCCAGAATGACGGAACCGGACGCCAGGAACAGCAGCGCTTTGAAGAACGCATGGGTCATCAGATGGAAAATCGCCGCATCCCACGCCTGTACGCCAAGCGCCAGGAACATGTAGCCAATCTGGCTCATGGTGGAATAGGCCAGCACGCGTTTGATGTCGGTCTGCACCAGCGCGGCGAAACCCGCCATGACCAGCGTAATCGCCCCGATAATACCCACCAGATGCAGAATTTCCGGGGTCATCAGGAACAGGCCATGCGTGCGTGCAATCAGGTAGACACCGGCGGTCACCATGGTAGCGGCGTGGATCAGCGCGGAGACCGGCGTCGGACCGGCCATCGCGTCGGCAAGCCAGGTCTGCAACGGTAGCTGCGCAGATTTACCGACCGCGCCGCCCAGCAGCATCAGCGTCGCCCACATCAGCATATTGTTGCCGTCAGCAAAATGCGCTGGCGCCAGCTCGACCATTTCGCGGAAGTTCAGCGTGCCCAGTTCGTTGTAGAGGATGAACAGCGCGAAGGCGAGGAACACGTCACCGACACGGGTCACCACGAAGGCTTTCATTGCCGCCGCGCCATTCTTCGGATCGCTGTAATAGAAGCCGATCAACAGATAAGAGCACAGGCCCACGCCTTCCCAGCCGAGGTACATCAACAGCAGGTTATCGGACAGCACCAGAACAACCATGCTGGCGATAAACAGGTTGGTATAAGCGAAGAAGCGGGAGTAACCCTCTTCCCCACGCATGTACCAGGAAGCGAACATGTGGATCAGGAAGCCGACGCCGGTGACCACAGAGAGCATGGTCAGCGACAGGCCGTCCAGCACCAGGTTAAAACCGATGTTGAAGTTACCGACCGACATCCACGTCCACAGCGGCTGGCTGAACGCCTGTTTGCCGTTGGCGAAGAAATCCATCCCGACAAACGCTGTCACCAACGCCGCCAGACCAACGGAGCCCACGCCAATGGTCGCGGAGAGATTTTCCGACCAGCGTCCGCGAGAGAACGCCAGCAGTACAAAGCCAATCAATGGCAGAATAATGGTTAAGGCAAGCATGTTCATCCACGCATCTCACTTACTGAATCGATGTTCAGGTTCTGGCGACGGCGATGGAATTGCAGCAACAGCGCAAGTCCAATACTCGCTTCCGCAGCCGCAAGGCTGATGGCGAGAATGTACATCACCTGACCATCGGTCTGGCCCCAGTAGCTCCCGGCGACCACAAAGGCCAGCGCGGAGGCGTTAATCATGATTTCCAGCCCGATCAGCATAAACAGCAGATTGCGGCGGATAACCAGACCGGTTAAACCCAGGACGAATAAAATCGCAGCGAGGATCAGTCCATGTGTTAAGGGGATCATGCGCGCTCCTCCGTTTTTCTTTTCGCGCGGTCATCGGCGCGGTTGCTTAGCACTTCGCCCGCACGCTCTTCACGACCGACGTGGAACGCCACCACCAGGCCTGCCAGCAGCAGCATAGACGCCAGTTCGACCGCCAGAACATAAGGCCCGAACAGCGTGATGCCCACCGCTTTCGCGCTAATCGGCGTGCCGTCGATGCCCTGGTCGTTAACGCCCAGAATGGCGTACACAATAACCGCCAGCATAATGGCCGACAAAACCGCCGGACCAATCCACACCTGCGGTTTCAGCCACTGGCGTTCCTGTTCGATTTCGCTGCCGCCGAGGTTGAGCATCATCACCACGAACACAAACAGCACCATGATGGCGCCTGCGTAGACGATAATTTCCAGCGCACCGGCAAAATAAGCGCCCAGCGAAAAGAACACCCCGGAAATCGCCAGTAGCGATATCACCAGATACAACAGCGCGTGTACCGGATTGGTATGGGTGATCACTCGCAGGGTCGCGAGGATGGCTATCAGGCCACAGATATAAAAAGCGAATTCCATTGCCCTCTCCTTACGGTAACAGGCTCTTGACGTCGATAGGCTTGGCTTCGTTCTCTGCTTCGCCTTTATCTTTGCCGTCGATTGCCATACCCGCCATCCGGTAGAAGTTATATTCCGGGTATTTGCCCGGACCGGAAATCAGCAGATCCTCTTTTTCGTACACCAGATCCTGACGTTTGTATTCGCCCAGTTCGAAGTCAGGGGTCAACTGAATCGCCGTGGTCGGGCACGCTTCTTCGCACAGGCCGCAGAAGATGCAGCGTGAGAAGTTAATGCGGAAAAATTCCGGATACCAGCGGCCATCTTTGGTCTCCGCTTTTTGCAGAGAGATACAGCCTACCGGACAGGCTACCGCACACAAGTTACAGGCAACGCAGCGCTCTTCACCGTCCGGGTCGCGCGTGAGCACGATACGGCCACGGTAACGGGGCGGTAAATAGACCGGCTCTTCCGGATACATCCGCGTTTCGCGTTTGGCGAACGCATGCAGGCCGATCATCCAGATACTGCGTACCTGAGTGCCGAAACCCACTAATAATTCTTTTAAGGTCATGGTCTTTGTGTCCCTTATTGCGCCTGCCACAGAATGACAGCCGCCGTTACCAGCAAGTTGATGAGCGTCAGCGGCAGGCAAACTTTCCAGCCGAAGGACATTACCTGGTCATAACGCGGACGCGGTAACGACGCACGAATCAAAATGAACATCATCATGAAGAACGCGGTTTTCAGCGCGAACCAGACGAATGGCGGTAAGAACGGGCCATGCCAGCCACCGAAGAACAACGTTACCATCAGCGCGGAAACGGTGACGATACCGATGTACTCCCCCACGAAGAACAGACCGAATTTCATCCCGGAATATTCGATGTGGTAACCGTCCGCCAGTTCCTGCTCGGCTTCCGGCTGGTCAAACGGGTGACGGTGACAGACCGCTACGCCCGCGATGGCGAAAGTAACAAACCCAAAGAATTGCGGAATCACGTTCCACAGATGCGCCTGGTTATTGACGATATCGGTCATATTAAATGAACCGGCCTGCGCCACCACGCCCATCAGGGAAAGACCAAGAAACACTTCGTAGCTCACCGTCTGGGCAGACGCGCGCATCGCGCCCAGCAGCGAGTATTTGTTGTTGCTCGACCAACCGGCGAACAGCACCGCGTAAACCGCCAGACCGGCCATCATCAGGAAGAACAGAATCCCGATGTTTAAATCGGCCACCACCCAATTAGGGCTAACCGGCACAATGGCGAAGGAGAGCAGCAGCGAAGTAAACGCGATCATCGGCGCCAGGGTAAAGATGACGCGATCCGAGAATTTCGGGATCCAGTCTTCTTTAAAGAACATCTTGATCATATCCGCGACCAGCTGGAGCGAGCCGCCCCAGCCAACGCGGTTTGGTCCATAACGGTTCTGGAACAGACCCAGCAGACGACGTTCGCCAAAGCTCATGAAGGCCCCGCAGGTGACGACCACCAGCAGAATCACCACCGCTTTGAGAATGCTCAGCAGGATCTCAATCAGATCCGGTGTAATCCAACTCATTGTTGCGCCTCCCGCAGATCCTCAAGACGCGCGCCAGCCAGAACCGGCGCGATGCCAGGCATACCCATCGGCAGCCCTACCTGCCCTGCCGCTAACCCTTCAGAGATTTCAACCGGCAGCGTCACCGTATTGCCATCGTAGCTAAAGGAGACGCGCGTCCCGGCATTGACGCCCAACTTCGCGGCATCCGCCGGGTTAAGTTTGATATACGGCTGCGGCATACGGCTCTGGAAGACCGGAGAACGCTGAGACAATTCGTCGCTGCCAAACAGGTGGTAATACGGCGCAATACGCCACTGACCGTCCTGCGCCTGGAAGCTTGCCGGCACGGTAGTGAAATAATCCAGACCGCCCTCAGTCGCTTCAATCAAACGCACGCCCGGATCGCCGTGACGCAGTTTGCCGCCCACTTCATCCTGGAACTTGTTCCACGCCTGCGGGGAGTTCCAGCCCGGCGCCCAGGCGAACGGAATTTCAGATCGCGGGGCAGTCGGTTGGTTATTCCCTTCCATCGAGAAGGCGAACATGGTGTCTTTATCCTGCGGCTGACGTGGTTCATGCACGCTGATATTGGCGCGCATCGCCGTACGACCGCTGTAACGATGCGGTTCGCGCGCCAGCTTCTGCCCGCGAATGCGGAAGGTCGCATCCGGCGCGGCGTCCTTAATGCCGGCAAATTGCGGCATGGCGGCAATGACCGCGTCGATCACGTGGTCAAGCTGAGTCCAGTCCACTTCGCGGTTTTCGACGGTGCTGTGCAGCGAATGCAGCCAGCGCCAGCTTTCCAGCATAATCGTCTTGTTATCGTAGTAGGCCGGATCATAAACCTGGAAGAAGCGCTGCGCGCGGCCTTCGTTGTTGATGACCGTACCATCGCTTTCGGCGAAGCTTGCCGCGGAAAGCACCAGATGCGCGTTTTCCATAATCGCCGTGCGCTGATGGTCAACCACCATCACCAGCGGCGCTTTGGCGAGCGCGGCGTTCACGCGCGTAGCGCTTGCATGACGGTGGAGATCGTTTTCCAGCACCACCACCGCGTCCGCACTGCCGGTTTCCAGCTCGCCCAGCGCATCATCAAGCGAACCGCCGCCCATCATACCCAGCCCCATGCTGTTCACGGAGCGGGCAATCATAGTAATACCGACGTCGGCGCCACGGCCTTTCAGCGCTTTCGCCACGTTAGCGGCCGCCTGAATCACCTCACTGCTACCGGCGTTAGTGCCGGAGATAATCAGCGGTTTTTTCGCGCCGGCCAACGCCTGCACAATGACATCAATTTTGTTTTGCAAGTCGCTGTCGATACCGTCAACCGCAGGCGCTGTATTGTCCAGCGCATGGGCAATCGCAAAGCCCAGGCGCGCCTGATCTTCCACCGGCGCGCGATAAGTCCAGGCGGCGATATCATCCAGACGGGTGTCGTCCACGTTAGTCACGAACAGCGGATGTTTGGCACGCTGGCCGATGTTAAGGATGGCCGCAATCTGCCAGTCGGCCACTTTCTGCGCCGCCGCCATTTCACGCGCTTTACCTTTCACCGCCTGGCGTACCGCCAGCGCAACGCGCGCGCCGGTCTGAGTGACATCCTCACCCAAGACCAGTACCGCGTCATAAGATTCGATCTCCCGCAGCGCCGGGGTGTAAATTCCGCCTTCACGCAGCACTTTCAGCGCCAGTTGCAGACGTTCCTGCTCGCCGCGCGCGATACCGGTGTAGAAGTTTTCCGCACCAACCAGCTCACGCAGCGCAAAGTTGCTCTCAATGCTGGCGCGTGGCGAACCGATACCGATCACTTTCTTCGACTGGCGCAGAATATCCGCCGCGCCCTGCATCGCCTGCTCGGCGTTGAGAGTAATAAAGTCATCGCCGCGGCGCTGAACCGGCTGACGCGGACGGTCTTTCAGGTTCACATAGCCATAGCCGAAACGACCGCGGTCGCAGAGGAAGTAGTGGTTAACGGTACCGTTGTAACGGTTTTCGATACGGCGCAGTTCGCCATAGCGCTCGCCCGGGCTGATGTTACAGCCGATGGAACACTGCTGGCAGATGCTCGGCGCAAACTGCATGTCCCATTTACGGTTGTAACGCTCGGAGTGCGTTTTATCGGTGAAGACGCCGGTCGGGCAAATCTCGACCAGGTTACCGGAGAATTCGCTTTCCAGCGTACCATCTTCCGGACGCCCGAAGTAGACGTTGTCATGCGCGCCATAGACGCCCAGATCGGTGCCGTCGGCATAATCTTTGTAGTAACGCACACAACGGTAGCAGGCGATACAGCGGTTCATTTCGTGCGAGATGAACGGCCCCAGATCCTGGTTGCGGTGGGTACGTTTGGTGAAACGGTAGCGGCGGAAACTATGCCCCGTCATCACGGTCATATCCTGAAGATGGCAGTTACCGCCCTCTTCACAAACCGGACAGTCGTGCGGGTGGTTAGTCATCAGCCACTCCACCACGCTTTCACGGAACTGTTTCGCTTCTTCGTCGTCAATAGAGATAAAGGTACCGTCGGTGGCTGGCGTCATACAGGACATCACCAGGCGACCACGCGTATCTTCCGCGTTTTGGTATTGCTTCACCGCACACTGGCGGCAAGCACCGACGCTTCCCAGCGCCGGGTGCCAGCAAAAATACGGAATATCAAGGCCGAGGGACAGACATGCCTGTAGCAGGTTGTCCGCGCCGTTGACCTCGTATTCTTTGCCGTCTACATGAATCGTAGCCATTAGCATGCTTCCAAATTAAAAATCGTTAACTCACCAGCGCTCTTTGAGCAGGTTCGGCTGAATACCATTGATTAAATGGGTATTGCTGAACGGCTGCTTGATGCCAGCTTCGAATTCTTCGCGGAAATACTTAATTGCGCTTTGCAGTGGCTCAACCGCGCCCGGCGCATGCGCGCAGAAGGTTTTACCCGGTCCGAGGAAACGACACAGTTGCTCAAGTGTCTCGATATCCCCCGGCTGGCCTTCGCCACGCTCCAGCGCGCGCAGAATTTTCACGCTCCACGGCAACCCGTCGCGGCATGGCGTACACCAGCCGCAGGATTCGCGGGCAAAGAACTCTTCCAGGTTACGCACCAGCGATACCATGCCGATTTCGTGGTCTACCGCCATCGCCAGCGCGGTGCCCAGACGGCTGCCTGCTTTACCGATGCTTTCGAACTCCATCGGCAGGTCAAGATGCGCCTCGGTCAGGAAGTCGGTTCCCGCCCCGCCCGGTTGCCAGGCTTTGAATTTCAGGCCATCGCGCATACCGCCCGCGTAATCTTCGAGGATCTCGCGCGCGGTAGTGCCGAACGGTAATTCCCAGAGGCCCGGATTCTTCACGCGGCCTGAAAAGCCCATCAGCTTGGTACCCGCATCTTTGCTTTTCGAGATGTTCTGGTACCACTCCACGCCGTTGGCGAGGATTGCCGGGACGTTGCACAACGTTTCGACGTTATTCACACAGGTCGGCTTGCCCCATACGCCGGAGGTCGCCGGGAAGGGCGGCTTGGAGCGTGGGTTCGCGCGGCGGCCTTCGAGGGAGTTAATCAGCGCCGTTTCTTCACCACAGATGTAACGCCCTGCCCCGGTGTGGACAAACAGTTCGAAGTCGAACCCGGTGCCCATGATATTTTTGCCAAGCAGCCCGGCCTCGGTGGCTTCCGCAATCGCACGGCGCAGATGTACAGCCGCTTCGATATATTCGCCGCGCAGGAAGATGTAGCCGCGATACGCTTTCAGCGCGAACGCGGAGATCAGCATGCCTTCCACCAGCAGGTGCGGCAGCTGTTCCATCAGCAGACGGTCTTTATAGGTGCCCGGCTCCATTTCATCGGCGTTACACAGCAGGTAACGGATGTTCATGGATTCATCTTTCGGCATCAGGCTCCACTTCAGACCGGTGGAAAAGCCCGCGCCGCCGCGCCCTTTCAGACCGGCGTCTTTTACCTGGCTGACGATTTCATCCGGAGACAGGCCGGTCAGCGCCTTACGCGCGCCTTCGTAGCCGTTTT
This sequence comes from Salmonella sp. 32020114201800008SM, assembly GCF_017572025.1. Classification (NCBI taxonomy): domain Bacteria; kingdom Pseudomonadati; phylum Pseudomonadota; class Gammaproteobacteria; order Enterobacterales; family Enterobacteriaceae; genus Salmonella; species Salmonella sp. 32020114201800008SM. Next base: position 314,315 of record NZ_JAGEQM010000006.1, on the reverse strand, counting down.
TGCTACGATATTCATCCAGCCAGACCGGCTGTTTGTCATCGCGCAGACGCCAGGTCAGCGGATGGGTTTCGGGAGTACGGATAACGTTTTTCATTTATACCGCTCCAGTAGTTCAGGAATGGCTTCCGGGGTCAGATGGCTGTGAGTATCCTCATCAATCATCATGTTCGGCCCTTTATCGCAATTCCCCAGGCAGCAGGTCGGCAGCAGCGTAAAGCGACCATCAAAGGTCGTCTGCCCCGGTTTGATGTTGAGATTTTTTTCCAGCGCGGCCTGAATCCCCTGATAGCCGGTGATATGGCACACCACGCTGTCGCAGTAGCGAATCACGTGGCGACCGACCGGCTGACGGAAGATCTGGCTGTAGAATGTGGCGACGCCTTCGACGTCGCTCGCCGGAATACCCAGCACATCGGCAATAGCGTAGATCGCGCCGTCCGGCACCCAGCCACGCTGCTTCTGAACGATTTTCAGCGCTTCAATGGACGCCGCACGCGGGTCTTCGTAGTGGTGCTTCTCGTGCTCTATCGCTTCACGCTCTGCCGCACTCAGCTCAAAAGCCTCGGTTTGTGGTTGTTGATTCTCGTGCATAATTAGCGGTCCACATCTGACATAACAAAATCGATACTACCCAGATAGACAATCAGGTCGGAGACCAGGCTACCGCGGATCGCCGAGGGAATCTGCTGCAGGTGCGCAAAGCTCGGCGTGCGCACGCGGGTACGGTAGCTCATAGTGCTGCCGTCGCTGGTCAGGTAGTAACTGTTAATCCCCTTCGTCGCTTCCACCATCTGGAAGGACTCCTGCGCCGGCATCACCGGGCCCCAGGAGACCTGCAGGAAGTGGGTGATCAGGGTTTCGATATGTTGCAGCGTGCGCTCTTTCGGCGGCGGCGTGGTCAGCGGGTGATCCGCTTTGAACGGGCCTTCCGGCATGTTATCGAGGCACTGCTGAAGAATGCGCAGACTCTGGCGCAGCTCTTCCACTTTCAGCATCACGCGGGTATAGCAGTCGGAAACGCCGCCGCCCACCGGCACTTCAAAGTCAAAGTTTTCGTAGCCAGAGTATGGACGCCATTTACGCACGTCGAAGTCGATCCCGGTCGCGCGCAGCCCTGCGCCGGTGGTGCCCCACTCCAGCGCCTCTTTCGCGCCGTAAGCGGCAACGCCCTGCGAACGCCCTTTCAGAATGGTGTTACGCAGCGCGGCTTTCTCGTAAGAATCCAGACGCTTCGGCATCCACTCAAGGAACTCTCGCAGCAGGCGATCCCAACCGCGCGGCAAGTCGTGCGCGACGCCGCCGATACGGAACCAGGCCGGGTGCATACGGAAACCGGTAATGGCTTCCACCAGGTCATAAATTTTCTGCCGGTCGGTAAAGGCAAAGAAGACCGGCGTCATCGCGCCGACGTCCTGAATAAAGGTCGAGATGTACAGCAGATGACTGTTAATGCGGAACAGTTCGGAGAGCATCACGCGGATGACGTTCACACGATCCGGGACGGTGATCCCTGCCAACTTTTCTACCGCCAGCACGTACGGCATTTCATTGACGCAACCACCGAGGTATTCGATACGGTCGGTATAGGGAATGTAGCTATGCCAGGACTGGCGCTCGCCCATTTTTTCGGCACCGCGATGGTGATAGCCGATATCCGGCACGCAGTCGACGATTTCTTCGCCGTCAAGTTGCAGGATAATACGGAACGCACCGTGCGCAGACGGGTGGTTCGGGCCGAGGTTGAGGAACATAAAGTCCTCGTTGTCAGTCCCGCGCTTCATCCCCCAGTCTTCCGGTTTAAAGGTCAGCGCTTCCATCTCCAGATCCTGCTTGGCTTTGGTCAGCTCAAACGGGTCGAATTCGGTCGCGCGCGCCGGATAATCTTTACGCAGCGGATGGCCTTCCCAGGTTTGCGGCATCATGATGCGCGTCAGGTGCGGGTGGCCTTCGATATCAATACCAAACATCTCCCAGGTCTCACGCTCGTACCAGTTGGCGTTAGGGAAAAGTTTAGTGAAGGTCGGCACGCGCAGGTCGTTTTCAGACAACGCCACCTTGAGCATGATATCGCGATTACGCTCAATGGAAATCAGGTGGTAGAAAACGGAAAAATCCGCGGCGGGTAACCCGTCACGGTGCGTACGCAGGCGTTCATCCATGCCGTGTAAGTCAAACAGCATGACGTAAGGTTTCGGCAGTTTCTTTAAGAAATCGCCAACCTCCAGTAGTTGTTCACGCTTGACCCAAACAACGGGGATACCGGTGCGGGTCGCCTGAACGGTAAAGGCATCCGGCCCAAAACGGTTGCGCAGTTCGCCGATAACCGGATCATCAAGATGATCGCGGGTACTCCATGCTGCGTCTTGCGCGGTTAAGTCGGTCATATTGTTCACCATTGCAAATGGTCCGTGGTGGTCGGCAGTGCTTCGCGCTATTAAAATAGTGGTTAGCGAAGTGAAGTGCTGCTGCCGACAGGCGCAAATTAAATCTCGTCCGGGGTACGCAGGTTCGTGACGGCAATACGCTCGCCGCGTTTACGTTCGCGTTCTGGCTGCATATTGGCGCGATACACGCCCTGATCGCCCACCACCCATGAGAGCGGACGGCGCTCTTTGCCAATCGATTCTTGCAGCAGCATCAACGCCTGCATATACGCTTCCGGACGCGGCGGACAGCCAGGGATATACACATCCACCGGGATGAACTTATCAACGCCCTGCACTACCGAATAAATATCGTACATGCCGCCGGAGTTGGCGCAGGCGCCCATAGAAATGACCCATTTTGGCTCCAGCATTTGGTCATACAGACGCTGAATAACCGGGGCCATTTTGGTAAAGCAGGTACCGGCCACCACCATCAGGTCAGCCTGACGTGGCGACGCACGCAGCACTTCCGCGCCGAAACGGGCAACGTCATGCACTGCGGTAAAAGAGGTCACCATCTCTACATAGCAGCAAGAAAGGCCGAAGTTGTAGGGCCAAATTGAGTTTTTACGGCCCCAGTTAACCATGTCATGCAGTTTGCCCATGAACACGTTTTTGTTAACTTCCTGCTCCAGGGGGTCGGTTACGATCTCCTGTTTTTGCAGGGGGTAACGGTCATTCTCACCGTTAGGATCTATGCGGGTGAGCGTATAATCCATCTTAATGCCTCGCGGTTAGCGTTGACGATTAGCGATACTGTTCGTTTCCGGGTTCATACGCTCGCGGCGTGAACGCGCGGGCGTCCAGTCCAACGCGCCAATACGCGCCAGATAAACCAGACCAGCCAGTAACACAAAAATAAAAATTGCAGCTTCCACAAAGCCAACCCAGCCGCTTTCGCGGATAGAAGTCGACCATGCGAACAGATACAGCGCTTCAACGTCGAAGATAACGAAGAACATGGCTACCAGGTAAAACTTGGCAGACAGGCGTAAGCGGGCGGTGCCGACCGAATCGATACCTGATTCAAACGGAACGTTCTTGTGCCTCGCGCGTGCGCGACCGCCCAAAAACCAACCGCCTACCAGCATCAGGCAGCACAGGCCAATGGCAACGATAAGAAAGATAGCGAATGCCCAGTGATGAGCGATGACTTCAGTGGATGTTGACATACTCATTGCTTACTCATCAAAAGTAGCGCCAGTTTCTCTGCTCTTTACGGCAGATGGGCGCCACATCGATTCATGGGGAGGAATAAAAAAAACCCTACAATTACTGTAGAAAATGATAAAAACAGCTAATTGATGTGGTTTTTTACTCCTTTCTATAACCTTTTGTCAACTTTAACAAAAGTTCCTTCACATTAATTTACATCAATTCATCACCATTAACATTAAGTGCCATCCTGGAGAAAATGACTCTTCGGCCAGGGGGGATTTTATGTTGTTGAATCGTGTCCGTTGTGAAGCAAAAGAAATAACACACACCTATTTTGACAGGAATTTGTGAAGATGCCTCCCCCTAAATGGGAGTATTTTCTTGATCTGTGACACGCTTTTGTTAATTCACCCCCTAAAACAGCAACAATTTCTCTAGTTTTTTAACATGCAAATTCATAAAATGGATGTTCTGGTTATTTTTTGCCCACATTGAACTGCGAATTGCTACTGGCTGATTTACCGCAACTTTTACAATTTGTGCGGTTAAGCGCGTACAGATGGGCACAAAAAAAGAGCCACTGAGCGTTTTTTCATCGCCAGCGGCTCTTTTTTACATTTACGACTTAGCGCCTTTTGTCTGCGAGCTACTCAAAACCCCCTTCCACCATCAGCGGATCATCTCCGCCCTCTGCAGAAAACTGGTTGTAATGCCATGGGTTTTGATAGCTTTCCATCGCATGGAAAATCACCATCGCCAGCTCGTTCTGGCTATTGGGATCGCGGCACAACAGATATTCCGTATCCGGCAAAGGCGGTAATCCGTCTGCGGCGCCCAGCACGCGAAGGTCGGGACTCATCATTTCGACAGGTCGAGCCGTTACGCCAAGACCGGCTTTAACGGCCGCGCGTACCGCCGGTAATGTAGACGCCACATAGGCCAGCCGCCAGGGAATACCCGCTGCATTTAGCGTCTCCAGCACCATATCGCGGAATGGGCTGGGATCGTCCAGCAGGACTAATGGTACGGGCTCTCCCCTTTGCAAAACATACTCAGCCGCACAATACCAATGGGTGGGCGAGGTCCGCAAATTCAGACAGTCCAGCGAATGAGGTTGGTTAGTCGTCACCACCAAATCTACTTCCTGCGATTTAACCATGTCCACCATATAGGCGTTGCGTTTTACCCGTACATCAAGCGCGAGTTTCGGATAAACCGAGCTGATTCGGCTAAGCAAAAAAGGCAGGATAGTATCAGCTGATTCATCAGAAGCGCCGATTGTTAACACTCCCTGAAGATTACTGAACATTAATGATGAACACGCCTCATCATTAAAACGCAGGATTTTTCTGGCGTACCCCAGAAGCTGGATACCGTGTTCGGTCAAAAGTTTGTTACGGCCATGGCGGGCGAACAATTCCTTTCCCACGAGTTGCTCAAGACGCTGCATTTGCTGACTGACCGCAGACTGAGTACGACATACCGCCGCCGCCGCCGCGGCGAAGGTGTTCAGATCGGCAACGGCCACGAACGTTCTCAGCAGATCGAGATCGAGGTTAATTATCGGACGATTTGCATTTATCATAATTTTTCACTTACTGGCGGGTCATATCGGGCTGACCTGGTTAATGCTGTGCATTCAGAAACAAGCAATTCCATTTGTAATGTGCATCCTTCGCAGTACCGCCTGGTTACCCAGGTAAATGTTAGAATGTAATTGAAAATACGACCAAAACACTTCTCTTACTTACTGATATAATACCAAATGCAACTGATCGGGATATATCAAAGAGAATGTGTCATACCTTTAGGCGTCTACAGATTTCTGCTAATGATGGACGTGTAAATCTTGTAACAAGCGTCAAATAGTTTACCGAGACGCACAGATACAAAAACAATATATTGAACAATAGGTTATGTATAAAATCGCGTCATGAAAATTAGCAGACAACGCAGACTACGCCCCCGTTTCGGATCATTATCTTAACCTAAAACCGCTATATTTATAAGTATTATTACGAATAATCTTAACCTTGGATATGTTATACTAATCGGACCAGAAAGATATTATTACGACTTTAGTAAATGCTTTTTAAATATTAAATAATAATTAATTAAGATTTCTACCATTCATTAATTATACTTAACAATAGTTTCACACCCCCCGCCGCCGGAAAGGTCTAACCTTCTCATTTTACCTTTAATACTCAGTATTTCCGAAATAGCCAGCGCGACACTAATGATGAATGCTTATCTCTCATAAAACAGATAATTTCTGACAACATAAAAAACCACATTACGCGCAATCACATAGAATAAAACACTATACATACAAACAAAAATAGAAAATACATCTAACCAAATGATTTTATGAAGTTTTAAACAGCACGAAAGCGCGTTAAAAATAAACAAAATCTTCTTCTGTTCACTCTTCAAAACTCACCGTCGTGGGAGTACATTGTTTCGTGCTGACTTCCACGGCAGGGAGTGGCAATAACAGCTAAAAGGTCAAGATTCATGTCCCCCATTGAAAAATCCAGCAAACTCGAAAATGTCTGTTATGACATTCGTGGCCCCGTTCTGAAAGAAGCGAAACGCCTTGAGGAAGAAGGTAATAAAGTTCTTAAACTGAATATCGGCAACCCCGCCCCCTTCGGATTCGAAGCGCCGGACGAAATTCTGGTCGATGTCATTCGTAATTTGCCGACGGCGCAAGGATATTGCGACTCGAAAGGGCTTTATTCTGCCCGTAAAGCGATTATGCAGCATTATCAGGCCCGTGGAATGCGCGATGTAACCGTGGAAGATATCTATATCGGTAACGGCGTTTCCGAGCTGATCGTTCAGGCGATGCAGGCGTTGCTTAACAGTGGCGATGAAATGCTGGTTCCCGCGCCCGATTATCCGTTATGGACAGCGGCGGTATCGCTCTCCAGCGGCAAGGCGGTACATTATCTTTGCGATGAATCTTCCGACTGGTTCCCGGACCTTGACGATATCCGCGCCAAAATCACCCCACGTACGCGTGGTATTGTCATTATTAATCCAAACAACCCTACTGGCGCCGTCTATTCTAAAGAATTGTTGATGGAAATTGTCAACATTGCGCGCGAGCATAATCTCATCATCTTCGCCGATGAAATTTATGACAAGATTCTCTATGACGATGCCGAGCATCACTCTATCGCCGCACTGGCACCTGATCTGCTGACCATCACCTTTAATGGGTTGTCTAAAACCTATCGCGTCGCCGGCTTCCGCCAGGGCTGGATGGTGCTGAACGGGCCGAAAAAACATGCGAAGGGCTATATTGAAGGGCTGGAGATGTTAGCCTCAATGCGCCTGTGCGCCAACGTCCCGGCGCAACATGCTATTCAGACCGCGCTCGGCGGCTATCAAAGCATTAGCGAATTTATTCTGCCGGGCGGTCGACTGTATGAACAGCGTAACCGCGCCTGGGAGTTGATTAACGATATTCCCGGCGTTTCCTGCGTAAAACCGCGCGGCGCGTTGTACATGTTCCCCAGGATCGACGCTAAACGTTTTAATATTCACGACGACCAGAAGATGGTGCTGGACTTCCTGCTACAGGAAAAGGTGCTGCTGGTGCAAGGTACCGCCTTTAACTGGCCGTGGCCGGATCACTTCCGCATTGTGACGCTACCGCGTGAAGATGACCTGGAGATGGCCATCAACCGCTTTGGGCGTTTCCTCTCAGGTTACCATCAATAATCTTAAATTCAGGCTACTTCGGTAGCCTGAATTGCATCTTCATCCCCCTCCCCGCACAATGAAGTCTGCCGCAGTGAAAACAAAAGGTAATCTATGAAGCAGAGCCATTTTTTCGCCCATCTCTCCCGCATGAAGTTGATTAACCGCTGGCCGCTGATGCGTAACGTGCGTACGGAAAACGTCTCCGAACATAGTCTGCAGGTGGCGATGGTCGCCCATGCGTTGGCGGCGATAAAAAACCGTAAATTTGGCGGTCAGCTCAATGCTGAACGCATCGCGCTTCTGGCGATGTATCATGATGCCTCGGAAGTACTGACCGGCGATCTGCCGACGCCGGTAAAATATTTTAATTCCCAGATAGCCCAGGAATATAAAGCGATCGAAAAAATCGCCCAGCAAAAGCTGGTTGATATGGCGCCGGATGAATTACGCGATATTTTCGCACCGCTTATTGATGAGAATGCCTGGAGCGAAGAAGAACAGGCAATCGTAAAACAGGCCGATGCGCTTTGCGCCTACCTGAAATGCCTGGAGGAGCTCTCAGCGGGAAACAATGAGTTTGGACTGGCAAAAACGCGGCTGGAAAAAACGCTGGAATTACGTCGCAGCCAGGAGATGGACTATTTTATGGCGGTATTCGTACCAAGTTTCCATCTCTCTCTTGACGAGATAAGCCAGGATTCACCGCTTTAGTTGCCGGATGGCGGCTAACGCCTTATCCGGCCTACCGTTCTTCCCGTAGGCCTGATAAGCGTAGCGCCATCAGGCCTTTTCCAGCCTGGGTTAAAACGGAAACAACATCGGAATCATCACAATACAAACCGCCATCACAATAAGCGTGAACGGCACGCCAAGCTTCACAAAATCGCTAAAGCTATAGTTTCCCGGCCCCAGAACCAGAGTATTGACCGGCGATGAAACCGGCGTCATAAAGGCGGCGGATGCCGCCATCGCCACCGCCATCGCAAACGGATAGGGCGACACCCCCATCGATTTCGCCGCCGCCAGCGCAATCGGCGCCATCAGCACCGCCGTTGCCGTGTTAGAAATGAACAGTCCTATGACGGCGCACAGCACGAACAGGCATCCCAGCATCATATACGGCCCATAGCCGCCGCCGATATCCATTAATCCTTGCACGACCAGAGAGACGCCGCCGGTTTTTTGCAACGCCAGCGCAAACGGCATCATACCCACAATCAAGATAATACTCGGCCAGTGGATCGCTTTATACGCGCTTTCAGCATCAATACAGCGAAATTTCCCCATCAGCAGGCAGGCGATAATCGCCGCGATCGGGTTGGGAATTTCATCGGTCAACATCAGCGCCACCATCAGTACCAGGCAGAAAATGGCGTGCGGCGCCTGGCTGTGCGCAGGAGAGGCTTCGCTGACCTCGACCGGCATATTCAGCACCACAAAGTCGCGGCCTTTTTGCCCCAGCAGGCTGATTAACTTCCAGTTCCCCACAACCAGAATGATATCGCCCATCAATAACGGTTCATCGGCCAGCGATCCTTCCAGCGCGACGCCGTCGCGTTTCAGGCCGACCACATTCAGCCCGTAACGTGTACGGAAGGCGATTTCACGCACCGACTTGCCTATCAGTTCAGACTCCGGAATAAGCGAAATTTCCGCCATGCCAACATCCAACGCCTGATCGGAAAAATATTCTCCACGCAATACCATCGGTTCCAGCAGTTGCTCGGCGCAGAACTCTCTGAGGTCAACCTCCGCCGCCGACATATCAATCAGCAGAACGTCGCGAGCGCGAAACTCCGATACGCCGTTCACATTGACGATAACCCGCCGAAAGCGCCGCCAGCGTTCAACGCCGATGACATTGGCGCCGTAACGTTCGCGCAGTTTAAGGTCGTCCAGCCGCTGTCCCACCATTGGCGAACCGGGGCGAATCGCCAGACGGCGAGCGCGCCCCGTCAGACGGTACTCGCGGATAAGATCGCGGAAAGTGCGCCGCTTACCGGCCTGTTGTCCGGGCGCATCGCCTTTTAGCATGAAGCGCATCACCAGCATATAAACAATGCCGAGCGCCAACACCACTATCCCCAGCGGCGTCACGCTAAAAAAGTTGAACCCGTGCAGGCCTTCACGCAGCAGTTCACTGTTAACCACCAGGTTCGGCGGCGTCGCCACCAGCGTCATCATTCCGCTGATAAGCCCGGCAAAACTCAGCGGCATCATCAGGCGCGAAGGCGAGGTTTGCATATGCATAGAAACGCTAAGAACAACGGGGATAAAAATCGCCACCACGCCGGTTGAACTCATGAAAGCGCCAAGTCCGGCGACGGTGATCATCAGTAAAACCAGCATTTTGATTTCACTGCTGCCCGCCATTTTAACCAGCCAGGTACCGACCACCGTCGCAACGCCGGTGCGCACGAGGCCGTCGCCAATAATAAATAAAGCGGCGATAAGAATGACATTCGGATCGCTAAAGCCGGAGAAGGCTTCCGGAAGGGTCAAGGTACCGCTAAGGACAAAAGCAACAATGACGAATAAAGCCACCGCATCCATACGTACTTTGCCCGTCGCAAACAACACGACGGCAATCGCCAGTAAAGAGAGAACCCAAATCAATTCACCGTTCACAACATATCCTTGTCAGATGAGAAGATAACGCGATTCTGCCATAAATATGCCCCGCCAAAGCGGGGCGATATCATGATCAGGTCTTTCTTAACACCACCACATCGCCGTTTGGTTGTTTAGCGACCGATAATTGCGTCAGGCTATCCAACGCAAAATCAACATCCGCCAGACGCGGCGTGTCGGCCGGCGCATTGACCGCAATGACGTGGCAGCCCGCAGCCAGTCCGGACAGCACGCCAGCCGGGGCATCTTCTACTACGACGCACTCCTGAGGGGCCAGGCCAAGCAGTTGTGCGCCCAGCAAATACGCATCCGGCTCCGGTTTGCCGCGTTTGACTCGTTCGGCGGTGACAAACACCTCTGGCGCTGGAAGGCCCGCGACCTGATGGCGCGCACGCGCGACCGGCATTGAACCGGAGGTGACGATAGCCCACGGAATGCCCGCTTTATTCAGGTGATTGAGTAAATCGACTGCCCCCGGCAACGCGGTGATCCCTGCGGTTTCAGTGGCTTCTATTTGCTCCAGGCGCGTAAACTCAGCGGCAATTTCCGCCTCCGATTTACCCGCCATAAAATGCCGCAACGAGGTGATCGCCTGTTTGCCATGAATAAAGCCCAGCACCTCATCATGAGCAAGGTTAAAACGATCGGCCCAGCTACACCACGCGCGTTCGACGGCAGGTAATGAGTCAACCAACGTTCCATCCAGATCAAACAGAAAACCTTTACACTGCACGCGAGCCTCCTCAGGCATTAATGATTTGATTGATTTCATTCGCGCTCAGGTGGTACTGACGCGGGCAGGCATGCCAGACATTCAACATCCGCTGGTATTTTTCCCACATCGGCGTCTGGGCATTAAAGCCGTGTGTCCCGGCGTCAAAGTGAGTGTAGCGTCCTTCTATATTCACCATAAAACGGACATAGCCGAGGTAGCGCGCTTCCGTCGCGGCGTCAAACCCCAGGAAGGTGACGCGACGTTCGTCGATGGCTTGCGTATCTTTGAGGTTGGTCCAGGAGACGTGCAGCGCATGGTACATCTCCATAATATCGATGATGGTACGGCAGGTCTCTTCCGTCAGCTCGCCAAACTCGCGATCCAGCTCGCGCATCTGCAGGCCGTAGCCGCGTTCAATAATTGTTTGTAAGCGACGGTAACGCTCGGCGTTGGTGGGATCGAGCATCGTCATCATTTTGTACTGGTTAGACAAAATCAGACGTTGCGCGTTGGTCATTTCCATTTTGAACTCCTGTATCACGCTATAGCGATGAAAAAAAGAAGGCATTGGTATGCCTTCTTTTATATGCGTAATCCGGGGTCAATTACAAATCATCCAGGAAAGTTTTATCCAGTTGTTTGAAGGCGCGCTTAAGCGTGTCAGCTAATGCCTGGTAATCCGGCTTTCCTTCTACCGGCGCCAGCGCTTGTCCAGCCTCCTGCAATTTACCGCGAACTTCGTAAAACCAGTTGAGGATTGAAGGCGGCAATGGCGTCACGGAACGTTTCCCTAACCACCATAATCCCTGCATGGGCAAGCTCAGGGCGAACAGAGCGGTCGCCACGGCCGGGCCTAACTGACCGCCCAGCGCTATCTGCCAGCATAATGTAAAGACGGCGACAGGCGGCATAAATCGTATGGCATAGCGCGTCATACGAATGACGCGGTTTTCGACGAAAACGGGCGCCAGCCGCTTTTCCATCGGCCACGTCTTCGCGTAGTGCTGCCCCCGGCGAAATAAGCTAAAAAAATTTACGGAGCGATTATCCGGTGTCGACATGGCCTACCTCAACTTCACATATAAAATTTAAAAAATTTGTGCAAAACAACAACTGCGAGGGACAACGTTCAAAACATTTTGTCTTCGATACCCACTATCAGGTATCCTGTGTCGGCCTGTCAAAGGCCGGTAGTTTAAAATCATTGAGTCGTCAATATTACACATAGTATGCCATTGGCTGAAAAATACGCAAAATGGCATAGACTCAAAGGTATTTCTTCCATCATGCCCAAAAAAACTCCTGCGCATGATGTTAATCATAAATGTCAGGGCTATCATGCGCTACGCTCTATGGCTCACTGACGTTTTTTTAGCCACGTATCATAAATAGGTACTTCCATGTCGAGTAAGTTAGTACTGGTTCTGAACTGCGGTAGTTCTTCACTGAAATTTGCAATTATTGATGCAGTTAATGGTGATGAATACCTTTCTGGTTTAGCCGAATGTTTCCATCTGCCAGAAGCACGCATCAAATGGAAAATGGACGGCAGTAAACAAGAAGCGGCTTTAGGTGCAGGCGCCGCTCACAGTGAAGCGCTGAACTTTATCGTTAACACTATTCTGGCACAAAAACCAGAACTGTCTGCGCAGTTAACTGCAATTGGTCACCGTATCGTACACGGCGGCGAGAAGTATACCAGCTCCGTAGTCATTGATGAGTCCGTCATTCAGGGCATCAAAGATTCCGCCTCTTTCGCACCGCTGCATAACCCGGCTCACCTGATTGGTATCGCCGAAGCGCTGAAATCTTTCCCGCAGCTGAAAGATAAAAACGTTGCAGTATTCGACACCGCCTTCCATCAGACCATGCCGGAAGAATCTTACCTGTATGCCCTGCCGTACAGCCTGTATAAAGAACACGGCGTTCGTCGCTATGGCGCACACGGCACCAGCCACTTCTATGTAACTCAGGAAGCGGCAAAAATGCTGAACAAGCCGGTAGAAGAACTGAACATTATCACCTGCCACCTGGGCAACGGCGGTTCTGTTTCCGCTATCCGTAACGGTAAATGCGTGGATACCTCTATGGGTCTGACCCCGCTGGAAGGCCTGGTCATGGGTACCCGTTCCGGCGATATCGACCCTGCGATTATCTTCCACCTGCACGACACTCTGGGCATGAGCGTGGACCAGATCAACAAAATGCTGACCAAAGAGTCCGGTCTGCTGGGTCTGACTGAAGTGACCAGCGACTGCCGTTATGTTGAAGACAACTACGCCACCAAAGAAGACGCAAAACGTGCGATGGACGTTTACTGCCACCGCCTGGCGAAATACATCGGTTCTTACACCGCTCTGATGGACGGTCGTCTGGATGCAGTCGTGTTCACCGGCGGTATCGGTGAAAACGCCGCGATGGTTCGCGAACTGTCTCTGGGTAAACTGGGCGTGCTGGGCTTTGAAGTCGACCACGAACGTAACCTGGCGGCCCGCTTCGGCAAATCTGGTTTCATCAACAAAGAAGGTACCCGTCCGGCGGTGGTGATCCCAACCAACGAAGAACTGGTTATCGCGCAAGACGCGAGCCGTCTGACTGCCTGATTTCACACCGCCAGCCTCGCTGGCGGTGCTGTTTTGTAACCCGTCCCCAAAAGACGGTAACGAAAGAGGATAAACCGTGTCCCGTATTATTATGCTGATCCCTACCGGAACCAGCGTCGGCCTGACCAGCGTCAGCCTCGGCGTCATCCGTGCTATGGAACGCAAAGGCGTTCGTCTGAGCGTCTTTAAGCCTATCGCCCAGCCTCGCGCTGGCGGCGATGCGCCTGACCAGACCACCACTATCGTTCGCGCGAACTCTACCCTGCCGGCGGCTGAACCGCTGAAGATGAGCCACGTTGAATCTCTGCTCTCCAGCAACCAGAAAGACGTGCTGATGGAAGAGATCATCGCGAACTACCATGCGAATACCAAAGACGCGGAAGTGGTGCTGGTTGAAGGTCTGGTTCCGACCCGTAAACATCAGTTCGCTCAGTCTCTGAACTATGAAATCGCGAAAACGCTGAATGCGGAAATCGTTTTTGTCATGTCTCAGGGTACCGACACGCCAGAACAGCTGAACGAGCGTATCGAACTGACGCGCAGCAGCTTCGGCGGCGCGAAAAACACCAACATCACCGGCGTTATCATCAACAAACTGAATGCGCCGGTTGATGAACAAGGTCGTACTCGCCCGGATCTGTCGGAGATTTTTGACGACTCTTCCAAAGCGCAGGTGATCAAAATCGATCCTGCTAAACTGCAGGAATCCAGCCCGCTGCCGGTTCTGGGCGCGGTGCCGTGGAGCTTCGATCTGATTGCGACCCGCGCTATCGATATGGCGCGTCACCTGAACGCCACCATCATTAACGAAGGCGATATCAAAACCCGCCGCGTTAAATCCGTTACGTTCTGCGCGCGTAGTATTCCGCATATGCTGGAACATTTCCGCGCAGGCTCGTTGTTAGTGACCTCCGCTGACCGTCCGGACGTACTGGTCGCAGCTTGCCTGGCCGCGATGAACGGCGTAGAAATCGGCGCCCTGCTGCTGACCGGCGGCTATGAAATGGACGCGCGCATTTCTAAACTGTGCGAACGCGCATTCGCCACCGGTCTGCCGGTCTTTATGGTGAACACCAACACCTGGCAGACTTCGCTGAGCCTGCAAAGCTTCAATCTGGAAGTCCCGGTTGATGACCATGAGCGCATCGAGAAAGTTCAGGAATACGTCGCGAACTACGTTAACGCTGAGTGGATCGAGTCGCTGACCGCCACTTCCGAGCGTAGCCGTCGTCTCTCTCCGCCGGCGTTCCGCTACCAACTGACCGAGCTGGCGCGTAAAGCCGGTAAACGCGTAGTGCTGCCGGAAGGCGACGAACCGCGTACCGTCAAAGCGGCGGCAATCTGCGCTGAACGCGGCATCGCCACTTGCGTTCTGCTGGGCAACCCGGATGAAATCAACCGCGTCGCGGCATCTCAGGGCGTTGAGCTGGGCGCAGGTATTGAAATCGTCGATCCGGAAGTGGTGCGTGAAAGCTATGTCGCTCGCCTGGTTGAGCTGCGTAAGAGCAAAGGCATGACCGAACCGGTTGCCCGCGAGCAGCTGGAAGACAACGTGGTGCTCGGCACGCTGATGCTGGAGCAAGACGAAGTCGACGGCCTGGTTTCCGGCGCGGTTCATACCACCGCCAACACCATCCGTCCGCCGCTGCAGCTTATTAAAACGGCGCCGGGTAGCTCCCTGGTCTCTTCTGTGTTCTTTATGCTACTGCCGGAACAGGTTTACGTTTACGGCGACTGCGCAATCAACCCAGACCCGACTGCAGAGCAGCTGGCAGAAATCGCGATTCAGTCTGCGGATTCCGCCATTGCCTTCGGCATCGAACCGCGTGTGGCAATGCTCTCCTACTCCACCGGCACCTCTGGCGCGGGCAGCGACGTAGAGAAAGTACGTGAAGCGACGCGTCTGGCGCAGGAAAAACGTCCTGACCTGATGATCGACGGTCCGTTGCAGTACGACGCCGCGGTCATGGCTGACGTAGCGAAATCCAAAGCGCCGAACTCACCGGTTGCGGGTCGCGCTACCGTGTTCATTTTCCCGGATCTGAACACCGGTAACACCACCTACAAAGCGGTACAGCGTTCTGCCGACCTGATCTCCATCGGGCCGATGCTGCAGGGTATGCGCAAGCCGGTGAACGACCTGTCCCGTGGCGCGCTGGTTGACGATATCGTCTATACCATCGCCCTGACGGCAATCCAGGCTTCTCAACAGCAGCAGTAACAGTAAAAGCTAATGCCGGATGGCGGCGTGAACGCCTTGTCCGGCCTACAGGTGAGATACCGTTGTAGGCCGGACAAGACGCGTTAGCATCGCCATCCGGCATTCTGCTATTTACCCTGCAAAGCGGAATTTTTTGCTTAACTGCGCTGCATCAATGAATAACTATTCCCTTCTTCTCATACTTAGCCTCTTTGCTTTGCAACAGGGATAGTCTGTCATGTCTGTCGTTACAGAATCAAAAACAGCCAGAAAATGGGCAATGCCCGATACGCTGGTCATCATCTTTTTTGTCGCCATTTTAACCAGTATCGCCACCTGGGTCGTCCCCGTTGGGATGTTTGATAGCCAGGAAGTGCAGTATCAGGTCGATGGTCAGACAAAAACCCGCAAAGTCGTCGACCCGCACTCTTTTCGCATTGTGACCAACGAGGCCGGGGAAGCGCAGTATCATCGCGTACAATTTTTCACTACCGGCGATGAAAGACCAGGGCTGATGAATTTTCCGTTTGAAGGGTTAACATCCGGATCGAAATTCGGCACTGCCGTCGGCATCATTATGTTTATGTTGGTGATTGGCGGCGCATTCGGCATCGTGATGCGTACCGGCACCGTGGATAACGGCATTCTGGCGCTTATTCGCCACACGCGGGGCAACGAAGTCCTGTTTATTCCGGTGCTATTTGTCCTCTTTTCGTTAGGGGGCGCCGTATTTGGCATGGGCGAAGAGGCGGTCGCCTTTGCAATTATCATAGCCCCGCTGATGGTCAGGCTGGGCTATGACAGCATTACCACCGTCCTGGTGACCTATATCGCCACCCAAATTGGCTTTGCCAGTTCGTGGATGAACCCGTTTTGCGTAGTCGTCGCCCAGGGGATTGCCGGCGTGCCGGTACTTTCCGGCTCCGGGCTGCGTATTGTGGTCTGGATTGTCGCCACGCTGATTGGGCTGGTTTTTACGCTGGTCTACGCCTCACGCGTGAAAAAGAATCCGCTGCTTTCCCGCGTCCACGAATCCGATCGCTATTTCCGCGAACAGCAGGATGAAGTCGTCCAGCGCCCTTTCACCTTCGGCGACTGGCTGGTACTGCTGGTCCTGACCGGCGTAATGATTTGGGTCGTCTGGGGCGTGATTGTCCACGCCTGGTTTATTCCGGAGATCGCCAGCCAGTTTTTCACCATGGGCGTGGTGATCGGCCTCATCGGCGTTATCTTCCGCCTCAACGGTATGACGGTCAACGTGATGGCGTCCTCATTCACCGAAGGGGCGAGGATGATGATCGCGCCCGCCTTGCTGGTGGGTTTTGCCAAAGGCATTCTGCTGCTGGTCGGCAACGGCGAAGCCGGGGAACCCAGCGTGCTCAATACGTTGCTTAACAGTATCGCGCATGGCATCAGCGGGCTTAATAATGCTATCGCCGCCTGGTTTATGCTGCTCTTCCAGGCGGTATTTAATTTCTTTGTCACGTCCGGTTCGGGCCAGGCGGCGTTAACCATGCCATTACTGGCGCCGCTCGGCGATCTGGTCGGCGTTAACCGTCAGGTGACTGTTCTGGCCTTCCAGTTTGGCGATGGCTTCAGCCATATTATCTATCCGACATCGGCCTCGCTGATGGCCACGCTGGGCGTGTGCCGGGTCGATTTTCGCAACTGGCTGAAAGTGGGGGCGTCGCTGCTGGGACTGCTGTTTATTATGTCCAGCGTGGTCGTCATTGGCGCGCAGATGATGGGATATCATTGATTCAAAATGCCGGATGAGCATCAGCGCCATCCGGCAATATCTCCATGATTAAAGCAGTGATTTCGCGGCTTCTACAATCGCTGCGGCGGTGAGTCCGTACTCTTTTTGTAAGAAATCCTGCGTTCCTACCTGCCCATAACGCTCTTTGACGCCAACACGGCGCATCGGCACCGGACAGTTTTCCACCAGCACTTCCGCCACCGCTGACCCCAGTCCATTATGGATGCTGTGGTTTTCACACGTGACGATACGCCGCGTTTTTTCCGCGTAGTTTTTCACCAACATGCGATCGATAGGCTTTAAGGTGAACATATCAATGACCGCGGCGCTCACACCTTCCTGCTCCAGTTGGCGCGCCGCCTCCAGCGCCTCCGCCACCATAATGCCGTTGGCGATAAGCGTAATATCATCGCCCTCGCGCAGTACGTTGCCCTTGCCAATGGTAAAGGTAGAGCCTGGCGCATAGATACTCGTCGCCTGCTTACGGATGGTACGCAGCCAGTAAAAACCGTCCAGGTCCATTAGCTGGCGTAAAATATCCGCGAACATCACCGCATCCGTCACCTCCAGTACTACGGAGTGCGCCAGCCCGCGAACAATCCCCATATCTTCAAAAGACATATGGGTGCCGCCATTATGGCACGCCGTCACTCCGGCATCGGAAGCGATCACTTTGACGTTGTTACGCTGATAATCCAGCGCCATGAAGAGCTGATCAAAACAGCGACGGCTGGCAAAAGCGGTAAAGGTATGCACAAACGGTTTACGACCGGTCAGCGCCAGCCCCGCCGCAGTGCCAATCACATTCGCCTCCATAATACCGCAGTTAATGACATGCTGCGGGTAGTCACGCGCCACACTGTCCATCGCCATTGAGCTCATTAAATCAGCCTCAAGCGCAATAATTGGGCTTCCGGCCTCAATCTGCCCGGCGACAAAACCGGCGTAAACTTTGCGCATTTCGATATCGTCTTTAAGCCCTGCGGGCGCAAGCTTAATCATGCATGACCTCCAGTTGATGAATGGCCTCATTGAGCGTCTGCTTCATGCCATCCGTCAGGCGTAAGTGGTGAGAATTCGTTAACTGCTCCAGGCATGGCACCCCCTGCCCTTTAATGCTGTCAAGGATCACTACCCGTGGCCGGGCATCGGCGGGCAGCACAGGCTGAACCACCGCCAGTAGTCCGGAGATATCATCGCCTTTGACGGTGACGACATCGAAACCAAACGCGCGGAATTTCCCTTCCAGATCGAACGGATTGATAATCTCCTCCAGCTCGCCGTCAAGCTGCTGTTTGTTCCAGTCAATGAAAACGGTCAGATTATTCAGGCGGTGGTGGGCAATAAACTGAAACGCCTCCCAGCACTGCCCTTCATTGAGCTCGCCATCGCCGACAATACAAAATACCCGGTTGGGTCGCCGCGCCAGTTTATGCGACAACGCCATACCGCCCGCAATAGAGATGCCCTGTCCCAGTGAGCCGGTCGTGGCGTCCACGCCACGCGTTTTTAGCCGATCCGGATGGCTGGGCAGACGGGTGCCGTTCTGGTTAAGCGTATTCAGCTCTTCGCGCGGGAAATAGCCTTTAATCGCCAGGGTACTGTACAACGCGGGGCCCGCATGGCCTTTCGACAGCACGAAGTAATCGCGCTCCGGCCAGTCCGGGTCGGCAGGGTCGATTTTCATCACCGCGCCGTACAGAACCGCCAGAGTTTCCACTACCGACATGCTGCCGCCATAGTGACCAAAGCCAAGATGGTTTAAGGATTTGAGCGTGGCGACGCGAATGTCGCGCGCCAGTTGGGTGATTTCGGTTACGTTCATTCTTTCGCTCCGCTATTTTCCTGCACTTCGGCAGTCGCTTTTTTGTTTTTGGCCAACACGTTGTACGCCACCAGTAGCGCGAATAGCGCCACCACCAGCCCCGTGATAGCCATCGGCGACAGATAACGCGCCAGGTTACCCAGCAAAATACCGATTACGCCAAAGTCAGCATCCGAGAACGTGGTATTGGCGAAGCCGATCGCGCCGAGAACCGGCAGTAACAGCACTGGCAGGAAAGTGATTAATAGACCATTAGCAAATGCGCCGATCATCGCCCCGCGGCGACCGCCGGTGGCATTGCCAAAGACGCCTGCGGTCGCGCCGGTAAAGAAGTGCGGCACAACGCCTGGCAGGATTAACACAAGCTTCATCTGTCCAAGCAGGAACAGCCCCACCAGCCCGCCGAGAAAACTGAACAGGAAGCCAATCAGTACTGCGTTAGGGGCATAGGGATACACCACCGGGCAGTCCAGCGCCGGACGCGCGTTTGGCACCAGTTTTTCTGAAAAGCCGGTAAAGGCCGGAACAATTTCAGCCAGAATCAGACGGACGCCTTGCAGAATGATGAACACGCCGGCGGCGAAGGTGATTGCCATGATGATGGCGTACACCAGATAGTTTTGCCCGCCGCTAAACGTCGCTTCGACATACTCACGCCCAGCGCTGACTGCCATGATCAGATAGATAATCATCATGGTCAGCGAAATCGAGATAGAACTGTCGCGTAAAAAACTGAGGTTTTTCGGCAGGTTCATCTCTTCCGTGGAGCGGGAGCCTTTACCACACAGGCTGCCAATCCAGCCGGAAAGCACATATCCCAGGGTACCGAAGTGACCAAACGCAATGTCATCGGTACCGGTAATCCGCCTCATATAACGTTGGGCCAACGCCGGGAAGAAGGCCATCACCAGCCCCAGGATTAGCGATCCGGTGAAGACCAGCCCTACGCCCTCAAACCCCGCCACGGTCAGGATTACGCCAATCATACAGGCCATGTAAAAGGTGTGATGCCCGGTCAAAAAGATATATTTAAGACGCGTAAAGCGCGCCACGACAATATTGGCCACCATACCAAATGCCATAATTAACGCCGTGGACGCGCCATATTTTTCCAGCGCGATTGAGACTATCGCTTCATTATTAGGAATAATGCCCTGAATATTAAAAGCGTGTTCAAACATACCCCCTAGCGGATTTAATGAACCCACCAGTACGGTTGCGCCGCCGCCAAGCACAATAAAACCTAAAATGGTTTTAATCGTGCCTTTTACCACATCGGAAAACGCTTTTTTCTGCGCCACCAGACCAATCAGCGCAATTAACCCTACAAGCACCGAGGGCACTTTTAAAATATCAACAACAAAATTCAGCGTTTCAAGGATAAACATATCCACCTCGCCAGCAATAATTATTGTTTAGCGAACCATGCGCGCAGCTGCGTTTCCAGTTCGTTGATGTCGATGATGTTATTGATCACCACCAGTTGGCTTTCCGGTACGCTGGCGCTGGCCGCGATATCTTTGGCCATTACAAAAAGATCGGCGGCCCCGGGTGTGGCCGATGAGAGATCGGAGTGTTCCACCTCGGCGTCAATATTGAGTTTCTTTAATACTTTTTTAATGTTCATTTCTACCATAAAACTACTACCCAGGCCGGAACCGCAAATTGCCATGATTTTCATTATTGTCACCTTTTAAAAGTAGAGTTGGTCTGCATCACGCACGGGCGTAATGTTATTTACCGCAAGAAAATGGAATAAAATCAGAAACGGTCAATAATCGTTTTAATGTCCTCCAGGTTTTTTGCCTGATGTAATTTTTCCATATCTACATCACTGGAAAATAATTCCGCCAGCGCCGATATCATTTCGATATGACTGTGCTTATCAGGCGCCGCCAGCATAATAATGATGTCAACCGGATCAAATTCGTCTGCGCCAAATGAAACGCCGCGCTGTAGTTTCAGTAACGATAAACCTAACCCTTTCGCCCCCTCTTCCGGCCTCGCATGCGGCATCGCTAACCCTGGCGCTAATACATAATACGGTCCAAGCTTTTGGTGCTGCTGAACAATCGCCGTAAGGTATTCCGGTGCGATAACACCTGCGTCCAGCAGGGGTTTGCCGCAAATTTCCAGCGCCTGCGGCCACGTTTCCACGCTCTCCTGTAGCGTGATGGTTGCGTCAGATAACCAGGTTCCCAGCATGTTATTCGCCCCCACGGTGTATGAAATTATGAACAAACTTTATTCAAGCCATTCGATATTAGCTGCGATCGTTATCACAAAGATAGCGCTACCAGCGACTATTACTCAGAATTGTGATAGCGCTATCAAATTAAAATCATGGTGTGAAATCACAGCAAAAAAGCGGATTTAAGGCGTATACTGCCAGTCATGCGAAGCAAAGAACGACAATAAAAAAGCATCTCAACATGTTGTAATGACGCAGGAATTTGTATGTCGATACCCCGTAAACGGCGCAGTACCGGTAAAGTGACTATCGCCGATGTAGCCCAACTTGCCGGTGTAGGCACGATGACCGTATCACGAGCCTTACGCACGCCGGAACAGGTCTCTGATAAACTCCGGGAGAAAATCGAAGCGGCAGTGCATGAGCTGGGCTATATGCCCAATCTCGCCGCCAGCGCGCTGGCGTCTGCCTCCTCGCACACCATCGCGATGGTCGTACCGAACCTTGCGGAAGCGGGGTGTTCTGAAATGTTCGCCGGGCTGCAACAAATTTTACAGCCCGCAGGCTACCAGATAATGCTGGCGGAATCGCAGCATCGCGTGGAACAAGAGGAGAAGCTGCTCGAAACGCTGCTGGCCTCCAACATTGCCGCGGCGATTCTGCTTAGCGTCGAACATAGCACTACTGTGCGCCAGTGGCTGAAAAATGCCTCTATCCCGGTGATGGAGATGGGCGCGATTCGCAGCGATCCTATTGATATGAATATCGGTATTGATAACGTTGCGGCAATGTATGAGCTGACGGAAATGCTGATTCAGCGCGGTTATCAGAATATCGGGCTGCTATGCGCCAATCAGGAGCAGTGGATTTTTCAGCAACATCTGCACGGCTGGTACAAAGCGATGCTTCGCCACCATATGTCGCCAAACCGGGTGATTAATGCCGCCTTGCCGCCCAATTTTTCTACCGGCGCGTCGCAACTGCCGGAGTTTTTACTGGCGTGGCCGGAGCTGGACGCGCTGGTATGCGTATCGGATGAGCTGGCCTGCGGCGCGTTATACGAGTGCCAACGACGGCGGATCAAAGTTCCGGACGATTTAGCGGTGGTCGGGTTTGGCGATAGCGATGTCAGCCGGGTCTGCCAGCCGCCGTTAACCACCATGGCCGTACCGCACCGTAAGATTGGCAGTGAAGCCGGACGGGCGCTGTTGGAAAGGTTAAATCAGGGAAACTGGAGCGATCGAAAATCCATCGCCTCCAGTTTATGTATGCGGGAAAGCTGCTAAAACGCTTATTCCGTCTCTTCCGGTTTCTCCTGGAGCGCGGCTTCGTTTTTGGCGTTGCGGGTCATCCACAGCGCCAGCGCTTTGAGCGAGTCCGGCGTAAATTCATCACAGCGCGCGGTGATCTCCTCCGGGGTCAGCCAACACACTTCGCTGACTTCATCTTCCTGAAGCGCGAAAGGCCCGTGGGAAACGCAGCTAAACAGCGCGCCCCAAACCCGGCAATGTTGGTCTTCAAAGTAAAACAGACCGTGTTCGGCAAACGGCACGCCTGCAATACCCAACTCTTCTTCCGCTTCGCGGCGGGCAGATTCCAGTAGCTGCTCATCAGCCTGGACCACGCCACCTGCGGTAGCATCTAACATACCGGGCAAAAAATCTTTTGTTTCGGTACGACGCTGCACCAAAATTTTACCCATACCATCATGAACGACGATATACGTCGCACGATGCCGTAAGCGTTGCGCACGCATCTGTTCCCGGCTGGACTGTGCAATGACTTCATTGTCTTCATTCACAATATCCACCCATTCCGTACTTGCCAAACGACGCTGTTCCACCATCAGGAAACCTTCTTATTTCTGGCGCTCTTACGGCGCATTTACGTTTGTGAGGTAAATTACGAGTTAATTGCAACCTGCGCAATGATACTTTGATCATTGAGTGCGATTACGCTCAACACATTATCATCCAGAATACCGTAGCTTGCCGCATACCCGCCTTTCGGGATGCTCACTGACCCAGGATTAAAGTGATACAGTCCTTCCTGCTGTTGCGCCACCGGCAGATGCGTATGACCATAGACCAACACATCGCCAGTATGCAGAGCGGGCAGATTCGTCGGCCCGAAGAGGTGCCCATGCGTTAAAAATAGCCGCCTCTCTTGCGTCAATATTTGCTGCCACGGCGCAGTTATCGGGAAATGCAGCAGCATCTGATCCACTTCGCTATCGCAGTTGCCGCGCACGGCAATGATTTGCGTCGCCACCGCGTTCAGGCGTTCGGCGACCTGGGCGGGCGCATAGCCTTCAGGCAGCGCATTTCGCGGCCCGTGGTTAAGGACATCGCCTAATATCACCAGCCAACGCGCGCCGCTTTGCGCGAACCGCTCAAGCACGCGTTCCGTGGCGGGTAAAGAACCATGAATGTCCGATGCGAACATCAGTTTCATCGCTCACTCCTCGTTGTGAAAAACGGCGTTATGATACTGGAATATGAATAGATTTTCAGCCTGAACGCTTCGAGGAAAGCGCAATAAAACGCTGTACGGAAGCACGCTGCCACTGGAATGTCGCATACGCCGCCAGCGACGCCGGCACGTCATCGCCATGCAGCGCCAGACGATTGATCATCAATGCCAGATCGGTATCGGCAATGCACCATTCACCAAATAAATTTTGCGTCCCCTGCCCCAATAGCGCTTCAGCCGTCGCAAACAGTTTTGCCGCGCTGGCTTTTCCAGCCTCGCTTAACGGCGCTTTTTTCGCCCCGGCAAACACCACGTCGGTAGGCCGTTCTTCGCGAAGCGGCAGTAAATCGCTGCGTAGCCACGCCTGAATCTGTCGCGCGCGGGCGCGTTTTTGTAAATCGTGCGGGTAGATACGCTCCCACTGCGGCGGCGCGAAACGCTCCTCCAGGTATTCCGCAATAGCGGACGACTCGCTCAACTCAAAATTGTCGGCCTCAAGCACCGGTACGCGCTGCGTCAGCGCATATCCCCGCCAGCCAGGTTGCAGATGTTCTCCCTGGTCCAGATCGCGGGTTTTCAGAGTAAAGGAAAGCCCTTTTTCTTGTAATGCCACCCAGGCGGACAAGACGTAGGGAGAGAAAAAGTTCGCATCCGACCACAGCACAATAACAGGCTTACTCATAATGTCCTCTTGAGGGCGTATTAGGTTTCTTCCCAAAATATAGCGTCTTTCGCCTGCTGTCACCTGATGAAAACACACACACATCAGGAGGCTTTCTATACTTAATTCAGCCCAGACTCTTTACGCACATGCAGGAGCCAAAATGATTGACCTTTACTACGCCCCCACGCCCAACGGGCATAAAATAACGCTGTTTCTGGAAGAGGCGGAGCTGGCGTATCGTTTGCTAAAAGTAGATATCAGCAAGGGCAATCAGTTTCGCCCTGATTTTTTGGCTATCTCTCCCAATAATAAAATTCCTGCCATCGTCGATCACGCCCCGGCAGACGGCGGTCAACCGCTTAGTCTTTTTGAATCCGGCGAAATTCTTCTCTACCTGGCGGAAAAAAGCGGCAAACTGCTTAGCGGGGAGCTGCGTGAACGCCATACCACGCTGCAATGGCTGTTCTGGCAGGTCGGCGGGTTAGGGCCGATGCTGGGCCAGAATCATCACTTTAACCACTTTGCGCCGCAGGCCATCCCCTATGCAATTGAACGCTATCAGGTTGAAACGCAACGCTTATACAACGTCCTGAATAAACGCCTGGAAACCTCCCCGTGGCTGGGCGGCGACCACTACAGTATTGCGGATATCGCCAGTTGGCCGTGGGTTAACGCACATCAGCGTCAGCGAATCGATCTTGATACCTACCCGGCGGTGTATAACTGGTTTGAACGCATTCGCACGCGTCCTGCGACAGCGCGCGCACTGTTACAAGCGCAACTGCACTGTAACAGTACGAAAGCGTAACGCGGTAGCATACATCATGTATGATGTAGAGGTGTATACACGGAAAAAACCTGCGTCCGGCACCCTTATTCGTATTAAAAACCTGACATTAGGGAAGAGGAAATCCTCCCTACTCTGGAGGTCATATGCAGATTCTGATTACCGGCGGTACAGGCCTGATAGGGCGTCATCTCATTCCCCGGCTGTTAACACTGGGGCATCAGGTGACGGTCGTTACGCGCAATCCCGATAACGCGCGTCAGATTCTCGATTCCAGAGTGACATTATGGAAAGGGCTGGCGGAACGTGAGCACCTCAATGAGATTGATGCCATCATCAATCTGGCGGGCGAACCGATTGCCGACAAGCGCTGGACCTCGCAACAAAAAGAACGGTTGTGCCAAAGCCGCTGGGCTATCACGCAAAAGTTGGTGGATTTAATTCATGCCAGCGCTACGCCGCCCTCGGTGTTGATATCCGGCTCCGCCACGGGCTATTACGGCGATCTGGGCGACGTTGTCGTCACTGAAGATGAGCCGCCGCACAACGAATTTACGCATAAACTTTGCGCCCGCTGGGAACAGATTGCCTGTCGTGCGCAGAGCGACCAGACCCGCGTCTGCCTGCTGCGTACCGGCGTTGTCCTGGCGCCGCAAGGCGGGATTCTGGGGAAAATGGTTCCGCCGTTTCGCCTCGGACTCGGCGGTCCGGTGGGTAATGGTCGACAATATCTGGCCTGGATTCACATCGACGATATGGTCAACGGCATCCTGTGGCTGCTGGATAACGATCTTCGCGGTCCCTTCAATATGGTCTCGCCGTATCCCGTCCATAATGAGCATTTTGCTCATGCGCTGGGTCGCGCGCTGCGCCGCCCGGCGATTATTCGCATTCCGGCGACGGCAATTCGCTTATTGATGGGAGAGTCGTCAGTGCTGGTGTTGGGCGGACAGCGGGCGCTGCCAAAACGGCTTGAAGCCGCCGGATTCGCATTTCGCTGGTATGATTTAGAAGAGGCGCTGGCGGATGTGATTCGCTAGTTCCCAAAGCGCCGTATCCTGCCCGGTGAGCGATGCGCCGCCGGGCTTCTTTTATTTCAGCGAGCCTTTCAGGAATTGCTGTAAACGCGGGCTTTGCGGATTGCCGAACACCTGCTCCGGATCGCCCTCTTCTTCAATTTTCCCCTGATGCAGAAAAATAACGTGCGAAGAGACATGGCGGGCGAAGCCCATTTCATGCGTGACCACCACCATCGTTTTGCCTTCTTCCGCCAGTTGTTGCATGATGCGCAACACTTCGCCGACCAGTTCAGGATCGAGCGCCGATGTGGGTTCATCGAACAGTAAAACGTCAGGTTCCATCGCCAGCGCGCGCGCAATAGAAACGCGCTGCTGTTGGCCACCGGAGAGATGGACGGGATATTTGCCCTGAGCGCGCTCATCAATCCCCACCTTCGCCAGATATTTCAACGCCCGCTCGCGCGCGTCGTGCTTGCTTAATCCCAGTACCTGAATCGGCGCTTCCATCACATTTTCCAGCACCGTCATGTGGCTCCAGAGGTTAAAGTGCTGAAACACCATCGTCAGGCGGGTACGCAACAAGCGTAGCTGATTTTTATCCGCCACTTTGAGCTGCCCGTCTTTGTCGCGCACCAGATTAATGTTCTGACCGTTCACGATAATCGCGCCTTCGCTCGGTTTTTCGAGGAAGTTAATACAGCGCAAAAAAGTGCTTTTACCGGAGCCGGACGAGCCGATGATGCTAATCACATCTCCGGCGCGGGCCTGCAACGATACCCCTTTCAGCACTTCATGACCGCCGTAGCGTTTGTGCAAATCGATAACGTGTAATTTATTTTCTGACATCATGTTACTCGAATTATTTAGAGGACACGTGCTGCAACCAGCGTCTTTCCGCCCGACGGAACAGGCTTATCAGGACATACGAAATGAGTAAATACAACACGGCGGCAATGCCAAACGCGGTAAACGGCTGGTAAGTCGCTGAGTTAATATCGCGGGCGATTTTCAACAAATCCGGCACCGTCGCGGTAAACGCCAGCGCCGTAGAGTGCAGCATTAAAATCACTTCGTTGCTGTAGGCAGGCAAGGCGATACGTAATGCCGACGGCAAAATAATGCAGCGATACATTTTAAATGACGAGAAGCCATAGGCCCGTGCCGCTTCAATTTCACCGTGCGGTACCGAACGAATCGCCCCCGCGAAAATTTCCGTGGTGTACGCGCAGGTATTCAGCGTCAGCGCCAGTACGGTACAGTTCAGTCCGCTGCGGAAAAACGCGTTAAGAAGATCGGTGCCTTTGACTATCTCCAGCGTATACATCCCCGAATAGAACACCAGTAGCTGTACGTACAGCGGCGTGCCGCGAAAAATATACGTAAACAGCCAGATGGGAAAACGGATGAATTTATTACTGGAAACGCGACCTACCGCCAGAATCACCGCCAGAAGACCGCCCATCACCACCGATGAAATTAACAACCACAGCGTAATCGCCACGCCGGTAAAACGATAGCCATCCGTCCACAGCAGGGATTTCCAGTACTCCTGAATGATCTCAATCACAAATCGGCCCTCTTCACGCCCACAGAATAGCGACGCTCAAGCAAGAGCAGCACACCATTGGAAACGGTGGTAAATACCAGGTAGATAAGTCCACAGACCACGGCAAAATAGAAAGGCTCCCAGGTGCTTTTACCGGCAAGCTGCGTGGCTTTGACGACATCTTCCAGGCCCAGCAGCGACACCAGCGCCGTCGCTTTGAGTATCACCTGCCAGTTATTGCCGATCCCCGGCAGGGCGTAACGCATCATCGCCGGGAACATAATCCGCCGGAAGGTTTGCCCGTGGGTAAAACCAAAAGCCGTCGCCGCCTCGATATGGCCTTTCGGCACCGCCATAAACGCGCCGCGAAAGGTTTCGGTAAAATAGGCGCCGTAGATGAAACCAAGGGTGATAATACCGGCCACCATCGGATCAATATCTATCTGGTCGATACCCAGCGAATCGGTCACCACGTTAAGCGCGATTTGCAATCCGTAAAATATCAGCAGCATTAATACCAGATCCGGCACCCCGCGAATCAGGGTGGTGTACCCTTCAAAAATAAGCCCCGTTACCCGGTTTTGCGAAAGCTTCGCCCCCGCGCCGACGAGACCGATAAGCACGGCCAGCACCACGGAACTGAGCGCCAGTTCCAGCGTGACGATCGCGCCCTGTAAAATTACGCCTGAAAACCCGTACAACATGCAGCCTGTCCTGTTGTGTGTGGTGAAGTAAGAAGCCTCTTTTGCATTTTTGCCTCACATCACGCCGGATGGCGGCTGTGCCTTGCCCGGCCTACGATGCTCCCCGTAGGCCTGACACGCACAGCGCCATCAGGCAATGCAGACAGTCAACATTCTTTGGGCTTTATCTGCACCGACGGTGATTAACCGCCATAAACATCAAAATCAAAGTACTTTTTCGCCAGCTTTTCGTAAGTACCGTCAGCACGCATTTCAGCAAAGGCTTTGTTCAGCGCTTCGCGCAGCTCGTTATCTTCTTTGCGCAGCCCCATACCGGTTCCTACGCCGAATAACTTCTCATCTTTCACCGCCGGGCCGCCGAATTTATAGTCTTTTCCGACGGGCTGTTTAAGGAAACCTTCGCTGGCCGCGACCTCGTCCTGGAACGCCGCATCAATACGGCCAGCCGTCAGATCGGAATAAATGTTGTCCTGCCCCTGGTAAGAGACGATCTCAATCCCTTTCGGCGCCCAGTGCTCATTGCCGAAGGTCTCCTGCGTCGTCCCTTGTAGCACGCCGACGCGCTTGCCTTTCAGCGACGCGACGGTCGGCTGAATATCAGAGTTCTTCGCCACCACCAGACGGGAATCAGCGGCGTAAAGCTTGTCGGTAAACGCGATTTCCTGCTGGCGCTTTTCAGTGATGGACAGCGAGGACATGATGGCATCAATTTTCTTCGCTTTTAAAGACGGAATCAGCGCATCCAGCGGGTTTTCCACGAACGTACACTGTGTGTTGATACGTTTGCACAGCTCTTTGGCCAGATCGATATCAAAGCCGACCAATTCACCTTGTGCATTTTTGGATTCAAACGGTGCGTATGTAGGATCGGTACCGATACGAATCTTTTGTGGAATAGCGGCAAATGCTGCGGTAGCGCTGGAAAATGCCAGCACCAGAGAAAGGGATAACGCCAGTTTTTTCATAACTATCCTCAACAGACTGTCTTTCCAGGAGATCTTTACAGATCCGATGCGACTATCGTGCCATTAATCAGGCCGACAAGGCAAAGCATTCTACCTTGTCAGCCGGTTTATTTTGCATAAAAATCGATTAAGTATGCATTTATGCGCCTGTTCCGCAACGGCTTATGCACCAAAAAGGTGCAAAACATCTATTTTGCACCGTGATAGTTCCCCAGCGCGGCACGTTATCCCCTTCCCTCAATCGCCGTAGACATTAAAATCGAAGTACTTTTTGGCCATTTTGTCGTAAGTTCCGTCCTGGCGCAGTTCGGTCAGCGCTTTATCAAACGCGGCTTTTAGCTCGGTATCGTCTTTACGCAGCCCAACCCCCGTCCCGTCGCCAAAATATTTTTTATCCTTCACGGAAGGACCGGCAAACGCATACTCCTTGCCCGCTGGCTGCTTCAGGAAACCTTCGCTGGCGGCGACTTCATCCTGCAATGCAGCATCCAGGCGACCGGCGGTTAAATCGGAATAGATAAGATCCTGGTTGGCATAAGCCACCACATCCACACCTTTAGTGCGCCAGTTATCATTGGCGTAAGCCTCTTGCGTGGACCCTTGCAGCACGCCGACATGCTTGCCTTTCAGCGATTCCAGCGTCGGCTGAATGGGAGACCCTTTTGCCGCAATCAGGCGTGAATCCGCCGCGTAAAGTTTGTCGGAAAACGCGATTTCTTGCTGGCGTTTATCGGTGATAGAGAGCGATGAAATAATGGCATCAATTTTTTTCGCTTTTAGTGAGGGAATAAGCGCATCAAAGTCGCTGGCGACCCAGGTACATTTCACCTGCATACGCTTACACATTTCATTACCGAGATCGATATCAAAGCCAATAAACTCGCCTTTGGCATCTTTTGATGAGAAAGGCGCGTAGGTGGTATCTGTTCCAATACGAACCGTTTGCGGGAGCGCGGCGTAACTGGCCGCCGTCGCGCCCAGACCTATCAGCAAAGACAAAGCGAGAACGGTCTTCTTCATACATCCCCCTCAAGTGGCGTCATTTTCTTATGTTTTACGTGGTGTTGTGTGTTTGCAGACTTTTTCATGCAGGTCTTATGCCATTTTCACGTCAGCAAAACGATTCGACGTTAAATTTGTTAATAAAACGTTGCAATATTGTCCTAATGTTGAAGATAGCAGGTATGACGGTTGAACCGCAGCGTTTCGGCGGCTTTTAACGAATTAAATGTTGAGGATATGATCGCGGTTACAAAATTGCCCTGAAACAGGGCAACAGGGACAATAATGCACGCTAAACAGACAACGCTATGCGCCCTGCCAGCGAACAAAAAGATCGTGCGGAAGGGGGATATCAAACTGATCCAGCACTCGGTTAACCGTTTGATTTATAACATCATCTAACGTCTGAGGAAGATGATAAAAAGCCGGAACCGGCGGCATAATCACCGCGCCTATCTCAGCGGCCTGGGTCATTAAACGCAAATGCCCGATATGCAGCGGCGTTTCGCGCACACACAGCACCAGAGGTCGCCGCTCTTTTAATATCACATCCGCCGCGCGGGTAAGCAGTCCGTCAGTATAACTGTGGACAATCCCCGACAGCGTTTTAATCGAACAGGGCAAGATAACCATTCCCGCCGTCGGGTAAGAGCCCGAGGAAATGCTGGCGGCAATGTCGCGCGCATCGTGCGTCACATCGGCCAGCGTCTGCACCTCGCGCAGCGAAAAATGGGTCTCCAGCGCCAGCGTTTGCCGGGCCGCCTGGCTCATCACCAGATGCGTTTCCACGCTATCGACATCGCGCAAAATTTGTAATAAGCGCACGCCATAAATCGCTCCGCTGGCGCCGCTAATTCCTACAATGAGTCGTTTCATGTTCTCTTACCGTTTACGAGCGCCGTTCATCCCACTGTGTTACGTAATCGGCTCAAAGTGGGTCTGAAGAGATACCATGACAAAAGAATCCCTATCATAAAAGCCAGCTCAACCAACATTATCACTACCCCTTGCTCACTAAACCAGGTGCCGACCATAATGGCAAAATTGGTGATAATGACAAATCGGGCCGTCCAGGGGAAAAGCGGCGATCGATAGCGTAGCAAATCGCTGGCGTACGTTCCATTACGCACCGATTGTCGGAAACGATACTGGCACCATCCGATGGTTATCCATGCCAGGCAACCCACCTGCCCGGTACTGGCGATCAGATATAAATAAAATTGCTGTGCGGGAATATAGCGGGTCAGCAACGACACCAACGCCAGCAAGGCCGTGATTAAAATAGCATACACCGGCACGCCGCCGCCGTTCGTTTTACCAAAGCAGGCTGGCGCAAAGCGATCGCCCGCCATAGACCACAGCATACGCGAACTGGCGTAAATGGCCGAGTTAGCGGCAGAAACCGCGGCGGAAAAGATCACCAGCGTCATCAGCGTATCCGCCCCCGGAATGCCCGCGTGGGAGAATACCCATACAAAGGGACTTTGTCCATTTGGCGTCAGTTCATGCGGATAGACCAGCGCCAGCACCGCAATCGCCAGGCCGTAAAACAAAATGATTCTGAGACCGATCCCCAGGATCACTTTCGGTAAAATAATGTGCGGCGATTCGGTCTCCCCTGCCGCATTTCCTACCAGTTCCACCCCCTGGAAGGAGTAAATCACGATCGTCATACAGACCACAATTTGCTCCCAACCGTGTGGAAACCACATTCCGTCTGTTTTTAACGTCGGGTGCCAGTCACTATGGCCCATTAGCGAGTAGATCATGACCCCGCCCGCGCAGATAAACAGCACGATCGCGAAAACCTTAATGGCCGAAAGCCAGTATTCGCATTCGCCAAAACTTTTTGCGGAGGTGAGATTGATGGCCGTCAGGATGAGCAGAATCGCCAGGCAGAACATATATACCGGAACCGCGGGGAAAAACTGGTGAGCAATAAACCCTGCGGCAGTGAGGTCGGCCGCCA
Organism: Salmonella sp. 32020114201800008SM; assembly: GCF_017572025.1. Classification (NCBI taxonomy): domain Bacteria; kingdom Pseudomonadati; phylum Pseudomonadota; class Gammaproteobacteria; order Enterobacterales; family Enterobacteriaceae; genus Salmonella; species Salmonella sp. 32020114201800008SM. Next base: position 281,965 of record NZ_JAGEQM010000006.1, on the reverse strand, counting down.
GGGAAAAGACCCAGCTAAACCAGTAAAGCCAGCCAATGGTATAGCTCCAGCAAGGTGACGGCATAAACATCAGCGCGTAATGTTGAAATGAACCGGAGTGAGGAAAGGCGCATGATAATTCGCCAAGACACATCATCGTCGCCAGCATAATGCTTCCGGCAAACAGATAGGCCAGTAAGGTTCCCGCCGGCCCGACGCTGCTTAACGGTTCGGCAATGCCGATAAATAAGCCGGTGCCAATCGTGCCGCCCAGCGACATCATCAGCAGATGCCGCTTCTTCAGGTTACGCCGCAGACCGCCTTCGGGCTCTGCTGGCGGTGGTTGTTGCAGGGTATCCATCGTTACTCCCTGTCTTTCGTGAGGTCAAAGATGCCGCCGCGACATAGCCGCGGCGGTTATGCGTTAACGCGTAAACCTCCAGGCGACGCCTTTGGTCTGGCAGGCCATTAACAGGCCCGTATAATCCAGCTCAAAGCGAACCACATCGCCTACTTTTAGCGACTGACGACAATCTTCAATATCCACCAGCGTATGATCGCTGGTTTGTCCTAAGATAGTGATAGCGTCGTCGCATGGCACACAGTTATCCGACGGCACATCCTGGCGACCAAACGCCAGCAATGCGCGTCGGCGTATGCCACGATCGACAAAGGTTTTACTTTGCAAAAAGGCATCGACGCCCAGCTCCCCGACCGGGACGGTAGGTTTACTGTTCAGTTCGATGATTTCCGCTTCCAGGATATACATATCGGAACAGGCTTTATCGACCGGTTTTGCGGAGTGGTGAAATTCATTCAGGTATTTCATGTCCACATATTCAATGCCGAATTCATGCAGTCCGCCGATGCGCAGATGATTCAGTCCCTGCGGCCAGATACCTTTATCCAGCAGGTGATAGCTGGTGCAGTTTCCCGCAGAAAGCCGCCGGACAGGAATACCGCTGTCAGCTTCCAGCCGGGCGGCCAGCGCCAGAAAATCCTCGCCATTTTTTACCGTTGGCAACACGGTGCCGTAACAATTAAAGTTGGTGCCCAGTCCATATAATTCCAGACCGGGCAGACCAGTAATCAGAGTCACGGTCTCAAGAATGCGTTGATATTCACCAAACCAGATACCCTCGCGTAAATCGCCCATATCCACCATCAGTAATACCTGATGCGTTTTCCCCTGGCGTTGGGCTTCTTGCGATAATGCCCGTAATACCACCGGCTCGCTATTTAAACTGATATCCGCGTAGCGCACCACATCTTCGATTTCACTCAGACACGGGCTGCGTAACAGGCAGGTCGTACATCCTGTCTCGCGTATTTTTTTCAAATTATAGGTTCGTGATTCAGCGATAACGGTAATTCCGCCGTTGAACACCGCCTGCGCGGTTTCCACGCAGCCGTCAAAAACTTTATTGACAGCCATCACGTCAATACCGCTGCTTGCCAGCAGAGCTTTTTCCGTGCGGGCGTTTTCTTCCAGCTTGCGTAGATTTATTTCCAGAACTGGCATATACATTTTATTTTCCTCCCGCCATGCTTAAACGGGCATTACGTTTCTGCGCCCGATGGTAAATGTACTCCGCGACGACAACCGCCAGCACGGCTCCGCCAATAATTTTCCCGGCGTACTGGAAATATCCGCCCATATCAATTTGAGAAGGCGGAATAAATAACAGCGCAACGGCAAAGGCGATAGAAAGAAAGCCCAGCGCGGGTAAAATAGCCGGTAAAACCTTGCCCGGAATTTTAAAACTTCTTGGCGTATCCGGCTGAGTCTTACGTAAACGCCAGAACGCCGGGAACATCACCAGGTAAGGAATAAAATAGGTGATGGTCGTTAGCGCCGTTAACATCCAGTAAGCCGCCGCAACGCTTGGCGAAATAAAAGTCGAAAAACACAGGACCGTGACAATAATCGCCTGTACAGTCAAGGCAAAGGCGGGCGTTTTCCACACCGGATGTAATTTGCCGATTCGGTCCCCCAGCAGATTATCTTCACGCGAGGCTTCCTGGAGCATATAAATCGGCCCCACCAGCCAGGAGTTAATCTGCCCGAGAGCGCCAAAAAACATACAGATGGCCATAACAGGAATTAACCACGGCATATGCAGCGTATCCGCAGCAGCATGCATAGCCTGCATGACGCCTGCCACAATGTCGGTTTTCCCGGCGGGTAAAAGCGTATTTAGCGCCCAGGTGCCGACCATATAGATCCCGACGATAACGGCGGCGGAGACGGCCATCGCTCGCGGAAAATCACGCTGTGGATTACGGGTACGCCCGGCAATCATCGGGGCGACCTCCAGTCCGGCAAACGCAAACATCATGCTGGATAAGAAAACGATCGTATCCCAGTGTCCGAGATCCGGAATCCAGTTTTTCGCTGTAGTGTAGTCCGTCTGCATCTGGTGTCCGGTACATAGCCATACTACCGCCAGCAAAATGAGGATGGCGGAGGGAATAAATACGCCGCACCAGGCGCTGATGCTATTAATAATTTTTGTCCATTCCATCCCGCGGATATTCATCAGCGTTAATAGCCAGAAAATTACCGCGGAACCAATACCGATAAACGCTTTATTTTCCGCCAGGCCGCCGCCGATCATATAGCCCAACGCGGTAAAGCCGAATTGCAGCATTAATGGGAAAAACAGTACGCAGGAAAAGAGAAAACAAACCACGACAATCCATGCAATACGTTTACCAAATGCCTCTTTAATCCAGACAAATATCCCGCCATCTTTCGGCCAGCCGGTTGACAGCTCGCCGCATACCATCGCTAAAGGAAAAAACAAGCAGAATGCGGCGATCACCCATAACAACATGGCCGATGCCCCGTAAGGCGCCACGTTAGGGATTTGCCGCAAACTCAGAATAGCGATGACATTCATAAAGACAATGTCTTTGATGCCAAGTAAGCCAGAATTCGTGTTACTCATGGCCATCTCCTGTTATGCATTCAGGCATCACTGCCCTCTTCTTATCATCTGACGACGGGCTTCAGCATGAAACTGAAGCCCAAAACAGTATTAATAAATGTCGTACTTGACCATATCTTCGTAACTGTCTTCCCGACGAATCAGACGCGTCTCACCATTTTTATCGATCATCACCACCCCCGTGCGCGGACGGTTGTTATAAACGGTTTGACTTTCAATGGTGTATGCCCCGGCATCAAGAAACGCGACAATATCGCCAACATGAGTCTCCTTCGGCAGTAAAAACTCTTCGCCTTTCACCCCCATGTGGAAATAATCTCCGCCATCACACAGCGGCCCGGCTAATTTTACCCAGGCGTCGTGCGCTGCCGTCATGCGAGAGGCGTTATAGACATAAAAGAACCAGTCAAAATGCTGGCTGTCAGAGAGTACGCTGTAACCAGCGTCGACAAATTTCCATTCAACGTGGCATTCCACATTGCCGTTAAGATCGTAATTTGTTTTACGTTTTTCGCAGGAGACTTCCGTCAGTAAAACCGCCGCCGACCCGGTCACTTTACGTCCCGGTTCAATACATATTTCCACATCGGTACGCCATTTATGCACTTCGCGAATGACCGCATCGGCAAAATCCTGGGCGGTAATACCGGCATACATATTATCTTTTAACGGGTCGCCATTCTCGTCGTCATATTTATAGGGAACCGGAATTCCGCCGCCCACGTTAATCAAATCAAATTTAATACCGAGCACCTCTTCCAGACGACGGGATTCATCCACCAGCACTTTAGTCGCTTTTGCGAAAGGCTCTGACTCCGGCACCTGATCGCCTACATGCATATGCAAGCCGCGTAAATGCACATAAGGCATCGCCAGAATGCGGCGGCAGGTTTCTTCCGCCTGTTCCAGGTCGAGACCCGACTTCGCATGGAAAGCGGTAACCAGTTCCGCATGCGTCGCCGAGGGAACATTCGGTTCTACGCGGACGCAAACATTGGCGACTTTCTTCAGCTTGCGAGAGATGGCATCAATATGTTCCAGCTCATACAGGCTATCAACATTAATAAGATACAGATCGTTAGCGATGGCATATTCCAGATCGGCAGGCTTTTTCACCACGCCGTTGAAGACGATCTGATCTCCGCGAAAGCCTATCTCCAGACACTTGCGAACCTCATATTGTGAGTTTGCCTCCGCGCAAATTCCGGCGTCACGAATGGCTTTCAATACCCCCATGACCGAGCAGGTTTTTGACGCAAAGAAGGTTTTGGTATTTTTATGCGCCGCAAATGCCTGCTGGATTTCATGAATGTTACGAATAATCTCCGGCTCAGAAAACACATAGAACGGCGTGGGGTACTGGCGCGCCAGTGCGTCCAGATCGACCCCTTCAAAACACAAATGACCGTCTTTGTGCTGGAAACGGCGATCGCCGTTGATTACCTGCTCACGTAGCTGGTTGTAATTCTGCATAATCGAGTCAGTCATAACGCCCTCTGCTTAATGTTTATGGTAAAAATACGCATTCTTTACAGGGATAAAGCAAAAGGCATGCCACTATTTTTTATCAAAATAATCAATTACTTATAAAAATAAGCTATTTCTCATTTTCGTCATTGAGTTTGCTATTCATCACAACGACGAAAATTCGTCACTTTTATAATGGCAACATGAACAATAGATATGAGGAATGCATGTATGGCATCCACCAATCAGGAACTGGCCTCGGCGCTCAGGATGTTTTCCCGCTTTTTCGATTTGATTCATCAGCCGTTGGCCGTCATTAATGAGCGTGGTGAATACGTTTACTACAATCAGGAAAGCGCGGATCTGGACGGCTACAGCATTGAACGGGCAATGGGAAAACATATGCTGGATGTCTATCCGGGCATGAAAGAGACGCAAAGTACGATGCTTTCATCGTTAAAAAAAGGCGTGGAATACATTGGCCATTATCAAATTTATTACAATGCGCGAGGCCAGGCCGTTGACTATCAGCACACCACCGCACCGCTCTATGCAAGCGATGGCGGCATGGTCGGCGTTATCGAAATCGGCAGGAATATGTCCGGCGTCAGGCGGCTCCAGGAGCAGGTGGTAGAACTGAACCAACTGCTGTATGCCGATCGCCATGAGAAGCACCATGCCATTATTACCGAAAACCCGGAAATGCTCAGTAATATCGCCAAAGCCAAACGGCTGGCCGCCAGTAATATTCCGGTGACGATTGTCGGGGAGACGGGTACGGGTAAGGAGCTATTTTCCCGCCTGATACATCAATGCAGCAAGCGGGCGAATAAGCCATTTATCGCCCTGAACTGCGGCGCTCTACCGCCTACGCTTATCGAAAGTACGCTTTTCGGCACCGTGCGCGGCGCCTATACCGGCGCGGAAAATAGCCAGGGCTATCTGGAACTGGCAAACGGGGGAACGCTCTTTCTTGATGAGCTGAACGCCATGCCGATAGAAATGCAAAGTAAGCTGCTGCGATTCTTGCAGGATAAAACCTTCTGGCGGCTCGGCGGACAACAGCAACTCCACTCTGATGTCAGGATCGTTGCCGCCATGAACGAAGCGCCCGTCAAATTAATTCAACAAGAACGCCTGCGGGCGGATCTTTTTTATCGGTTGAGCGTCGGAATGTTGACGTTACCGCCGCTGCGCGCCCGCCCGGAAGATATTCCCTTACTGGCAAATTATTTTATTGATAAATACCGTAATGATGTGCCGCAGGACATTCACGGACTAAGCGAGACGGCGCGTGCTGATCTGCTCAATCACGCCTGGCCGGGTAATGTCAGGATGCTGGAAAACGCGATTGTACGCAGCATGATCATGCAGGAAAAAGACGGGCTGCTGAAACACATCATTTTTGAACAGGACGAGTTAAATTTAGGCGTACCGGAAACCGCGCCGGAAAATCCCCTTCCCTCGTCACCCGATCCGCAGTATGAAGGGTCGCTGGAGGTACGGGTTGCTAACTACGAAAGGCATTTAATAGAAACCGCGCTGGATACGCATCAGGGGAATATTGCCGCCGCGGCCCGCAGCCTTAACGTATCGCGCACCACGTTACAGTACAAAGTACAAAAATACGCTATTCGCTTCGGCGTGGTGCGTAATTGACATCGGCCAGCGGCATTGCGCCGCTGGCAAAGCCATTAGCCTTCGTTATGCATTTCCAGGTTTTCCATTTCGTTCTGGAACAGCACCGCTTTGGCGTCGTCATTACGTAATGAATCCAGGAAGTCGAGGTATTGCTGGTCTACGTCTTTGGTGACATATACCCCGTTAAATACCGAACATTCAAACTGCTGGATATCCGGGTTTTCCGCGCGTACGGCTTCGATCAGATCGTTCAGATCCTGGAAGATAAGCCCGTCTGCGCCGATGATCTGCCGAATCTCATCCACCTCGCGACCATGCGCGATCAGCTCATTGGCGGTCGGCATATCAATGCCATAGACGTTGGGGAAACGAATTTCCGGCGCGGCGGACGCCAGATAAACCTTCTTCGCGCCGGCTTCCCGGGCCATCTCGATGATCTGCTCTGATGTGGTGCCACGCACGATGGAATCATCCACCAGCAGGACGTTCTTATCGCGGAATTCCGCGCGATTAGCATTGAGCTTACGGCGCACGGATTTACGGCGTAGCTGTTGGCCCGGCATGATAAAGGTACGTCCCACGTAACGATTTTTGACAAATCCCTGGCGGTACGGCTTGCCGAGAATACGGGCAATTTCCAGTGCGATATCGCAGGAGGTTTCCGGGATAGGGATCACGACGTCGATGTCCAGATCTTCCCATTCACGAGCGATTTTTTCGCCAAGTTTGGTGCCCATATTCACACGAGCGCTGTAGACGGAGATTTTGTCGATAAAGGAGTCCGGGCGAGCAAAATAAACGTACTCGAACAGGCAGGGATTACTGACCGGGTTATCCGCGCACTGGCGCGTGAACAGTTGCCCCTTTTCGGTAATATAGATAGCTTCGCCCGGCGCGACATCGCGCAGAAACTCAAAGCCCAGCGTATCCAGCGCCACGCTTTCAGAAGCGACCATATACTCCGTACGACCATCGCCAACGTCACGCTTGCCCAGCACTAACGGGCGAATGCCGTGCGGATCGCGAAAAGCCACCATGCCGTGGCCGATAATCATCGCCACGCAGGCATAGGCGCCGCGGATTTGACGGTTAGTCGCGGCAATCGCGGCAAAAATATTGTCGGCTTCCAGCGGATAGTGACGGAAGTTGTCGAGCTCGCTGGCGAAAATATTGAGCAGGATTTCGGAATCGGAGGTGGTGTTGATATGGCGGCGCTTTTCTTCAAACAGCTTTTTACGTAGCTCATGCGCGTTAGTCAGATTGCCATTATGGGCCAACGTGATGCCATACGGCGAGTTAACATAAAAAGGTTGCGCTTCGGAAGCGCTGGAGCTGCCTGCGGTAGGGTAGCGCACATGGCCGATCCCCATGTTGCCCTGCAAACGCTGCATGTGGCGAGCTTCAAAAATATCGTTCACCAGCCCGTTTGCCTTACGCAAGCGAAAGCAGTTATTCGCATCAATGGTGATGATACCGGCAGCATCCTGACCACGATGCTGGAGCACTGTTAACGCGTCATAAATCGACTGGTTGACCGGCATAACACCGGCGATACCGACAATACCGCACATACGTCATTTTCCTCGTTAAGCCACATCTCAGAACCTGTTACGTCCTGGGCAAGAAACTCGACGAGCTTTGCAGATAGTCAAAGAACCATCTGATGATGAAGCTGAACTGCGGGATGAGCTGCGATTTGCTCCAGTCTTCGCTTTTCGACAAGCCGGTAAAGGTATCAAGGAAGAACAGAATGGCGGCGACAATCAGCGCGCCTCGCAGTGCGCCGAAACAGATCCCCAACACCCGGTCAGTTCCCGACAGGCCGGTCTTCTCTACTAGCTGACCTATCACAAAATTCACGATAGCGCCGACGATAAGCGTCGCGATAAACAGTACCGCGATAGCAATCCCATTACGAACCAGTTCGTCTTCAAAGCCCGTAAACCAGACAGACAGGTAAGTGTAGTAGTGACTGGCGACAAAGAAAGCACAACCCCACGTCACCAGCGATAACGCTTCACGAACAAAGCCGCGGATCAGGCTAACCAGACAGGAAAAAGCAATCACCGCGATAATGGCGTAATCAATCCAGACCATAGATGTCCCACGATTTTACGCCCTGTCGTCCTGTTCGGGGCGCATTCTAACAGAAAAAGAAAACGTTTGCGTAGGGATTTCCTTCCCACGCGTAAATAAAAATGGCGCTGAAAAAATATTCAACGCCATCACACTTTTTATCTCTTCGGGCACGACCAGAAGAGCTGCCATCGGCCTGATAAGCGCAGGATACCAGGTTTATTCCTTCTGCCGGATGACGGCGTAAACGCCTTATCCAGCCTACAGAACTTCGGCTATTACCAGATGAACACCGTAGGCCTTAACGCTGCGCGCTCAGGCAAAACGCGCCTTAGTTCGGGCTATATCCCATCACCACGCCGCTTAACCCGGAAATCTGCTTGAGCTCGCCAAGCGATCCTTTCATCTTATCTTTCGACGCATCCGGCCCGACGAGAATACGGGTTATTTTACCCTGTACCGGCGTTGAGGGGGAAGTATAAACCCGGAACCCGGCGGAACGAAGCTTGCCGACTATCTCGTTGACTTTATCCGCGTTTTTCAGCGCGCCCAACTGTACGACATAGGCTTTGCCGGTCGGCGCAGGTTTATCGTCGGCGACTGGTTGCGGCGCGGGCGTCGGCGTGGAAGCGGCGACAACCGGCTGTTGCGGTTTAGGCTGCGGTTTCGGCTTTTCAACCGGCTTCGGTTTAGGCGTCTCCGCCGGTATCGGATCAAGCTCAACATTGTTAGACGCCATGCGCGACGGGTCCAGCGATGGCGCTGCCGCATCTCCCGCCCGCACCTCTTCAGCCGCCCCTTCCGGCGGCTGTGTCGGCAGCGCCTGCGTTGCGGCAGGCATCATATCCGGCTCATCGCGGTCGCCAGGTTTCGGTACCAGTGGAATCGCAGCAAATTCATCCTGATAATGCTTTTTCTGTCCGTCCAGCAGACCGGGAAGCACAATAACCCCCAGCGCGACTAACACAATCGTGCCGACTAAACGATTCTGAAACTTACTCGCCACCGATTCTCCCCGCGTCTATCACTTCCATAACATGTGCGACGGTGTGGAACGATCCGCACACCAGCACGGTATCTTCTGGCTGCGCCGCGTCGATAGCGGCCTGCCATGCCTGCGCGACGCTATCATAGACATTCCCTTTCCCCAGATGTTCCAGAAGTTGTTCCGCCGTCGCGCCGCGCGGCCCCTCTAACGGAGCACAATACCAGTCGTCAACCACGCTTTTCAACCAGGCTAACGTGCCGGCGATATCTTTATCATGCAGCATACCAATCACCGCAAGCACGCGCCCGCGTTTCGGCAACATTTTCAGACGACCCGTCAGGTATTCCGCCGCGTGGGGATTATGGGCGACATCAAAGATAACGCGCGGCGACTCACTCACGATTTGAAAACGTCCCGGCAAGGTAGCCTGCGCAATACCGTCGCGAATCGCCTGCTCATCAATGTTCAACCTGCTGGCGCGCAGCGCGGCCAGAGCGGTGGCGGCATTCGGCTGAGGAACCTGCGGCAACGGCAGTCCGGCAAGCGTGCCGTCGCCATCGGTAAACGCCCACTGGGTCGCTGTCACCTCATAACGCCAGTCAACGCCACGACGCCGCAACAGCGCGCCGGTCTCCTGCGCGACATCCGCGATGGTTGCCGGCATTTCCGGTTCGCCGACGATAGCGGGTTTTTCCGCACGAAAAATCCCGGCCTTCTCGCGGCCGATACTTTCGCGATCCGGCCCCAGCCAGTCAGTATGGTCAAGCGCGATGCTGGTAATTACTGCTACATCGGCATCCACAATGTTCGTGGCGTCCAGGCGCCCGCCCAACCCGACCTCCAGAATCACCACGTCAAGGTTAGCCTGTTTAAACAGCCACAATGCCGACAACGTACCATATTCAAAATAGGTCAATGAAATATCGCCGCGCGCCGTTTCTATTTCCGCAAAGGACGCGGTATGCGCGGATTCCGCTAATTCTTTCCCCTGCACGCGCACGCGCTCGGTGTAACGTACCAGATGAGGCGAACTATAGACGCCCACACGGTATCCCGCCGCGATTAACACCGACTCCAGCGTTCGACAGGTCGTACCTTTACCGTTGGTTCCCGCAACGGTAAAAACGAACGGCGCAGGCTTGAGGATGTCCAGACGCGCTGCCACCTGGCTTACGCGCTCAAGGCCTAAATCGATACTCTTGCTGTGCAGGTTTTCCAGATAAGAAAGCCACGAGGCCAGGGGCGACGCAGCTTGAGGTATAGATTTGTTTTTCATTGATTCCGCTGCTTCTTTACGGTGAAAAGCAAAAGGGCAGAGCCTGCGGCCCTGCCCTTTTCAGTTATCAGGCCTCAGACTCCTGATCCGGCGCCGGAGGCACCACCACGCCTTCACGCGGGGCGTCCGGGTTCGGCGCGGGCAGATTCATCAGCTTCGCCAGAATGCTCGCCAGCTTCAGGCGCATTTCCGGGCGGCGGACGATCATATCAATAGCGCCTTTTTCGATCAGGAACTCACTGCGCTGGAATCCTGGCGGGAGCTTCTCACGAACGGTTTGTTCGATAACACGCGGGCCGGCGAAGCCAATCAGGGCTTTTGGCTCGGCGATGTTGAGATCGCCCAGCATCGCAAAACTGGCGGAAACGCCGCCCATTGTCGGATCGGTCAATACCGAAATGTAGGGCAGACCACGTTCCTGCATTTTCGCCAGCGCAGCAGAGGTTTTCGCCATCTGCATCAGCGACATCAACGCTTCTTGCATACGCGCGCCGCCGGAAGCAGAGAAACACACTAACGGACAGTTGTCTTCCAGCGCCTGTTCAACGGCGCGAACGAAGCGTGCGCCAACGACAGACCCCATTGAGCCGCCCATGAACGCGAATTCAAACGCAGCGGCGACAACCGGCATACCGTGAAGCGTCCCTTTCATGACCACCAGCGCGTCTTTCTCGCCGGTTTCTTTCTGCGCGGACGCCAGTCTGTCTTTATATTTTTTGGAGTCGCGGAACTTGAGCACGTCTTTCGGCTCCAGCTCGCTACCCAACTCCACAAGGGAACCTTCATCTAACAGGCTATGCAGGCGATTGCGCGCCGACATGCGCATATGATGGTCACACTTAGGACAGACCTCAAGATTACGTTCCAGCTCAGCGCGGTATAAAACCTGACCGCAGCTATCACACTTGGTCCACACCCCTTCAGGAATGCTAGCCTTGCGGGTGGGAGTAATGTTGCTTTTAATTCGTTCAATCCAGCTCATTGGTGACCTTTCTGCCTGAACCTTAGTCAGCTTTATTATAAGGGGCGCATAATGCCATTTTTGCCCCCAACAGACCATGAATGTTGCACATTAAAACATAACAGCCCGAAACTTTGGATAAAAAAGTGGTCGAACCGCTGAGTTACTTTCTATTTTGCGGCACGCGACGCAGCGCGCTTATGCCGGACAATCTCAATGACGCCAGGTAATATCGAAACCACGATAATCCCCACAATCAGCAGCTTAAGGTTATCCTGAATCAACGGTATCGTACCGAAGAAATAACCGGCGTAGGTAAAGAGCAGCACCCACAGCAGCGCGCCGATGACGTTATAAGCGGCAAAATGCCGATAGGACATGTGCCCCATCCCTGCCACAAACGGCGCAAAGGTTCTGACGATCGGCACGAAGCGAGCGAGAATGATAGTTTTACCGCCGTGTTTTTCATAAAACTGGTGGGTTTTATCCAGATAACTGCGGCGGAAAATTTTCGAATTCGGATTACTGAACAGTTTTTCGCCGAACAGTCGACCAATCGTGTAATTTACCGCATCGCCGACAATTGCGGCGATCAGCATTAACGCCACCATGACATGCACATTGAGATCGTTGGTTTCCAGCGAAGCCAGCGCCCCGGCGACAAACAGCAGCGAGTCGCCCGGCAGGAACGGCGTGACGACCAGGCCGGTTTCACAAAACAGAATCAAAAACAAAATAGCGTACACCCAGACGCCGTACTCCGCGACCAGCTCCGCCAGATGCACATCGATGTGCAGAATAAAATCAATAATAAAGTAGATCAGGTCCATATTTGTCTTTGCCTTTCTACCCGACACGTTTCGGGTGTGCGATTCGGATTAGTCCGCCAGAAATAGCGGGCCCATTGGCGGTTTTGGAAGGTCAAACCGGTCAGGGTAATCCACCGCAACCAAATATAGCCCTTCCGCCTTCGCCGTTGCCGCCGCCAGCGTTCTGTCCCTGGCCGCTAACAGCTCTGCGATCCAGCTCTCCGGCTGGTTGTGAGCGCCTACTTCCAGCAGGCTGCCGACAATATTCCTGACCATATGATGAACAAAGGCATTCGCTTTGATATCGACCACCACATAAGGGCCGTGGCGGGTAACGTTGATGTGCATCACATTACGCCACGGCGTGCGCGACTGGCACTGCACCGCGCGAAACGAGGTAAAATCATTTTCGCCAAGCAGACACTGCGCCGCGCGATGCATCCGCTCTGCATCCAGCGGCTCATAGTAATGCGTCACGCCTTTTGCTAACACCGCAGGACGCAGTCGATGATTGTAGATGATATAGCGATAACGGCGAGCCGTAGCGCTAAATCGCGCGTGAAAATCATCCGGTACAGTTTTCACCCAGCGCACGGCAATGTCACCAGGCAAATTCGCATTTACCCCCAGCGTCCATGCCGCATCTTTGCGCAATGCGGTCGTTTCGAAATGGACAACCTGCCCGGTGCCGTGAACGCCGGCATCGGTACGCCCGGCGCAGAACACGTTAATAGGTTCATTTGCCACCTGCGAGAGCGCTTTTTCCAGCTTTTCCTGCACGCTGCGCACTTCATTCTGACGCTGCCAGCCATAATACTTGCTGCCGTCGTACTCAATACCCAGCGCAATTTTATAGACCGGCGATGATTGCTGTCCGGACATCAGTACAGATACTCCTGCACCAGCTTCTCCGCAATTTTAACGGCCATCAGCGCGCCGCCGAAACGCACGTTGTCCGCCACTGACCAGAACTGAATTTGTTCCGGCATACCGTAATCATTATGCACACAGCCAATAGAAAGCTGTGGATTGCCGGAAGCGTCGCCCACCTGCGTCGGGTAATCCGTCTCTTCTGACAGTATGATATCTTCACCGCGGGAAAACGCCTCGCGCGCCTCTTCCGCCGCCAGCGGACGGAGCGCTTCAAAGCTCACCATCTGCGCATGGCCATAGAACACCGGCGACTGCACGACACTGGCGGAGATCATCACGCCATCGTCCTGCAAAATTTTACGCACTTCATCGACGATACGACGTTCCTGGCGCACGCTGCCTTCCCGATCCGGCAGCAGCGGCAGCATATTGAACGCCAACTGGCGGCCAAAGAAATCATCTTCATCAATAGGTATGCCGTTAAGCAGCTTCGCACTCTGTCCGGCCAGCGCATCGACCGCTTTTTTCCCCTGTGCGGACGCTGATAACATACTGATGACGGCGATGCGCGACAGTCCCCCCTGATCGATTAACGGCTTGAGCGCCGCCAGCAGTTGACTGGTCAGACTATCGGCGACCGCAATCACGTTACGGTTACGGTAATCCGCCAGTACATACGGGTTAACTTCCGGCACGACCAGCGGCACATCAGGCTCCAGCGCGAACAGACCGCTGGAATCTATCACCAGGCAACCTGCATTGGTCGCGTCGTCTATCCAGGCAGCCGATGCCTCTGCGCCGGCAACGAAAAACGCCAACTGCGCCTGCGTCCAGTCAAAGTCCGCCGCATCCTGGACAATGACCGACTTGCCACCAAAACGGAGGTGCTCGCCCGCGCTTTCATGACGCGCCAACGCATAAATTTCACCGACCGGGAACTGGCGTTCAGCCAGTGTTTCAAGCAGGGCTTCGCCTACGGCGCCCGTTGCGCCCAGAATGGCAATGTTCCAGCCTTCAGACATGGTGATTTACTCCAGAAATACATAAGCGTCCCTGTCGCATTATTCGACAGGGAGCATTAAGAAGACATTAATGTGCCGGGTGATGAACAGCGTTAAAACCTAGCTTACACAGCAAGGCGGCTGCCGTTTCGTCGTCACACATCACGTATAAAGACGACCATTCACGGCGCTCAAGATAATTTTTACGCAATTTATCAAATTCACCCGGAATTCCAGCGACTTTACGCAGCGGCGCATCATCGCGGCGCACATCATACACCAAATGCGCCAGTCTTTTCAGCGTCGGTTGATCCAGCGGGCCATGAAGCGTAATACGACCAAACTCAGGCGCAGGCAGTAATGTCTCCAGCGCGACATGCTGCTCGCGGCCAATAAACGCGCTATACGCCTCAAAGACCTGGGTGGTGCCGCGCGCTTTGCCTTCCAGCGTATAGCCGGCAATATGCGACGTGCCGATATCCACGGCTTCCAGTAGCGCGACGTTAAGATCCGGTTCGCCCTCCCACACATCAAGCACCACGCTCAGCGGCTGCCCGGCATTGAGTCGCGCCAGCAATGCGGCGTTATCCACCACCGGGCCGCGGCAGGCGTTAATGAGAATGGCGCCGGGTTTCAGTCGACGGATCAGCGTCTCATCGGCCAGATGCAGCGTTTTGTACGGTCCGTCTTTATAGAGCGGCGTATGGAAAGTCAGGACATCCGCTTCCTGCACCAGCTCATCCAGCGTACGAAAATCACCCTCGTCCCCGCGTGCGGCGCGTGGCGGATCGCACAGCAACGTGCGGATACCCAACGCTTCAAGCCTGGTCTGTAGCCGGCTTCCGACGTTACCCACGCCGACAATCCCTATAGTGCGATCGCGTAACGAAAAGCCGTCACGTTCGGCCAGCATCAACAGCGCGGAAAACACATACTCCACCACGGCGATAGCATTACAGCCGGGCGCGGCTGAAAAACCGATGCCCGCCTGCTTCAGCCATGCCTCATCCACATGATCGGTGCCTGCCGTAGCAGTACCAACGAAGTTAATCGGCGTGCCACTCAGCAGCGATTCATTCACTTTCGTGACCGAACGCACCATTAACGCATCGGCATGGTTCAATTCTTCAACGGGGATCGGGCGACCCGGCACTGCCTTTACCTCACCCAGGCGGCTAAATAATTCGTGGGCGTAAGGCATATTTTCATCAACGAGAATTTTCACGACTGTCGTACCTGTTTGAGAACGAGAGTTAACCGGACAAGTGTGCCATAATCTGGCCGCCAGGCATATATTGCTCAGATTTATGGTTAAAGGATAATTAATTATGCATCCCATCTCCGGCGCCCCTGCACAGCCTCCAGGCGAAGGGCGTAATCCTCTTTCCGCTGCGAGCGAGCAGCCGCTTTCCATGCAACAGCGTACGGTACTGGAAAGGCTGATCACGCGCCTGATTTCACTGACCCAGCAGCAAAGCGCGGAAGTATGGGCCGGAATGAAACACGATCTGGGGATAAAAAATGACGCGCCGCTACTGTCGCGCCACTTCCCCGCCGCTGAACAGAATCTTACCCAGCGTCTGGGCGTAGCGCAGCAAAATCACGCCAATCGTCAGGTGCTTTCACAGCTAACAGAGCTGCTTGGCGTCGGGAATAATCGTCAGGCCGTCAGCGATTTTATCCGTCAGCAATACGGTCAAACCGCGCTTAGCCAGCTTACGCCCGATCAACTCAAAAACGTGCTGACGCTCCTGCAACAGGGGCAGCTTTCCATTCCGCAGCCGCAGCAACGTCCGGCAACGGATCGGCCATTATTGCCTGCTGAACATAATACGTTGAATCAGTTGGTGACGAAGCTGGCGGCCGCGACCGGCGAGTCAAACAAACTTATCTGGCAATCAATGCTGGAACTCTCCGGCGTGAAAAGCGGCGAGCTCATTCCGGCAAAACAGTTTACCCATCTGGCAACATGGCTACAGGCGCGGCAGACGCTGTCACTACAACACGCGCCTACGCTACATACGCTGCAAGCTGCGTTAAAACAACCGCTGGAACCGGACGAACTCACAGCGATCAAAGAGTATGCCCAACACACCTATCAAATTCAGCCGCAAACGGTGCTGACCACCGCCCAGGTGCAGGATTTACTTAACCATATTTTCCTGCGTCGCGTAGAGCGGGAGACTGATGAGCTGGAACCGCTCTCTATTCAACCCATCTACCGCCCGTTTGCGCCGATGATTGAAACCGTGAAAAATCTGTCTGCGCGGCCAGGCCTGTTGTTTATCGCGCTAATAATTGTACTGGCGCTTTTCTGGCTGGTTTCTTAACCACGCCGGAACGATAATATCGTCACCAGGATGCCAACCACAGCGGAGATCGCTCCCGCGAGGAATACGGAAGGATAGCCGTATGACGTGGCCAGCATGCCCGCCAGCGGGCCGGTAACGCCGTAGGAGATATCCTGAAACGCGGCGTAGCCGCCGAGCGCCGTACCGCGTACCTGTGCAGGTACGCGTTTCACAACCTCCACGCCCAGCGCCGGGAAAATCAGTGAACACCCTGCCCCGGTGAGCGCCGCGCCTACCAGCGCTATCCAGGCCGTCGGCGCCAGCCACAAGAGCAGCAACCCTGCCGTCTCAACCAGCAATGAGACAACGGCGACCTTCACGCCGCCAAAGCGGTCCGGCATCCAACCGAACAATATGCGCATCAGTACAAACGCACCGCCAAACGCGGTCAGGGTGAATCCCGCCATCGTCCAGCCATTGCTGACAAAATAAAGTGAAATAAACGTACCGATGACGGCAAAGCCCACGCCCTGCAATGCCAGGCCCAGGCCCGGTTTCCAGATAAGCCCGACCACGCTCCACAGTGAAGGTCGCTCCCCCGTATACGCAGGCACTTTACGCACGGTGCCGTTGAATGCCCAGGCCAGCAGCGGTAAAACCATCGTCGTCCCCGCCAGCGCCGCGAAGCCAAAGTGGCTATGGATCAGCAAGCCCAACGGCGCACCGGCCGCCAGCGCGCCGTAAATCGCCATCCCGTTCCACGACATCACCTTACCGGAACGCGTTGGGCCAACCAGCCCCAGTCCCCAGGTCAGGGTTCCGGTCAGCAGCTGGCTTTCGCCAAATCCGAGGATCAAACGCCCGACAATAAGCAGCGCGAATTTTATCGGCGCGGAAACCGGCAACAGCGCGGCCAGGAGCCAGGCGGCGCCCGCCAGCCCGCAGGCAAACATCCCCTGTAACGCCGATCGTTTAGCGCCATATTGATCCGCCAGCCGTCCGGCATAGCCGCGCGTCAGTACCGTCGCAAAAAACTGAATGCCCACGGCGATCCCAACCATCGTATTGCTATAGCCCAGTTCGTGATGGACAAAAAGCGGGATGACGGGTAACGGCAGCCCGACCGTCATATAGGTCAGGAAAACCGCAAAGGCGATGCGGAACAGCGAAAAATTCGCAGACGGGGTCGTTGTTTTTTGGCTAACTGCTGTCATGCATTACTCCAGAATGCAGAGTAAGGCGGGGAAAGGCCACGCCCCCCTCTACCTGAACGTCAGGATTAAGGTGCGTTGGATAACGTTAAACGCTTACGCATTATCGGAAGGATAATGTAGAAAGTGAAGTCTGCCTGTGAGACGCGAAACTTGTCAACCTTGAAATTGCAGCCAGGGTATCAACGTGGCGGCGTGTCATCAAACAGAAAGGGAAAGACCGCTTTCATCCCTCTCACCTTAAACCGTCCGGTCACCTGCTTGCGCTGTTCTGGCGTCAGTAACCTGAACATCATCTCCCAGATATCTTCAGGCTCCGCTTCCTGTAAGGAAATGGGTTCTGGCGTCGGTTCCTCTCCGCTGTCGTCCAGATAACGATGAACATAGAGAGGGAAAACAGATATATGAAACTCCTCGGCCTTTGATTTAACACGCTTACGCCTGACCCCCGCTTTCCCTTCACTGTACTTATATAAACGTTCGCGAACCGCAGGCTCGCTTCCCGGAAACCCCGGTAAGCCAAGACATTCCTTAACCGTGAACCATTCCTTTGCCATCGGTTTCTTTCCTTTCCCCTGATGAAATAAAAATATTTCTTCTTTTTCGCGAAATTTTGCTTTCTTTCTGGCACTATTCTCAGAGTGAAAAAGAAAGTAACTTTCTTTTTCTCGCGCTAATTTTTACCTTAAAAATATCGGTGCCGATAACACATCTTCTTAGGATTACAGAATGGAACCAAAAAGCCAAGACTGGCATCGTGCAGATATTAAAAGTGCACTTGAAAAAAGAGGTATTACGCTCAGAGATCTTTCTCGTCAGGCCGGTTTATCACCTGATTCACTGCGCAATGTCTTTACCCGTTCCTGGCCGAGAGCTGAACGAATTATTGCGGAAGCGCTGGGCATCACGCCGCAGGAAATCTGGCCGTCGCGCTATGATGATATGCAAATAAAAAATGATGCCGATATCGCAGAATAATAGTTAATGCTGAATAAATTAGCCCTAACTTATCAATCTCAACAATTAATAAATATTTAAACTTATTCTATTGAAAATAGTAATAGCACTATCTGTCATGCTTCCCGAATCAAATACTGTTAAAGCATTACGTCATTGCTATTACGTATTTTATTAACAGGAATCATTATGAGTTGGGATAAAAGAGTGGCGGTTAATTATGCCAAAACGCATGCAGGTTCTCATTCTCAAGGCCGGTGTGCGGAATTTACCCGAAAGGCAATTCAGGCGGGCGGTATCACGCTGGGGCATACGTATCATGCGAAAGATTATGGCCCAATGTTAAGAAGCGCCGGATTCACCGCTATTGGTACCTATGAAATGCCGCGCGAGGGTGACGTCATCATTATTCAACCTTACGCTGGCGGAAACCCGAGCGGTCACATGGCGATATACGATGGCACAGAGTGGTATTCAGATTTTAAACAACGCGATATGTGGGCCGGCCCGGGCTACCGGGCAGCCAGGCCCTCATATACCATCTACAGGAAGAATTAATGAAAACGTTCTCCCTTGTCGCGCTTATCCTGTTGCTTTGTAGTTGCTCTGCGCCTCATCACGACAGTACGCAGGCCGTGAAGCAGTTCTATACCTCATGGATGACGACGTTCACGAACGATGTGAATCCCCCTGACGACACCACCGCCTTAATGCAACGTTACGTTGCTAAAGAGGTTATTCTTCGCCTGGCGCTAATACAGTCCCTTTATGAACAGGAGATTGTGGGGGCAGATTATTTTATGTATGCGCAGGACTATGCGCCAGAGTGGATTCCACAGTTACGGGTTGGGAAGGCACACCCTTTCCTCGGCGGAGAAAAAGTGGATGTTCTGTTGGGCACAGAGTCAACGCCCATCCACCTGGAAGTTTATACCCGTTGGGAAGAGGGACGCTGGAAAATTTACCGCGTTCGGGATGCTGACAGGGGTTATGAACAGCCGATTTATGACGCAGGCGCCATCACCCAGGCTGAGGCCTGGTCAGCAAAAGTCGCGCCGGAATATAAGAAGCATTAAAAAAGGGAATCGCCATCGGTCTCTTGTTCGTACCGGAGAGGTTAAAGCGCCTATTTCATCAGGCTCTTATTCCGTCGCTGAAAACAGTAAGCCGAAAACAACCCAGGCATTATTTAAAATATGAAGTGTTATCGGTATCATTAGCCCACGGCTTCTCATTCGAACAACGCATAATATCGATGAAAAAACAAACAGATAAACAAAAGTCACCGCAAAGAGATATTGTGTATGCATAAATGCAAAAGCGAGTGAAGTAATAATAATACCGGAAGCTCTTGAGTACCGACCCCAACCGATACTGCTGTTTAATAAAAACCCTCTGAATATAATTTCCTCCGCCACAGGAGCCAGAAAGCACATCGCCAGCGTGTTAAGAAATTTATGAAGAAAAAATTGCCTTGATAACTCGGCCATCCAGGGTTCCGGGCCACTAAAAGCATTGTAGAGAACGGTAAGGCACACCAGGGCCAGCGCCGGAACAAAACACTCCACGAATGATAAGCGACCCAATGATAAAAACGGGTAATACTTTGAATAAATACTCCAGGCGGCAATCGCATAGACAAAAACAATACTATATATAAAAGGCGCAGCCAGACCTCCCAAATAAAGCCAGGCATAGGAAGGCGAAAATGAGGCAAAAACAAAAATGCCGAACAAACCAAATAAAACAGCCACACAACTCAAACTATGCCTAATTTTATCTAATGTATTAGTTGGCATTTATATAATATCCATATAATTTGTTGTTCCCTGAATGAAAAAACAGGTCGCATTAGCGACCTATTTCATTGTTGATACTACAACGTAATAGTCAGGCTTACAACTTACGCATCACCAGCGTGGCGTTGGTGCCGCCAAAACCGAAGCTGTTAGACATTACGGTAGTCAGTTCACGCTCGGTCGTTTCGGTCACGATGTCCAGACCCGCAGCCTGCTCATCCAGCTCTTCGATGTTGATACTCGGCGCGATAAAACCGTGCTCCAGCATCAGCAGAGAGTAGATAGCTTCCTGCACGCCTGCGGCACCCAGCGAGTGGCCGGTCATCGCTTTGGTTGCAGAAATTGCCGGGCTGTTATCGCCAAACACTTCACGGATTGCACCCAGTTCTTTCACGTCGCCTACCGGAGTAGAGGTACCGTGAGAGTTCAGGTAGTCGATCGGCGTGTCTACGCCGTGCATCGCCATCTGCATGCAACGTACTGCGCCTTCACCAGACGGAGCAACCATGTCTGCGCCGTCGGATGTTGCGCCGTAACCGACGATTTCCGCATAGATATGCGCGCCGCGCGCCAGAGCGTGCTCCAGCTCTTCGACAACAACCATACCGCCACCGCCTGCGATGACAAACCCATCACGGTGCGCATCATAGGTACGGGACGCTTTTTCAGGCGTATCGTTATATTTGGTGGACAGTGCGCCCATCGCATCGAACTCACAGGCCATTTCCCAGCACAGCTCTTCGCCGCCGCCAGCAAAAACGATGTCCTGTTTGCCCAGTTGGATCTGTTCAACCGCATTGCCGATACAGTGTGCGGAGGTCGCGCAAGCGGAGCTAATGGAGTAGTTCACGCCATAAATTTTAAACGGCGTAGCGAGGCAGGCGGAAACGCCGGATGCCATTGCTTTCGTCACCACATACGGGCCCACGGCTTTCAGACCACGCGGGCTACGCATGGCGTCTGCGCCAAAGACCTGGAATTTCGGGGAGCCGCCGCCGGAACCTGCAATCAGGCCGACACGCGGGTTATTCTGATAGACTTCCGGCGCCAGACCGGCGTCGGCCACTGCCTGCTCCATAGACAGATAAGCATAGATGGAGGCGTCGCTCATAAAGCGCACGACTTTGCGGTCAATGAGGCCAGTGGTATCCAGTTTTACGTTGCCCCATACCTGGCTACGCATGCCGGCGTCCTTCAGCTCCTGAGAGAAAGTGATCCCTGAACGTCCTTCACGCAGAGATGCCAGGACTTCCTGCTGGTTATTACCGATGCTGGAAACGATGCCCAGGCCAGTAATCACTGCACGTTTCATTCAATACCTCTGTAATTCGCACTATTTTTAAGTTTCGATTGGCACAATAGCGTACACTTGTACGCCGAACAAGTCCGATCAGCCATTTAGTACGGAAATTTGCGCCATCAGGCACACATCGTTAAGATCGCGATACCGCCCGTCAGACGAGTAACTTACGTGAAACAATACGCCATACAACCCGCCACACTCGAATTTAACGCTGAGGGTACACCTGTTTCCCGAGATTTTGATGATGTCTATTTTTCTAATGACAATGGACTCGAAGAGACACGCTACGTTTTTCTTGGCGGCAATCGTCTTGCGGAGCGATTTCCCGTACATTCACATCCATTATTTATAGTCGCGGAAAGCGGTTTTGGCACCGGACTCAACTTCCTGACGCTGTGGCAGGCGTTTGACAGCTTTCGTTCTGCGCACCCACAGGCGACGCTGCAAAGGTTACATTTCATCAGTTTTGAGAAATTCCCGTTAACGCGCGACGATCTGGCGCTGGCGCACCAACACTGGCCGGAGCTCGCGCCCTGGGCAGAGCAGCTGCAGGCGCAATGGCCGCTGCCGCTCCCGGGGTGCCACCGCCTATTGCTGGATCGGGGCCGGGTGACACTGGATTTGTGGTTTGGCGATATTAATGAATTGACCGACCAACTGGACGCCACGCTGAATCAAACAGTCGACGCCTGGTTCCTCGACGGTTTTGCCCCGGCGAAAAATCCGGATATGTGGACGCCAAACCTGTTTAACGCGATGGCGCGGCTGGCGCGGCCCGGCGCAACGCTGGCGACGTTTACCTCGGCGGGCTTCGTTCGTCGGGGATTACAGGAAGCCGGTTTTACCATGCAAAAACGCAAAGGCTTCGGACGTAAACGCGAGATGCTTTGCGGAGTGATGGAACAACACCTCATGCCGACCCTTTCCGCGCCCTGGTTTTACCGCAGCGGAAGCGAAAAACGTGAAACGGCGATCATTGGCGGCGGCATCGCCAGCGCGCTGTTATCACTGGCGTTACTGCGTCGCGGCTGGCAGGTGACGCTCTATTGCGCGGACGACCAGCCCGCCCAGGGCGCCTCCGGTAATCGACAGGGTGCGCTTTATCCACTCCTTAGCAAACATGACGCCGCCATTAATCGCTTTTTCCCGACCGCATTCACCTTTGCCCGTCGCCTGTATGATGCCCTGCCCGTCTCTTTTGATCATGACTGGTGCGGCGTGACACAGCTCGGATGGGATGAGAAAAGCCAGCAGAAAATTGCCCAGATGCTGTCCCTGGCGCTGCCCGCCGAACTGGCCTCGGCGCTCAATGCCGAAGAGGCGGAACAGGCGGTTGGCGTGACGACACGCTGCGGAGGAATTACCTATCCGGCAGGCGGCTGGCTATGCCCGGAACAATTAACTCGCGCAGTCATCGCACTGGCGACCGAACAGGGTTTACAAACGCGCTTTCGCCATACGCTCACGTCGCTCGTTGCGCAGGAGTCGCGCTGGCAACTGCGCTTTATGTCAGGTGAAACCGCCAGCCATGAGACCGTCGTCCTGGCGAACGGCCATCAGATTAACCGTTTTGATCAGACCCGGCCGCTGCCGGTGTATGCCGTCGGGGGGCAGGTCAGTCATATTCCCACCACCCCCGCTCTCTCGGCGTTGCGTCAGGTGTTATGCTACGACGGCTATCTGACGCCGCAAAATCCGCATAATCAGCAGCACTGTATTGGCGCCAGCTATCACCGGGGCGACGAAAGCACCGTCTGGCGCGAAGAAGATCAGCGTCAGAACCGACAGCGTCTGCTTGACTGTTTTCCGGATGCGAAATGGGCCACAGAGGTTGACGTTAGCGGCAACAGCGCCCGTTGCGGCGTGCGTTGCGCCACCCGCGACCATCTGCCGATGGTGGGCAATGTCCCGGATTACCACGCCACGCTGACGCATTACGCCGATTTAGCCGATAATAAAACATCGGCGGCGCCTGCGCCTGTGTATCCGGGTTTATTTATGCTCGGCGCGCTGGGATCGCGCGGTTTGTGCTCAGCGCCATTATGCGCAGAAATTCTGGCGGCGCAGATGAGTAACGAGCCGATTCCACTGGATGCCAGTACGCTGGCGGCGTTAAATCCGAATCGGTTATGGGTGAGAAAGTTATTGAAGGGAAAAGCGGTGAAGTAATGGGTCAATAACGGAAGGCGGCAAGCGTCGCCTTCCGGCCCACGGCGTTATTGTTTTGCCTTGTCGAACAAATTGTCCCACATCGCTTTGACTAACGCCTGATCGCGCGGCGACAGTTCGCCGGCGCCGATCGCTTTTTCCAGACTTTGGCTAACGTTGGCATAGACCGCCTCAACGGAGTGGTCATCACCGCTCTCCAGCTCGGCAATGGCTAACGTCAGGTGGCCACGCAGGTATCCACTGGCAAAAAGCTCATCGTCGCTGGCGTGCTCTACCATATCGTCAATTAATGCCAGAATGCGTGATTCAAACTCCGCGATCATCTTCTTTCCTCATTGTAAACGTGGCGCTGGCTTTAATTAAGCGCTTCCGGCCACGGGAACTGTTCCGCCTTAAGTTCGGGCGTGTGATAGTAATTCTGTAGCGCTTTGATGAAGCGGGCCGGACGTTCAGGAATGCCCTGCTCCAGATACGCCATTACCTGCGCATGAACCCGGCGCTGAAACGCCACGCGATCCGGTTCAATATCGCCTTCCAGATTGTCGCAACTGACGTTAAAGGGATACCCCGCCGCCACGCAAAACAACCAGTCGAAAGCCTGTGGCTTCACCTCAACGTCTTCAAATTGACTTTGGGTCTGCGCGTCGCGTCCGTCCGGGCAGTACCAGTAACCAAAGTCGACCAGTTCGCGGCGCGCCTTACCGGCGATACACCAGTGAGAAATCTCATGCAGCGCGCTGGCGTAAAACCCATGCGCAAAGACGATACGGTGGTACGGTACCTGCGCGTCAGCAGGAAGATAGATCGGTTCGTCGTCGCCTTTAATCAGACGGGTATTAAATTCTTCGGCAAAGCAGCCGTTAAAAATCTCAATTAATTGTTCGTAATGGTGCGTACTGTTCATTAATTCATCCCCAACCAGTGGAGGATCTCCTGTCCGTGGCTATCATAAAGTAACCTGGCGCTCATCACCGCCGAGACAATAACGATCATCGGTCTGATAAGCTTTTGGCCTTTGCTCAACACCAGACGCGACCCCATTCGCGCCCCTAAAAACTGACCAACCAGCATCACGAAGCCCGTCGCCCAGATCACTTTGCCGCCGATGATAAATAACAGCAGGCCGCCAACGTTGGAGGTAGCGTTAAGCACTTTGGCATGTGCCGTGGATTTCGCCAGGTTATAGCCACATAAGGTGACAAACGCCAGAGCGTAAAACGACCCGGCGGCAGGCCCGAAAAAGCCGTCGTAAAAACCGACGCATCCCCCGGCTATCAGCGCGAACGGTAATCCATACAGGCGGCGCTGGCGATCTTCCTCCCCCAGCTTCGGCATCAATAAAAAATAGAGGCCGATGAAAATCACCAGGATGGGCAAGATCTGGCGCAAAATATCCGCCTGCACGTGCTGCACCAGCAGCGCGCCGCTCATCGAGCCAATGAACGTCATCAGAATATTGAGCTTTTGCTCGGCCAGGTTTACCACTTTACGGCGAATAAAATAGAGCGAAGACGAGAGGGAGCCGCCGCACGCCTGTAATTTATTGGTCGCCAACGCGTTTGCCGGCGACATCCCGGCGGCCATCAGAGCAGGGATAGTGAGCAGCCCTCCGCCTCCGGCGATAGAATCGATAAATCCTGCCAGTACGGCGACAAAAAACAGCACCACCAGCAGCAGCGGGGAGACCATAAACAGATCATAAAAATTGTCCATCAGAGTACATGCTCATCCAGTAGCGCCTGGCAGGAAGGCGGCAACGGCGGCGGTGTCTTCTTCTCAGGCTTTGTGGTGCCAGGTTTTGGCGGTTCGAACCAGCTTTGCAGTTCAGCGCCGCATCCATCGCCCGGCGGGGGTAAAGGTTGATCTTCGCACTCCAGGCTGTCGGCAGGGCAGCGTAAACGCACGTGCATATGCGCGCGATGCTGGAACCAGGGGCGTACTTTACGTAGCCAGTCACGATCGCTTCCGGCATCGAGGCAAAGCTGTTGTTTAATAGCCGGATTGACGAAAATACGGGTGACGTCATTGTCTTGTGCCGCCAGTTTGATCAGACTGGCGATATCCGACGACCAGCGCGACGGCACGACATGTTTACCGTCGCGGGACACCAGATCTAACGCCTGCGGGCGCAATAGCTGCGCCTGGCTCCAGCGCGTTTTCGGCAACTGCAAGAAAATATCCACATCAAGCCCGGTCTGATGACTGGCGTGTCCGCCATTAAAGCGGCCTCCGGCAGGCATCCCCATGTCGCCTATCAGGACGGTTCCGAGCCCCCGTTGCTGCGCCTGATGACTCAACCGCTGGATAAACATGACCAGATCCGGGTGGCCGAAATAACGGCGCTGATCGGTGCGCATCACCTGATAATTATCGGACTGTACCGGCAACGTGTCGGCGCCAATGATGCATCCGTTGGCAAAGCTACCGATAGACTGGGCGGCGCCGGGGACAGGATGGGTTATTTTCTGCCACGGCGTCGCCGCCAGGCTGGCGCTACTGACAAACCATGCCAGCAGCGCAATCGCGGTTTTTTTCATTTCTTACCAGCGTGGAATCTCTGTCTTTACATCCGCATTCTGTGCCCGATGGCGCAGCAGGTGATCCATCAGCACGATCGCCAGCATGGCTTCTGCGATCGGCACTGCGCGAATCCCCACACACGGATCGTGGCGCCCTTTGGTGATCATTTCGACTTCTTCACCCATCCGGTTGATCGTACGTCCCGGCACGGTAATGCTGGAGGTAGGCTTCAGCGCCATATGCGCCACAATGTGTTGCCCGCTACTGATGCCACCGAGGATGCCGCCAGCGTGGTTGCTCTGAAAACCCTGCGCCGTGATTTCATCGCGATTCTGGCTGCCGCGCAGCGCCACCACGTTAAATCCTTCGCCGATCTCCACGCCTTTCACCGCATTGATGCTCATCAGCGCATGGGCGATGTCCGCATCCAGTCGGTCAAATACCGGTTCGCCAAGCCCTGCCGGCACGCCGCTCGCCATCACCGTCACTTTCGCGCCGATGGAGTCACCCTCTTTTTTCAGCGCGCGCATCAGTTCGTCCAGCGCGTCAAGTTTGTCCGCATCGGGGCAAAAGAACGGATTAAGCTCAACCTGACGCCAGTCTTTAATCTCCAGCGGAATGTCGCCCATCTGGGTCAGGCAGCCGCGGATTTCGATGCCGAACTTTTCCGCCAGGTATTTCTTGGCAATCGCCCCTGCCGCTACGCGCATCGCGGTTTCACGCGCGGAAGAACGTCCACCGCCACGGTAATCGCGCAGGCCGTATTTCTGCTCATAGGTGTAATCCGCGTGTCCCGGACGAAAAACATCTTTAATCGCGCTGTAGTCCTGCGAGCGCTGATCGGTGTTTTCAATCAGCAGGCCAATGCTGGTGCCGGTCGTCACGCCATCAAACACGCCGGAGAGAATTTTTACCTGATCCGGTTCGCGGCGCTGGGTAGTATAGCGCGAGGTGCCGGGGCGGCGTCTGTCGAGATCGTGCTGCAGATCGGCCTCCGTTAACGGGATGCCGGGCGGCACGCCATCGACGATACACCCAAGCGCCAGCCCGTGTGATTCGCCGAAAGTGGTTACGCGAAAGAGTTGTCCAATTGTGTTTCCTGCCATCACGGCTCCGTTATCGTTGTTGTCGTTTGCGTGTTTTAATCTTTATAAATGTTGAAATGTTCACGGGCCGCGAGCAACTGCGCTTTGGTCAACATAAAGACGCCATCGCCGCCGTTGTCAAACTCCAGCCAGGTGAACGGCACATTCGGATACTGCTCCATCAGATGTACCATGCTGTTTCCGACTTCACAAATCAGAACGCCGTCATCGGACAGATAATCCGGCGCATTTCCCAGGATACGACGGGTCAATTTGAGGCCGTCAGTGCCGGACGCCAGCCCCAGCTCAGGTTCGTGGCGATATTCGTTCGGCAGATCGGACATATCCTCCGCATCGACATAAGGCGGGTTAGTGACAATCAGATCGTACTGAACTTTCGGCAGATCGCGGAACAGATCGGAACGGATTGGCGTCACGTGATGGATAAGACCGTGTTCTTCAATGTTATGCTCGGCGACAGCCAGCGCATCCGGCGAAATATCGACCGCATCAACCTCTACGTCCGGGAAAGCATAAGCACAGGCGATGGCGATGCAGCCGCTGCCGGTACACATATCCAGAATATATTTCGGCTGTTGGCTAATAAGGCCGGCGAAGTGGTTATTAATCAGCTCGCCAATGGGCGAACGCGGCACCAGCACGCGCTCATCGACATAAAATTCGTGGCCGCAGAACCAGGCTTTATTGGTCAGGTAGGCGACCGGGATACGCTCGTTAATGCGACGAATCACTCGCTCAACAATGCGGTGTTTTTCGCTGGACGTCAGCCGCGCGGTCCGCATATCTTCCGGAATATCCAGCGGCAGATAAAGAGACGGCAACACCAGTTGTACCGCTTCATCCCACGGGTTATCGGTACCGTGTCCATACCAGATATTCGCCGCGCTAAAGCGGCTTACCGCCCAGCGCAACATGTCCTGAATGGTATGCAGTTCACTTACTGCTTCATCGACGAAAATTTTATCCACGTATTCCTCCAGGGCATGCTCGCATTAAATTCGGCGGCTAGTTTGCCACGAAGACAGGGATAAATCAGCATTGACGCGGCGGGAGAATACGAAAAATCCGTTTTGACCGTTCGGATATCCTCCGGGTCGGGTAAACTAAGGCAAAAGATCAGACGAGACCCACGAATGAAAAAGAAAACATCGCTCAGCGAGGAGGACCAGGCGCTGTTCCGTCAGCTGATGGTCGGCACCCGAAAGATTAAACAGGATACTATCGTCCATCGGCCACTGCGCAAGAAAATCACGGAAGTCCCTACCCGAAGGTTAATTCAGGAACAGGCGGACGCCAGCCACTATTTTTCCGATGAGTTCCAGCCGCTGCTCAATACGGAAGGGCCGGTAAAGTATGTCCGTGAAGATGTCAGCCATTTCGAGCTAAAAAAAATGCGCCGCGGCGACTATTCGCCGGAACTGTTTCTGGATTTACACGGCTTAACGCAGCTTCAGGCCAAGCAGGAACTGGGGGCGCTGATTGCCGCCTGCCGTCGGGAACATATTTTTTGCGCCTGCGTCATGCATGGACACGGTAAACATATTCTGAAACAGCAAACGCCGTTATGGCTGGCGCAGCATCCGCATGTGATGGCCTTTCATCAGGCGCCGAAAGAGTACGGCGGCGACGCCGCGCTGCTGGTGTTGATTGAAGTGGAAGAGTGGCAACCGCCCGAATTACCCTGATGCGGAATTGCCGGATGGCGGCGCAAGCGCCTGATCCAGCCTACGAACAGCCAGCGCTGTCGTAGGCCTGATAAGCGAAGCGCCATCAGGCAGCAAAGATTAAATCGCTTTCGCCATTTTCAGATTGCAGGGACTCATTTGCCAGTTGAATGTCCCCTTGCCGCTTTCATCAAGCGTAACGTTGGCAATTGCGGACGTCGTGAACATCGGCGGCGTTTCGCCCGGACAAAGCTCAGATACCAGGTATCCGACCAGAGGTAAGTGAGAAATCACCAGCACCGATCCGATCTCTTCATTGGCCAGCGCCTGGAGGTAGGCGCTGACCAGACCGACATCGCCACAGGGCGTTAGCTCCGGCAGGACATCCACCTGAGCCGGCAGATTCATACAATCGCCGACCACATCTAACGTCTGTTCGGCCCGAAGAAACGGACTCACCAGAACACGTTCGATATCCACTTTTTGACCTTTCAGCCAGTTCGCCATCAGGCGAGACTCGTCACACCCACAAGGGGTCAAGGGACGAACCGAATCACTGGCGGCATCGAGGGCTGCGTCGCCGTGACGCATGATAAAAACTTGCATATTGCACCGCTTTTGTTAACCAGTTTCACCAACACGCTTACCACATGCCCCTATTGGCTGCGGCAAAAATGCGGTGGCCGGCATTGTGCCTTATCCATTCACTGAATGAAACGCTGTTTTTTACCTCAATGGCGTAAGTATAGTCAATCCTTGATTATTATTTCGCCACTAAGGAGGCATTCAGTGCGGATTCATATTCTCTTTGACCTCAATTTCCCTGGTCAGTTTCCCCATTCGTCCAGAAATGCTCCCTGCGCTCCGCCATGCGCACTAATTGTTCACAAGGCGCGTAACGAGGACCGTAAAGTGCGGCCAGGCGCTGTAATGTCGCCACCATTTCACCCGGCCCGAGAGCATCCATATAGCGGAACGGGCCACCGAGAAACGGCGGAAAACCGATACCAAACACGGCGCCGATATCGCCATCGCGCGCGCTGCGAATCACTTTTTCGTCGAAACAGCGCGCCGCTTCGTTAAGCATTAACATGACACAGCGCTCTGCCACCTGCTGCGCAGACAATCGACTCTGCCCTTGCACGCCAATAAGCTTATAAATAGCAGGGTCAACCTGTTTTTTGCTTTTACGCCCTTTTTCGCCATAAAGATAGAAACCGCGACCATTTTTTCTACCTTTGCGATCGTCATTCAAAATTGAAGCGACAACATTTGCAGGCGCGCTAAAACGTTCTCCATACGCCGCCTCAAGCACAGGAATAATTTTAGTGCCCGTGTCGATTCCTACCTCATCCAAAAGTTGGATTGGCCCCACCGGAAAACCAAATTTTACCAGGGCGGCGTCAATATGTTCGACGCGTTCGCCTTCAGTCAGCATCCGAATCGCCTCATTGATATACGGCGCAAGAATTCGGTTAACATAAAACCCGGCTTTATCACTGACGACTATCGGGGTTTTACCCTGTTTTTTCGCCAGCTTAACGGTCGTGGCGATGGTCTGCGCGGAAGTAGACGCATGAGGAATAACCTCAACCAGCGGCATTTTTTCGACCGGGCTAAAAAAGTGCAATCCAATCACCTGTTCCGGTCTGGCCGCATTCGCCGCAATATCGCCAATCGGCAGGGAAGAAGTATTGGAGGCAAAAATGGTGTGAGCAGCGCAATTTTGCTCCACTTCCGCCACCATCTGTTGTTTTAACGGCAGATCTTCAAACACCGCTTCAATGACCAGATCACGATGACTGAAACCACGGTAATCGGTCGAACCTGATATCAACGCCAACTGTTTATCGCGTTCGCTGGCTTTGATATGGCGGCGGCGTACTTTTGTTTCAAGCAGATCCCAGCTGTACTTCAGAGCATGATTGATCCCCTGAGTATTTATATCCTTAATTCGTACTGGCAAGCCGCCTTTACAGGCCGTAACCCAGGCGATACCGCCGCCCATTAACCCGCCGCCTAAGATGCCCACGCTGTTCAGCGGGCCGGGCGGCGCATCGCTACCGGGATCTTTTTTCACCTCGGTACTGGCAAAGAAAATAGCGCGCAGCGCCTGCGATTGCGGCGTCATCGCCAGCTCGCCGAAAGCGCGCGCTTCCGCGTCATAGCCGCTACTGCTGCCCTGCGCCAGTCCAGTTTCAATCACATCAATGATCCGCTCCGTCGCCGGATAATTACCCTGCGTTTTTTGCGCCGTCTTTTTACGCACCAGGCGAAATAACAGCGCGCGTCCCAACGGCCCCGCCAGGATACGTTCCCGGACCGGTAATGTCCGCTGCGCCAGACGTTCTTTTTTAGCCAGCTCGACAGCCGCTTCCAGTAAAATGGTTTGCGGCACCACATCATCAACCAGCCCGGCTTTAAGCGCCTGTCTGGCGCGAAGCTGTTTACCTGTCAGGATCATATCCAGCGCGGTACTGACCCCCACCAGCCGTGGAAGTCGCTGCGTTCCGCCCGATCCCGGTAAAAGCCCTAACTGTACCTCCGGCAGTCCGAGAACGGTTTTAACGTCGTCGGTACAGATACGCCGATGGCAGGCCAGCGCCATTTCAAGGCCGCCCCCCAGACAGGCGCCATGAATGGCAGCGATAACCGGAACAGGCAACGCCTGGATCTCCGCCATCAGTTGTTGCCCCTGACGCGCCAGCGTTTCCGCTTCCTGCGCGTTTTGGCAGTGACCTATCATGTTGATATCAGCGCCAGCAATAAAGTTATCTGCTTTGGCTGAGATAAAAACAATGCCCTGCAACGCTTTATTTTCCCGGATCTGCTTCAGGATGGCGCGTACCTGCGCGGCAAACTCCGCTTTCAGGGTGTTCACCTTTTCTCCAGGGACATCAATAGCGACAACCGCGACATTATCCAGACGCACGTTAAGCATAAAAGCTGATGTGGTAGTCATTATTCCGCCTCCAGAACCATCGCCGCGCCAAGACCGCCAGCCGCGCAGGCCGTGACCAGGCCAAAACCTCCGCCCCGACGCCGTAATTCATGCAACGTTTGGGTTATCATCCGCGCGCCCGTTGCGGCAAAAGGATGCCCGTAGGCGATTGAGCCGCCGAGCACGTTGAATTTAGCGTCATCCACCTCCCCTGTCGCCTGCGCACGACCAAGCACCTCACGGGCAAATCGTTCGCTGCCCAGCAGTTGTAAGTTCGCCAGAGTCTGGGCGGCAAACGCTTCATGCATGTCAAAAAGCGTCAGATCGGCCATCGTCAACCCGGCCCGCTCCAGCGCCAGCGGCGTTGACCAGGCCGGCCCCAATAGCATGTCCTGCCAGACATCAATAGCGGTAAAGGCGTAGCTGCGCAGATAACCAAGCGGGCGCAGCCCCAGCTCTTTAGCGCGGGATTCGGTCATCATAATAACGGCGGCAGCGCCGTCGGTCAGCGGTGTACTGTTGGCGGCGGTTACGGAGCCATGTTTTCGGTCAAAAGCGGGACGCAGTTTAGCGTAGTCCGCCAGCGTGGAGGCGCCGCGAATGTTGTTGTCTTCTGCAAAGGGGTTTTTATACGGCGGCACATAGGTCGTCATCACTTCTTCCGCCAGTTTACCCTCCGCCCATGCCTGCGCGGCGCGCTGATGTGAACGATGCGCCAGTGCGTCCTGCTGTTCACGCGTAATACCATACGTTTTCGCCATCTGTTCGGCGGTATCGCCCATGCGCAGACCGGTGGAATACTCAGCAACGGCGGGAGGCACGGGCAGCAGGTCGCGTAAGCGCAGACGAGAAAAAAGCGTCAGCCGTTGGCGGGTCGTCCGGGCTTTATTGACATCAACCAGTACCCGCGCCAGGGCTTTACTCACGCCTATTGGCAGTACCGACGACGAATCTGCGCCGCCAGCGATACCCGCGCGTATCGTGCCGGCCATCAGGCTTTCCGCCACATTCGCTACCGCCTGAAAACTGGTGGCGCAGGCGCGGCTTACGCTATAGGCATCGGTATGAACATTCATTCCCGTACCCAGCACAATTTCGCGCGCAATATTGGGGGCTTCCGGCATTTGTACTACCTGACCAAAAACCAGTTGCTCAATGGCATCGGCTGGAATTTCACTGCGCGCCAGCAGCTCGCCTACCACCATCTTGCCGAGATCAACAGCGGGAATACCATGAAATGCAGTGGCCTGACGAGCGAAGGGGGTTCGTAACCCACTGACAATAGCAATGCGATCGCCCTGACGGGTGACCAACGGTAAAGCCTGACGCATAGTACTCCCCTGTAAAAAAATAAATTAGTGGTCTGACCTGATCACAGTCTTAACCAATTTTTTACATTTAGCCAAGCAGAGAGAAAAGAAAGTGGGAGCTAAGGCACAGTGAAGGGAAACGACAAAAAAAGAAAACGCCTCCGCCAGATGATGACGGAGGCGTCGTGAATGAACGGATTAACGCAGGCCGAGCTGGAAGATCAGCGTTTCTGCTTCGCAGGCGAAAACAAAATCAATATCCAGACGAACGCCTTCGGATTCCTCGGTAAAGGTTGGCGTAATTTGGCAAGGCTCAGACTCCACGCTACGCGCTTTTTCGGTTAACGCCGCCAGCGTCCCTTCAGCCTCTGCGCGGGTAGCGAATACGCGGCTGTATGACGCGGTGCAATCGGAGTTGTCCATGATGGTTCCAACATCCATACAGCAGCAAACCGGGGTTTCATCAGCACTGCATTTACTCATTGTAGATTTCCTCTGTATTTGCACCCAGGGTGCCAGATAAACGATGGGGATATTTTACGCTCCCGGCATTCGCCTCTCCAGTCGTTAATGGTGGGAAACGCGTTAAGTGACCGAAATCACACTTAAAAATGATCTAAAACAAAAATCGCGCGATCGGGTGACCGTTAAGCCCGCCGATTTTGCCAGCCAGATCTCGTTTCTAAGATCACAATTGAAAAAACTTATAAACATACTTGCAACATTCTAGCTGGTCAGACCTATACTCTCGCCACTGGTCTGATTTCTAAGTCGTACCGCAGACCCTACACTTCGCGCTCCTGTTACAGCATGTAACATAGTTTGTATAAAAATAATCAATGAGGTTATGGTCATGAGCCAGAAAACCCTGTTTACAAAGTCTGCTCTCGCAGTCGCAGTGGCAATCATCTCCACCCAGGCCTGGTCTGCAGGCTTTCAGTTAAACGAATTTTCTTCCTCTGGCCTTGGCCGGGCCTATTCGGGTGAAGGCGCAATCGCAGATGATGCGGGTAACGTTAGCCGCAACCCGGCGTTAATTACCATGTTTGACCGCCCGACGTTTTCAGCGGGCGCGGTTTATATTGATCCTGATGTTAATATTAGCGGGACATCGCCATCTCGTCGGACGTTAGATGCGGATAACATCGCGCCGACGGCCTGGGTGCCGAACGTCCATTTTGTCGCCCCGATTAACGACCAGTTTGGCTGGGGGGCTTCTATTACCTCTAACTATGGTCTGGCGACAGAGTTTAACGACACATACGCCGGCGGCTCGGTTGGCGGTACGACCGATCTTGAAACCATGAACCTGAATTTAAGCGGCGCTTATCGCTTAAATGAGGCCTGGAGCTTCGGCCTCGGCTTTGATGCGGTATACGCGCGTGCAAAAATCGAACGTTTTGCGGGCGATTTAGGTCAGTTGGTCGCGGCACAGAATCCGGCGCTGGCGCCGGTCGCGGGTCAGATTCCCAGCGACACCAAGATTGCCCACCTGAACGGTAATCAGTGGGGCTTTGGCTGGAATGCCGGTATCCTTTATGAACTGGATAAAAATAACCGCTACGCGCTGACCTACCGCTCGGAAGTCAAAATTGACTTTAAAGGCAACTACAGTAGCGATCTTCCCATCGCTATAAACCGATTTAACCTGCCTATCCCAACGGCAACCGGCGGCGCGACGCAGTCAGGCTACCTGACGCTGAATCTGCCGGAAATGTGGGAAGTGTCCGGTTATAACCGTGTGGCGCCACAGTGGGCCATCCACTATAGCCTGGCCTATACCAGCTGGAGCCAGTTCCAGGAATTGAAGGCAAAATCGACCGCCGGCGATACGCTCTTTGAGAAGCATGAAGGCTTTAAAGACGCTTATCGCATTGCGTTGGGTACCACCTATTACTACGATGACAACTGGACGTTCCGTACCGGTATCGCCTTCGATGACAGCCCGGTACCAGCGCAAAACCGTTCTATCTCTATTCCGGACCAGGACCGTTTCTGGCTGAGCGCCGGTACGACTTACGCCTTTAACAAAGATGCGTCTGTCGACGTTGGCGTCTCTTATATGCATGGTCAGAGCGTGAAAATTAATGAAGGCCCTTATCAGTTTGAATCTGAAGGGAAAGCCTGGCTGTTCGGTACTAACTTTAACTACGCGTTCTAATCTCTTTCTGAAACGGATCAAAAAGGTGAGCATTGCGCTCACCTTTTTATTTACTGCCGTTTATTCCGAGTCGATCTCTTTGAGTTCGTCCTGAATCGCCTGCGCGTTCGGGTTTTCCTGCGGCTTGAGTTTTCCGCCATTGGCGATAAAGTCATGACGCTGGAAGTACGCCTCGCGCACCATAATATAAGGATCGGAAGACTGGCGCAGCAAACCATCGGAGTCCAGCAACTGCGCGCGGGTTTCTATCCCTTCGATAGTCCATTTTCCTATGGACATTGGCCAGGTCAACCACGAGAGCACCGGATACAAGGTATCCGCCATATCCCCGCCATCTTCACGCAGCGTGAAGCTGCCGTAGAACGGAAGTTGCATATAAGGCCCATACCCCACGCCATAATGGCCCAGCGTACTGCCAAAGCGATGCGGTTCAACGCGCTGCAGCTTAGGATTCGCCATTCCCGCGACGTCAATAAAGCCGCCCATCCCTAATAAGGTGTTCAGGAAGAAACGGGTGAAATGCACCATACCCTGATAAGGATCGCCCTGCAGGAAATAGTTCACCATGATCGCCGGTTCTTCGAGGTTGCCGGTGAAATTACTTAAACCGTTACGCGCAGGCTGTGGAACATAATCACGCCAGGCGACCGCGACCGGCCGAACAACATACGGGTCCAGCACATTAAAGTTGAAGTTGTACATGGTGCGGTTAAACCCTTCAAATGGGTCTGAACGCCCCTGCTGTTCTGTACCGGAACTCGCACACCCGACCAGCAGTGTGGTTCCCAGCGCCAGCGCCGACAGGCGAAGCTTCATAGATGTCTCCCTGTGAATTATGGCTATCGCTGATTGCCATCCATGACGGAACGCTACCGTATCCGCCTGTTTAGGTGTGAGCGATTTTAACAGCACGTCAAACGATGTCTATATGCGCGATCTCATTGCTCTGAGCATAGCCTGGTAACGCAACAACGTGACGGCCCTATTCTAACGAAACAGATAAAAACGAGCGTGATCATTTTTATTTTTTCGGAGAATGCCCCGGCCTGGGTAAATGAAAAACCGCTACGCTTTATTAATATGTGTTAATCAGCAGAGATCATCATGGATAGCCTTAACGACGATAAAATTAACCGGCAAAGCAGTGACCTGGAAGTTGAAAGCGAAGAAAAACAAAGCGGTAAAGAGATTGAAGTGGATGAAGATCGTCTTCCTTCCCGCGCCATGGCGATTCATGAACATATTCGCCAGGATGGTGAAAAAGAGATGGAACGCGATGCGATGGCTTTGCTCTGGTCAGCCATTGCCGCAGGACTTTCTATGGGGGCATCACTCCTGGCGAAAGGAATTTTCCACGTGCAGCTTGAAGGCGTTCCCGGCGGCTTTTTACTGGAAAATCTCGGCTATACCTTTGGTTTTATCATTGTCATCATGGCCCGCCAGCAATTATTTACTGAAAATACCGTTACTGCCGTATTGCCGGTAATGCAAAATCCCACTCTGAGTAACGTTGGCCTGCTGATGCGCTTATGGGGCGTAGTCTTATTGGGCAACCTTATTGGCACCGGGGTTGCGGCGTGGGCATTTGAATATATGCCTATATTTGATGAAGAGACCCGCGACGCCTTTGTCAAAATTGGTATGGAGGTCATGAAAAATAGCCCAACGGAGATGTTTGCCAACGCGATTATCTCTGGCTGGATCATCGCCACAATGGTATGGATGTTTCCTGCTGCAGGCGGGGCAAAGATTGTGGTCATTATTTTGATGACCTGGCTTATCGCGCTGGGCGATACCACCCATATTGTCGTCGGTTCCGTTGAAATTTTGTATTTGGTTTTCAACGGCACGCTGCCCTGGAGCGACTTTCTCTGGCCCTTCGCCCTTCCCACACTTGCCGGAAATATCTGCGGCGGCACTTTTATTTTCGCATTAATGAGCCACGCGCAGATCCGCAACGATATGAGCAATAAACGTAAGGAAGAAGCGAGGCTACGCGGCGAGCGCCTGGAACGGGAGCGGAAAAAAGCGGAAAAACAGCGCTGAGTGGCGACGGTTTAACCAGTCAGGCGGCGCTACACTTACTCCGGCGAATAAAAAACGCTATACTGGCGCCGCGTTGTCCCCTTAGTTAAATGGATATAACGAGCCCCTCCTAAGGGCTAGTTGCAGGTTCGATTCCTGCAGGGGACACCATTGATACCCAGGACATTCTCTTCTTGCTGCATAACCTTTCGAGCGGTTCCCCTTTCATGTTACTTTTATTGCCCCTATGCAATATCACCGGACATGCCATACGCTCAGCAAAAAGTCGTCATCGGCCGGTTATGACCGATGACATGCTGATGTGGTCTAGAAGCGGTACTGCAACCCCGCGGTAACCGTATAGTTATTATTAGCTATACCTGCGGCATCGCCACCAAAATACGCCGTATCACCGCTGGTTTTATCTATGATTTGCGTACCGCCCTTACCTTCTTCATATTTACTGTAAGCAAACTCAGCAAAGATTTTTGCATTACTGGTAATATAATATCCGGCGTCAATAGACGCGCCATAATATCGTGAATTTTCCGTTTTTTCACGGAAGGTAAGTTTGCGCATGTAGTGTTCGTCATTATCATGCGCATTTACCCAGTCGCTGTATTTAAACAGTACATTACACTCAAAGTCATTAATACGATAAT
Organism: Salmonella sp. 32020114201800008SM; assembly: GCF_017572025.1. NCBI lineage: Bacteria > Pseudomonadati > Pseudomonadota > Gammaproteobacteria > Enterobacterales > Enterobacteriaceae > Salmonella > Salmonella sp. 32020114201800008SM. The sequence continues at coordinate 243,824 of NZ_JAGEQM010000006.1, read as the reverse complement.
CACCCGCCAGCCCGATATAGGGCATTTCGAAACGCTGGCTATAACCTATGCCGCGCACGCCATGAGGAAAGTTACCAATATACCGACCATTATCATAAATATAAGACCCGCCTCTTGCCGTCCAGCTAAAACGGGTTTCCTGATAGCCCGCTGTCACGCCCGCCTTGTAGTTATCGCCCTGCAATAACCAACCTTTCACATTCAAATCGTATTCATTAGCATAGTTGGCGCTGGTGTCCGGATGAATTGAACGATCGGTCCAGCCTGGCTGCTCACTGCTCATCCAGTCATGGTCAACCATATGACCCGATCCCGACGCCAAAGATGTCCAGCCGCGGGCGTCCAGCGTCATGAACGAATAGGGTTCCCATGATAAATCCCCCTGCAACGTGGCGACATTTTTTATTTTCCAGTCCAGTTGACTAATCTTCCGCCCGGTGTCGGTATCATAAACCAGCTCCCTGGATTTACCATTTAACACTCCCACGGAAAGGGATGTCGTGACGCTATCAGGAGAGACGTCCGGAATAAATAAGGTAGACTCCGCATAAACCGACTCAGAAAATATGGCGATCATCATTACTGCAATAGCATGTTTTTTCATTTCTCTTGTCCTCATATTCAGATGTAATCTGGAGAGGTGATGAAGTTTTCATCTTGTCAAATCGTCGGACAAGAGTACATTTATTACGCCAGAGAACTTGACGCATTTTTACCTTATATTGAAGTTAAGAAATAGAATTTGATGCTCAGGTGAATAATAAGCAATCTATAATCATAATGGAATGATTTACCATTACGGTGATGTGACGTTATCTGGCTAACGACATCGTTGCTGTTGTTGTCAGCCAGATTGAAAGTAACTGTAATATCAGAATTTATAATGTTCTTTACTTAGACCATATTTTTTCATGCGCAGATAAAGTTTTTTACGGGGAATTTGCAGATACTCCGCCACTTCATTAATTCGTCCCTGATGAATATTTAATGCTTCGGTAATAATTTGTCGCTCATACTCTTCAACGCGCCGGTCAAGCGGGCTCGGCTCCTGAAGAAGCAACTGCGGGTTGACCGTTTCCGCCAGCGGCAGCACGCCAACAGCAAAAAGTTCTGCCGCATTAGCCAGTTCGCGCACATTGCTTGGCCAGGCGCGTCGCATTATTCCTTTCAGTAATTCCCCCGCTATTTCCGGCACTGGATGATTGAGTCGCAGGCAGGCTTTTCGAAGATAATGGCGAAATAACGGCTCGATATCATCCGGTCGCTGAGAAAGAGACTGGCAGGCGATTTGGGTCATGGCGAAACAGTAGTAAAGCTCGGCTGCAATCTGGTTAGCTGCCGCCTGCTCCACCAGCGAAGCGCTGCCAACGCCCACCAAACGAAAAGGCCGATGCTCCAGGCTTTGTAAACGCGCCAGATGGTGCTGCTGTTCGCGTGTCAGATATTCGGGATGACTCAACACCAGCGTGCCTCCTTGCGCCTGGTCGATGAATGTCTCCAACTGCCCGGCATTCTCCGGCGTAAGTTCATAGCGTACAAACGGCCCTTTCGCGTTACGCCCCAGTTGATGGAGATAACGGGCGCCAGTCATACGTCCAGTGCCATGCTCACCGTAAAACCATACGGCAATGTCCGTTTCCGCCAGTTGTTGTAACCGTTGTCGAAACTGATTCATCCACTCGCTGCGCCCAATCAGTTCAACCTGTAACGTCTGCTGGCAATATTGCCGCCGTGCAATGACCGACCGGCGCTGGCGTAGCGCGTCTTCAATTAATATCAACAGCTTGCCCGGATCGACGGGTTTTTGCAGAAAATCCCAGGCGCCCTTTTTCACCGCATCAACCGCCATCGGTACATCGCCATGTCCGGTAATCAATAAGATTGGCAGTTGATCGTCATCCTGATGAAACAGCGTCATCAGATCGATACCGGAACACCCCGGCATACACACATCGCTCAAAACGATCCCCTCCCAATCCGCTTTTACCCACTCTTTGGCCTCGAAAGGATGGGTAAAGCCACGCACGCGGTAGCCTGCCTGCTCAAGCATTTGGGTATAGGCGTCAAGTACATCAACGTCATCATCAATCAGCAAAATAGAACATTCATCATTCAACATCATCGACATCCGTTACCGAGAATTGCAGCACCACGCAAGCGTTACGCGTCAGCGTCGACGCCAGACGCAGGTCGCCCTTCATTTGCGCCATCAGCGACACGCTAATCGACAGCCCAATACCCAACCCGACAGCTTTACTGGTGGTAAACGGCTTGAGTAAAGAGGGCAACAGCGCCACAGGCCAGCCAGGGCCGTTATCTGCAATATAAACCTCCAGCGCCTCTCCCTGCGTCTGCCACGTCACCGCGATCACCGCATCATGCGAACAGGCGTCAAGCGCATTCGCCAGCACATTCACCAGAACCTGCTGAATACGCACTTCATCGCCGCTAACCCATACGGTGTCGGTTGGCAGTGAAAGCGCTCCCTGCCGGGATTGGTGGCGCATGGCTAATAACTCCCATGCCGCCACAAAGGTTTGGCGCAGATCAACGGGATACAATGGCGTTTCCAGCTCCGCCCGACGGGTAAACTGCCGCAGCGAACGGATAATGGCGTCAATCCGGTTAATGAGCCCTTCCGCTTTGGTGAGCGTATTTCTCGCCTGTCCGCTCTGACCTTGTTCAATCGCGCGTCCCGCCGTAAATAAATACATTGAAAGCGCATTCAGCGGCTGGTTAATTTCATGCGCCAGCGTGGTCATGGTCTGGCCGACTACCGCCAGTTTCGCCGTCTGAATCAACTCATCCTGCATGGCGCGCAGGTCGGCTTCTATCTCTTTGCGCTCGGCGACCTCTTGTTCAAGCTGCCTGCGTTGCATATTGAGCTGGCCCAGCGTATGACGTAGCAAACGGGCTATCCGTCCTAGCTCATCGCGCCCGTAAACCGGGATAGTCGAGTCGGTTCTCCCCAGCCCTATCTGTACCACAGCCTGATTAAGCGCGGTAAAACGCTTTACCAGCCGGGAACGGATAAAATAGTGGTTGAGTCCCCAGGCCAGCAGCAACGCCAGGAGCGTCGCCACTAAAATAAGCCCGCCGCTAACGCGAACAATCTGTTCCAGGCGTTGATTGAACGTCTGCATTTGCTGGTGACTACTACCTAACTGCGCCTCAAGCAGCGTGCGAAAGCGCCCTAGCGTAGCCTCTCTGGCGCGGCTGGCGTCCAGTAAGGCTTTTTGCGCCGCAACATAATCGCGCATGGTATCGGGCATCTTATTTTTTACCATCCCGATTTCCAATAGTTCGTCGATGGTTTGCCGCAGCGTGATCGTACTGGGCCAGTCATCCAGCGCACGAATATTCTCATCCGCCGTTTTTTTTAGGTTTTCCAGATAACGAATATGGGTCTCCACCAGCATCCCGTCATTATTGCCGGACTTGAGCTCATTCAATCTGTCGCGCAGGTCGTCAACAATCTGATTTTCAATTCGCGCCAGGGTATATACCTGCTGCTGCTCGTTCTGCACCTCGCGCGAACGTTGCAAATACTGTGCTGCATCGCCCTGATTCGCCTCAATTTGATCGAGTAGCGTCCCTTGCTGCCAGGTAAAATCCTGTACCAGCGAATTTAGCTCCGTGGTGAAATCATCATGGAGCCAGTCGATGCGAGCGGAAAGCTCACTGACTTTCTCCCGCACCAAAAACATGTTGTAGAGGGCGTTGTCCAGCTCCGCCAGCAAGGTCCGGCTATCCTGTAAAATGACGGCCAGTTGCCGGCGCTCAGCAAGCTGAAGCCCCTGACTGAGACGCTCAATCTTATCCAGATGCTGAATAATCTGCGTACGTAACTGCAAACGTACCGTCGTGTTCGGCGCCAGCAAAAATTCATTGAGTTGATCCACGGCCAGATTCAGGTTCCCCTCAATTAAAAAAGCGGAGTGGATGCGAGGAAAATATTCATCAAGCGAATAGCGAACCTGCGAACTTTGCTCATGCCAGGAATAAAGGCTGACCATACTGACAATCAGCGTCAGTAATGCGCCCGTTAAAAATGCGCCCCGTAAACTGTTGCTGATACTGAGCTGACGAAGCCGTTGCAATAATCTCCCCTTCATTTCAGCTCTTCCAGTTTGTGAATCGCCAGCCGCTGATTGTTCAGAAACCAGATCTGCCACTCCATCATTTTTTGTTCGGCAAAGCTTTTATTATCAAACTGCGCCAGCCAGGTTTCATCCTCACTGCTTGCCGCATCCACCGGGACGCTGGTCAATAAGGCTCTGATTTCAGGTAAGGGGCGTTTAAGCCGCGTTTCTGCGCTGTGCAACGCTCGCCATGCATCTTTAAGCTGCGCGAGACGAAAACTGATCGCGGTATCAAACATGCGTTGTACCAGTTGCTGACGCTTCAGGATCAGACGATAGTTCAACGGCGGCTGGGCCATCAAACGCTGTTGTTGCGCGGCGCGAGGATTATCGGCGCTAAGCGGTGCGACGGGATACTTACCGGTATTCGCGTCAGCCAGTATCCTTTGCCCTTTCGGACTTAATAAGTAATGAATAAAAGCACGCGCTTCGTCTGCATGACGGCTGTTTTTTAACACCGCGACGTAAGTGGGCGACACCGCAGAATACGGGAAATAGGTAAAAGCAAGATTAGGATCGTTAAGTAGCAAATTAGCATAGTTATCAATGACCGGCCCGGCAACGCCAAGCCCGCTTTTAATTTTATCCGCTACGCCGAAACTGCGAGAGGAAATCGTGACCAGATTACCCGAGATTGCCAGCAGCGTTGCCCATCCTGCCGTCCAGCCTTTTTGCTGCAACAGCGACTCCACCATCAAATGATTCGTGTCTGAGCGTGACGGACTGCTCATTAATAGAGCGCCCTGGTAACTGGGCAGGCCCATATCCTGCCAGTCGGCAGGCGGCGGAAGATGGCGCGCAGCGAGCGCTGAACGGTTGATCAATAGCCCAAATCCGGATACCGCTACCGCCACTGAAGTTGAGCGGATAGAACGCGGCACCAGCTTCTGGCTGGCGGCAGGCGCGCTATCCAATAGCGCCAGCTTTTGGTGCTCCTGAAGGTGTTGCAACAGCATGGGGGATGACGTCAGGATCAGATCGACATTTTCCGCATTCGCCGTATCAAGTAATTGCTCTAAAGAACCGCTGGTACGGTTGAGCGTACGAATCATGACGGAACCCGGCTCCGTCTGCCAGCGCTGGATAATCCAGGCGGTCGCGCTGGGTGAAAAGGTCGTTGCCATCACCAGCTCGCGGCTGTACGCCTGGCAAGAACCGAACATTGCCGCCAGCCATAGCGTAAAAGCGCCCACTCTGGCGAAACGACTACAGCATGAGAAAAGTCGATTTGTGATCCCGTTCATAAATATCGATATCACATAAAGAAAATATTGAGACAAAACTTACCCTTTTATTTCTGTTGGCATCCAGAACAACGTTATTTGAATAATAACGGGTCCGTCGCCCGAAAACATCAATAAAGCGTATCAGATCACTGGCAGCAAATTTGTTAATATCCGCACATGCTAACGATAAAACGGCCATGCCAATAATTAAAGTTTCACCACACCCTTCAGGATGGGTCAAAAATAACCTTTAAATTCACCCAATTGAGTCAATTTTGACACATTTCTTCGACTTGAATTTTATTGTCACTCCTTTCACTCTACCGACAAAACCTCCTGATGTTCATCTCACTATAAAATACAGGTGACTCCATGTTAACAATATTAAAAACAGGGCAATCGGCGCATAAAGTCCCACCGGAAAAAGTCCAGGCTACGTATGGTCGATATCGTATACAGGCATTGTTAAGCGTATTTCTGGGATATCTCGCTTACTATATAGTCAGAAACAACTTCACATTATCGACGCCTTATTTAAAAGAGCAATTGGATCTCAGCGCTACGCAAATCGGCCTGCTGAGTAGCTGTATGCTTATTGCTTACGGAATCAGTAAAGGCGTAATGAGCAGTCTGGCGGATAAAGCCAGCCCAAAAGTCTTCATGGCGTGCGGTCTGGTACTCTGCGCGATTGTTAACGTTGGGCTGGGATTCAGTAGCGCATTCTGGATATTTGCCGCTCTGGTGGTCTTCAATGGCCTTTTTCAGGGCATGGGCGTCGGCCCCTCGTTTATTACCATTGCAAACTGGTTCCCTCGTCGGGAGCGCGGACGCGTAGGCGCCTTCTGGAATATCTCGCATAACGTTGGCGGCGGGATCGTCGCGCCTATCGTCGGTGCGGCTTTTGCGATATTGGGCAGCGAACACTGGCAAAGCGCCAGTTATATCGTTCCGGCCTGCGTCGCCGTCATTTTTGCCTTAATTGTTCTGGTCTTGGGAAAAGGTTCGCCGCGCGAAGAAGGTCTTCCCTCCCTGGAACAGATGATGCCGGAAGAAAAAGTCATACTGAAAACGAAGAATACGGCAAAAGCGCCGGAAAATATGAGCGCATGGCAAATCTTCTGTACTTATGTGCTGCGCAATAAAAATGCCTGGTATATTTCGCTGGTCGATGTCTTCGTCTATATGGTGCGGTTTGGCATGATTAGCTGGTTGCCTATCTATCTGTTGACAGTAAAACACTTTTCAAAAGAACAGATGAGCGTCGCGTTTCTCTTTTTCGAGTGGGCGGCGATTCCCTCCACGCTACTGGCAGGCTGGCTGTCAGATAAACTGTTTAAGGGCCGCAGAATGCCGTTAGCCATGATTTGCATGGCGCTGATTTTTGTCTGTCTGATCGGATACTGGAAAAGTGAATCTTTGCTGATGGTAACGATTTTCGCCGCCATTGTAGGTTGTCTGATTTACGTCCCACAGTTCCTCGCGTCCGTACAGACAATGGAGATAGTCCCCAGCTTTGCCGTAGGTTCCGCCGTCGGATTACGTGGGTTCATGAGCTATATTTTCGGCGCCTCGTTGGGCACCAGCCTGTTTGGCGTCATGGTGGATAAACTGGGCTGGTACGGCGGATTTTATCTTCTGATGGGCGGCATCGGGTGCTGCATTCTATTCTGTTACCTCTCCCATCGCGGCGCGCTGGAACTGGAACGCCAGCGCCAGAATGCGTTACATAATCAGGACTCACTGCAGCTTGCGGACGCGCAATAAACGATTAGCCTTCCCGGGGAACAGAAGCGCCGACATTGTCGGCGCTATCTATTCGCTGACATCGTGTATACCAAAAATAATTCTAGTTGCTTAAAAGCGGCAAGGGAGTGAGTCCCCGGGAGCATAGATAACGATGTGACTGGGGTGAGCGACGTCCCGTCAGGGCGAGGCCCATGAATGGGCCGAGTAATCCATAGCCAACACATCAGCAACTTGAAGTATGAAGGGTATGTACTGACTAACGCTTACCGTATCCCACCATAAAGCGAATAATTAACCCACATGCCGGTGCGAGAAAAAGCAATAATCCGCTAACGATGTCATCGCCATCCTGCAGCCATACATTGAGTAAATAAATCAGCGCGGCAAGGATAACCATTCCCGTAAAAGAAGAAACCGCAGAAAAAGCCCCCATCACCTGACCGATATAGCCACTCACGGCAAGTATACTTATTGCAAGAAATGTCCATAAATAGATCATCTATAATACCTCCTGTCTATGGCAAGGCTTCCATATAGCCTTACGGTCCCTCTCACTTCTCCTTTAAGATAAACCTTATCAGCCCGTCATTTCCATAACATTTATCTCACATTTTATTTTTTTAATCATTTTTCAATGACCTTCGTCTGAAATAAAATTATCACTGTAAAAACAATGCATTAAAAATAATGATTAGCTTATTTTTGCTACGGGAGAAATATTTACGCTTCTTGATAAAGAATTTCTGGGCGCGAGTAAATAACTGGTGGTACATTAGCCTGCCTGGCGTTCATGCCCTCGTGGTTTAGTACTGACTTAGTTTTACACTCCTTACGGGAACCATTGTCGTACATGATGGCCTAACTATACGTAAATCATTCAAGTTACCCTGATGAGCTTACTCAAGTAAGTGCTTCGGATAAGCGAACGCAACTTGAAGGATGATGCGTATTTCAGAGTGTACCGCTGCGGATAATGACTCTTCTGCGATACATTATTTTCGTATCTACAGAAGGTATTTTATGTTTCCTCAAAGCAAATTTTCACGCGCGTTTTTGCACCCGCGCTACTGGTTGACGTGGTTTGGTGTTGGCGTCCTCTGGTTACTGGTGCAGCTTCCCTACCCGGTTTTGCGTTTTCTGGGCACCCGCACCGGTAAGCTGGCGCGCCCCTTCCTGAAGCGACGTGAGTCGATCGCTCAGAAAAATATTGAACTCTGTTTTCCGACCCTCTCCCGGGAAGAAAGGGAAAAACTGATCGCCGAGAATTTCCACTCTCTTGGCATGGCGCTGCTTGAAACGGGCATGGCCTGGTTCTGGCCTGATAGCCGGGTTCGCAAATGGTTTGATGTGGACGGGCTGGACAACCTTACCCGTGCGCAGGCGCAAAATCGCGGCGTAATGGTCGTTGGCGTGCATTTTATGTCGCTGGAATTGGGAGGCCGGGTAATGGGTCTCTGCCAGCCGATGATGGCGACCTATCGTCCGCATAACAATCCGCTCATGGAGTGGGTGCAGACGCGCGGTCGTATGCGCTCAAATAAAGCGATGATCGGCAGAAACAATCTGCGCGGCATTGTGGGCGCGCTAAAAAAAGGGGAAGCCGTTTGGTTTGCTCCCGACCAGGACTACGGCCCTAAAGGCAGCTCCTTTGCGCCATTTTTCGCGGTTGAAAACGTCGCCACCACCAACGGCACCTATGTACTGTCCAGGCTGTCTGGCGCCGCCATGTTGACCGTTACAATGGTAAGGAAATCCGATAACTCGGGTTATCGTCTGTATATTACCCCTGAAATGGAAGGTTACCCGGCAGATGAAAATCAAGCCGCTGCCTATATGAATAAAATTATTGAGAAAGAGATCATGCGCGCCCCGGAGCAATATCTCTGGATTCATCGCCGTTTCAAGACTCGCCCGCTGGGGGAAGCGTCACTCTACATCTGAAAAAGGCCGCAAGGCCTTTTATTTTGTCATTTCGCATTGCCATAATATTCACATCGTAAATTACTCATTCCTGCTTTTAGCGATAAGTCTCCTGTTTACAGGCGATTTTTTACTGTGTCGGCGGCGTCGCTCAATAGCGATTCATCACTGTCAGAAATTAAACTGTCGCCGATTCCCGACACTTGTAAGTTACTAAAAGTAAATAAGAAAATGCCTCTTGTTTCACCTCATTTTTAGGCGTACATTAGCGCCGTCTGGAGCGATGACGCGCAGAATTCTGAGGTGATGCAGGCGGTCAAAACACGAATAATTCTCAATTTCGTATTGTCCGGCATCAACTCTCTATAATCAGGTAAGTGTAAGTTCATTTAGGCGTACGACAGGTACGCGGAGAGATGAAACGTGAAATATTTCTTTATGGGCATTTCATTTATGGTCATCGTTTGGGCCGGTACTTTCGCCCTGATGATTTAAAAGTACAATGCAAAGAAAAACAGGAGCCATGGGGCTCCTGTTTGCTTTTCTACTCCGTGCTCGCCTCAACGGGTTTTGGATGTGACGGCAGCACGCCATCGGCGCGGAACATCGCTTTAATCCCTCTGACGGCCTGGCGAATGCGGTCGCGATTCTCTATTAATGCAAAGCGTACATGGGTGTCGCCATAATCACCAAAGCCTATCCCTGGAGAAACACAAACCTTCGCCTCATTCAGCAGCTTCTTGGCAAACTCAAGCGACCCCATCGCCGCATATTGCTCCGGGATTTTCGCCCAGACGTACATTGAGGCTTTCGGCATTTCAACCATCCAGCCCGCCTCATGCAGCCCCTTCACCAGCACATCGCGACGACGTTTATACTGCTCGGCGATATCGCGCACGCACTGCTGATCGCCTTCCAGAGCGGCGATAGCCGCCACCTGAAGCGGGGTAAAGGTGCCATAATCGTGATAACTTTTAATGCGCGCCAGCGCGCTGACCAGGGTTTTATTACCCACCATAAACCCAATACGCCAGCCCGCCATATTATAGCTTTTCGACAGCGTGAAAAATTCGACCGCCACGTCGCGTGCGCCAGGCACCTGCATAATGGATGGCGCTTTCCAGCCGTCGTACACGATATCGGCATACGCCAGATCGTGCACCACCAGCACATCATAACGTTTAGCCAGAGCGACCACTTTTTCAAAAAATTCCAGTTCGACGCACTGGGCCGTAGGGTTAGATGGAAAACCCAAAATCATCATTTTCGGTTTCGGATAACTTTCGCGAATAGCGCGCTCCAGCTCGTTGAAGAAATCCACCCCCTCGACCAATGGAACCGAACGCACCTGCGCCCCGGCGATAACGGCGCCATAGATATGAATCGGGTAACTGGGGTTCGGCACCAGTACCGTATCGCCATGATCCAGCGTCGCCAGCATTAAATGCGCCAGTCCCTCTTTGGAACCGATGGTCACAATCGCTTCGGTTTCCGGATCGATATCGACATCATAACGTTCCTGATACCAGTGAGAAATCGCGCGGCGTAAACGCGGTATGCCGCGAGACGTGGAATAACCGTGCGTATCCGGACGCTGCGCGACGGTGCAAAGTTTTTCGACAATGTGGGGAGGGGTTGCGCCATCAGGATTACCCATACTGAAATCAATAATATCTTCACCGCGCCGACGCGCAGCCATTTTGAGTTCAGCGGTGATGTTAAAAACATAGGGCGGAAGGCGATCGATACGCGTAAAGCGACGTTCAGGGCGGAAGTCAGCCATAATATCCTCAGATTAACGTTAGCGCCCGGACCGTCCGAGCGACGCTGCCACGATGGTGGCTCCTTTAGAAAATAGCCTGAAAATTTTCTTCCTGTCGAGAGGCTAATGAAAATATTTTTTAGCGACGAAAAAAGAGGAACAAGCGTAAAAATTTACCTTTTAAGCATGTCAGTTATAGCATCAAACAAATCATATTATTAACAAATTGATATCATTGAATTTACGTAACGTAGCGCAGCCGACGATAATTTCCTGTCAATAAACCTTATCTCAAATAATCCCCTTTTGATTTTGTGGTTTTTCCTCTTTAACCAAAATCCTTACTAATGATAATGGTATTCGATCATGTCATATTGCGGTATTTTTCAGGGACATTTCCCCGAAAATGAGGATCCTTTCCAGCAAGATGCCGCGATGAAACCGTAAATAAGGCAGCGAACCGGATACGTATAGTAAAATAAATCCCTGTTTTCGCCTGACTAACCGCCATGACATGATGACTCAACGCGCTGGTGTTTGACCTTTCGCTCAGCAAGAGTAAAGTGAAATAATTCAGACAGTTGAAGCATTCATGCACAGGAAAGGCAATGAAAAAAACCGCGTGAGGCACGCGGTTTGAGACTGACAAGAGAATGTTTAATTGCCTGATGACGCTGCGCTTATCAGGCCTACAGATGACACACTTTTGTAGGCCGGATAAGGCGTTTATGCCACCATCTGGCTTATAGAATATGACCTAATGTCTGGCGCAGATGCGCGCCGGAGCCTAACAAGCCAGGGTTATCATGGACAATCAGATAGACCGGAATACCGTGTATATAATCTTTAAAGCGGCCTTTATCTTCAAAGCCACCACGGAAGCCGGACGCTTTAAAAAATTCCAGGAAGCGCGGGACAATACCGCCAGCGATATAAACGCCGCCAAATGTCCCCATGGTTAACGCCAGATCGCCGCCAAATCGCCCCATGATGACGCAAAAGAGCGACAACGCGCGGCGACAATCGATACAGCTATCCGCCAGGGCGCGTTCGGTAATATCTTTCGGGCGCAGATTTTCCGGCAGACGGTTGTCGGACTTAACAATCGCCCGGTAAAGATTCACCAGCCCCGGGCCAGACAGCACGCGCTCGGCGGAAACGTGGCCAATTTCGGCGCGCAATATTTCCAGAATCATAGCTTCTTCTTCGCTATTAGGCGCAAAATCGACATGCCCGCCTTCGCCCGGAAGGCTAATCCAACGCTTATCCACATGCACCAGATGCGCCACGCCCAAGCCGGTTCCCGCGCCATACACCGCAATAGGTTTGCCGTCTACCGGTTCGCCGCCGCCGAACTGAATTAAATGCTCTTTTTTCAGCATCGGGATCGCCATCGACACGGCGGTGAAATCGTTGATGATTTCCAGATGGCTAAAGCCGAGATTTTTTTTCATTTCCGCAATAGAAAAAGCCCAGGTATGGTTAGTCATCGCTACCCAGTCACCGGTAATCGGGCAGGCTATGGCGATACAACCATCTTCCACGCTGACGCTATGCTCATCGAGATAAACGCGCACCACGGCCTCAAGACTGGGATAATCCAGGCCGGAATACGTTTTGGCCTGCGAGATTTCTCCACTGGCGATATCACACAGGGCAAGACGCGCATTCGTGCCGCCTACATCTCCTACTAAAGCATACTTTGTCATTCTTCTACTGCTCCGCTAAAGTCAAAATAAGTCTTTGTCACACTGTAAATTCATGGGGGCATAACAACAACGGCCATCAGGCTGACTGCCTATAAATATAGATCTTCATCACAGAATTACTTTCTTGTTTCAGCACCAATTGCAGCAATGCCGTCGGGCAGGCTGTGCAAAATAGGTATACGACCCCGTGTAAGGAAGAGATTATGTTCCACCCGCGTGCCCGAACGATGCTGCTGCTGTCGCTCCCCGCGCTGATTATTGGCGTAGCGTCAAGCCTGGTTTTAATCGCTGCGATGAAAGTCGCGTCGGTTTTTCAGCAATTTCTTTGGCAACGACTGCCCACCAGCATCGGCATCGCTTATGATTCGCCGTTCTGGATAGTGGGTATGCTCACGCTAACCGGGATCGTGGTGGGTTTGATTATCCGTTACAGTCCCGGACACGCTGGCCCCGATCCGGCCATCGAACCGTTAATCAGTATGCCGGTCTCGCCATCTGCGCTACCCGGGCTGCTTCTCGCCTTAATCATCGGCCTTGCTGGTGGGGTAAGTTTGGGGCCAGAGCATCCGATAATGACAATAAATATCGCGCTGGCGGCGGCTTTCGGCTCCCGCCTGTTTCCGCGTATCACGGCGTTAGACTGGACGATTCTGGCCTCAGCGGGCACCATCGGCGCGCTGTTCGGCACGCCCGTCGCCGCAGCGCTGATTTTTTCGCAAACACTTAGCGGCTCTAACGATATTCCCATGTGGGATCGCCTGTTTGCGCCGTTAATGGCGGCAGCGGCGGGGTCACTCACCACCAGTCTGTTCTTTCATCCGCATTTTTCGTTACCCATCGCCCATTACACGCAGATGCGGCTGGTGGACATTGCCAGCGGAGCGATCGTCGCGGCGATCGCCATTGCCGCCGGGATGGTCGCCGTCTGGTGCCTTCCGCGTCTGCATGAGTTGCTGCACCGCCTGAAAAATCCGGTCCTGATTCTCGGCATTGGCGGTTTTATACTGGGTATTCTGGGCGTCATTGGCGGGCCGCTTACCCTGTTTAAAGGCCTGGACGAAATGCAACAAATGGCGTTTAGCCAGACGCTGGGCGCGGGAGATTATTTTACCTTAGCCGTCGTCAAACTCGCCGCGCTGGTCATCGCGGCGGCGAGCGGCTTTCGCGGCGGGCGCATTTTTCCGGCTGTGTTTATCGGCGCGGCGCTGGGGCTCATGCTCCATGCCCATGTTGAGGCCGTACCCGCGGCGATTACCGTCTCCTGCGCGATTCTTGGCTTAGTGCTGGTAGTGACGCGCGACGGCTGGCTCAGTCTGTTTATGGCGGCAGTCGTCGTACCGGATACCAATCTGCTGCCGCTGCTCTGCATTGTGATGCTCCCCGCCTGGCTATTGCTGGCGGGAAAACCGTTGCTGGCCGCCAACCGTCACGAACCCTAATCCGGCGCAGCGGGGGCCATTATCCCCCGTTGCGGGCTTCCAGCGCCCGGGTCACGGTACGCAGTAATTCCGGCAGATCGGCTTTTGGCAACATCACTTCAATAAATGACAGACGTTGTGGGCGCGCCAGACGTTCGAGGACCTCTGCCAGTTGGATAGCCTGCGTCACCCGCCAGCACTCCGCCTGTTGCGCCGCGTTTAGCGCCGGTGGTATCTGCGTCCAGTTCCAGCTCGCGATGTCGTTGTACCGCTGGGCCGCGCCGTGAATGGCGCGCTCTACGGTATAGCCGTCATTGTTGAGCAGCAGGATGACCGGCGCCTGCCCGTCGCGTAACATCGAGCCCATCTCCTGAATCGTGAGCTGCGCCGCGCCATCGCCAATAATCAGAATCACCCGCCGATCGGGGCAGGCGGTTTGCGCGCCAAACGCGGCGGGCAAGGAATAGCCGATAGATCCCCACAGCGGCTGTACCACAACTTCCGCGCCGTCAGGAAGCGACAGCGCGGCAGCGCCAAAAGCTGCAGTCCCCTGGTCGACAAGGATAATATCTCCGGGTTTGAGATACTGCTGTAAGGTTTGCCAGAAGCTTTCCTGGGTCAGTTCTCCCTTATCAATCCGCACTGGCTGTCCGGCGGAACGCGTCGGCGGCGGCGCAAAAGCGCATTCCAGGCACAGTTCGCGCAGCGTAGACACCGCCTGCGCCATCGGGAGGTTGAACCAGGTTTCGCCGATGCGCGACGCGTAAGGCTGAATCTCCAGCGTGCGTTCCGTCGGTAATTGTTGGGTGAATCCGGCCGTAAGGGTATCGACAAAACGGGTGCCGACGCAGATAACCCTATCGGCGTCCTCTATGGCCTGACGCACTTCTTTGCTGCTGGCGCCTGCGCTATAGGTGCCAACGAAGTTCGGGTGCTGTTCATCAAAAAGCCCCTTCCCCATCAGTAGTGTCGCATGAGCGATGGGCGTTTCCGCCATCCAGCGCTGCAACAGTGGTCGTAAACCAAAACGCCCGGCAAGAAAGTCGGCCAATAGCGCAATGCGCCGACTGTTCATCAGGCACTGACGGGCGTGGTAACGAAAAGCCGTCTCCACGCCGCTTTGCGCTTCATGCACGGGCAACGCCAGCGCCTGCGTAGGCGGGATGGCCGTTTTTTTCGCCACGTCGGCGGGCAACATGATGTATCCTGGCCTGCGTGCGGCAAGCATTTCACCCAATACGCGGTCAATCTCGAAGCAGGCGTTCTGTTCATCCAATATTGCGCTGGCAGCGGATATCGCCTGACTCATGCGATAAAAATGACGAAAATCGCCGTCGCCGAGGGTATGGTGCATCAATTCGCCACGCTGCTGCGCAGCGCTACAGGGCGCGCCGACGATATGCAAGACCGGGACATATTCCGCGTAACTGCCCGCGATACCGTTAATAGCGCTAAGTTCTCCCACGCCAAAGGTGGTGAGTAGCGCTCCAGCGCCCGACATGCGCGCATAGCCGTCCGCGGCATAAGCGGCGTTCAGCTCATTGGCGCATCCCACCCAACGCAGGGTCGGGTGGTCAATCACATGGTCAAGAAACTGCAAGTTATAATCGCCCGGTACGCCAAAAAGATGGCCAATGCCGCATCCTGCCAGTCTGTCCAGCAAATAGTCGGCCACGGTATAGGGGTTTTGCATGACAGCTTTCCTTCTGACGTTGACATTATGTTGAGTATTAAGGAATGCCGATGGCTGTCCAGCACGGTGGGGATGAAAGCCTGGAAAACAATGTTTACAGCGGCAAACAGTAAAAGCCGGATACCGCCTGGCGAGTGTAACCGTATACACTATTTATTCACGCCACAGGGGGAAAGGTCATGATTTATCAGCCCGATGAAAATCGTTATCACACAATGGAGTATCGTCGCTGCGGGCGCAGCGGCGTCAAACTTCCCGCCATTTCGCTGGGGTTATGGCACAACTTCGGCGATGCGACACGGGTAGAAAATAGCCGGGCGCTGCTGCAACGCGCGTTCGATCTGGGCATTACCCACTTTGATCTCGCCAATAATTATGGGCCGCCGCCGGGCTCCGCAGAATGCAATTTTGGCCGCATTCTGCAGGAAGATTTTTTACCGTGGCGTGATGAATTGATCATCTCCACCAAAGCGGGCTACACCATGTGGGATGGCCCTTATGGCGACTGGGGTTCACGGAAATACCTTATCGCCAGCCTCGATCAAAGCCTGAAACGTATGGGGCTGGAGTATGTCGATATCTTTTATCACCATCGTCCCGATCCCGAAACGCCGCTTAAAGAGACGATGAAAGCGTTAGATCACCTTGTGCGCCAGGGCAAAGCGTTGTACGTGGGGATCTCTAACTATCCTGCCGATCTGGCCAGACAAGCTATCGATATTCTGGAGGATCTCAGCACGCCTTGCCTGATTCATCAGCCTAAATATTCGCTTTTTGAGCGTTGGGTAGAGGACGGGCTGCTGGCGCTGTTGCAGGAAAAAGGCGTCGGTAGTATTGCCTTCTCGCCGCTGGCGGGCGGGCAGCTCACTGACCGTTATCTGAATGGCATTCCGGAAGATTCCCGCGCGGCGAGCGGAAGCCGTTTCCTTAAACCAGAACAGATTACCGCCGACAAACTGGAAAAAGTTCGCCGGTTGAATGAACTGGCCGCGCGACGGGGCCAAAAATTGTCTCAGATGGCGCTCGCCTGGGTGCTGCGTAACGATAACGTTACCTCGGTACTGATTGGCGCCAGCAAACCGTCGCAAATCGAAGATGCCGTGGGAATGCTGGCCAATCGCCGTTTTTCAGCGGCGGAATGTGCAGAAATTGACGCTATTCTGGAGGGCCGTTTTTAGCAAAAAATGCTCTCCTTCATGATTTAAGAGTTAAGGCGATGAAACAAATCTTTACTGCTTTGTAATATTGCATTAACAGGCCGGCGACGGCTCGATCGTGAAGGAGAGAAAGTATGTTCAGGTCACTGATTCTGGCGGCAGCCTTGCTGGCTTTTACACCGCTTGCCGCGAATGCGGGCGAAATCACCCTGTTGCCCTCAATAAAATTACAGATTGGCGATCGCGATGATTACGGTAACTACTGGGACGGTGGTCGCTGGCGCGACCGTGATTACTGGCACAACCATTATGAATGGCGTAAAAATCGCTGGTGGCGCCATGACAACGGCTATCATCGCGGCTGGGATAAGCGTAAAGCGTATGAACGCGGTTATCGGGAAGGCTGGCGCGATCGCGACGATCATCGCGGGCGAGGCCGGGGTCACAAACATCATCACTAAGCCTCCTGCTGAATAACAGCCCGATGACGCCCACGCATCGGGCCTGCTATCTTTCTGTCTTTATGACAATCCCATCACCGTTCCAACCAGCAACCAGATATTCAGGGCGACGACCAGCACGACAATTATCCAGCCAACCTGTTTTACCCGCCGCGTGTTCACCAGCTCGCCCATTAGCGTAGCGTTACTGGTGAAAATCAGGAGCGGCACCAGCGCCAGCGCAATACCAAAACTCAGCAGCACCTGGCTCATCACCAGAATTCGGGTAGGGTCCAGCCCCATCAAAATCACAATAAATGAGGGCAGCATGGTAATGGTGCGCCGTACCCACAGCGGAATGTGAAAACGGACAAACCCTTGCATCACCACCTGCCCCGCCAGAGTCCCTACCACGGTGGAGGAAAGCCCTGCCGCAACCAGACTAAGACCAAACACTGTTGCCGCCGCATGGCTTAGTAACGGTTCCAGCGTCAGGTATGCCTGATCGAGGTCGGCGATGCCAGTGTGGCCGCTAAAATGAAACGCCGCCGCGGCGGTCGCCATCATTGCCAGATTGACAAAACCGGCAATCGTCATGGCAATAGCGACATCCCATTTCGTTGCTGAGTACCGTTGTTGCCGCGTTCCGCCGTGCAGATGCTGTGTTAATGACGAGTGCAGATAAATCACGTGCGGCATAATCGTCGCGCCAAGCACGCCGGCGGCTAAGAATACGGCTTCCGGGTTCGGTAGCGCCGGGATAACCATTCCTTTGCCGAGCTGCGCCATATCAGGCTGAGAGAAAAACAGTTCCACAATGTAAGCGGCGGCGACAAAAAGCAGTAAACCGCCGATGACTTTTTCAAGCGGTTTTTGACCGCGGCGTTGTAACATTAAAATCAGAAACGTCGCGATACCGGTCAATACCGCGCCCTGTAATAAAGAGACGCCCAGGATCAGCTTAAAACCTATTGCCGCGCCGATAAATTCAGCTAAATCGGTGGCCATCGCGATGATTTCCGCCTGTACCCAGTAAAACCAGACTACCGGGCGCGGATAATGGTCGCGAATTTGCTCCGCCAGGTTCTTGCCCGTGGCGATTCCGAGTTTTGCCGAGAGGATTTGAATCAGCATCGCCATCAGGTTCGCCCAGACCACCACCCAGAGTAGCTGGTAGCCAAAGCTGGCGCCGGCCTGAATATTGGTCGCGAAGTTACCAGGATCGATATAACCAATCGCGGCAATGAACGCAGGTCCCATTAATGCGAGCCTTAGCTTGCGCGCCGCCCGTCCGCTGCTATTCTCTACGCGATTGTCAGTCATCTTTTGCCTCAAAAACATAGCCTTTGCTATGTTTCATGCTATGTTTATTGATAATGATTATCAAGTGCATTTCAATGGGTACGGGTGATTACTTTGATAGTGTGAAACGATAGACCGATACGATGACGACCTGTATCAGAACAGTTTGGCTTAACATTACAAGATTAGCACACTGATATAACTTTTCATTTTCATATTCAGTACAGTAAAAGTGTATTACAGATCACTAATTTTGAATCTCGTCACAGGTCCTTATTATAGTGTGTGTTGGATCTCGTTTTCTTTACGGCTGTTGCATAGAATGTGCACGAAAATTAAACCTGCCTCATATTTGGAGCAAATATGGACCGCGTCCTTCATTTTGTCCTGGCGCTTGCCGTTGTTGCGGTACTCGCACTGCTGGTTAGCAGCGACCGTAAAAAAATTCGCATTCGTTACGTCATTCAGTTACTTGTTATCGAAGTATTACTGGCCTGGTTCTTCCTGAACTCGGATGTTGGCCTTGGCTTCGTAAAAGGTTTCTCCGAGATGTTTGAAAAACTGCTCGGATTTGCCAACGAAGGGACAAACTTCGTCTTTGGCAGTATGAACGATCAAGGTTTGGCGTTCTTCTTCCTGAAAGTATTGTGCCCGATCGTCTTTATTTCCGCGTTGATCGGTATTCTCCAGCATATCCGTGTTCTGCCAGTGGTCATCCGCGCTATTGGTTTCCTGCTGTCCAAAGTAAACGGTATGGGCAAACTGGAATCTTTTAACGCCGTCAGCTCGCTGATCCTCGGTCAGTCTGAGAACTTTATCGCTTATAAAGATATCCTCGGCAAAATGTCCCGTAACCGCATGTACACCATGGCTGCAACGGCGATGTCTACCGTTTCCATGTCTATCGTGGGCGCGTATATGACCATGCTGGACCCTAAATATGTGGTCGCAGCGCTGGTTCTGAACATGTTCAGCACCTTTATCGTTCTGTCGCTGATCAACCCCTATGTCGTTGATGCCAGCGAAGAAAATATTCAGATGTCGAACCTGCATGAAGGCCAAAGTTTCTTCGAAATGCTGGGCGAGTACATTCTGGCAGGTTTTAAAGTGGCGATTATCGTCGCGGCGATGCTGATCGGTTTCATCGCGCTGATCGCGGCGCTGAACGCGCTGTTCGCAACGGTTACCGGTTGGTTCGGCTACAGCATCTCCTTCCAGGGCATTCTGGGTTACATCTTCTACCCGGTCGCATGGGTAATGGGCGTACCGTCCAGTGAAGCGCTGCAGGTAGGAAGTATCATGGCGACCAAACTGGTTTCCAACGAATTCGTGGCGATGATGGATCTGCAGAAAATCGCCTCTACCCTCTCTCCACGCGCTGAAGGCATTATCTCCGTCTTCCTGGTGTCCTTCGCGAACTTCTCTTCCATCGGTATTATTGCGGGCGCGATTAAAGGCCTGAACGAAGAGCAAGGCAACGTGGTTTCCCGTTTTGGTCTGAAACTGGTTTACGGTTCTACGCTGGTGAGCGTACTGTCCGCCTCTATCGCGGCGCTGGTACTGTAAGTCTGCGTTTAATGTAGAAACCGGGGAGCTATCCCCGGTTTTTTTATGCCGCTTATTTGCCTAACGGGCGCGGGCGGCCAATCAGATATCCCTGCAAACTGTGTACGCCAAGCTGCAATAGCAGATCGCGCTGCGCAGGCGTTTCAACAAACTCAGCCACGACGCTCAACGATTTCGCTTTCGCTAAATCAGTGATGGATTTCACGATCATCGCATCCAGGGAGTCCGTCAGAATATCTTTTACGAAACAACCGTCGATTTTAATGATGTCCGCCTTGAGGCGTTTTAGCCGTTCATAGTTTGCATAGCCGGTGCCGAAATCATCAATGGCGATTTTTAGGCCAAACTTACGCAGCTGGTTGATATTGTGCATACTGATTTCGGAATGAGAGAAGGCCTGTTCTTCAGTAATTTCGATGATGACCGAAGCAGGCGGGACGCCATAGCGTTTAAAAAGCTGCATAATGCGCGACGCCGTCTCTTTTTGCAGCAGCGTCAGCGGCATCAAATTAACCGAGAAACGCGCCCCCTGCTCCGCCGAAGGATGCGCGGACAACCATTGCAGGAGCGCTTCCATCACCTGCATATCAAACCGTACACTCAGGTTAAACTGGGCGATAAGCGGAATGAACTGATTCGGCATCATGATACCGTCGTCGCACCGAAGCCGCGTCAGAATCTCGTCATACCCTTTTCCCTGCGCGTCGCGAATGGGTTGCGCATACAAAACCAGCGCGCCGCGCTCCAGCGCCTGACGGATTTTCTGCAACCGCAGCACCCGTTCCGTCGTCTGCCCGGAAGCGGCTTCAATACTCTGGGTCAGTGCAAGCACCCGACGGTGCGAACAGGATTGTTCCGCCAGCCAGCTTAATTGCCCCAACAGCGGTTGCAAGGTTTCCTGGCGACCATCGAATGTTCCCCACGATGCGCCATATTCCATGTCCAGACCGGTATTGTTCCAGTAAATTTTGCGGTTATTAAGCACATTGAGCATATATTGCAGGCGGGCTTCCGTCTCCGGTCCCGTCAATACCAGCAATAATTCACTGCCCGGCAGATGGAAAATTTTCTCCTTTTCCAGCAGCAGCGGCTGCAACACGCGAAACACCTCGCGTTCGCAATGCACGCGCATCTGCATACCGTAATGACGGCTCAGAAATTCCAGGTTTTCCATGCGTAGATAACACACGCTTTGCCCGGCATCCTGTAAAAGAAACTGCTCCAGCGCGCGCAGGTTAGGCAGTTGCGTCAACGGATCGGTCAATGCCTGCGAGTGCCACTGTCGATTCAACCATTCGCTACGCTGATTAATCCGCGCCATGTACAACAAACAAATACTAAAAGAAATGAGAACTGAAAGGATAAATGCCAGCGAATATTCTGAACCCACGCCCTGCAGAAAATTGCGGTTATAGCTAAGCAGGAATAGCGCAGTGAGAGCCCAACTAAAATTCAACAGCGGATAGCTGATTTTCCCCACGCCGATGGTAAATCCAATGAACAGAACTGGCACCAGATAGCCAGCAATATACTTTGTCTCGAAAGGCGTACACAGCACCGCTAATAGCGTCGCCAGAGTGGCAAACCAGAGAAGCGTAAACAGGCGTTTTTCTTTGGCGAGATAAGGAGCGACATCCCTCCGCCAGAAAATACGCATATAGTGCGGGCTGACTATCATCCGCAGCGGATAATAGAAAAAGAGGGTAAAAATAAGCGCGGCAGAAATCAGACTCAATAAATCGACAATCGAGAAAATAGCGGTGCCGGTGCCAAAGAAGGTAGAGATGGTCACCGGGAAAGCCAGGTAGTGCCCCGCCAGATGCATACTGATTTTTATACCAAACGGCGTCATTAACCCTAACCAGAAAACGCGTAGCCAGATGCCTTGGTTGGGTATTCCGTAGCGCCAGCGCGCGCCCAGCTGCCAGCGTACGATAGCGCAAACCAGCAACACGGGAAACGTCTGGCAAAATAGCAGCACCATCGCCTGTGGCAGAGGTAAATGAAAATTCCATTCATTAGTCAACATCATTCCGCCTACCATCGGCGCGACGCCACGGCGGCCAAATAAAAACAGCACGGAAAACATGACGCAGAGCGGTAGCCAGGCCAGAAAGATATAGCTGGAATCAATTGTGGCGCGGGGAGAAATGAGACGAGATAACAGAATAGCCGGAACGGTCAGGCAGAAGGCCAGTAAGAATATTTTTATATTTTTTAATACGTTACACTTATCCGGCATTGCTTTAATGCTCACATCATTATATAAGGCGCATGAATAATAAGTATATTCGCATTATGAAGCAATCTAACAAAAGCTCATATTGACCGCAAAAGCAGCGGCAAACAAACGCACCTGAAGAGCAGATCAGAGGCCATAAATTTTGTGACAAAAAGCAAAAACCCCCGCTTTTCAGCGAGGGTTTGAATGTTGGTGGAGCTAAGCGGGATCGAACCGCTGACCTCTTGCATGCCATGCAAGCGCTCTCCCAGCTGAGCTATAGCCCCATAGTGCTTTTACGTATACGCCAAATTTATCGGGAGTAAATTTGGTGGAGCTAAGCGGGATCGAACCGCTGACCTCTTGCATGCCATGCAAGCGCTCTCCCAGCTGAGCTATAGCCCCACTACGTAAAGCTTGTCGAGTTGACGGGCGGCATCATATGAATTCCCTCGGCATGTGTCAACGGCAAAATGAACTTGCCGAATTCAATCGCTGAAAAAGCATTCAAATAAAGGACATTGCGGCACAACTCGCATTCAGTAGTTAAACACGTCACGGTTTCGACTAAAATGGTGCTATAAAATGAACCACTAATTAACCCCACGACTATTCAGGGAATCGTTATGTTCAAGGAACGGATGACGCCAGAAGAACTCGCTAATCTCACCGGTTACAGCCGACAAACCATCAATAAATGGGTACGGAAAGAAGGCTGGGCAACATCGCCCAAACCTGGCGTCCAGGGCGGTAAAGCCCGTCTGGTTCATGTAAACGAACAGGTTCGTGAATATATCCGCAGCGCTGAACGTTCAGTTGACCATCACGCAGACACATTCACGCCTGCCAGCAACGCATCGCTTGAAGCGCTGCTCATGACGCTCGCCAAAGAGATGACCTCATCCGAGCAGAAACAGTTTACCTCTCTCCTCGTGCGTGAAGGGATTACCGGTTTGTTACAACGCTTAGGGATACGCGATAGCAAATAATATGAAAAGATTACGCAGTAAAATGACCACTGAAGAGCTGGCTGAATGCCTCGGCGTGGCCAGACAAACCGTCAATCGCTGGATCAGAGAACAACACTGGAAAACCGAAAAATTTCCCGGCGTCAAAGGCGGACGCGCAAGACTCATCCATATTGATGCCAGCGTGCGGGAGTTTATTCTCAATATTCCGGCTTTTCGCAAACTGCCTGCGTTTTATCAGGCGGAAGAGGCTTTCGCAGAATATGCGAACGCGGCGCACAGTCACGCTTATCGACAAATTATTGATGCCGTTGAAAATATGTCTGCTCAGGAACAGGAAAAACTGGCGCTGTTTTTATCGCGGGAAGGTATTCGCGGATTTCTGACGCGTTTAGGTATCAATGAGGCGGACTAACAAATAATAAACGGCAGGCGTCTGCCCTGCCGTTTATTCTATTTCAGCTGGCGTTACTGCTGACTTTCACGCTCGGCGATAAAGCCCAGCGCTTTGTTGATACGCTCAATGCTGCGGGTTTTACCAATCGCATGTACGGTGACATCCAGCGCAGGCGACTGCCCGGCACCGGTCACAGCCACACGCAGCGGCATCCCCACTTTACCCATCCCCACTTCCAGCTCATCCGCCGTGGCCTGAATCGCGTGGTGGACGTTTTCTGCTGACCAGTCCGTAATCTCCGACAGCTTGTCGCGCACCACTTCCAGCGGCTGACGCGCCACCGGGCGGAGGTGTTTTTTCGCCGCATCGGCGTCAAACTCGCTGAAGTCTTCATAGAAGTAGCGGCAGCTCTGCGCCATCTCTTTCAGAGTTTTGCAGCGCTCGCCCAGCAACTTCACCAGTTCAGCAAGCTGCGGGCCGTTACGGGTGTCGATATTTTCCTGCTCGATATGCCACTGCAAATGCGTCGCCACATATTCCGGCGCCAGCGTATTGATATAGTGGTGGTTCAGCCACAGCAGTTTATCGGTGTTGAACGCGCTCGCAGACTTGCTCACCGCACCGAGGGAGAACAGTTTAATCATCTCTTCGCGGGTGAAGATCTCCTGATCGCCGCTGGACCAGCCCAGACGCACCAGATAGTTCAGCAACGCTTCCGGCAGATAACCGTCATCGCGATACTGCATCACGCTCACCGCACCGTGACGTTTAGACAGCTTTTTACCGTCGTCGCCGTTAATCATCGACACATGCGCGTACATCGGCACCGGCGCGTTTAACGCTTTCAGAATGTTAATCTGGCGCGGAGTATTGTTGATATGGTCTTCGCCACGAATCACATGGGTAATTTCCATATCCCAGTCGTCCACCACCACACAGAAGTTGTAGGTCGGCGAACCGTCGGTACGACGAATGATCAGATCGTCCAGTTCCTGATTGCTGAATTCGATCGGCCCACGGATCTGATCATCAAAAATAACGGAACCGTCCTGCGGGTTAGCAAAGCGCACCACGCATGGCTCATCGTCGGCATGATGTTCGTGACTGTGACGGCAACGCCCGTCATAACGCGGCTTCTCGCCTTTCGCCATCTGATCTTCACGCAGTTGCTCCAGACGCTCTTTAGAGCAGTAGCATTTATAGGCTGTTCCCGCCTCCAGCATCTCGTCAATCACCGCGTTATAGCGATCAAAACGTTTGGTCTGGAAATATGGGCCTTCGTCCCATTCCAGGTTCAGCCAGTTCATACCATCCATGATGGCTTCAATGGCTTCCGGCGTGGAACGCTCAAGATCGGTGTCTTCAATACGCAGCACGAACTCACCGCCGTGGTGACGTGCGAAAAGCCAGGAATAAAGAGCAGTACGCGCGCCGCCGACGTGCAGATAACCTGTCGGGCTAGGCGCGAAGCGAGTTTTGATTTTCATGAAATGGCCTTACGTTTATAAAGATGCCGACAACCGGCAAATCCTGGAAAGATGAATAGCCTTGTATTCTATCACTGTGGCTTGATTCCTCAATGTTGATCCGGTCAGAACGCTGCGCTTTGCTATTTCCGTATAGAAATCATGCAGTGCGGGGTAATTCACGATCGTTTTGTTTAATTTTACGACGAACAAACAAAAACTTTAGAAAATGCGTTGACTCATTTTCAACTCTCCCTATAATGCGACTCCACACAGCGGGGGTGATTAGCTCAGCTGGGAGAGCACCTCCCTTACAAGGAGGGGGTCGGCGGTTCGATCCCGTCATCACCCACCAACTACTTTATGTAGTCTCCGCCGTGTAGATAAGAAATTGAGAAGTGGGTGATTAGCTCAGCTGGGAGAGCACCTCCCTTACAAGGAGGGGGTCGGCGGTTCGATCCCGTCATCACCCACCACTTTCTCGCCAGCTAAATTTCTTATTGTGAAGTACCGAAGTGGGTGATTAGCTCAGCTGGGAGAGCACCTCCCTTACAAGGAGGGGGTCGGCGGTTCGATCCCGTCATCACCCACCACTTCGGGTCGTTAGCTCAGTTGGTAGAGCAGTTGACTTTTAATCAATTGGTCGCAGGTTCGAATCCTGCACGACCCACCAATGTAAAAAAGCGCCCTAAAGGCGCTTTTTTGCTATCTGCGATATGGAAGATTCGAACCTGCAGCAGGTTCGGGTCTTGCCTGATGCGCTGCGCTTATCAGGCCTACAGACGACACCGCCGCGTAGGCCGGATAAGACGTTAGTCGCCATCCGGCACAGACATCATACCGTCAACGCCGCCACCAGTTTCTCCAGTGCTGGCGTTGCCTGCTGCTGGTCATACACAATATACAAATCCGCCGGAATACGTTCCTCTAACGGACGGAACACCACACCCGGCCAGCTCATTTGCGCATAGCCATCAGCCATCAACGTAATCCCGATCCCCATACTGATCATCGCCAACACCGTTTGCGGCTCAACCACTTCCCGAATAATCATTGGCGAGAAACCCGCCTGTTGGCATACACGTTGTAAAAATCCCCAATCAGAATGTACGGAAGGCAACGTAACAAAATATTCATTGCGCAACGCCGACAGCGGCACAGAATCTCTGGATGCCAGATCGTGATCTTCCGGAACTGCAACCATGAATGCAGATTCATGCAAACGTATGCTGGTAAAACCGACTGCTGGTTCGATAGCCATACGCCAGATCCCTGCATCAAGTTCCCGACGCTCTAACAACGCCATTTGCATACCTGGAGACTTTTCGCGAAAAAGTACTTCAACATTGGGATTTGCTTTCAAAAAGTGACGCATCGCAGGACGCATTCTTCCCCACAGCGCCGTACCAACCACACCCAGTTCAATGCGCCCCGCTTCACCGCGACCAATCTGCTCCACTCGCGCCAGCGCCTGATTTGCATTGGCTAACAAGCGACGTGACTCCTCCATTAAAACTTTCCCGGCATGGGTTAATGCAACGCTGCGGGAATGACGAATAAACAGCAATGTACCCAGTTGCTGTTCAAGTTCTTTGATATGGATACTCAAGGGAGGTTGTGACATATTTAACCGGGCAGCAGCCCGGCCAAAATGCAATTCTTCTGCAACAGCGAGGAAATAACGTAATAGCTTTAGATCAATACGATGGGCTCGTTCCATCACTATCGCACTCCAGGAGTAAGGGATAACGTCTGGAATTTACCATATTACCTAGTAAAAAATAGATTTAACGACAAGATACCCAATATACATAAATACAATAGATAAAACCCCGGGTAAAACATTTGGTGCAGGAATAGGTATACGGCATAAAGTAAAAAATGCGCCAATACCAAATCCAATACCGGAGGAGAGAATAATTTCTTTCATACTGTGTCCTTGTTCATAAAAATGGACTGGCGAACATCCTCTCGCCAGTCAAATAAAATTAATGTGCTAATGATTTGGTCGACAGTTTTTCTGGATGGTGCTGATATTTAAAGAACAATGCAAAAATAACGGCCAATGCCAGAGCGTAGGCGGCAAAAACCAGCCAGATGGTTTGCCAATCTTTTACGCCATCAATAGAAAAATAATCCACGGCCATACCGCTTAAAAGAGACCCAATCCACGCCCCCACGCCGTTAACCATGGTCATAAACAGCCCCTGCGCGCTGGCGCGAATACTTGAGTCCACCTCCTGCTCTACAAATACTGACCCTGAGATGTTGAAGAAATCAAATGCGCAGCCATAAACAATCATCGACAGCAGCAATAGCACAAAGCCAAACGGGGATGGATCGCCAAAGGCAAAGAAGCCGAAACGCAGCGTCCACGCCAGCATGCTCATCAGCATTACCGTTTTAATACCAAAGCGTTTAAGGAAGAACGGAATGGTGAGGATAAAGCCCACTTCCGCCATCTGCGAAACTGAAAGCAAGATAGAGGGATACTTCACCACAAAGCTGTCGGCAAACTCTGGGTTACGGGCAAAATCATGCAAGAACGGATTACCGAAGACATTGGTAATTTGCAGCACCGCCCCCAACATCATCGCAAACAAAAAGAAGATTGCCATGCGTGGATTTTTAAACAGAACAAAAGCATCCAGTCCGAGCTTACTGGCAAGCGTGGTGTTCGCCTTCTTCTCGGCTACCGGAATTTTCGGTAACGTCAGCGCATACAGGGCCAGCAATAACGATGCGCCAGAAGCGATGTATAATTGCGCACTGCTCAGTTCCAGCCCCATCAGGCTCACCGTCCACATCGCAACAATAAAACCTATTGTGCCGAAAACGCGCACGGGCGGAAATGACGTTACCGGATCCTGACCTGCTTTCGCCAGACAGGAGTACGAAACGCTATTGGATAATGCAATTGTTGGCATATACGCCATCGCATTCACCAACATCACCCAGAACATCGTCTGGGGATCGGTAACGGTGGTGGCGTATAATAACGCCCCCGCGCAAACCAGATGGCAAAGCATATAGGCTCGCTCAGCGCGCAGCCATTTATCAGCAATGATCCCCATAATGCCCGGCATGATAATCGCTGCCAGTCCTTTTGAGCTGTAGACCATACCGACATTCGCGCCGGTAAAATCCAGAGTGTTGATCATGTAAGAGCCCAGGGTAACCAGCCAGCTCCCCCAGATAAAATATTGCAAGAACGACATGACTTTTAAGCGGGACGTAATACCCATTTTTTATTCCTTGCCGTGAGATAAAGCCCCAATACGGGGCCGTAGTCATTGTGTTTAGGCCAGCTTACGTAAAAAGCCGCAAATCAGATTGATAAAGTTCTGCCGGGAAAGTTCAGCCGCCGCCAGCGTTTGCGCATGGGAGAGTTTTACATCGCCCAGCCCTTCCGCCAGATTGGTGATCGCTGAGACGGCAACAACTTTGAGGCCACAATGACGTGCGCTAATCACCTCAGGGACAACGGACATTCCGACCACATCGCCGCCAATAATCTGCATCATGCGGATTTCTGCCGCCGTTTCGAAGTTCGGACCCGGATAAGAAACAAATACGCCTTCAGTGAGGGTGAATCCCTCCTCTGCCGCAACGGACTGAAGCATGGCGCGATAATCTGCGTCATAAGCATTAGCCAGCGAGAAGAAGCGATCGCCATAACGATCATCGTTTGGCCCCACCATCGGCGTACCGGGCATCGTATTAATGTGATCGCTAAGCGCAACCAGGCTACCCGGCCCCACTTCCGGGCGCAGAGATCCTGCCGCATTGGTACAGAACAACACTTCACAGCCCAGTAATTTCAACGTGCGAATGGCATCGGTCATCACCGCCATTCCACGCCCTTCATAAAAATGCCCGCGGCCTTTCATACAGGCCACCGGAACCCCCGCCAGATGGCCAAGCACCAGTTCACCAGCATGGCCGTGTACGGTGCTGACGGGAAATCCCGGCAATTTCTCGTAAGAAATGGCTACCGCATCTTCGATTTGGTCCGCCAGAGCCCCCAACCCGGAGCCTAAAATAAACGCGACTCGCGGGGTAAATGCCGGTTTATGTGCATGAATAATATCAACACAATACTCAGGATTATGAGAAAAAAGAGCGTGAGGCATAAGTTTCCTTGTTCTATCGGATTTAATTTGACTCCTTTTTATAACGACCATCGCCCCTTGCTGACCAATACACTTTTCACGTGTCATCAATAGCCATTTAATATCGATAGATTTAGATCGCTTCTGTATTAATACAGAGGGAAAACAGTATTGGTTTTTGCTTGCACTTCATATTAACAATATGCCGCTTTCATATTTATAAATTGCCTCTTTTTAATTAACCCATTAATAATTATCGGCATAGGGAAATATGCTATGAAAAAAATTCTTACTCTGACGCTTTCTTCTTTACTCATTATTCCCACACTCACCCATGCGGAATTTAAAGGCGGGTTCGCCGATATCGGCCTCCATTACCTCGACTGGACATCAGACACCACGGAAAAAACCAGTAAAAAATCTCATAAAGATGATTTTGGGTACCTGGAACTGGAAGGCGGAGCGAATTTTAGCTGGGGAGAAATGTACGGGTTCTTCGACTGGGAAAATTTTTACAATGGCCGCCACGCTAAACCAGGCAGCGAACAGCGTTACACCTTTAAAAATACCAACCGTATTTATCTGGGCGATACAGGATTAAACCTCTATCTCCATGCCTACGGGACGTACGGTTCACCTCATCGCGCTAATTTCCATGATGACATGTTTCTCTATGGTTTAGGCTATAACTTCACAGGTAACGGTTACTGGTTTAAACCCTTCTTTGCCAAACGTTATACCGATCAGACCTACTACACAGGCGATAATGGTTATGTATTAGGTTGGGTGGCCGGCTATAGCTTCTCGTTGGGTAGTGAGAAATTCAGCGTAACGAACTGGAATGAGTATGAGTTTGACCGCGATGCGTCCTACGCTGCGGGCAATGGCGGGAAAGATGGCATTAATGGCGCAGTAGCGCTGTGGTGGAATGCGACTCCTCACCTGACCGCAGGAGTACAATATCGTTACGCTGATAATAAGTTAGGAGAATCCTTCCTGCAGGATGGCATTATTTATTCCATCAAATACCTGTTTTAACACACTGCCCTGTCAAAAATGGCAGGGCAAGACCGCACCTCACACACGGACAGATAGATATTTATAGCTGATACAGCGGATCTTTCGCCCTCGCGGCGGTTAATTCGCTGGCCTGAGTACGCACCACGTCCCACAACGCCTGCGCCGCCGTGGAGAGCGATCGGTTTTTTCGCCGCGCCAGCATGAGCTGCCTTTCAACTACGGGCGTCAGCCGTTTAACCTGTAAGTGGCTGCCCTGCGGGAGCGGTAACGCCAGCGCGGGCAGCACGCTGATGCCGATTCCCGCTTCCACCATTGGAAACAGCGTGGCCGGGTGACCAATCTCCTGCACGATATCCGCCTCAATAGCAAAATGGGCCAGCGCCGCATCAATCAGCGGTCGACTGCCGGAAGCATAATCCTGTAAGACCAGCGAGGCCTGTTTAAGATCCTGCCAGCTTACCCATTCCTGATGCGCCAGCGGATGATCCTGGCGACACAACAGTAAAAAAGGCTCTGATAAGATGGCTTCACACTGTAAATCCACCGCTGCGCCGGGATCGATAACGATGCCAAAATCCACTTCACCCTGGCGGATGCTCTCCAGCACCCACTGCTGCGGACGATCGTGCAATACAAAATCAATAGCGGGATAAAGTGAATTACTTTGGGCAATGCATTGCGGAATAAGATGCGCAGAAATGGTTTGGCTCGCGGCAACGCGCACGGTGCCGGTTAATTGTGTCCCTACTCTGCCTGCATCGCGCAGTATGCTGTTCAGTTCATCAAGCACCCGCTCCAGACGCGTCGCCAGTTGTTGCCCCGCCTCGGTCAGCACCACCTCACGCGTAGTGCGATCCAACAGTCTGACGCCGGTTTGCCGCTCCAGCTCTTTTACGCTATGACTGACCGCAGACTGGCTCAGTCCAATCCTGTCCCCTGCCCGACTGAAACTTTTGGCCTGGGCGACGGTAATAAAAATACGCAGTTGACGCAGTGAATAGTTCATCGACTAGATTCATATATAGATGCAATAAATCAATTTTATTTCTCAAAGCGAAAAACGCAAAATAGCTGCACCGACTTTCAGGAGTTTTTATGAAACTTTTTCGTATCCTTGACCCTTTCACGCTGACACTTATCACCGTGGTACTACTGGCCTCTTTTTTCCCGGCGGAAGGCAGCTTTGTGCCTGTCGTTGAAGGCATTACGACAGCGGCCATCGCTCTGCTGTTTTTTATGCATGGCGCGAAGCTTTCGCGTGAAGCGATCATCGCTGGCGGCAGCCACTGGCGGTTGCATCTGTGGGTCATGTGCAGCACTTTTGTGCTCTTTCCTGTCCTCGGCGTACTGTTTGCCTGGTGGGCGCCTGTCAATGTCGACCCTATGCTCTACAGCGGCTTTCTGTATCTGTGCATTTTGCCCGCCACCGTGCAGTCGGCGATTGCATTTACTTCACTCGCGGGCGGTAACGTCGCGGCCGCGGTGTGCTCAGCGTCTGCGTCCAGTCTGCTGGGCATTTTCCTGTCGCCGCTGCTGGTCGGTCTGGTAATGAATATTCATGGCGCGCAGGGCAGTCTGGAAGAGGTGGGCAAAATTATGCTGCAACTGCTGCTGCCTTTTGTGCTGGGACACCTGTCTCGCCCGTGGATCGGCAACTGGGTCGCGCGCAACAAAAAGTGGATCGCGAAAACAGATCAGACCTCTATTTTGCTGGTGGTCTACTCGGCGTTCAGCGAAGCGGTGGTCAACGGCATCTGGCACAAAGTCGGCTGGGGATCGCTGCTGTTTATCGTCGTGGTCAGCCTCATACTGCTGGCGATCGTCATAGCCATTAACGTCTTTGTCGCTCGTAAATGCGGCTTCAATAAAGCCGACGAAATCACTATTGTCTTCTGCGGTTCGAAAAAAAGCCTGGCCAACGGGATCCCGATGGCCAATATTCTGTTTCCGACGTCAGTGCTGGGTATGATGGTATTACCGCTGATGATCTTCCACCAGATCCAACTGATGGTCTGCGCAGGGCTGGCGCGGCGCTACAAACGCCAGACCGAGAAG
The DNA here is from genome assembly GCF_017572025.1 of Salmonella sp. 32020114201800008SM. Lineage (NCBI taxonomy): Bacteria > Pseudomonadati > Pseudomonadota > Gammaproteobacteria > Enterobacterales > Enterobacteriaceae > Salmonella > Salmonella sp. 32020114201800008SM. The sequence continues at coordinate 211,504 of NZ_JAGEQM010000006.1, read as the reverse complement.
TTACAGGCGCAGCAGGAAAGCCGCGCCGCGAAAGCTTAAAGCGGGCGTTTCAGGGGCTGCACCAGTTGCGTCAGCCCCTCGGTTTTAATCAGCAGCGTGATTTGCATCAACTCCCCCAGTTTACCCGCCGGAAATTGATCTTTACGGGCAAACCACAGCAAATACTCTTCCGGAAGGTCGATCAATCGACGTCCCTGATATTTGCCGAACGGCATCACGGTGTTGGCGATTTCAACCAGCTGCTCTTTTTCCATCTCAGGCATCCAGTAAGCGGATCATTTCCGCTTCATCAATGACATTGATGCCCAGTTCCTGCGCTTTGGCAAGTTTGGAACCCGCCGCTTCACCGGCAATCACCAGATCGGTTTTCTTCGATACGCTGCCTGCCACTTTCGCGCCCAGCGCCACTAAACGCGCTTTAGCGTCATCGCGGGACATCTGGCTCAGGCTACCGGTTAGTACCACGGTTTTACCGGCAAACGGGCTATCGATCTCTTGCACATTAATGACTACCGGCGCGGGCCAGTGCACCCCTTCCGCCAGTAGCTGCCCAATCACGTCACGATTACTCTCTTCGGCAAAAAAGTTAAAGACGTGCGTAGCGACCACAATCCCCACGTCAGGTACTTTCTGCAACTCGTCAATGGTGGCGGCCTGTAGCGCCTCCAGCGTGCCGAAATAAGCCGCCAACCCCGCCGCCGTCGCTTCACCCACTTCACGGATGCCCAGCGCATAGAGAAAACGCGCAAAGGTCGTCGCTTTGGCTTTTTCCAGCGCGTTTACAACATTTTGCGCGGACTTTGGCCCCATTCGGTCCAGGCCGGTCAGTTTACCCGCCGTCAGACGGAACAGATCCGCTGGCGTATGGACATACTCCCTTTCCACCAGTTGGTCGATGATCTTATCGCCCATCCCGTCTACATCCATCGCCCGGCGCGACACAAAATGTTTCAGCGACTCTTTACGCTGCGCGCCGCAAATCAGCCCGCCGGTACAACGGGTAACGGCTTCGCCTTCGACGCGCTCTACGTCCGATCCGCACACCGGACAGTGCGTTGGAAACACAATCGGACGCGTCTCTTCAGGGCGTTCGGACAGAACCACATTGACCACCTGAGGGATCACATCGCCTGCCCGACGGATAACCACCTTATCGCCAATGCGCAAGCCAAGCCGTTCAATTTCATCGGCATTATGCAACGTGGCATTGCTGACCAGCACACCAGCCACCTGAACCGGTTCCAGACGCGCCACCGGCGTAATCGCCCCGGTACGCCCGACCTGAAACTCAACGTCGCGCACAAAAGTCATCTGCTCCTGAGCAGGAAATTTAAACGCCACCGCCCAGCGCGGCGCGCGGGCCACAAAGCCCAGCTGTTCCTGCAAAGCCAGCGAGTTGACCTTAATCACCACGCCGTCAATATCAAAACCGAGCGTGGGGCGATCTTTTTCGACGTTGTGATAAAAATCCAGTACCGCCTGGGGAGAATCGCACAGCGTCACGCGATCGCTGACCGGTAACCCCCACGCTTTAAATTGCAGCAAACGTCCCAGATGCGTATCCGGCAACTCGCCGCCTTCCAGAATACCGACGCCGTAGCAGAAAAATGTTAGCGGTCGCTTCGCCGTAATACGCGGATCGAGCTGACGCAGCGAGCCCGCCGCCGCGTTACGCGGGTTAGCAAACACTTTGCCGCCAGTGCGGCGCGCGTCTTCATTGATCTTTTCAAACCCGGCCTGCGGTAAAAATACCTCTCCGCGAACTTCAAGACGCGCCGGAATGTTATCGCCGTGCAGCTTTAACGGAATGGCGCGAATCGTGCGCACGTTTGAAGTGATATCTTCACCGGTGGTGCCGTCGCCACGCGTCGCTGCGCTCACCAGCACGCCGTTTTCATACAGAATGCTGACCGCCAGGCCATCCAGCTTTAGCTCGCAGCACCAGATGACATTTTCCGTGCTTTTTAGACGATCCTGCACTCGCTTGTTAAACGCCAGGAAGCTTTCTTCATCAAATACGTTATCGAGCGACAGCATCGGTACTTCATGGCGAATCTGGTTGAATGCCGTCAGCGGCGCCGCGCCAACGCGCTGCGTGGGCGAATCCGGCGTGATAAGGTCCGGACGTTGCGCCTCCAGCTCTCGCAGTTCCCGCATCAGGCGGTCATATTCGGCGTCGGGAATCTCTGGCGCATCCATCACATGATACAGATATTCATGATGGCGAAGCGTGGTTCGCAGTTCTGTCAGTTGTTGTTCGATTGGTTCCATATCACACCATCAATGATAAAAAACCCCCGACAGGCGGGGGTTACGTTAAAAATGTCACACCTGCGTTAACCTCAGGCGTTAGCGTCCATCACCTCGCGGATGCGGTCCTGATATTCGCGCAGTTTCTGCGGCGTCATCATCCGACGCTGGTCATCCAGCACGACGCCACCGACCTCATCAGCGATATGCTGCGCGGATTGCAGCATCAGCTTGAAATTCTGCAGCGCATCGCCGTAAGACGGTACCTGCATAAAGATAGTGACGCCAGGCGTAGTGAAGTCCGTCATTTCAGGATCGAACGTTCCCGGATTGACCATATTCGCGAGACTGAACAAGGCCGGGCCGCTGCCGTCCGGGCTCAAATGACGATGGAAAATATTCATATCGCCAAATTTAAAGCCTGACTGCTGAATACTGTTCAGTAACACTTCACCATTAAGCTCGCTGCCATGATGGGCCGCGACGTTCATAATGATGACCGCCTCTTTACGCTGCGGTTTTTCCACAACCGGCGCTTCTTCCACTACCGGTTCCGCCTCAACCACAGGTTCCGCAGGCTGGAAGGTTTGCGCTGATGGCGGCGGCGCGGGCTGCGCAACAGGCTGCGGCGCTTGCGACGGCGGTGCAGGCTGCTGTTGCGGCGGCTGTACCGGCGGCGCAGATGGCTGAGCCTGCTGAGGCTGCGGCGCAGGTTGGACCGGTTGCTGAACCGGCTGTTGCATCGGCGCTTGCGGCTGCGGCGGCGCCGCTGGACGCGGTTGCGCAGACGCATAAGGCGGCTGGTACTGGTGTTGCGGCGACTGACGAGGGGCATCATGCTCCTGCGACTGGCCGGGGGCATGATTTACGCGGTGAACACGAACTTCACCCACGCCTTCGTCTTCTTCGACATCGTCGTCATACGAGTCGTCGTCGCGTTTCGATTTCATGCGTTTTAGTGGACGATCGCGGAACATAGAAGATCGTTCTTTACGGCTGGTCCAGAAACCATGTACCAGTAAAGCGATTATGGCGATCGCGCCAACAATGATTAATATCAGACGCAAATCCTGCATCATTATATTCTCTGTTGTTCTAACACCTTGCCACCACGGCAAACATTTACTCACTAAGAGTATTTGCCGATTACGTCAAGTGCAAGTGTACTGTTGGCTTTCGCAGCATAAAGATGAAGGAAAATGTGCTTTTTGCTGTTTTTTCGAACATTTCCGAACTATCCACCGTCTGATAACCGGGTAAGATATCCCACGTTTACCCAGGGCTTTAAGAAAAAGGAGTATGTCCTGAATATGGTTTCATCATCCACAACCGTACCACGTAGCGGCGTCTATTATTTCTCGCAAGGATGGAAGTTAGTCACCCTACCGGGAATCCGCCGCTTTGTTATTTTACCTCTGCTGGTCAACATTGTGCTGATGGGCGGCGCATTTTGGTGGCTGTTTACCCAGCTTGACGCCTGGATACCTTCGTTGATGAGTCATGTGCCGGACTGGCTGCAATGGCTGAGCTATCTGCTGTGGCCGATTGCAGTTATCTCTGTTCTGTTGGTCTTTGGCTATTTTTTCTCTACCCTCGCCAACTGGATCGCCGCGCCGTTTAACGGCCTTTTAGCCGAACAGCTTGAGGCGCGGTTAACCGGCGCCACGCCGCCAGATACCGGCATACTCGGCATCATGAAAGATGTACCGCGCATTATGAAACGTGAATGGCAAAAGCTGGCGTGGTATCTGCCGCGTGCTATTGTGCTGCTGGTTCTCTATTTTATTCCTGGCATTGGCCAAACCATCGCGCCGGTGCTGTGGTTTTTGTTCAGCGCCTGGATGCTGGCGATCCAGTATTGCGACTACCCGTTCGATAACCACAAAGTGCCGTTTAAAACGATGCGCGCCGCGTTGCGCACGCAGAAGGTGGCGAATATGCAATTTGGCGCGCTCACCAGCCTCTTTACGATGATTCCGGTGCTTAACCTTTTCATTATGCCTGTCGCCGTCTGTGGCGCGACGGCAATGTGGGTTGATTGCTGGCGTGCTAAGCACGCGTTATGGAAATAACGTAAAAATGTATAAATAAGAGATGGCTTATGCTGTCTCTTATTCCATACTGATAACCATTATTTCCCATCAGCATATAGATATGCGAAATCCTTACTTCCCCATATCTGGCTGGAAGGTATGCTGGGAAGGTATCCCAATTTCATACAGTTAAGGACAGGCCATGAGTAAGATTTATGAAGATAACTCGCTGACTATCGGTCATACGCCGCTGGTTCGACTGAACCGTATCGGTAATGGACGCATTCTGGCGAAGGTGGAGTCGCGCAACCCGAGCTTCAGCGTCAAGTGCCGTATCGGCGCCAATATGATTTGGGATGCCGAAAAGCGTGGCGTACTGAAACCTGGCGTGGAACTGGTGGAGCCGACCAGCGGCAACACCGGTATTGCGCTGGCGTATGTCGCCGCCGCGCGCGGTTACAAACTCACCCTGACCATGCCGGAAACCATGAGCATTGAACGCCGCAAGCTACTCAAAGCATTAGGCGCGAATCTGGTGCTGACCGAAGGGGCGAAAGGGATGAAAGGCGCTATTCAGAAAGCCGAAGAAATTGTCGCCAGCGATCCGCAAAAATATCTCCTGCTCCAGCAGTTCAGCAACCCTGCCAACCCGGAAATCCATGAAAAAACCACCGGCCCGGAAATCTGGGAAGACACCGATGGTCAGGTGGATGTGTTTATCTCCGGCGTCGGCACTGGCGGTACGTTAACCGGCGTCACGCGTTATATCAAAGGGACGAAGGGTAAAACCGATCTTATCACCGTTGCGGTAGAACCCACTGACTCCCCGGTTATTGCCCAGGCGCTGGCTGGTGAAGAGATCAAACCAGGCCCGCATAAAATTCAGGGCATCGGCGCAGGCTTCATCCCGGGCAACCTGGATCTGAAACTGATTGATAAAGTGGTTGGCATCACCAATGAAGAAGCCATTTCTACCGCGCGCCGTCTGATGGAAGAGGAAGGTATTCTGGCAGGAATTTCTTCCGGTGCCGCGGTTGCTGCAGCGCTTAAGCTGCAGGAAGATGAAAGCTTTACCAATAAGAATATTGTGGTTATCCTACCTTCATCAGGTGAGCGTTATCTGAGCACCGCGTTGTTCGCCGATCTCTTTACTGAGAAAGAACTGCAACAGTGATGCCAGCATGTTAAAAACGCGTAAAAAAGCACCTTTTTGGGTGCTTTTTTGTGGCCTGCTTCAAACTTTCACCTCACCTGGCATTGATTCACCCTGCCGGAACTGGTATTTAACCAGACTAATTATTTTGATGCGCGAAATTAATCGTTACAGGAAAAGCGTTAGCTGAATCGATTTTATGATTTGGTTCAACTCTTCCTTTCGCGGCATAATGTTTAATGACGAGCGAAACGTCAGCGGCCATAAGTTGCCAGCAACGGATTGCGTAGAACACCTTTTGTGTCGCGTCCCGTTTACGCCGGCGCTAACAATACAGGCTAAAGTTGAGCCGCCAGGCTAGACTTTAGTTCCACAACACTAAACCTATAAGTTGGGGAAATACAATGTTCCAGCAAGAAGTTACCATTACCGCTCCGAACGGTCTGCACACCCGCCCTGCTGCTCAGTTTGTTAAAGAAGCAAAAGGCTTCACTTCTGAGATTACTGTGACTTCCAACGGCAAAAGCGCCAGCGCGAAAAGCCTGTTTAAACTGCAGACTCTGGGCCTGACTCAAGGCACCGTCGTCACCATCTCCGCAGAAGGTGAAGATGAGCAGAAAGCGGTTGAACATCTGGTCAAACTGATGGCGGAACTCGAGTAAGTTTTTTTCCGGGTTCTTTTAAAAATCAGTCACAAGTAAGGTAGGGTTATGATTTCAGGCATTTTAGCATCCCCGGGTATCGCTTTCGGCAAAGCACTGCTGCTGAAAGAAGACGAAATCGTCATTGACCGGAAAAAAATTTCTGCCGACAAGGTTGATCAGGAAGTTGAACGTTTTCTGAGCGGTCGTGCCAAGGCATCTGCGCAACTGGAAGCGATCAAGACAAAAGCTGGTGAAACGTTCGGTGAAGAAAAAGAAGCCATCTTTGAAGGGCATATTATGCTGCTCGAAGATGAGGAGCTGGAGCAGGAAATCATAGCCCTGATTAAAGATAAGCACATGACGGCTGACGCAGCCGCGCATGAAGTTATCGAAGGTCAGGCCACTGCCCTGGAAGAACTGGATGACGAATACCTGAAAGAGCGTGCGGCTGACGTACGTGATATCGGTAAGCGCCTGCTGCGCAACATCCTGGGTCTGGCCATTATCGATCTGAGCGCGATTCAGGAAGAAGTTATCCTGGTTGCCGCTGACCTGACGCCGTCAGAAACTGCACAGCTGAACCTGCAGAAAGTGCTGGGCTTCATCACCGACGCGGGCGGACGCACGTCTCATACCTCCATCATGGCGCGTTCTCTGGAACTGCCAGCGATCGTAGGTACCGGTAGCGTCACCGCTCAGGTGAAAAACGGCGACTATCTGATTCTGGATGCCGTAAACAACCAGGTTTACGTCAACCCGACCAACGATGTTATTGAGCAACTGCGCGCCGTCCAGGAGCAGGTTGCGACCGAGAAAGCGGAACTTGCAAAACTGAAAGATCTGCCGGCAATCACGCTGGATGGACATCAGGTTGAAGTTTGCGCCAACATCGGTACCGTTCGCGACGTTGAAGGCGCTGAGCGTAACGGCGCGGAAGGCGTTGGCCTGTATCGTACTGAATTCCTGTTCATGGATCGCGACGCGCTGCCGACGGAAGAAGAGCAGTTTGCCGCCTATAAAGCGGTCGCTGAAGCGTGCGGCTCGCAGGCGGTTATCGTCCGTACCATGGACATTGGCGGCGACAAAGAGCTGCCGTACATGAACTTCCCGAAAGAAGAGAACCCGTTCCTGGGCTGGCGCGCCGTGCGTATCGCCATGGATCGCAAAGAGATCCTGCGTGACCAGGTTCGCGCGATTCTGCGTGCCTCCGCTTTCGGTAAATTGCGCATTATGTTCCCGATGATCATCTCTGTTGAAGAAGTTCGCGCGCTGCGCAAAGAGATTGAAATCTACAAACAGGAACTGCGTGACGAAGGTAAAGCATTTGACGAAAGCATTGAGATTGGCGTGATGGTGGAAACACCGGCTGCGGCGACAATTGCGCGTCATTTAGCCAAAGAAGTTGATTTCTTTAGTATCGGCACCAATGATTTAACGCAGTACACCCTGGCAGTTGACCGTGGTAATGATATGATTTCACACCTTTACCAGCCAATGTCACCGTCCGTACTGAACTTGATCAAGCAAGTTATTGATGCTTCTCATGCAGAAGGTAAATGGACTGGCATGTGTGGTGAGCTTGCAGGCGACGAACGTGCTACACTTCTGTTGCTGGGGATGGGTCTGGACGAATTCTCTATGAGCGCCATTTCTATCCCGCGCATTAAGAAGATTATCCGTAACACGAACTTCGAAGATGCGAAGGTGTTAGCAGAGCAGGCTCTTGCTCAACCGACAACGGACGAGTTAATGACGCTGGTTAACAAGTTCATTGAAGAAAAAACAATCTGCTAATCCACGAGATGCGGCCCAATTTACTGCTTAGGAGAAGATCATGGGTTTGTTCGATAAACTAAAATCTCTGGTTTCTGATGATAAGAAAGACACCGGAACTATTGAGATTGTTGCCCCGCTCTCTGGCGAGATCGTCAACATCGAAGACGTGCCGGATGTAGTTTTTGCTGAAAAAATCGTTGGTGATGGCATCGCTATCAAACCAACCGGTAACAAAATGGTCGCCCCTGTTGACGGCACCATCGGCAAAATCTTTGAAACCAACCATGCGTTCTCTATCGAATCCGATAGCGGCATTGAGCTGTTCGTTCACTTCGGTATCGACACCGTTGAGCTGAAAGGCGAAGGCTTCAAGCGTATTGCTGAAGAAGGTCAGCGCGTGAAAGTTGGCGATCCGGTCATCGAGTTCGATCTGCCGTTGCTGGAAGAAAAAGCCAAGTCTACCCTGACTCCGGTTGTTATCTCCAACATGGATGAAATCAAAGAACTGATCAAACTGTCCGGTAGCGTGACCGTGGGTGAAACTCCGGTTATCCGCATTAAGAAGTAATTCTTGCCGCAGTGAAGAATGGCGCCTTTGGGCGCCATTTTTTTTGCCTGTACTTGCGCCGCCATCCGGCGGTGGTGCGGCGCACTGCCTGATGGCGCTACGCTTATCAGGCCTACAAGGTTGCGAACATTTCAGCGCCAATCCACGGGTTACAACTGCGAGGTCACCGGGCGAAAGCACTTCTCGCGCATCAGGATCTTCATCCCATCCGGGCCACTCTCCAGCATCCTGCGTTCGGAATCGGACACTTGCAACTCGCACTGATAGCCGCCAGTGATGCCAAACATCGCCCGCGCTACGCAAATATCTTCCAGCGCGTCCAGCCCGCTCGTTTCAAAATGCCCCACGATACGTCCCTGCTGGCGAACCACCAGCCGATAACTCTTCATCGCGCCTCCCCTGCCGGCGGCAGAATTAACTCATCACAGCCACACTGCTGTGTCCAGGTCATCACCTCCAGCACGCGCTGCGCCGCATCTTTTGCCGCGGTCATCAGTTTTTTTCCCTGCACAATACCGCTGACCAGCTCGGCGCAGAAGAGATCTCCCGTCCCTTTTAACTCCGTCGCCACCCGCGGATGGGCAAAGACCTCCACGACCTGCGCGGTAACGACGGCAACCGTTATGGTCTCCAGAGATTCGCCCGGCGCGCTGGTGATAACCACCCATTTCAGCGTATCGGAAAGCAGAGATTGCGCCGCCGCCACCGCCTCTTCCAGCGTGCGACACGGTTTACCACTCAGCATCTCCAGCTCAAATACGTTCGGCGTTAGCCCCTGCGCCTGCGGCAACAAATGCGTGCGATAAGCCTGCGGAATTTCCGCCTGCACATACATTCCACTGTCGGTATCGCCAATGACCGGATCAACAAGAATACACACCTCCGGATGCGAAGCCCGGATCGCCATTAGCCACTTCGAAAGCAAGACAATTTGGTCTGCGCTGCCCATGTAACCGGTGGTAATCGCTTTTAATTCACGTAGCGCATCGCGCTCATTCAACGCCGTAAGGTAGCCTGCAAACCACTCGGCGGGAATAATGCCGCCATAAAAGGTTTTATAGTGCGGCGTATTGCTGAACAGCACCGTCGGAACCGCCGTCACGCGTAGTCCCTGCGCTTTAATGGCCGGAACAGCGATACTGTTGCCTACGCTGCCGTACACGACCTGTGACTGGACGGCGACGATATCGGTCTGTAATGCCCGATGGTTGTCGTCGAAGAGCACTGACTGAATATCACTCTCTTGTCCCATAAAATTTTCCTCTCGCTGGACAGCAGGCTACCGCCTCATTATCATTGTCATATGCTAAAATTCATTTTGTCATAGGTCAATAATGATCGACGGAAAAACCGCTAACGAAATTTTTGACAGTATCCGTCAACACATTATCGCCGGCACGTTACGGGCGGAGGATTCGCTCCCGCCGGTACGGGAGCTGGCAAGCGAATTAAAGGTGAACCGCAATACCGTCGCAGCGGCGTATAAACGGCTGATAACGGCGGGACTGGCGCAAAGTTTAGGCCGCAATGGGACGGTGATTAAAGGCAGTCCGTCTCCCGTAGCGCTGGAAGGCGGCGATCCGCATACGCCTCTGCACGACCTTTCCGGCGGCAATCCCGATCCGCAGCGTCTGCCTGACCTTAGCCGTTATTTTGCCCGTCTCAGCCGCACGCCGCATCTCTACGGCGATGCGCCCGTTTCCCCTGAACTACACGCCTGGGCGGCGCGCTGGCTACGGGATGCCACCCCCGTCGCAGGCGAAATTGATATCACCAGCGGAGCTATCGACGCTATCGAAAGACTGCTTTGCGCGCATCTGCTGCCGGGCGACAGCGTCGCGGTGGAAGATCCCTGTTTTTTAAGCAGTATCAATATGCTGCGCTATGCCGGTTTTAGCGCCAGCCCGGTCAGCGTAGATAGCGAAGGAATGCAGCCTGAAAAGCTGGAACAGGCGCTAAATCAGGGCGCGCGGGCAGTGATCTTAACGCCGCGCGCGCACAACCCTACCGGCTGTAGCCTGAGCGCTCGCCGTGCCGCTGCGCTGCAAAATATACTGGCGCGTTACCCTCAGGTAGTGGTCATTATCGACGATCACTTCGCTCTACTTTCTTCGTCGCCCTGGCAGCCGGTTATTGCGCAGACAACGCAACACTGGGCGGTGATACGCTCCGTTTCCAAAGCCCTCGGCCCCGATTTACGTCTTGCTATTGTCGCCAGCGACAGCGCGACCTCGGCAAAACTTCGGCTGCGGCTAAATGCCGGTAGTCAGTGGGTCAGCCATCTGTTACAGGATCTGGTCTACGCCTGCCTGACCGACCCTGAGTATCAGCACAGGCTGGCGCAAACGCGGCTGTTTTACGCCGCCCGGCAACAAAAACTGGCCCGCGCCCTACAGCAATATGGCATCGCCATTTCTCCCGGCGACGGCGTGAATGCCTGGCTCCCGCTGGACACCCATAGCCAGGTTACCGCGTTTACGCTGGCAAAATCCGGCTGGCTGGTACGTGAGGGAGAAGCCTTTGGCGTAAGCGCGCCGTCTCACGGTCTACGTATCACGCTGTCGACATTAAATGACAGCGAGATCAACACGCTGGCGGCTGATATCCATCAGGCGCTAAATCGCTAACAGGAGAAAATAACGTGCGAGTTCATTTTGTTGTCCATGAGTCGTTTGAATCCGCTGGCGCTTATCTGAAATGGGCTGAAGATCGCGGTTATACCATTTCATGGTCGCGCGTCTATGCCGGAGAAGCGCTACCGCCCAATGCCGATGAGTTCGATATGCTCGTGGTATTTGGCGGTCCGCAGTCGCCGCGCACCACCCGCGAAGAGTACCCGTACTTTGACTCTCGCGCCGAACAGCACTTAATTAATCAGGCGATTACGGCCCGGCGAATGGTTATTGGCATTTGTCTTGGTTCGCAGCTCATTGGCGAGGCGCTGGGCGCCGCTGTGTGCCAAAGTCCGGAAAAAGAGATTGGTCACTACCCTATTACGCTCACTGAAGCCGGTCTGCGGCATCCGCTTATCGCCCACTTTGGCTCCCCGTTAACCGTCGGCCACTGGCACAACGATATGCCAGGACTCACCGATCAGGCGACCGTGCTGGCCGAAAGCGAAGGCTGTCCACGTCAGATAGTGCAGTACGGCAATTTTGTCTACGGCTTCCAGTGTCATATGGAATTTACCGTCGAGGCGGTTGAAGGATTAATCCAACATTCGCAGCAGGAGCTGGCTGACGCGCAAGGGAAGCGTTTTATCCGCTCGGTCGCCGAGATGCGCGCATGGGATTACCAGCAGATGAATGAAAAGCTGTGGCGTTTTCTGGATGAACTCACGCTGGCGCACTCACAGAAATAACCACACCAGGAGTGCAACTTATTACCCGGCTAACGGTCTGAGGTGCAGTGATTATCGCATGAAAAAGGATTTTACCATGAAGAAAATTGTCTGCGCCGTCGTTGCGCTCCTGCTGACCCTACCCGCCTGGGCGAAGCTAAACGCCCACGAAGAAGCGCGCATTAACGCCATGCTTAATGCGCTGGCGCAGAAAAAGGATCTGACATTCGTTCGTAACGGTGATGCGCATAACTGCGAGGAAGCCGTATCGCACCTGCGCTTAAAACTGGGCAACACGCGCAATCGTATCGACACCGCCGAACAGTTTATCGATAAAGTCGCGTCGTCGTCGTCCATCACCGGAAAACCCTATATCGTTAAAATTCCCAGTAAAAGCGATGAAAACGCGCAGCCTTATTTACATGCGCTTATTGCGGAAACGGATAAGAATGTTGAGTAAGAAAAAATCATAATGCCAGGCGTGTTACTGTGGTTTTTTAAAGGCGTTATCGCGCTTCTGTTAGCGTTTGCTGTAGGGTTAATCGTTTACTATTATCTGGAAATTCGTCCCATAGCCCAGACCGCATTACAGAGCGCCTCTTTCTGGTTGTCCGAATCGCCGCAGACGCGTTTTTTGCGCCGCGCTGCGGCCAAAATACATCCCAAATCTTATACTGCCAGATTGCTCTATACCCAAGCTGGCGTGGATGGGCATTTCAGGACCGCGATCTGGGTGTTCTGGTTGGACAGCCTGTACCGCGACGACGAGCTGTATGCCATGATGCTGGCGCAAGCGTATTATGGCCGGGATTCGCAGGGTAACGCGGTTTACGGTACGAAAAATGCGGCGTTAACGTTATTTCACGTACCAGTGACAGAGATGGCCTGCCAGCAACAAGTACAACTGATTTATATGTTTAAAGCGCCGTCACTTTACCGGCCTGGTTCAGCCAGGCTGGTAGAAAGCAGCAAGCATTACATGACGCTTTGCCAGGAACAAATACAACAATAAGAACAACAGACGAGCTTTTATTATAAAAGGCGGCGGTAATGCGCTGGCGCACATAGAAAATCGGCAGGATATTCCCGCTTGTCAAAGGCGCCGTTGCCTGTGTTTATCCCAATCAGCTGAACTCACTAGTTTAAATCCCTGCCCCCTGGCTGAAATGCTCTTCACCAAACACGCCGGTCGAAAGGTAACGGTCGCCGCGATCGCAGATGATCGCCACCACTATCGCGCCGGGCGTGGCTCGTGCGACGCGTAACGCGCCCGCTACCGCGCCGCCGGAACTCACGCCGCAGAAAATGCCTTCACGAACGGCCAGTTCACGCATGGTGTTTTCGGCATCATTCTGATGAATATCCAGCACCTCATCTACCAGCGAGGCGTTAAAAATGCCCGGCATATATTCCGCAGGCCAGCGGCGAATGCCCGGAATACTGCTGCCCTCTTCCGGCTGCAGGCCAACGATGGTGACCGGTTTTTCCTGCTCGCGCAGAAAACGCGACACGCCGGTAATGGTGCCGGTCGTGCCCATGCTGGAGACAAAATGCGTTACCCGCCCCTGCGTTTGCCGCCAGATTTCCGGGCCGGTGGTGGTGTAGTGGGCGTAGGGATTATCGGGGTTATTAAACTGATCGAGCAGTTTACCCTCGCCTCGTTCAGACATAGCGAGCGCTAAATCGCGCGCCCCTTCCATTCCCTGCTCTTTAGTGACCAGAATCAGTTCCGCGCCATAGGCCCGCATTGCCGCCCGACGCTCCTGGCTCATGTTGTCCGGCATCAACAGCTTCATGCGATAACCTTTCAGCGCGGCGATCATCGCCAGCGCAATGCCCGTGTTGCCGCTGGTCGCTTCAATCAGGACATCGCCCGGTTTAATTTCCCCGCGCTTTTCCGCCTCGACAATCATCGATAGCGCCGCGCGATCTTTCACCGATCCTGCCGGATTATTGCCTTCCAGCTTGACCCAGATTTCACTGCCGTTATCCGGCGCCAGACGTTGTAATTTGACCAGCGGCGTATTGCCGATGGTTTGTTCTAATGTATTCACGTTTTCAGCTCAATAAAAATGCCGGGTGGCGCTGTGCTTACCCGGCCTACAAAATCACGATATACGCTGTAGGCCCGGTAAGCGAAGCGCCACCGGGCGATAAACCTGCAAATTAACCTATCAGGCAGACTCCGCAAGAGCAAGCGCCTCATGGGGCTCAATACGCTGGTCGCCATGATAGAGACGTGCGTTCTGTAAGCCGACAAACAAACGCTCGCCGCGCTGCGGGACGTCGTCACCCGCCATCACCACCGTCAGCGGATCGTGATACCACCCCAGCGGCTGCACCACTAGTTGTGTATAGTGACCTTTCGGGCTGGCCTCAATGACCTGTACTGGTAGCGGAGAATCCAGGCTGGTGCGGCGGCTAATATCCACCTCCCACGGACGCAGGAACAGATCGACCGGCCCCTGGTACGCGGGCGTATAACCCAACGGCCAGCGATGCGCGCCAACGTGAAACTGCCCGCCGCGGACGGTGCCTGTCAGGCGGTTCACCTCGCCCATAAACTCCAGTACGAAGCGGGTTGCCGGTTCACGCCACACCCGATCCGGCGCATCAGCCTGTTCGATATTGCCCTGACTCATCACCACCACCCGATCCGCCACTTCCGTCGCCTCTTCCTGATCGTGGGTGACAAAGACGCTGGTGAATTTCAGTTCTTCATGTAGCTGGCGCAACCAGCGACGTAACTCTTTACGTACCTGGGCATCCAGCGCGCCAAAGGGTTCATCCAGCAGTAGAATTTGCGGTTCCACGGCAAGCGCGCGCGCCAGCGCCACGCGCTGTTTTTGTCCGCCGGAAAGCTGGGCGGGGAAGCGATCCGCGAGGTGCGCCAGTTGCACCATCTCCAGCAATTGCGTCACTTTCGTTTTAATCGCCGCCGCAGTTGGGCGGTCGCGTCGCGGCAGCACCGTCAGGCCAAAAGCGATGTTGTCAAACACCGTCATATGGCGAAACAGCGCATAGTGCTGAAACACAAAACCGACTTTACGCTCACGCGCGTGCAGGCGGCTAACGTCCGTACCGTGGAAACGAATATGGCCGCTGGACTGATGTTCCAGCCCGGCAATAATGCGCAGCAGCGTCGTTTTGCCGGAACCAGACGGCCCCAACAAGGCAACCATCTGGCCGGAAGGAATATCCAGCGAGATATCATTCAGTACCTGAGTGCGACCAAACGATTTCTTAATTCTGGCGATCTCAATGCTCATGATTTTCCTCCTGTTGCGCGCGTTTTTCCTGATTCTCCAGACGCCATTGCAACATGCTCTTCAAAAACAGGGTAATAATCGCCATTAGCGTCAACAATGCGGCGGCGGTAAAGGAGCCGACGGTGTTGTAGTCCTGCTCCAGCAATTCAATCTGTAACGGTAGCGATAACGTTTCGCCGCGAATCGAGCCGGACACCACCGACACCGCGCCAAACTCGCCAATCGCGCGAGCGTTGGTTAATACCACGCCGTAGAGTAACGCCCAGCGAATATTCGGCAACGTCACGCGGCGAAACATTTGCCAGCCGGATGCGCCCAGTAAAATCGCCGCCTCATCTTCCTGACTGCCCTGACTGAGCATCACTGGCACCAGTTCGCGCACCACAAACGGGCAGGTGACAAAAATAGTGACCAGTACCATCCCCGGCCAGGAGAACATCATTTGCAAATTATGCTCATCCAGCCAGCCGCCCAACGGGCCGTTGGAGCCATAAAACAGCAGATAAACCAGACCGGCCACCACCGGTGAGACGGCAAAGGGAATATCCAGCAGGGTCAGCAATAGCTGACGTCCGGGGAAGTTAAAGCGCGTCACCAGCCACGCCAGCAGAATGCCGAACACCAGATTCACCGGCACTGCGATCAAGGCAATCAACACCGTCAGCCAGATGGCGTGCAGCATGTCCGGATCGGCCAGATTTTGCAGTACCGGCATTAACCCTTTGCTGAACGCCTGCACGAAGATGTAAATCATCGGCACCAGCAGGATAAACGCCGAAACCAGCATCCCGACGCCAATCAAAAACCATTTTCCCCAGTTAATGCGGGGGACGTCGTATCGCTTCAATTGAGTCACTTCCGCCATTAATGACCTACCACACGTCGACCAAAGCGACTTTGCAAAGTATTGATAGAGAACAGCAGCAGCAAGGATGCCGCAAGGATCACCGAGGCAATGGCGCTGGCGGCGGGGTAATCAAACTCCTGCAAACGCACAAAAATCATCAGCGAGGTCACTTCTGTTTTCCAGGCGATATTTCCGGCGATAAAAATCACCGCGCCAAACTCGCCCAGGCTACGGGTAAAAGAGAGCGCCACGCCGGCAATCAGCGCAGGCGACAGCTCAGGCAGCACGACTTTGCGAAAACTTTGCAGCCGGGTGGCCCCCAGCGTTTGCGCCGCTTCTTCATATTCCGGCCCCAGCTCTTCCAGTACCGGCTGGACGGTGCGTACCACAAATGGAATGCTGGTAAAGGCCATCGCCACCGCAATACCGAGCCAGGTATAGGTCACTTTGATATCAAACTGCGCGAGAAACTGACCGTAGAAACCGTTCACTGAGAACAGCGAGGCCAGCGTTAACCCCGCCACCGCTGTCGGCAGCGCAAACGGCAGATCCATCAGCGCATCCAGCAACGTGCGCCCCGGAAAACGGTAGCGGGTTAAAATCCACGCCATCAGCAGACCAAACACGCCATTAAAAATCGACGCCACAAATGCCGCCAGCAGCGTCACTTTATAGGCAGCCACCACCTGTGGGTTGGTCACAACATCCCAGTATTGCGCCCAGCTCATCTGTGAGAGCTGCATCACCAGCGCGCTCAACGGCAACAGCAGGATCAGGCAGACAAACAGCAAACTGGTGCCGAGGCTTAACGTAAAGCCGGGCAGCACGCGTCGGGAAGAAACGGCAAGCATTACTTACGCCCCGCCGCCAACAGTTTGTCCAGCTCGCCGCCGCTGGCAAAGTGCGTTTTCATCACTTCCGGCCAGGAACCAAACTTTTCTTCCACGCGGAACAGTTCGGTCTGCGGGAATTTATCTGCTTGCTTGCCCATGATTTCCGGGTTATTCACGCGGTAGTAGTAATGGGTGATGATGGTCTGCGCCTGCGGGCTATACAGCCAGTTCAGGTAAGCTTTGGCGGCTTTTTCTGTGCCGTTGGCCTGCACGTTTTTATCTACCCAGGCAACCGGGAATTCAGCAAGAATGTTCGTTTTCGGGATCACCACTTCAAATCCCTGGGCTTCATATTGTTTGCGGATATTGTTCACTTCCGACTCAAAACTAATCAGCACATCGCCCAGACCACGCTCGGCAAAGGTAGTCGTAGCGCCGCGGCCGCCGGTATCAAACACTTCGACGTTTTTCAGGAACTGGGTCATAAACTGTTCGGTTTTGGCTTTATCGCTGCCGTCCGCGTTATCCGCCGCGCCCCATGCCGCCAGATACGTGTAACGGGCGTTGCCGGAGGTTTTCGGGTTAGGGAAAATCAGCTTCACGTCGGAACGTACAAGATCGCTCCAGTCGTGAATATTTTTGGGGTTCCCCTTGCGCACCAGGAAGCCCATCGTGGAATAGAATGGCGAACTGTTGTTCGGCAGACGGCTTTGCCAGTCGGCAGGGATCAGTTTGCCTTTATCATGGAGAATCTGTACGTCGGTCACCTGATTGTAGGTCACGACGTCTGCCTTCAGTCCCTGCAAAATCGCCAGCGCCTGTTTTGATGACCCGGCATGAGACTGCTTAATCGTCAGCTTATCGCCGCCGTTATCCTTCGCCCATTGTTGCTCAAACGGCGGGTTAAGGGCGGCAAACAGCTCGCGGGAGACATCGTATGAGCTGTTCAGCAGCTCCGTTGCCTGCGCCTGCCCTGCCAGTAATAGCATTGCTGCCAGCGTCAGGGGTCTCTTTTTCAGTAAGTTAACGGCCATTGCGCACCCTTATAAATTTAATGACTTTCTTATGGTCATCATATTTATAACCAGCGCTAAAGGAGTAACGGTTTTATATACCGTTTGATGATTTGAAAGTTGAAAAGGGAATAAGAGAATCCCTCCCCACGCGGCGTGAGGAGGAGACCGGCATCAATCAGACGCCTACGCTTACGCTTTCAGGCAGGGTACTGCCGCCATCAATGACGTTTTGCGTTCCGGTAAGATAGCTGGACTCATCGGAAGCCAGAAATGCCGCCAGTTCCCCTACTTCCAGCGGATCGGCAAGGCGGCGTAGCGGAATGGCTTTTGCCATTTCCGTTAATACCGACTCCGGATCGTCAGGATTAGACTGACGGGCAATGCTTTCCGCCATCGGCGTTCTTACATAACCGGGGCAAATGGCATTCACGCGAATACCGGACTGCGCATACTCTACCGCCAGCGATTTGGTTAAACCGACAATGGCGGCTTTTGACAGCGCATAGGCCGTTTCACCCGGGTCCGCCACCATATCTCCCGTGACGGAAGACATCATCACAATGCGGCCATCTTTACGTTTAATCATCTCCGGCAGGACGGCTTTGGTGACGTTCCAGACACCTTTAATATTAATATCAATGTGGAAATCGCGATCTTCTTCACTCATATCGAGGAAGTTGCCCAGACGGCACACGCCAGCGTTATTCACCAAAATATCAATTCTACCTTCAGTCTCTTTGGCGCGCGCAACCGCCGCCTGCACCGAAGCAAAATCTCTGACGTCAGCCTTAACGGCAGTACAGCGATGTCCGCGCCCGCCCAGCTCATCCGCCAGCTTTTCAATCTCATCGGAGATATCCAGCAAGATTAAGTTCGCGCCGTGGCGTGCGAATACGCGAGCGATCCCTTCGCCAATGCCCTGCGATGCGCCCGTAATCAATGCTGTCTTGCCCGTGAGTTTACCCATTTTCAATGTCTCCTTTTGAATATGGAGTCTTACACTCCATTAACACTGAAAATACAGTAATAACAAATAAGTGCTGAGGAATAGCTCACTAATTCAGGTAAATATTAGGTAAAAAAATCCCCGCGGAGGCGGGGATGGGCATTTTCATGCTGTTTCATGCTGTTCTGCCTGATGGCGCTGCGCTTATCAGGCCTACCAATCGTAGGTCGAATAAAGCGTTTGCGCTGCCATCCGACAGGGTTTTACCTTATAGCGCTAACAGGCGATCCAGCGACGGCGCAAAATAGTAGCCGCCAGTCACCGGTTTGGTGAAGCGCAGCATTGCGTCGCGTTTACCGTCGGTATCGCCGAACATACTCAAAAGCTGCTGTTCGATATTGTGCAGACGTGCGCAGTAAGCGCAGAAATAGAGACCATGAGTACCGCTGGCGGTGCCGTATGGCAGGCT
Organism: Salmonella sp. 32020114201800008SM; assembly: GCF_017572025.1. Lineage (NCBI taxonomy): Bacteria > Pseudomonadati > Pseudomonadota > Gammaproteobacteria > Enterobacterales > Enterobacteriaceae > Salmonella > Salmonella sp. 32020114201800008SM. The sequence continues at coordinate 192,360 of NZ_JAGEQM010000006.1, read as the reverse complement.
CTGGCGTACAATCTTCAGCCCTTTGCCATCTTCTTTGAGATCGACGCGGCTCAGGTGAGACGTTGCCGGACGCGCATCGCCGTCAATCTCTTCATTGGCTTCTTTGGTACGCCCGATCATCATCTCCTGATCGTGAATACTCATCCGGTTAAGTTGCTTGAGATTGTGTTCCCAACGCTGCACGAACACATAACTGCCGCCGGCATCCACGCCATCTTTGATCACCGCCACTTCACGGCGCGTCTCTTCGCCCGCCGGGTTCTCTGTCCCGTCGACAAAGCCGCTCAGATCGCGTTCTTCCACCCAACGGAAACCGTGAACTTCTTCTTTCACGTCGATACAGTCGCCGAAGGCTTCCATCGCCGCCTGGGCAACAGAAAAATTCACATCGTGGCGCAGGGAAAGGATATGGATCAGCACGTCATACTGCGTGGCCGGCGCCAGCCCTTTACCATAAGGAATAAAATCTTTCAGTTCTTCCGCCCCGACGCCGCCGCTCAGAGCGCGCCAGGTGTTGTTGCCAAACGCCACAACGGCCCCAAGATGGGCGTCCGGAAATTTGACTTCGAAGGTCGCCAGTTTATCGGCAAATGTTCTGCTGGCCGCGCGCAGGGCGTCCAGGTCGCCTTTCACATTGGCTTCAATCCAAATTGCCGCACGGCAATGTTCCGGCAAAATGCCACTTTGAACCTGAGACATGATTCCTCCTGAAAATGAGAATGCCACGCAGTCGTGGCATTAATGGAGGCTATTTTACCTTGTTTTTAAGCGAAGCGGTTTGTTCAGGCGCAAATTAACGACGCCAGATAATTTTGCGCACGTCCCAGTTTTTTAAGACGTCATCAGGAGGCATTAAGCCTTCCGGTCCGCTCCACTCGCCGGAGAAAACATAGCTAATATGCTGACTTCCCTCGGCTTTACATTCGACGCTGGTATGGCTATCGCTGGAAACCGGCTCGCAGTGACCAAAAGCTTTGCTGTAAAGGTCGCTAAACGGCGTACCGATTTTGCCCCCCGCGGCGGTTGGGATATCGCTGTCCAGCACATCAATACGGCTCACGGTTCCCTGCTCGCCGTTGATCACCATCGCGACATTGTCGCCCTTCATCGCTTCGAAAAAGCGCACCACGTTGCCGTTATCGGTTTTCATACCGCTACGCAGGCGATAATCGCCATCTAATGCCTCTGCAATAGCCGGCTCTTCCAGCGGCGTGGCGGCGGTCAGCGCTCCCACGCCTTGCTCAGTGACTTCTGTCGAGGAACCAAACCAGTTCCATGGATTTGCGGCAGACCAGTTGACCGAGGAGAGCGTCGAGCAGCCGGTCAGCGCCAGCGGCAGTGCGAGTAAAGTCAAACGCAGCGATTTCATCTCACTTCCTTTCTTTTATTAATTAACGTTGGTTGGAGTGCGGGTTCGCCAAAAAGTGCCGTTATTCTTTCTCAAAGGAAAAACAGGCACGCAAACGTTGATTGGTTAACAGCCAGATCAGCGCGACGATGTCCGCCAGCAGCAGCGCCAGCCCGACGCCGTTGACCGGGTCGCCACCCAGCCACATCACCGGCAGCCAGCACAACGACACCAGTTGAGCAAGAATCAGGAGTCCGCGCAGCCAGCGCCACACACCAGGAAACGCTTCACGCCGCCCGCTGAGCAAAAACGCCACTACCGCCGGAACGCCGGGCAACAGCCCCAGCCAAAAATTGTCATGGTCGGGATAAAAAAAGTTTAACAAAGTATTACCCTGTCCACGGGATGAACCGGCAATGACAAAGAGTACCCAGGCGCGCGCCTGAAGTAGCAGTACGCACCAGAACAGAAACGGCAGGCGTAAACGTCCGTGTACATCATAATCGGCTGGATGAAACTCAGTACTCTTCATCTTCAATCAGGCGTTTACCCAAACTTAGGGCGTCAGAATGCTCATACCCCAGACGTTCATACATGCCCAGCACAACGTCGTTATCATCGCGCACCATAATTTGGATTTTCGGACACCCGCGAGCGATGAGTTTTTTTTCCAGCCGGTTAAGCAACGCATTCGCAATGCCGCGCCCGCGGAACTCCGGGTGAACGCCCAGGTAATACGCCGAGCCGCGATGCCCGTCATAACCGCCCATTACCGTACCGACGACTTCGCCGCTAACTTCCGCAACGAGGAACAAGCTGACATCGTGATTCACCTTGCGTTCAATATCCATTTCAGGATCGTTCCATGGACGCAGCAGGTCGCAACGCTCCCAGAGGGTAATCACCTCTTCGAAATCTTCCTGGCGAAAAACGCGTATTTCCATGGTATTCGTTGCCTTTTCGGGTGGAAAAACCAAGATTATGGCGCAAACATCTGATTCAGCCAATATCTGACGCGATGTAGCGGAAAAAATGGCATAATGGCGATGTGTCACGTATTGAAATGAAAAGTAAAACAATTCTCATCACCAACCGTCGTAACGGATTACGCGATACGATATAACATCTTGAACTTAATTTTCACAACTCAGGCCGTATGAGCACTTTTAAACTCCTAAAAACTCTCACATCGCGCCGCCAGGTACTCAAAACAGGTCTGGCGGCCCTGACGCTGTCAGGTATGTCGCACGCAATAGCCAAAGAAGAAACGCTAAAAACCAGTAATGGTCACAGCAAACCCAAAACCAAAAAAACCGGCAGTAAACGGCTGGTGATGCTCGACCCCGGACACGGCGGCATCGATACCGGCGCGATTGGCCGCAACGGTTCTCAGGAAAAACACGTCGTACTGGCAATTGCCAAAAACGTGCGCGCTATTTTGCGAAATCACGGAATCGATGCGCGTTTAACCCGGACAGGGGATACCTTTATTCCGCTGTACGATCGGGTGGAAATCGCCCATAAGCACGGCGCGGATCTGTTTATGTCCATTCATGCCGATGGTTTTACCAACCCGAAAGCGGCGGGCGCTTCCGTTTTTGCGCTTTCCAACCGCGGGGCCAGTAGCGCCATGGCGAAGTATCTCTCCGAGCGTGAAAACCGCGCGGACGAAGTGGCGGGTAAAAAAGCCACTGACCGGGATCATCTATTACAACAAGTTTTGTTTGATCTGGTGCAAACCGATACGATTAAAAACAGTCTGACGCTGGGTTCGCATATTCTCAAGAAAATCAAACCTATACATAAATTACACAGCCGCACTACCGAACAAGCGGCTTTCGTGGTGCTAAAATCACCGTCAATTCCGTCGGTATTGGTCGAAACCTCGTTTATTACCAATCCGGAAGAAGAACGCCTGCTGGGCACGACGGCGTTTCGCCAGAAAATCGCTACGGCGATCGCCAACGGCATCATCAGTTATTTTCACTGGTTTGATAATCAGAAAGCACACACGAAGAAACGGTAATCATGAAACCCGATGCACATCACGTAAAACAGTTTCTGCTACGCCTGCAGGATGATATTTGCCAAAAGTTATCCGCTGTGGATGGCGCAAACTTTGTCGAAGATAGCTGGCGACGCGAAGCGGGCGGCGGCGGACGCAGCCGGGTATTACGCAACGGCGGGATTTTCGAACAGGCGGGCGTTAATTTCTCTCACGTTCACGGCGATGCAATGCCCGCGTCCGCCACCGAGCATCGGCCAGAACTCGCCGGGCGTAGCTTTGAAGCGATGGGCGTATCGCTGGTGGTGCATCCGCACAATCCGTATATTCCCACCAGCCATGCTAACGTGCGCTTTTTTATTGCCGAAAAACCGGGCGCCGATCCGGTGTGGTGGTTTGGCGGCGGGTTCGATTTAACGCCCTACTACGGCTTTGAAGAGGATGCCGTTCACTGGCACCGCACCGCCCGCGACCTGTGTCAGCCGTTTGGCGACGATGTGTATCCGCGCTATAAAAAGTGGTGCGACGACTACTTTTTCCTCAAGCATCGTAACGAGCAGCGCGGTATCGGCGGCCTGTTTTTTGACGATTTGAATACGCCGGATTTCGACTACTGCTTCGCCTTTATGCAGGCGGTCGGCAACGGCTACACCGAGGCGTATTTACCGATTGTCGAACGACGCAAAGCGATGGTCTGGGGAGAGCGGGAGCGTAATTTTCAACTTTATCGCCGCGGGCGCTACGTGGAGTTCAATCTGGTGTGGGACAGAGGCACCCTGTTTGGTCTGCAAACCGGCGGGCGCACTGAATCTATCCTGATGTCGATGCCGCCGCTGGTGCGCTGGGAGTACGACTGGCAGCCAGAAGCGGGTAGCCCGGAAGCGGCGCTGAGCGAGTTTATTCAGGTACGCGACTGGGTGTAATTGCCTTATAGCGCCACGCTTATCAGGCCTACAAAACAGCATGGCATCAATAACCAATATCAATCTCTTCCGGGATAAGATACTTATTAGTTTTTGAGTCAAACGGCACCGACCACTGCTTATCGATTTTCTCGCCCTCTAATACTCCGGTGGCATGTAAAAGCATATTCGGATAGGTGCCAGTATATTTCTGTGCAAATGCCACCTGAGTATCCAGCTTATCTATCGAATAACCTTCCTTTTCGGCACCGAAATCTTCACTACTGGAATAAGTTGGCAGACTGGCAATCAGTTGAATATTCTTCCCTTGCGCAACATAAAACTGCTGAAAGGTTTGTTCAAAGCCCTGCATCATATAACTGGACTTCAGCACCACGCCCCACCTGTCGCCAATTTTTACCGCTTTCGCACCACCAGATGTTCCCATACGACCATAACCTTCCGTCGTTATACGTGCGGTTATGGCGTCCCCGTTCAGATACCAGATATCAAATGGGGCGGTATCAGGCTCCGATGCTCCGGTAAGATAACCACACATCACAACAATCCGCTGCTCAGTTGATACCTGTTTATCCAGACAAGCAGAGTATTGCAGATCGGGTTGATCTTTTCTCAACCATATACGGCTTTGCAATTCATCCAAAGAAGGTTGGTAATATGACGTTAAAGCGGTTGGAATTTCGTCTTGTGCCAAAACGGGCAGGTTGACCAAGAGAAGGCCGAGAAATAGCAGTCGTTTTTGCATACTTAAATGTCCATATTAAAAAAGAAGATCTTATCAACTGGACACAACACAGAGTAACGTCGCATGAAAAATCAGAAAAAAGCCTGATAGCGCTACGCTTATCAGGCCTACAACCACAACGGCACCGCCCCGTAGGCCGGATAAGACGCAAAGCGTCGCATCCGGCACAAGAATGCCATCAAGCCCATTGCCGCATCCGTTGATGCAGCGTCAACGACGGTTTTTCGGCAAATAATTGCTGATAATCGGTGGCAAATTGCCCCAGATGCCAGAATCCCCACTGCATCGCGGCATCTTTGACCGTGGCGCTCTGCGACCACGGGCTAATCAGTTCCCGGCGTACTGCGTTTAAGCGAATACGTTTCAGCCACGCATTGGGGCCAATGCCCAAAATGGCGTGAAACGCATTTTGCAGCGTGCGACGGCTTACGTGTAGCTGGTTACATAAGTCGAGCACCGTCAGCGGCTCCGACATATTTTCCAGCACATATTCCCGCGCCCGCGACAGTAGCCTACGATATCCCTGATGGCTGATGCTCTCGGCGCTATGAATCGGCTTCGCCTCTTCCAGCATCGTGCCCATCGCCAGCAATAAATTATCACTCAAGACCTTACGCACCGCAGGTTGATGCAGGGTTTCAGGACTCTCGCTAAAGGTGGCCAGCGCCTGCTGCACAAAGCCCCACAGCGCCGCTTTATGCTGCTCTTTTACCTCCAGCGCTAACTGGTTACGTAGCATATGCAGCACCCTTTCCGGGTTATGCAAAAACGTGGCCTGACGGGAAATAACATCTTCCGAGATAACGACGCCCAGAATGGTGTAATCATCCGGCGTGCTCAGTTCAAACTCGGTGCCTCCCGGTCGGGTGGCAATCTCGGCGCTGCCGAGCCCCTGCGCGCCGATAAATCCCTGTTCGCCGCGCGTCGCCGGAATACCAAACCAGAAAGAGTTTGGCCAAACCAGACACGACTGACGCAGCGCCAGGCCGGTGTATTCACGGAACACCTGAATCTCATCAAGCAGGATTTCCGTGAACTCGCCATGAAATTTACCCGGGTGTAACTGATCGTAGATCTGCTGCCAGGCGGTGATAGTCAGAGCATGTTCATAGACATCCGTCGTCCGTCGCTGATGAACATTGTCCACCTCGACTCTGGGCGTAAGTTTAACGTCTTCGGGTAACGCTTCATGATAAAGATGGTGCAAATTCGCTGTACGGGTCTTTTTCATGATCTTCTATGCCGGACGCCCGCCAGGACGCCCGGCCCTCCGACAGATTAATTTTTGATGCGATAGCGACTACTGCGTTTACGCAACGCTCCGTCAGAAAAGAGTTGTTCCAGCACGTTTCTGGCCTGCTCCAGCGGCCAGCCAAAATGCGCGGCAACCTCTCCCGCCGTCATTCCCTGGCGTACTGATGCCAGCAGCGCCAGTAACGCTTCAGCGAACTCAGGCGTTGCGGGTACCTGGGGCGCTTTCTCAGTCGGCGTTGTCGCACGCGCAAACCCGCCAATCAGCCACTGGGTGTCCTCTTCCGGGCGACCAATTTCTTTGCGGCTAATCACACGGCCTGTGCGCTGCGCGGCGGCGCTTCCGGCATCCAGCGCCGCACGACACGCCGCCAGATCGCCCTCCACCACCAGCGTTAGCCTGCCAGGGTCGAGCACTTGATGACTGAGCAAACGCACGTTGGCCGCTTTCAGCATGGCATCCGCCGCATCGACGGCGGCGACCATTCCGTCCACTTCCAGTAATCCCAGGGCATTGATCATTGGCAGCCTCCGTTACGCACGCTGGACAGGGTTACGGGCGATATCCAGCACGGCGTCGGTAAAGGCGTTGCAGGCGGCTTTACACGCGGCCTGGCTTCCCGTTAAGAACGCGGCCGAATAGTTGGTTTCCGACGGCGGCGGCACGTAAGTCACCAGCTGAACGTCAGCGGATTTCATCGCCGCGTCAATGCCGAATGTCGCTTCCAGCGGCGGCGCCACCAGGTAGGCCATTGGATCGCCCAGCGCAATACCTGCGGTAGACGAGAGGTACGAGCCGGTACGCGAAACCACATGCGCCAGGAATGCGGTATTTTCCGCATCGTTCGCCCACTGGAACGCCGCGCCGTTTTCAATACTGGCGACCATCGCATCCAGACCGGCGCGCACTTCCGCCGGGTTCGGGCCGCCCAGCATAATCAACACCTCACCGGCGGTAGGCGATGGCCCGTGAGCCGCCCCGGCATAGAGGGAGCGGCCATAGACCACTTCCACCATCGCCTGTTTTGTCGCTTCATCAGCGGCAATATAGGTCACATCATCAGAATCTGCCGTGATGAGTCCGAGGCTACGTATATGTGGCGGTAATTTAAGTTCCCGCGCAAAGCCGTCATTCACGGAGGCAATCACGCGCATGGCAGTCACTGAAGGTCGAATCAAATCTAATGCAGGCATGATGTCTCCTTAACGGGTCATGTTGATGCCGGACGCTTTCTGCTCCAGCATCCGTTTGGCCAAATCCACAATCACGGCGGCAGCTTCTACTGGCGGCGTCCCCCCCTGATGAATGTTTGAAATACAGGTTCTGTCGGCCTCGACGGTGGTCGCCACGCGCGGGGAATAGACCGCGTAGCAGGAGAGGCTTTCCGACTGCCCCAGCCCCGGACGTTCGCCCACCAGCAGGATGACGACCTTCGCGCCGAGAATTTCGCCAATCTGATCTTCAATCTTCACGCGGCCATAGCGCACAAAGAACGGCGTGCCGACGTTCAGCCCGGCCTGCTTCAGACCGGCAAGCAGCGGCGGCAGAATCTCTTCATAGTTGGCGGTGATCGCATCCGTAGAGAGGCCATCGGAGACCACTACCTGCACATCCGGGTTCATCACGCACTGCGACTTCAGCGCGTCAATGGCTTCCGGGCTCAGGCGACGCCCCATATCCGGGCGCGTCAGGTACAGGTTTTTGTCGCTGATCTCCGAACGTACTTCCAGCAGCCCTTGCGCTTTGACCCACTCTTCCGGCACTTCTTTGAGCACGGTGTCTTTCGAACGGGAGTGATCCGCCAGGAAGCGCAACAGCGCCTGGGTACGTGGACGCGGCCCGGCACGCCCTGTACAGACGCGTGCCGCAGTACTGCGACGCAGTTCGGTCAACACGTCCGCACGATGTGGGTTCTCGACGCCAATCCAGGCTTTTGCCTCTGCGGAACCTAAATCCAGCGCGCAGCTTTCGGTCACCGTCGGCGCGGCGCACTGCGGCTTTGCGCCTTCCTGCGTTGACGGCGCGACGGGCTGCGGTACGTCCTGTCCCATTGACGCCATCACGCTACGTACAATTTCTTCAATCTGTTTTTGATCCATGGTGTTATCCCCGCGTCATCAGAAGAACAGTGACGGATCGCCCGCCCGTTTGGTCAGACGACCATTTGCCATAATGCCCATCGTTTCCAGCCAGCGTTCAAACTCCGGCGACGGTCGTAAATTCAGCAACTGACGGACGGTGGCGGTATCGTGGAAAGCGGTGGTCTGGTAGTTGAGCATGATGTCGTCGCCGAGCGGCATCCCCATGATGTAGTTACAACCGGCAGTGGCGAGCAGAATCATCAGGTTTTCGTTAAGGTTCTGGTCGGCGTCGGCATGGTTGGTATAGCAGCAGTCGCAGCCCATCGAGATGCCGCTCAGCTTGCCCATAAAGTGATCTTCGAGACCCGCGCGGATAATCTGCCTGTCGTTGTAGAGATACTCCGGCCCGATAAAGCCCACCACGGTGTTCACCAGGAACGGATCGTAGTGGCGAGCCAGCCCGTAGTTACGCGCTTCCATCGTCACCTGGTCGGCACCAAAGTTCGCGCCAGCCGACAGCGCCGAGCCCTGTCCTGTTTCAAAGTACAGGCAGTTTTCCCCGGCGATGCGGTTGAACTCCGCCCCCACAGCCCGCGCTTCGTCGAGCATAGCCAGCTCGACGCCGAACTCTTTTAAGCCCTTCTCGCTGCCGCAAATGCTCTGGAAAATCAGTCCGCCCGGCGCGCCGCGACGAATCGCTTCAATCTGGGTGGTGACATGCGCCAGCACGCAGCCCTGGGTCGGAATATTGAATTTATCGATAACGCCGTAAACGGTGTCGAGCACACGGGTCAGGTTCTCCACGTCATCGGTCACCGGGTTAACGCCGATCACCGCATCGCCTGCGCCGAAAGAAAGCCCTTCGTAGATTTGCGCGGCGATACTCTGCACATCGTCACGGGTATCGTTCGGCTGCAAACGGCAGCTAAAGGTGCCCGGAATACCGATGGTGGTATTGGCTTTTTTGATCACCGGCATTTTCTTGCCGCCGTAGATCAGGTCAGCGTTGGAGCAGATTTTCGCTACTGCCGCCACCACTTCGGAGGTCAGGCCTTTGCGGGTAAACGCGATGTCGTCCACGGAGGTTTCATCGCTCAGCACGTATTCACGCAGTTCGCTGATGCTCCAGTTTTTAATCCGGTTATAGGCCGTTTCGTTGACGTCGTCCTGAATCAGGCGCGTCACGCAGTCCTCTTCATAGGCAATCACCGGATTGTTGCGGATATCCGCCACCGTCATTTCCGACAGTACCTGTTTTGCCGCTACGCGCTCCTGCGAACTTGCCGCGGCAACCCCGGCCAGCACATCCCCCGAACGCAGTTCGTTGGCTTTAGCCAGTACCTCTTTTACATCCTTAAACTGATAAACATTGCCGAACAATGTGGTCTTTAGTTTCATAAGTCGTTCCCTCAGGAAGGAAATGCGAGTGATTTCACCGTCACCGGCACAACCGATCCGCCAAAAAGAGGCGTACCAATGTCGATATAGTCTCCCGCCCGCACGACCACCTCATCGATGACCGCCAGCGGAAGTTGCGGTAACTGTGGGCGCAATAACATGCCCAGCGCTTTACCAAAATCCTGCTCGGCCACCACCAGCAGGGGATGTGGATTGGGATAACGCGCGACAAAAGCCGTCAGCGCGTTGATGACCGTGAGTAATGCGGCGTAACGCACCGGGAGCGTGGCGGGAAGCGCCAGCACGTAAGCGTCGGTTTGCGGGTCGAGATCAAGCTGGAGAAGCGCCTGCCGCCAGGCGTTCACCAGATCGGCGTCATCCTGCGGGATCGCCACCGGCAGGTTGCGCAGCGGCAGTTGGACGTCTTCCAGCCAGATAGTACTGCCGGAAAGCGACAGCGTATGGGCCCCCGCGCCGATGACCGTGGCGCGTACGGTTTGCGCCGGAAACTGCACGTTCATCTCGCGCAGACGCGGGTGCTCATGCAGCGCGGTCGCCAGCAGCGGCCCGATATCAGAAAAGCAGAACGGATCGGCAGGTTGGTTGCGGTAGCATTCACCTACCCCACCGGAAAGGGTGATCACCTCCGGCGTAATATCGGCGGGCAGCAGCCCGGTTTGCATCAGCGATTGCGCCAGCGGCGAGAGCGCGCCAGTGATAACCTCGACGATGAGATCCGCCATCCGCCGCGCCACCTGCCCCAACTGTGCGGCAGCTAAGGCGCGAGCATCAGTACCCGAACCGAACACCTCATCGATAATCATCTGCCCCGGCTGATGGGCATAAACCACGCGCCCCTGAGCGTCGGTTTCCAGCAGGCGACCACCGACGTTAAGGCAGGCGGTGCCGCTGACTTTTCCCGCGTCAAACAGCGCGTAGTTAGACGTGCCGCCGCCGATATCAATATTCAGCACCCGGCACATCCGCTGCTCAGACAAGCTTTGCGCTCCGGCGCCGTAACCGGCAATGACCGATTCCAGATGCGGCCCGGCGCTGGCGACCACAAAGTCGCCCAGCGACTGCGAGAGCGCCATGACCGCCGGACGGGCGTTGCGGGTTTTGGCGCTTTCGCCGGTGATAATGATAGCCCCTGAGTCCACCGATTCAGGCGCGATGCCTGCGGCCTGATACTGGGCCAGAATCAGCGCTTTAAGTTCTACCTCTTTCAGACCGCCCTGCTTATCCACGGGCGTAAAGAAGACCGGGCTTTGCCAGCTAATGTCGCGTTTGATGAATTCGTAGCGCGGCACCTGCGACACCGCCGCACGGTTAACCAACTCCAGGCGCGAGAAGATCACCTGCGTGGTGGTGGTGCCGATATCGATACCGACGCTCAGTAGCTGGCGAGTGTTCACGATTGCGCCTCCGCTTCGGTTTTCACCTGGGCGGCGTCGTCTTTCGGCACCAGCATCATCGCCACGCCAATCGCCGTCACGCCGCCGATCAGCTTGCCGACGATCATCGGGAAAATCATGGCGTTCATGTTGGCAGCGGCGAAGCCTAAATGGTCGCCCAGCGCGAACGCCGCAGAGACGGCAAATGCGCAGTTAATCACTTTGCCGCGGGTATCCATCTGCTTCATCATGCCGAACATGGGGATATTGTTCGCCAGGGTCGCTACCATGCCTGCCGCCGCAATATTATTTACGTTCAGCAGTTTACCGACATTCATCAACGGTTTTTCAAACCAGCGGGTCAGTAACAGCACCATCGGATACGCGCCAAGCAGCACGCAGGAGATAGAGCCGATCACTTCAATGGCGCGCATCACTTCGCCGGGTTTGTCGCCTGGCGCCATAAAGATCGGGTCGAGTCCCGGAATCAACTCCCAACCCAACAGGAATTTAACCACCGCAGCCGCCAGACCGATGGTGATCAGCGCCACCAGAAATTTGGCGAAAATCTGGAAACCGTTGATCATTTTTTCCGGGATGAACTTCAGCCCCAGCGCTACCAGCACCGCGACGATCAATACCGGGATCATGTTCATCAGGATCAGCGCGAAGGTAAACTCCACTGGCTGACCATTGATCTGCACGCCTGAGTACATGGCGATCAGTCCCCCCGCAATGCAGCCAATGGGAATGGTGACGATACCCGCGAGTACGCCAAGCGCCAGGTAGCGGCGGTCAGACGGTTCGATAATGCCGAGCGCCACCGGAATGGAGAACACAATGGTCGGCCCCATCATCGACCCAAGTATTAACCCTGAGTATAGCCACGCCGCGACATCACCGCCGGCCAGCTCTTTGGCGAGGAAGAATCCGCCCATATCACAGGCCAGCAGCGTACCCGCGAACATGGATGGGTTCGCGCCCAGCATTTCGTATACCGGGATAATAACCGGCCCCAGTACATGCGCCAGCACCGGCGCCAGCGCGGTCATACCGACCATCGCCAGTCCCAACGCGCCCATCGCCATAAAGCCCTCTTCAAACTGGCCGCCAGACCCCTCAATACTCTTGCCAAATTTACCGAGGAAGCGCGCCGACCCGCCGAACTGCGACAGGATTCTGTCCACGGCGGCAATCAGCATAAAGAACATCATGATGTACATGATGATTTCGTTAATTCCCATAGCCCTTACTCCCTGCCATTTATGATTTGTAGGCCGGATAAGACGTTTACGTCGCCTCCGGCATTAACGCCGTGTTATTGCCGGATGGCGGTGCGAGCACCTTATCCGGCCTACAGGCATTACCCGGCAGCCGCGTACAGGTCGATAATCTGTGCCTGTGTGGCGGTGCGTGGGTTACTGCGCAGACAAATATCCTCCAGCGCGGCTTGCGCCCACGCGCTGTAGTGTTCGGGTTTGGCGCCAGCGTCAGCCAGCCGTTTGCTCTGCCCCACTTCGGCAATCAGCTCGCTCACCGCCGCAATCGCATCGCGATCGTCCGATTTCTTATTGGTTAACGCCCGACCGATTTGACTGAAGCGCTCGCGGCAAACCATCCGGTTAAAGCCCATTACCGTCGGCAGCAGCATGGCGTTGGCCTGTCCGTGCGGAATGTGCAACGCAGCACCTGGCTGGTGCGCCATCGCATGACACAGCCCCAGACCGGCGCTGGAAAAGGCCATTCCCGCCATACAGGAGGCCAACAACATATTTTCACGCGCCGCCAGATCGTGGCCGTAACCCACGGCTTTCGGCAGCGATTTGCCAATCATCGCTATCGCGCCAATCGCCAGGCTGTCGGTAAACGGCGTGGCGTTGAGCGCGCTGTAGGCCTCAATCGCATGCGTCAACGCATCGATACCGGTCATCGCCGTCACGTTTGGCGGAACGCCTTCGGTCACGGCAGCATCAAGAATCGCCACGTCCGGCATTAGTGACGCGTGTGCCAGTACCTGCTTGCGCCCGCTGACCGCGTCGATAATCACCGTCACGTTGGTGGTTTCAGAACCGGTTCCGGCGGTGGTCGGCACCGCAATCAGCGGCAGACGCGGGCGTAATGTACTGTGCTCGGTCATGGCGCTCAGCGTCTGGTCAGGGTTAGTCACCAGCAGGGCGACCGCTTTCGCCGCGTCCAGCACCGAACCGCCGCCAAAGGCCACTACGCCGTCGCACGCCGCCTCACGCAGTTGCGCCACCGCCGCGCAAACGTCGGTGATGCACGGCTCGCCAGGCGGACACGGCCAGACTGTCATCGCCACGCCTTTCATCGCCAGGCTGCGTGCCAGCGGCGCGGTCATTCCCGCCTGATGCAGGAAGCTGTCGACCATCACAAACAGATGGCTTACGCCTCGCGCTTGCGCTTCCTGGCCGCAGGCGCCGAGCGCCCCAAGTCCGCACAGCGTGACCGGCGGTACGCTGAACGTTTTCACCCGTTGCAGATTCAGGGTGTCGAATGCCTGAAATAGCGCCGTCTGTAGTTCAGCTTGCATAGAGTCCCTCCGCTTTCGCTCTCCCGCTGTTGGCTATCGCCAGCGGGGTCATAAACAGGCTGTGCTGCGGCAAATGCACCTGTAACTCCGGGAAACGCTGGCGAAATAACGCCTCCACGCCCGGCTGCATACAGGAGCCGCCCGCCAGCCATAAATCAGCAATTCCTTGCCCTTCAATGTGGCGAGCAACGATTTCCGCCATTTTTTCGTACACCGGCTTCACTACCGGCCAAATCTCCTGGGCATTGCTGCGCTTGTACTGTTCCGCCTCTTCCAGGGGAATACGGCGGTTGCCCGCCAGCGTCAGGGAGATATGGTGCCCGCCAGTGGCTTCATCGGCGGAGTAAGTCACCTTGCCCTGTTTGACGATGGCAATGCCGGTAGTGCCGCCGCCAATATCCACCACGCCTGCATTATCAAGTGCCAGCAGATCCGCCACCGCCGTCGGTTCATCCAGTACGTGGCTGACTTCTAACCCAGCAGACTCCAGCACGTTGATCGAAATACGCGGGTCGGTGCCCGGCGGGAACGAGGTCGCCGCGTGGGTAAAGCGGCAGCCAAGCTGCTGTTCAAGGGTGTCGAGATGACGGCGCACGAGGGTGACGGCGCCGAAGAAATCCCAGACGATGCCGTCACGCACAACGTCGGCCCAGTCAAGGCACACCGCCACCGGCTGGGCGTTGCCGTCGACCACCATCGACACCACGTCGCAGGTGCCCAAATCGACGCCCAGCCACAGTGGTGTGTCGCTGGCGGCGGGCGTCTGGTTACACAGGGCCGCCGCTTTTTGCAGTCTTGGAGTGAGCCAGAGTTGTTCGTCGTGCGCCATGAGTCATCCCTTATACAATGCGAAACGCATCCACCAGCACGCATCGACGCAGCCGCACAAAGGTACGCGCGCTGGTCACCCCTTCGCCAGTTGGCGTGGTGATAGTCATGGTGGTCCAGCCTTCTCCGCCCAATCCAAGCCCGGCAATGCACGGCCCGTTTTTGACGAAAATGCTGGTGTCGATGGCGTTCGCCATCTGGTTCATGTTGTCGATATTGCGCGAGTGCATCGCCGCCGTATGGTGGCAACCGCCTTCAAGCTGAACCGCCAGGGCGATGGCTTCTTCGACGTTGGCGACCCGTACCACCGGCAGTACCGGCATCATCATTTCAGTGACGGCAAACGGATGGTTAGCTGGCGTTTCCACAAATAGCAGGCGCGTTTGATCCGGGATGTTCAGGCCGATGGCTGCGGCGATCTTGCCCGCGTCACGACCGACCCAGTCACGGCTGACGGTGCCTTTACCACGTTCATCGATATTCTTCAGCAGCACCGGCTGGAGCTGTTCGGCCTGAGCGGCGGTCAGTTTCACCGCGTGCTGACCTTCCATCAGACGCATCAGCTCGTCTGCGACGCTATCCACCACAATCAGCACTTTTTCGTCAGCACAGATGATGTTGTTATCAAACGATGCGCCTTTGACGATGGATTGTGCAGCGCGCGGCAGGTCGGCGGTCTCATCCACCACCACCGGGGGATTACCGGCACCGGCGGCGATCAGGCGTTTATTAGTATGTTTGCGCGCCGCGTCCACCACCGCTTCGCCGCCAGTCACCACCAGCAGGCCAATACCGGGATATTTGAACAGCCGCTGGGCGGTTTCGATATCCGGGTTCGCCACGGTGACCAGCAGATTTTCCGGGCCGCCGGCGGCGACCACCGCCTGATTGAGGAGGGTGATTGCCCGCTGAGAGACCTTTTTCGCCGCCGGATGCGGGGCAAACACGACGCTGTTGCCTGCGGCAATCAGGCTGATGGCGTTATTAATCACCGTCGCCGCCGGATTGGTGGACGGCGTGACCGAGGCCACCACGCCCCACGGCGCATTTTCAATCAGCGTCAGGCCGTTATCGCCGGTCAGCACCTGCGGAGATAAACACTCGACGCCCGGCGTGCCGCGCGCCTGCGCCACGTTTTTAGCAAATTTATCGTCAACGCGTCCCATGCCGGTTTCGCTGACGGCAAGCTCCGCTAATTCTCGGGCGTGTTTTTCGCCCGCCTCGCGAATGGCATGAATAGCAAGCTGGCGCATCGCCACGCTCTTCAGCCCCTGCTGGGCACGTTTTGCTGCCGCCACTGCGTCATCCAGGGAGGCAAAAACGCCCATCTCATGAACAGTGCTGGCCGGCTGGCTGCTGTCTTTCATTTTCAGCAGTACCGCTTTCACCACCTGTTCAATATCCTGTTGATTCATGATGTTCAGTCCTATTTATGGAAAACCACTTTCCCGCCAGCCACCACTTCATCGACGATGCCAATGACGCACAGATCGACCGGTGATAATTCGCTGCGATGCGCCTGGCGCGCGGAACTGCCGCTGACCAGCAGTACCCACTCTCCGGTTCCCGCCCCGATACTGTCGATAGCGACGGCACACTGCCCGTCGGGGTTGCCCTGGGCATCGATCATTTCCACCATCAGCAATTTGTCATGCGCCAGTCCCTGATGGCGGACGGTACATACGATTTGTCCTGTGACGACTGCCAGTTTCATATCCGCCTCCATGGATTGCCCGTTGGGTCGTAGGCCTTGAATCTGCGCACCATCAGGCAATGGCGCGCATTCATGCCGGATGGCGACGCTGCGCGTCTTATCCGGCCTACCATCAAATGTTGCTGTCGCCTTTGAAGCTGATCGGGAACACTTCTTCCAGATCGCCGTGCGGGCGTGGAATCACGTGTACAGAGACCAGCTCGCCAATGCGCTGCGCCGCAGCGGCGCCAGCATCGGTTGCGGCTTTGCACGCCGCCACGTCGCCACGCACCATAGCCGTACACAGGCCACCGCCAATCTGCTTCACGCCGACCAGCTTCACGCGTGCGGCTTTTACCATCGCATCTGAGGCCTCAATCAGCGCAACCAGGCCCCGGGTTTCAATCATTCCTAATGCTTCCATCGTGTTTTCCTCTCATTAAAGGGGTCCAGAACGGGACCGTTCATTCAACCAGTGTGTGTAAGCTGCGTTCGCGGCTCACGTCAGCCTGGCGCGGCACGGCTGCCACCAACGCCAGTTCGATAATTTCCTGCACGCTACAGCCTCGGGAGAGGTCGTGAAGCGGCGCGGCAAGCCCCTGAATTAGCGGCCCAACAGCGCGATAGCCTCCCAGACGCTGAGCGATTTTGTAGCCAATATTGCCCGCCTCCAGCGACGGGAAAATCATCACGTTGGCGCGGCCTTGCAGCGGGCTGTCAGGCGCTTTTTGCGCGGCGACCTCCGGGACGAAAGCGGCGTCAAACTGCAATTCACCGTCCACAAGCAGTTGCGGCGCACGTTCGCGAACGAGCTCTGTCGCCTGCTGCACGTTGGCGACATTGGGGTGACGGGCGCTGCCGTTGCTTGAAAATGACAGCATCGCCACGCGCGGCTCTTCGCCGGTAATGGCCCGCCAGGTGCCGGCGCTGGCGATAGCGATATCCGCCAGCTGCGCCGCCGTCGGCTGCGGCACTACGCTGCAATCGGCGAACCCTAATGCCGGACCGGCATACTGCGGCAGCATCAGGAAAATAGACGACAATGTTTTGCACCCGGGTTGCAGGCCAATCACCCGCAGCCCTGCGCGCAACACGTTCGCCGTTGACGACAGGTTGCCTGCGATACACACATCTGCCTCACCGGCGCTCACCATGGCGGCAGCGAACATCAGCGGGTCGCTAAGCTTTTCCACTGCGTCTGGCGGCGTTTTTTCTCCGGCGCGGGCAAGCCAGCGTTGCGCAAAACGCTGGCGCATACTCAGGTTGCTGTGTGGGTCGATGACCTGAATGCCATCCATCGCCATACGATGACTCAGGGCAAACTGACGCAGCGCAAACGGACTGGCGACCAGAACGGGGCGAGCCAGACCGTACTGTTGCAGGTAATGCGCCGCTTTCAGCACGCGTTCGTCCAGCGCATCAGGAAAGACGACTCTGGCGGGGGCGCGTACCGCCAGTTCGCGGGCGCGTTCAATGATCATGGCTTCTCTCCCAACCGTTGTTGAATTTGGGCGACCGTCAGCGGATGTTTCGCCACGCTCAAAATCATCATCACGTAAACCGTGCTGGAGAGACGGTTCAGCGCCTGTAAAATGTCCGGGCGCAAGACCTCAAAACTACGGGTAATAAACACTTGTGCGGCGAGGGTTTCCGTTTCGCGGACTTTGGTTCGCAGCAGATTAAGCAGCGCCGCATCGCGACCGTGACTGGCCTCCGGCACCAGGTGATCGTGGTCGAGATAGCGCAGCGGCTGGTGGGAAAGGCGATGCAGCTCATCCTCGTTCAGTCCGACGATAGACTGCGCCGCCAGCGGTTCATCTATAGCGTCGGCGCGCATAATGTTGCCCAGCCGCGAGCGGATATCGAAAAGCCACGGCTGCCAGGGTTCCGCCAGTTCGATTTGTAGCCACACGGTCAGCGCGATGGCGCTGTCGAGCGCGGCGCGAAAGCCGAGGCGCGGGTCGCTTTTGGCGACCATTTTGTCCGCCGTCAGATGGGTCAGCGTATCGGGCTTTTTCACCACCGGCTGGCGGCACAGTTCACAGCAGGCCTGTGGGTGCGTATCGCTACTGGTTAAGCCATGTACCGGCTGCGGCTGCTGTTCGTCATCATCGACAAACAGCCGACCTTGCTGATCCAGAAACTTAATGCGCAGGCGGCGACTTTCCAGCAGTTCCCGGGCCGAGGGCGTCAGTCGTGCATCAGCGGACAGATGGATCTCCGATCCTTCGCTGAGCGTATGATTCGCTCTGAGCCACGTTTCGGTGATGAAATCGTTCATACGGATTGCCAGTTCGCAGGCCAGGCGACGTACAGAAAGCGCACGGACGTTGGCGTGCCAAATTCAATGCTGGAGCCTTTAGGGATGAACATGACATCTCCGGCTTTGGCAATCATAGTTTCGCCTTCATGGCGTACATGCAGTTCGCCCTCCAGCACCATGTCGATTTCGTCGTAGTTCAGCGTCCACGGGAAAAAGGCGTTGTCCCACTGCATAAACCCGGCGGCCATGCTGCTGCCGTCCTGCTCTGTAACCAGATCGGTTAAGCCGACGCAGTGCGGTTCGGCGCCGTCGAAGCGGCCAAATTTCACACTGCTGCCGTCAATGACTTTCACGCCGCCTTTACCCGTGACGGAGGTAAAGCTCGGCTGCATCGTCCCCAGTTCCAGCGACTGCTTTTCCTTCAGCACTTTTTCCATCAACTGCGCCACCAGGCTTTCAGTAAACTGCCCTTCCGGGAGCTGCGCGATGATGGCTTCCCGAATGCGCTGGCTTTCGCTTTTACACGCCTGCGCCGATGTGGATGCCGGAACGGACTCGTCGCATTCGGTAATCGTGAAGCCCAGTAGTTCCGCTACTTCGCGAGCCTCCGGGGTAATAATGCTGGCGCGCAGCACTACCGACATCGCCTGTTCGCCGCGGGCGTGGGCCGCACGAATATCGTTAGCTGTGATAAGTTTTTTCACCTGCCTCTTCCTCCTGTTCACTGAGAGCCGCCAGATAATCCACCAACTGCCGCACGCTTTGCGGGTCGTGGCCGTTGAGCTCGAAAATCGGCTCCCGGAACCCAATCTCGCAAAGCAACTGCCGCGTAGCGGCGACGTCGGCATCCGGCATGTCCGTTTTGCTGATAACGGCGATATGTCGTTTACGGGTTCCAACATCCAATAACCCGGCAGGTAAGCGACTTTCTTTATCGTTTGCCGCGTGGACATAAATCAGCGTGTCCACATCCTGCAACGTGGTAATTAAGGCGTGATACCAACGGGGATGGCTAAAATATTCACCCGGCGTATCGATATCGCCATGATCATTAAATTCCACGGCCTGCGTTTTTCTGGCGAGGGAATAATTTCCCCGTAACGCGTTAAAAAGCGTTGTTTTTCCGGCACCGACCGCGCCGACAAAAGCAATACGTTTCATTACCGCCACCAATTAACTTTTTGTTAACTCACACAGGGTAAAGTTTAATAATCGCCCCAGCCCGCTGACCGTCTGTAATAGCGCTTCTTCTACTGCGCCGACGGTGCCATAAATCACCAGCGCGCCGCTAAATCTATCGAGAAAACCGATGTGTACATCCGCAGCCTTCATCGCTAAATCGCCAGCGATCATCGCCGTTTCCCCCGGCGTTAAGGTCATAATGCCAATCGCGCCAGCATCGGGAACGCCGATCTTTTTCGCCAGTTCTTCACCAGGGTGCGCAATGAGATGCGCCAGAGTGACCTGTTTGCCCGGCACAAATTCCTGAATAATGCGTTCTTTATTCATTGCTCACCGTCTCCACTGAAACTGCCGTCATCGTGGCAATTTTTTGTCGGAGTAAATAACAAAATTCGGCAAGGTGATGTAAAAGGTGAGGTAGATCACTAAGAGGAAGAAAATAAAAGTGACTTCTGTCGAAGGTGTTAACGATAAATATCGTGGTGCATCACATTTTCAGGCGTCATTCTGAATTTAAGCTTGTTCCGCAATAAATACTTACCGACTATTCTTTGTATTACTACCATTGATAAAAATAATGCGTATCACTCGATTTGTGCATAGTACAGATTCAGTGAAATAAGTAGGGGTAAGCGCAACAGGTTCCAGAATATCCCCACCCGAGCCTTTCATGCCATGGCGAAGCCCAGCGGCGCATAAAAAAAGCGCAGGAGAACCTGCGCCAGAAGAGAGAGTAATGCGTTATTAAAGCGGCGTGGTTTGCGCTTCAACTACCGCTAACGCCACCATATTCACGATACGACGTACAGAGGCGATCGGCGTTAATACATGTACCGGTTTAGACACGCCCATCAGGACCGGGCCGACCGTGACGCCTTCGGAACTGGAGACGCGGAGTAAGTTGTAACTAATGCGGGCGGCTTCCATATTCGGCATCACCAGAATATTGGCGGCTCCCTTCAGCGGGCTATCCGGCATCCGGTCATTACGAATACTTTCCACCAACGCCGCATCACCGTGCATCTCACCGTCAATCATCAGATCGGGCGCTCGTTCGCGTACCCGCTCAAGGGTTTCGCGCATTTTGCTGGCGGACAGCGAATTTGAGGAACCAAAGTTAGAGTGCGACAACAGCGCGACTTTCGGCTCAATACCAAAGCGGCGAACGGTTTCCGCCGCCATTACGGCGATCTCCGCCAACTGTTCCGGCGTGGGATCTTCGTTAACATAAGTATCGGCGATAAAAGTGTTGCCGCTTGGCAGCAGTAAGGCGTTCATCGCCCCTGCCGTATGCACGCCGTCACGGTAGCCAAAGACGGCTTTCACGACGCTGAAATGCTCATGGTAGTCGCCGATGGTGCCGCAGATCATCGCATCCGCTTCCCCACGCTGCACCATGATCGCGCCAATGGCCGTATGGTTGCCGATCATCGCACGCTGCGCCTGTTCCTGAGTTACCCCGCGACGCTTCATGATCTGGTAATACTCGCTCCAGTACTCTTTGAAGCGCGGATCGGATTCATTATTCACGATCTCGAAATCAACGCCCGCTTTGATCTGTAGCCCCAGTTTCTGGATACGCATTTCGATCACGCTCGGACGTCCGATCAGGATGGGCTTCGCCAGCCCCAGGGTTATCAACTCCTGGGTTGCGTGCAGCACGCGCGCCTCTTCCCCTTCCGGCAGCACTACACGCTTCGGATCTTTGCGTGCCTGCGAGAAGATCGGCTTCATGAACAGGTTGGTTTTGTAGACAAACTCGGTCAGTTTATCGATATAGGCATCAAAGTCAGCAATCGGGCGCGTCGCCACGCCGGAATCCATTGCCGCTTTCGCGACCGCCGGAGCGATTTTGACAATCAGACGCGGGTCAAACGGTTTCGGAATAATGTATTCCGGCCCAAAGCTCAGGTCCTGATCGCCATAGGCCGAGGCCACCACTTCGCTCTGTTCGGCGTGCGCCAGCTCGGCAATCGCACGGACCGCCGCCAGTTTCATCTCTTCGTTGATCGCCGTCGCGCCGACGTCCAGTGCGCCGCGGAAGATAAACGGGAAGCACAATACGTTGTTCACCTGGTTCGGATAGTCGGAACGACCGGTACAGATGATGGCGTCCGGACGCACTTCTTTCGCCAGCGGCGGCAGAATTTCCGGTTCCGGGTTGGCCAGCGCCAGAATCATTGGCGCGCGGGCCATTTTCTTCACCATCTCCTGAGTCAGCACTTTCGGGCCTGAACAGCCGAGGAAAATATCCGCGCCGTCAATGACCTCATCCAGCGTGCGCTTGCCGCTGTCGTCTACCGCATAGGCCGCTTTGGTCTCCGCCATATTCGGCTCACGGCCTTTGTAAATAACGCCCTTAGAGTCGCACACCACGATGTTGTGCTTTTGCATCCCCAACGCGACCAGCAGGTTCATACAAGCGATTGCCGCCGCCCCTGCGCCGGAGACGACCATCCGTACGTCGGAAATATTTTTCTCTACGACTCGCAGGCCATTAAGAATGGCGGCCGTACTGATGATCGCCGTTCCGTGCTGATCGTCATGGAAAACCGGGATGTTCATGCGCTCGCGCAGTTTCTGCTCAATATAGAAACATTCCGGCGCTTTAATGTCTTCAAGGTTAATGCCGCCAAAGGTCGGCTCCAGCGCTGCGACCACATTGATAAATTTGTCCGGATCAAGCTCATCGACTTCAATGTCAAACACATCGATGCCGGCGAATTTTTTAAACAGAACGCCTTTGCCTTCCATGACCGGCTTGCCGGCCAGCGCGCCAATGTTGCCTAACCCCAGCACCGCTGTACCGTTGGAAATGACCGCGACAAGGTTGCCACGCGCGGTGTATTTGTAGGCTGCCAGCGGATCTTTTTCGATTTCCAGGCAGGGCGCCGCCACGCCTGGCGAGTAAGCCAACGCCAGATCGCGTTGGGTGGCAAGGGGCTTAGTCGGAGAAACCTGAATTTTACCGGGTACCGGAAATTCGTGGAAATCAAGGGCGCTTTGTTTTAACTGCTCATCCATCTTGTTGTTCCTTTCACGTATCGTTCAAAAAGTGACGCGGCCTGGTGCGCCGCACATTATCACCGTACTGCGCAACACAAACTTTGAAGGTCTGCAAACTATCACGACGCAGCGCAAGAGTTTGTTATCAACTTATAACGGTCATGTTACCTGCTTATACCAGCAATACCATGCCTGTCTGCTATGCTTTTTGGTTATGTAGTGTATCAATCTTTCAGAAGTGTGAATCAACACACTCATCTAACACTTTACTTTTCAAGGAGTATTTCCTATGAACCAGCTAGACGGCATCAAACAATTCACTACCGTCGTCGCCGACAGCGGCGACATCGAGTCCATCCGCCACTACCAGCCGCAGGATGCCACGACAAATCCCTCTTTACTGCTGAAAGCCGCCGGGCTTGAGCAGTATGGTCATTTGATTGAGGATGCGATTGCCTGGGGAAAAAAACACGGCGGTACGCAGGAACAGCAGGTTGCGGCAGCCAGCGATAAACTGGCGGTTAATTTTGGCGCGGAAATACTGAAAAGTATTCCCGGTCGCGTCTCCACTGAAGTCGACGCGCGGTTATCGTTCGATAAAGAAAAAAGTATCGAGAAAGCACGCCATCTGGTGGATCTCTACCAGCAGCAGGATGTTGATAAATCACGCATTCTGATCAAGCTCGCCGCGACCTGGGAAGGTATTCGCGCCGCCGAACAGCTCGAAAAAGAAGGCATTAATTGCAACCTGACGTTGTTGTTCTCTTTTGCCCAGGCGCGCGCCTGCGCCGAAGCGGGCGTCTATTTAATCTCTCCGTTCGTGGGCCGAATTTACGACTGGTATCAGGCGCGTAGTCCACTGGAGCCGTATGTCGTGGAGGAAGATCCCGGCGTGAAATCGGTACGCAATATCTACGATTACTTTAAACAACATCGCTATGAAACCATCGTGATGGGGGCAAGTTTCCGCCGTACTGAGCAAATCCTCGCGCTAACCGGCTGCGATCGACTGACTATCTCCCCTAACCTGCTTAAAGAGCTGAAAGAAAAAGAAGAACCGGTGATCCGTAAACTGGTGCCTTCCTCGCAGATGTTCCACCGCCCTACGCCAATGACGGAAGCGGAGTTCCGCTGGGAACATAATCAGGACGCGATGGCCGTAGAGAAGCTGTCGGAAGGTATCCGTCTTTTTGCCATTGACCAGCGCAAACTGGAAGACCTGCTTGCCGCCAAACTATAAACCTTGCATGGAGTGATTTATGTCCCGTAAAGACCTTGCCAATGCGATTCGTGCGCTGAGCATGGATGCCGTTCAAAAAGCCAATTCCGGGCACCCCGGCGCGCCGATGGGGATGGCGGATATCGCTGAAGTGCTATGGAACGATTTTCTTAAACATAACCCCACCGATCCGACCTGGTATGACCGTGATCGTTTTATCCTTTCCAACGGTCACGCCTCCATGCTGCTCTATAGTCTGCTGCATTTAACCGGTTATGACCTGCCGCTGGAGGAGTTAAAAAACTTCCGTCAACTGCACTCTAAAACGCCAGGTCACCCGGAGATTGGCTATACGCCCGGCGTTGAAACCACCACCGGACCGCTGGGCCAGGGGCTGGCGAATGCCGTCGGGCTGGCGATTGCCGAGCGTACGTTAGGCGCACAGTTCAACCGGCCGGACCATGAGATTGTCGACCACTACACCTATGTCTTTATGGGCGACGGCTGTCTGATGGAGGGGATCTCGCATGAGGTGTGTTCGCTGGCTGGTACGCTGGGACTGGGCAAACTGATCGGCTTTTACGATCACAACGGCATCTCCATTGATGGCGAAACCGAAGGCTGGTTTACCGACGATACCGCCAAACGTTTTGAAGCCTACCACTGGCATGTCGTGCATGACATTGACGGGCACGATCCGGAAGCGGTGAAAAAAGCCATTCTCGAAGCCCAGAGCGTAAAAGATAAACCTTCGCTAATTATCTGTCGGACGGTGATAGGTTTTGGCTCGCCGAATAAAGCCGGGAAGGAGGAGTCGCACGGCGCGGCGCTGGGCGAAGAAGAGGTGGCGCTGACCCGCCAGAAGCTGGGATGGCACCATCCGGCGTTTGAGATCCCAAAAGAGATTTACCGCGCGTGGGATGGCCGTGAAAAAGGCGAGAAAGCGCAGCAGCAGTGGCAGGAAAAGTTTGCTGCTTATGAGAAGGCTTATCCTGAGCTGGCCGCAGAGTTTACCCGCCGGATGAGCGGCGGACTGCCGGAGGCATGGGAATCCGCCACGCAAAAATTTATTAACGACTTGCAGGCTAATCCGGCCAAAATCGCCACCCGTAAAGCATCGCAAAATACGCTCAATGCCTATGGTCCCCTGTTGCCGGAACTGTTGGGCGGATCGGCGGATCTGGCGCCGAGCAACCTGACTATCTGGAAAGGTTCGACCTCGTTGAAAGAGGATCCGGCAGGTAATTACATCCACTATGGCGTGCGCGAATTCGGCATGACCGCCATTGCCAACGGCATCGCCCACCACGGCGGCTTTGTACCGTATACCGCCACGTTTCTGATGTTTGTCGAATATGCGCGTAACGCGGCACGTATGGCGGCCTTAATGAAAGCCCGGCAGATTATGGTCTATACCCACGACTCCATCGGTTTGGGCGAAGATGGCCCGACGCACCAGGCCGTGGAACAACTGGCGAGCCTGCGCTTAACGCCAAACTTCAGCACCTGGCGTCCCTGCGATCAGGTTGAGGCGGCGGTCGGCTGGAAGCTGGCCATTGAACGTCACCACGGGCCGACGGCGTTGATTCTCTCGCGGCAGAATCTGGCGCAGGTGGAACGCACGCCGGAACAGGTGAAAGCGATTGCCCGCGGCGGTTATATTCTGAAAGATAGCGGCGGCAAGCCGGATATCATTCTGATCGCTACCGGATCGGAAATGGAAATTACCCTACAGGCGGCGGAAAAATTGACTGGCGAGGGGCATAACGTTCGCGTGGTGTCGTTGCCTTCAACGGATATTTTCGATGCGCAGGACGAGGCATATCGCGAATCAGTGCTACCGGCGCACGTGACCGCCCGCGTCGCGGTGGAAGCCGGTATAGCCGACTACTGGTATAAATATGTTGGCCTAAAAGGCGCAATTATCGGCATGACGGGATACGGTGAATCCGCCCCGGCTGACAAACTGTTCCCGTATTTTGGCTTTACCGTGGAAAATATTGTAGAAAAAGCCCGCCGGGTGCTAAACATCAAAGGCTAAGGCGAGCGTTAGCAACACAGACTTTGCACAGTCTGCAGACCTGTTCTGTAGGCTGTGCAAAATTACTTCGTAGACTCAGGCGCATCTGACTGCCCGATGACGACCTCATCAATGGATTTATGGCACATCAGGCAAAAGGCCTTTTTTTTATGCGCCTGCAATGTTGAATCCCACGCCGCTGATCCGCCTTCTTTATTCACTTTTTCTCTTATCGCCGCCAGCCGATCTATTTCATAATAAGCGCTCAGGCAGCCACAATGGGGGCATAATACGGGGCCATTATTTATTTTCATACTATTTCCTGCTGTGGTGAGGCTATCGGGTAAAGTAACAATCCTACCGTAACGTAGCAATCTCTATACCATAAATGAAACCTCAATAGGTGTATCCCTATTCTGAAAAGGGGATAACAACCAGGATTCAACGCGTGATCCACAGCGTAGGCCAGGCATCCGGCCCGTGCCAGTTATCGCAGCTCGGTTCTTCGGCATAACGCACCAGACGAAAACGATCGCCATCATAACGCCAGCGCGTCTGGATACCACAGTCGGTTAACCCCCGCCCTTTCGCCAACGTCACCAGCTCGCGCGTTTTCTCGTCAAAGAAGGCGTTCATCAACTCCATGTCATTACTTTCGACGCCGCGATTAAACGGCAGCCGCAAACGCACGGCGCGCGAGACGAGCGTTTTTTTGCGTGAAACTACCCAGGCGAGATCAATAGTGTTATAGGCGCCGGCTTCGCAGTTAACAATCAATAACGCTTTATCATCCGTCAACGCGCTGACCTGCGTCTCGCGACGCAGCGGGTCAAGCGAACAACGAATGCCGTTTACCCGCCATGCTGCGTAGTCCAGCAGATCGTCGCGTTCTTCCTCACTCAGCGGTACGGGCGTTGGATTAATCACGGCGATCCCCTTTAATGCCGGTGCCGGAGGCACGCTGAGCGGCGGTTCGTTTCCTTTTTCAATCCAGGCGGTTTCGCTGCCCACACGTTTTTGTTGCGCGTCGATAAACAGTAATGCCGCTTTTAATCCCGCCAGCGAAAGCGTCTGAACGCCGTTTTTTAAGGTGATGGCCTGCGCATCCTGAATCGTCTGTAAAAATGCGGTGATGGTGGCAGGATCGCCGGTCATGAGATGCCAGGGCGACACGCGCCAGTGTGGACTGTTGAACGAAAGCGGTTTGCCATCCAGCAATAAGCGAGGCGCAATTGCGGCTTCTTTAGCGTCGGGCGGCGCCAAACCGCCGCGATCGATACGCAGTACCGCATCGGTACGCGCCCCGGCGCTGCGGCTTAATGTCATCACCAGCCCATGATGTTCGCCAGTATTGCGCGCTACGCAAAAATTTTGGTTATTGCAGGTGACCTGCCAGTCGGAAAAAGTCCGTTGCGCTGGCGCAGCCCACAGTAGCTGGACCGGCAACAGGCCAAACAGACAAAAAAGAATAACGCGGTAGCGCATGAACGGAACAACCCCAGATTCAGAACAACACAGCTAAGGCGGTATCTTCCTTGCGCGCCTCAGGGTTCTCAATCAGATTTATCGGATTGGTCTTTTTTGTGTAAAGAAATATATTTCTTTTTTTTCAGTCCATTAGATGAGACGTCTGTAAATAGTTAAGCAATAACACGGTCTTACCGTCCCGAATCTCGCCTGAGCGCACCATTTCCAGCGCCCGGGAAAACGGCAGTTCAAGCACCTCAATCTCTTCGTCCTCCACGCCGCCGCCGATGCTGGCACGCTCGCTATCATGATATTCGGCAATGAAGAAATGAATCAGCTCCGTGACGCCGCCTGGCGACATATACAGCTCAAATATCTTGCGTACCTCACCAACGTCATACCCTGTCTCTTCAATGGCCTCTTTACGGATACAGACCTCCGGCTCGTCGTTATCAAGCAGGCCAGCGCAGGTTTCAATTAACATACCGTCTTGATTACCATTGACCCATGTCGCCACGCGAAACTGGCGAACCAGAACCACGGTTTTTTTAGTTGAGTTGTAAAGCAGAATGGTTGCGCCATTCCCGCGATCGTAAACCTCACGCTTGTGACGGATAACCTCGCCATTACGACGGGTCAGGTCATAGGTAATGTTGCGCAGAGTAAAATAATTATCAGAAAGAATTTTATCCTTAATAAGCGTAATGGTTTGCGACATGCTGGCTCCAGGGTGTAAAAAGAGCATTAATATTACGCCGTGAGGTCGGTTTTGTCTGCTGAAGGGTTAATCCTTAATGCCGACTGAACGGATGTACAGCCATATTTTTCTGTCACTGCCATGACCATATTCTGCTTCTCCGGGCCGCAGAGTCCATGCTCGCGATATGATTTGACGGCCGGAGTGAGACTGAGGGAATCATCATGAAATTTACTCTCGTTGCGACGGTTCTACTGACGTTTTCCCTTTCAGCTTTTGCCGTTGAGTATCCGGTATTGACCACCGCGAGCCCTGATCAGGTGGGGTTTGATAGCCAAAAACTTCACCGACTTGATGGCTGGATTCAAAATCAAATTGATGCCGGATATCCCAGCATCAATCTTCTGGTGATAAAAGATAATCATATTGTTCTACAAAAAGCCTGGGGCTATGCTAAAAAATATGACGGTTCCACGCTGTTAGCCCATCCCATTCGGGCGACCACTAACACGATGTATGACCTGGCTTCAAACACAAAAATGTATGCCACTAACTTTGCATTGCAAAAACTAGTGTATGAAGGAAAAATAGATGTCAATGATTTGGTATCAAAATATATCCCCGGCTTTAAGGATATGCCTGGGGATAAAATAAAAGGCAAAGATAAACTCCGCATTATTGATATTCTTCATCACGTCGCGGGCTTTCCTGCCGACCCACAATATCCCAATAAAAACGTCGCCGGTAAATTATTTTCACAGAGTAAAAGCACTACTCTGGAGATGATTAAAAAGACACCGCTGGAATATCAACCTGGGTCGAAGCATATCTACAGCGACGTGGATTATATGATTCTTGGTTTTATCATTGAATCGATAACGGCAATGCCATTAGATCGCTACGTCGAAACCACCATTTATAAACCGCTCGGATTAAAACATACCGTCTTTAACCCGCTGATGAAAGGCTTCACGCCGCCGCAAATCGCCGCAACGGAACTACATGGCAACACGCGTGACGGCGTGATTCATTTCCCCAATATTCGCACCAATACACTATGGGGCCAGGTGCATGATGAAAAAGCCTGGTACTCAATGGGCGGCGTTTCAGGACACGCCGGACTGTTTTCTGACACCCATGATATGGCTGTGTTAATGCAAGTCATGCTCAATGGGGGCGGCTACGGTAACGTGAAGCTATTCGACAACAAAACGGTTGCGCAGTTTACTCGCCGCTCGCCAGAAGACGCTACCTTTGGTCTGGGGTGGCGCGTTAACGGCAACGCCTCAATGACCCCCACGTTCGGGGTATTAGCCAGTCCGCAAACGTATGGACATACCGGATGGACCGGAACGCTGACGTCTATCGATCCGGTTAATCATATGGCGATTGTGATTTTAGGTAACAGGCCGCACTCGCCGGTAGCAAATCCTAAAGTGAATCCAAATGTTTTTGTCAGTGGATTATTACCTGCGGCGACGTATGGCTGGATTGTTGACCAGATATATGGTTCCTTAAAATAAAAATTAAGAGCCTATCCCACCAGGCGTTATTGGCGCAGCCAGTTTGGACACGGACAGCGCGCAAAAACCTCACGTACACGTAGTACGTGAGGTTTGACTCGCTACGCTCGCCCTTCGGGCCGCCGCAAGCGGCGTTCAAAACGCTAACGCGTTTTGGCGAGCACTGCCCAGGACCAAAATGGCAAGTAAAATAGCCCTAATGGGATAGGCTCTAAGAAGGGATTCTGATAGCGTCCCTTCCTTCAATTTACACTCTATTTTCAATACTAAGATTGGCCTCATCAGGCCTGTTAAACGTCGACCCGACGGGAAAATGTTTATCGCAGGGCGTCCAGCCCTGCGAGCGTCAACATTTCTGCAAACGGAGTAAGGTTAGCCAATAAGTTTAAGATTTTTTATCACTCAATCATTTAACCGTTCCAGGCCTTAACCGGCCTACAAATACGCTTATTTAGCTAACCAGTCGAGTATCCCCTGCGCGGCATGTCGGCCTTCTGCCATCGCCGTCACCACCAGATCGGCGCCGCGCACCGCATCTCCGCCGGCGAAAATTTTCGGGTTGGACGTCTGGTAACGAAACTCGCTCTCGACGCTGGCGGCAATACGTCCCCAGTTATCCACCTTCACGCCATGCGATTCCAGCCACGACATACCATGCGGATGAAAACCAAACGCCATAATGACCGCATCCGCCGGCATCACGAACTCGCTGTCCGGTACAGGTACCGGGCGGCGTCGCCCCTGACCATCCGGTTCGCCAAGCCGCGTACGCAAAAAGCGAATACCGCTGGCGCGCCCGTGCGTATCCAGCACCAACTCAACCGGCTGAACGTTAAATTCAAAGTTCGCGCCCTCTTCCCGCGCGTTTTTCACCTCTTTTTTCGACCCCGGCATATTGGCCTCATCGCGGCGATAAGCGCAGGTGACGTTAGCAGCGCCATGACGCAGCGCCGTACGTACGCAGTCCATTGCGGTGTCACCGCCGCCCAGCACAACCACGTTAAGGCCCGCAGTATCAATAAACGGCTCGTCAGGCAACGCCGGAAGCCCCATCACCTGTTTGGTATTGGCGATGAGGAATGGCAACGCATCATATACCCCCGGCGCGTCTTCATTCGGTAAATCAGCCTTCATGGAACGATAGGTTCCTACCCCGACAAAGACGGCGTCATAACTCTCCAGCAGCGTCTCCAGAGAAATATCTTTCCCTACTTCGCAGTTAAGCTCGAAACGAATCCCCATCGCGCTGAAGATCTCCCGACGGCGCGCCAGCAGAGATTTATCCAGTTTGAAAGCCGGAATACCAAAGGTGAGCAAACCGCCGATTTCCGGATGGCGATCGTAGACGGTGGCGCTTACGCCATGGCGCGCCAGCACGTCAGCGCAGGCAAGACCTGCCGGCCCCGCGCCGATAATCGCCACGCGCTTATCGCTCTTCTGTACGTCCGACAGGTCGGGACGCCAGCCTTTGCTCAGAGCGCGATCGGAGATATAGCGCTCAATGTTGCCGATGGTAACCGCGCCATACTCATCGCGGAGTGTACACGCGCCTTCACATAGCCGGTCCTGCGGACAAACGCGCCCGGTAATTTCCGGCAGGCAGTTGGTCTGGTGAGAAAGCTCTACCGCCGCATCAATATCGCCGGCTTTCACCAGTTCGATCCACTGGGGAATATGGTTATGCAGCGGACAGGTCCATTCGCAGATACTGTGTTCCCCGCATGTGAGGCAGCGGGACGCTTCACGCTCGGCCTGCGCGGCGCGAAACGGCAGATAAATTTCCTCAAAGGTGGTTTTACGCGCTTCAATCGCCAGTTTATCCGGTTCGCCGCGCGGCGGCGTCGCCTGCATACGCTCGACTTTGCTGCTTGCTGTCCCACTGTGTTGTGTATCCACGGTATGCCAGGGGCGAATCTCCTGCCGGGCGGTACGCAGCCGTCGCGTTTTGGCCAGACGGGTCAACGAGTCTTCGGTGACCAGTTGCAGCGCATCCGCCGGGCAATTTTCCACACAGGCCGGCCCCTGTTCACGTCCCTGACACAGATCGCATTTATGCGCGCTGGCTTTGAACTGGTTTGGCGCGACGGGCGTCAATACCATCTGCATGGTGCCGAATGGGCAGGCGACGACGCAGGATTTACAGCCGATGCACTTCTGCGCATTGACCTGCACGCTGTCGTTAATATGCGCGATCGCGCCGTTCGGACAGCTACGGGCGCAGGGCGCATCTTCGCAATGGTGACATGTGACCGCGCTGCGCTGGCGCTGATGTTTGATGACAGTAATTCGGGGCTGATAGCGCTGTGGCGTCAGAACATGTCGCTCATCATTGTGAGCCATTACGCAGGCGACCTCGCAGGCATGGCATCCCAGACACTGCTGGCTATTGGCCATAATAAAACGATTCATGGCGTCCTTCTGTTTTGGTTGCAAAAACCTTATTCTTTATATGAGCATTGTTATTAACTGACGAAGGCGGGGTCGGCAATGTTCATCTGCCCAGGAAGCACAACTATCTGTCCAGAACCTGTGGCAGATCAATTTATTTCAAAGCAAATGAAATTGCGGTTCAGCTAAATGCGGGGAGTACCAGTGTGACGGTTAAACGCCCGGTCTCGGCCAGTCTGGCTAAGGCTTTTTTCTATATTGTGCTGTTGTCTATTCTGTCCACCGGCAGCGCATTACTGACGCTGACCAGCAGTTTACGGGATGCCGAAGCGATCAATATCGCCGGTTCGCTACGAATGCAGAGCTATCGGCTGGGTTACGATCTGCAAAGCCGTAGCCCGCAGATTAATGCGCATCGTCAACTTTTCCAGCACGCGCTCAACTCGCCGGTACTGCAAAATCTCAACGCCTGGTATGTGCCGCAGGCGGTGAAAACTCGCTACGCGCGCCTGCACGCCAACTGGCTGGAGATGAATAGCCGCCTACAGGACGGCGACATTGCCTGGTATCAGACCAATATCAACAATTACGTCGATCAAATTGATCTCTTCGTTCTGGCATTACAGCATTACGCCGAGCGTAAAGTCATGCTGGTCGTCGCCATATCGCTGGCGGGCGGTATCGGCATATTTACGCTGGTCTTTTTTACCCTACGACGTATCCGCCAGCAGGTCGTTCGCCCGCTAAATCAACTGGTCACCGCCAGTCAGCGTATTGAACATGGTCAGTTCGCCCCGCTGCCGCTGGATACCAGCTTACCCAATGAGCTGGGATTGTTGGCGAAAACGTTTAGCCAGATGTCGAGCGAGCTGCATAAACTTTACCGTTCGCTGGAAGCCTCGGTGGAAGAAAAAACGCACGATCTGCACGAAGCGCATCGCCGCCTGGAGGTGTTATACCAGTGCTCTCAGGCACTGAATACCAGCCAAATCGATGTCCACTGTTTTCGCCATATTTTGCAAATTGTCCGTGAACATGACGCCGCCTGGTATCTGGAGTTAACCGTGGGCGATAACTGGCGGATTAGCGAAGGCATGCAAAGCCCCGACCTGCCGATGCAAATGCTGCCAGTGACGATGCAGGACACGGTCTATGGCGAACTCCACTGGCAAAGCCCCAACGTTAATGCCTCTACGCCGCTGCTGAACAGCGTCTCCACGATGCTGGGGCGTGGTTTGTACTTTAATCAGGCGCAAAAACACTTCCAGCAACTTTTGTTAATGGAAGAGCGCGCGACGATTGCCCGTGAGCTACACGATTCGCTGGCGCAGGTACTTTCTTATTTACGTATTCAGTTAACGCTTTTGAAGCGCGCTATTCCTGAGGATAACGCCGGCGCGCAAAGCATCATGGCGGATTTTTCCAGAGCGCTGAACGACGCCTACCGTCAGCTTCGCGAGCTACTCACCACGTTCCGTCTGACGTTACAGCAGGCCGATTTACCCTCCGCATTGCATGAGATGCTGGAAGATTTACAGAGTCAGACTCCGGCCAAACTCACGTTGGATTGCCGTTTACCCACGCTGGCGCTGGATGCGCAAATGCAGGTGCATTTATTGCAAATTGTGCGTGAAGCGGTCCTGAACGCCATTAAACACGCCAACGCGAGCGAAATCGCCGTGAGCTGCGTCACCGCGCCTGACGGCGATCATACCGTTTATATTCGCGATAATGGCATTGGTATCGGCGAACCGCATGAGCCTGCCGGACACTATGGTCTGAATATAATGCGTGAGCGCGCGGAGCGGCTTGGCGGCACGCTGAATTTTTCGCAACCCTCCGGCGGCGGCACGCTGGTCAGTATCAGTTTTCGCTCCTCCAACAAGGAAGAGAGTCAGTTAACGTAAAGAACGGCAAATCACCGGAAGGCCAGATGTCAGGCTTTCCGGCGTTGGCACAAAAAGTATGCTGTAAAAGCGCATGATAATTTACATTATCTCCTTTATTTCTCCACGTTTGGCTCGTAGCTTGCCGCTACAGTGAAGCAGTTCAAATCTATAACGATATGTAGAAACACGAGGTTTCCCTTTAATGGCGAATTTTTTTATCGATCGCCCCATTTTTGCCTGGGTGCTGGCTATCCTGTTGTGTCTGACAGGGGCGTTAGCCATTTTCTCTTTACCTGTTGAACAATATCCCGATCTGGCGCCGCCCAACGTACGTATTACCGCGAATTATCCGGGAGCGTCGGCGCAAACGCTGGAAAATACCGTAACCCAGGTTATTGAGCAGAATATGACGGGCCTCGATAATCTGATGTACATGTCATCACAAAGCAGCGGAACCGGACAGGCGACCATCACCCTGAGCTTTATTGCGGGAACCGATCCTGATGAGGCGGTTCAGCAGGTGCAAAACCAGTTACAGTCCGCGATGCGTAAACTGCCGCAGGCGGTACAGGATCAAGGCGTCACGGTACGCAAAACGGGCGATACCAATATTTTGACCATCGCTTTCGTCTCTACCGACGGTTCTATGGACAAGCAGGATATCGCCGACTACGTCGCCAGTAATATTCAGGACCCGCTCAGCCGCGTCAACGGCGTGGGCGATATTGACGCTTATGGTTCACAGTACTCTATGCGTATCTGGCTCGATCCGGCCAAATTGAATAGTTTTCAGATGACCACGAAAGACGTGACCGATGCGATTGAGTCGCAGAATGCGCAAATCGCCGTCGGGCAGCTTGGCGGTACGCCTTCGGTCGACAAGCAGGCGCTGAACGCCACCATTAATGCGCAGTCACTGCTGCAAACGCCGCAACAATTTCGCGATATCACCCTGCGCGTTAATCAGGACGGTTCCGAGGTCAAACTGGGCGATGTCGCCACCGTGGAGCTGGGGGCGGAAAAATATGACTACCTCAGCCGTTTTAACGGCAATCCGGCTTCCGGTCTTGGCGTTAAGCTGGCCTCCGGCGCGAACGAAATGGCGACCGCGAAGCTGGTACTGGATCGCCTCAACGAGCTGGCGCAGTACTTCCCTCACGGCCTGGAATACAAGATCGCGTATGAAACCACCTCCTTTGTCAAAGCCTCGATTATCGATGTGGTCAAAACGTTGCTGGAAGCTATCGCGCTGGTTTTCCTGGTGATGTATCTGTTCCTGCAAAACTTTCGCGCCACGCTAATTCCGACGATCGCCGTGCCGGTAGTATTAATGGGCACCTTCTCCGTGCTTTACGCGTTTGGCTACAGTATTAACACATTAACCATGTTCGCGATGGTGCTGGCGATCGGGCTCCTGGTCGACGATGCCATCGTGGTGGTGGAAAACGTCGAACGTATCATGAGCGAAGAAGGGCTCACGCCGCGTGAAGCGACGCGCAAATCCATGGGACAAATCCAGGGGGCGCTGGTCGGTATCGCGATGGTGCTGTCTGCGGTATTCGTGCCGATGGCGTTCTTTGGCGGTACCACCGGGGCAATTTATCGTCAGTTTTCTATCACCATTGTCTCGGCAATGGTGCTGTCGGTGCTGGTCGCCATGATCCTGACGCCAGCGTTGTGCGCAACGTTATTAAAACCGCTGCACAAAGGCGAGCAGCACGGGCAACGCGGATTTTTCGGCTGGTTTAACCGTACCTTCAATCGTAATGCCGAACGTTATGAGAAAGGCGTAGCGAAAATTTTGCATCGCAGCCTGCGCTGGATTCTGATTTATGTTCTGTTGCTTGGCGGCATGGTGTTCCTGTTTTTGCGCCTTCCCACCTCCTTTCTGCCGCAGGAAGATCGGGGCATGTTCACTACGTCTATCCAGCTACCGAGCGGTTCTACGCAACAGCAGACCCTGAAAGTTGTTGAAAAGGTTGAAAACTATTACTTCACCCATGAGAAAGACAACATTATGTCGGTCTTCTCGACGGTCGGTTCCGGCCCTGGCGGGAACGGGCAAAACGTCGCGCGCATGTTTGTTCGCTTGAAAGACTGGGACGCGCGCGATCCCACCACCGGCTCCTCGTTCGCCATTATTGAGCGGGCGACAAAAGCATTTAACCAGATTAAAGAAGCTCGCGTCTTCGCCAGCAGCCCGCCGGCAATTAGCGGTCTGGGCAGCTCCGCCGGTTTTGATATGGAATTACAGGATCACGCCGGAGCAGGCCATGACGCGCTGATGGCCGCACGAGATCAACTCATTGAGCTGGCCGGGAAAAACAGTTCCTTGACCCGCGTGCGCCACAACGGCCTGGACGACAGCCCGCAACTGCAAATTGATATTGACCAACGGAAAGCGCAGGCGCTGGGCGTATCGATTGACGATATCAACGACACCCTGCAAACAGCCTGGGGGTCGAGCTACGTCAACGACTTCATGGACCGGGGCCGCGTGAAGAAGGTCTATGTTCAGGCCGCAGCGAAATATCGTATGTTGCCGGATGATATTAATCTTTGGTATGTCCGTAACAAAGAGGGCGGCATGGTCCCCTTCTCCGCCTTCGCCACCTCGCGCTGGGAAACCGGATCGCCGCGTCTGGAACGCTATAACGGCTATTCGGCGGTAGAAATTGTCGGAGAGGCCGCGCCGGGGGTCAGTACCGGGACGGCGATGGATGTCATGGAGTCGTTGGTGCATCAGCTACCGGGCGGTTTTGGCCTGGAATGGACAGCCATGTCTTACCAGGAACGGCTCTCCGGCGCGCAGGCGCCTGCGCTGTACGCTATTTCGCTATTAGTCGTCTTCCTGTGTCTGGCGGCATTGTATGAAAGCTGGTCGGTGCCCTTCTCGGTGATGCTGGTTGTGCCGCTCGGGGTCATCGGCGCGTTACTCGCCACCTGGATGCGCGGGCTGGAAAACGATGTTTACTTCCAGGTGGGGCTGTTGACCGTTATCGGCCTCTCGGCGAAAAACGCGATTCTGATTGTGGAATTCGCCAACGAAATGAATCAGAAGGGACACGCGCTGTTAGACGCCACGCTGTACGCCAGCCGCCAGCGCCTGCGACCGATACTGATGACTTCGCTGGCGTTTATCTTTGGCGTATTGCCGATGGCCACCAGCACCGGGGCAGGCTCGGGTAGCCAACATGCTGTCGGAACCGGCGTGATGGGGGGAATGATCTCAGCAACCGTTCTGGCTATCTTCTTTGTACCCCTGTTTTTCGTGCTGATACGTCGCCGCTTCCCGCTGAAGCCGCGCCCGGAATAAGATCCCGGCCAGCCTGATACGAGGTGCCGGGCACAAAAAAGGCGACTTTCGTTGAGTCGCCTTTTCTTTTCCCCTATGGGAGCGCGGTGCCTTCCAGGCATTTATTTACGAAGCATGACTTCGATAAAATCTTTCCAGTTCCCCAGTTCACGTTCAATCATAATAGCCTCTCTTATTATTATGGGTATTCTACGTAGTTAGCGGTATAGAGAGAAGTTCATTTAACCGATTGTTGCGATATCCTCTGGTTATGCTGTCTATGATATTACTATGGCGCTGTAGCCGTAAATTTTATGTGACTTACTGCAATATTTAGCAACATTAATACCTTTTCTACTACTTTATCAAATCGGATTAAAAAACAAACAATTGCATGTGCGCAAAATAGGATTTTCCTCGCGAATTATAAACAAGCCACATCTGGAACGTTTTGGAATCATTATTCACATTCACTCAACAATGTTATATTGATTGCCGATCAGCGCTGGATAAATAACCATTAACAGCCACACTTATTATCCCGCAGACGATACTATTGATTATTTATTCGAATTTCGCGTTAAAGGATTCAATATGATTACCCTCTATGGCATTAAGAATTGCGACACGATCAAAAAAGCGCGCCGTTGGCTGGAGGAGCATGGCATTGATTATCGTTTTCACGATTACCGTGTGGATGGCATAGACCTCCCTCTTCTTAATACCTTTATTGCCGAACTCGGCTGGCAGCCGTTACTGAATACGCGCGGCACAACATGGCGCAAACTGGATGAAGGCGACCGCAGCGGGATTACCGATGCCGACT
This sequence comes from Salmonella sp. 32020114201800008SM, assembly GCF_017572025.1. Classification (NCBI taxonomy): domain Bacteria; kingdom Pseudomonadati; phylum Pseudomonadota; class Gammaproteobacteria; order Enterobacterales; family Enterobacteriaceae; genus Salmonella; species Salmonella sp. 32020114201800008SM. The sequence goes on along the minus strand of NZ_JAGEQM010000006.1, from coordinate 154,367 downwards.
CCGCCGCTGCTCTCATGGTTGAACAGCCGGCAATCATCAAACGCCCATTGCTCTGCGCGCCCGGGAAGCCTATGCTGCTTGGTTTCAGTGAATCCCGTTATCAGCAGTTTTTTGATGAGGTGTAGTCTATGTCGTGCCCGGTTATTGAGCTGACACAGCAACTTATTCGTCGCCCCTCCCTGAGTCCGGATGACGCAGGCTGTCAGGCATTAATGATTGAACGCCTGCGTAAAATCGGTTTTACCATTGAGCATATGGATTTTGGCGACACGCAAAATTTTTGGGCATGGCGTGGGCGTGGCGAAACGCTGGCGTTCGCCGGGCATACTGACGTCGTACCGGCAGGCGATGTCGATCGCTGGATCAATCCGCCGTTTGAGCCTACGATTCGCGACGGAATGTTGTTCGGTCGCGGCGCGGCGGATATGAAAGGTTCACTGGCGGCCATGGTGGTGGCTGCTGAACGATTTGTTGCGCAGCATCCTCATCACCGGGGCCGCCTCGCGTTTTTGATTACCTCTGATGAGGAAGCCAGCGCAAAAAATGGCACCGTAAAGGTGGTTGAAGCGCTGATGGCCCGTCACGAGCGGCTGGATTACTGTCTGGTCGGCGAACCCTCCAGTACCGAAATTGTGGGCGATGTCGTCAAAAACGGACGTCGCGGTTCTCTCACCTGTAACCTCACTATTCATGGCGTTCAGGGGCACGTCGCCTATCCGCATCTGGCGGATAACCCTGTTCATCGCGCTGCGCCTTTTCTTAATGAACTGGTCGCTATCGAGTGGGATCGGGGCAATGACTTTTTCCCGGCCACCAGTATGCAGGTAGCCAATATCCAGGCAGGCACCGGCAGCAATAATGTCATTCCCGGCGAACTGTTCGTGCAGTTTAACTTCCGTTTCAGCACGGAACTGACCGATGAGATGATCAAAGAGCGGGTACATGCGCTGCTTGAGAAGCATCAGCTACGCTATACCGTAGACTGGTGGCTTTCCGGCCAGCCGTTCCTGACCGCACGCGGCAAGCTGGTGGACGCGGTAGTAAACGCCATTGAGCACTATAATGAAATTAAACCGCAATTACTGACGACGGGCGGTACGTCCGACGGACGTTTTATCGCCCGTATGGGAGCGCAGGTGGTAGAACTGGGGCCGGTGAACGCCACCATTCATAAAATTAATGAATGTGTGAATGCCGCCGATCTCCAGCTACTGGCCCGTATGTATCAACGCATTATGGAACAGCTCGTCGCCTGATGAGCGTTCCGGTAAGAGGAAATAAGCATGGACTGGCTGGCAAAATATTGGTGGATTCTGGTATTGGTGTTTCTGGTAGGCGTACTGCTGAATGTGATCAAAGATCTCAAACGCATCGACCATAAGAAATTCCTTGCCAATAAACCTGAGCTGCCCCCGCATCGCGATTTTAACGATAAGTGGGACGATGAAGACGACTGGCCGAAGAAAGATCAGCCGAAAAAGTAACCGGATATCATGCCGGACAGGTATCGCTATCCGGCATGGTCCCCACCGCCGGACATTACGTCGCGCAAACGCTGCGTTCGTCCGGCATCCAGCGCAATCAGCGCCTGCGCCGCCTGCGCACGCTGCAACGCCAGCAGAGCTTTACGGCCTGAAATGCGTAGCCGGGCGCACAGTTCGGCATCGCTGGCTTTTTCTTCCAGCCGCCCTCTCAGCGCCGGTAATGGCAATGCGCTGTATTGCAGTAAACGATGCAGGCAACCTAACGATGTCAGTAGCGGACGGTGCGCGAACGCAAAACCGACCAGCTCACGCCAGTCTTCATCATTAAGCGCCTGTTCATCTAACGCCGCCAGCGGTATCGCCTCACCGTTCCACTGCGTCAGGATATCCGCATCGCGGCGCAAACGTCGGTGTTCCTGCTGCGCCAGCCGTTTTCCCGCGTCGCTCAGCGGCAATAACGCCATCGCCGTATAGCAACCGCTGCTCGCCTCCCGATGGTTGCCCATCCGTACCAGTACAAAGCCGCAGCGTTGCCAGAAACGCCACAGCTCCGGCGTATAGCCGAAGCTGACGGAAAGATAATCACACTGCGCCGCCTGCATGCACGCGCAGGCAATCAACTGCTGACCGATGCCTTCACGCTGGCGAGCGGGGTGCACTGCGATACGGCTTACGCGACGCCCAACCAGCGTCGCGGCTAAAGGGTCGCTACCGTGCGCCGCCAGCGACTGCGCCACCAGATTCCCACGCGGCCGCCGGAAACCGCACCATACAGCCTGACTGAGTTCTGCGGATAACCCGCCCTCTTCGACCAGCCAGAGGGCGCCCGCCACACGGTTATTCGCCGTGGCCTGCAAGAAATGCTGTCCTGGCGCATCCATCATTCGGCGCAGATCCAGCGGCGAAGTACGATAGTGCGCCCCCGACAGTAACTGATACACAGCCCTCGGCAACGCGGGCGTATTCACCCAGGCCTGTTGGTAAAACGCCGAGATTTCTATCGCGCCATGTGGCGCCTGCGCAAACGCTTCATCGTCGAATATCAGCGCCTCGCTGACGATATTTTCCAGCGGGCATTCTGGCGCCCAGCGGACAGGCTGACGAAGCGTGAAGCGGTGAAGCTGCGGAAAACGGGCGCAAAACTTAAGTAAAAAACCGCGTCCGGTGCCTTCGTAGCCCTGAACGGTGGTGGTGAGTAGTATGCGGGGAAAGCGCGAAACCAGTTGCAGCAGCAGCGGCGCGGGGATTGCCGCCGCCTCGTCAACTACCAGCCAGTCGGCTCTTGCCCCGCTCGCCAGCAACGCATCCGGCGCCATAAAGCAGAACCGCTCACCGGCAAACGCTGCCAGGATATCCGTTGCCGTTTTCGCCGGTGCGGTCACGATAGCCGTGCCCGCCATCCGGGAGATGAATTGCCCGGCCAGCGCCGATTTGCCGCGCCCACGGGGGGCAATCACCGTCGCCACGCCGGGCGGCATTTCACGTAAACGCGATAAGATAGCCGCCTGCTCCGGCTGCGGCTCGCCGGTGGCGGGTCGCCAGCGTCCACGGAAAGGATAAGATGGCCAGCAAAACGGCTGGTGCTGTCGCCACAGCAGCGTTTGCGGATCGCGGGAGAGAGTCCGTTTAAGATGCTGTGCAAACTGCGGTGTAGGGATAGGCTGCGCGCAGTCGCTCCAGCGCAGTGAATCGGTATCAGGCCGGCTTTCCCACGTCTCATACGGCGGCATCAGCAGAAGCAGCCAGCTTCCGGCCTGCAAGGTCCCGCTCAGGGCGGCAAACGCTGCGGCGTCAAAGCCCTGCCAGGCATCAAATATCGCATGACGGAATTCACGGCCCAGCAGCGTTTGTAACGCCTGTGGCGTACAGCGCGGCTGGGCGGGCGCGTCAGGCGCGACCCACAGCCAGTCACCGGGCAATACAGCGCGTATCGCCTCGGCCCGTTCCCGGCACCACGCCGCATCGCCGCTGATGACCAGTAAACGGCGAATACCTTCCTGTGTCATTTGCGACGTTAACGCCCGTAGCGCATCGATATCAGACATCCCTGCCCCGGTTTATCAAAAGTTTTTGCCAAACGTATTACATTGCGCCGGGTCACCGCTGTCAAATCCACGCTTAAACCAGCTGTAGCGCTGTTCTGAGGTGCCGTGGGTAAAACTATCCGGCACGACGCGCCCCTGCCCCTGTTGCTGTAAGCGATCGTCGCCGATAGCCTGTGCGGCATTGAGCGCCTCTTCCAGATCGCCCGCCTCCAGTACGCCTTGCTGCTGCATACTGTGTCCCCACACGCCGGCAAAGCAATCCGCCTGTAGCTCCATGCGCACCGAAAGGCGATTCACCTCCGTTTGCGACGCGTTTTGCTGCAACTGGCGTACTTTCGGCTCAATACCTAACAGTTTTTGTACGTGGTGGCCGACTTCGTGGGCGATGACATAACCCTGGGCAAAATCACCGTCCGCGCCCAGCTTATTTTTCATATCATCGTAAAATGAGAGATCGATATAAACGGTGCCATCCGCCGGGCAGTAAAACGGCCCCATTACGGACTGACCCGCACCACAGCCGGTACGCGTCATACCACGGTACATCACCAGTTTTGGCTGCTGATAGCCGCGCCCCATTTTTTGAAAGAGTTGCCCCCAGGTATCTTCGGTCGTCGCCAGGATCACCGAGGTAAATTTTGCCGCTTCATCATCATTGGGGCTTATCGAACGCGTCGACTGCTGCTGCGAAACCGGCTGACCGGTCAACAGACCGGTTAAATCCACCCCATAGTACCCTGCGACCAACACCACTACCAACAGAATGATGCCGCCTTTTCCGCGCGGAAGACGAAAGCCAGGGCCACCCAGCGAGGGGCCGCCTGGCCGATTACGTCTGTCCTCTACATTGTTACTTTCACGACGCCCTTGCCAGCGCATAATCACCTCATTCTCTCTTTGTTATACAGATGATCGTAGGCGGTCAGGCGCAGGATTACCACAGGTAAACGCTATCAGAATGAGGAAAGGATGATACCGGAGAGCGGTTGCCCCCCGGTCAGAAGCGGAATTAATCTAATTTCACGCCCAGGCGATGCGCAACGGCTTCATAGGCTTCAATCAGACCGCCCAGGCTCTGGCGGAAGCGGTCTTTGTCCATTTTGTCCAGCGTCTCTTTATCCCACAGGCGACTACCGTCCGGCGAAAACTCATCGCCCAGCACCACTTCGCCTTTATACAGGCCAAACTCCAGTTTGAAATCCACCAGGATAAGACCCGCGTCATCAAACAGTTTTTTCAGTACGTCGTTGGCTTTGTAGGTTAGCTCTTTCATACGCGCCAGATTTTCCTGACTTACCCAACCGAACGTTTCACAGTAGGAACTATTCACCATCGGGTCGTGCAGCGCGTCGTTTTTCAGGAACAGATCGAATATCGGCGGGTTAAGCTCCATGCCTTCTTCCACGCCCAGACGCTTGACCAGCGACCCTGCCGCACGGTTGCGCACCACACATTCAACCGGCACCATCTCCAGCTTCTTCACCAGACACTCGGTATCAGACAGCAAACGTTCCATCTGGGTCGGGATGCCCGCCTCGGCCAGTTTGGTCATAATGAAATGGTTGAATTTGTTATTTACCATGCCTTTGCGATCAAACTGTTCAATGCGCGCGCCATCCCCTGCTGACGTATCATTGCGGAATTCGAGCACCAACAGGTCCGGGTTTTCCGTGCTGTATACGGTTTTCGCTTTACCACGATACAACTCAGCTTGCTTTTGCATCTTTAACACTCCTGGGTGTGAATTAACGATAAGTATTCATTTCCTGCTACGCCTGCCGGAGACGTCGGCCTGTAATTGTGGTGCGAAATAGCGGTTAAATCGCGTTTTTGTACCGACGCACACGTTTGCGTATCTTATCAGAAAAAAGGGCCGGATTACTCCAGCCCTGTTAAATTACTTGTTGAACGCTGCCTGGAAGACGGCAACCAGCGCGTCGTTCTGGCTTTGCGTCAGAGTATGCCCCTTAGGATCGATAAACTGCAAGCTGCTGCGGTTATCTAAATCGCCGACCTGCAATTTATAGTCTCCGGATGCCAGGCCCGGGTCGCTAGCGCCCAGATCCCGCCAGTCGCTGTCAGACAACGGTTTGTACGTTACCGCCATGCTGCCCTGAGAGCGAGTGCTGTCGGTGACTTTCATGCCCACTTTTTCCAGCGCGGCCGGGAGGCGCTGCCACACGAGGTTGAACGGACCGCGAACGACCAGCATAGGTAAACCGGTATCATCAGCGGCGCTCTGCACATCCATCGTTGCGGCGGAACGGTTCTGCGCGGCATTTGCCGCATCCGTAGCGGTCTTATCCAGACCGGCGGAAATGACGTTCATCATTTCAGTGCTATAGCGCTGCAGCGACGCCGCGTCAGCGACCGGCTTGCCAGCCTGTTCCAGATTAACCAGTTTTACCGTTACCGCCTGCTGATAGCCCTGCGGCTTCACCGAGATTTGATAACGTCCACGATACTGTTCGTCTTCATCCAGGCGGTTCCAGTTCACCCAATCGGTCGTCAGGGTCTGGCTGGCATCGTCACGTTTTTCAATCGGATAATTTTTCGCCTGAATCACGCTGACGACTTGCGGCCACAGCGTGCTGCTACGACCATTTTCCACCAATAGCGTAGCGGTATCGCCAGAGAACTGGGTACGCGCGCCGCTCACTAACGCTAACGGCTGCGCTGGCGGACGGATATCCAACGCCTTACCAACCGCGCCGCTCCCCTTCGTGACCGGAATAACGTAGTCGCCGGTCGTTATCGGCAGGATCATTCCTGCCGGGGCGTGAAGTTCAGCAAGCGGCGCGGCATCCAGATAGGATTCATCGCCGCTTACCTGGCGCTTGTAGCGCGAATCGGAACTACAGGCAGCGAGCAGCAAAACAAGCGAAACACCCGCAACCTTCGCCAGGCGCGACTTTTGTACTGAGTAAGCCATCAAATCTCCCTAAACTTTACAGCAGGCCAGCATGCTGAAGCGCTGCTTTGACGATGTCACGACCATGGTCCGTGATAGGCGTCATTGGCAGGCGCAGCGTGTCGGTCGCCACAAGACCCAATGCCTTACATGCCCATTTCACCGGGATAGGATTGGGTTCGACAAATAGTTTGTTGTGTAACGGCATCAGACGCTGGTTGATAGCGCGCGCCTCGGCAAATTGCCCTTCCGCCGCCAGTTTGCACATGTCAGCCATCTCGCGCGCCGCTACGTTAGCCGTAACGGAAATCACGCCATGACCACCCAGTTGCATAAAGTCCAGCGCAGACGCGTCATCGCCGCTAAGCAGAATAAAATCGTCTGAAACCAGCTCTTTGATCTGGTGAACGCGGGTTAAGTTCCCTGTCGCCTCTTTGATAGCGATAATATTTTTTATTTCCGCCAGACGACCCACGGTTTCCGGCAACATGTCGCAACCGGTACGGGACGGCACATTATACAGAATTTGCGGCAAGTCAGTGTGTTCCGCGATGGCTTTGAAATGCTGGAACAAACCTTCCTGCGTGGGGCGATTGTAGTACGGCGTTACCGTCAGGCAGCCAACAATGCCGCTATCGTTAAAACGCTGCGTCAGGCTAATCGCTTCCGCGGTCGCGTTTGCGCCCGTGCCGGCGATAACCGGAATACGTCCGTCAGCCAGTTCCAGCGTCATCATCACGACATCGCCATGTTCATCATGGCTTAGCGTGGCAGACTCGCCGGTAGTGCCAACCGAAACAATCGCCGAGGTACCGTTGGCGACATGATAATCAATGAGTTTTTTCAGGCAAGACCTACTGACGTTACCTTTCTCATCCATCGGCGTAACAAGCGCGACAATACTTCCCGTGAACATGGGCCATCCTCTGTGCAAACAAGTCTCTCAATGGTACGTTTGGTATGGCAATAAAAGCAAGCGACCAAAGCCGTTCTGATTGTTGTATGCAGGTTTTTTTTATGGTTTCCTTAAGATTACCTCACCGCTCAAAGGAATAACTGGTTTGACACCGTCATCACAACACTATTTGGTTATCACTGCGCTGGGCGCCGACAGGCCCGGTATTGTGAATACCATTACTCGCCATGTCAGCAGTTGCGGCTGTAATATCGAAGACAGCCGACTGGCGATGCTGGGCGATGAATTCACGTTTATTATGCTGTTGTCCGGCACGTGGAACGCGATTACCTTGATTGAATCGACATTGCCGTTAAAAGGCGCGGAGCTGGATCTGCTGATTGTGATGAAACGGACGTCCGACCGTCCCCGCCCGGCAATGCCCGCGACGGTATGGGTTCAGGTTGAGGTCGCCGACTCCCCGCATTTAATTGAGCGATTCACCGCGCTGTTTAATAGTCATGAAATGAATATTGCGGAGCTGGTCTCCCGCACACAGCCGGCTGAAGGTGATAAAGCTGCGCAATTATTTATTCAAATCACCGCACATAGCCCGGCGTCGCAAAATTCCGCAAATATTGAGCAAGCCTTTAAAGCACTATGTACAGAACTCAATGCGCAAGGCAGTATAAACGTCGTCAATTACTCACAACATGATGAACAGGATGGAGTTAAGTAATGAATCCACTGAAAGCCGGTGATATCGCACCGAAATTTAGCTTGCCGGATCAAGACGGGGAACAAGTAAATTTGACCGACTTCCAGGGACAGCGCGTTCTGGTTTATTTCTACCCAAAAGCCATGACACCCGGCTGTACCGTGCAGGCCTGCGGCTTACGCGATAACATGGACGAGCTCAAAAAAGCAGGCGTGGACGTGCTGGGCATCAGCACCGATAAACCTGAAAAACTCTCCCGTTTCGCTGAAAAAGAGCTGCTGAACTTTACCCTTTTGTCCGATGAAAACCATCAGGTGTGTGAACAGTTCGGCGTCTGGGGCGAAAAGTCGTTTATGGGCAAAACGTATGACGGCATTCACCGCATCAGCTTTTTGATTGACGCTGATGGTAAGATTGAACACGTCTTTAATGATTTTAAAACCAGCAATCACCATGATGTGGTGCTGAACTGGCTGAAAGAAAACGCGTAAAAGCCTCAGGCCGCGCTGATGTGCGGCCTGGAAAGGGAATGCGCCGTCAGGCTTGCCGCGCCAGACGCCATATCGCCGCTACATTGCGCGCCGACAGGCTCAGGTTATATTCCGCCTCATGTAAGGCTTCCGGCAGCGTAACGATATGCGACAAAATCGACAGCGCCGCATCGATACCCTGCTGATACACAACGTGATGATCGTGTTGCAGCCCACCGGCGAGCGCGATAACCGGTTTATGATACCGCTTCGCCACTCTGGCGACGCCAATCGGCGTCTTGCCGCAAATACTTTGGCTGTCCAGCCGCCCTTCTCCGGTAATCACCAGATCGGCATCTTTAACCGCCTGCTCAAGCTGTAGCGTTTCCACGACAATCTCTACGCCGGCGCGTAATTCCGCATTGAGCAACCCTAAAAGCGCGGCGCCCATTCCACCTGCCGCGCCCGCGCCGGGAGCATTAATCACCTCACGCCCCGTAGCCTGATAAATATGTCGGCCCCAGTTTTCCAGCGCCGCGTCCAGGGTGTTCACCATTTCCGCTGTCGCCCCTTTTTGTGGGCCAAAGATGGCCGATGCGCCCTGGGGACCACACAACGGATTGTTGACATCACACGCCACGGTTATCGATACCTTACGCAGCAATGGGTGACAACCGGACAAATCGATAGACGCCAGCGCCGCCAGCGCCTCGCCGCCCGGAGAAAGCGAGCGCCCTTGTTTATCGCGCAATATAACGCCAAGCGCCTGCATCATCCCCGCGCCGCCGTCATTCGTCGCGCTGCCGCCAATTCCCAGAATAATACGCTTTACGCCACGCTCCAGCGCCGCGACGATTAACTCGCCGGTGCCGTAGCTGGTGGTATTAAGCGGGTTGCGCAATTCAGGCGAAACGTGATGCAGCCCGGATGCCACCGCCATTTCAATCACGGCGGTATCGCTATCGCCCAGCATTCCCCAGCGCGCGGCCACCGGTTGCCCAAGCGGGCCTTGTACCCACTGGTCAACATAACGCCCGCCGCTGGCCTCCACCATTGATTGTACAGTTCCTTCCCCGCCATCCGCCATGGGCACTTTAACGTAGTCGGCGTCAGGATAAATTTCGCGGAACCCCTTTTCTATCGCCTCAGCGACCGCCATTGCGGACAAACTTTCTTTAAATGAATCAGGAGCAATAACAATTTTCATAGGGATTATCCTGCAAAACCAAAGAAACCGAACATCAGAGTAGAAATAAAGGTAATGGCTAACCCCACCAGCGTTTCATACGGCATTAGCTTTAAACGTTCATGAATTTGCATATTGACGCTGCCGCCCGTCGCGTGGAAAAAGCTGCCGTGCGGCAGATGGTCCAGCACCGTGGCGCCCGCATGGATCATAGCGGCTCCCGCCAGGGCGGAAACGCCAAGTTCAAGTAACGTGGGAGAGAAAACGCCGGACGCCACCGCCGTTCCCGCTGTGGTTGAGGCCGTCGCCATTGACATCATGGCGCCAGACACGGGCGCCAGCAGCCAGGATGGCAATCCCGAAGCGGTGAGGCCATGAATCAGGACATCTTTAAGTTCGGAATTAGCGATAATGCCGGCCAGCGTACCGGTTCCCAGCAACATAATAGCGACAGGCGCCATACGCATCAGACCGGCGACCATGTACTGGTTACAGTGGCGCGCGCGTCCCATCAACAGCAGACCGACCAATCCCCCTACGGGCAGGGCAATTAACGGGTCAATGGAAATGCCGGCAAACGGACGGAGAGAAAGCAGGAAAATAGCGACCAGCGGCGCGCTAATCGCCACCAGAAAGCCTGGTCTGGCGACGGAGTCATCATGGTGAGTCACTTCATGATCGGCGACGCCCGCGCCTTTATTATTCAGCCGTTTCGCTAACAGATAGGCGATAATAAGCCCAACGATGCCCGGAACCACGCCCGCCAGCATAATAGAGGTAAGAGGAACATGAAACGCATCAGAGGCGGCAATAGCGTTCGGGTTGGGTGACATCACGTTACCCGCTTTGCCGCCGCCAACCATCGCCAGCAGAATAGCGCTTTTTGACAGCCCTGCATTACGCGCAATCGACAGCGCAATCGGCGCGACGGTAATCACCGCCACATCAATAAATACGCCGACGGCGGTCAAACATAGTGTGGCAATGGCTAATGCCAATAATGCCCGGGTTTCCCCCACTTTGCGGACAATCGTCTCAGCAATCGTATTCGCCGCCCCGGACTCAATTAATACGCCCGCCAGTACGCCTGCGGCCAGAATACGCAATACGGCATTAACGATGCCCTGCGCGCCTGACACCATCAGCGACACGGTTTGCAGAAGATCGGCGCCGCCAATCAAACCGCCGACCAGCGCGCCCGCCATCATGCCGTAGGCTGGCGACACTTTTCTTAAAATTAATACGATGGCCACAACCAATGCGGCAATGGCTCCCAGGGTGGATATCGACGTCATATACTGCGCCTCCTTTAACATGGAGCGCGCAGTATGGAAAAACCCGCCTAAAAATCCGCTGGAGCTTTCAACAAATTTCGATTCGACCTGGCAGCGGTAACTTGTCGGACGGTACAGATTCGGCCTGGAGCTCCATACCGATATAAAGCCAAAGCGTACTTTTTAACTCGTTGATTTTTATGTGCGTAATATCCTCACAGCGCTGTAAGCGATAGCGCAATGTATTCACATGAATATGCAATGCTTTGGCCGTTTGCGTCAGGTCACAATTATGTTCAAACCAAGTCCGCAGCGTCTGTTGCAATACGCCTTTCGCGTCATGTTGCGCCAGTTGCAGCCACAGACGCGATAACTCCTGCACTTGCCAACTTTCAGACAGCCCGCTTAGCAGCGCGGGAAGCGCGTGGTCATGATAAAAAATGTACTGGCTGCGCAGCTTTTGTCTTTTCGCCATCGCCTGCGTGGCTCTCGCTGTGAGCAAAGATCGGTGCAATCCCGTCTCGCCGGCAAAATAGCCCCCAACCAAAATACGGCTAAAGCCCGATGATGCAGCCCATGATTTAAAAATCTGCAATTCGCCCATTTCCTGGCGGGTATTCCACTTTCCCTCTTTTAACGTGATAGGCTTAATAATGATTAATTCATTAAATTCGGTAAACGTCACCAAATGGTTACGCGCGTGATTCTCGAAATAATCCATTACATTGCGCAGCGCTTCGCGATCCGGCTGGGAAAGTTCAATAATCAGCACCACTCTGGGAACCGCCAGATCAATACCCAGATAGGCCGCCATGGAGCGCAACGACTCTGTTGAATTTTCTCGCAAAATCAATTGGTTGATCAGCTCTTCGCGATAGCGTTTATCCCATTGTCGCTGTTCGATCAGCACCATATGCTCGATCACCAGCTCCGCCGCCATTTTAACCAGCTCGGCATACGCGCGAACCTCCTCCGGCTCGCCGGTAATGCCGACCACGCCGATAAGCTGTTCATGAAAAGAGATGGGAAGATTAATGCCGGATCGCACGCCTTTAAGCTGATTGGCGGTAGAGGAATCAATTTCTACAATACGGTTTTCCTTCAGCGCCAGAATGGCCCCTTCGTGACGCTGGCGAAGCCGCGAAGGTTCGCCAGACGCGATAATGACGCCATGCTCATCCATGACGTTTACCGAGTAAGGAATAATTTTCATGGCTCGCTGTACAATTTGCCGCGCGGTATACCCTTTCAAGTAATGTTTTCTCAACACACTCATTCCCTGTTTCGTTATCGCTTCACATTAAAAAAACAATCTCGCATCAATGATGTCACTTATTAACGAATTTCTCAGAAGAATGCTTAGGCTAAGTCACCAAATTTTGGCGGCTTTACAGCGAGAATTTTGTAGGTTCCGACAATAAAAATGCCGCAACACGGTGCGGCATTAAAAAAAAGAGCGGCTTTCTAAGCGCTTGTCCCTCATCAGGCGTGCGCAAAATGGCGGCAGGGCACTATGATGTCGTTCACGCTTTACAACTTTTGTACTGACCGCTCAGGATGAGGCATCCGTCACCTGACCATCCGGCCAGGCATGGACAACGGCTTTAATCAGCGTCGCCAATGGAATGGCGAAAAACACCCCCCAGAATCCCCACAGACCGCCGAAAATCACCACTGACAGAATAATCACCAGCGGATGCAAATTCACCGCTTCGGAGAAAAGTACCGGTACCAGCAAATTGCCATCCAGCGCCTGAATAATGAGATAAACGGCAAAACAGCTCCAGAATTCCGTCCCCAGACCAAACTGAAACAGCGCGACGCCCACCACCGGAATTGTCACCACAAAGGCGCCGATATAGGGGATCAGAACCGAAAAGCCCACCAGTACCGCCAGCAGTAGCGAATAGTTGAGGCCAAACAGCAAAAAGCCCAGCCAGGTCGCTACGCCCACCACCACCATCTCCAGCACTTTTCCGCGGATATAGTTGGTGATCTGCTGATTCATCTCATTCCACACCTGCCCCGCCAGCCCGCGATTACGCGGCAGCACGCGGCGCACGGCATTCAGCATCTGCTCTTTATCTTTTACCAGGAAAAAGACCATCAGCGGCACCAGCACCAGATATACCGCCAGCGTCAGTAGCCCGACTAACGAAGCCAGCGAATACTTCACCACCGAATCGCCCATGTTAAGCATCCGGGTACGCATGTTTTCCGCCATCGCATCAATAATGCCCGCATCCATCAGCGCCGGATAGCGTCGCGGCAAGGTCGCGGCAAAATCGGACAGTTTATTCAGCATACCGGGCATATCACGAATCAGGTAAATACCCTGCTGCCAGGCAATCGGCATCACCACAAACGCCATTAATAACAGAATGCCGACAAAGAGGATAAGGACAATGGAGGCTGCCCAGCGCCGGGAACAGCCAATCGCCTGCAGGCGCGCCGTCGGCCACTCCAGCAGGTAGGCCAGTACGATAGCGACCAGCAGCGGCGCTAACAGGCCGCTAAAGAAAAAGAGGATGCTAAAACCAGCCACCAGAATGACCAGCAAGGCAATCGCCTCCGGGTCGCTGAAGCGACGGCGATACCATTGCATTAACATTTCGAGCATAAAACCCTTCCCAGAACTCAACTGCGGGATTGTGATGCCGAATTGTATCGAAATGTCACAAAAAAGACTTCGCTTTTTATCGTTGATTCAGGAAACTAAAATAGTGAGTCTGTGCTCATCACAGTTACACTTATGAAGTGTCGGAGCGTGGAACGATATTTCACGACGTTGGTCAAAGGGCTATCTCAAAACAACAGGATAGAGGTTATGTTCAGGCAGTTGAAAAAAAACCTGGTGGCAACCCTCATTGCAGCATTGGCTCTCGGTCAGGTCGCGCCCGCATTTGCCGACCCTGCCGACACGCTGCCCGATATGGGAACCTCGGCAGGAAGCACGCTTTCTATCGGACAAGAGATGCAAATGGGCGACTTTTATGTGCGCCAGCTACGCGGCAGCGCGCCGTTAATCAACGATCCGCTGCTGGTGCAATACATTAACGCGCTGGGGATGCGTCTGGTCTCGCACGCCGACTCCGTCAAAACGCCCTTCCATTTTTTCTTGATCAATAATGACGAAATCAACGCGTTCGCGTTCTTTGGCGGCAATGTGGTGCTGCACTCGGCGCTTTTTCGCTACGCGGATAACGAAAGCCAGCTAGCTTCAGTCATGGCGCATGAAATCTCCCACGTGACGCAGCGCCACCTGGCGCGCGCGATGGAAGATCAAAAGCGCAGTGCGCCGCTTACCTGGGTGGGTGCGCTGGGTTCCATTTTGCTGGCCATGGCCAGCCCACAGGCCGGTATGGCGGCGCTAACCGGTACTCTGGCGGGAACGCGCCAGGGAATGATAAGTTTCACCCAGCAAAATGAGCAAGAAGCCGACCGTATTGGTATTCAGGTACTGCAACGCGCCGGATTTGACCCACAGGCGATGCCCTCTTTCCTCGAAAAACTGCTCGACCAGGCGCGTTACTCCACGCGCCCGCCTGAAATTTTGCTCACTCACCCCTTACCGGAAAGCCGCCTTGCGGATGCCCGCAACCGTGCCAACCAGATGCGCCCGGTCGTGGTGCAATCTTCCGCCGACTTTTATTTCGCCAAAGCGCGCGCCCTGGGAATGTACAATTCCGGACGTAACCAGCTCACCAGCGACCTGCTGGATCAGTGGTCTAAAGGCAACGTGCGTCAGCAACATGCGGCGCAATATGGCCGGGCGTTGCAGGCGATGGAAGCGAGCAAGTACGATGAAGCGCGCAAAACGTTGCAGCCGCTATTAAGCGCGGAACCGAACAATGCCTGGTATCTTGACCTCGCCACCGATATTGACCTGGGGCAGAAAAGAGCCAACGACGCGATTAATCGCCTGAAAAATGCCCGCGATCTGCGCGTTAATCCTGTGCTGCAGTTAAACCTCGCCAATGCGTACCTCCAGGGAGGCCAGCCAAAAGCGGCGGAAACCATTCTGAATCGCTACACCTTTAGCCATAAAGATGACGGTAACGGCTGGGATCTGCTTGCTCAGGCCGAAGCCGCGCTGAACAACCGCGATCAGGAGCTGGCGGCGCGCGCTGAAAGTTATGCGCTGGCGGGACGACTGGATCAGGCAATTTCACTGCTCAGCAGCGCCAGCGCCCAGGCAAAACTGGGTAGTCAGCAACAGGCGCGTTACGATGCGCGTATCGACCAGTTGCGCCAGTTACAGGAACGCTTCAAGCCATACACGAAAATGTAATCGCCGTTTATTAGCCGGATGGCGTCACAAGGAGAACTCATGACCGACACGATTAAAATCTACCATAACCCGCGCTGCTCGAAGAGCCGCGACACGCTGAACCTGCTGAAATCTAACGGCGTGGAACCGGAAGTGGTGCTTTATCTGGATACGCCCGCCGACGCCGCCACCGTGCGGGAACTGCTGCGTATGTTGGGCATGTCCAGCGCGCGCGAACTGATGCGCCAGAAAGAAGATCTCTATAAAACGCTTCACCTGGCGGATAGCGAGCTGAGTGAAGAGGCGTTAATCCAGGCGCTGGTTGAACACCCTAAACTGATGGAGCGCCCCATTGTAGTGGCAAATGGTCAGGCGCGCATTGGCCGACCGCCTGAGCAGGTGCTGGACATCCTCGGTTAACCGTTGAACGCCGCCGTCGCGGCGTATTACAGTTTCAGAATCTCTTTGACAAACGGGATCGTCAGTTTTCGCTGGGCAGTGATCGACGCATGATCGAGCTGATCCAGCGTCATAAACAGCGTGCGCATTTCGCGATCAAGACGTTTGAGTAAAAACCGCCCGACATCTTCCGGCAGTTCAAACCCCCGTAACCGGGCGCGCAACTGTAGCGCCTGAAGTTTGTCTTCATCGGAAAGAGGCTGGAGTTTATAGATTTGCCCCCAGTCCAGACGGGAAGCGAGATCGGGCAAGCCCAGATTTAACTGTCTTGGCGGACGATCGCCGGTGATCAATAACCGCGTCTTACCGGACTCCAGAATGCGGTTATAGAGATCAAAGATCGCCATCTCCCACAGTTCATCGCCAGCGACACACTCAATGTTATCAATACACACCAGCGAGAGGTGTTCCATACCGTCGAGCACTTCCGGCACGAACCAGGTACGTTTATCGAGCGGGACGTAGCCTACCGCATCTCCACGCTGCGACAATTCAGCGCAGGCGGCGTGCAGCAAATGGCTGCGGCCCGCGCCTTCACGCGCCCAAAGGTAGATATATCCACTATGTTCCTGGCGCAACACGTTTTGTAACGCGGCCAGTAGAGAGGCGTTATCCCCCGGCCAGAAACTTGCGAAAGTTTCGTCGTCAGGAAGATAAAGTGGCAAAGAGAGCTGTGCCGGTGTGTTCAGAGATACCTCAACCCAGGATGACATAAAATCGCGCTGAGTTTACCACATAATTCCCGTGAGATAGAACCGGGCAGCATCGCTGCCCGGCAACCCGTTACTGATGCGGAGACTCCGCATCATTTGCCTCCAGTACCACTTCTTCCGGACGCAACAGGCTAATCAGTTTAAAAATCAGGCTCAGGCCAATCCCGACGATGGTCGCCAGCGCCATCCCTTTCAATTCTGCCGCACCGATATGCACTTTCGCGCCGCTCACGCCGATGATCAAAATCACCGAGGTGAGGATCAGGTTTTGCGCTTTATTGTAGTCGACTTTCGATTCGATCAAGACGCGAATCCCCGACGCGCCGATGACGCCGTACAACAGCAGCGAGACGCCGCCCATCACGGGTAACGGGATAATCTGAATCGCCGCCGCCAGTTTGCCGACGCAGGAAAGCAGAATGGCGAAAATCGCCGCGCCGCCGATAACCCAGGTACTGTAAACGCGGGTGATCGCCATGACGCCAATATTTTCCCCATAGGTGGTATTCGGCGTGGAGCCGAAGAAACCGGAAATGATCGTCGACAGTCCGTTAGCGAACATCGAGCGGTGCAAACCGGGATCGCGCACTAAATCTTTTTTGACGATATTCGCCGTCACCACCAGATGACCGACATGCTCAGCAATCACGACCAACGCCGCGGGCAGAATCGTCAGGATCGCGAACCATTCAAAACGCGGCGTATAGAAGGTCGGCAGCGCAAACCAGTGTGCCTGGGCAATCGGCGTGGTATCGACCACCCCCAGCGCGAATGACAGCGCATAGCCCGCCAGCACGCCGATCAAAATCGGAATGATCGCCAGGAAACCGCGAAACAGTACGGAGCCGAACACCGTCACCGCCAGCGTGACCATGGAGATAATAATTGTTTTCGTGTCCGGCGACTGCCCTTGCGCAGGCAGTAATCCGGCCATCCCCGCCGCGACGCCAGCCAGCTCCAGACCGATGACGGCAACGATTGCGCCCATTGCCGCAGGCGGGAACATCACATCCAGCCAGCCGGTGCCCGCTTTTTTAACGATGAAAGAGACCAGACAGAACAGCACGCCGCACATAATAAAACCGCCCAGCGCCACTTCATAACCCAGCGGCAACAACAGTAGTACCGGGGAAATAAAGGCAAAGCTCGATCCGAGGTAGGCCGGAATTTTACCTTTGCAGATAAAGAGATACAGCAGTGTTCCGATACCGTTAAACAACAGCACCGTCGCGGGGTTGATATGAAACAGAACTGGCACCAGCACGGTCGCGCCAAACATGGCGAAAAGGTGCTGTAAACTAAGCGGGATTGTCTGTAAAAGCGGCGGTCTTTCACTCACCCCGATAGCACGGCGCGTCATAGTGTTTTCCTCTAAGTGTGTTTGTTATGAGTGGTTTTATTCAAAAAAAAGCCGACTCTTAAAGTCGGCTTTTAATTATTTATTCACTTATTTGGTACCAAAAATCTTATCGCCGGCATCGCCAAGCCCCGGAATAATGTATCCGTGCTCGTTAAGCCCCTGATCGATAGAGGCGGTGTACAGTTCAACGTCCGGGTGCGCTTTTTCCAGCGCCGCAATGCCTTCCGGCGCGGCGACCAGCACCAGCACCTTAATGCTGCTACAGCCTGCTTTTTTCAGCAGGTCGATGGTCGCGATGACAGAACCGCCGGTCGCCAGCATCGGGTCGACGATCAGCGCCATGCGCTCATCAATGTTCGATACCAGTTTCTGGAAATAAGGTACTGGCTCAAGCGTCTCTTCGTTACGGTACATCCCGACTACGCTGATACGCGCGCTCGGTACATTTTCCAGAACGCCTTCCATCATGCCCAGACCCGCCCGCAGAATCGGCACAACGGTAATTTTTTTACCTTTGATCTGGTCGA
This sequence comes from Salmonella sp. 32020114201800008SM, assembly GCF_017572025.1. Lineage (NCBI taxonomy): Bacteria > Pseudomonadati > Pseudomonadota > Gammaproteobacteria > Enterobacterales > Enterobacteriaceae > Salmonella > Salmonella sp. 32020114201800008SM. The sequence continues at coordinate 136,055 of NZ_JAGEQM010000006.1, read as the reverse complement.
TTTCCACCGGGCCATTCCAGCCTTCGATGGTGACTTTTTCCGTTTCCAGGTCGGCTGTCGCTTCATACGTCAGCAGGCTGCCTACTTCTGAGGCGAGTTCACGAAAGCGTTTAGTGCTAATGTCGTTTTCACGCATCAGACCCAGCTTGTGTTTGACGAGTGGGTGTTTGACTTCCACGATCTTCATACTCTTCTCCTATCCTCAGATGACTGGCAACCACAAAAAAAATCGCCGGATTATACCGCTTTTCCTCTCTGACGCAACACAATGTATGCTTGACCTGGATCAACCAAAAGCGCAGATAGCGGAAAAGTGAGTATAAATCACTCACGTTGAAACAGGCGATAAAGGCTAACAACCGTTTGAATATTAGCAATTTTAAGGGTGAATGACCTGTCCCGACCGCCTGTCGTAAACCAAGTGCTGGATATCCTTTTCTTTTTTACCAACAGGGAAATTTTCAAGCAGCGACCGAAACCATGCAAAAAAAATCGCCCGGATAACCAGGGCGCAGACCACGCTCGCAAACGTTTGCTTTCCCTGTTAGAATTGCGCCGAATTTAACTTTTACCGCAAAAAAAACGTGGGGAACCAGGCAGTGACCGATAAGACCTCTCTTAGCTATAAAGATGCCGGCGTCGATATTGATGCGGGTAACGCTCTGGTTGATCGAATCAAAGGCGTAGTGAAGAAAACTCGCCGCCCGGAGGTTATGGGCGGTCTGGGCGGTTTCGGTGCGCTGTGCGCGTTGCCGCAAAAATATCGTGAACCGGTACTGGTTTCCGGCACTGACGGCGTAGGCACCAAACTTCGCCTGGCGATGGACTTAAAGCGCCACGACGCTATCGGTATTGATCTGGTGGCAATGTGCGTAAACGATCTGGTCGTTCAGGGCGCGGAACCGCTGTTTTTCCTCGATTACTATGCCACGGGTAAACTGGATGTCGATACCGCCGCCAGCGTGATCAACGGTATTGCCGAAGGCTGCCTGCAATCCGGCTGCGCGCTGGTCGGCGGCGAGACGGCGGAAATGCCGGGCATGTATCACGGCGAAGATTACGATGTGGCGGGTTTCTGCGTCGGCGTAGTCGAAAAATCAGAAATCATCGACGGCTCCCGGGTTGCCGAAGGCGACGTGCTGATTGCACTCGGCTCCAGCGGCCCGCACTCGAATGGATATTCGCTGGTGCGGAAAATTATTGACGTTAGCGGCTGCGACCCACAAACCACTCTGCTGGAAGGGAAGCCGCTGGCCGATCATCTGCTTGAACCGACCCGTATCTACGTAAAATCGGTTCTGGAACTGATTGAAAACGTCGATGTACACGCTATCGCCCACCTCACCGGCGGGGGCTTTTGGGAAAATATTCCGCGCGTTCTGCCGGAGAATACCCAGGCGGTAATTAATGAGTCGTCCTGGCAGTGGCCCGCCATCTTTACCTGGCTGCAAACCGCCGGTAATGTCAGCCGACATGAAATGTACCGTACCTTTAACTGCGGCGTCGGCATGGTGATTGCGCTCTCCGCTCCGGAGGCGGACAAAGCGCTTGCTCTGCTAAACGAGAAAGGTGAAAACGCATGGAAAATCGGTATCATCAAAGCCTCTGATTCCGAACAGCGTGTGGTTATTGAATAATGAATATTGTGGTGCTGATTTCCGGCAATGGAAGCAATTTACAGGCGATTATCGATGCCTGCGAAGCGAAGAAAATTAAAGGCACCCTCAGGGCAGTATTCAGCAATAAGGCCGACGCGTTCGGCCTTGAACGCGCCAGAGAAGCCGGTATTCCGGCGCAAGCGCTGACTGCCGATCGGTTTGACAGCCGCGACGCCTTCGATCGCGAGTTGATTCGCAAGATAGACGCGTATGCGCCCGATGTGGTCGTGCTGGCCGGTTTTATGCGTATTCTGAGTCCGATGTTTGTCGCGCATTACTACGGGCGTCTGCTGAACATTCACCCTTCCCTGCTGCCAAAATATCCGGGGTTGCATACCCATCGCCAGGCGCTGGAAAACGGCGATGAGGAGCACGGTACTTCGGTACATTTCGTGACAGACGAACTCGACGGCGGCCCGGTCATTCTCCAGGCGAAGGTGCCGGTTTTTGCCGACGACAGCGAAGATGATATCACCGCACGCGTACAGACTCAGGAACATGCGATTTATCCGCTGGTGATTAGCTGGTTTGCGCAGGGGCGTCTAAAGATGCGCGATAACGCCGCCTGGCTGGACGGGCGTCGTCTGCCGCCGCAAGGTTATGCGTCTGACGAATAATACGTCATCGGACAGGACTGCGTCTGCTTGCCGGATGGCGGCATAAATGCCTATCCGGCCTACTCTTTTCCCTTCCTTTATGCTATCAGTTTATTGTCATATTTTTCTGGCGCAGTTGGACATTAACGCGTAATGCTCGCCATAATCATCAGGCAGTGTCCCGTGAATAAAACGGAGTATAGGTAGTAATGGGTCAGGAAAAGCTATATATCGAGAAAGAACTGAGCTGGTTAGCATTTAACGAACGCGTGTTACAGGAAGCAGCGGATAAATCCAACCCGTTGATTGAGCGGATGCGGTTCCTGGGAATCTATTCTAATAACCTCGACGAGTTCTACAAAGTGCGTTTCGCTGAACTGAAACGACGTATTATTATCAGCGAAGAACAGGGTTCAAATTCTCATTCACGCCATTTGTTAGGCAAAATTCAGTCCCGCGTGTTGAAAGCAGACCAGGAGTTCGACGGCCTGTACAACGAATTACTGCTGGAAATGGCGCGTAATCAAATCTTTCTGATCAACGAGCGTCAGCTCTCGGTGAACCAACAAAGCTGGTTGCGCCACTATTTTAAGCACTATTTGCGCCAGCATATTACCCCGATTCTCATTAACCGGGAGACGGATCTTGTTCAGTTTTTAAAAGATGATTACACCTATCTGGCGGTGGAGATTATCCGCGGCGACACCATCAACTATGCGCTGCTGGAGATACCGTCCGACAAAGTCCCACGCTTCGTTAATCTGCCGCCGGAGACACCGCGCAGACGCAAGCCGATGATCCTCTTGGATAATATTCTGCGCTACTGCCTGGATGACATTTTTAAAGGGTTCTTCGACTATGACGCGCTTAATGCCTATTCGATGAAAATGACCCGCGATGCCGAATATGACCTGGTGCATGAGATGGAATCCAGTCTGATGGAGCTGATGTCTTCCAGCCTGAAGCAGCGCCTGACCGCTGAGCCTGTGCGCTTTGTCTACCAACGCGATATGCCCGCCGCGCTGGTCGACGTACTGCGGGAAAAACTGACGATCTCCCGGTATGACTCAATCGTACCCGGCGGGCGCTACCACAATTTTAAAGACTTTATTAATTTTCCGAATGTCGGTAAAGCCAACCTGGTCAATAAACCGTTACCGCGGTTACGCCATCTTTGGTTTGATAAAGAGAAATTTCGTAACGGTTTCGACGCGATTCGTGAACGTGATGTGCTGCTCTATTATCCTTATCACACCTTTGAACATGTGCTGGAACTGCTGCGTCAGGCGTCGTTTGACCCAAGCGTGCTGGCGATCAAAATCAATATTTATCGCGTAGCGAAAGACTCGCGCATTATTGACTCGATGATCCATGCCGCCCATAACGGCAAAAAAGTCACCGTGGTGGTGGAGTTGCAGGCGCGCTTCGATGAAGAGGCAAATATTCACTGGGCCAAGCGGTTAACCGAAGCGGGCGTCCATGTTATTTTCTCTGCGCCCGGGCTGAAAATTCACGCCAAACTCTTTCTCATCTCACGAAAAGAGGGTGATGACGTGGTGCGTTATGCGCATATCGGCACCGGTAACTTCAACGAAAAAACAGCGCGGCTGTATACCGATTATTCGCTGCTGACCGCCGATGCGCGCATTACCAATGAAGTGCGTCGGGTCTTTAATTTTATTGAAAACCCCTATCGCCCGGTCACTTTCGATTATTTGATGGTTTCTCCACAAAACTCACGGCGTCTGCTGTATGAGATGATCGATCGTGAAATCGCCAATGCCCAGCAAGGCTTACCGTCAGGGATTACCTTAAAGCTTAACAACCTGGTTGATAAAGGGTTGGTCGACAGGCTATACGCCGCGTCGGGTTCGGGCGTCCAGGTCAATCTGCTGGTACGCGGTATGTGTTCTCTTATTCCGCAACTGGAAGGCATTAGCGATAATATTCGTGCGATTAGCATTGTGGATCGCTATCTGGAACACGATCGGGTTTATATTTTCGAAAACGGCGGTGATAAGCAAGTTTGGCTCTCTTCAGCTGACTGGATGACGCGTAATATTGACTACCGTATCGAAGTCGCTACGCCTATCCTCGACCCGCGGCTTAAACAACGCGTCCTGGATATCATTGACATTCTGTTTAGCGACACGGTAAAAGCGCGTTTTATCGATAAAGAACTCAGCAACCGCTACGTACCGCGCGGCAATCGCCGTAAAGTCCAGGCGCAGCTGGCAATTTATGACTACATCAAATCACTCGAGCAACCAGACTAACGCTATGCCAATTTACGATAAATCCCCTCGTCCGCAGGAGTTCGCTGCGGTCGATCTCGGCTCAAACAGCTTTCATATGGTCATTGCCCGCGTGGTTGACGGCGCAATGCAGATTATCGGGCGTTTAAAACAGCGCGTCCATCTGGCGGACGGGCTGGGCGCAGATAATAAACTCAGCGAAGAAGCCATGGAACGGGGGCTTAGCTGTCTGTCGCTGTTTGCTGAACGCTTACAAGGTTTCTCCCCTTCCAGCGTCTGTATCGTAGGCACCCATACGTTACGTCAGGCGCAAAATGCCGCTGATTTTCTCAAACGCGCGGAAAAGGTTATTCCCTACCCGATAGAGATTATTTCCGGTAACGAAGAAGCGCGCCTGATTTTTATGGGCGTAGAACATACGCAGCCGGAAAAAGGCCGCAAGCTGGTGATCGATATCGGCGGCGGGTCAACAGAGCTGGTCATTGGCGAAAACTTCGAACCCAGGCTGGTTGAAAGCCGTCGTATGGGCTGCGTGAGCTTCGCGCAGCTCTACTTTCCCGGCGGCGTTATCAATAAAGAAAACTTCCAGCGCGCCCGAATGGCGGCGGCGCAAAAACTGGAAACCTTAACCTGGCAGTATCGTATTCAGGGTTGGAACGTAGCGATGGGCGCTTCCGGTACGATTAAGGCCGCTCATGAAGTTCTCCTGGCGCTGGGTGAGAAAGATGGCTTCATTACGCCGGATCGCCTCGATAAACTGAAGTCAGAAGTGTTGAAGCACCGCTCCTTTAATGCGCTCAGCCTGCCGGGTCTGTCTGAAGAACGAAAAGCGGTCTTTGTGCCGGGCCTGGCGATTCTGTGCGGCGTTTTTGATGCTCTGGCTATCCGCGAGCTTCGCCTTTCCGACGGCGCGTTGCGCGAAGGCGTGCTGTATGAAATGGAAGGCCGCTTCCGCCATCAGGATGTTCGCAGCCGTACCGCAAAAAGTCTGGCCAATCAATACAACATTGACAGAGAACAGGCCAGACGCGTGCTGGAAACCACCATGCAGATGTACGAGCAGTGGCAGGCCCAGCAGCCAAAACTGGCGCATCCGCAGCTTGAAGCGTTGCTTCGCTGGGCGGCAATGCTGCATGAGGTTGGACTGAATATTAATCACAGCGGTTTACATCGCCATTCGGCTTATATTCTGCAACACAGCGATTTGCCCGGCTTTAATCAGGAGCAGCAAATGATGATGGCGACGCTGGTGCGTTACCATCGTAAAGCCATAAAACTGGATGATATGCCCCGCTTTACGCTGTTTAAGAAAAAACAGTATCTGCCGTTAATTCAGCTACTTCGGCTGGGCGTATTACTGAACAACCAGCGGCAGGCGACCACTACGCCGCCAACGCTGCGACTAACGACCGATGACAGCCACTGGACGTTATGTTTTCCGCATGACTGGTTCAGCCAGAATGCGCTGGTACTGCTTGATCTGGAAAAAGAACAGCAGTACTGGGAAGCTGTAACTGGCTGGCGTCTCAATATTGAGGAAGAAAGCTCGCCGGAGATCGCCGCGTAAATTGTGAGCCAGACGCCGCGCCGCGGCGTCTGTCTTTACTGAATCTCAGATAATAGCTGCGGCTCGCCAATTAAATATCCCTGAAGATAGTCGATCCCCAACGAGAGCACGACGCTTCGTATTTCTTCGCTCTCGACATACTCCGCGACGACCTGCATATTTTTCATTCGCGCTAAATGACAAATAGAAGCCACAATCTGATAATCGAGACTGTTTGACACTATATTGCGAATAAAACTGCCATCAATTTTAAGAATATCGGCGTCAACGTTTTTCAGCCGCGCATAGCTGGCGTAGCCAGTACCGAAATCATCAATCGCTATCTGACAGCCAAACTGCTGTAGCTGTCCCAGCGTCAACTGCGCCTGCTCAGCATTGGTGAGAGAGTTGCTTTCCGTTACCTCAAAAACCAGTTGCCAGGGTTCAACCTGATATTGCGTAAGCAACTGCTTAACTTCTGCAGGGAAACGAGCGCGGCATACCGATGTTGGCGACAGATTAATGGCAAAACGATGCGCGGGCATATATTCCCGGCTGGCCGCCATAAACCGCAGCGTGTTTTCAATCACCCAGAGATCGATAGCGGAAGACAATCCAAACTCATGCGCCACGGGTAAAAAATTGTCCGGGTTGATAACGTCGCCGTTGTCATCCCTGAGTCGCAGTAAGATTTCATGGTAAACGTCCCCACGAACACCGAAAATAGGCTGCGCCATCAGGAAAAAATGATCGTGCTCCAACGCCTGTTGCAGGCGATTCATCATCGCAATTCTGCCCTTCAAATCGCGCTGCAGGTGCATTGCGCCGCGCCGCTGTAAATCCTCCGGCGCGTTAGTCGTCAACGAAAGATCGGAACTGGTGCTTAATTCGCCCAACAGCAGATAAAGGTGGCTAACCGGAGAACGCACGCAGCAGTAACTCACGCCGACAGGGGGCTGTAGCGGCAGTCCGTCCCAGATAAACCGAAACTGCTTAATATGTTTATCCAGCGCTTCAATACGCTGCTGATGCGACTCTGTATTAAGACGCAGCACCAGGTCGTGCCCTGACATCTGGTAGACGCACTCATTTGAGGCCAGCATCGGCGTAATCCAGTGAGAGAGCTTTTGCTTATACTGGATGCGTAGCATGACGCCATAATTTTTACCCAATAGCTCCAGGCCCGGCACGTGTAAAAAACAGATCGTAGACCAGGGCGCATTTTGGAGCGCGCGGTTTAACGCACGTAAATTGGGAAGATGTACAACCGGGTCAAGATAGGCCAGCCGCCGTGCGCGACCACTCACTACGCGCTGACGCGTGGCCAGTACAGACATATAATTAACAATAAAAGAAAAAACCAGATAGCTCGAAGAGGTAATCGCTAATTGCGTATCATAACCTGAATACCAGGGCATATAACGCTGATAATAATGAATCGACGTAATTAACACGACGGCCCAGATAATTGAAATAAACTTATAGCCATAGCGCATCGCGCCCCACAGCATGACCGGCAATAATAACGAAAGCGTATAGTTGGTACTAAATATTGAACTATTATCAGTCAATGGCATACACAGTATAAACATTAGTGTAGTCAATACGGCCAGCCAAATAACGATCTCTTTTTTAGTGGCCTTGCTATCAATCTGTAGCTTTAATTGCTGATAATACCCCCGCAGGTGCAGCGGATTGCGGAGAGTACGAATAATAAAATAGCACAATGGCACGCCGACAAGGTTACCGACCAGTAACGCCTGGTAATTAATCAGCGTGTTGATATTAAAGGGCATTACCCCCATCAGGCTGGCTTTGCTTTCGTACATGCCAACAAAAGCGGCAAACTGGTAGATGACCAGAAATAATGTTGCTGAACAAAATACCTGCCAGAATATTCGTTGAAACAACAGGTGGGCGTCGCCGTGGGAAACATTGTTTCGCCGGGGGGAAAAGACACGATAGCCGCCCCAGCTTAGCACGATAGTAATGATAAAGTGCATCGTCACAGAAAGGGTTTCATACAGTCCTGTCTGCGGGTATCTGCGCCAGAAGATAGCAAGCACAATGCCCGGCAGTGCTGCCCAGCCGAAAAAGAGCATCAGGCTAAGCATAAAAGCTAACGGCAGGTAAAAAAGAACCACATTTCCAGTGCTGGTAAGCGCATAAGTATTTGCGCTACTTAAAACAGGTAGTAAAATCGAAGGAAGGATGAGCGGTAGTCCCCACCATTTATCTCTGATATTTATATAAGTTTTATTTAGTTTCATAGATGCTCAGCAGAACCCCCCAATCCCAAAGGGGCGTTAACAGACAGGCATCCCACCTGACTTTAAATTGATGATGCGATATACATCACACGATAGTCATCGATTGTAATTATTAAACAAAAGTAACATTTGATTTAAGTCAATTATTACCTTTCTCCTGCAGCCTTTATTCGCCTTTTTATTCTTTGTTATCATTAATTTATTATTAATGTAAATACTAAAATTATCTTCCATAACAATATAAGATAAATCAACTGACGCAATTTTACATTAAGAGGAATTGACCATCGGTTCGCAGTATGCCTTAATGTAGAGTGAACGCAGGCTTGTTACGTTCTTCGCCTTGATAATACCCTTGAAGAACCCAGCCTGATCCCGCCCATACCGCTGGGCCAACGTTAAGGAACCCTTTGTGAGTCAGGCCAACAGTATGCGAAAACGACATCGATTTAACACTCGCATGACCCGTATCGTACTGCTTATCAGTTTTCTCTTCTTCTTTGGACGTTTCGTCTACTCTTCTATCGGCGCCTGGCAGCACCATCAGGATAAAAAAGAAGCGCAACAATCATCGCTTTCTGTCACCACGCCGGGACAACGTTAAGCTGTTATCCGTTAAAAAGCCCGCGCAAGAAAAAGAAGCTTTAGCGTTAACGCAAAAAGACAACCCACTCAATGGGTTCAGGCCATGATCAGACGCTTAAAGAGCAACCGCGGGATATCCTGCCTGGGTGATAAGATCACATGCGCGGTTACTAAGATTCCCTCGGCCGAATACAAAACCCGATAGCCTTCAGCGTGGTTAAACTCCCGGTAGCTGGCACAAGTTCAGGGCAAATCTGGCATCCCAGCGGGCACTGACGTACGGTACTCTCAAACTGTGTAAGTATCTCTGCGATAGCCGGATGCCGCTCAACCTCAACGCACTTCAGGAAACCCGCTATTGTGTCGATGCAGTGCTTTACCGTAAACGTATACTCAAAGGTCACCTGCGGTTCCGCCCTATCCGCCAGAATCAATGCGAAGATAACCACCGTGGAAGGAGAATAAGGTGACCAGTCCCATACGTCAGGATTTGTTTTGTAAAGAGCCACGAGGGATCAGATCACCAACGTTGACAGGCAAAACCATCAACTCATTACAGCTAAGCTCAACGAATAATTTAGGTCGTTTCGTTGGTCGTAATGTACCCTGGCTCGATTGAGTTATGACATTCACTACGATTTATGATATCCAGCGTGATATTAAAGATACATTTAATCGTGTGGCGGTTCCTAAAGATCACATTCAGTGGACGTACTTCTAATGAGAGATATTGAGAAAGAAATTATCGATTTTATCGATCAGGAATATAACACTAAAAAGTACTTTCTCTGTGGGCCAAAGCGAACCATCACGCTTGATACCAGTATTAGGGATGATCTAAAACTCGTTTTTGAAGATAGTGAAGAACTTCTACAAGAGTACTTCGAGCGTTGGAATATAGATTCAGAAGGATTTGACATACTCAACTATCTGAACCCAGAGTACTTTGGAAGTAAAGAGCCTGATCCGCGTAAGCCACTAACAGTTGGTATGCTCGTTGAAAGTGCTAAAGCTGGACGTTGGTTATATAGTTGAAGAATAAAGTTACTATATTTTAAATACCCCTTATTTGGGCTGAATCGCCACGAATAACCTGGACACTTCTGAGTCGTTGGTAGATCTTTTTCTTTATCCGTTCACGCTTCAGTAGCTGGAAAAAGCTTTCTGCAACCGCATTGTCATGACAGTTGCCACGACGGCTCATACTGACCTCCAGTCCGTGCGATTTCAGCCATTCATAGCGGGTGTACTGACTATCCTGATCAGACTGAACCAGCACCTGTTTTTGGGGATGACGTCGCCACACGGCCATCAGAAGCGCATTCAGGACAATGTCTTTTGTCATTCGTGGTTGCATTGACCAACCGATAACTTTGCGCGAGAACAAATCAACGACCACGGCAAGATACAGCCAACCTTCGTGGGTTCATGATTACGTCAAATTTGCCGCCAGAAGCTGTGCACTACACAGAAAACTCATCTATGCACATAAATAAAAACCCTCTGCAAAAACAGAGGGTTAAATTCACTTTTACCTGTTCATGAAAACACAGGAAGGATTATCGGCTTATTCCCACTCAATGGTAGCTGGTGGTTTACCGCTGATGTCATACACCACACGGGAAATCCCGTTGACTTCATTGATGATGCGGTTGGAAACACGACCCAGGAAGTCATACGGCAGGTGCGCCCAGTGCGCGGTCATAAAGTCGATGGTTTCGACGGCACGCAGGGAGACCACCCAATCGTACTTACGACCATCGCCCATGACGCCAACGGAGCGTACTGGCAGGAAGACGGTGAACGCCTGGCTGACTTTGTCGTACAGATCCGCTTTGCGCAGCTCTTCAATGAAGATAGCGTCCGCGCGACGCAGCAGGTCGCAGTACTCTTTCTTCACTTCGCCCAGTACGCGTACGCCGAGGCCCGGCCCCGGGAACGGGTGACGGTACAGCATGTCGTACGGCAGGCCCAGCTCCAGACCAATCTTACGTACTTCGTCTTTGAACAGCTCTTTCAGCGGTTCAACCAGCCCCATCTTCATCTCTTTCGGCAGGCCGCCGACATTGTGGTGAGATTTGATGACGTGCGCTTTACCGGTTGCAGACGCCGCAGATTCGATAACGTCAGGGTAGATGGTGCCCTGCGCCAGCCATTTCACGTCTTCCAGTTTGAGCGCTTCTTCGTCGAACACTTCAACGAAAACGCGACCGATGATCTTACGCTTGGCTTCCGGATCGTTTTCGCCAGCCAGCGCTGACAGGAAACGATCTTCTGCCGGTACGTGAACAATGTTCAGACCAAAATGGTCGCCAAACATGTCCATCACCTGCTCGGCTTCGTTGAGACGCAGCAGGCCGTTGTCGACGAATACACAGGTCAGATTTTTACCGATCGCGCGGTGCAGCAACATTGCGGTTACGGAAGAATCCACGCCGCCGGAGAGACCGAGGATCACTTTGTCGTCGCCCACCTGCTCGCGAATGCGCGCCACGGCGTCGTCGATGATCTTCGCCGGCGTCCACAGGGCTTCACACTGGCAGATATCACGCACAAAACGCTCCAGCATGCGCATACCCTGGCGGGTGTGGGTCACTTCCGGGTGGAACTGTACGCCGTAGAAGCGTTTTTCTTCGTTGGCCATAATGGCGAACGGGCAGCTCTCGGTGCTGGCGACGGTCACGAAGTCGGACGGAATCGCCGTCACTTTATCGCCGTGGCTCATCCACACGTCCAGCAGCGGTTTGCCGTCTGCGGTCAGGGAATCTTCAATACCGCGAACCAGCGCGCTGTCGGTCAATACTTCGACCTGCGCGTAACCAAATTCACGCTCATTAGAACCTTCTACATGACCGCCAAGCTGCATCGCCATGGTCTGCATCCCGTAGCAGACGCCAAATACCGGCACGCCTGCTTCAAAGACATACTGCGGCGCGCGCGGGCTGTTTTCTTCGGTGGTGCTTTCCGGGCCGCCGGAAAGAATAATGCCGCTTGGGTTGAAGTCACGAATTTGTGCTTCTGTCACATCCCACGCCCACAGTTCACAGTAAACACCCAGCTCACGCACGCGGCGCGCAACCAGTTGAGTGTACTGAGAACCGAAGTCCAGAATGAGGATGCGATGCTTATGAATGTTTTCCGTCATTGACGCTTATTCCGAGGCAAGTGAAACAGATTAAATAAATCGCCCGACGCGAAGGTCGGGCGAAGAAAATCAGGAGCCCAGACGGTAGTTCGGGGACTCTTTGGTGATGGTCACGTCGTGAACGTGGCTTTCCTGAATGCCCGCACCGCTGATACGCACAAACTCCGCTTTAGTACGCAGTTCGTCGATGGTAGCACAACCGGTCAGCCCCATACAGGAGCGCAGGCCGCCCATCTGCTGGTGAATGATCTCTTTCAGGCGACCTTTATAGGCTACGCGGCCTTCGATACCTTCCGGCACCAGTTTGTCGGCGGCGTTGTCGCTCTGGAAGTAACGGTCGGAGGAACCTTTGGACATCGCGCCCAGCGAGCCCATGCCGCGGTAAGATTTGTACGAACGGCCCTGGTAGAGTTCGATTTCGCCCGGGGATTCTTCGGTACCGGCCAGCATAGAGCCCACCATTACCGCGCTCGCGCCTGCGGCGATGGCTTTGGCGATGTCGCCGGAGAAACGGATACCGCCGTCAGCGATAACCGGAATCCCGGTGCCTTCCAGCGCTTCAACTGCGTCAGAAACAGCGGTGATCTGCGGAACGCCCACGCCAGTCACGATACGAGTGGTACAGATGGAACCCGGGCCAATACCGACTTTCACCGCGCTGCAACCGGCTTCCGCCAGTGCGCGAGCGCCTGCGCCCGTCGCGACGTTGCCGCCGATGATTTGCAGGTCAGGATATTTAGCACGGGTTTCACGGATACGTTGCAACACGCCTTCTGAATGACCGTGAGAGGAGTCGATCAGCAGTACGTCAACGCCTGCCGCCACCAGCGCGTCAACGCGCTCTTCGTTGCCCGCGCCTGCGCCGACCGCCGCGCCGACACGTAAACGGCCCTGCTCATCTTTGCAGGAGTTTGGTTTACGTTCCGCTTTCTGGAAATCTTTTACGGTAATCATGCCAAGCAGATGGAAGTTATCATCAACGACCAGCGCTTTTTCTACGCGTTTTTCGTGCATTTTTGCCAGCACGACTTCACGGGCTTCGCCTTCACGAACGGTCACCAGACGCTCTTTCGGCGTCATGTAGACACTCACCGGCTGGTTCAGGTCAGTCACAAAACGCACGTCACGACCGGTGATGATACCCACCAGCTCGTTATCTTCAGTCACCACCGGATAGCCCGCAAAACCGTTACGCTCGGTCAGGGCTTTCACTTCATGCAACGTGGTGGTTGGCAGGACGGTCTGCGGGTCGGTCACTACGCCGGACTCGTGTTTCTTCACGCGGCGAACTTCTTCCGCCTGGCGCTCAATGGACATGTTTTTGTGGATAAAACCAATGCCGCCTTCCTGGGCCAGGGCAATTGCCAGGCGCGCTTCCGTCACGGTGTCCATCGCCGCAGAAAGCATAGGAATATTCAGACGAATAGTTTTCGTCAACTGCGTGCTGAGATCGGCAGTATTCGGCAAAACGGTGGAGTGAGCGGGAACAAGGAGGACGTCGTCAAACGTCAGGGCTTCTTTAGCGATACGTAGCATGGGCAATATCTCACCTGGGAGGTTAATAAATATTGCCGCGGCATTATACAGAACGTAATCGGTTGCATCTACATTTTTTTGCAAATAGTGCTTGCGATCCCCCGTGAGCAGGTTACTATCGATTGAATAACCTGCTGATTTAGAATTTGATCCCGCTCACATGTTATCCTCTCAAACTTCCTCAATTTTTACCGTAAGCCGCCTTAACCAGACGGTTCGTCTGCTGTTAGAACAGGAGATGGGACAGGTATGGATCAGCGGCGAGATTTCTAATTTCACGCAGCCTGCGTCGGGCCACTGGTACTTTACGCTCAAAGACGATACCGCTCAGGTGCGCTGTGCGATGTTCCGTAACAGCAACCGCCGGGTGACGTTCCGTCCGCAGCACGGGCAGCAGGTGCTGGTACGCGCCAACATTACGCTGTACGAGCCGCGCGGCGATTATCAAATCATCGCCGAAAGTATGCAGCCGGCTGGCGAAGGCTTGTTGCAGCAGAAATATGAGCAGCTAAAAGCCAAACTCCAGGCCGAAGGCTTGTTCGATCAGCAGCATAAACAGCCGTTGCCCTCCCCGGCCCACTGCGTGGGGGTGATCACCTCGAAAACCGGCGCGGCGCTGCACGATATTCTCCATGTGCTGAAGCGTCGTGACCCATCCCTGCCCGTTATTATCTATCCAACCGCGGTACAGGGCGACGACGCGCCGGGGCAGATCGTTCGTGCTATCGAACTGGCGAACGCGCGGGGCGAGTGTGATGTACTGATCATCGGGCGCGGCGGCGGTTCGCTGGAAGATTTGTGGAGTTTTAACGACGAACGCGTGGCGCGGGCGATTTTTGCAAGCCGCATTCCGGTGGTCAGCGCCGTCGGTCACGAAACGGACGTCACGATAGCTGATTTTGTCGCCGACCTGCGCGCGCCTACGCCATCAGCAGCGGCAGAAATTGTCAGCCGTAACCAGCAGGAGTTGTTGCGTCAGATCCAGTCCGCCCAGCAGCGTCTGGGCATGGCGATGGACTACTACCTCGCCAATCGCAGCCGCCGTTTCACGCAGATTTTTCACCGTCTGCAACAGCAACATCCGCAACTGCGTCTGGCCCGTCAGCAAACCGCGCTGGAACGTCTACGCCAACGGATGGGATTTGCGCTTGAGGCCAGGATTAAGCAGGCCAATCAACGCCAACAGCGCGTAAGTCAACGCCTGAGCCAGCAAAATCCGCAGCCGCGCATTCACCGCGCGCAGTCGCGCATCCAACAGCTGGAATATCGTCTGACGGAGAATATCCGCTCACGGTTAAGCGAACAGCGCGAGCGTTTTGGCAACGCGGTCACGCATCTGGAAGCGGTCAGCCCGTTAGCCACGCTGGCGCGCGGCTATACGGTTTCGACGACAACGGACGGCAAGGTGCTGAAAAAGATCAAACAGGTCAAAGCAGGCGATATCATGACCACGAGACTGGAGGACGGCTGGCTTGAAAGTGAAGTCAAATCCGTCACGCCGGGCACGTAATCCAACACTCCCCCACCCTTTGCAGCGCGATGTTGGGTTTCGACTTCGCCTCAGCCAACCTACGCGCCACGTCGGATAAGGTGTAGCCATAATCTGACGATCAACCGGTTTGTCATTCGCCTCAAAACCGGGCAGGGAACACCCGCCCGGTTTTGTCTAACTTACCAGTTATAGCGCAGATTGAGGCTACCGTTCAGATCGCCAAAGTCATTGCTGCCAGTCTGCCCGGCAACCTGAGCGCGAACGCTCCACTGCTTATCGATATCTGCCTGCAGACCCACTTTCAGCTCCGCACGGTTAGCCGGAAGATCCTGTTTCACCGTAGCATCATCAAACGATACCGACACATCATCGCTGGTGTGCAGCCAGTTAGCTTCAGCAAACGGCTGGATAACCGTACGGCTGCCTTTGTACAGCTTGCCGTCAACACGCAGACCCAGACGCGTTGTCCAACTGTCGCCATCCTGACCATCGATCCGGGTGCCGTAGTTATCCTTCACGCTATCCGCTGAGTAATTCTGCCAGACAACCTGCGCCTGCGGCGTCAGACTGACAGTATTACCGTTGCTAAGCGCAATATCGTAGCGATAACCGGTTTCCAGCGAGACGGCGTTAGCGGTTGAATCGTAAGATTCAGATCCCGCATCACCGCTCTCTACGCTGTTGTTGTAGAAACCGTATTGATACCAGCTATCGACATACGCGCCGCTATGCGTTTGGGCATCGGCAAACCAGGTGGCATAGACGCCGAGGTTGTAGCCGTCTACGTTGCCGCTACTGGTGAACTGGCTACCGTCCGCGCCACGGTTACCGGTGCTGTCGGTGTCGGCGTTGATGTAGCTCGCCATGACGCCAACGGTAACGCTCTGCTGGCCGTTGCCCCAGGCCAGAATGTCGCCGCCTAACTGGAACTGGGAGTAGTTGCTGTCCATATCGATATTGCCGCTGACAGCCTCTGATTCTGCTTTACCCGCTTTGAAGCGCGCCCATACGCTGCCATCTGCGTTACGATACTGGCTGCCCTCGCGGTCATAGAGGGTCTGCATTTGCAGGTTGCGCGCCATCCACTGGTTGCCCATGTACGCGCCGATATCCGCACGGTACTGTGGTGCGACATCGCCGCCATCGTCCGGAGGCGTGACATTACCGCCATCGCCGCCATCGTCCGGAGGCGTGACATTACCGCCATCGTCACCGCCATCCGAAGGCGTGACATCACTGTCATCACCACCGCTGTCGTCATCATCAGACTGTGCTTTTGACGCCAGATACCAGTCGTTGTCACTTTCATTCCAGTACAGACGGTAGGTATACAGACTGGCGTTAACTTCATTTTTTAACACAAACGCATCGCTGGTCGATACGCCGCCAACATCCACCACTTCAATACCGTTAGTGGTCTGTGCTCCATCGCCGATGCCGTTGATGTACAGATCGGTGGTGCCGGAGGCATCGCCGGTAATCACCAGCTTATCGGTCGCCGAATCATCGTCGCCCAGGACGGTATTCAGATAAAGCGAGCCGCCGTTGCCGGTGTAATTGCCATCAACATAAAGCGTATTGCCCGGCGTGCTGGAGGTGCTGCCGCTGGCGATCGTCCCCATGTTGACCAGATCGCCATTGAGGGTGAAGATAGCGCCTGTCTCCTCGCTGTCGCCGAAGACCAGCGTCCCTTCATTGGTCACCTTACCGTTAACGGTCGTACCATTGCTGCCGCCGAAGGTCGCCCCAGAAGCGACGTTCACCGCCTGCTGGCTGCCCACTTCGCCAATCGTACCGTCTCCGGCCAGCCACAGCGTGCCTTCCTGTACGTTAGTATCGCCGGTGTAGGTGTTCACGCCGCTCAGCGTCAGTTTACCCGCGCCCAGTTTGGTCAACGTTTTACCATCCCAGTCGCCGTTGCCGGTTTTATCGCCCAGTACGCTGGTGACTTCAAAGCTATCGCCTGCGCCCAGAGTGAAGGTGCCGTGTGCTGGCGTCGCTGACGTGGCGGTCGCATTCCAGCTCAGCCCTTCGGTAAGCAGATATTCTGACGCATCTTCAGGATTGATTGTCCCGGTTACGGTCAGATAGTCCGGCTTGTCAGTGAGGTTCATCGTCAGGCTGGTAAAGTCGCCGCTGATATCGCTGGTCATATCCATCAGTTTAAAGGACTGGAACTCCGCGTCGGAGGCGCGCGCTTGCAGGCTGGCGTCGCTGACGACCAAATCGCCGCCAAGCGTGGCGCTGCTGCCGGTAATCAGCGGTTGCACTGAGTCACTATTCAGCTCAACGTTCAGCGTACTGCCATCTTGCTGAATTAACGCGCTGTCGCCGAGATCCAACGAGGTGCCGAGCGCCAGTTGGGTCGTCGCGCCGCTATGAGTGGTGATGCCGCCCACCGCGCTGACTTCACCGTCTGCGTCCAGCACCAGCGTGGCATTATTGTCTACCAGACCGGTGCCCAGCGCCGTCGTACTGGCGGCGACCAGCGTACCTTCATTGATGGTGGTGCCGCCGCTGTAGTCGTTGTCGCCAGAGAGGAGCAGCGTGCCTGCGCCTTCTTTGGTCAGCGATTTACCGTCCCATCTGCTACCCGGATCCAGCGTATCGTCAACGTCTGTCAGTGTAGCCGCAACGTTAAAGCTGCCGTCAGGGTCGCTCAGGGTAAAGGTGCCGTGGGCGTCGGTAGTGGCGTTGTCTCTGTCCGCATACCAGGAGAGGGAGGCCGTCAGATCATAGTGGGTGTTGTCTGCTTCATCGACTTTTCCGTCGATAGTCAGGAAGTCAACATCTTCGCGGTTCATCCCTGCAATGGTCAGATCGTCGAAATCGCTCGTAATGGCGCTGTCGCTGTCAATCAGCGTATAGGTGTATGCCTCAGGCGTCCAGCTGTCTGTAACGCTGCCGATGCCGGTAACATTCAGAGTGCCGCCCAGCGTGACGCTGTCGGCGGTAATCACGGCGTCGTCGGTGGCCGCGCCGAGGTCAATACTTAGCGTACTGCCGTCTTCCTGGGTGAGCTGGCCCGCGTCAAGGGTGCTGCCCGCCGCCAGCGCGGTCGTGGCGCCGGTATGGGTGGTGATGTTCGCAAGCTCAAATGTGCCGTTGGCGTCCAGCATCAGCGTACCGCTGTTGTCGATATTGCCGCTGCCCAGCGCGTTGACGTTGGCGGCAATCAGCGTGCCGTCAGTGATAGTGGTGGCGCCGGAATAGCTGTTGTCGCCGCTTAACGTCAGCTCGCCCGTACCGGTTTTCACCAGCGAACCGCTGCCGGAAAGCGTATTTTCCAGCTCGCCCTCGCCGACCTGAAGCACACCGCTGTTGGCAACAGCTCCGGTACCCAGCGAATCCGCATGGTCAGCCGTCAGCGTACCGCCGATAATGGTGGTGCCGCCGGAGTAACTGTTATCGCCGCTTAGCGTCAGCTCGCCTGTGCCGGTTTTGACCAGCGAGCCGCTGCCGGAAAGCGTATTTTTCAGCTCGCCCTCGCCGACCTTAAGCACGCCGCTGTTGGCAATAGCCCCGGTCCCCAGCGAATCTGCATGGTCAGCCGTCAGCGTGCCGCCAGTAATGGTGGTGCCGCCGGAATAGCTGTTATCGCCGCCTAACGTCAGCTCGCCCGTACCGGTTTTCACCAGCGAGCCGCTGCCGGAAAGCGTATTTTCCAGCTCGCCCTCGCCGACCTGAAGCACGCCGCTGTTAGCAACAGCGCCAGTGCCCAGCGAATCTGCATGGTCAGCCGTCAGCGTACCGTCGGAAATAGTGGTGCCGCCGGAGTAATCGTTGCCGCCGCTTAACGTCAGCTCGCCGGTACCGGTTTTCACCAGCGAACCGCTGCCGGAAAGCGTATTTTCCAGATCGCCTTCGCCCACCTTAAGCACGCCGCTGTTGTCGATATCGCCGCTGCCCAGCGAATCCGCATGGTCAGCCGTCAGCGTACCGCCGGTAATGGTGGTGCCGCCGCTGTAAGTGTTATCGCCGGTCACGATCAGCTCATCGCTACCGCTTTTGACAATTTGGCCCTCGCCGGTCACGTTGTTATCCAGCGTGCCCTGGCTCAGCGCAAGCGTTGCGTTTTCTGCAATCGTCACATCGCCAGTGCCGAGCGAGGCGGCGTCTTTGGCGGCCAGAATGCCGCCGTCAATTTCAGTATCGCCGTAGTCGTTGCCGGTGTTGCTGAGGATCAGCGTGCCGTCGCCTTGTTTGGTTAGCTTGCTGCCGTTCCAGTTGGAGGTCGCCGTGGTTTCGTCCAGTTCGCTGGTGACGGTAAAGGTACTGCCTGCATCAACGGTAAAAGTGCCATGCGCAGCGCGCGCAGAATTTGCGCCCGCGTACCAACTCAAGCCCGTAGACAACTCGTAGTTGGTATTATCATCCGCATCAACGCCCGCGTTGATCGTCAGATAATCCGGCATAGCGGAGGTGTCAGCATCCAGTGTTACGCTGTCAAAATCGGTAGTGATTGCGCTTTGTGAATCAATCAGCGTGATCGATCCAAAGTGTTCGTCGGTTTCGGGCGCGACAAAGGTGGCCGTTGAGCTAAGGTTCAGCGTCCCGTCCAGCGTGACGTTGGCGGCTTTGATAATTGGCGCGCTGTTGGCGGTATCCAGCGTCGCGTTTATCTGGCTGTTATCCTGTAAGGTCAGGGTATTGTCCACCGTCAGCAGCATACCTGTCGAACCGCTCGCGTTGCCCAGCGTAATATCGCCGTCGTTGGTCAGATTGCCGACGGTTGACGGGTCGGTCATGTTCCACTGGCTGGTGTCGTCGAGCGACAGCGTAGTAAACATCGCATCTACACTACCGGTTAACGTGGACCCCTGGCTTAAAGAGAGCGATGACGATGACATGTCACTCTGAGCAACGTCACCGATCAATGTCGTATTGTTGGCCTGAATTACCGCCTTGCTGCCAAGCTTGATCACTTCCGGCGCTTCAAATGTGCTGTCGGTCAGCACGATAGGAGCGTTAATCGTCGTGCCAGTGTCCACATGCAGCGCAATCGTGTCTGAATTAACCTGTGCTTTGTTGACCGTCAGCGCGTTGAGATCCTCATACCCGTCGAGTTTTCTTTTGCTGGTTATAAAGATACCGTCGCCGTCGGCGTTGATGGTGGCGCCGTCGATCCTGGCGTCCGACGCCAGAATATACACGCCCGTACCGGCAGAGGTAATGTTGCCGCCTGTAATATCCAGGGTAGTGGCGTTATTGGCCTGTACCGCCGCGCCGCTGGCATTGGTATGTGTTATGGTCGCGTTGGTGAGATTAAGAGCGGCCTTATTGGTACCCTGGATGGTGCTCATCGTACCTGCAGAGCTGACCGAGCTATCAGAGAGGTTCAGGGTGGAACCCTCGTCTGTCGCGGTGTTTCCGGCAACAACGTTTATCTGGCCTTGCGCCAGGGTGATTGTGCTACCGTCCAGCACGTTCAGCGTACTGCCTTGTTGCACCTGCGCGCTGCTGCTGTTAGCTGCCTCAACGATGGTACCGTCCAGCGTTGCTTCTGAACCCGTATACAACGTCATTACGCCGAAATTGCCGTCAATCGTTAGCGTACTGTCTGTTAACGTCAGTTTGCTGCCATCCGCTGCGGAAATACCCTGGGTATAAATACCCGTAGTGGTTATCTTCGCGTCGGTAAGCTCAAGGATAGCGTAATGATCCAGCGAAATGGCGTTGGAAACATACTTACCGCCATCCGGATCATCAGCCCCGCCTCCGCTTGTTTCAATGACGAGCCCAGTCCCTGTGACCGTGGTGGGCTGCCAGCCGACGGTGGCGACACCCGAGACATATAGCGCCGCGCCTTCATCGGTGCCCGAATAGCTCATCGGCGGCGTTGACGCATCCAGAACGTGGGGCTGCGCATCAGCATATGATACCTGATTATCGGCCATAGCCAGCGGGCTGAAAAATCCGAGTGCCGCAGCCACGGCGCAAGCCAGCGCCGCGCGCGTTGCTTTTATTATTTGTCCATATTCGGACTTTTGGTTTGGAGAATGGATTTCACTCGCGCATACTTGCGCTTTAACTTTGCTGTGGCCTCGCGCCAATTCTGAAGCCACGACATACATATTTCGCACGGCGCTCCAGACAATACTGTAAGTCCTGTTCAATTTTTAAATTTCCCTTTAATAACGTTCACGAAGCAAACTGGATTTTGATTGGGCTACAAATAGCCTTTAAATGCTACATTATCAATGAGTTAAATAATAAATAACAAAAATACAGCTCTATGAATGGTTGCAATCACCTGAAACAATATATTATCCAAGCCAAATTATTAACTAATTTCAAGGCTTATTTCAATGCCAGGTCAATTTCTGGTTGATTTATAATTGATATAAATAAATTCATCCATTTAATAAATATTTATGTCGTGAATAACATTTAATAACTTCATATATTAAAATAAATAAATGCGTGAAACAAAAAGGTGTGATTATCATGCGACACCTGGCGTTATTTTAAATATACTCGTCATACTTCAAGTTGCATGTGCTGCGGCTGCGTTCCCTCACCCCAGTCACTTACTTTAGTAAGCTCCCGGGGATTCGCTCGCTTGCCGCCTTCCTGCAACTCGAATTATTTAGAGTATATACGTAGCGCCAGATGCCGGGTTACAGAAGGGAAACGGCGCTTTTACACACGCGTGGCAAACGGTGGTGACGCCAATTAGCAGAACATATACTTTTCAATGAATGCTACTTTCACTTTTTCATGAAGCTCAATTGAATGTGAAAAGCAGATTATTTTCGTGCCAGACGCATAATACGTTACTCCACGCACGTCGCATAACCCGCTGTGCCTGCCGGCTTAATGGCGCAGTTTTGA
This sequence comes from Salmonella sp. 32020114201800008SM, assembly GCF_017572025.1. Classification (NCBI taxonomy): domain Bacteria; kingdom Pseudomonadati; phylum Pseudomonadota; class Gammaproteobacteria; order Enterobacterales; family Enterobacteriaceae; genus Salmonella; species Salmonella sp. 32020114201800008SM. The sequence continues at coordinate 114,138 of NZ_JAGEQM010000006.1, read as the reverse complement.
CTCTTGGTATTCTCATCTACGCCGCAATACATGCCGCCGCTTGAGGTTGATTTAGATAAATAGGGATAGCCCTGCGTCGGCCAGCCTAACGAGCTAATTGAATGATACAGCGTCAACAGGTCGTTATTATCCGGTGCTTTGCTAAGGCTACCGCACTGTTTGGCAATATCCCATTTCGTGTTGTCCACCGTATGCGCCATCGCCCAGTACTCGTTATTTGCATGCACTCCGTTGGTAAATACTGGCGTTACGCCTGACAGCATCTCAGCCTGAAGCCACGGACGATGCAGCGTTTTTCCGTTGACGGATGTCGTATCCGACATATTTCCCCAGAACAACGCTTTATCCGTATCCGGGCTGGTAAGTACCATAAAAATCACATCCAGCGATGCGTGAAGAGTCGTATTGTCCGTCACTTTCACCGTGAGTGGCGTTTTCAACCCCAGGCTTTTATCCTGATTAAGCGTAAACGTTGCCGTACCGTCGCTGCCGGTAGTGCCGGTAAAGACAATCCCGGTGGTGGTCATACTTTGGCTGGCGCTTGCGGGAGTCAGCTCTTTAAGCATGAGATCGTCTGCTCCGGCATCCGCTGCCACGTCGCCATCCGTTATCACCATACCTGCCCGATTTTTCGAATCGCCACGTGACAACGTAAAACCGACGTTGGCGACCGGGTTACCGCTGCTATCTTTTACCGTCACCGTTAACGGCATCGCGCTTCCCTTCTCCACTACCGCCGCGTTTTTCGCGCTGTCCATCGCCGTCGAGGTCAGCGTAATACTGGCAGGAGTAGAAGTACGCGGCTCGACCAGACACACCTGAGCACCGGTGGCAGTCGATGAACTGGCGGTGCCCTTACCGCCGCTATTCAGGTTTATAAATTGGTAATATGCGGTATTCGGCGCACGATCCGCCGCCCACCAGGATTTGTTCCCCGCCACCGGCCAGCCGTAGTTTGTACCGATTGCGCCGTTAGGATTGTCGCTATACAACGTTTGCAGATCGCCTGACAACGGCTGGTATTCCGCATCACAGCCGGTTGCGCCCGCTTTTTCAGTGTTCGCTGCGGTGACTAAGGGCCATGTTTCATTGTTAACCAGGTAAGTACCGCTATTCGACGTCATCTCCGCCGCCAGCAGCGGACGCCGGAACTTCACGCCCGCGCTGTTGGTCACGGTTTCCGGCATGTGTCCCCAGTATTTGGCTTTATCGCTGTCCGGGCTGGTAATGACGGTGAAAATGACGTCCATATCGCTAACTGTCAGCGGATCGTCGACAAGCATCACCTGCAGCGGTGTTCTCAGGCCACGGGAATCATCCTGCGTCACTTCGAGTTGCGCTTTACCATTCTCATCCGTCATGCCGTACCAATAGCTTGTGCACGAAGATGCCGTGCAGTTAAACGTCATTGAGCCCGTAGACGGTGCAACCGATGTGAGTATCATGCCTCCGCCGCCGGAACTGCCATCAACGACACCCGCCCGGTCTATCGAAAGCGTTCGTCCCAAACGGATAGCGGTATTGGGCTGCGGCGTGCCGGAACCATCCCTCACAGTGACGGTCAACGGCAGGCTCTCGCCCTTCTTCGCCACTGGAGCGCCTTTATCCGCATCCATGTCGCTGGAGGTGAGTTCTATCGACAAGTCCCGGCGCTTTGCCAGACAAAGCTGCGCCGTGGCGGTATTGGCTTTGGTTGTCAGCGTATTATTATCGCTGAGTCTGACATACTGAAACTGACTGTCTGAGTGCGTGGCATCTGGTACTGAGTTACCCGCCCCCCAATATTTTCCTGATGCCACCGGTAGGCCAAGCGTTGTCGTGAGTGCGCCATTGGGATAATCGGTATATAGCGTCTGTAAATCATTTACCGTCGGCAACCCCAGCCGATCGCACGGGCTGGCGGTGTCCTGATACATATTCGGATAACGGCTCCAGGTATACCAGGTCTCGTTATTTTCCGTATAACCCGACGTGTCCGCCGTTGAAGAAAGTTCAGCGCGCAGCAGCGGTCGCTTAAATTCAACCCCCTTACTGTTGGTAAAGGTTTCCGGCATATGGCCCCAGTATGAAGCCTTGTCGCTGTCCGGGCTGGTGATAACGGTAAAGATAGCGTCTTTGCTGTCCGTCAGGTTGCTGCCGTCCATCGTGGCGGCGCTGATAGTGGTCTTTAAACCGGCGGTACTGTCCTGCGCAAGGGTAAATGTCACCTGTCCCAGGGCATCGGTTTGCGCATACAGATATTTCGCCGAAGTATCCAGCAGGTATGTCGCAAGGCCGGACGGCATCACATTACGCAGCGTAATATCGTCTGTGACGCTTGAGGACGATGTGGCGCTGTTGGCGCGATTGTACGAAGATCCGCGGCTGATTTTCACCATCACGTTTTTCATCGGCTGACCTGCGGCGTCTTTCACGTCGATGGTGGCGGCCATCTGCTCGCCCTTCTTCGCCTTTGCGCTTCCGGTGGTTTCATCCTGGCCTGCCAGCGTCAGCGTCAGGCTGGCGGCGGCGCTGCGCGGCGAGGCAAGACAGGTCTGCATGTAGTACATCGAGGTGCTGGTCGTCGTTTTGACATCATTGCCGTCGTTAAACAGGTTGACCGCCGCGTAGAGCGACTTCGTGCCGTCTGACGATATCACGTAATCCCCCGCCCACCAGTAGCGGCTGACGTTGTTGTTGCCTGAACTGGTCATCGGCCAGCCGTTACGGCTGCGCATGGCGTTATCCGGGTATGTCCCGTACAGCGTCTGGAGGTTGGCTACGGTCGGTAGCGTGTCGCGCCCACAGCCGCCACCGGTGCCGTTCCAGGCTTTATCGACGGTTATCATGCCCCAGGTTTCGCCTTTGTCGTAGTAGCCGTTGGCGATGGTCAGCGTTTTGCCGGGCGTAGCGCTAAACTCGCTGGCCAGCAGCGGACGCCTGTACGCCACGCCGCTGCTGTCGGTCAGCGTTTCCGCCATATGGCCCCAGTAGTTGGCCTTCGGCGTGTCCGGACTGGTGACCACGGTAAAGATGACTGGCAGCGGCGCGCTCGTTACGCCGTTGTGCTCTATCGCCGCCGTCAGCGGCGTTTTAAAGCCCGCGCCGCTGTCCTGGCTGATATTCAGCGTCAGCGTGCCGTCGGCGCCCGTGGCGGTGTAATAGTTAGCGCCGCTGCTACGCCCGTCGCTGTGGTTTATCTGTATATCCGCCGCCGCCGAGCTATTCACCTCCTGATTCGCGCGCCCGACGCTGTCGCCGCGCGTAAAGATAACCGGCGTGTCGGCGGCCGGGTTGCCCTGGGCATCCCGCGTGGTGATGATGACCGGGATGGTCTCGCCGACTTTCGCTTTGGCGAATCCGTCGCTGTCGTTATACACAGGCGAAATGAGCGTTATCTGCGTCGCCGCCGGATGGGCGTTTTGCAGGCAGACAAAATAGAGTTGTTCATTCCACAATAGCGAACCGACGCCGCCGTCGCGCAGATTAATCGACTTAACGTAGCGGTTTTGCGTACTCCGGCTCAAATCGGCGGTGCTGTCCTGGTAGTTTTTACCGTCCAGCGGCCAGCCCTGCTGGGTATTCATGGCGCCGCCGGGCCTGGCGTCGTACAGCGATTGCATATCGGCAAGGGTCGGCACGTATCCCGCGCCGCAGGCGTCGTTCGCCATTTCAAAATCGACTATTCCCCACGCTTCGTTGTTTTCCGTATTGTCGCCGTGGGTAACGCCGCTGGCGATTTCAGCCGATAACAGCGGGCGCTTAAACACCTCGCCGTTGGCCGCCGTCGTCGTTTCCGGCATATGGCCCCACATTTTGGCTTTGTCGCTGTCCGGGCTGGTGACCACGGTAAAAATAGTATCGATGCTGGCCGTCGCGCTGGCGTTATTGTACAGCGCCGCCGTAATCGCGACTTTCGTCCCGTGGGCATCCGGGCGGGTGACGTTGATGATTTTGCTGCCGTTTTCACCGGTCATGCCGCCGATTTTGGTGGCGGTGTCGTTGAGCGAATCGCCGTCAATCACCACCGCCGAGACGATGCCGTCGCCGCTACCGGCGATATGTTTCTCCCCCTGGCGGGTATAGCCGTCGCCGCGGCTTAACACGAACGGCGCCTGCGGCAGCGGATTGCCGCTGGCGTCTTTTACCGTCACTTTAAGCTGGAGCGTATCGCCCTTTTTCACCTTCACCGCGTGTTCGCTGTTTGCGTTATACCACAATGCCGCATCCACCGGCTCAATGGTGATAGACGCCGCCGTCGGATTTTTGCTGACCAGACAGCTCACGTAGTCCGACGCATCGCCGGAAGCGGTATAGCCGCCCGCAGCCAGTGATACCGCCTGCCATGTAGCGGCGCTGGCGAAGGTGGAAGACCAGTAGTCATACGTCGTCGGCCAGCCGGATACTGTGTGGATTTTATTGCCGTCGCTGGAGGCATACAGTGCGGCAAGCTGATCGGCGCGCGGCAGATGGCCGGCCTCGCAGCCCCCGGCGTTGGGGTTATTCAGCGCGTCGGCGTGGCTGACGCGCGCCCAGGTTTCGTTATCCTGCTCCTGGGTACGGGTGGCGGCAGTCGCTTCCGCCGCCAGCTTTGGCCGCTGGAATTCCATATCACCCACGGTGAGCGTGTCCGCCATATGGCCCCACATCTGCGCCTCCGGCGTATCGGGGCTGGTGGGAACGGTAAATTTCACGCTGCGGTTGATGGGCGTGGTAATCAGTGAGTTGACCGGCAGGACGCTCAGCGGCGTCAGCAAGCCCACGCCCTGCGGCTGTTCAATCACCAGCGTGGCGTTGCCCTCGGCATCGGTCATGCCCTGGTACGTCATCGACGCCTGGGAAGAGCCGAAAGGCGTTCCGCCCATCACCAGCGTTCCGTCGCTGGGATCGGTAAAGCCCGTGGTGGCGTTGTCGCGATTTTTGCCGTGCGACATGGTGACGGTAAAGCTGGCGTTGGGCACACTTAACCCGTTCAGCGCATTAACGGAATGGACGTTCATCGTGATTTGTTCGCCGACTTTGGCTACCGCATTACGTAACGACTCATCGCCATTAAAGTAAACGTCCAGACTGGTCACCAACTCATTGCCGGAGCAGGAGAGATAGTTCGGTTCGGCGCCGCTGAACATGCTGTCCGCGCCGGTCGCCAGGTTGACGTGCGCGGTGGTGGAACCATCAGTATCCGCCGCGATATAGCTGTGTTTCTGCGTCGGCCAGCCGTAGGTCGTTTCCATCGCGTTACCGGAATGGGCCTGATACAGCGTATCCAATAGCAGTTGCCCCGGCACCTGGCCGGTACCGCACTGGTTCGTCGCCGCCGTTACCGAGTTAAACGTCGCCCAGTATTCGTTATTCTCAAATTCGGAACCGGTATCCTGCGCGGCCTCTTCTGCCAGCAGCGGGCGTTTGTAGATATTGCCCGCTTCCACCACGCCCTGCATATGGCCCCACATGCGCGCCTGCGCCACGTCCGGGCTGGTGACGACGGTAAAAATCACGTTCTGCGTCGCTTCCGTGCCGTCGAACAGCACCACGCGCACCGGGGTTAATACGCCCGCACCCTTATCCTGAGTCAACACCAGCGAGAACTGACCGTTGGCGTCGGTGACGCCATGATAGTGGCCGTCGCTGCCTGCCAGATTGGTGATAATTACCGGATCATCCGTCCACTGATGCCCGCTATCAATATCGGCGTTCTTTTGATTCTGGCGATTTTGCTCGTCGCCCAGGTAGACGTTAAAGTAGCGATAAGGCAGCGGTTTATTGGTGGCGCTGTCGGTGACGGTGATCTTCATGTTGATCTCTTCGCCCACCTTCACTTTCGCCGCGTTGACCGTTGAATCAAAATTATCGGCGCTAATCACTAATTTCGGCGTGACCGCAGGCGGGGCTTTATCCACGCAGCTAACCAGCGATTGCGTGGCGTCCGGCATCTGCGTAAGGGCGCGGCTGCGCATATCAATGCTGATATGGTCAGTGGCAGTCGATCCCTGGGAGGAGGACCAGTACTCTTCATCACCGGATGTCAGCCCTACCGGCCAGCCGAGGGTGGTGGCCAGATCGCCGCGCGCAATTTTTAACCCTTCCAGTTGGCGTGCATCCGGCAGAATATCGCAGTGCGCGTCGGCGTGGCCCCAGTTGAACTGCGCCCAGGTTTCATTGTTGATGCTGGCGGTGCGGTCTTCACCGTCGGTTTCCGCCGCCAGTTTGGGGCGGTAAAAGGTGTAGCTTGCGCCGTCCACCGTGGCGGTGGACGTCTCTGCCATATGACCGTACATGTTGGCGCTGCTGCTGTCCGGGCTGGTGAGGGTGGTAAAAATCACGTCCACGCTGGCTTTCAGCGCTGGCGCGCTCGACGGGTGCGCTATCAGCGGCGTTTTAACGCCCGGGCCGTTCGCCTGGGTGACGACCACGGTCGCCACGCCCTCGGCGTTGGTCGTACCATGATATTCCGTGGCGGTGGTGGTCAGTTCGGTGTTGCCGACGCGCACCGGCGCGGCATTGTTTACCACGCCCTGGCGGTTTTGCGCGTCGCCGCGGGTAATCACGAAATCAACGTTGCCCTCCGGTTCGCCGCCGCAGTCTTTGGTCGTTACCGTCAGCATGATGCTTTCGCCCGCTTTGACCTTTGCGGCGTTGAGCGACTCATCCAGATGATCGGCGGCGAGCGTTACCGGGTCGCCCACGGCGGGCGCGATATCCACGGCAAACTTTTGATCAAGCACTTCGACCGCCGTGTTATAAGGCACGCCGGTGCGGGTAAGCAACCACAGCGGCGGTATGGCGGTTGAGGTATCCAGTTGCGACCAGACCACCAGATGGCGGCCCGCCAGATTCTGCGCGCAGAAACTTATATTGCTGACGGGTTGTGGATCAAGCGGCGTGTCCGGCGTGGCGGCGTCGGCCCACACCAGCGTGACGGTGGGCGCGCGTTCAGCCTGCCAGACCAGCGGCGGCACGGCGAAGATATCGCCTTCGGTGTCGTGCGGATTGGTTAAGGTCAGCGCGCTGCCAGCATCACTGGTGCTGAACTGGCTGGGCTTCGCGGAGTAGTCAACAGGATTCGCCGCATCAGAGCGCAACTGCACGCTGCCCTGATATACCGGGATCGTTACACTGTCGGCCTGAGGCGGAGTGCCATTAATAGCCGCAGTTTGCTCAGTGAGTTCCTGCCATGCGCCGCTGCTTCGCACGGCCTGCGCGAAGAAAGGCGTTAAACTGAGGGCGCATAGCAGCAGCCAGGGTAAAAAACCGACACACTTTTTCGATTTCACTGACGTACCTGAGAAAAGTCCATTTCGTTGCAGTTCATTCCATGAATACAAAAACGTAAAAATACATCGCTACCGGAACAGCGCCAGCTACAAGGGATACCCAGGTTGGGCGCCGCAAAGCGTCACCCAACATTCAAACGCGCTCCCGGCCCCATTCCCCATTCACTACGGCACCCGGCACGAGCCTAAGCCCGAGGTCGTCGCTTTTTCACGAGTACAGGTTGTCTGGCCGGTCGTTTCGTTAAATGAACAGTAGTACTTATTGCTTTGACCTTCATCTTGCGACACATAGTCCCAGGATGATGTCGTCGGCCATTGCAACGTGCCGATAACGCTCTGCAACGCTTTCAGATCGTCCAGCGAGGCTATATTTTCCTGCGATCCGCAAAGATGCGTCAACGACGTTTCCACGTGTTCGGACTGATAATAATAGTTCGTCCCCCAGAATTCATTATTAAACGGCCAGGTATCCCGGGGCGCGGCAGAGAGCTCGGCTTTCAGGTACGGGCGGCGCAGCGTAACGCCGTTCACCTGCACGGTATCCGGCATATGACCCCAGTATGACGCATACGGCGTGTCCGGGCTGGTTTGTACCGTAAAGATTGCATCCACGCTCGCCGCCTCATCAAATTGATTCGCAAGCGCCGCCGTGACAGACGTTTTTAACCCCAGCGATTTATCCTGAGTTAACGTAAACCGCAACTTACCGTCATCGCCGGTGAAGCCAGACCATTTTGTGCTGAGGCCATTCTGGTTATTAAACGCCACTGCCGTACCCGCAGGTGCAACCGGCGTCAGCATCATATTCGCAGGCGAAGTTGTAAACGGAACCGGCTCGCCAATCACGCCTGGTTCAATGTATTGCTTATCCACCGCACCGCGCGAATAAGCGTAATCACGCGTCAACAGTACGGCCACCCCGGCCTGCGGCTGCCCGGCGTCGTTAGTCACCGTTACCGTCATCGGTATCGTTTCGCCTTTTTTCGCCACGGCCGCCGATTTATCGGCGTTCCATGCGTCGGAAGAGAGCGCGATATTCAGCCCGCTGCGCGATGTTGTCAGGCAGAGTTGTAAGTAGTAGTTACCCGGGTTTTCCGACATGCTGTAGTTTTTCCCCGTCTTGAGATCTTTATACTGCCAGTAAAGGGTTGAGCCTTTCAGCAGGCTATCCCCCGCCCACCACCGCTTCCCGACGGGCAATCCAATATCGGTCGCCACCTTGCCGCTTGGGTGATCGTTGTACAGCGCAGTGAAATCATCTATCGCAGCCATCTGGTTCATCGGACACCCGCCGTAATTGCCGGTATTAAAACTATTCACCATGATCCAGTTTTCATTGGTTTCGAAATAGGTATCCGTGTGCGCCTCCGATGAGGGCTCGCCTGCCACCAGCGGGCGCTTAAACTCCGCGCCGTTGCTGGCGGTGAAGGTCTCCGGCATATGGCCGTACATGTTGGCCTTGTCGCTGTCCGGGCTGGTGAGGACGGTGAACACCACCGGCAGCGATGAGGTCGCCGTCGGCGTATCGTTCAGATTCGCGGTCAGCTGGTTTTTCAACCCTATGCCGCCGGGTTCGGCAAGCGTCAGGGCCAGCGTACCATCCGCGCCGGTGGCGCCGGTCAGAACCGATGTGGCATAGTAAAACTGTTGCTGCGCACCGGTGAGCGGCGTCACCGTCATGTTGGTGCCGTTAGTGGCTACAAATTTATTATAGTCAGGGTTGCGCGCCTTCCCGGCGTCGCGTTTAAGCGAAAAAGTCGCATAAGGCACCGGGTTGCCCATCGCATCGGTAGTGGTGATGAGCAGCGGGATCGACTCGCTGTTTTTCGCCTTCACCGCCTGAATAGCGTCATCCATCGCCTGCGGGGAGGTGAGGGTAATCTGCGTGGCCTGCGGCAGCGGCGTCGTGGCGCAAATTTGATACTGCCAGGCAGTGCTGGTCGCGCTGTTTTCTGACCGACGCGAACCATCAGCCAGATCGACTGCGTAATAGAAGTCAAGTTTTGCCCCGCTGGAAAATGACGTCGAGTTCGATCCGCTCCAGTAAGAATAGTAGACCGGCCAGCCCTGGGCGGTATTTATCGTTCGGCTCGGGTATTTGCTGTAGAGCGAATCCAGCGCCTCAACGGCAGGGTAATAGCCCGCCGCGCAACGGGCCGGATTGGCCCCTTCACTGGCTGGCCCATGAAAAACCGCCCAGGTTTCGTTGGTTTCTTGCTTAGACGCAGTATTGTCCGTACTGGACAGCTCAGCGTACAGCAGCGGGCGCTGGTACACCGCGCCATCCGCCGCCGTCAGCGATGGCGCCATATGCCCCCACATGCGGGCAACGCTGACATCCGGGCTGGTGACGACGGTAAAGATAGTGTCGATGCTGGCACTCACGGCGGCATTTTCATACAGCGTCGCGTTAATCGCGGTGCGGGTGCCGTGGGTGTCCGGGCGGGTGACGCTGATGATACGGGTGCCGTCAGTGCCGGTCTGCGACCCCATTTTGGTGGTGGTCCATGCCAGCGATTCGCCGTCGATCACCACGGGCGTCACGATGCCTTGCAGATCGTCACCGTCCTGAGCGGTATACTTTTCGCCCCGGCGATCGTAACCGTCGCCGCGGGTGAGCACAAACGGCGCTTCCGGGATCGGGTTGCCGCTGGCGTCCTTCACCGTCACCTTGAGCTGCATCGTCTCGCCCTTTTTCACTTTGACCGCGTGGACGTCGCTGCCGTCGTACCACTGCGACGGATTGACCGGTTCAATGGTGATGGACGCCGCCACCGGGTTATCGCTGGCCAGGCAGCTGGCGTAAATCGAGACGTTGCTGTTGGCAAATTCACTGCCGTTCGTCAGCGCGATCAGTTTCCAGGTGGTGGCGCTCTGGTAGGTGGACGACCAGTAGTTAAGATAGGTCGGCCAGCCCTGAATGCTGTGAATCTTGCCGCCGCTGTTGGCGTTATACAGCGCCTCAAGCTGGTCGATGCGCGGCAGGCGGTTCGCCGCGCAGCCGCCCGCATCCGGGTTGCCCACCGCGTCGCTATGGGCCACGCGCGCCCAGGTCTCATTGCTCTCGTCCTGGGTACGCAGCGGGTTGCTCACTTCACCCGCCAGTTTGGGCCGCTCAAAAGTCCAGTCGCCCACGGTAATCGTGTCGGCCATATGGCCCCACATTTTGGCTTTTGCCGTATCCGGGCTGGTGGCGACGGTAAACTTCACGCTGCGGGAAACCGGCGTGCTGATTAATGAATCGACGGGCGCAATATTTAACGGCGTCAGCAGCCCCACGCCCTTTTTCTGGGTGAGGATAATGGTCGCATCGCCGTTAGCGTCGGTGATCCCGTGATAAACCTGCCCGGCAACGTAGCCCACGTCGTCAAACTGCATCTCGCCGTTGCTGGTATCGGTAAAGCCGGTCGTCAGCCCGTCACGCCGCTTGCCGTTCGCCATGGTGATGGTGAAGTCGGTATTGCCGATCGCCATGCCGTTAAGGGCGTTGCGCGAATGGATGTTCATCTTAACCTGTTCACCCACTTTGGCGTCGGCGTTTTTGATCACCGGGTCGTCGTTGAAGTAGACGTCCAGCACCGCCACCATTTCATTGGCCGAGCAGGTCAGGTAGTTGGGCGTATCGGTAAATTTGCCGCTATCGCCGTTTTCGAGGTTGACGTGTACCGTCCCGGAGGCGTCGCTGTCGGCGGCGATGAAATAATCTTCAGTCGGCCAGCCGTGCTCGCTTTCCATCTGTCCGCCCGCATGTTCGCTGTACAAATGCGCCAGCGACGACTGATCCGGCACCTGGCCGACACCGCACTGCGCGGTGGCCGACGCCACGGAGTTAAACGTCGCCCACTCTTCGTTATTTTCGCTGAATTGGCCGTCTTTATGGCTGGCCTCCACCGCCAGCAGCGGACGTTTGTACAGGTTGCCCGCGTCCACCACGCCGCGCATATGGCCCCACATGTTGGCGCCGTCCACGTCCGGGCTGGTGACCACGGTGAAAATTACGCTAAAGGACAGCTCGACGTTGCCGCCTTCGTCGTCCGGCATCACGATGCGGATGGGCGTTTCGACGCCCAGGCCGCTGTTATGTTTTAACGTCAGGTGCGCCTGGCCGTTGACGTCAGTCACGCCGGTATAGTGCTCCGGCGACGAGGCGCTCATACCTTCGGAATCAACGGTGACCCGCAGGTTATCCCATGCGTCCTGATGTTCCCCTTTGCGGTTTTTCGCCGGGTCGATAAACAGCTCCATGTAGCGGTAAGGCAGCGGTTTTTGCGTGTCCCGGTCAACTACGGTCATCGTCAGATCAATCGACTCCCCCACCTGCGCTTTATACGGTCCTTGTGGGGAGAGAGTAATCTGCGGGTGCGCCGCAGGCTGGGCTTTATCCACACAGCTGACCAGCAGCGTGTCGCTGTCGGCGGCCCTGGCAACCGACGCGCTGTTCATATGTACGGCAGCGTGGTAGCCGCTCATCTGATCTTTGGTCGACGACCAGTATTCGGCATCGTCCGTCGCTGGCCAGCCGGTGTACGTTGCCAGCGTGCTGTGCTCATGTCGCATCTGCACCAGTTGTTCGGCGTCCGGCAGAATATTGCAATGGTTATCGGCGCCGTTCCAGTCGAACAGCGCCCAGGTTTCGTTGGTATCGACGACGCTTTTGTCAGCGCCGCTCGCTTCCGCCGCCAGCTTCGGGCGGGTAAAAGTGTAGGTTATACCGTTCAGCGTCGCGGTGGTGCTCTCTATCATGTGGCCGTACATACTGGCCTTATCGCTGTCCGGGCTGGTGATGGTGGTGAAAATGACGTCGACATTGTCGGTCAGCGTGGGATAGTTTTGCGAAGAGACGATAAGTCGCGTTTTTACCCCCGGACCGTTCTCTTGCGTTACCACCACCGTGGCGTTGCCCTGCCCGTCCGTTACACCATGATATTCTGTTTGCGCAGTCGTTAACTCGGTATTGCCAACGCGCACCGGGTTAGCGTTATTGACCACACCCTGGCGATTTATTGCATCCTCGCGACGGATCACAAACGGCGCATTGATCGCAGGTTCGCCATCACACGCTTTGGTGGTGACAGTAAGAGTAATACTTTCTCCGACCTTAACTTTCGATGCTTCAAAACTGGCATCGACATGATCGCCGCTCACAGAAACAGGATCGCTCACCGCTGGTTTGATATTCAGCGCCACTTTCGGGCTTAACAGCGGAATGGTCGTATAATTCGGCACCCCGGTATTCGTAAAGAGCCACAGCGCGGGAACGTTGGTTTCATCTTCCACCTGCGCCCAGGCCACCAGCTGTCGCCCGGCGAGGTTTTGGGCGCAAAAGGTCAGGTTCGGAACCGGCTGCGGCGAGAGCGGCGTGTCGGGCGTGGCGGCATCGGCCCATACCAGGCCCATGGCGGGCGGCTGGCGGTTTTCCCAGGCGATGGTGGGCGGATCGCTAAAGAGATCGCCTTCGGTATCGGTGGAATTGACCGCCCGCATCGAGGTTGAGGTAGCATCCGCGCTAAAATCGCGCGGCATGGCGCTGAATTCAATATCGTGGGTTTTGCTCGGGTCAAGCAGCGTACTTCCCTGGTAAAGGGGGATAATAGCGCCGTCGGCCAGCGGCGCGGTGCCGTTAACCGCACCGGTGACTGAGTTCAGCTCTTGCCAGGTTCCTCCCTTCAATAGCGCCTGCGCAGGTGCGATCGACACTGCAAACATGATCAGTAATGTCAGTAAGAAATGTACAACTTTATTCACTTGCCGATTCCTGTCCATGAGCGATAGCCACCCGTTTTCATTCTCTGTCGTAATTCAACCCACTTTGCTTAGCGCGCGGCTAAGCAAAGTGCGCGGAAAATACCACTCCCCGCGGGGAGTGGTATGTTGAGGACAACTTATTTGCGTTTGTAGTCGATGGACAGACCAAAGCCCTGGACACCGTCGCTACCCACGGTAACGCCGCCTTCCGCACCTTCGAACGCCGCTTTCGCGTCGACGTTGGTGACAGGGATAACAAGGTCTTTATCGTTCCAGTTTTCGTTGACGATACCGCCAGTGCCAGTACCTGCAATTGCGCTGGTGCCAACGAATTTCCAGCGGTAGTCGTACTGGCTGGTAACGTCTTCACCGGTATCATAGGTACCGTTGCTGTTCTTATCGCTCCACAGCAGCACTTTATAGGTGGTGTCGGTTTTGAGCGGAGTAGAGGTACCCAGCAGGTTGGTGGTTGAGCCAGACTCATAGATAACCACATGGACGTTTTCATCCACCACCGGACCTTCCGGAATGTCGTCGCCATCCGCACCACCGCCCGCATCGGTCGACAGGTCTTTCAACAGCAGTTCGGTTGCCACGGCTGGGTCACCGGTGGTGGTGGTTGGGGTGATTTTGATACCGATATAATGGTCTGCGTCACCCGCCTGAATTTCATAGGTATCGCTGCCTTTGGTGCCAATCTCTTCGGGATTGCTACCATTCTGGTCGCTGTATCTCATCCACTGCACCGTCAGTTTCGTGGCGGCGTTGTCGACATCCAGGTCGCCTTCCGTATCGCCAATCGCCCAGTTCACCGTGACCTTATCGCCAACGTGGAACTGCTTATCGCCTTCGGTCACAATTTTACGATCGCCGCGATCGATAGTTACCGTTACGTGATCTTTGTCGGTATCCGCAGTTTTATCCGCCGCACGGGTAATCCACGGCACCGTACCCTGAATGGTGCCCGTCTGTTCAGAGACAATCTGCCACTGCCCCGATTTCAGATTACCGTTTGCCGCCACCGCTGGCGCGGCGCAATACCCGGCAACTACTAATGCTAAAGCGACCTTCGTCAGCCGCCGTTTTACTGTTGCTTGCATTCAGACTCTCCTTTTTCTCAAAATTCAGCGGCTGGCTGGTCAGCCACAACGCTGACGCTATTTCTGACTATACGTAACGCGTATGCCGTAACCCTGAACGCCATCTTCCACATTGGCGGCAAACTTCTGCGCCGCCTCTTTATTGGTTACTGGCAGGACAAGATCTTCATTCATGGTGTTGGCCAGCGCGCCGGTATGTCCGTTTGTACTCTGCCCGGTAAACTCCCACTGGTAGTCGTACAGCGCCATCTCTTCTTCCGTGAGCTGCTCGGACATCTGGAATACGCCGTCTTTATTTTTGTCGCGCCACAGCAGGAAACGGTAAGCATTATTGACCGTAGGGTGCCTATCTTCTTTGCCGATAAGGTTGACAGGGTTGGCGGCTTTGACCTGATAAATCACCGCATTCAGCGCGCTCAGGTTGTCGCCGATAAAAGTGACATCAACGTAGTTACTGTCGCCATAGGCGTCTGCTTTCGCCTTCCAGCGGAAAGTCCCCGGCAGGGTGCTGGAAAGCGTCACCGTCCCCGCTTCTTTGTCACGACTGGCAATAAACACGCAGGGGGTTTCCGTGGTGCAGGGCGTCTGGGCCAGCGTGACTTTTTTATCATTGCTGTCGTACAACACGGGCGTCATGGCATCGTCCACCAGTTCGTTACCATTGCGATCCGTGGAGTCGCCAAAGGAATCGGTGATCAGCAGATCCATCACCACGCCGTCTTCGCCATCGGCCAGCGCGCTGGCTTCATGGCTGTGATCGCTGCGATCGGTATCGGCAATGTTGTCGACGATCAGCTCAATTTTGCGATCCTGCTGGACGGTGATTTCCACCACGCCGGAGTTCTGCTTATTGCCCTTTTCATCTTCCAGCGTCATGCGTACTTTCCAGGTGTTCAGGGCGGTGCGCTGCTCTTCGGTATCGGCATTAACCCAGGCAGGAAGCACCAGATTCCAGCTGTTATTGTTGCCTTCGGTTAACGCATTAGCTTTTACCACCGGCATCACCAGCGTACGGGCGGCGTTGTTTTTCGCCTGCCAGGAGGCAGAAATAATTTTGTAATGGTGGTTAATCAGCGCGTTGACCGTCCACTTACATTTCTCCAGCCCCACCGCGGCCTCAGGCGTATCTTCAATCACGCATTCCGGGTGTTCGTTGGTGGCGTCAGCCTTCAGCCACAACGTGACGTCCAGCGGATCTTTCTCACGATATTCGAGAATGATGAAATTGTTACGATCGACAAAATCGGTGCGGCTGCCCATTAAGGAGTGCTGAATTTTAACGTTTTCCGGATCGAGCTGCGCCGCCAGCGGCGTGCCTATCTGGTAGTTCACGGTCGCGTTAACGCTAAAGTCGTTACTATCGCCAGTACCGGCTTTGTAATCCGTACCAACCGTGACCAGCGGTACCGGCGTATATTCCAGCCCCAAAGTGACGGCATGAGGATCTTTTTGCAGATTATCGGTGCCAAACAGCGCTACTTCATCGCCGTAGTACTGTTCGTAAACTAATTTAGCGCCAAGCTGCGGATAAAACGGCAGCCAGCTTTCCATGCGGAAATCCCAGCCGCGCGCGGGTCGTTCTTCATAAAAGTCGAAATCTTCGGAGTCTTTCCAGTCAGAAAGAGGATGGTAATAGTTGCCGGAGAATTTCAGGTAATCCGTCCAGGCTTCGGTTCCCAGACCTAATCGACGGTGACCGCGCGTAAAATCGTAGTCATAGAATGCGTTGCCGCCAAGCAGCCAGTTGCCGACGTTCTGGCGAACGCCAAGCCCAAAGTTACCAATGGTGCGGTCTTCCTTACGCTGAGCCGAAATCTGGCTAAAGAAAAGCGTGCTCTGGTTGTCATACCAGGGAATAAAATAATCCAGCGAACTGCCGTCCAGATCGCCGCCTTCGCCCACGGACAGGCTGGTACGGATCTTGCCATAAGGTGACATTACACCTTCAAGATATGACTGTGCTGAGGAAGTGATTTGGTTTTGCAAATAGCTACGCGCCTGGGATTCCAGCGCTTCCGGGGTGAGATTATCAAAGCCCTGGGTGGCGGAATTAATAAAGTAGTCAGCGCCCTGTTCTTTAAAGGACTTTCCTTTATTTTCCTGTTCTTCTTTTTTCGCGGATTCGCTGGCTAAATCAGGCAGGGAGGAGTGGCTTTCATCATTTGCAGATGCAGAGTTATCTGCGCCAGAAGCCGCAACTGAGACTCCAGACACTAATAGCAAAACCAGAATGCGAATCCTTCGCACCATATGATATCCCTGTCGTTAAATAAACACGCCTCTATGAAAAGATATTATATGGATGATTCAGATGGAATCATAACTAACAGGCCTAAATATATTCCTAAAAAGAAAAGTTTAATATGAAACAGATTTATAATATTGATATAATAAATAAAAAGAAAGCTGTTATTTATTTCTAATATTAATTTTCGGGAATAATATTCCCTATAAATAGTTGAATCAATAAAAAGAATAAAATAACCGCCGGGCAGGATACTATGCTGATATTACGGGAGTATCGAATAACGCTTTTGCCCTTAGCCGGATAAGACGTCGGCGCCTCTGCTCTGCGGCGCAACGTCGACAGCGGTTTTATTGATCGGAAATGACGAAATTAACCCGTTTTTTTGAAATTAAACCATGACCGTTCTGGCAAAAATAGTCCACTGCGCCGCAGGCTTTCAAAACCTGTAACGGCTGGCGGCAGTCAGGACAAAGTGCCTGTAACGAGAAATCTTTAGCGCATGTCTCGCAATGCGCAGTATCGCCATTGCGCTCCAGCGCGTGATGGCAAACGGGGCAGGTTATTTCCATAACATTCTCCTCAGGCGCATGACTCACTTTTACTTGAAAGGCCTGATAGCGCAGCGCTTGTCAGGCCTGGAATATTACTGAAAAAGCATTACTTGCTTTTCTTGATATGTTTCATCAGACGCTTACGTTTGCGCATTTGCGTTGGCGTCAGTGTGTTACGCTTGTTCGCATACGGGTTCTCCCCTTCTTTAAACTGAATGCGAATCGGCGTCCCCATCACTTCCAACGACTTGCGGAAGTAGTTCATCAGATAGCGCTTATAGGAGTCTGGCAGATCTTTTACCTGGTTGCCGTGAATAACCACAATCGGCGGGTTATAGCCGCCAGCGTGGGCATATTTCAGTTTCACACGGCGACCGCGCACCAGCGGCGGCTGATGATCTTCCACCGCCATCGTCATGATACGGGTCAGCATCGCAGTGCTCACCCGGCGAGTGGAACTGTCGTAAGCCTCGCGTACGGACTCAAACAGGTTGCCGACACCGCTGCCGTGTAGCGCAGAGATAAAATGAACGCGGGCAAAATCAATAAAGCCCAGACGGAAATCCAGCGTCTCTTTCACCTGCTCTTTGACTTCCTGGCTCAGGCCATCCCATTTGTTGACTACGATAACGAGTGAGCGCCCACTATTGAGGATAAAGCCCAGCAGAGACAAATCCTGGTCGGAGATCCCCTCGCGCGCATCGATAACCAACAGTACGACGTTAGCGTCTTCAATCGCCTGCAATGTTTTAATCACCGAGAACTTTTCTACCGCATCGGTGATTTTTCCGCGCTTACGCACCCCCGCCGTGTCAATCAGCACATATTCCCGTTCGTCGCGTTCCATCGGGATATAAATGCTGTCGCGAGTGGTGCCCGGCATGTCGTATACCACCACGCGCTCTTCACCGAGAATACGGTTAGTGAGTGTGGACTTACCTACGTTCGGGCGACCGACAATCGCCAGCTTTATCGGCAGGCTTTGCGGGTCAAAATCATCTTCCGGCGCTTCTTCACCATTTTGTTCCGCCTCGAACTGCGCCCAGTATTCCGCGTCTTCATCCACCTCTTCCTGCGGCGCGACATCATCCATCCACGGCAGAAGCACATGTTCCAGCAGGCTCAATACGCCGCGACCATGTGAGGCGGCGATAGGGTAAATTTCGCCTAATCCCAGCGAGTAAAAATCGACAACCGCCTGATCGGGATCGAGACCATCCGTTTTATTCGCCACCAGGAAGGTCGGTTTTTCACGGGAGCGCAGATGTTTGGCAATCGCTTCATCCGCCGGCATCAGACCAGCGCGCGCATCTACCATGAATAACACCACATCCGCTTCTTCAATCGCCAGCAGCGACTGTTCCGCCATCCGCGTTTCGACGCCGTCTTCGGTGCCGTCAATACCGCCGGTGTCGATACAGATAAACTCGCGGCCTTCAACCTCCGCACGACCGTACTTACGGTCACGAGTCAGACCCGGGAAATCCGCAACCAGCGCATCTCGGGTGCGGGTCAGACGGTTAAATAGCGTGGATTTTCCGACGTTAGGGCGCCCGACAAGCGCGACCACAGGTACCATGTTTAAAGCCTCATTTAAAAAATCATCAGACAACGCGCGTCATTTTTACGCCGTTGTTAAAAACAGGAAAACGGCCCCTACACCAGGAGCCGTTTTTTAAAACGCACAACCGTGACGATTAACGTGTAATCGCGTAGACCGTACCGTCTTTGGCCTGGATGAGCAGTTTACCATCCGCCACCGTCGGTTCGGTCAGGAAACCAGAACTGTCTACTTTTTGTTGGGCCACAAAACGCCCGTCATCGACATTAATCCAGTGCAGATAACCTTCGCTATCGCCGACGACTAAATCACCATTATACAGCACCGGGGAGGTCAGCAAACGGTGCAGCAGATCGCTTTGCGTCCACAGCGTTACGCCGCCGTCAGTGGTCAGCGCCAGCACACGATCGTTCTGATCGACCAGGTAGATACGGTCGCCGTCGACGATAAAGTCATTGACCGACCCCAGCTCGCGTTTCCACATAATCTGACCACTGCGCAGATCCAGCGCCGTTAAGTTACCATTATACGCCAACGCGTAAACGACGCCGTTTACCACAACCGGCGTGGTATCGACGTCGCTCAGACGGTCAATTTCCGTTGGGCCAGTGGCCTGGGAGATACGCTGCTGCCAAATCATCTGCCCTTGTTGCATCAGCACGGCGCTGACGCGGCCATTATCACCACCAACGATAGCCGCGCCGAACGCGGTTGCCGGCGCAGATTCGCCGCGCAGCGACAGCGAAGGCATATCCAGGTTCACCGTCCATTTAATGGCGCCATCCGCCTGATTTAGCGCCTGCAACTGACCGTTGCTGGTATGGATAAGGACGATTCCATCACTGACAACCGGACGAGACAACGCTTCGCCTGCGACCTTCGTCTGCCATGCTGTGGTACCGTCGCTGGTATTCAGCGCATAAACCTCGGCCTTTTCACTGCCGATATAGACGTGACCGCCCGCGACAGTGACGCCGCCGGACAACAGCGCGGACGAACGAGAGAACCAGCCGTCTTTCTCGCCCAGATTCACAGACCAGATCTCTTTGCCATCATCCGCATTGAGCGCTTTTACCACGCCCGCGCGATCGGCTGCATAGACCACGTTATCTGCCATTACCGGATGAAGGTTAGAATAAAATTCGCCAATTCCGTTACCGACAGAGGTGCTCCAGACAGTGGTCGGGGTAAACTGGTTTTCAACCTGCGGTAATGGAGACATCTTGACGACATCTTCTTCGCCGCTAAACAGTGAACAGCCGCTGAGCAGGGTAACGGAAAGCAACCCTGGCAGAAGTAATTTACGCAATTGCATCGGGTCCCTCTCAGATGGACAAATTATTGATTTTCATCTGCATCATTTCGCTCAACGCCGGAGAAGCATCGCTATTGACGCCCGCTTCCCATGCGCTGCGCGCGCCTTTTTTATCACCCTTACTCAGCAACGCTTCGCCGCGCAAATCAGCGACAATGGCTGTCCATCCTTCGCCTTTAACGGCATCCAGAGTTTTCAGCGCGGCGTCGGCTTGCTTAAGCTGCAACTGAACGCGAGCGAGACGCAGATTAATCACCGCTTTGAGATTTTCATCGCTGGTGGCCGCCAACCCCTGCTGCAACTGGGCTTCGGCTTTTTTAAGTTCATTCTTATCCACAAACTGCTGCGCCAGTTCCATAGACGCCAGCGCACCATAGGTATTTTTATTCTCAGCCGCGAATTTTTCAGCGGCGGGAATGCTATCCGGCTTATCGGCGCTTACCGCCGTCACCGCATTTTGATACGCCAGAGAAGCAGCACGCGCGGACTCCGTCTGATGGCTGCTCCAGTAACGCCAGCCAACCAGCGCGCCAACCCCTAAAATCACTCCGACAGCCAGCGCTTTGCCGTTTTCGGCAAAGAAGCGTTTAATCGCATCCACCTGGTCGTGTTCGTTCTCGTAAATTTCCACGCTGTCCTTCTCCTTAGCCCAATAAAGTGCGCAAATGCGCGGCGACGCTGTCCTGCGCCACTGCCGTTTGCTCACCGGAGCGCAAATCCTTCACTACAACAGTCCCATCGGCGACTTCAGATTCGCCAAGAACCAGTGCAATACGGGCGCCCCACTTATCGGCGCGGGCAAACTGTTTCTTAAAGTTGCCGCCGCCGTGGTTTGTCATTAGCTTCACGCCTGGCATTTCATCGCGCAGCCGCTCCGCCAGCGTCATTGCCGCAGACTGCGTTTGTGCGCCGGCAGCCACCAGGTATATATCGACAACAGGAGAGGCAATAAATTCCGGATTAACTGCCTGAACTAACAAAACAAGTCGTTCCAGGCCCATCGCAAAGCCCACTGCCGGGGTAGCGCGACCGCCCAGTTGTTCCACCAGACCATCATAACGCCCCCCCGCACAGACGGTACCCTGTGACCCCAGACTGTTTGTTACCCATTCAAATACGGTGCGGTTGTAGTAATCCAGACCGCGTACCAGACGCTGGTTGACGGTGTAGGCAATCCCCGCCGCGTCCAGCAATTTACACAGACCGGTAAAGTGCTCGCGTGAATCGTCATCAAGATAGTCGCCGAGAGCGGGCGCGTCGTTGAGCAGCGCCTGCACGTCCGGATTTTTTGAATCCAGCACGCGCAGCGGATTGGTATACATACGGCGTTTGCAGTCTTCGTCCAGCGTCTCTTGATGCTGTTCGAGGAACGCGACCAGCGCATCGCGATAGTTCGCACGCGCCTCTAAGGAACCAATAGAGTTCAGCTCCAGGCTAACGTGTTCAGCGATACCCAGCGCGCGCCACCAGCGTGCGGTCAGCATAATCAGTTCCGCGTCGATATCCGGGCCTTGTAAGCCAAAGACTTCGGCGCCTAGCTGATGGAACTGACGGTAGCGGCCTTTTTGCGGACGCTCATGACGGAACATCGGGCCGATATACCACAAACGCTGTTCCTGATTGTACAGGAGACCATGTTCGATGCCGGCGCGTACACAGCCCGCCGTACCTTCAGGGCGCAATGTCAGGCTATCGCCGTTGCGATCCTCAAAGGTGTACATCTCTTTTTCAACCACGTCAGTAACTTCACCGATCGCGCGTTTGAATAACGGGGTCTGCTCTACAATCGGCAAGCGGATTTCACTGTAACCGTAGCTGCCGAGCACGTTTTTGAGTGTGCCTTCAATGCGCTGCCAGATGGCGGTTTCGCCAGGCAGATAATCGTTCATGCCGCGAATGGCTTGAATGTTTTTTGCCACGTTTATTCTCTTTCTGAATATAAAAATGAACCCTCAGCGCTTCCCCGAACGAACCGGGAGCCATGCGGGTTCAATCATACACGGGAAGCGCGCCGCTTCCCATCACGTTCTTATTTTTCAACCTGCAACACGTCAATCCGACGCGCTTCATCCAGTTGACTTGCTTTCGCGCGAATACGGGATTCAAGCTGCGCGATCATATCGTCGTTATCGAGTCTGTCCTTACGCACGCCGTCCTCATACAGGCCGCTTTTCTTATTGCCGCCCGTCACGCCCAGCGTCGATACCAGCGCTTCGCCCGGCCCGTTCACTACGCAACCGATGATCGAGACGTCCATCGGGGTGATGATATCTTCCAGACGCTGCTCCAGCGCGTTCACCGTGCCGATAACGTCGAACTCCTGGCGAGAACAGGTCGGGCAAGCGATGAAATTGATGCCGCGCGCGCGAATGCGCAGCGACTTCAGGATATCGAAACCGACTTTGATCTCTTCCACCGGGTCGGCCGCCAACGATACGCGCAGCGTGTCGCCGATGCCTTCCGATAACAGCAGACCTAAACCGATCGCCGACTTAACCGCCCCGCTACGCGCGCCGCCCGCTTCGGTGATCCCCAGATGCAGCGGCTGATCGATCTGTTTAGCCAACAAACGATAAGACTCAACGGCAAGGAATACATCGGACGCTTTTACGCTCACTTTGAACTGATCAAAGTTGAGACGATCGAGATGATCGACATGGCGCATGGCTGATTCCAGCAGCGCCTGCGGCGTCGGCTCACCGTATTTTTCCTGCAGATCTTTTTCCAGCGATCCGGCATTTACGCCGATACGAATAGGGATGTTTTTGTCGCGCGCGCAGTCCACCACCATACGAATACGTTCTTCGTTACCGATATTGCCGGGGTTGATACGCAAGCAGTCAACGCCGTATTCCGCCACCTTCAGCGCAATGCGGTAGTCGAAGTGAATATCGGCAACCAGCGGGACGTTAACCTGCTGTTTGATAAGCTTGAACGCTTCGGCGGCGTCCATGGTCGGTACAGAAACACGAACAATATCTGCGCCAACGCGCTCCAGCGCTTTGATCTGATTAACCGTCGCTTCCACGTCAGTGGTACGCGTGTTAGTCATCGACTGGACGGCGATGGGGGCGCCATCGCCAATCGGCACATTCCCAACGTAAATACGTGTCGATTTTCTACGTTGAATCGGAGCCTGGTTATGCATGAAAAATCTCCCGCGTTACCCGTCTGTTACTGCGCCGGTGTCGGTTCGGCATTAAGGGTCAGACGCGCAACCTGATTAGTTCTGATAAAGCGGCTCAGATCGACAGGTTTTCCTTGATACTGGATCTGCACCGCGGCCGGCGCGCCAATTTTAAGTTTATAAGGCGCCTGACCGGTTAGGTTTAAATTACCATCTTTACGCTGCATACCGCTAAACAGCTTCTTACCCGTGGCGTCAGTGACTTCGAGCCAACAGTCAGCGGTAAAATTCATCACCAGCGCGTTCGGATCGGCAGCAGGCGCCGCTACGCCAGCCTGACTGGTCGGCAGCGCGGACGGCGTCTCCGTTGCCGCTGGCGCGGCAGATGTCGCAGCCGTATCGACATTCGCCTGCGAAGGCGCGACTACCGTATTTTGCGTCGCCGCCGTCGAATCAACCGGCGTCGCAGGCGCCGGAGCCGTTTGCGCTGGCGTCGTATCCTGGCTTGTCGCGGCACCGGTGTCCAGCGGTACGCTTTGGCCGCTGTCTTTATCTGCGTTCAGTTCAGCCGTGCTTTGATCGGCCATTGTTGTGATCTCTTCCTGCTGCGCCTTGTGGTTCTGCCACCACCAGGCGCCGGTCAGCCCTACGACCACAAACAGTACCAGCCAGGTAAAAGACATTAACCAGCCGTCGCGTTTTTTACGACGCTTTCCTAATGAGAAACTCTGCATCGGGGCGACTTTGGCGGCGCGCAGCGGGGCCTGCTTTTCCAGCCCCGGCAGCAGTTCCTCTTCTGGAACATGCACCAGACGCGCATATGAGCGGATATATCCGCGCAGGAAGGTTGAAGCAAGATCGGACGGCGCCTTATCTTCTTCAATATCGCGTACCGTAGAAACCTTCAGGCAAAGTCGCTCAGCGACAGCCTGCTGGCTGAGTCCGAGTTGTTCACGGGCATTGCGCAGACGAACGCCGGTGGTTTGTGCTTCATTTTGGTCGTGCGTGGCTTCAGTATTCATTCGCTACAGCTACAGGTACGTGTAAATTAGGATTCAGGCGCCGACGAGCCGTAATGCCCGCCCACACCGCGAAACATCAGGTTAGTTAACCTTAGTCAGACAGTATAAGCCTGTCAGGCCGCAGATGACAAAACCGCTAAGACACAAGGCTAAACTCTTGTTGCACCATTACATACTGCCTTAAAGTCGACAAAAACGCACCGTTATTATTGACCAGACAAGTACAACGCCAGACATTATTCAACTGACATTGCGCCACGGTATAATGAATGCCCCGTGGCGCAACTGCTATCAAATAGCCTTGATGTCAATCACCTCTCCCTGCATACGCTTACGCAGGGTACGTTTGGTACGGTCAATCACATCGCCAGCCAACTGTCCGCATGCCGCATCAATGTCATCGCCACGCGTCTTGCGTACGATGGTCGTGAAACCATAACTCATCAAAACCTTAGAAAAGCGATCGATACGGCTGTTAGAGCTGCGGCCATACGGCGCGCCAGGGAACGGGTTCCACGGAATCAGATTAATCTTACAAGGCGTCTCTTTTAGTAGCTCCGCCAGTTGATGCGCGTGTTCAGTGCCGTCGTTGACGTGGTCAAGCATCACGTATTCAATCGTCACGCGCCCCTGATTGGCGTTGGATTTCTCCAGATAGCGGCGAACCGCGCCCAGGAACGTTTCGATATTGTATTTTTTGTTGATCGGGACGATTTCGTCGCGAATAGTGTCATTCGGCGCATGTAAGGAGATAGCCAGCGCGACATCTATCATATCGCCCAGTTTATCCAGCGCAGGCACCACGCCGGACGTTGAGAGCGTGACACGACGTTTGGACAGGCCGAAACCAAAGTCATCGAGCATAATTTCCATCGCCGGTACGACATTGGTCAGGTTAAGCAATGGCTCGCCCATCCCCATCATGACCACGTTGGTGATTGGACGCTGGCCGGTGACTTTGGCCGCGCCGACGATTTTCGCCGCACGCCAGACCTGACCGATAATTTCCGATACGCGCAGGTTGCGGTTAAAGCCCTGCTGCGCAGTTGAACAAAACTTGCACTCCAGCGCGCATCCTACCTGTGAAGAGACACACAGCGTAGCGCGGTCATCCTCCGGGATGTAGACCGTTTCAACGCGCTGATCGCCGACAGCAATCGCCCACTTGATGGTGCCGTCTGAGGAACGCTGCTCTTCAACGACCTCCGGCGCGCGGATTTCCGCGACCTCTTTTAATTTGCCGCGCAACACTTTGTTGATGTCGGTCATCTCATCAAAATTATCGCAGCAATAGTGATACATCCATTTCATCACCTGATCGGCGCGGAAAGGCTTTTCACCTAAGTTTTTAAAAAACTCGCGCATCTGCTGACGGTTGAGATCCAGCAGGTTGATTTTTGTTTCGTTGTTAAGAACTACCGGGGTACTGCTTTCAGGTGTGACAATTTGTTCAGACATATGCTATTCCGGCCTCGTTATTACACGTTATGGCCCCTGGAGGGTTGAAAAAAGAAACGCCCCGGTAAGCTTACTGCTCGTCCGGGGGCGCTGCATTGTACAAATTCTGGCGTAAGGATGCCACGTCTGCACGCGGCATTAGCAAAAATAATATTTGAACCGATAATTTATCGCCAACGCATTTGCAGCGTGAAAGACGAAGGAGATTAACGGGTGCGCGGGCACACTTCGCCTTCACCGAAGAAAAAGGCGATTTCGCGCTGCGCGGATTCCAGCGAATCCGAACCGTGGGTGCCGTTTTCAGTTAAGCTATCAGCGTAGTCGGCGCGCAGCGTACCCGCCAACGCGTTCGCCGGATTGGTGGCGCCAAGCAGATCGCGATGACGCTGTACCGCATTTTCACTTTCCAGCACGGATACCACGATAGGGCCAGAGGTCATGAACTCCACCAGACCGTCAAAGAACGGCTTGCCGTCGTGCTCAGCATAGAAGCCGCGCGCCTGCTCAACGGTCAGGTGCAGCATTTTAGTGCCAACAATTTTGAACCCTGCAGCTTCAAAGCGCGCAAAGATGCTGCCAATAACGTTTTTTGCCACCGCGTTGGGTTTAATGATGGAAAAAGTCCGTTCAATAGCCATGTTTACCTCTGAAATATGTTCTGTTGTTATGTCAGGCGCGGATTATAAAGAGCATCCCATCAATTGCCTATGGATGCAGGTAACATTTTTTTAAAATAAAATGAGCATTAGCAACAAAAGTTAAAGGCGCACAGCAAACTCAGGGGACTGACACAGCACGCAGTGCGTGTGTTCAGGCGTGAGAGCATGAAAAGTACGTTTGCAGCTTTCGCAGGTGAGCGTATACGCCGCACTATGCCGCGTTGAGGCGGGTTCCACGTCAAACCGCAGCCGCAGCGCCTGATGCGGACATACCGCCGCACAGCCGCCGCATCCCGTACAACGCGCCGCCACTATCGTCAGGGTATTGTCGTCAAACTGGATAACGTTCTCCGGGCAGCTTCGCCAGCAGGCGCCGCACATCCTGC
This sequence comes from Salmonella sp. 32020114201800008SM, assembly GCF_017572025.1. Classification (NCBI taxonomy): domain Bacteria; kingdom Pseudomonadati; phylum Pseudomonadota; class Gammaproteobacteria; order Enterobacterales; family Enterobacteriaceae; genus Salmonella; species Salmonella sp. 32020114201800008SM. Next base: position 87,713 of record NZ_JAGEQM010000006.1, on the reverse strand, counting down.
ACTCTTGCGGACTGATTTCGGGTACGCATTCGCTGAACGCGGAAAACGCCTCTCTGAGACGCCGTTTCCCCGGCTCGACGGCGCACGGGGTAATGGCGTCGCGCGGAACATGAAACAGAGTGCGCCGCGAGGCGTTAATCTCCGCGCCGACAACGTGTTTGAAAGACCAGCCCGGCTCGCCGTAGCGGCGCAGCGCTAAATTTAGCCCCGCCAGCGCCATCAGCCACTGCGCCGATCGCTCCACCGCAATATCAATAAAGCGAATACCGTACTGGCTGTGCCAGAGAAGCAGTTCATCGACCGTTGGCGCCTGTAGCGAAAACGGCCCCACCAACGTATCCCCCTGCACAAAGCGTTTAACCGGTTTGATACCGGTAATGGCGTCAACAGGACAGACAAACAGACAGTCGCCACAGGCTATGCAGCGCGTCGTATCTATGCTGACCTGCCCCTGCGCCAGCGAAAACGCCTGCGCCGGACAAACATTGGCGCAAGCGCGGCAGGAAGAAAAACGAAAGCGACGACGGACGCAAGCCTGCGTCACGTCTACCGCCGGATCGATCGTCAGGTTAACCATCAGCCAATACTAAAGAAGACGTAGCGCAGCATAATCTCGCCGATAAGCAGCAATACGCTGCCCGCCACCAGCGTCCCTCTGGCGTTTCGCAGACCGCCTGCGGCAAAGCAGAGCATTCCCGCCGCTGAGACACACCAGCCGAGAAGATAGACGTCACGCAACTGCGCCAGCGCCTGTAGCGGATGATGCGGGAAAGTGACGACCGTCGTATCCACCGCATTAATATCCGCCAGCCATAGCGGCTGCATGATCAGGCGAATCAGCACCATCAGTGCGACCACCACCACAGCGCAGCGCATTGCGGCGCCAGCGTTGCGCAGATAAGCCAGCGCAATGACTACCGAGCCGATAATGCCTGACGTGCCAAAGAACAGCGCCAGCGTGTTGCTATGCTGCCAGGTCGCCACCGAGGCATGGATATAAACCTGGGCCATGCAGAATACATCCACCAGCCCGAACGTTGCCGCCAGCGCCAGCAGCGGCTGCCAGCCTGGCTTTCGGAAAAACAGCAGCACAACCCCCAGTCCCAGCGCCGCCAGATAAAGGCTGGCAAAGACGATTTCGCGACTCAGCCACGAACTGGCGACATGACGTAACGCATTTAGCGCATTCAGGGGATAGCCCATGTGCAGCGCTGAAGCAAGCAGCCCCACGCAGGCCAGTACAAACGCCCCCGCCATCGCGGGAAGCGCGCCGCGTGCAGGCACGCGTCCCTCTACGGCGTACTGGCGGCCCAACGCCAGCCACAGAGTCACACCCACAGACCCTTGCAAACAGAGCGTAAAAATCAGCAGCGGTAACTCATGCATGGCGTTTACCCTCTTTTTCTGCGCCCTGATGCGCTTTGACAACCAGATTAGGCTTGGTTATGGATGAATCTGGCAGCCCGTTAACGTCGCATACGCTACCGTACTTCGCGCGCAGTTCATCAATCGGGCCAAACTTGATGGCCTCAAGCGGACAGGTCGCGACACAGACGGGCGATTCACCTTTCGCCAGTAAATCAACGCACATGTCGCACTTGGACATTTGGCCGGTCTGCTCGTTAAGCTGTGGCGCGCCATAAGGGCAGGACCAGGCGCAATAGCCACAGCCGACGCATTTGTCGGTATCAACGCGCACAATGCCGTCGCCCGGGCGTTTATGCATAGCGGTAGTCGGGCAATTTTTGGTGCAGACAGGGTCTGCACAGTGGTTGCAGGAAATAGAAAGCGTATAAGCAAATACGTTATTGCTGACCCCGCCCTGCCCGGTCGGGATGAAACTTCCGCCCTTGACTTCATAGACGCGGCGGAAACGACGGCCTACTTCCAGATTGTTTTTGTCTTTGCAGGCCACCTGGCAGGCTTTACAACCGGAGCAGCGTGAGGAGTCGATAAAAAACCCCAGTTGTTTATCGCTCACCGGCGGGTAATGTGTAAACTGACTCATGCTTTAGCCACCTCCACCAGCATGGTTTGATGTGAATTTCCCTTCGCCAGCGCGGTAATACGGGCCGAGCTGAGGACGTTCGCACAGCCGCCTTTATCAACGCCGTTTTCATCCGGCTGCCACCAGGCGCCGGCCTGCATCGCGACAACGCCGGGAATAATGCGCGGCGTTACTTCCGCCGGGATTTCGCAAATCCCGCGTGAGTTATGAATGCGTACCATGTCGCCATGCGTAATGCCGCGCGTTTGCGCATCCTGCGGGTTGATCCACAATGTCTGCTGCTGCACTTCAATCAGCCACGGGTTAGCGTATTGCGTTGAGTTGGCGCGGTTTTTTCCTTTCCACGTAATTAACTGGAGCGGAAAATCTTTCACCAGCGCATCCTCCGGGCCTTCATGCGCGGGAACGTAGTGCGACAACGCCGGGATTTCCGGATGCTGCATGTCGTACAGGCGCTTCGAGAAGATCTCTATTTTCCCTGACGGCGTCGGGAACGGATGATTGTCCGGATCGCGAATATTGTCTTCAAAGGCGATAAATGGCGCGCTTTTGAACAGATGCTGACGGGTCTTTTGCAGCGTGGCGAAATCCGGCAGATTTTCGTCCGGCATCGCCAGGCGCGTCTGTTCCCAGATGTGTTCAATCCACGCTTTCTCATCGCGCCCCTGGCTAAATTCGTTTTCAATGCCTAATTTCGCCGCCACCTCACGTAGCCAGTCGTAGTCGGAGCGACGCTCAAATTCAGGCTCGATCAGTTTTTCAGAGAGTATCAGGTAGCTTGCCGTGCCCCAGGTTTCACCGATGTTCCAACGTTCCATAAAGCTGGTTTCCGGCAGCAGTAGATCAGCGTATTTCGCGCTCGGCGTCATAAACAGATCGCTGGCGACAATAAACTGGATCTTTGATTCATCCTCCAGTACGCGTACCGCCTGGTGCAGATCGGGGTTCTGATTCGCCAGATAGTTCCCGGCCAGCGAGAACAGAATACGGATGTTACTGTCCAGCTTATCGGCATCTTTCAGTCCCATATCCGGCGTCACTTTGCTGGCGTCGTCTGCGGCCTGCACCCAGTTCATCACCGAAATTTTGGCTTTTACCGGGTTATCCGGCATCTCCGGACCCGCGGCGAATTTACGGTTAGCGCAGCCGCCGTAACCCGCAGCCCAACCGCCTTTGATGCCGACATTACCGGTAATGGTCGCCAGTAGAGTCGAACCGCGCGCGGTGCGCTCGCCGCAGTTGTGGCGCTGTGGTCCCCACCCCTGAATCAACGCGGCGGGTTTGGTATTCGCGTAATCACGCGCTAACTGGCGTATGGTTTGCGCCGGCACATGGGTGATCTTTTCCGCCCACTCGGGGGACTTAACGACACCGTCTTTGGCGCCGGTCAGATACGCCACCAGCGATTCGTTAGCCGGTACGCCTTCCGGCATTGAGTCTTCGTCAAAACCGATAGCGTAGCGCGCAATAAATGCGCGATCGTGCAGATTCTCGCTGATGATGACGTACATCATCGCGTCCATCAGCGCATTGTCGGTGGTGGGCAGTAGCGGGATCCACTGATCCGCCAGCGACGAAACGGTGTCGGAATAGCGCGGATCGACCACGATAAACCGCGTACCGTTCTGCTTCATCTTCTGCAAGAAATAGTTGGTATGACCAAAAATGGTCTCCGTCGGGTTATGGCCCCACAGAATCACCAGTTTGGTCTCCAAAAGCGTATCCAGCGAACTGCCGCTGGCGGCAATGCCGTAAGTATAAGGCGTCGCGGCCGCCGTATTGCCCATGCTCACAGAATGGTAGCTTTCGAGATAGCCGCCGGTCAGATTCAGCAGGCGACGCGCCATTTTATCGCCGGAAAAGGTGCCGCCGGAAACGGCGGTGCCAACATGAACATAGCGCGAAGCCGGGCCATATTTTTCAGTAATCGATTTTAAATTATCGGCGATTAAGGTTGTCGCTTCATCCCAGGAAATTCGCTCGAACTTTCCTTCACCGCGTTTTCCTACGCGCTTCATGGGATATTTAAGTCTATCGGGGTGATAAACAAATTTACGGTATGCGCGTCCACGAACACAGGCACGCATCACCGGCATTTGCGCATCCAGCGCATTATCCGGTCGCGTTGAAATTCGCGTCACGATACCGTCACTAACATGCGCCCGAATATCGCATTTGCCCCCGCAGTCAAAAGTGCTGCATGTCTGAACGACTTTTTCCGCAGGCCTGTTTTCAGTTGCCGTCACAGCGCGCGCCTGAGCGATAGCTGGCGAGGAGACAAACGGTAACGCAATAAGCGCGGAGCTGGCCTGGATAAAGTGGCGGCGAGAAATAGCGGGCTGTTCGCCATTTCCCTGGCTTTTTATATTTTTCATGATCCGACTCGTCAAATAAAAACCCATTCTCACGTTTTTATGCGCTGGTTCTCTTGATATTTATCAAGCTCCCTCATTAAGGATAATTCCGGAAAAATTAATAATTCTCATTAACTTTAAATTAAATGAAATTCATAATTTATTCTGAAGAGTTGTTAACGTATTAATTCAAAATTAACCGCAGCAACCTGACCGGACTCATCCATTACGACAAGTTGATAACGTCCAGCGATATTGAGTAATAAAGAAAGACGATTGTTTGCGCCATTAACAGGTTCGCCATTTAAAAACCACCAGCGACGCCCTTTACCGCCGGTAGTCGAGACGGGCAGCGTAACGTTTTCCTGGCCTGGCAATTGCCTGATCACCGCGCCATCCCTCACTCCTGACAGCATTAACGGCGCGGCATCATTGCCCTGTAGCGGCGGACAGTAAGCGGACGCCGCGGGCAAGCGGGCGCTACGTCTTTCCGCAGGCGGCAGCCACGGCTCCAGCGGCCGCGGCCAGACGATAAACGTATGCGCACGCGCCTGCGGACAGTCGGCAGCGACACGCCGCCCCGTATCATCCAGCCAGACCGGGAAACGAATACCGTTGATGTCTTCCTGCTCAGGTAACAGCAGCGTGGGCGGCTGGCTGTCGTCAAGCAGCCATGTCGCCAGTCGGCGGCGACAGTTGCTGTCTCCGGCAGGCAGAGTCTGTCCACCCGGCCAGCAAATGACGCCGCGGCTTACCGCCTGCGGACGCGGATCTTCCGGCAGGCGTCCCGTATGCGCCAGTAACAGATTATTGACCTGGTTAAGCAATGGCACCGCGCTGGCAAAACCAAATTGCCCCACCACAGGCGTGCCGTCGGGTCTGCCTGTCCAGATGCCGATGATATAGCGCGCGTTAACGCCAATAGCCCACGCATCGCGATAGCCGTAGCTGGTGCCGGTTTTCCACGCCAACGGCACAATGCGCGGCAGCGCGTTATCCGGCAAGGGTTGCGCTTCATCCGCCATAATCCGTCGAATGATCCACGCCGCTCCCGGCGACATTAATGGTCTTTCCGACAGCGGATCGTCCGGCTGTAACCGTAGTTTCGCCGCTTTCCCATGACGAGCGAACGCGCTGTATGCCGCCGCCATCTCGTCAAGCCGCGCGCCCGCGCCGCCCAGAATCAGCGAAAGATTGGGCGCCGCGCCAGCAGGCAAATATAGCGGCAGGCCGACGTTACGCAGTTTTGCCGCAAATCGTTTCGGCCCATAGGCTTCAAGTACCTGAACGGCAGGCAGATTCAGCGAGCGTACCAGCGCGTCGCTCATGCTGACCGGGCCGTGAAATCCGCTGTCGAAGTTTCCCGGGCGGTAATCTCCGGTGCGGCGCGGAACGTCCTGTAATAATGATGCGGGATGGATCAAGCCGTCATCCAGCGCCAGACCGTACACAAAGGGTTTGAGTACCGATCCCGGCGATCGGATCGCCGTTACCATGTCGACATGACCAAAACGGCTGTCGTCATTAAGGTCTACCGATCCTACCCAGCCGCGCACGCTCATATCGGTATGATCGACGACGATCATCGCCAACGAACTGCGTGCAGGCAGCCGCCCTTTCCATGCCCGCGCCAGATCTTCCAGTTGCCGCTGCAATCCGGCGTCCAGCGTGGTCACAATTTTGTCGCTCCGGCTTTTACTCAACATCATTCGGGCAAAAAGCGGCGCCAGTTGCGGCATTTGACGCGGCGCCAGCCAGACCGGCTCTTCACGCGACTCGCGTACCGTTTCGGCAGGCCAGACGCCCTGCTCCGCCATCCGATCCAGCACTTTATTCCGTGCCGCTTCGGCTCTCGCAGGCCAGCGGTCGGGGCGTAACCGGCTCGGCGCCTGCGGCAATACGGCCAGCAGCGCCGCGTCAGCGTAGCTCAGGCGCGCGGGCGGCTTGCCGAAGTAGGCCCAGCTTGCAGCGCCAATACCCTGTAGCGTGCCACCGAACGGCGCGCGGTTCAGGTACAGCGTCAGGATATCGCGCTTGGACAAATGCCATTCAAGCTGGAGGGCGCGCCAAAGCTGGCGGATTTTACCGCCGAACGTGCGCGAATGCGGGTCCAGCAGTCTCGCCACCTGCATAGTCAGCGTACTGCCGCCGGAAATAACGCGCCCGGCGGTAAGATCCTGCCATGCCGCGCGCGCGACGGAGAAAGGGTTAACGCCAGGGTGCCGCCAGAACCAGCGATCTTCGTAATTGATTAGGGCCTCCAGGTAGCGGGGAGAGACCTCTTCAATCGTCACCGGATAACGCCAGATCCCCCCGGCGTCGGCAAAGCGCCACAGCGGCGTACCGTCATGGGCTACCACGACCCGCGCAGGATGGACCTCATTGAGCGGCAGCGGCCAGAGTTTATCCGCTGCCCATAACGCCAGGAAAATAAAAAGCGGCGCGCCCGCCAGCCACAGCCAGCGGCCACGTTTACCACGCCAACCGTTCATTTAAGGCGTCACAATCAGCAGCCCCTCGCTCGCGCCGGTTGCCCGCCACTGAGGCGCGTACATCGATTCCACCTGCGGTTGCGCAAGCTGGTACGTCCCCGGCGTTACCGCGCGCGCCAGGTAGACCAGCGTCACGGGCTGGCCCTCATTGACAACGACGGCAGCCACAAACCGATCGTCGCGGAATTCCATATACTGAATATCCGCCTGCTGCATCTGATTAAGCAGATTTTGCACTTCGCTACCGCTCTCCGGCAGGCTGGCGCTGCTGTCAGCCAGATTCTGGTTTTCCAGCTCCAGCCCGGCCGGGAGCAGGTCCACCACCAGCGCATCCGGCACATTGCGATCGGCCACTACCGTTAACCAGACCAGCACCAGTTCGCCGCTACGCAACGAGGACAGCGATTTGCGCTGACCATCGGTCCCCAGTATTTGTCGTTCAATCTGCAAAACGTTGCTGGCAGGCTCAGGCGCAGATGAGGGATAGCCGCTGCTATCCAGACGCAGCCATAGCGGCTGGCTACCGATGTTCGTCACCTCAAGGGCGGCCAGCTGGTCAGCATCCAGATTACGGGTCAGCGCCTTGTCGCCCGACAGCGGCTGCGCCTCTAACGAGGTCTGCGCCTGCCAGGCGCCCGCACTGGCCTGTCGCGAATGCGCGGCGAGGAACAAGGCATTGTTCTCCTGGGTAGAGAGCCAGCGCTGACCGAAGGCCTGCTCAGAAAGCGAGCTTAATAGCGCGTTTTGCGCGTCCGGTCTGAGGTTGTTCTCTTCCAGTAACGACAACATCAGAGCGTTATCGCGCAGAGAACTGCCGTAATCCGCTATCCATTGCCGTTCGTCCTGACGCGGCGTATTCAGAGCCAGCGTAATGGCCTCTTCGCCGCGTCTGGCATCACCCATCGTGTTTAACGCGATGCCCAATTGCATCAGCGGCAGTCCTGAAGCCGCCTGACTACGGCGCTCCCAGATTTCGCGCAGCGCGCCGAGCGGCGCTTTCTGCTGACGCGCCAGTACCAGCGAGGCGTAAGCCTGAGCGGCAAAAGTACTGGCCTGGGTATTATCGCTATAACGAATCAGCATCGTGCCGGGATCCTGCAGATAGCGCAGCAGTCGCTCATTGCCCCGGTTAATGGCTTCCGGCGGGACGCTATATCCCTGCTCGCCCGCGCGAATAAGGAAATCCATCGCGTAGGCCGTTAGCCAGGGCTCTTCCGCCCCATTTTCATCCCATAGCGCAAAACCGCCGTTATCACGCTGCATCTGTAGTATCCGGGAGATGCCGATATCCACCGCAGCGCGCCGTTTTTCATCGCTATCGCCGGTAATACCGAGCGACTGCAATTGAGCGGCATTGGTATACAGCGCCGGGAATAACCCGCTGGTGGTTTGTTCCAGGCACCCGTACGGATATGCTTTCAGCTCGCGAATGTAGCGCGCCAGATTGAGCGGCGGTTTTCCGCTTAATAGCAGTTGTCCCTGCAACGTGGCTGGCGAGACGTTTGCCAGATGCTGCTCTGGTACATGCCAGCTCTCTCCCGGCGCCAGCGCAATGCCGCTATTTACCGTTTGGGCAGGCCAGGCCGGACGCACGCCGATTTGCCACTGCTTATGCTGCGCGTCGAGGGTTTCTCCCGGCAGAGTCAGACCGCTAATGGTCGCCTGGATTTCGCCTTCGCCAAAACCTTCCAGCGCGCGTACCGGAACGAATAAGGTAGTGCGCACGCCCGGCGCCAGGTTGACCGGTTGCGGCTGCTGGCTAAGCAGTTCCAGTAACCCACTGGCGGCGAGCGCAATATTCAGCGTCTGCGGACGGTCGGTCAGATTGGTGACGTCCAGCACCAGTCGCGAAACATCCCCTCCCGCCAGAAAACGCGGCATATTCAGCTCGGCAATCACTGGCGCGGCGACAACGACTTTGCTTTCGCCGCGGCCAAAATCGTCCGCTGTCCATGCCTGCGCCATAACCCGCAGTTCGCCGTTAAAGTCGCCAATCGGCAGCGTTACGACGCCTTCGCCCTGCTCATTGAGCGTAATCGGCTGCGCCTGCTGCGCGATAATATTGACATGGTTTACCGGCGGTTTTCCGCCGCGCTTAAGGTCGTCGCCATCGCCGCCAAAACGCAACGCCGCCAGCCGTCCTTGCCCTTCAATGACCTGGCCGTAAATATCGTAGATATCCGCACCGTAGCGTTTTTGACCGAAGAACGCCTGCCACGGGTCCGGCGTCGCGTAATCGGTGATATTCAATACGCCGCTATCGACCGCGGAGACCAGCACGTTGATCTGTTTTGGCATTTCGCCGTGTTTAACGCTGGCTTTCACCCTGACGGTGAGCGGCTGATTCGGGCGCATTTTAGCCGGGCTTTCCAGCGCCAGATCGAGGCGGCGGTTTTCATCCCCCAGCGGTAGGTGTAGTAACCCCACGGCGCGTTTTGGCGTCGCGGAACGAGATTTATCGCCGGGACGCACCACCAGCGTACTGAGATAGAGATCGTGGCGATTCCAGGTTTTATCCACCGGAATCGTGAGCTCCAGACCTTGTGCCGGCACATCGATCGCCTGCCACCACAGCGGACCGTCGCTGGACTCCACCATCGCATAACCTTTACCAGCGACCGGCGCGGCGATATGCAATTTCATGGTATCGCCTGGACGATAACTCGCTTTATCCAGTTTGAGGGTGACGCGATCCGGACGCGCCGCGCCGCTACCGTCGCTGTTATCCTGCCAGCTATAGCCGGCCCAGAAACGAACGCTGCTGACCGTCTCATTCGGCGCTTTGACCTCCAGACGGTACGCGCCCCATTCCACCGGGAAGCTGACTTTTCCGGTTTCATCCGCGTTCAGATCCAGCGTCTGCTCGCCCTCCACCAGATCTTTTTGATCAAACTGCGACTGCCAGCCTTCGCTTTCCGACCAGTTCCAGTAATAGTCGCGACGCTCGCGGATGAGCCGCACCTGTAAACCAGACACCGCTTTTTTCTCGCCCTGCGCGTTGGCGTAAACAATATCGAATGCGGCGTTGCTGTCTTCGTCGACAATCGGTTGATTAACGGTGGTATCCGTACGGTAGTCGTATACCGCTTTGGCGGCGAACTGTGGACGAATTCCCGGTAACGTATCGGCAGGCCAAATCGCCTGCTCTACGCGACGAGTGACCGGACGACCGCCAGACTCCAGCAGGCTGGCTTGTAGAATTACCTGCAGCGGCGAATGCGCTTCTTGCCACTGGCTGGCAGCACTCACTTCACCACGTCCGCCTTTATCCAACGTCAGTTGAACTTCGTCCAGGCTGCGCGAAAGATTCTCTTCAGCAATATTGCCGAACTGGAAGCCAGGCAACGCCGCGACAGCGTCGCGCAGCGGACGCAGGAAAAGTTGCCCTTGCAGGGTATTGCCGTTAGCAGGCGCGCCATACAAGTAATAGCCGACAACGGAGAATTTCACCTCATCCGCAGGCGCCAGAGGTGTTTTTTGCGCCGTCAGGTTGAGCGCCATCCGCTCCGGCATAAAGTCTTCCACGTGGAAATCCCAACTCCGCAGCAAATTATCGCCGGTGTTGGCGCGGACATGCCACAAGCCGGTCGGCGCGTTGATATCCAGCGGATAATTCAAACGGTATAGCCCGTTTTCCGGCTGGCTGACGACGGTACGCATCACCTGTCCGTCTGGTTTTACCACTTCCAGCTTAACGGGTTGATCGGGCAGCGTTTTACCGTCGCTATCGCGCAGTAATCCGTTGAGGATAACCGTTTCGCCCGGTCGGTAGAGATCGCGCGGGCCGAACATAAAGAACTGCTTGCTGTAGCCGGGCGCGCCAGCGACATTAAATTCCGACAGATCCAGAGCCGGAAGCGTGAGATCGAGCAGCGTGGTCTGCCCCTCTTTACGCGCCAGTAATAGCGCCGCCGCTTTATCAGCCTCCAGTTGCACATGCCCCTGCGCGTCGCTCGTCGCCTGCGCCAGCGTCTGCCCTTTATCATTCAGAAGAACGATCTCAATTCCCGACTGCGCCGCGCCGTTTTCCAGGCTTTGCGTAAAGATATCCAGCCGATTATGGTAACGGTGCGCGGACACGCCGATATCGCTAAGGGTAAACAACGTAGCGGCATTACTATAGTTGTAGTGTCCAGCCTGATTCATTACCGCCACATATACGCCCGCCTGTTGCAGCGGCTTAATATCGCTTAATGGCAGCAGCAGTTTCTCACGCGTATTACGCGCCGGATTAAGATCAAAACGACCGGTATAAACCAGATCCGCCATTTTCAGCAGATGGTCGGACTCCCAGTTAGAGAGAGAACTACGGTACTCCCACTGGCTGACAAATGACGCCAGCGATCCGGGCTTAACGCGGAAAAAGTTCACATCAACGTGGTTGACGTTAAGCGCCATGACCGGCAGTCCTTCCGCGATTTTCCCCGGTAGCAGCGATCCTCGGCTGGCAAAGCCGACGCTGGGCTGGACATCACGCGTGGTAATCGTTTTTTCATAAGACTTGCCGAAGGTGGCGTTATTCAGCGCTTTAACGGCAGGATCAACCGTGACCACCAGCACGCGTTCAGGTTCCAGATGACGTAACCTTAGCTCTTTTAAATTTGGCGCCAGCTCCCATGCGCCGTCAACGCTGCCGCTTTTCTTATCAACCACGTGAACCACACGGGAGAAATCCTGTTCAGGATCTAAAGGAACTGAAAACGTCAGCACCAGCGTCGCCGCGCCGTCAAGCTGCGCTTCGGAGGCGTCTAATAGCGTGAGCGCTTTGCCCTGGCTTTGCTGCGCCAGCTTTTGTAGCTGTGCCGGGTCTTGCGCGGGCGAGGGCTGCGCTACGGCTGGCGCTTCGCTTTTAGTCGTCGGGGCGGTTTTATCGTTGTTATCGCATCCCGCCAGCGCCAGCATGATCATGCAGGCCACCACGCGTAAATGTTTCATCTTTCATCCCTGGCCTTAACGGCCTGTCAGCAACGGTTGATGAGATATTATGCGCGAGAAATTTTATTGTGTAAGTCCGTATTACTGTGATGATGCGAAAATTTTACGCAGAAATGTGGTTTCGCCAGCCAAAACAGCCTCTTCTACTTGTCCCTTTTCGGGAAACGTCCGACAATTTGACCATAATCAGGTAACAATGGAGATGCCCATGACCACCGCCTTTTTTGTCGCCGCCGACTGGCTTGCCGAACATATTGATGATCCGGAAATACAGATTCTTGACGCCCGTATGGCGCCGCCAGGACAGGAACATCGTGATATGGCGGGCGAATATCGCGCCGGACATATTCCCGGCGCGCTGTTTTTTGATATTGAAGCGCTTTCCGATCGCGCATCGCCGCTGCCGCATATGATGCCGCGCCCGGAAGCGTTTGCGGTAGCCATGCGTGAACTGGGTGTTCGTCAGGATAAACACCTGGTCATATACGATGAAGGCAATCTGTTCTCCGCTCCGCGGGCATGGTGGATGCTGCGCACGTTCGGTGCCGAGAAAGTGTCCATTCTGGCGGGCGGGCTGGCGGGCTGGCAGCGCGACGAATGGCTATTGCGCGAAGGCGAGGAAGCGCATGAAGGAGGCGAGTTTGAGGCGAAATTCACGCCGCAAGCCGTGGTGCGTCTCACCGACGTATTGCTGGCAAGCCATGAAAAAACCGCGCAAATCGTTGACGCGCGTCCGGCGGCGCGTTTTAACGCTCAGGCTGATGAACCGCGTCCGGGACTGAGGCGCGGACACATTCCTGGCGCGCTAAACGTCCCGTGGACGGAACTGGTGTATGAGGGCGAATTAAAGACCACTGACGAACTGAATGAGGTTTTTTTCAGCCACGGCGTGAGTTTCGACAGACCGATTATCGCCAGCTGCGGTTCCGGCGTGACGGCCGCGGTCGTGGTGCTGGCGCTCGCCACGCTGGATGTGCCTGACGTCACGCTTTACGACGGCGCGTGGAGCGAATGGGGCGCGCGTACCGATTTACCGGTTGAACCCGCTTAATATCCGCCATGCCGGATGGCGCTCACGCTTATCCGGCCTACCGTTCAGGCTGATGTAAAACGATCTACAGACATTGTTTTTATTCCGCTCTTTTCCGCTGTCCTGCAAACGGGCATTATTTTCTCTTAATAAAATCCTATTTTTTATCGGTAAATACTTTACGTCCGGTATAAGGAGTATCATTACCGCTGTTTTTGTTTTCACCGGAAAATAACTCCTGTAAATATAATTTTTTAAGGATGGAAAATGGATATTTCACTCACTAATTTAATTGAGTTGGTTAAAAAGGTTAACCGTAATAAGGTACCTACTCCTATGTCTGCCGAGGAAATAAGTCGTCTGCGAGTGCGTAAGTATCGCGATCCGCAAAATACGGAAACCACTGAGTTACCTGAAAGCCTGAAGGCGCTACTGGCCTACGACCGCGATCTACTTAGCAATTATAATATGCCTGTGATTGAAACATTACAAAGATCTATTGATAAAGAGGGAGTAATTCATTCTTACTCCCCTGATGAAGAGGCGTATTACGGCGTTGGCATGGATAGCTCAGGTATTGATATTGAAGATCTGATGCCTGTCTGGAGTAACGATCCCCGTCTTCCGGCATTAATTCGTATCGATCATGTCGGCGATCAGGCCATTTTTATCTATATCACAGAACGGGATGCCAACGGCGAATACCCTATTGCCCGCATGGAACGTAATGAATTCTGGCTGGCGGAGTCTTCTCTGGTGGAATATCTCTATAATATTATTTCGGGCGCTAAAGACATTGGCTTTACCGAAGAGGATTTACATCTTCCGCAATGGAAGGCACAGCAAAAAATGAATGAACAACGCGATGCCGCTTTACTTGACCTGGAGGATTATCATGAGGCGTTTTGGGCAAAACTGGACGCGCTCGTCGATTAATCGACATGATGTCGGGTGGCGCTCACGCTTATCCGGCCTACCGTTCAGGCTGATTTAAAGCGAATCTACATAAATTCTGTTTAAGCAGGCCACAAAAAAACCGCTCAATTGAGCGGTTTTTTTGTGCTGGTCCGGTTCGCGGCCTTTCCAGCAGGCTTTGTTGCCATAGCAACGCAGGCACACCGTAGGGGATTAATACTCCCTTTTAAGGGAGCAAATGTCAATATGATTTACCGGGAAACTATTCAACATTTGAGGTATTATCTTTCCCGGCCCTTTCCGCCGTCTCGCAAACGGGCGCTGGCTTCAGGAGAGGATAACCCATGGCCGTAAGCGCAGGCACACCGTAGTGCCTGCTATCACGGCATTATCGCCAGCGGTGCTGCCGTGATGCGGTCTTCGCAAGGACCGCAACATGAAGGTACGATACTTTTGTGTCGTGCTTCTTGTTTCTGGCACGTTGTGTCTTCACGCAGACAGAAGCCACCCAGGTAGCTCTGTTCCCGTAACGCTCAACGTCCAGAGCAGGTAAGCCAGGAGGCCGCCCTGTTGGGCGGCTTTCTTTTCTTCAGATGATTCGGTTCTGTTTAAAATCGCGCAGGAACCCGCCCCAGCGGCGCTCGTAGAACGGCGCGATATGCTCGGTGATAAAATGGCTGATACCCTGCTCGCCCTTCCTCACCTGGCAAATATCGATCGGTTCGTCCCCCGGTAACGTGTCGGTCGCCACATTGCCCGCTGCGTGAATGATCTCTTCAATCTCGCCGTCAGCCTCAATACCAATCAGCAGATTGGGTTGGGCGTCCGCATGTTCTTTAATCGCGCAGAGAAATGCGCGTTTCACCGGTTTGATGGTTTTAAACAGCGTAGTGAGGGAATCAATCATCTGCGACGGCGGCTCGGCCACTTCGGATAAAATAAGCGACTCGCCGCCTTCCAGCACTTCCTGCGTACTTAACGGACTGCCTTCCTCAGCGAGAAGCAGGCTGATTTCACGCGGCATAAACTCTTTGCCGGTCGGCAATTTAGCGTTGAGGAATAACGTTTCGCCAAGCGTCATTTCAAACAGCGTGCGCGCCGGCATCACCACAAACGCCTGTTCGTCTTCCACGGCCTGCTGCAGCGCCTCCAGAGAAGTAAAGAAGGGAATGACGGTCGTGCCGTCTTCTTTTTCCCAGTGCTGCAAATCCAGAGCGCTGTCTTCCACAATCGCCTCGCCTTCGGCAGCGCTGCCCGGCACCCAGACGGTGGACTCCAGTAAGGTACGGAAAAATGCCGGACGATGCGCGGGCTCAGTCGCCGCTTTCTCCAGCAAAATTTCTAATTCATTTTTAGTTTCGGACATAGGAATCACAAATTATGTATATGGGTTGTAGGCCTGATAAGACGCACGGCGTCGCCATCAGGCAAAATGCCGGGTGGCGCTTCGCTTACCCGGCCTACAAAAACACCGTTCAGGCGGTCAGCAGATTCGCGATGGTGCGCACACCCAGACCGGTTGCCCCGGCAGCCCACTGCTCAACCGGCGCTTTGCGATAAGTGGCGGAACAGTCAATGTGCAGCCAGCCTTCGCGGTAATTTTCAACAAAGTGCGACAGAAAACCCGCGGCGGTGCTTGCCCCGGCGGGATAAGCCGCGCTGCCGGTGTTGTTCAGTTCCGCAAAGTTAGACGGCAGTTGGTTACGGTGGAACTCCGCCAGCGGCAGACGCCAGAACGGCTCATTCTCTTGCGCCGCGCTGGTCAGCAAGCGCCCCGCCAGCGTATCGTCAAAACTGAATAGCGCATGGTAGTCGTTACCCAGCGCCGTTTTCGCCGCGCCGGTTAACGTCGCCATATCAATGATTAGCTGCGGGTGTTGCGCGCTGGCGTCAATCAGGCCATCCGCCAGCACCAGTCGCCCTTCCGCATCGGTATTCATGACTTCAACATTCTTGCCATTACGGTAGCGAATAATATCGCCCAGTTTAAACGCATTGCCGCTGATCAGATTATCGGCGCAACACAGGAACAGTTTTACGCGTTTATTCAACCCACGGGTAATGGCGAACGCCAGCGCGCCCGTTACTGTCGCCGCGCCGCCCATATCGGATTTCATTGAGTCCATAAAAGCGCTTTGTTTGATACTGTAGCCGCCGGAGTCAAAGGTGATACCTTTACCGACCAGGCAGGCATAAACCGGCGCATCTTTGTCTCCCGTCGGGTTGTAATCCAGCGCCAGCAGCACCGGCGGACGCTCAGAACCACGGCCTACGGTATGCAGCCCCATATAGTTCTGCTCGCGCAGATCTTCGCCTTTGGTGATACGGTAAGTGACGCTATCGCACGCGACGCTGCACAGCAGATCCACCGCGCGCTGCGCCAGTTGCTCCGGCCCAAGCTCTTCCGCCGGAGCATTAATGGTGTCGCGCACCCAGTCAATAATGGTCAGGCGGTTATCCAGCTCCTGACGTTGGGCATCGTCTAAATCCGGCCACATTACGGTACGGACGCCTTTTGGTCCTTTGTAACCCGCCCAGAATGCCCAACAACGCTCGGTATCCCATCCTTCGCCTGTCAGCGCGACCTGTTTTATTCCCAGGCCGTCGATTTTACGCGCCGCACGCTGGATCAATCCCAGATCGTCTTTACCGTTAAGATGCAAGGTAATACCGTCGTTATTAATACTGTAAGTGGCTTTATCGCCCCAGCGCGCATCGGCAGGCTGCGTGGAAAGCGTAATTTTCATGGCTTCTGTCATTGTTATTTTCCTTATTAGCAAACGGGCCGCCGTAGGGCAGCCCGTTAGATCTTTTGCTAAATGATTCGCGTTGCAGGAAGGCGGCAAGTGAGCGACAAATTCGTCGGGAACGAATTTGCACAGCCAAAGGCTGCCTCTGGTGAGGGACAAGGATGTCCCTCATCATCCCCGGGAGCATAGCAAACTATGTGACTGGGGTGAGCGAACGTAGCCAACGCACCTGCGGCGAGGATCATGACGCAAAAATTACTCTGCTTCATCCAACCAGACTAGCAGAATCGCCTCCAGAATTTTTTCATTGGATGCGTTAGGGTCGTCGTCAAAATCGTCCAGTTCGCAGATCCACTGATGCAGATCGGTGAAACGAACGGTTTTAGGATCGACATCAGGATATGCGTCGTATAACGCTTCGCCGATCTCGCGGCTATCGGTCCACTTGAGTCCCATACTACCCTCTGTTAATGCTCACGCGCATGGTTGATTGTGTAACGTGGAATTTCGATAACCAGATCGTCGTCGGTAACGCGGGCCTGGCAGCTCAGTCGACTTTCCGGCTCCAGCCCCCACGCTTTATCCAGCATATCGTCTTCTTCTTCCGAACTTTCCGGCAAGGAGTCGAAGCCTTCACGTACAATACAGTGACAGGTGGTGCAGGCGCACGATTTCTCACAGGCGTGTTCAATCTCGATGCCGTTGCGCAGCGCAACGTCAAGAATGGTTTCACCGGTCTCAGCTTCCAGAACTGCGCCATCCGGACAAAGATCCTGATGAGGCAGAATAACAATCTTCGGCATGTTAAACCTCGTCTACGGAATGGCCTTTCAACGCGCGACGAACCGACTGGTCCATGCGGCGAGCGGCAAATTCCTGGGTTTGTTTATCTACGTTTTTAATGGCTTGTTCTATGGCGTCAACATCATCGCCTTGTGCGACCGCGCTTAAATGTGCGGCGGCATCATCAATGCATTGACGTTCTGCGGCGCTTAACAGCGCGGCGTCGGCAGTTAGCGCGCCGGTCAAACTTTCCAGCACGCGCGCGGCTTCGACTTTTTGCTCCGCCAGCATACGCGCTTTCACGTCCTGCTCGGCAAAACTCATGGAATCCTTGATCATCGAGGCGATTTCGCTATCGGTCAGGCCATAGGAAGGTTTGACCTGAATGGAGGCCTCGACGCCGGTGGATTTTTCCATTGCGGTGACGCTCAACAGGCCATCGGCGTCTACCTGGAAGGTCACGCGAATATGCGCCCCGCCCGCCGGCAGCGGCGGAATCCCGCGCAGCGCAAAGCGCGCCAGCGAGCGGCAGTCCTGCACCAGTTCGCGTTCGCCCTGCATCACATGGATAGACATCGCGGTCTGGCCGTCTTTGAAGGTGGTGAAATCCTGCGCGCGCGCCACCGGGATAGTGGTGTTGCGCGGAATGACTTTTTCCACCAGGCCGCCCATCGTTTCCAGCCCAAGAGAGAGTGGAATCACGTCCAGCAGCAGCATTTCGCTGTCCGGCTTGTTGCCGACCAGAATATCGGCCTGAATCGCTGCGCCAATAGCGACCACTTTATCCGGGTCAATAGCGGTTAACGGCGTGCGGCCAAAAAATTCGCCCACCCGCTCACGCACCAGCGGTACACGGGTCGAACCGCCGACCATGACCACTTCCAGAACGTCCTGGGGATCAACGCCGGCATCTTTCAATGCGCGACGGCAGGCCAATAGCGTGCGCTTAACCAGCGCGGAAATGAGATCGTTAAACTGCTCGCGAGTGATCTCCCCCTGCCAGCCCGCAACGTTAACGCGAACAGTATCGGCATCGCTTAAGGCGATTTTCGCCGCAATCGCGGCATCCAGCAATTCGCGCTGAACGCGATTGTCGCTACGATCGGCAATTCCCGCCTGCTCGCGAATATAGTCCGCCAGCAGATGGTCAAAGTCGTCGCCGCCGAGCGCAGAATCACCGCCCGTCGCCAGCACTTCAAACACCCCGCGGCTCAGGCGTAAAATAGAGATATCGAAGGTACCGCCGCCGAGATCGTAAACAGCGATAACGCCTTCTTTGCCTGAGTCCAGACCGTAGGCAATCGCCGCCGCCGTCGGTTCGTTGAGCAGGCGCAGTACATGCAGGCCTGCCAGCCGCGCGGCGTCTTTCGTCCCCTGACGTTGGGCATCATCGAAATAGGCGGGAACGGTAATCACCACACCATCCAGCTCGCCGGAGAGCGATTCGCTAGCCCGCGCGGCCAGCGCTTTGAGAATATCAGCCGATACGCGTACCGGATTGAGCAATCCAGCCGCCGTGTCAATCATCGGCAGCCCATTAACGCTTGCCTTAAACCGGTAAGGCAGATGCGGATAGCGCGCCTGGATATCCGCCAGCGAGCGTCCCATCATGCGTTTCACAGAGCTGATAGTGTTGGCCGTATCCTGCGCGGCATTGTCACGCGCAGCGTAACCGACCGTATGGCCCTGCTGCTGATAGTGAACCACTGAAGGCAACAGGTGGCGCCCTTCGTGGTCAGGCAGAGTTTCCGCCTGGCCGCTGCGAACCGTCGCAACCAGAGAGTTGGTAGTGCCTAAGTCGATGCCCGCCGCCAGACGACGCTGATGCGGCGCGGCGCTCAGACCAGGCTCACTAATTTGTAATAAGGCCATGTTAGATTCCAGTTAAAAATCGAGCAGCTTTTCTTCGAGTTGTTCTGCGCTGCTTCGCAGTTTATCGAGAAACCGCAGTTTGCGCACCGTGTCCGCCGCCGCGTCCCACGCGGCGTTGTCCAACTGTTCCACCATTTGCTGAAGACGAGCATCAAACATCTTTTGTACGCGTTTGATGAAGCTTTCCAGCCGCACGTCGTCTTTTGATTGTTCGATATCGTCCAGCTCTTCGCGAAGCGTGAGTTGTTCCATCAGAAACGCGGTGTCGCGTACCGTATGCTGCTCGCTGGCCAGATCGAACCCGTGTAAGGAAAGCAGATACTCCGCGCGCGTCAAAGGGTGACGCAGCGTTTGCCAGGCCTGGTTGATCGTGGCGGATTGCTGGACGGCGGCAAGCTGCTGCGCCTGGGTGCCGTTGGCAAATTTGTCAGGGTGATACTGGCGTTGCAGATCCTGAAAACGAAGGCTCAGCGCCTGGGTGTCAATCTGATAACGGGCTGGTAAGCCAAAGAGGGTGAAGTAATCCATAACATTCTCAGGGATAGCCTGTCAGAACAAACCCCACACGCAGGCGACCACGGTGGGGTTATACCTTCTTACTTCGCGCCGCAGATGCGTTGTCTTCGCGGGTTCCCCCAGTCATTTACTCAAGTAAGCGCCTGGGGATTCACTCGCTTGCCGCTTTTCTGCAGCACGAATGCTCGGTATAACAGCGGAACACGGTTACACGTGGAAGCTTTCGCCGCAACCACACTCATCTTTCACATTCGGGTTGGAGAATTTAAACCCTTCGTTCAGACCTTCTTTTACGAAGTCCAGCTGTGTACCGTCCAGAAATTGCAGGCTCTTGCCGTCAACCACTACCTTAACGCCTTTGTCTTCAAACACGGTGTCTTCCGCCGTTGGCTCGTCAACAAATTCCAGTACATAAGCCATACCTGAGCAGCCGGAGGTTCTCACGCCCAGACGCAGACCAAACCCTTTACCACGGTTGGCCAGGAAGGTATTAACTCGCGCTGCTGCACTGTCGCTAAGTGTAATCGACATAACAAAACCTCAATGTTAACGTTCTATTTTATTTCGCTTCGCGTTTGCTTTTGTAATCCGCAATAGCGGCTTTAATCGCGTCTTCCGCCAGAATAGAGCAGTGAATTTTCACCGGCGGCAGCTCCAGTTCGTCTGCAATGTCGGTGTTTTTAATCGCCTGCGCTTCGTCCAGGGATTTTCCTTTCACCCACTCCGTTACCAGAGAACTGGAGGCGATAGCGGAACCGCAGCCGTAAGTCTTGAAGCGCGCGTCTTCAATGATACCTTCATCGTTAACTTTAATCTGCAACTTCATAACGTCGCCGCAGGCCGGAGCGCCAACCATGCCGCTTCCCACGTTATCGTCGTTGTTGTCAAACGACCCTACGTTACGCGGGTTCTCATAGTGATCGATTACTTTTTCGCTGTAAGCCATTATAAATTCTCCTGATTCCGATACCGATTAATGATGTGCCCATTCGATGCTGTTCAGATCCACACCCTGCTTGTACATTTCCCACAGTGGAGAAAGGTCACGCAGACGGCCAATGGATTTACGAACCAGATCAATGGTGTAGTCGATCTCTTCTTCAGTGGTAAAACGACCTAAAGAGAAACGGATAGAGCTATGCGCCAGCTCGTCATTCATGCCCAACGCGCGCAGCACGTAGGACGGTTCCAGACTGGCGGAGGTGCAGGCGGAACCGGAAGAGACCGCCAGGTCTTTCAGCGCCATGATCAGCGACTCGCCTTCAACGTAGTTAAAGCTCACGTTGAGAATGTTTGGCGCGCCCTGCTCAAGGTCGCCGTTCAGGTAAACTTCTTCAATATCTTTGATGCCGTTCCACAGACGGTTACGCAGACCGCGCAGACGGGCCATTTCGGTCTCCATCTCTTCTTTCGCGATACGGTAAGCTTCGCCCATGCCGACAATCTGGTGGACAGGCAGAGTACCAGAGCGCATACCGCGCTCGTGCCCGCCGCCATGCATCTGCGCTTCAATGCGAATACGCGGCTTACGACGCACATACAGCGCGCCAATGCCTTTCGGACCATAAATTTTATGACCGGAGAAGGACATCAGATCCACTTTCAGTTGGCTCAGGTCGATAGGCAGTTTGCCCACGCTCTGGGTGGCGTCAACGTGGTAGATGATACCGCGCGCGCGGCACATTTCGCCGATGGTCGCGATATCCTGCACCACGCCGATTTCGTTGTTCACGTGCATGATGGAAACCAGAATGGTGTCGTCACGCATCGCTGCTTCGAGCTCGTTGAGATCGATGATGCCGTTGCGCTGGGGCGCCAGGTAGGTCACTTCAAACCCTTCGCGCTCAAGCTGACGGCAGGTGTCCAGCACCGCTTTGTGCTCGGTCTTGCTGGTGATGATGTGCTTGCCTTTTTTCTGATAAAAGTTGGCAGCGCCTTTGATCGCCAGGTTATCAGACTCCGTCGCCCCTGAGGTAAAGACGATTTCACGCGGGTCGGCGCCGACCAGTTCAGCAATCTGGTTGCGGGCGATATCGACGGCTTCTTCAGCCTGCCAGCCGAAACGGTGTGAACGAGACGCCGGGTTCCCAAAGGTTCCGTCCAGGGTCAGAAACTGCATCATTTTCTCGGCAACACGCGGGTCCACCGGCGTGGTTGCGGAGTAGTCGAGATAAATCGGTAATTTCATTGCTCTTAAACTCCGTACATCACTCAATGCAAGGAATCAGGCAACCGGCTGGATGTACGACCGTGTTGACGGGACGTCCGCGTCCCGGCCTGATTCTGAATTCTTTTTTACGCTTCATCCTTCAGACGACCGCGGCATTCACCGCATGAGGCCGCCAGAAGAGATGGCGTAATATTTTAATTAAGCGCGTAATTTAACGTCGATAGCGTCCTGCGCACGACCACTGGCGCGCGGCGCGTCATGCGTGTGCTGGCGACCAGACACATCCAGAACTTCCTGGTTATTCACCAGCTCGCCTAAGGTAATATTGTTGAGAAAACCGGTCAGACGATCGCTTAAATCACGCCACAGCGCATGGGTCAGGCATTTATCGCCGCCCTGGCAGCCGCCTTTGCCCTGGCAACGGGTCGCGTCAACGGATTCATCAACCGCGCTGATCACTTCGCCGACCGCAATGCTGCCAGCATCTTTACCCAGCAGATAACCGCCGCCCGGCCCGCGTACGCTGGAAACCAGACCGTTTTTACGTAAACGGGAAAATAGCTGTTCCAGATAAGAAAGGGAAATCCCCTGACGTTCAGAAATATCAGCCAACGGTACCGGGCCCGCTTCGGAGTTGAGCGCAACGTCTAACATTGCGGTCACGGCATAACGCCCTTTAGATGTCAGTCTCATGTCTTACTTAACCTCAAACTCGCCCCTGCCCGGGGTTTTTTATTGTAAAATGGGGGTATTGCATAGCAGGGACAAGTCTGACATTCCCGAGTAATTTGGTCAACTATTTACTTGAGTAAATTAGTCAGGTATTTAGCGTTCCGTGCGATATTGATGCGGTTACTTGCCTTTATTCTGCTGCTCAATAGACGCCAGAATCCCACGCAGAATATTCAACTCCTGGCTTTCCGGGCGGGCGCGGGTAAACAGACGGCGCAATTTATTCATCACCTGCCCCGGATGGTTTTCGCGAATAAAGCCAGTGGAGAGCAACGTCTGCTCCAGATGGCCGTAGAAACGTTCAAGATCGTCCACCAGCGGATACGGCGTCTCTTCATGATCTGCCGCGTCGCCGTTTTCCTGCGTCGCCAGCCAGGCCATGCGGACTTCATACGCGATGACCTGTACCGCCATCGCCAGATTCAACGAGCTGTACTCCGGGTTAGCGGCAATAGCGACGTGATAATGGCATTTTTGCAACTCATCGTTAGTCAGCCCGACACGCTCACGACCAAAAACCAGCGCAACCGGCGTATTTGCCGCTTCCGCCACGCTTTTTAAGCCGCACTCGCGCGGATCAAGCATCGGCCACGGCAGAGTGCGGGAACGGGCGCTGGTGCCGACCACCAGGCTACAGCCAGCCAACGCTTCGTCCAGCGTATCGACGATCTGCGCATTACCGATCACATCGCTGGCGCCTGCCGCCAGGGCGATGGCCTGGGAGTCCGGTTTCACCAACGGGTTTACCAGCCACAGGTTAGTTAAGCCCATGGTTTTCATAGCGCGAGCCACGGAGCCCATATTGCCGGTGTGGGAGGTTTCCACCAGCACAATTCGAATGTTTTGCAGCATTGTCTTTCTTCAGCTAAAGATTATTCTGACATCTTACCATAAAACCAAGACAGATTCCGATCTCGCTGCTATACTCTGCGCCGTTTTCCCGTTCTTTAACATCCAGTGAGAGAGACCGATGCATCCGATGCTGACCATCGCCGTGCGCGCAGCGCGCAAGGCGGGTAATGTAATTGCCAAAAACTATGAAACTCCGGACGCTGTAGAAGCGAGCCAAAAAGGCAGTAACGATTTTGTGACCAACGTAGATAAGGCCGCTGAAGCGGTAATTATCGACACCATTCGCAAATCTTACCCGCAACACACTATTATCACCGAAGAAAGCGGTGAGCACGTTGGCACAGATCAGGATGTTCAATGGGTTATCGATCCGCTGGATGGCACCACCAACTTCATCAAACGTCTGCCACACTTCTCCGTTTCCATTGCCGTACGCATTAAAGGCCGTACTGAAGTGGCTGTCGTTTACGATCCGATGCGTAACGAACTGTTCACCGCCACCCGCGGTCAGGGCGCGCAACTGAACGGCTACCGTCTGCGCGGCAGTACCGCGCGCGATCTGGACGGCACTATTCTCGCTACCGGCTTCCCGTTCAAAGCCAAACAATACGCGACCACCTACATTAATATTATCGGCAAGCTGTTCACCGAATGCGCCGATTTCCGCCGCACCGGTTCCGCCGCGCTGGATCTGGCCTATGTGGCTGCAGGTCGTGTCGATGGTTTCTTTGAAATTGGCCTTCGTCCGTGGGATTTCGCCGCGGGCGAACTGCTGGTTCGTGAAGCGGGCGGTATCGTCAGCGATTTCACCGGCGGTCATAACTACATGATGACCGGTAATATCGTGGCGGGGAATCCGCGCGTCGTTAAAGCCATGCTGGCGAATATGCGCGACGAACTGAGCGATGCGCTGAAGCGCTAAGTCTCTTCGGCGGATGGGGCCACTCATCCGCCGTGCCTTTTCAGGCGTTTTTCCTAAACACAGCCTCATCGCTTTACTTGCCTGCATGTTTTTGTACGATCGCTCCCTGCTCCGCTATTGGCATAAAGCGGCAAGGAAGCGAACATGACCCTTCAACATACCCGACGCATCGTCAAATCCCTTTTTATTCTGTTTATCATTGTGGTCTGTATTTATCTGCTACCCCGCGTAGCGATCAATGCCTTTTATTACCCGGACAATAAAGTCTATGGGCCAACCCCTGCCGAAGCTGAATCCATTACCTTTACCGCCAAAGATGGCACGCATCTGCACGGCTGGTTTATTCCCACTGCTTTCGGCAGGCCGGAAAACGCCGTCGCGACGGTGATTCATGTCCATGGCAACGCCGGAAATATGTCGGCGCACTGGCCGTTAGTCAGTTGGCTGCCAGAACGCAACGTAAACCTGTTTATGTTTGATTACCGTGGTTTTGGCGAATCGGAGGGTACCCCATCACAAGAGGGGCTACTGGACGATACGAAAAGCGCGATAGATTATGTGCGGCATCGCGCCGACGTTAACCCCGAGCGCCTGGTACTGCTGGGGCAGAGCCTGGGCGGCAATAATGTACTGGCCGCCGTAGGCCACTGCGTAGGCTGCGCAAATATGCGCTACGCCGACCAGGCGGGGATACGTGCGATTATCCTCGACTCAACGTTTTTATCCTATTCCTCCATCGCCAACCAGATGATCCCGGGCAGCGGCTATTTGCTTGATGACCGCTATAGCGCGGATCGTAATATTGCCAGCGTCAGCCCCATTCCGGTATTGATTCTTCATGGCACGGCAGACCATGTTATTCCCTGGCAGGACAGTGAGAAATTGTATGCCCTCGCCCGGGAGCCCAAACAAAAAATCTTCATTCCTGACGGCGATCACATTGATGCTTTTTCCGGACGTTATGCAAACCTTTACCGTGATGCAATGATTAAATTTATTCAGACCGCGCTATCCGCTAAATAGCGCGACGCTGTATATATGCATATTTTATGATTAAGAATATATTTATTATACCGATAGTAAAAACCATTTTTTCCCGTTAGCGAAGGCAGTGGATTAGCGCTAGCGTAACAGTAATATTCAACTGATTTTTATAACAATTTATTTTCATTTGTTTTTCCTGAATATTACTGTGGAGTATGTGATGGCTATCAAAATTACGCCTGACGAGTTTAGTTTGCTTATCCAGCGATTAAACAAAAAATGGCGCGTGTTTGCCCCGTCCGCAGAGTTTCGCGGCGGACGTTTTTCCGACACTGACAACATTATTTATCAACGGATTAGCGGCTGGCGCGATCTCATCTGGCACGAGAAATCGCACATGTCGCCGAATACCATAATTGCCCCTATCACCGAAACGCTCTTTTATTTCGATAAAGACACCATTCAAATTGCCGAGACAGACATTTCCCCGATAATCATCTTTGCCCGCGCCTGCGACATTAACGCCATGTCGCGGCTGGATTATATGTATTTATCAAATGGGAATAATTCCGATTACAGTTATCAACTGCTACGGGAGCATATTCGTTTCGTCCTTATTGAGTGTGAAGAAAGCTTCGAAAATTGTTTCTGCGTCTCAATGGGTACTAATAAAACTGACTGTTATAGCGCCGCCATGCGTTTTAGCGATGAGGGCGCGCTTGTCAGCATCCGCGATCCCTTTATCGAGGCGGCGATACAAGGGCTGGGGCAGGAGGCTGACTATACCCCCTCTTTCGTCAGCGAAAACCGGGAAACCGTCGTCACGCCGGACAGCGTTTGCCACGATCCGCAAAAAATTCGCGACATTCTCACCCGCCATCCGCTATGGGACGCTTACGACAGCCGCTGCATCAGTTGTGGCCGCTGCACTACCGGGTGCCCAACCTGTACCTGCTATAGCGTCTTTGACGTCGCCTATGATGAAAATCCGCAGCGCGGCGAACGCCGTC
Source organism: Salmonella sp. 32020114201800008SM (assembly GCF_017572025.1). Classification (NCBI taxonomy): domain Bacteria; kingdom Pseudomonadati; phylum Pseudomonadota; class Gammaproteobacteria; order Enterobacterales; family Enterobacteriaceae; genus Salmonella; species Salmonella sp. 32020114201800008SM. Next base: position 61,388 of record NZ_JAGEQM010000006.1, on the reverse strand, counting down.
GCCAGTGGGCAAGCTGCATGGTGCCGGGCTTTAGCGACATGGCCGGCGGTCATGGTTTTCGCGAAAAACCCGGCGAGCGTCTGCGCTACCGCGCCCTGCATAAGGTCAATGACTACAAAGCGCGCAACGGCATTGAACATATGTGCGTCGGCTGCGGCCGCTGCGACGATCGCTGCCCGCAATACATCAAATTTTCTTTGATTATCAACAAAATGACCGCTGCCGTTCGGCAGGCGCTGGCAGAGGAGGCATAACGCATGTCACATTGTTCCTGTCATGATAAACCGCAGCACAGTTTGCTGCCTGCGGCGTACCGCATCCTCAGTATTACTCGCCACACGCCGCTGGAGTGGAATTTCCGCGTGGCCGTCGATTTTCCTGCGCACTGGGGGCAATTTGTTGAGGTGTCGCTGCCGCGCGTCGGCGAAGCGCCCATCTCCGTTTCCGACTACGGCGACGGCTGGATAGATCTGCTGATCCGTAATGTCGGAAAAGTGACCAGCGCCCTCTTTACGCTGAAAGAAGGCGACAACGTGTGGCTACGCGGCTGCTATGGCAATGGCTATCCGGTCGATACGCTGCGCCATAAGCCCTTACTGGTTGTCGCAGGCGGTACGGGCGTCGCGCCGGTGAAAGGCTTAATGCGCTATTTCGTTGAGAATCCCCAGGAAATTGGTCAACTGGATATGATTCTCGGCTATAAAAATCGCGATTGCGTGCTGTACAAAGAAGAAATGGCGACGTGGCGCGGCAAACATAATCTGGTGCTCACGCTGGATGAAGGCGAGGCTGATGACCGTTACCAGATTGGCCGGGTGACCGATCGGCTTGCCGACATGACGCTTAGCGATATCGACACTATGCAGGCCATCGTCGTTGGGCCGCCAATAATGATTACCTTTACCGTAAAAATGCTGCTGCAAAAAGGGCTCAAGCCGGAGCAAATCTGGGTGGACTACGAACGCCGGATGGCCTGCTCCGTCGGGAAGTGCGGCCACTGCCGTATGGGCGAAGTGTATGTCTGCACCGACGGTCCGATATTTAACTACGCCGTCGCGCAACGTTTTGCCGATTAAGGAGAACATCATGAGCATTGATATTGATATCATTAAAGCCCGTGCGAAAAACGAATATCGCCTGTCAAAAGTGCGCGGCGAAGCCATGATCAGCGTCCGCATTCCCGGCGGTATTTTGCCCGCGCATTTGCTAACGGTGGCGCGTGACATCGCCGAAACCTGGGGCAACGGACAAATTCACCTCACTACCCGCCAGAAGCTGGCGATGCCGGGTATCCGTTACGAAGATATCGACAACGTGAACGCCGCGCTGGAGCCGTTTCTTCGCGAGATTGAAATAGAACTGTGCGACGTCCAGGTTGAGGATACCAAAGCGGGCTATCTCGCTATTGGCGGGCGAAATATTGTCGCCTGTCAGGGGAACCGCATTTGCCAGAAAGCCAACACTGACACGACCGGTCTGTCCCGTCGTCTTGAAAAACTGGTCTATCCCAGCCCTTATCATCTCAAAACGGTCATCGTCGGCTGCCCGAATGATTGCGCGAAGGCGTCAATGGCCGATCTGGGAATTATTGGCGTGGCGAAAATGCGCTTCACTGCCGATCGCTGTATCGGTTGCGGCGCCTGCGTGAAGGCCTGTAGTCACCACGCGGTAGGCTGCCTGGCGCTGAAGAACGGCAAAGCGGTCAAAGAAGAGTCCGCCTGTATCGGCTGCGGCGAGTGCGTGCTGGCCTGTCCGACGCTGGCCTGGCAACGTAAGCCGGATCAGCTCTGGCAAGTCCGTCTGGGCGGACGCACCAGTAAAAAGACGCCGCGCGTCGGCAAGCTCTTCCTCAACTGGGTGACTGAAGATGTGATAAAGCAGGTGATCGTTAACCTGTATGAATTTGAAAAAGAGATGCTCGGCGGAAAACCGATCTATCTACATATGGGCCATCTGATCGACAAAGGCGGCTATCTGCGTTTTAAAGAACGGGTACTGCGCGGCGTTCAGCTCAATCCGGAAGCGATGGTCGCCGAACGCATTTACTGGGCTGAAGACGAATCCGTCGCGCGGATGCATCTCAAACCCGCCGGGCACTAATCAACCACGCCATGGCCGCAGCCCGCCCACAGGCTGCGGCACGCTAAACCACATGACCAGCGCCGCGACAAGCAGTATGACCCCTCCGGCCAGCGCCAGCGTTGACCAGCCTACCTGCCGCCATAACGCCGGCGCTTTGTTTCCACTGAGTTTCACCGCCAGAGCACGAAAAGTGTGTACCAGCAGCGCCAGTGAGGTAATCGTTAGCGAGGTTCCCGCCGCCATTGCCAGTACCGACGCCATTCCCCAGCTAAAAACGCCAATCACTTTACTGAATAACAGCACCATTATCGCACCGGAACAGGGCCGCATCCCCATAGACAGTACGATCATGAGTCGCGCGCGCCAGTCATCGCCGCTATGCAATTGTTCCTGCGTCGGTAAATGCTGATGCCCGCAGCCGCATTTTTCATGGTGAACATGGCGCGGCGTAAAAGCGATAAAGACAGGTTTACGTAGCAGCGCGCGTAACCTTTTTATGGCCCGCCAGCACAGCAAGATGCCCAGCCCGCCAACTAACGCATAGCTCCCCTTTTCCAGCCAGAAACCGCTCAGATGGAGCTGCCTGGCCGGAAGTTGCAATACGGTCAGCACGCCCACCACCAACCCGATAGCCACGAGCCCCTGCAATAACGCGGCGGCGAGGGTTAACACGATACTCGATTTCAGCTTCGAAGGATGCGTCGCCAGCCATGTCGCGATCACCACTTTGCCGTGTCCCGGCCCCAGCGCATGAAGCACGCCATACATAAAACTCAGCAGAAGCAACGATCCGCCCGCCCGCTCAGGATGCGTCGCCACCGCGTTAAGCAGCGCGCTCAACTGCTGATTCACGTCCCGCTGCCAAAGAGCGCTTTTCAACATCACCTGCGGCCAGGCCTGCCATATCCACAGACCGCCAACCAGCATCAGCAGCAGGAATAACGCCAATGGCCACAGCGAGAGCCAGCGTCGCCCCGGAGTGCGTTGAGAAAAAATTACTGACATTGCAAGGTCACCGTTTGGGCAAACTGTTTACCTAAATCCATATCCTCCGGCGGCGCGTCCTCTTTATCCAGCGACTGGGCGAAACGTAGCGTCTCTTCGCCGGGCGCAGGAGTATAAACCTGAATCCGACACTTTTCGCGCAGCGGTTCCGGCATCGTGATATCGCTGTCCTGGTCATAATGCATATCGACATAATAAGAGGGATCAAACGTTGAAAAGGTATAAGTCTGTCCGCTTAACGGCTGCGGTTCAGCCAGCGGCAGCGTAAAGGTCAATACCGCCTGATGCGCGTCACGCGTCATACCGTATTCTGTCGGCCTGTTTTTAAACTTCACTTTCGCGCCATTGCGCCACACTTCTGTAAAGTAGTGCTGCCCAAGTACGTTAGCCATCACTTCCGCCGCCAACTTTTTCCATATTTCTGACCCCGGTGCCGCGTTTCCGGCGTCATACAGCAGATCTGCGGACGTCAGCGCGTCCATTGTCCAGCGCATTTTTAACGCCACAAATTGCTCATTTTCACTGACCACCTGCGTTTGCAGACGGATGAAGCTGTGCGGATGCGCCGCCGCCACGAAAGATAAAACGGCAAGAAATAGTGTTAAGGCGCTGCGTTTCACTGGCTTCATCTGTTCCTCGCGATAAAAATTCTGTGACACTCCTCAGCATTCCTGGCCTAAAAGCACGCTTATCACATTTTTCACACGCAAACTTTAGCTATCCTTACCAGACAAACTAACGGGAGACCTGACAGATGATGCCGACAATTGCCCCACCATCTGTACTTTCCGCTCCCCAGCGCCGCTGTCAGGTATTGCTGACGCTTTTCCAGCCGGAGCCAATTGCCACGGTGGAAATCTTCAGCGCGCTTAATGGCGTTGATGATGATACTGCCCGTGAGGATATCACAGAGACAAGCCTGGAGATCCAGCGCTATCATCGCCTTGCCATCACAACATGCCAGAACGGTTGCTATCGGATCGAAGGTACAGCACTCGATCAGCGCCTTTGCCTTTTACACTGGCTCAGGCGCGGCCTGCGTTTATGCCCGACCTTCGTCACGCAACAGTTTACCCCGGCCTTAAAAAACGCGCTAAAGCAGCGCGGTATCGCGCGTCCGCTGTATGACGATATTAATCTGCACGCGCTCATCAATCTGTGCGCCCGCCGGTTGCAAAAACCATTTGAACATCGCGACGTGCAGTTCCTGCGTCTCTTTTTACAGTATTGTCTGCTACAACACCATGCCGGCATCACCCCGGAGTTCAACCCTGTACAGCAGATTTGGGCGCAGTCGTGCGCGGAATATCCACTCGCCCAGGAAATTGGTCGTCACTGGCAGCGCCACGTGATGCAGGCCGCACCGCTCAATGAAGCGCTGTTTATGGCGTTACTGTTTTCAATGATTCGCCTCCCCGACCCGATTCGCGACACGCATCAACGGGCGCAGCAACTGCGACTGGAGGTGGCGCGGCTGGTGCTGCGCTTTCGAGAAAAAGGGAACGTACGCTTCAGCGACGAACAAGGGCTTAACGATCAGCTGTATGTCCATCTCGCCCAGGCGCTGAACCGAAGTTTATTCACGATTGGCATCGATAATACGCTTCCGGAAGAGTTCAACCGTCTTTATCCGCGTCTGGTTCGCACCACACGTGAGGCGCTCGCCGGGTTTGAAGCCGAATATGGTATCCACTTTTCCGAGGAAGAGACGGGGCTGGTGGCAGTGATTTTCGGCGCCTGGCTAATGCAGGATAACGATTTGCATGAGAGACAGATCGTATTGTTAGCGGATAAAAATGATGCGCTGGAGACGCATATTGAGCAGCAACTGCGTGAACTGACCCTGTTGCCGCTGAATATCAGACGGCTATCGCTCCAGGCATTTCAAAAAGAGGGATGCCCGCGCGGCGTAGCGCTGATTGTTACCCCTTACGCCACGCCGCTACCGCTCTTCTCACCGCCATTAATTCATGCGGATCGCACCCTCACAGAGCACCAACAGCAGCAGATCCGCAAGATCCTGGAATCATGACGCGGCAACCACTTTGGGCCGAAGGAAGATAGCGGGCAATGCCACCAGCGCCATAATCCAGAACACGCCGCCGCCCAGATGTTGATACAGAAAACCGGCAAATACCGTCATAATCGCGATGCTGCCGCCCATCGCCACAGCGGAATAGACGGCCTGCAAACGAATCACCTCGCTTCCCTGACGCGCAGCGATATAGCGCATGGCGGCCAGATGGCAAACGGTAAACGTGCCACAGTGCAGGATTTGTATCACAATCAGCCACGGCAACGCCGTACTCCAGCCCATCAGTCCCCAGCGTACCACGCCGCACACAGCGGAAAGCAACAGCAAGTCGCGGGCGCTAAACCGGCGAAATAGCTTTTTACTCAGGGCGAAAATGATCACTTCCGCCACCACGCCCAACGACCATAAATAGCCGACCGCCGATGCTGAATAGCCAGCCCCCTGCCAGTAGATGGCGCTAAAACCGTAGTAGGCGGCGTGCGCCCCTTGCAGCAAACAGACGCAGGCGAGAAAACGCCAACTTTGTGCCACCAGCGTACGCCAGGCGGGCCAGCCTGCGCTCTCCTGCTGACGGCTTTCCCCTTGCGGCGGCACGCTGGGACGTAACAACATACCCAGCAACATCGAGGCGACGCCGAGCGTCAGTAGCGCCAGAATCGCCTGGTAATCGTATAAACTCACCAGCTTACCGGTCAGCGCCGACCCTATCACGAAGGCGATGGACCCCCACAGCCGCACCCGACCATAGTCCAGGGTAATTTGCTTTTGCCAGGTATTGGCCAGCGCATCGGTCAGCGGCACCAGTGGTGAAAAGAAGAGGTTAAACCCAACCATCACCACCATTAGCCACGCGACATGCGTTCCTGCCCAAAATGCCAGCGCAAATACCAGCGTCAGCAATGCCAGTACGCGCAGCGCGGAGATCAACCGCGAAGGATCGCTTACGCGAGGCGCAATGAGCAGACTACCGAGAAAACGCGCGACCAGACCCACGCCCAGCAGAAGACCGATGGTTTCCGGCGTTAGCCCAAGACCTTTGAGCCAGACGCTCCAGAAGGGCAGAAAAATACCGTAACTAAAGAAGTAGGTGAAATAACTGAGCGCCAGCCAGCGCGTGGAATGCAATGCCATGATTCCCTCCCGTTTGGAGGCGATAGTCTGGCGGTAAACGGTTGCGCTGGCAAGGGTAACATAAGATTAACAAGCGGAGGGAGAAGTTCAAACGGCAACGCCGCCGGATAATGACTTCCGGCGGCGTCACGTTATGGCGCATAAGTAATGCCCGACAGACGCAGCGCCATCGGGCCATTTTCACAGCATAAGCGCTTACGCGTAAACCGGGAAGCGGGCGCAGATATCCAGTACTTTCGCTTTCACGCGTTCAATGGTGGCTTCATCATTGATGTTGTCCAGCACGTCACACATCCAGCCAGCCAGCTCTTTCACTTCCGCTTCTTTGAAGCCGCGACGAGTGACCGCTGGAGAACCGATGCGGATACCGGAAGTCACGAACGGGCTCTTAGGATCGTTCGGCACGCTGTTTTTGTTCACCGTGATGTTAGCACGGCCCAGCGCGGCGTCAGCTTCTTTACCGGTCAGGTTTTTATCCACCAGGTCCAGCAGGAACAGGTGGTTCTCAGTGCCGCCAGACACCACTTTGTAGCCGCGGTTCAGGAACACTTCTACCATCGCTTTGGCGTTTTTCGCCACCTGCTGCTGGTAAACTTTGAACTCCGGCTCCATCGCTTCTTTCAGTGCTACCGCTTTACCCGCGATCACGTGCATCAGCGGGCCGCCCTGCGCGCTTGGGAACACGGCGGAGTTCAGTTTTTTGTACAGCTCTTCATCGCCGCCCTTCGCCAGGATCAGGCCGCCGCGCGGACCCGCCAGGGTTTTGTGGGTGGTGGTGGTGACAACGTGAGCATGGGGAACCGGGTTCGGGTAAACGCCTGCGGCAATCAGGCCCGCCACGTGCGCCATGTCGACAAACAGGTATGCGCCGATGCTGTCAGCGATTTCACGCATTTTTGCCCAGTCAACCACGCCGGAGTAGGCAGAGAAGCCACCGATAATCATCTTCGGCTTGTGCTCTTTGGCCAGCTTCGCCATCTCGTCATAGTCAATTTTACCGGACTCATCGATACCGTAAGGTACGATGTTGTACAGTTTACCGGAGAAGTTAACCGGGGAGCCGTGAGTCAGGTGGCCGCCCTGCGCCAGGTTCATACCCAGAACGGTATCGCCCGGTTGCAGCAGCGCGGTGTAAACAGCGAAGTTAGCCTGAGAACCGGAGTGCGGCTGCACGTTAGCGTAGTCGGCGCCGAACAGTTCTTTCGCGCGGTCGATAGCCAGTTGCTCTACGACATCAACGTATTCGCAACCGCCGTAGTAGCGCTTGCCCGGATATCCTTCAGCGTATTTGTTGGTCAGCTGAGACCCCTGCGCCTGCATCACGCGCGGGCTGGTGTAGTTTTCGGAGGCGATCAGTTCGATGTGCTCTTCCTGACGTACTTTTTCCTGCTCCATAGCCTGCCACAATTCGGCATCATAATCGGCAATGTTCATTTCACGCTTTAACATCCGCATCTCCTGACTCAGCTAACAATAAAATTTGTGCCTGAAAAGGCAGTCCGTGGGACTTCGGCCAACAGTATAACCGAATCATTCTTCGATAACAGGTCTTGACAAAGGTTTTTACGCAAACGATTACCTATGCGTCAGATAAGGGTTTCCTGAACGAGAGCCTGACGAATTTCAACGGATTTCTTTTCAGCTTTGTGATGCAGATTTTTCACGTTGTTACCTCCATAACGTAAAGCAGAGAAGAACCATTTACAATGCAAGGGTATTTTTATAAGATGTATTTGATATACATCATTAGATTTTCACATAAAGGAAGCACGTATGCTTGACGCACAAACCATCGCTACAGTAAAGGCCACCATTCCCCTACTGGTTGAAACAGGACCGAAACTGACCGCCCACTTCTACGACCGTATGTTTACGCATAACCCGGAGCTCAAAGAAATCTTCAATATGAGCAACCAGCGTAACGGCGATCAGCGTGAAGCCCTGTTTAATGCTATCGCGGCCTACGCCAGCAATATCGAAAATTTACCGGCGTTGCTGCCGGCGGTAGAAAAAATCGCGCAGAAGCACACCAGCTTCCAGATTAAGCCGGAGCAGTACAACATCGTCGGGACGCATTTGCTGGCGACGCTGGACGAAATGTTCAACCCGGGCCAGGAAGTGCTGGACGCGTGGGGCAAAGCCTATGGCGTACTGGCTAACGTCTTTATTCATCGGGAAGCCGAGATTTATCACGAGAACGCCAGCAAAGACGGCGGCTGGGAAGGCACGCGCCCCTTCCGCATCGTTGCAAAAACCCCGCGTAGCGCACTGATCACCAGCTTTGAGTTTGAACCAGTCGACGGCGGTACGGTGGCGGAATACCGTCCCGGGCAGTATCTGGGGGTCTGGCTGAAGCCGGAAGGTTTTGCGCATCAGGAGATCCGCCAATATTCACTGACCCGTAAACCCGATGGCAAAGGGTACCGTATTGCCGTGAAGCGTGAAGACGGCGGCCAGGTATCAAACTGGTTACACCACCACGCCAGCGTGGGCGATGTGGTGCATCTGGCTGCGCCGGCAGGTGACTTCTTTATGAATGTCGCCGCTGATACCCCCGTTTCGCTGATTTCCGCTGGCGTCGGCCAGACGCCGATGTTAGCGATGCTCGATACGCTGGCGAAAGAACAGCATACCGCGCAGGTGAACTGGTTCCACGCGGCGGAGAACGGCGACGTCCATGCGTTTGCCGACGAAGTGAGCGAGCTGGGCCGTACACTGCCGCGTTTCACTGCCCATACCTGGTACCGCGAACCGACCGAGGCCGATCGCGCCCAACGCCTCTTCGACAGCGAAGGGCTGATGGATTTAAGCAAACTGGAAGCCGCGATCAGCGATCCGGCAATGCAGTTCTATCTTTGCGGCCCGGTAGGCTTTATGCAGTTTGCCGCAAAACAACTGGTTTCCCTTGGCGTGAATAACGAAAACATTCATTACGAATGCTTCGGCCCGCATAAAGTGCTGTAATTGCAAGAAATCCGCTGAAAAAACGGGCGTTATCGTTAAGGCGAACGCCCGTTTTCCTCCCTGTTCTCCTGCTTATTGCGCTGCTTTTTATGCCTTTCTTTTACAAAAAAGGGGAATAAAAAAAGTCTGTGCAAATCGTGTTATTATTAACGTTTGACTTAGCTCGTTAGGGCATCTTTTTATGCAGCAACCTGTTGTACGCATTGGAGAGTGGCTGGTTACACCTTCTGTTAATCAGATCAGTCGTCAGGGACGCCAGATTACTCTTGAACCACGGCTGATCGATCTTCTGATGTATTTTGCGCATCATCCGGATGAAGTGTTAAGCCGGGATAACATTATTGATCATGTCTGGATGCGCACCATCGTGACCAACCATGTTGTCACCCAAAGCATTTCTGAACTACGCAAATCATTAAGAGATGGCGGAGACAGCAATGCTGAATACATCGTTACCGTACCTAAACGCGGCTATAAGCTGACGGCGCCGGTTATCTGGTGCGAAGAAAATAGCGATGAGATCGATAATTCATCAACGTCGCCGCCGCCGCCGATCGCAGCAACGAATGCAGAACCGACAGAGGGGGCTACTGCCGCTACGCCTGTGCCGCCCGCCTCTTTGCAAACGCCGACTAAAAAGGCGAAAAAGCCGCGTATCGCCGCTTTCTGGACGTGGGTGATGTTCCTGCTCTCGCTGGCGACGCTGGTGGTGTTTATCGTGATGTCGGTGGTAGATCATAATGCCGCGGTAACAAAAACGCGGTTATTACTTAACCCACGAGATATAGATGTTCGTTTTGAAGGCGGCAATTCCTGTAATAACTGGGTCTCGCAGGAGTCCTACGCCATCGGTCTGGGCGGCTTAATCACCGACCTGCTGAACACCTACTCGACTTTTATGGTGCACGATAAAACCAATTACCGGGTCAATGAGCCAAGCAGCTCCGGTAAGACGTTAACCATTCAGTTTGTCAATCAGCGCCACTATCGGGCGCAGCAGTGCTTTATGTCTGTAGTGCTCATTGATAACGCCGATGGTTCAACCATGCTGGATAAGCGTTATTTCGTCACCAATACTAACCAGTTGTCCATCCAGGATGATCTGTTTAATAGCCTGTCTTTCGTTTTAACACAGCCCTGGCCTAATCGTATGCGAGAACAACTGGCCCTGTTCAGAACGCCGCAAAATACCGCGCTGATGCGTTTTTATGAGGCGCGCCAGCTTATTCTGAGCGGCGATGCGCAGGCGCTAGGTAAAGCCAGCGATATTCTGAATGGCATTATTAAGGAAACGCCTGATTTCAACTATGCCTATGAATATAAAGTGCTGGTAGATGTATTACGGCAATCACAGCAGCCGTTTGATAAAGAACAAGTGGCCGCACTGAACGAAGAGTTTAAAAAAATAGATCAAATTCCGGGCGTTGAGAAAACGTCTGTTTATTATAAAATCAAGACCGTCGATCTGTTAGGCAAAGGTGATATCGATGCAGCGTATGAGGAAATCAATAAAAGCATCGAGCTTGAAATGTCGTGGTTTAACTATGTCCTGTTGGGGAAAGTTTACGAAATGAAAGGTGAGAATCGTCTGGCCGCTGATGCCTATCTGACCGCCTTTAATTTACGTCCAGGTGAAAACACTCTGTACTGGATCGAGAACGGCGTATTTCAGACATCCGTTCAGAAAATTGTCCCTTATCTGAATAGTTTTCTGGCAGAAGATTAAATTTAACGCTGAACCATGACAAATAAAAGCGAAAAGATATTAAATTTTTCGCTTTTATTTTGTGAAAAACATGTTGCCAAAAATAACTTATGTTAATTTTGGCAACATATTCATTGCAAAGATATGTAAATATAACTCTTTGTAATTAAACGATGTTTATCCTTTCATGATATTTTCCATGATATTTATATGTTAATTCAAAAAAAATCAATCTATCAGTTTTTTCATGTTTGTGTTTATTTCACTTTTTCTTTAGGACTTATCTCAACCCATTCGTTAATCTTGTCGACAGTTGAACGGGCACGCAGCATATATGAAGCATAAGCCCGGTTCTTAAAAATACAGCTCAGGAGAAATGAACATGAGTTCTGTCAAAAAGATCGGGCTATTTGCCTGTACTGGCGTCGTTGCCGGTAATATGATGGGGAGCGGGATTGCATTATTACCCGCCAACCTTGCCAGTATTGGTGGCATTGCCATCTGGGGCTGGGTAATTTCTATTATTGGGGCAATGTCGCTGGCTTATGTTTATGCGAGGCTGGCAACCAAAAACCCTCAACAGGGTGGCCCTATCGCTTATGCTGGGGAAATATCTCCGGCGTTTGGTTTCCAGACTGGCGTTCTTTATTATCACGCAAACTGGATTGGTAACTTAGCCATCGGCATTACCGCTGTTTCTTATCTTTCTACGTTCTTCCCGGCATTAAATAATCCAATACCGGCAGGTATTGCCTGTATTGCTATCGTCTGGCTGTTCACCTTTATTAATATGCTGGGCGGGGCCTGGGTCAGCCGCTTGACAACGATTGGCCTATTCCTGGTGCTGATCCCGGTAGTCTTGACCGCAGTCGCCGGCTGGCATTGGTTCGATATCGCGACCTATCACGCGAACTGGAACACGTCTACGACGACCGACTCTCACGCCATTGTTAAAAGTATTCTGCTCTGCCTGTGGGCGTTCGTTGGCGTTGAGTCTGCCGCCGTCAGCACCGGCATGGTGAAAAACCCGAAACGCACCGTACCGCTGGCAACCATGCTGGGTACCGCGCTGGCAGGCATCATCTATATCGCCGCGACTCAGGTTATCGCCGGGATGTTCCCAGCTTCCGTTATGGCCTCTTCCGGCGCGCCGTTCGCTATCAGTACCTCCACGATTCTGGGTGGCTGGGCTGCGCCGCTGGTTTCCGCCTTTACCGCTTTCGCCTGCCTGACGTCTCTGGGCTCCTGGATGATGCTGGTCGGCCAGGCTGGGGTTCGCGCCGCCAACGACGGCAACTTCCCGAAAATTTACGGTGAAATGGATAAAAACGGTATTCCGAAAAAAGGTCTGCTGTTGGCTGCGGTGAAAATGACGGCGCTGATGATTCTGATCACCATCATGAACTCCAGCGGCGGTAAAGCGTCCGACCTGTTCGGCGAACTGACCGGGATTGCCGTACTGCTTACCATGCTGCCGTACTTCTACTCCTGTGTTGACCTGATTCGCTTCGAAGGGTTCAACATCCGTAACTCGGTAAGCCTGATTTGTTCTGTACTGGGCTGCGCATTTTGCTTCATCGCACTGATGGGCGCCAGCTCCTTCGAACTCTCCGGCACCTTTATCGTCAGTCTGATCATCCTGATGTTCTACGGTCGCAAAATGCACCAGCGCCAGAACAACGACAGCGACAACAATACGGCTGAAGCGCTTTAACCGCTAATTCCTTTTTCTCAAAGCCCCTTTCGTCACCTGCTATAGCGTAGCGGGAGGGGCCCACTTTACCAGGAACAAGACTATGAACGTTATTGCTATCATGAACCACATGGGCGTCTACTTTAAAGAAGAGCCTATTCGTGAACTGCATCGTGCACTGGAAGGTTTAAATTTCCGTATCGTCTATCCAAACGACCGAGAAGACCTGCTGAAGCTGATTGAAAATAACTCCCGCCTTTGCGGCGTCATTTTCGACTGGGATAAATATAACCTTGAGCTTTGCGAAGAGATTAGCAAGCTGAACGAGTATATGCCGCTGTACGCCTTCGCCAACAGCTACTCTACGCTGGACGTCAGCCTCAACGATCTGAGAATGCAGGTTCGCTTCTTTGAATATGCTTTAGGCGCCGCAGCCGATATCGCGGCGAAAATTCGCCAGAATACCGATGAATACATCGACAATATTCTGCCGCCGCTGACAAAAGCGTTGTTCAAATATGTGCGCGAAGGGAAATATACTTTCTGTACGCCTGGCCACATGGGCGGGACCGCTTTCCAGAAAAGCCCCGTCGGCAGCATCTTTTATGATTTCTTCGGCCCGAACACGATGAAATCCGATATTTCGATTTCCGTTTCCGAACTGGGTTCGCTGCTGGACCACTCCGGCCCGCATAAAGAAGCGGAAGAGTATATCGCCCGCGTCTTTAACGCCGAACGTAGCTACATGGTGACGAACGGCACCTCTACGGCGAACAAAATCGTCGGTATGTACTCCGCGCCGGCAGGCAGCACGGTACTGATTGACCGTAACTGCCATAAATCGCTGACCCATCTGATGATGATGAGCGACATTACGCCGATTTATTTCCGCCCAACCCGTAACGCCTACGGTATTCTTGGCGGTATCCCGCAAAGCGAGTTCCAGCACGCCACTATCGCTAAACGGGTAAAAGAGACGCCTAACGCAACCTGGCCGGTCCACGCTGTTATTACTAACTCAACCTATGACGGTCTGTTGTATAACACTGACTACATCAAGAAAACTCTGGATGTGAAGTCCATTCATTTTGACTCCGCCTGGGTGCCTTATACCAATTTCTCCCCTATTTATCAGGGTAAATGCGGTATGAGCGGCGACCGTGTAGAAGGCAAAATCATTTATGAAACCCAGTCCACGCATAAACTGCTGGCGGCGTTTTCACAGGCATCCATGATTCATGTTAAAGGCGACATTAACGAAGAAACCTTTAACGAAGCCTACATGATGCATACCACCACTTCTCCGCACTACGGTATCGTAGCGTCTACTGAAACCGCAGCGGCGATGATGAAAGGTAATGCGGGTAAACGCCTGATTAACGGCTCTATTGAACGTGCGATTAAATTCCGTAAAGAAATTAAACGCCTGAAAAGCGAATCTGACGGCTGGTTCTTTGACGTATGGCAGCCGGAACATATCGATGGAGCTGAGTGCTGGCCGCTGCGTTCAGATAGCGCATGGCATGGCTTCAAAAATATCGATAACGAACACATGTACCTCGACCCGATCAAAGTCACTATCCTGACGCCGGGGATGAAGAAAGACGGTACGATGGATGAGTTCGGTATTCCGGCAAGTCTGGTCGCCAAATATCTCGATGAACGTGGCATCATCGTAGAAAAAACCGGTCCATACAACCTGCTGTTCCTGTTCAGCATTGGTATCGACAAAACCAAAGCTCTGAGCCTGCTGCGCGCGCTCACTGAATTTAAACGCGCCTTTGACCTGAACCTGCGCGTCAAAAACATTCTGCCGGCACTGTACCGCGAAGCGCCTGAGTTTTATGAAAATATGCGCATCCAGGAACTGGCGCAGAATATTCATAAACTGGTCGAACATCATAATCTGCCGGACTTAATGTACCGTGCGTTTGAAGTGCTGCCGAAAATGGTGATGACGCCGTATACTGCGTTCCAGAAAGAGCTGCATGGCGAAACGGAAGAGGTGTATCTTGAAGAGATGGTTGGACGCGTCAACGCCAATATGATCCTTCCTTACCCTCCGGGAGTGCCGCTGGTAATGCCTGGTGAAATGATCACCGAGGAAAGCCGTCCGGTACTGGAATTCCTGCAAATGCTGTGCGAAATCGGCGCCCACTATCCGGGCTTCGAAACCGATATCCACGGCGCCTATCGTCAGGCAGACGGACGTTACACCGTTAAGGTGCTGAAAGAAAATACGAAATAAGTACCAAAGGGAAGTGGCTTGCCACTTCCCTTTTTTCACGCAGCAAGGAGACTTTATGAAAACACCCTCACAACCGCGCGCGATTTTTTACATCGTGGCGATTCAAATTTGGGAATACTTCAGCTTTTACGGCATGCGTGCCTTACTCATCCTTTATCTTACCCACCAGCTTGGTTTTAATGACAGCCACGCGATCAACCTCTTCAGCGCCTACGCCTCTTTAGTTTACGTTACCCCTATTCTTGGCGGCTGGCTTGCCGACCGCCTGCTTGGCAACCGCGTGGCGGTTATCACCGGCGCCTTATTGATGACGCTGGGTCATGTGGTATTGGGCTTAGAATCTGATTCAACGCTGAGTTTATATGCGGCGCTGGCCATTATTATCTGCGGCTACGGCTTGTTTAAATCCAATATTAGCTGTCTGCTGGGCGAACTTTACGCCCCTGATGACAACCGCCGCGACGGGGGATTCTCGCTGCTCTACGCCGCCGGGAATATTGGATCGATAGCCGCGCCGATCGCCTGTGGTCTGGCGGCGCAGTGGTATGGCTGGCATGTCGGCTTTGCGCTGGCGGGCGTGGGAATGTTCATCGGCCTGCTCATCTTTTTAAGCGGTCATCGCCACTTTCAGCAGACGCGTGGGGTTAATCGCCCCGCGCTGCGGGCGGTTAAATTCGCCCTTCCAACCTGGGGTTGGCTGGTATTAATGCTGTGTATCGCGCCGGTATTCTTCACCCTCCTGCTGGAAAATAACTGGTCTGGCTATGTGCTGGCCATTGTCTGCGTCTTCGCGGCGCAACTTATCGCCCGTATTATGGTTAAATTTCCCGAGCACCGTCGCGCCTTGTGGCAAATCGTTCTGTTAATGATCACCGGCACTCTCTTCTGGGTTCTGGCGCAGCAGGGCGGAAGTTCGATCAGTTTATTCATCGACCGTTTTGTCAACCGCCACTGGCTGAATATGACCGTCCCCACCGCATTGTTCCAGTCGGTCAATGCGATTGCGGTGATGGCGGCGGGCGTGGTGCTGGCGTGGCTGAGCAGCCCGAAAGAGAGCGCCCGCTCGGTGCTGCGCGTCTGGCTTAAATTTGCCGTGGGGCTGGTATTAATGGGCGGCGGTTTTATGCTGCTGGCGCTAAACGCGCATCAGGCCCGGTTAGACGGGCAGGCATCAATGGGAATGATGATCGCAGGGCTGGCACTGATGGGCTTTGCAGAGCTGTTTATTGATCCGGTCGCGATGGCGCAAATTACCCGCCTCAACCTGCCTGGCGTCACGGGCGTGCTGACCGGTATTTATATGCTGGCGACCGGCGCGGTCGCTAACTGGCTGGCTGGCGTCGTCGCGCAACAAACCACGGAATCGCAAATTAGTGATACGGCGGTAGCCGCCTACGGACACTTTTTCTCGCAAATGGGCGAGTGGACGCTAAGTTGCGTGGCGCTGATCGTCGCCATTGTCGGCCTGAGATGGGTTTGCACCCGGACTACATCGGCGCTACCGCAGGGCGATTAAACGGTGGTTCGCTGCCCACAAGGAGGGGACGGGCAGCGAATCGGCACATCAGATAGCCGCGTCGTCTTCTTCGCCAGTACGGATACGAATAACGCGGGCGACATCAAAGACAAAGATCTTACCGTCGCCGATTTTCCCCGTCTGCGCGGTACGAATGATGGTGTCAACACAGGTATCCACGATGTCGTCAGGCACAACGATTTCAATTTTTACCTTCGGCAGAAAATCCACCATATATTCCGCGCCGCGATACAGCTCGGTGTGGCCTTTTTGACGGCCAAAGCCTTTGACTTCAGTGACCGTCATGCCGGTAATACCTACCTCGGCCAGCGCTTCACGGACATCGTCCAGCTTGAAGGGTTTAATAATCGCATCAATCTTTTTCATGCTATTCCTTGAAAAGGTCGCCTGTGTTTTGATCGGTTAAACGTAACATATTTCGCGCTACTTTACGGCATGAAAACTACTCTTTGAAATCATTCGCATCCAGTTCGTGACGGGAGAGTAGCTTATAGAATTCCGTGCGGTTGCGCCCCGCCATCCTTGCCGCGTGCGTCACGTTACCTTTGGTAATTTGCAGTAACTTGCGCAGATAGTTCAGTTCAAATTGGTTTCGCGCTTCGGCAAAAGTTGGCAGCGCGGTGTTTTCGCCTTCCAGCGCCTGCTCGACCAACGCATCGCTGATCACCGGCGAAGAGGTTAACGCCACGCATTGTTCAATGACGTTGACCAGTTGACGCACGTTGCCAGGCCAGCTTGCCGTCATCAGCCGTTTCATTGCATCAGTAGAAAAGGCGCGAACAAACGGTTTATGCCGCTGTGCCGACTGTCTGAGCAGATGATTAGCCAGCAGCGGAATATCCTCGGTACGCTCCGCCAGCGCCGGAATTTTCAGGCTCACGACATTCAGCCGGTAGTACAAGTCTTCACGAAATTCGCCCCGCGCCATCGCCTTCGGCAGATCGCGGTGCGTCGCGGAAATAATTCGCACGTCGATATCAATATCGCGATTGCTGCCCAGCGGCCTGACTTTGCGCTCCTGTAACACCCGCAGCAGCTTCACCTGTAACGGCGCGGGCATATCGCCAATTTCATCCAGAAACAGCGTGCCGCCTTCCGCCGCCTGGAACAACCCTTCACGATTGCTCACTGCGCCGGTAAAGGCGCCGCGCGCATGGCCGAATAATTCGGACTCCAGCAACTGTTCCGGTAACGCGCCGCAGTTGATGGCGACAAACGGCTTGTTACTGCGCGGGCTGGCATTATGAATCGCCTGTGCGAAAATCTCTTTTCCGGTGCCGCTTTGTCCGTTAATCAATACGCTGACATCCGACTGCGCGACCATGCGCGCCTGTTCAAGCAGTCGCAGCATCAGCGGGCTACGGGTAACGATAGCGTTGCGCCAGCTATCGTCCGTCGCGGGAGCGGACTGTTCCAGCGCTTCATCTATCGCTTTATATAACGCGTCTCTGTCGATCGGCTTCGTCAAAAAGCTGAATACGCCTTTCTGGGTAGCGGCCACCGCATCCGGAATGGAGCCATGCGCCGTCAGAATGATAACCGGCATTCCTGGCTGTACTTTCTGAATTTCTGTGAACAGTTGCATACCATCCATTTCGTCCATGCGCAGGTCGCTTATTACCAGATCCACTTTTTCCCGATGCAGTACCCGCAGTCCTTCCTGGCCGCTCTCTGCGGTCACGACGCTGTATCCTTCACTGGTCAGGCGCATACCGAGCAATTTCAGTAATCCGGGATCGTCATCGACCAGCAGCAGGTGCGCCGGTTTACGGCTTATCATGGCGTTACCTCATCTTGTGACGGCGACGGCGCCGCGCCTTCTTCAGACGTCGCGGGTTTGTCATTCGTATGCGGCGTATCGGCGTTGTAATTCCCTGCCGGTTTTCGTGTCGAAAGCTGGCGCTCAATATCGGTTAAACTCTCCAGCTTACGGGTGGTAAGATCGAGCTGCGTTTGCAAGGCCTGTTGCTGCTGGCGCAGCGCATCCAGCTCACTATCTGACGTTTGCTGGAGCTTGCTATAACGCTGACGTTCGGCAGAAAGCGCTAATTGCAGCGCCTGACCGTCATGCCAGATTTGGTAGACGGGCCGTACCTGAGCCGGTATTTGCGCGCTTAACGCCTCCAGACGGGTCACTATGGCGCGCCGCTCCGGCGGCGTAATTTTTGCATCCGCCAGTAAAATCCCGCGCCTGAAGGCATTTTGCCAGTTATCATCCGTCAACGCGCGCGCCTCTGCGCGCGACTGAACCGGCATCAGACGATCGGCGCAGTCAATCGTGCGTAGCCAGTACAGCGGATTCGTCTCCACCGCCTGCCCGCGTAGCGACCAGATATCCGCGCACGCCGTCGGGAGATAATCCGCCAGTTGATAATGGGGGAGCGTGTCCTGCGCTGCGCTACCGGGCAGTTGCTGTGAAGCATGGGGAACACATGCGGTCAGCGCCAGACACGATATGCCCACCGGTATTCCCCACCGCAAAAGGCATCGTTTAATAGTTTGGACGAAAACGTGTGACATACGCACCAGGCTTAAATTCATATTAGTGTTTGTCAGATGCAGGCAATGGCAGCGAGATGCGAAAACAAACTTCCTGCGCGTTGTCATCCACCAGTTGGATCTCTCCCTGCATTCGACGAATACAATCTCTGGCGATACTCAGCCCTAACCCACTGCCTTTTACCGCCCCTTTTCGCTGGTGGCTTCCCTGGAAAAAAGGCTCAAAAATCATTTCTCTTTCGGTTTGCGGAATCGGTTCGCCGCTATTAACCACATCGATATAAACCGTGGAGCCCTGAGAGCGACTACGGATACAAATGTTACCGGATTCAGCGCCATAGTGCACCGCGTTGGAATAGAGATTATCCAGCACGCTCATCAGCAACATGGGCTCTGCTATGCAGCGTTCGGCCTCCAGGTCGACATCGGTATGCATCATTTTAGCGCGGGCAGGCAAACTGTGGGCGGAAACCACCATATCCACAAGCGGCGCGATATCGACCGCTTCCAGCTCTGTGGCACTGTCTACCAGTTTCCGGTTGTAATCAAGCAATTGCTCAATCAATTTTTGTAAATTACGACTGCTGCCATCCAGAATATCGACCACCTCTTTTTGCTCCGGCGTCAGCGGCCCAACCACCTGATCGGCCAGCAGCTCTGTCCCCTCGCGCATACTGGCCAGCGGAGTTTTCAGCTCATGGGACAGGTGACGTAGAAACTGATGGCGCTGGGATTCCAGCCACGCCAGACGCTCACTCAGCCAGATAATGCGCTGCCCCACCGATCGTAATTCACGCGGACCGGTAAAGGTGACGGTATTCCCTAAAGAACGGCCTTCGCCCAGGCGATTAATCATCCGTTCAATTCCTTTCACCGGCCCGATAATCATGCGGGTAAAAAGTAGCACCATCGCCAGGCTCACCAGAAATAGCACCAGCGCCTGCCAGCCGAAAAATTGTCCGCGCTCGGCGATTTCTTGTTGTAACTGCTGCCCGCGCGAGTAAACCACGGTACGCGTCGCCTGCACCATTTCCGTATTCGCGTTGGCAAAGGCCTCCAGACGCGCGGCCGCTGCCGCTTCCGGGCCGCTATCTTTACACTGCAATTGCGCCAGCGCGTTTAAATCCTGGCGTAACGCCTGATACAACTTATCATCCGGCAAGACGCCGGCATGGGCGTCCAGCATATCGCTATAGCGCTTACGCTGGCTTTGATACACTTTTGCCAGCGTCGGATCGTCAAGCACACAATACTGTCGGTAGCTTCGCTCCATCTCCAGCGCGACGTTGGTCATCGCCTCGCTGCGCCGGGCGTCAATAAGCGTGCTGCGGTTAGTCACCGCAGCCTGATCGCTTAACGCGTTAAGGCTTTGCCACGCCTGCCAGGCCAGAACCAGCAACGGCAGCAGGATCAGCAAAAAGGCCAGCATGACCAATTGTCGTAAAGAACGGGGGAAAACAGACCAGCGCTTCAACGTGTCGCTCACATAAAAGAAGAATAAAAAAGATGCTAACCGAGGGAAGCGCCAGATACAACAAAGCCGGGCTAAACCCGGCTTTGTTATGGAATAAGGCGGTGCCTAACTCGACGTTTCGCCCGGAGGTTGATAAAGCTACGCTATTATCAGAAGTTGGACGGCAGGCACCTTGTTGTGCGTCATTCGAAGTTTATGTAGCGCGTCCCTAAGGGGCTGACATAAGAAGGTGAATGAGCCACTGGTTATCATTATGCAGTAATTGTGCCAACATTCAAAAGACTTTGTTAACACAATGATAGATATGAAAAATATCGTTATTCATGCTAAAAATGGCTCTGTCTGTTTTTTGCCCTTTCTGTCGCCAATCAGCAACACCTGCAACACCTAAAAATAAAACAATTTAAAATCAAATAGTTAAATGTCTCTTTTTGGCGACAACCTATCCCCCACTCATGTCGGGATTTCCCGACACTTTAATCTTGCGGCATAAGCACTAGTTTATTGCCGGATGGCGGCGTAAACGCCTTATCCGGCCTACCGCTTGACATTCAAGACGGTAGCTACAACCACGCTTCCCCGTGGGCCTGATAAGCGCCGTCTACAAAAAAGCCCCTCGTGAAGAGGGGCTTAATGGCTATCGGGCTAATTAACCAAGCTGCTTACGCGCATTACGGAAGATACGCATCCACGGGCTATCCTCGCCCCAGTTTTCCGGGTGCCAGGAGTTGGCGACGGTGCGGAATACGCGCTCCGGATGCGGCATCATAATCGTCACCCGACCGTTTTCGGTCGTCACCGCCGTGATGCCGTTCGGCGAACCGTTCGGGTTAGCCGGATAGGTTTCGGTCACCTTACCAAAGTTATCAACGTAGCGCAGGGCGACCAGGCCTTTGCTCTCAAGCGCGGCAAGATGCGCATCGTCACGCACCTCAACGCGCCCTTCCCCATGGGAAACCGCAATCGGCATCTGTGAGCCTACCATTCCTTGCAGCAGCAGCGATGGGCTTTGCGTCACTTCTACCAGGCTGAAGCGGGCTTCGAAGCGGTCAGAATGGTTACGTACAAAACGCGGCCACAGTTCGCTGCCCGGGATCAGCTCGCGCAGATTCGACATCATCTGGCAACCGTTGCACACGCCCAGCGCCAGCGTCTGCGGACGATGGAAGAAGGTTTCGAATTCGTCGCGCACCCGATGGTTAAACAGAATGGATTTCGCCCAGCCTTCGCCCGCCCCCAGCACGTCGCCGTAGGAAAAGCCGCCGCAAGCCACCAGCGCATGGAAGTTGCCCAGACCGATACGACCGCCCAGCAGGTCGCTCATATGGACGTCAATCGCGTCAAAGCCCGCACGATGGAACGCCGCCGCCATCTCCACATGAGAGTTCACCCCCTGCTCGCGCAGTACAGCGACTTTCGGTCGTGCGCCTGTCGCAATGTACGGCGCGGCGATATCTTCATTAATATCAAACGACAGCTTCACGTTGAGGCCCGGATCGGCATCATTCGCTTTCGCCTCGTGTTCCTGGTCGGCACATTGCGGATTGTCGCGCAGACGCTGCATCTGCCAGGTGGTTTCCGCCCACCAGACACGCAGCGTAGTGCGGCTTTCGCTGAATACCGTCTGGTCATTAGCGGTAATCACAAAGCGATCGCCAGCCAGGGCCTGACCAAGGTAGTGGACGCAGTCAGCAAGGCCGTACTGCGCCAACAGCGTTTCGACCGCGTCTCTGTCTTCAGCGCGTACCTGAATCACGCCGCCCAGCTCCTCGTTGAACAGTGCGGCCAGATGGTCATCGCCCAGCGCGGCGATATCGACCTGCACGCCGCAGTGGCCGGCAAAGGCCATCTCGGCCAGCGTCACCAGCAGACCGCCGTCGGAACGGTCGTGCCAGGCCAGTAATTTACGCGCAGCGACCAGCGCCTGCATGGCGTCATAGAAGCCTTTCAGTTGCGCGACGTCACGCACGTCCGCGGGTTTGTCGCCAAGCTGACGATAGACCTGCGCCAGCGCCGTTGCGCCCAGCGCGTTGTGGCCCTTGCCAAGATCGATCAGCAACAAGGCGTTATCTTCCGTTGACAGCTGCGGCGTAAGGGTGTGACGCACATCTTCCACGCGGGCAAACGCGGAAATCACCAGCGACAGCGGCGAGGTCATTTCGCGCTGTTCGTTGCCTTCCTGCCAGCGGGTTTTCATCGACATCGAATCTTTGCCCACCGGAATCGTCAGGCCAAGCTGCGGACAGAGTTCCTCTCCCACCGCTTTAACCGCGTCATACAAACCGGCATCTTCGCCAGGATGACCGGCTGCCGCCATCCAGTTAGCGGAAAGCTTAATGCGCTTGATATCGCCAATCTGCGTCGCGGCAATGTTAGTCAACGCCTCACCGACGGCCAGACGGGCGGAGGCGGCAAAGTCCAGCAGCGCCACCGGCGCGCGCTCGCCAATCGACATCGCTTCGCCGTAGTAGCTGTCGAGGCTGGCGGTAGTGACCGCGCAGTCAGCTACCGGGATCTGCCACGGGCCAACCATCTGGTCACGCGCCACCATACCGGTGACGGTACGGTCGCCAATAGTGACAAGGAAGGTTTTTTCCGCCACGGTCGGCAGATGCAGAACACGATTTACCGCGTCGGCAATCGTGATATCCGCGCGGTTCAGCGCATCGCCTTTCGCCTTCAATGTTTGCACATCGCGGGTCATTTTCGGTGTTTTGCCCAGCAGGACATCCAGCGGCAGGTCGATCGGCTGATTGTCGAAATGGTTATCATGCAACGAAAGATGCTGTTCTTCGGTAGCATCGCCAATGACCGCATACGGCGCACGTTCGCGCTTACACAGTTCATCGAACAGCGGCAACTGGTCAGCCGCGACCGCCAGTACGTAGCGCTCCTGGGATTCGTTACACCAGATTTCCAGCGGGCTCATGCCCGGCTCGTCGCTAAGAATGTCGCGCAGTTCGAATTTCCCGCCGCGCCCGCCGTCGCTCACCAGCTCCGGCATCGCATTGGAGAGACCGCCCGCGCCCACATCATGGATAAACAGGATTGGGTTAGCGTCGCCCAACTGCCAGCAGCGGTCGATCACTTCCTGGCAGCGGCGTTCCATTTCCGGGTTGTCGCGCTGAACAGAGGCAAAATCGAGATCCGCATCAGACTGGCCGGAAGCCATTGACGATGCCGCGCCGCCGCCGAGGCCGATATTCATCGCCGGGCCGCCAAGGACGATCAGCTTCGCGCCGACGACGATCTCGCCTTTCTGCACGTGATCGGCGCGGATATTACCGATCCCGCCCGCCAGCATGATCGGCTTGTGATAGCCGCGCAGCTCTTCGCCATTGTGGCTGTTCACTTTCTCTTCATAAGTACGGAAGTAGCCGGTCAGCGCCGGGCGACCAAATTCGTTGTTAAACGCCGCGCCGCCCAGCGGACCTTCGGTCATGATATCCAGCGCGGTGACAATACGTTCCGGCTTGCCAAAATCCTCTTCCCACGGCTGTTCAAAGCCCGGAATACGCAGGTTGGAAACGGAGAAGCCCACCAGCCCGGCTTTTGGTTTCGCGCCACGCCCGGTGGCGCCTTCATCACGAATTTCGCCGCCGGAACCGGTCGCCGCCCCCGGCCACGGAGAGATAGCGGTTGGGTGGTTATGCGTTTCGACCTTCATCAGAATGTGCGCGGGCTCCTGATGAAAATCGTAACGGCCAGTATTGTGATCGGCGAAGTAGCGCCCCACCGCAGATCCTTCCATCACCGCGGCATTGTCTTTATAGGCAGAGAGCACATAGTCCGGCGTGGTTTCGAAGGTGTTTTTAATCATTTTAAACAGCGACTTCGGCTGCGGTTTACCGTCGATAATCCAGTCGGCGTTAAAAATCTTGTGGCGGCAGTGCTCGGAGTTCGCCTGGGCGAACATGTACAGTTCGATATCGTTCGGGTTGCGCCCCAGTTTGGTAAACGCCTCCTGCAAATAGTCGATTTCATCTTCCGCCAGCGCCAGACCAAGACGCAGGTTGGCGTCAATTAACGCCTGACGGCCTTCTCCCAGCAGATCGACACTGGAAACCGGCGCAGGCTGATGGTGGATAAACAGTTTTTCCGCATCGGTTAAAGAAGAGAACACCGTCTCCATCATACGGTCGTGCAGCTCTGCGGCCACTTGTCGCCACTGTTCCGCCGTCAACGTCGAAGCCTCGATATAGTACGCTACGCCGCGCTCCAGACGATCAACCTGTTGCAGGCCGCAGTTGTGGGCGATATCCGTTGCTTTTGAAGACCAGGGGGAGATGGTACCAGGACGCGGTGTGACCAACAGGAGTTTACCCGCCGGCGTATGGCTGCTAAGCGCCGGGCCGTATTGCAGCAGACGGGTAAGCTGCGCCTGCTCGCTATCATTTAACGGGGCGTTCAGGTCAGCAAAATGGACATACTCAGCGTATATATTGTGGACCTGGAGGTTGGCAGCCTGAAAGCGCGCCAGCAGTTTATTGATACGGAATGCAGACAGTGCAGGCGAACCACGCAGAATTTCCATCATAAGTCTCTCGTCTTCTAAGCTTTGGTGTGCGCAAGGGGGGAAACGGCCGTCATTATAAAGAATCTGACGCGCCGACGAAACCGTTTGCGTAGAAATAAAATCACCGCTTTTTCTTGTCATACGGTGCGGCTATCGTTGCGAATAAGTTGCCAACTGGCGCATTGTTACGCAAAATGCCGCTCATTAATGACTTATCTATTGCAGCAAAACATCATTTTCAGCCTGAGGCAACGCACGATCCAGAGAATTAACTAATTGAAAAAATTAAAGATTAATTATCTGTTCATCGGCATATTGACGCTGCTGCTGGCAGCAGCCCTTTGGCCCTCAATCCCCTGGTTCGGTAAAACCGAAAACCATATCGCCGCGATTCAAGCCCGGGGGATACTGCGCGTCAGTACGATCGACTCGCCATTAACCTATTCCGTTATCAACGGTAAAAAATATGGTCTGGACTATGAACTGGCGCAGCAGTTCGCCAACTATCTCGGCGTGAAGCTGAAAGTGACGGTGCGCCAGAATATCAGCCAGTTGTTTGACGATCTGGATAACGGCAATGCCGACCTGCTCGCGGCTGGGCTGGTCTACGACAGCGCACGCGTTAAAAACTATCAGCCCGGTCCCATGTATTACTCGGTTTCGCAACAGCTCGTCTACCGGGTCGGACAATATCGCCCACGTTCGCTGGCGACCGTTAACGAGAATCAGCTTACCATTGCGCCAGGGCACGTCGTAGTCAATGACTTACAGCGTTTAAAAGAGACAAAGTTTCCCGACCTGAGCTGGAAAGTGGATGATAAAAAAGGCTCGACGACGCTGCTGGAAGAGGTCATCAGCGGCAAACTGGATTACACCATTGCCGATTCAGTGGCGATCAGTCTGTTTCAGCGCGTTCATCCCGAGCTGGCCGTGGCGCTGGATGTCACGGATGAACAGCCCGTGACCTGGTTTAGCCGACTGGACGACGATAATACGCTCTCCGCCGCGCTGCTCGATTTTTTCAATTCGATCAATGAAGACGGGTCGTTGGCGCGGATCGAAGAGAAATATCTGGGGCATGGCGATGATTTCGACTACGTTGATACCCGCTCTTTCCTGCGAGCGGTGGATAACGTCCTGCCGGAGCTGGAGCCGTTATTTAAAAAATATGCCAAAGAGATAGACTGGCGCCTGCTGGCGGCGATTTCTTATCAGGAATCACACTGGGACCCGCTGGCGACCTCGCCAACCGGCGTGCGCGGCCTGATGATGCTGACTAAAAATACCGCCCAAAGTCTGGGGCTGACCGACCGTACCGATGCGGAGCAAAGCATCAGCGGCGGCGCTCGCTATCTTGAAGATATGATGGCTAAAGTTCCCGAAACCGTTCCGGAAGACGAGCGTATCTGGTTTGCCTTAGCCGCCTACAATATGGGTTATGCGCACATGCTCGATGCCAGATCGCTGACGGTAAAAACCAAAGGCAATCCGGATAGCTGGACCGATGTGAAGCAGCGTTTGCCTCTGTTAAGCCAAAAACCGTATTACAGTAAGCTAACCTACGGTTACGCGCGTGGACATGAGGCTTATGCTTATGTGGAAAATATCCGTAAATACCAGATAAGTTTAGTGGGGTATTTGCAGGAAAAAGAAAAGCAGGAAGCGGAAGCCATGAAACTGGCGCAGGATTACCCGGCGGTGTCGCCGGAGGAGCTGAATAAAGCGCCCTTCCCCCTCCTGTCGTTTTTATCGCAGTCATCAGGCTACCTGACGCATTCGCCGTCTTTACTGTTTACGCCGCAGAAGAAAGAAGAAAAATAGCGCGATGGTCTTATCGGATGGCGACGCGCAACGTCTTATCCGGCATTGCGCTATACTGCCGGCCCCGCGCCTTCCGCACGGTCGGCTTTCTTCAGGGCTTTAATTTCCTGACGACGCATACGGAAAAAATCACTGAGCAGCGTCGCACATTCATCGCGCAGCACCCCTTCAATAATGTCGACCCGGTGATTCATTCCCGGATGGTGCAGCACGTCAATTAGCGATCCGGCCGCGCCGGTTTTTGCATCGCGCGCGCCAAAGACAACGCGTCCAATGCGGCTATGCACCATAGCGCCTGCACACATCACACAGGGTTCCAGCGTGACATACAGCGTGGTATCCAGTAACCGGTAATTCTGCAATACCAGCCCCCCCTGACGCAGCGCCATTATTTCAGCGTGCGCAGTAGGATCGTGGCGGCCAATGGGTCGATTCCAGCCTTCGCCAATGACGCGATGGTTATGCACCAATACCGCGCCAACCGGGACCTCGCGTTCGTCCCAGGCGCGTTTCGCCAGCGTCAGCGCGTGGCGCATCCAGTATTCGTGATCTAATTCGACATCAGACAAAGAGGTAACTCCGGTAATGAAAGCGGGCGGCATTATACACAGACGCTATGCGTTTCACTATTCGAGCTGCTGCAACTCGCCGTGCGGCGTCACCCGCCAGCGATGCTGGCAAAAATAAAGCAGCGGGTTATCCTGTTTGCTGTCGCTGTAGCCGCTATAAAGACGCAGCGGCGTACCGATTTTACGTTCCAGTTGCGCGACTTTTTCATGGCCCAGACAGCGCACGGTTAATACCCAGCCGCCATACCGTCGCGCCATCTGGCTGGCGATGAGGTTAACGCGCGGCAGCCACGGCGTATCAAAATAGACTTGCTCTACCAAGGATTGCGGAGAACCGGTAATAAGCCAGATATCCGCGTCAGAGCTCAATAGATAGGTGGTCAGACGCTCCTGTACAACCGGAAACGCCGTGACGTTAGCGCGAAACCAACGGACAAAATCCGCCTGATGCGCCTGCAAACGCGTTTCGCTATGGCCAAAAGTACAGCCCCACAACAACAGACTCATCGGCCAGCGGGCCGCACGCCCTTTTACCAGTAAACCGATACCGATAATGGGCAACAACGGCAGTACGAGCAGCGCATTTAGCGGCTGACGGCGCAGCAAATAACGCAGAAAACTGCCGAACATATCCTGTTGATGTAACGTTCCATCCAAATCAAAAAAGACGACACGACGCTCGTGGCTGACCAAACCTTACTCCTCTGGATCATTGAACCCCAGCAGCCAGGTAAAAATAAACCCGGCAATTACCGCTATTAAATAGCCTAACAGATAGAACAGGACTTTTCCGGCAACAATTGTTAATGCCAGCGGCAAACCGGAAATACCAAAGGTAATTACCGTCGCCACTTTCCAGTAGCTGATCAACGCCCCGCCTACCGCGCCGCCGAGGCAAGCGCCAATAAATGGCTTACCCAATGGCAGCGTGACGCCAAAAATCAGCGGCTCGCCAATCCCCAGCAGTCCGACCGGAAGCGCGCCTTTAATCACCTTTTTGAGCCGCGCATTGCGGGTTTTCATCAGTACGGCAATGGCCGCGCCTATCTGACCAACGCCCGCCATCGCCAGGATGGGAAACAGCGCGTTATAGCCGTGCGCTTGCACCAGCTCCACATGAATAGGCACCAGCCCCTGATGCAGCCCGGTCAGTACCAACGGCAGGAAGGTTCCGGCTAACACCGCGCCCACCAGAAAACCGCCGCGATCGATAGCCCAGGACGCGCCGTGAGCGATAGCGTCTGAAATCCAGCCGCCAAGCGGTTGCAGAGCGACAATCGCTACCGCGCCGGTGATAACAGTCGTCAATAAAGGGTTAAGAATTAACTCCAGCGACCCCGGCAGCAGCTTACGGAACTGGCGCTCAATCCAGCACATTAACGCCACCACCAGCAGGACGGCGATAACGCCGCCCCGTCCCGGCTGAAGCACCTCGCCAAAGAGCGTAATCTGCGCCAGTTGCGGGCTGGAAAGGATCCCCGCCATCACGCCGCCTAACGCCTGCGATCCGCCAAAGACTTTCGCGGTATTGACGCCAACAAGAATGTTCATGATAGCGAATACCGCGCTACCAAATATCCCCATCAGGCCCAGCAGGTTAGGATAGTGGACGGCAACATCGCCGACGATATCCGGACGTTTAAGAATGTTGATAATGCCGGTAATCAAGCCGGATGCGATAAAGGCGGGGATAAGCGGTATAAAAACATTCGCCAGCTTACGCAACGCATCGCTCATCGGCGCTTTATACTTCGCTTTCGCCTCGGATTTGGTACGCGCCATAGCATCGTCCGGCTTTACACCACCTGCGGCAATCTGCACGCGCATCGCATCAACCACCTGCGCAGCCTTCCCCGGCCCAACGATCAGCTGATGTTGCTCCCCTTGCTTTACGTATCCACTGACGCCAGGCAACGCTTTTAAGCGCGGAATATCCAGTTGGCTGTCGTCCTGTACCTCCACCCTGACTCGCGTCATACAGTTTTCCAGGCGCAGAATATTTTGCTCTCCGCCGATACCACGTAAAATGTCGCTGGCGAGCGCTGCCGTCTTATCCATACACACCTCTTTAGTGTTCTAACGCCGCCCTTAAAAAGCCCTGATGAGCGGCGAGTTTTTCCCTGGCGGCTGCAGCATCCAGCCCCGTAAGCGCCATCAAAATGGCGGGCTTAACCTCAAAATCGGTCTGTTTCAGCAACGCTTCTGCTTCTTCACGACCTATCCCGGTCGCTTCAACGACCATCCGACACGCGCGATCGACCAGTTTGACGTTGGTGGCTTTCATATCCACCATCAGGTTTTGATAGACCTTGCCGAATTTCACCATCGCGCCGGTAGAAATCATATTGAGCACCATTTTCTGCGCGGTGCCGGATTTCAGCCGCGTGGAGCCGGTAAGCGCTTCCGGCCCGACAACGGGCGAAATAGCGATATTAGCCTCCCGCGCAATCGGCGAATCTGGATTACAGGAGACGGCAACAGTGGTACAACCGGACTGTCGCGCATAGCGCAGGCCGCCAATCACATAGGGTGTACGACCCGACGCCGCGAGCCCCACGACCAGATCCTGTTCTTGCAGATTTAGCGCGACAAGATCGTCTTCGCCTGCCTGTTGGCTGTCTTCCGCGCCTTCGACCGCTTTCAGCAACGCGCCCGGCCCACCGGCAATCAGCCCGACGACCAGACCGTGCGGAACGCCAAACGTCGGAGGGCATTCTGAGGCATCCAGTACGCCAAGCCGACCACTGGTGCCCGCGCCCATATAGATGATACGTCCGCCAGACTTCAGCGCCGCCGCCGCGGCATCCACCGCACGCGCAACGTCAGGCAGAGTGGCTTTTACTGCTTCCGCTACCAGCGTATCCTGTTCATTAAAAC
This sequence comes from Salmonella sp. 32020114201800008SM, assembly GCF_017572025.1. Classification (NCBI taxonomy): domain Bacteria; kingdom Pseudomonadati; phylum Pseudomonadota; class Gammaproteobacteria; order Enterobacterales; family Enterobacteriaceae; genus Salmonella; species Salmonella sp. 32020114201800008SM. Next base: position 31,232 of record NZ_JAGEQM010000006.1, on the reverse strand, counting down.
GCTTAACTAATTCAGAAGTAGGCAACGCATCCAGATCCATCGTTTGCGGGTTACGGGTTTCAGACACTAAGGTACCAAGATTCATTTTTGTCCCTCTGGAATTTTTAATTCATAATAAGCGTCCATGATGGAATAGAATATTCCCCCAGGCGAGTGAAATTTCGTTTTGTCGTCGCCATCACGTTTCGCAGGAGCTGCCCATGAACTGTTTGATTCGTATTCGCCAGCGTTATCCGGATCTCGCGCAAAGCGACAGGAAACTGGCGGATTATCTGCTCGCGCAACCGGATACGGCGCGACATCTGAGCTCGCAGCAACTGGCGGCCGAAGCGGGCGTCAGCCAATCCAGCGTAGTCAAATTCGCGCAAAAACTGGGGTTTAAAGGGTTTCCTGCATTGAAACTGGCTCTCAGCGAAGCGTTGGCCAGCAATCCTAATCCGCATTCCGTTCCCGTTCATAACCAGATTCGCGGCGACGATCCGATGCGCCTGGTCGGGGAAAAATTAATTAAAGAGAATGTGGCGGCGATGCACGCCACGCTGGACGTTAACAGTGAAGAAAAGCTGTTAGAAAGCGTCACGATGCTGCGCCACGCCCGCCGTATTGTGATCACCGGGATTGGCGCCTCTGGGCTGGTGGCGCAAAATTTTGCCTGGAAGCTACTGAAGATTGGCATTAACGCGGTGGTTGAGCGCGATATGCACGCCCTGCTGGCGACGGTGCAGGCGCTGGCGCCGGAGGATCTGCTGCTGGCGATCTCTTATTCCGGGGAGCGGCGCGAGCTGAACCTGGCGGCGGACGAAACATTACGCGCAGGCGCGAAAATCCTGGCCATTACCGGTTTTTCTCCCAACGCCTTGCAGCAGCGCGCCACCCGCTGTCTGTATACGATTGCTGAAGAGCAGGCGACGCGCAGCGCCGCTATCTCTTCGACACATGCGCAAATGATGTTGACCGACTTACTGTTTATGGCGCTGGTACAACAGGATTTAGAGCGGGCGCCGGAGCGTATTCGCCATAGCGAGGCGCTGGTAAAAAAACTGGTTTGAAAATGGCTCTTCCGCCTCATGCAGAAGAGCCATCAAGTTTATTGCGCTTCTTTAGCGTGAATCAATTGCGTCAGGAGTGTGTTAACCGGTACAGCAATATTGTTCTGAGCGCCGATTCGCGCAATCGCACCATTTAAATAGTCGATTTCAGTCAGTCGGCCTTTATGTAAATCCTGATGCATAGAAGGATAGTGGTGGCCGCTCTCACGCGGATCGAACACTTTCTTCACCGTATTCATCACCATTTGCTCAGTCAACGGAATATTCTGGCTGGCAGCAACCAATACAAACTCATCAACTACCGCTTGCGCTAAATCTAAAGCACCAGGCCGCTGACCAAATCCGCCGACATTACAATCCAGTAGCGCGCAATAGGTGTTCATTACGCTATTAAAGGCTGCTTTCTTCCAGATCGATAATAATACGTCAGGGCTTATTTCAGCATTCAATCCCGCGCTATTAAGGGTGGCAATGACCTTAGCCTCTTGAGCCGAATCCTGGCTGGCAATCGGCTGCAGTTCAATCGTTCCGGTACCGGTGGCCATAATATGCCCAGCCCCCTCCAGTTCGCTGGACCATAACGTCACACCCGCATAGATTTTCTGCCGATCGACATATTTCTCCAGCGTTTCGATATTTCCCAAGCCGTTAGATAAAATCATCACCACTTTCGCGGCTGGCAGTAATGGCTTAATACGCTGTAACATGCTATCCAACTGCATGGCTTTGGTAAACAGAATAACCAGCTCAAACTCCCCCTGGGATTCATCAGCCAACATAGCAGGGATGGGGTAATACTTCTGAGTCGTTTCCGTTTCGACAAACAACCCCTTGCTACGAATAGCGTCGACATGCTCCTGCCAGCTATCGATAAGCGTCACGTCGTGCCCGGCCTCCAGCAGCATATAGCCAAAACGACATCCCATAGCGCCTGCACCTGCGATTGCAATTTTCATTTTTATTTCCTTATTATCTGATTAATGAATTTTGGCTAAAACCGTTGCGACATATTTTTTCGTTATCAGGGTCAACACGACTCCAATAAGCAATAGCACCGTTGTCAAAATAAATACTGTATTGTAGCTTCCGGTATATTTTGCAATAGCGGACGTGACGTAAGGAGCAATAACCGCACCGACGGCAAAACCAAAATACATAAAGCCGTAGTTTAGTCCCTGGTTACGCATACCAAAATTCTGGCTGGTCAAGCCAGGGAAGATAACTAATATACCGGCATAAGCAAAGCCCACGCCCAGAGCGCTGAAATAAAATACCGAAGTATTGCCATTGAAGAAAAATAACAGCAGCATACACAAGCAAGTAAAGAGGTAAACAATAACCAGTGTATTATAGCCGCCTAATTTATCGGTTAACCCTCCCCAGAACAGGCGACCAATTGAGTTAAATATCGAGACCAGGCTAACGACTAATGCACCGGACAGTAAACCGTACTGCGTCATACCAATTTGCGCAGAGCTTGAGCTAATTACCATCCCAGAGAACACGCCCAGCGCCAGAATCATAAACAGCAGCCAGAAGCGCAGATCTTTCAGCATGTGCCGATAGTCTTTATCCAGTGGCGACGCTTTAATTCCTCCACTATCTTTTGCTGGCGCGCTACGAATAAAGAACTGGACGATAAAAATAACCACCAGATAAACAATACCCAGATATAACAACGCCCGACTAACATCGTGAGTTTGCGCCATAAAATATTCGGCCAGGCGGGTGCAAAGTAGCGTCCCGACGCCAACACCCGCCAGTACGATACCGCTGGCAAGACCGCGACGGTCAGGGAAAAATTTCAGAATATTATTAAGATTACCCGTAAAAGCCAGGCCCGATCCCAACCCGGCAATGACGCCGTAGGTTAAAAACAGCATGGGCAAATTATCCACAAACCCGGACAAGATAAAACCTAAAGAAAACAGGATACCACCGATAACTATCGCCTGCTTTCCTTTACCATTGTCGATCATTCTCCCGCCCCAAATCATCGGTAAAGGAATGATCCCCATGTTGATAGAGAATGCTAACGCCAGCGTAGCCGGATCCCAGTGATATTGCGCCATGAGTGGTGTTTTGAAATAGCTAAATGCGTAGACGCCCCCGAGCACAAAATTGATGCACACGTGAGCGGCAAGCATTCCCCAGCGGTTGATTGATGCCGACATAATTTTCCCTTTTTAAAATGCACTGATCACAGTTTAAAAAAAGCAAAATAGGCAAACAATTTGGTATTTTTTATAATCGTTATAACAAAACCCAATCGATTGGCATTAAATTTTAATGAATATCAAACAACTACATTCCTTCCTGATATTGTGTGATGAATTACATTATGGTCGGGCAGCCAGTCGCCTGTTTATCACTCAGCCATCATTAAGTCAGCAAATCAAACAACTTGAGTCATCACTTAAAACAATATTATTTAAGCGAAAAGGTAGAGGAATTAAATTAACAAAAGCAGGCATTATTTTGCAACGACACGCTAACAAAATAATGCTGGATTTAAAAAATGCCGAAAATGAACTTCTTCCCTATCAGGATCAACAGCGCGATACTATTTCAATCGGGGTGTCAGGCAGCTACCTGGTCCTGCCCGCTTTTCGCAACTTTATGGCGCACCATCCGGAAATATCTTTAAATGTTAAAGAGTTCTCAACTGAGCAAACCATTAAAAAGCTGACGGATAGCGCCGTTGATATTGGCATTGTTTATCGAACAGCGCTCCCTGCCCAGCTAAGCTCGACCATGCTGTTTGAAGATGAAATTATCGCTGCAATCCCACTTTCTCATCCTCTGGCGACACGCGAACGTCTGCATCTAAAAGATTTAAACGACCAGCCCATTATCGTGCTTAATGACTCTCTGCTATTAAGAGGGATCATCACCACAGAATTTAATAACCGCAAAGTCGTTCCTAACGTCATCTGCGAACTGGATAACCACTACTCATGCCTTGAGTATGCCGAAGCGCAGATTGGCATCGCATTTATTACCCGCTCGCTAACCCATTTATCGACACCCAAAAATGTTCGCCTGGTTTCACTGGGCATCCCCGCATTCTTTATTCCTGTCATGCTGGTGCACAGTAATGACCTTTCACTGGATAACGCAACCATCTGCCTGCTCAAGCAGATCAAAAATTTTTACACTGTAGATAACAAATCAGCGCCAGAAAAGAGCTGGCCCGAGCAGAAAATAGGCGTATAATGCCCGCCCGATTTGTGTTGTTTCTGAGAATTTCCTGATGGCGCTGTTAATCACCAAAAAATGTATCAATTGCGATATGTGCGAGCCGGAGTGCCCGAATGAGGCGATTTCAATGGGCGACAGCATTTATGAGATTAACAGCGACAAATGCACCGAGTGTGTAGGCCATTACGAAACGCCGACCTGTCAGAAAGTCTGTCCGATCCCCAATACGATTTTGCAGGATCCCGCCCATGTCGAAACCGAAGAACAGTTGTGGGATAAGTTTGTTCTGATGCATCACGCAGATAAACTGTAAGCGGGTTAACGCACTTCCAACGCAACAATGCCTGATGGCGCTATGCTTATCAGGCCGACAATATATCGGCCTGTAGGTCAGGTAACGTGTTTACGCCGCCATCCGGCAAATCTAACTTTCCAGAATGACCGTAGCGCAGGCGTAATGGCGTTCATCGGCCAACGTGACATGCATGTGCGCCACACCGAGTTTTTCCGCCAGCGTTAACGCCTCGCCCCACAGCCGCAAACGTGGTTTTCCCAGCTCATCGTTAAACACTTCGAACTGATTAAACGCCAGACCGTTGCGGATGCCGGTGCCAAAAGCTTTCGCTGCCGCCTCTTTGACCGCAAAACGCTTGGCGAGAAAACGCACCGGCTGCTGATGCGTCTCCCAGATAGCCCACTCGTTGTCACTGAGCACACGCCTTGCCAGACGTTCGCCGGAACGGGAGATCACTGCCTCAATGCGGGCAATCTCTACAATATCCGTTCCCAGGCCGAGAATCGCCATTAGCCGCGCGCTTCCAGCATCAAACGTTTCATTTCAGCCACCGCCTCTTTCAGCCCCGTCATCACCGCCCGACCAATAATGGCATGACCGATATTGAGCTCGTGCATTTCCGGCAGTGCGGCAATAGCTTTGACGTTATGGTAGGTCAGGCCATGACCCGCATTTACTTTTAGCCCCAGACGGGCCGCCAGGGTCGCGGCGCTGGCAATACGCGCCAGCTCTTTTGCCTGTTCCGCATCGGTTTCTGCGTTGGCGTAGCAGCCGGTATGGATTTCGATAAACGGCGCGCCGACTTCCGCCGCCGCGTTGATTTGCGCTTCATCGGCATCGATAAAGAGCGAAACCTGGATGCCAGCCGCCGCCAGGCGCGCACAGGCATCACGCATTTTATCGCGCTGTCCGGCCACATCCAGGCCGCCTTCGGTGGTGACTTCCTGGCGTTTTTCCGGTACCAGACAACAGAAATGCGGCCTGGTTTCTACGGCGATCGCCAGCATCTCTTCGGTCACCGCCATCTCCAGATTCATACGCGTATGCAGCGTCTGACGCAGAATGCGCACATCGCGATCGGTAATGTGGCGACGATCTTCGCGCAGGTGTACGGTAATGCCGTCCGCGCCTGCCTGTTCAGCAATAAACGCCGCCTGTACCGGATCCGGATAGTCGGTGCCGCGCGCATTACGTAACGTGGCAATGTGGTCAATATTGACGCCTAACAGTAATTCAGCCATGACAATCCTCGTTAATCTTTCTTCGTTTTTACTGTGCGTTTGGGCATAAATTGCCGGAACAGCTCCCGGCTTTTTAACGGTTTTCCCCCAAGATACGGCTTTAATGCCATACGGGTAAAGCGTTTAGCGGCACGCAGGGTATCTACATCCGGAAATTCCCGCGCCTCCAGCGCTTTCAGGTGCCGTCCGGTAAAGGTGTTGTTATCGATGACGACGCTGGCGAAAAAGCCTTTTTCTTCGCGGTAACGGTAGGTCATGGTGTCATCCACCCGTTCGCCGCTGCCTGCACAGTGGGTGAAATTGACGCCATACCCCAGATGACCCAGCAACGCCAGTTCGAAACGTCGCAACGCCGGTTCAGGCGAGCCGGTGGTTCCCGCCAGCGCCTGAATACAGTTCAGATAATCAAAAAAGAGTTCGGAGAAGCGCGTTTCATATTCCAGTACGCGAGAGAGGAGTTCGTTGATATACAGGCCGCTATAGAGCGTAATACCGCTTAACGGCAGCGCCAGAGAAACTGCCTCGGCGCTGCGCAGGGTTTTCACCTCGCCGCGTCCGCTGTAGCGTAACAATAACGGTGTAAAAGGCTGTAACGCGCCTTTCAAATTGGAACGTTTAGATCGCGCGCCTTTGGCGACAAGGCGCACGCGCCCCGATTCTTCCGTGAAGACGTCCAGCATCAGGCTGGTTTCGCTCCAGGGGCGACTGTGCAAGACAAATGCGCGCTGCCACCCTTCCACGCTGTGTTAACTCACAGATCGTCTACGTAACCGAGACTGCGCAGAGCGCGTTCGTCATCGGCCCAGCCGGATTTCACTTTCACCCACAGTTCCAGGTGTACCGGCGCTTCAAACATCTCCTGCATGTCTTTACGCGCTTCAATACCAATGGTTTTGATTTTGGCGCCTTTGTTGCCAATCACCATCTTCTTCTGCCCTTCGCGCTCGACGAGGATCAGCCCGTTGATATCATAGCCGCCGCGTTCGTTGGTAACAAAACGTTCAATCTCAACGGTAACGGAATACGGCAGCTCGGCGCCGAGAAAACGCATCAGCTTTTCACGAATGATTTCAGACGCCATAAAGCGCTGAGAGCGATCGGTGATGTAATCTTCCGGGAAGTGGTGAATCGCTTCCGGTAAATGTTTACGCACGATACCGGCAATGGTATCGACGTTCATACCCGTTTCAGCAGAGATCGGTACGATATCAAGAAAGTTCATCTGGTTTGCCAGGAACTGGAGGTGCGGCAGCAAATCGGCTTTTTCCTGCACGTTATCCACCTTGTTAACGGCGAGAATAACCGGCGCTTTGCCATCGCGCAGTTTGTTCAGGACCATTTCGTCGTCCGGCGTCCAACGGGTGCCTTCCACAACGAAAATCACCAGCTCAACGTCGCCAATCGAACTGCTCGCCGCCTTATTCATCAAACGGTTAATGGCGCGCTTTTCTTCCATATGCAGTCCCGGGGTATCGACATAGATTGCCTGATACGGGCCTTCGGTATGAATACCGACAATGCGGTGGCGCGTGGTCTGCGCTTTACGGGAAGTGATCGAAATCTTCTGCCCGAGCAGTTTGTTCAGCAAGGTGGATTTGCCAACGTTCGGACGTCCGACGATGGCAATAAATCCGCAGTAAGTTTTGTCAGTGCTCATTCCAACTCCAGTTTTTTCAGCGCCTGTTCGGCGGCAGCCTGCTCCGCCTTACGACGGCTGGAACCCGTGCCAACCACCGGTTCGCTCAGGCCGCTGACCTGGCAGTGGATAGTAAATTCCTGATCGTGCGCCTCGCCGCGCACCTGCACAACCAGGTAAGATGGCAGCGGCAGATGGCGACCCTGCAAATACTCCTGCAAGCGCGTTTTAGGATCTTTTTGTTTATCGCCCGGACTTATCTCATCCAGACGGGTTTTATACCAGTTAAGGATCAACTGCTCGACGGTCTGGATATTGCTATCGAGAAATACTCCGCCGATTAACGCTTCCACGGTGTCCGCCAGAATGGACTCCCGACGAAATCCGCCGCTTTTTAATTCGCCCGGCCCTAAACGCAGGCACTCGCCTAAATCAAATTCACGGGCTAATTCCGCCAGCGTATTACCACGTACCAACGTGGCGCGCATACGGCTCATATCTCCCTCATCCACCCGTGGAAAACGGTGATAAAGCGCGTTAGCGATAACGAAGCTCAGGATTGAATCGCCTAAAAATTCCAGGCGTTCGTTATGTTTACTGCTGGCGCTGCGGTGAGTTAATGCCTGCTGCAACAGCTCCTGATGATTAAAAGTGTAGCCCAGCTTCCGTTGAAGCCGATTAATTACGATGGGGTTCATGCGATACCAATAAATGAATGCGTCAACAATCCAGCACACGAAACAGACCTGATACACGTCATCTGTCCTGCCGCATCGCTGCAGCGGAAAGAAGGTTGTCTATAACCAACGCTGTTTCGTGTGCCGTGGCGACCAAACGGCGCCAACCTAAAACTTCGGGGGAATATTCTATACACAACGACAGGGGATGTCGTTAGTCTGAGGGAATTTATCCAGGAAATAATTCACGCTGCCGCTAAAAAGACGGCAGCGTGAACAATCATTTCGTCACAGTTAGTGAATACCGCCGATACGACTCAGGCGTACGCCTGTCGGCCACTCCCCTTCCTGCTTATCAAAGCTCATCCAAATAGCGACCGCTTTACCGACCAGATTCGCTTCCGGAACAAATCCCCAGTAACGGCTATCCGCGCTGTTATCGCGGTTGTCGCCCATCATGAAATATTGCCCCGGCGGTACAACCCAGGTCGCCAGCGGTTGTCCTGGCTGTTGGTAATACATGCCCAACTGATCCTGAGCTATCGGCACCATCAGGATGCGGTGGGTCACATCGCCTAACGTCTCTTTACGTTCGGTCAGGCGAATGCCGTTTTCTTTTGTCTCGTTTAGCGGAACCTCAAAGAAACCGCTGGTCGCTTCTCCGCCGTTACGGCGGGCAAAGGTCTGTACAAAATCGCTCGGCTCAACGTTAGAGTAGGTAACCGGTAGCGCGTTTTCGCACGCCTGACCGGAGCTACAGCCAGGCTGAATCGTCACCTCTTTCGCAACCGGATCATAAGTGATTTTATCGCCCGGCAAACCGACTGCGCGTTTGATGTAATCTAACTTAGGATCTTCCGGATATTTAAATACCACAATATCCCCGCGCTTTGGATGACCGGTTTCAATCAGGGTTTTCTGGTAGATCGGATCTTTAATGCCGTAGGCAAATTTTTCCACCAGAATAAAATCGCCGATAAGCAGTGTCGGCATCATTGAGCCTGACGGGATCTGAAAAGGTTCATAAAGAAATGAACGAACGATCAGAACGATCGCCAGAACCGGGAAAACCGACGCCCCGGTCTCCAGCCAGCCCGGCTTAGGCGCCACTTTATTGAGCGTAGCGTTATCCAGCGCATCTCCCGACGCCGTTTGCGCGGCAGCCTGGCGCGCCCGACGTTTTGGCGCGAAAACAAACTTATCAACGCACCATAAAATGCCCGTCACCAGTGTGGCTATCACCAGAATCAGGGCAAACATGTTCGCCATGCCAACTCCTTAGGGATTATTTATTGTCTTTACCGACATGCAGAATGGCGAGGAACGCTTCCTGAGGCAGCTCGACGTTACCGATCTGCTTCATGCGTTTCTTACCTTCTTTCTGTTTCTGCAGCAGTTTTTTCTTACGACTGATATCGCCGCCGTAGCACTTCGCCAGCACGTTTTTACGTAACTGTTTTACCGTCGAACGGGCAATAATATGCGTACCAATCGCCGCCTGAATCGCGATATCAAACTGCTGGCGTGGAATCAAATCTTTCATCTTCTCCACCAGCTCGCGACCACGGCTTTGCGAGTTATCACGGTGCGTGATCAGCGCCAGCGCATCGACACGCTCGTTGTTGATTAACACATCAACACGCACCATATCGGAAGCCTGGAAGCGCTTGAAATTATAATCCAGAGACGCATAGCCGCGCGACGTTGATTTCAGACGGTCAAAGAAGTCGAGCACCACTTCCGCCATCGGGATTTCATAGGTCAACGCGACCTGGTTACCGTGATACACCATGTTAGTTTGTACGCCGCGTTTCTCAATACACAGCGTAATAACGTTACCTAAATAGGCTTGTGGTAACAGCATATGACATTCGGCGATAGGCTCGCGCAGTTCATAAATGTTATTCAACGGCGGCAGCTTGGAGGGGCTATCAACATAGATAGTCTCTTTCGCCGTTGTTTCTACTTCATAAACCACGGTCGGCGCAGTGGTGATCAGATCCAGATCGTATTCGCGTTCCAGACGCTCCTGAATAATCTCCATGTGCAACAGGCCGAGGAAGCCGCAGCGGAAACCAAAGCCCAGCGCCGAGGAGCTTTCCGGTTCATAAAACAGTGAGGCATCGTTCAGGCTCAGCTTGCCGAGCGCGTCGCGGAAACTTTCATAATCGTCGGAGCTGACCGGAAACAGACCTGCATAGACCTGCGGTTTCACCTTCTTAAAGCCCGGCAACGCTTTTTCCGCTGGGTTACGCGCTGAGGTTAAGGTATCGCCAACCGGCGCGCCGAGGATATCTTTAATGGCGCAGACCAGCCAGCCTACTTCGCCGCACTTCAGCTCGGTACGATCAACCTGTTTCGGCGTGAAAATCCCCAGGCGGTCAGCGTTGTAGGTCTGCCCGGTGCTCATCACTTTAATTTTGTCGCCTTTACGCATGGTGCCGTTTTTAATACGCACCAGCGATACCACGCCCAGGTAGTTATCGAACCAGGAGTCAATAATCAGCGCCTGCAGCGGGCCGTCCGGATCGCCTTGCGGCGGCGGGATATCGCGCACCAGGCGTTCCAGAACATCCGTCACGCCGACACCCGTTTTGGCGGAGCAGCGTACCGCGTCCGTCGCATCGATACCGACAATGTCTTCGATTTCTTCCGCCACACGCTCCGGATCGGCGGCCGGCAGGTCAATCTTGTTAAGCACCGGCACCACTTCAAGATCCATTTCCATCGCGGTGTAGCAGTTCGCCAACGTTTGCGCTTCTACGCCCTGGCCGGCATCCACCACCAGCAGCGCGCCCTCGCAGGCGGCTAACGAACGGGAAACTTCATAGGAAAAGTCAACGTGTCCCGGCGTGTCGATAAAGTTCAGTTGATAAGTTTCACCATCAGACGCTTTAAAATCCAGCGTCACACTCTGGGCTTTAATAGTAATACCGCGCTCACGCTCAAGATCCATCGAATCAAGTACCTGAGCTTCCATTTCACGGTCAGACAGGCCACCGCAGATCTGGATAATACGGTCAGACAGCGTCGATTTACCGTGGTCAATGTGAGCAATGATCGAAAAGTTACGTATGTTCTTCATAGAGATAAATTATTATGCCTTACGCCTGGTTGACCAGACTTTAGAGGTCGCTGTTCTGAGCTTAACGTCTGTTTTAACTGAAACGCCGCATTCTACACTACAACGCTAAGGCGAGGAAATGTTCATAGTGTAAGGAGAGCGGGAACTGGAAAACGCCTCGCTTTTCCCTGTAAAACACCGCAACGCAGGAAAAGCGCATGCTTATCGGGACAACACCCCAACGCGGCAGGTGTACCGTTGGGCAAAACGTTTACTGGCGCGTTTCTATTGAGGTAGTTTCGACGCGAACAAGGTCCGGCGGGAGGGCAACGTTTAAAATCACCGGCTGCCAGGCGTCGCGCTCCGCCAGTTTTCGGGAATAGCCGCGGGCAACCAGAAAACCGCCCACGCCGCCCAGCACGGCCCCGCTTAATGCGGCAAGGTCAGATCCAAACAGCATCTGAAAAAGCGCCGCACAAAGAAATAGCCCTGCTAAAGGCGACATATAGACCAGCAACGCCGAACCTAAAAGGCTTTTTTCGGCGATGCCCAACTCGACTTTCTGCCCCGGCGCCAGCGGCTCCGCGCTTGGCACAACAATAGTATGCGTGGTTTGCGGCCCTAATTTATTCAGCACGCGACTGCCGCATCCCGCACGGGAGGCGCAGCTGCTGCATGACGCTTTAACGTCGCAGCTCACCACCGCCTGACCATTCTGCCAGGAGACAACGGTTGCCCACTCTTTAATCATTGTACTGCCCTGAATTTGATACTGTCGGCAATGCGCTTCGCCGTTTGCGGCGGAAGCTCGCCGACAATGGTGATTTCCGCGTTGTCGCGAACGCTGCTATAAACCGTTCGGCGCCCGGTGCGCAGCATCTGATCGCTGCTGTTTTGCGTCGCCCGGTTCACATTGACGGAAAAGCTAAACAGACCGTCAGAATAAAGCCGCGATTCGATAGGCAGGTTATCCATCGTCGGCAACGGACGACGGCTGCTGGAAACTTCGCTAAAGCCTTGCGGCACCCAGGATGGACTCCAGTTAAATTTCGTTTTTTCGCCACCGGGAACAGAAAGCAGCGGCGGCAGATTCGCCTTCGCCAGCGCCTGCATGTTGCTGCCGATATCCTGACTCACCGTGAACGCAATAACGCGGAACTGCTCCAGCGTCTCGCCATCGCGATCCAGCAGATCAACGCGCATCGGCAGTTTGGTGTCCATGTCCATCCAGACAATATAGCTGTAACGCGTACCATCGCGCGCCACAACGCGGATAACTTCGCACAATCTGTCTGCGATACGGGTGCGTCCGACGGAAATAAAGTCGTAGTAAGGCGCCAGACGCTTGAAATCGGTGTAAATCAGGGAAGGCAGGGAATCGACAATATAATCACCGTTCAGGGTGAACGGCTCAAGGCCCGGTTCAAAATAACTGATTTCATTACCACGCTGTACGACCTCCCGGCGGGGACCGTCCAACTGTAGCAATTGCGCAAGCGGGCGACTATCCAGGCGTGCGTGTCGATAACGCAGAGATTCAACGCCTTGTTTCGTGATGCTGACGAATGACAGCTCGTAATTCAGTGACTGACTGGCGATGTTCATCTGCTGCAATAACGCCCCGGACGCAGGGTCGGCCGAGGCGTTTGCTGAGAAGAACAGGCTAGCCGCCACAAGGGACATGGCAAACCAAAGTTGCTTCATTACTGCGATTGCGTTCCTAAAGTTTGGATTCCTGGCACCTGTACCGCGGCTTGCTGGGTTTGCGCCTGCTCAAACTGAAGCTGTTCGGAGTGCAGTCGGCGCTGCAGTTCATAGTCCTGCAACATGGCATTAATGCGACGACGCTGCTCCTGTACCTGCTGTTGCTGACTGCCGACAGGCGCTGCTTCAGAAGGCACTCCCAGACTTACCGGGCTGGCTTTCCCCATCATAGGCAGGGTATTGAAAACCGGCGTTTCAGGTTGTTGGGATGTTTCAGATTGCCCATTATAGTGCTGGACACCGACGATAACTGCAAGTGAAACGCACGCCGCCACGCCCATTTGGGTAAGCTGCGCCGCCCACGGACGCACTTTTTTCCAGAACGGCATTTTCTGCCATTGCTGCGGAGCGGGTTGGGCCTCAGGGATTAATGGCGTCACCTGACGTACTGGCTCGTTTTCAATAGCGGCCATCACGCGGGCGGATATATCGAAATGGAGAACGTCAGGCGTATCCCCCCGCATTGAATCGCGGATCAGGTGATAACTCTCCCAGGTTTTCTGCATTTCCGGGTCGTGCGTAAGCGCTTTGAGCAGCTCACTATCCAACGTTTCGCCATCCATCAAAGCGGAAAGTTTTTCTTTCTGCATGCCTAATACCTTTTCCAGTATCCCGCTATCGTCAACGCCTGATAAGCGGTTGAACTTTATTATCAATAGCTTCCCGCGCCCGGAAGATACGTGAACGCACCGTCCCCACCGGACAATCCATGATAGCCGCTATCTCTTCATAGCTCAGGCCATCCAGCTCCCGTAAGGTGATTGCCATACGTAAATCTTCCGGGAGGGACTCAATAGTTCGGAAAACTATCTGTCTCAGTTCTTCTGACAACATTAAGTTCTCAGGGTTCGAAATTTCTTTCAGCGCGCCGCCGCTTTCAAAGTTTTCTGCTTCAATCGCGTCTACATCACTGGAAGGCGGACGACGCCCCTGCGCAACCAGGTAGTTCTTCGCGGTATTGACCGCAATACGATACAACCAGGTATAAAAAGCACTATCCCCCCGGAAAGAATCCAGCGCGCGATAGGCCTTAATAAATGATTCCTGTACGACATCGGGAACGTCGCCCGATGGCACATAGCGGGAAACCAGACTCGCCACTTTATGCTGGTAGCGCACTACCAGTAAGTTAAAGGCTTTCTGATCTCCCTTCTGGACCCGTTCAACCAGGACCTGGTCCGTTAACTGCTCGCTCATCCGAGGTAATGTCTCCCCAAACCAAATTTCCACGCGCTTTCGAAACGCCACTCCATAAGCCGCACTATGAGCAAGCAACAGGTTAGAGTGTCTATGTTTCGTAAAGTTCCGTTACGCATTTGTTTTTGTTTGTCATGTTGTAGACAGGTCTTATCTTCCATTATAAGTCTACAGATGCTGAACAACGCACTATCTGTACAGAAATGCCCATTTCGTCGTTTGCAGAGTAACCTAACAGCATCTTTATTTCACTACAAAATCCGACGCTAACACCCTGCCCTATAAAATATTTTTTGCCGTTTATCTCTCGCCGTATTTTTATTTTATGTTTAATAAGCACAACACCAGCGAAATCATAACGTGCTTTTTAGCGCCATATAGTGCTAATCTGCCGCAACCATGTTTAGTAAATTAAACAAAAACCATGATGACAACTCCTGAACTGTCCTGTGATGTGTTAATTATCGGCAGCGGCGCGGCCGGACTCTCGCTGGCGCTGCGTCTGGCTGAAAAACATAAGGTTATCGTCCTGAGTAAAGGGCCGGTGAGCGAGGGCTCCACGTTTTATGCGCAGGGCGGTATTGCCGCCGTGTTTGATGAAACCGACAGTATAGCGTCGCATGTCGAAGATACGCTGATTGCCGGCGCCGGAATTTGCGATCGCCACGCGGTGGAGTTTGTCGCCAGCAACGCCCGTACCTGCGTGCAGTGGCTTATCGATCAGGGCGTCCTGTTTGATACGCATGTCCAGCCAAACGGCAAGGAGAGCTATCATCTCACGCGTGAAGGCGGCCATAGTCATCGCCGTATCCTTCATGCCGCCGACGCTACCGGAAAGGAAGTCGAAACCACGTTGGTCAGTCGGGCGCAAAATCATCCTAATATTCAGGTGCTGGAACGCAGCAACGCCGTTGATTTAATTATCTCCGATAAAATGGGTCTGCCGGGGCCTCGCCGGGTCGTCGGCGCCTGGATCTGGAATCGCAATAAAGAGTGGGTTGAAACCTGTCATGCGAAGTCGGTGGTGCTGGCGACCGGCGGCGCCTCAAAGGTTTATCAATATACCACTAACCCGGATATTTCCTCCGGTGACGGTATCGCGATGGCCTGGCGCGCAGGCTGTCGGGTCGCTAATCTGGAATTTAACCAGTTTCATCCCACCGCCCTTTATCACCCGCAGGCGCGTAATTTTCTCCTTACCGAAGCGCTGCGTGGCGAAGGCGCATACCTTAAACGTCCGGACGGTTCACGGTTTATGCCGGACGTTGACGAACGCGGGGAACTGGCGCCGCGCGATATTGTCGCCCGCGCTATTGACCATGAGATGAAACGACTCGGCGCAGACTGTATGTTTCTCGATATCAGCCACAAGCCTGACGATTTTGTCCGCCAGCACTTCCCGATGATCTATGCGAAACTGCTCGATTTGGGGATGGATTTAACCAAAGAACCGATTCCCATTGTTCCTGCCGCGCACTATACCTGCGGCGGCGTGGTCGTCGATGATTATGGTCGTACCGATGTAGACGGCTTATATGCCATTGGCGAAGTCAGTTACACCGGCCTGCACGGCGCTAACCGTATGGCGTCCAACTCGTTGCTGGAATGCTTAGTGTACGGCTGGTCCGCAGCAATGGATATCGACAGGCGAATGCCTTCTGTCCACAGCGTTGACGCCCTTCCCGCCTGGGATGAAAGCCGCGTGGAGAACGCCGATGAGCGGGTGGTGATTCAGCATAACTGGCATGAACTGCGCCTGCTGATGTGGGACTATGTGGGGATTGTGCGCACGACGAAACGGCTGGAGCGCGCCCTACGGCGTATTACCATGTTGCAACAAGAGATTGACGAGTATTACGCCAACTTTCGCGTCTCGAATAATTTACTGGAGCTGCGCAATCTGGTGCAAGTGGCCGAACTGATTGTGCGTTGCGCGATGATGCGTAAAGAGAGCCGGGGGCTGCACTTTACGCTGGATTATCCGCAACAACTGGCTGAATCAGGCCCATCGATCCTTTCGCCGTTAACGCCTCACATAAACAGATAAAATGCCTGGGTCAGCGCCGTATAACTTTCAGAATAATGCTGGTCTGACCCGCGAATCACTAATCTGTCGCTAAAGCACTCCCCGGCTTGCGGGGAGAATGCGAGCAAAACCCGGTGCGGCAAGCGCGCTTCGTTTTCCGCAACGTCAGTACGTAATCGCAAATGCCATCCCATGTTGAGCGCTTGCTGCGTAAAAGCGTTACCTATTTGTTCCG
Organism: Salmonella sp. 32020114201800008SM; assembly: GCF_017572025.1. Classification (NCBI taxonomy): domain Bacteria; kingdom Pseudomonadati; phylum Pseudomonadota; class Gammaproteobacteria; order Enterobacterales; family Enterobacteriaceae; genus Salmonella; species Salmonella sp. 32020114201800008SM. The sequence continues at coordinate 14,847 of NZ_JAGEQM010000006.1, read as the reverse complement.
GCAAGACTACGCAAAAAAAGCCATCTTCGGTAATACAATCCGCCGCAATAGCCAATAACGTCTGGTGATCCAGCGTAGCGGTGTAACGCGCCTGCTCCCGCTGCGGCGTGGCGCATTCCACACCGGGTTCGTAATAAGGCGGGTTGCTGATAATAAGATCAAAGCGTACCGTCTGGCGAGGCGCCCAACGCTGAATATCGTCAGTATGCACCGTTATTCGATGCGGCCAGGGAGAGTGAGCCACGTTTTCCTGCGCTTGCATGGCAGCCCCGGCATCCAGTTCCACGGCGTCAATAGGCACATTGTCATCCGTCCGCTGCGCCAGCATTAACGCCAGCAGACCGCTTCCAGTACCGATATCCAGAATTCGCTTTACATCCGCGACCGGCGCCCACGCCCCGAGTAAAATACCGTCAGTTCCCACTTTCATCGCACACCGATCGTGTGCGACAAAAAACTGTTTAAACGTAAATCCGTTACGACGAAGAACGGAGCCAGACTGAGACATGTAAAAACAACCTTGCAAAAAACGGCGACAGCGCCGGGTGAAAACAATACCTGAGAAGGGATATCCATACAAACAGATGAAGATTGCGGCCGTAACGTCTATAATCAGCGCCCCACACAGAGGTAGAACATGACTGTAACGACTTTTTCCGAACTTGAACTCGACGAAAGCCTGCTGGATGCCCTCCAGGATAAAGGTTTCACTCGCCCGACCGCCATTCAGGCTGCCGCCATTCCGCCTGCGCTCGATGGCCGTGATGTACTCGGTTCTGCGCCGACAGGCACCGGTAAAACGGCGGCATATCTGCTGCCGGCGTTGCAGCACCTGCTCGACTTTCCGCGTAAAAAATCGGGGCCGCCGCGCATTCTGATCCTGACGCCAACCCGCGAACTGGCAATGCAGGTTGCCGATCACGCTCGTGAACTGGCTAAGCATACTCATCTGGATATCGCCACGATTACCGGCGGCGTGGCCTATATGAACCATGCTGAAGTGTTTAGCGAAAACCAGGATATCGTGGTCGCCACGACGGGCCGTCTGCTGCAATATATAAAAGAAGAGAACTTTGACTGCCGGGCGGTTGAAACACTGATCCTTGACGAAGCTGACCGGATGCTCGACATGGGCTTCGCTCAGGACATTGAACATATCGCTGGTGAGACCCGCTGGCGTAAACAGACGATGCTGTTCTCCGCCACGCTGGAAGGCGATGCGATTAAAGATTTTGCCGAGCGCCTGCTGGAAGACCCGGTTGAGGTTTCCGCCAATCCGTCAACCCGCGAGCGCAAGAAAATTCACCAGTGGTACTACCGTGCCGACAATTTCGAACATAAAGTTGCGCTGTTGAAGCACCTGCTAAAACAAGACGATGCAACCCGTTCTATCGTGTTTGTACGTAAACGTGAACGCGTCCATGAACTGGCTGAAACGCTGCGTCTGGCAGGGATCAACAATTGCTATCTTGAAGGTGAGATGGCGCAGATCAAACGTAACGAAGGTATTAAGCGTCTCACCGACGGTCGCGTTAACGTCCTGGTCGCGACCGACGTCGCGGCACGCGGGATTGATATTCCTGACGTTAGCCACGTCATTAACTTCGACATGCCGCGCAGTGGCGATACCTATCTGCATCGCATTGGTCGTACAGGCCGTGCGGGTCGCAAAGGCACTGCAATCTCGCTGGTAGAAGCCCACGACCATCTGTTGCTGCTGAAAATCGGTCGCTACATCGAAGAGCCGCTAAAAGCGCGCGTCATTGATGAGCTTCGCCCGACCACGCGTGCGCCAAGCGAAAAGCTGACCGGCAAACCGTCGAAAAAAGTGCTGGCGAAACGCGCCGAGAAGAAAAAAGAGAAAGAAAAAGAGAAGCCGCGCGTGAAGAAACGTCACCGCGATACAAAAAATATCGGTAAGCGCCGCAAGCCAAGCGGTACGAAAATGCAGGAGCAATCCAGCGAAGAGTGATGATAATGCCGGGTTCGTTAACCCGGCATTTTTTTATCTTCCACGGTAAAACACGCCTCCATACACTGCATAAATATCTGCATTGCCGGGCTGACCGCTTTCCCGGCATGATGGGCGCACAGCGCCATGATCGATAGCGACGGCGCGCTAAACGGCAGCTCTTTCAACTGACCGGTACTAAGTTCTCGTTCAACGGTAAAACGTGGTAAAAAGCTGATGCCCAGGTTAGCAGCCACACACTGTTTAATGCTTTCAATACTCCACAGTTCAATGGTGTTTTCCAGCGTAATCCGCCTCTGCCGTAGCGTACTTTCAAACAGCTGGCGGAAGACACATTGCGGTTCATTGATGATGAAGCTACAGGGAATATGCTGATCTGGCTGCGTAAAATCAGCATCCTGTAGCAGTGGAGAGGCCACCAGCGCCAGCGACTGCTCCCCCAGTTGCTGCATCGTGAGCGCGTCATCATTACCTACGCGATAAAAAACGCCCAGATCGACCTCGTCATTCAGCAACGCATCACGTATCACATAGCAATTCAGCGACTGTAGCGACAATTTGACATTCGGCGCTCGCAGCTTAAAACGTTGTAAAACCTGCGGCATTTTGTACGCCAGTAAGGTTTCACCTGTCGCCACGCGCAGCTCTCCGCCGGGTTCCGCATCCTGCCTTGCGGCTTCACGAATCAACTCCATCACACGCGTCAGTTCATGGATATGCGGCATCAGCTTTTTCCCCTCATTGGTCAGGCACATTCGGCGCCCTATTTTCTCGAACAGTTGCAGGGAAAACTCACGTTCAAGCTGTTGAATATGAAAAGTTACCGTCGACTGAGTACAGCACAGCTTTTGCGAAGCCCGCAGAAACGAGCCCTCTTCCACTACCGTTTTCAGCGTAATAAACCGACGCAGATCCATAACCACCAACCTATCGAAAATCTCGAATTCAGAATTAAAAAACATTCATTTTTTTAAATATTTCATATCGGGTACTGTCTGCTAAAACAGAGGAGATGACAAGTGACACCGATGCTTTTAAGCGCTTTCTGGACTTATACATTAATCACCGCCCTTACCCCCGGCCCTAACAATATTCTCGCGCTTAGCGCAGCAACTGCACATGGTTTTCGGCAGAGTATTCGTGTACTGGCAGGTATGAGTCTGGGATTTTTGGTCGTTATGCTGCTGTGCGCCGGGATCGCGTTTTCCCTTGCGGTTATCGATCCGGCAATCATTCATTTACTCAGTTGGGTGGGGGCTGCGTATATCCTGTGGCTGGCGTGGAAAATTGCCACCAGTCCAGCGGCGGATGAGAACGCCAGACCAAAACCGGTTGGCTTTTGGGTAAGCTTTGGCCTGCAGTTTGTGAACGTCAAAATTATTCTTTACGGCATTACCGCTCTGTCTACATTTGTTTTACCGCAAACGCAGGCGCTGAACTGGGTCATCGGCGTCAGTATATTGCTGGCATTGATCGGCACGTTCGGTAATGTGTGTTGGGCGCTGGCGGGACATCTGTTTCAGCGGGCGTTTCGCCATTATGGTCGCCAGTTAAATATCATTCTGGCGTTACTGCTGGTGTACTGCGCGGTGCGGATTTTTTACTGACCCAAATAAAACAAAAGCGGAAAAGGCCCGGCCTCTTCCGCTTGTTATTACCGGATAAGCCTTACAGGCTTTCGGTAAAGGTACGAGCGATAACGTCGCGCTGCTGTTCCGGCGTCAGGGAGTTAAAACGCACCGCATAACCAGAAACACGAATAGTCAGCTGCGGGTATTTTTCCGGATGCTTAACCGCATCTTCCAGTGTTTCACGACGCAGAACGTTAACGTTCAGATGCTGACCGCCTTCAACGCGTACTTCCGGTTTAACTTCCATCGGAATTTCACGGTATTCAATCTCGCCCAGTTTGCTGACAGCCACAACTTCATCTTCAGCAAAGCCGGATTTTGCAACGATGCAGCGCGCTTCGCCTTTTTCGCTGTCCAGCAGCCAGAAGGAATTCAGCAGGTCGTCGTTAGCGGCTTTAGTAATCTGGATACCTGTAATCATGTGATGCCTCCCCAGGCAAAATTATTTGATTTCGGTCGGCCTAATCCCGGCCAATTGGTAAAACCATTGTTGCTTGAGTGTATATATACCCTTCGATCACCCTTCATTCTTTGATTTAAATCAATAAAAACCACACCACAAAAAGGGTGATGAAGGGAATTTATTGTTTTACATCAACTTACACCATTCAGACCTATAAACTTTTTACATAAATTTTCAACTATCTTTTGTAGGTAACCGTTTTTGTAGCACGCAGGATTTTGCACTGCAGAAAGAAGCAGTTAAGCTAAGGGAACTGGAAATTCGCAGGAGAGCGAGATGGCGACTGAGTTAACCTGGCACGATGTGCTGGCTGATGAGAAACAGCAACCTTACTTTATCAATACGCTTCACACTGTTGCTGGCGAGCGTCAGTCGGGTATCACGGTCTACCCGCCGCAAAAAGATGTGTTTAACGCCTTTCGCTTTACGGAACTGGGCGACGTTAAGGTGGTGATCCTGGGACAAGATCCTTACCACGGCCCCGGCCAGGCACATGGTCTGGCGTTTTCCGTGCGTCCTGGGATCGCTCCCCCGCCGTCATTAGTGAATATGTACAAAGAGCTGGAAGCCTCCATTCCCGGCTTTGTTCGCCCCGCGCACGGTTATCTGGAAAGCTGGGCGCGCCAGGGCGTACTGTTACTGAATACGGTGCTCACGGTACGGGCAGGCCAGGCGCACTCTCATGCCAGCCTGGGGTGGGAAACCTTTACGGATAAAGTGATAAGCCTGATTAACCAACACCGCGAAGGGGTCGTCTTCCTGCTGTGGGGCTCGCACGCCCAGAAGAAAGGCGCGATTATTGATCCACAGCGCCACCATATTCTGAAAGCCCCGCATCCCTCGCCACTCTCTGCGCACCGTGGATTTTTTGGCTGTAACCATTTTGCGCTAACGAACCAATGGCTGGAACAACACGGCGAGAAAACTATCGACTGGACGCCAGTATTACCGGCTGAGAGTGAATAACGTTGGCGGCTCGCCGTTTTATCGCCCGGATAACGGCGCGAAAGCGCCTTGTCTGACCGGGCGGCAGGAAGTACATCATTGGCCCGGCGCGCGTTGCGTCACCGGGCTGCAGCCCTTACGCTTTATTCTGTCGCCACCACTCGGCGAGCAGCACGCCTGTCGCAACCGACACATTCAGGCTTTCCACGTTCCCGGTGCCGTTAATTTTCACGCACAGATCGTCGGGTTCGCGCGCCGCTTCCGGCAGGTAGTCATATTCACGGCCTAAGACCAGCACCATCTTTTCCGGCAGGGTCGTACTAAAGAGCGCCTGACCGCGATCGCTGGACGTCGTCACCACGGTGTACCCCGCCTGACGAAAATCATCCAGTACGTCAACAATGCTTTCACCAGTGATTGGCTGGACATGCTCCGCCCCGCCTTCCGCGGTACGAATCGCCGCGCCGGACTCCAGCAACGCCGCATCCTGTACCACCACGCCTTTCACGCCGAAGTGCGCGCAGCTACGCATCATGCCGCCCAGATTATGCGGGTTAGCGACATCTTCCAACGCCAGCACACAGTCTTGATCCGCCGCCTGCTTTACCCATTGCTTAACGGTCGTACCGTTACGCTTTTTAATCAGGAAACACACGCCACCGTGGTGCTCGGTGCCGGAAGCTTTTGCCAGTTCGGCTTCATCCACCACATGGTAGGCTTTACGATTCGCCGCCATACAGCGCAGCGCCTCTTTAAAACGCGGGGTCACGCTTTGGATAAACCATGCGCGCACGATGGCGTCAGGACGGCTCTGGAATAGCGCCTGGCAGGCATTTTCGCCGTAGACGCGTGTCTCTTCCGCACGCTGGCGACGCAAAACTTCAGGGTCAATAAAACTTTTACCGCTAATACCACCATGATCGACTTTCTCAGGCGTTTCATCGCCTGGCGCGCGGGACACGGTGCGCCACGGCGAAGTTTCATGTTTACGGTCACGGCTCTGATTATTTCGCTCATCACGGGCGGGGCGACGTCCACCGTCAGTGCGAGACTTTGCTGGGCGGCCTCCCCCTTTCCCGGTACGCGGGTTATGGGTGCGTTTATCAGAGTCATCATCACTACGGACATACATCACTTTGACTTTGCCGCTTTTGTTTTTTAATTCATCGTTCATGCTTTTCTCCACCAGCGCTGCGCGAAGCGCGAAGATTACCCGATGTGCATCCGGTTAGCCATGATTTCGTTTAAAAGCTTGCGACTATTGTACTCATTGAATAAAACACATTGTTGTTTAGCACAGACTCCTCGATAATATGTAACATTATAGAAACATCCCGCGCGCAGCGGGACGTCTTCCGACGTATTCAGAGGTTAGCTATGAACACCGTTTGTACCCATTGTCAGGCCATTAACCGCATCCCCGACGATCGGCTTCAGGACGCGGCAAAATGTGGACGCTGCGGTCATGAGTTGTTTGACGGAGAAGTCATTAATGCGACCGGCGAAACGCTGGACAAACTGTTGAAGGACGATCTTCCAGTGGTGATCGACTTTTGGGCCCCCTGGTGCGGCCCTTGCCGTAACTTTGCGCCAATCTTCGAGGATGTCGCAGAAGAGCGCAGCGGTAAAGTCCGTTTCGTCAAAGTGAATACCGAGGCGGAACGGGAACTCAGCGCCCGTTTCGGTATCCGCAGCATCCCGACGATTATGATTTTTAAACATGGACAGGTGGTCGATATGCTTAATGGCGCAGTGCCTAAAGCGCCTTTCGACAGCTGGCTGAACGAAGCGCTGTAAACGCCACGGGGCGCATCTTGTGCCCCGTTTTCACCTCTGCCACAATAGCGTTTTTCTCCGCAAACGCTTTCTATGACCAATAACGCTGTCCTTCAGTTACGCGCCGAACGGCTTGCGCGCGCTACACGCCCTTTTCTTGCCAGAGGCAATCGGGTTCGCCGCTGTCAACGCTGCCTGCTGCCGCTAAAATCTTGCCTGTGTGATACGTTAACGCCTTCTCAGGCGAAAAGCCGTTTTTGTCTGGTCATGTTTGACACTGAACCGATGAAACCCAGCAATACCGGCCGGCTGATAGCCGATATTTTGCCGGATACCGCGGCGTTTCAGTGGTCGCGTACCGAGCCGCCGCAGGCGTTGCTGGAGTTGGTACAGCATCCGGATTATCAACCGATAGTGGTCTTTCCTGCGTCCTACGCCGGCGAAGCGCGCGAGGTCATTTCCACCCCGCCCGCCGGGAAACCGCCGCTGTTTATTATGCTGGACGGCACCTGGCCCGAAGCACGTAAAATGTTTCGTAAAAGCCCTTATCTGGATCATCTGCCGGTCATTTCCGTCGATTTATCGCGTCTTTCAGCTTATCGTCTGCGTGAAATCCATGCCGAAGGGCAATATTGTACCGCCGAAGTCGCCATAGCGTTGTTAGATCTGGCGGGAGATACCGAGGCGGCAACCAGTTTAGGTGAACATTTCACCCGTTTTAAAACGCGCTATCTGGCAGGAAAAACGCAACATCCGGGAAACGTCACAGCATAAAATAGCGAAAGCGTTTAAAATTATCCGGTCACTTCTGTGTAAGGGAAACCGGTATGAGCCAGCAAGGACTGGAAGCGCTACTGCGGCCAAAATCGATCGCGGTGATTGGCGCATCAATGAAGCCCCACCGCGCGGGTTACCTGATGATGCGTAACTTGTTGGCGGGCGGATTCAATGGCCCCGTCCTTCCCGTGACGCCCGCCTGGAAAGCCGTTTTAGGCGTCATGGCCTGGCCGGATATCGCCAGTCTCCCTTTCACCCCCGATCTGGCTATTTTATGCACTAACGCCAGCCGTAACCTGGCATTACTGGACGCGCTTGGCGCGAAAGGGTGTAAAACGTGCATTATCCTTTCTGCTCCCACGTCGCAACATGAAGAACTTCTTGCCTGTGCCCGGCATTATAAAATGCGTCTGCTGGGTCCAAACAGTCTTGGGCTCCTCGCGCCGTGGCAAGGGCTGAATGCCAGCTTTTCTCCCGTCCCGATTAAACAGGGCAAGCTCGCTTTTATTTCCCAGTCTGCCGCCGTTTCCAATACTATTCTTGACTGGGCGCAACAGCGTGAAATGGGCTTTTCCTACTTTATCGCGCTGGGCGATAGCCTGGATATTGATGTCGATGAACTACTGGACTATCTGGCGCGCGACAGCAAGACCAGCGCGATTTTGCTCTATCTGGAACAGTTAAGCGACGCCCGCCGTTTTGTTTCCGCCGCCCGTAGCGCTTCACGTAACAAACCGATTCTGGTGATTAAAAGCGGCCGAAGCCCGGCAGCCCAGCGTTTACTTAATACCAGCGCGGGAATGGACCCTGCGTGGGATGCGGCCATCCAGCGCGCAGGCCTGCTGCGAGTCCAGGATACGCACGAGCTTTTTTCCGCCGTCGAAACACTGAGCCATATGCGTCCGCTACGCGGCGACAGACTGATGATTATCAGCAATGGCGCCGCGCCTGCCGCGCTGGCGTTAGATGAGTTGTGGTCGCGTAACGGCAAGCTGGCGACGTTGAGCGAAGAGACCTGCCTGCAACTACGGCAGGCGCTTCCCCCGCACATAGATATTGCCAATCCGCTGGATCTGTGTGATGACGCCAGCAGCGAACATTACGTCAAAACGCTGGATATCCTGCTCGCCAGTCAGGATTTTGACGCGCTTATGGTTATCCACTCTCCCAGCGCTGCCGCGCCGGGTACGGAAAGCGCCCATGCCCTGATCGAGACGATTAAGCGCCACCCCAGAGGCAAGTTTGTTACGCTGCTGACAAACTGGTGCGGCGAGTTCTCGTCTCAGGAGGCAAGACGGCTGTTCAGCGAAGCCGGATTACCAACCTACCGTACGCCGGAAGGCACGATTACCGCGTTTATGCATATGGTGGAATACCGGCGTAACCAGAAGCAACTGCGGGAAACGCCAGCGTTGCCGAGTAACCTGACGTCCAATACCGCTGAGGCGCATAATCTGTTACAGCGGGCGATTGCGGAAGGCGCCGCCTCACTGGATACCCATGAAGTACAGCCGATTTTACACGCCTATGGGCTGCACACGCTCCCAACCTGGATTGCCAGCGACAGCGCTGAAGCGGTGCATATCGCCGAACAGATAGGCTATCCGGTAGCTCTCAAGCTGCGCTCGCCCGACATTCCGCATAAATCTGAAGTTCAGGGGGTCATGCTTTACCTGCGGACCGCAAGCGAGGTACAACAGGCCGCGAACGCCATTTTTGATCGTGTAAAGATGGCCTGGCCGCAGGCGCGGATTCACGGTTTGCTGGTACAAAGCATGGCTAACCGCGCCGGCGCGCAGGAGCTTCGAGTGGTGGTCGAGCACGATCCGGTGTTTGGTCCTTTGATTATGTTGGGTGAAGGCGGCGTAGAGTGGCGTCCGGAAGAGCAGGCGGTCGTCGCGCTGCCGCCGCTCAACATGAATCTGGCGCGCTATCTGGTGATTCAGGGCATTAAACAGCGGAAAATTCGCGCCCGTAGCGCGCTGCGTCCGCTGGATATTGTCGGTTTAAGCCAGCTGCTGGTCCAGGTTTCAAACCTGATTGTCGACTGCCCGGAAATTCAGCGTCTGGATATCCATCCGCTGCTGGCTTCCGCCAGTGAGTTTACCGCGCTGGATGTGACGCTGGATATTGCCCCGTTTGATGGCGATAACGAAAGTCGACTTGCGGTACGCCCCTATCCCCACCAGCTTGAAGAGTGGGTGGAGATGAAAAATGGCGATCGCTGCCTGTTCCGTCCGATCCTGCCGGAAGATGAGCCCCAACTACGACAATTCATCGCCCAGGTCACCAAAGAGGATCTTTACTACCGTTATTTCAGCGAGATCAACGAATTCACCCATGAAGATTTAGCCAACATGACGCAGATCGACTACGATCGAGAAATGGCCTTTGTGGCCGTGAGGCGGATGGACAACGCTGAAGAGATCCTCGGCGTAACGCGCGCGATTTCCGATCCTGACAACGTAGATGCCGAATTTGCCGTATTGGTGCGTTCAGATCTCAAAGGGTTGGGTTTAGGACGCCGTTTAATGGAGAAATTGATTGCCTATACTCGCGATCACGGATTGAAGCGGCTGAACGGTATTACGATGCCGAACAATCGCGGCATGGTCGCGTTGGCCAGAAAACTGGGATTTCAGGTCGATATTCAGCTCGACGAGGGCATCGTGGGATTGACGCTGAATCTGGCCAAATGTGATGAATCGTGAGTAATGTACTGGAAATGTTGACCACTTTAACGGGTACTGATGTTATTATTGCTCGCTTATGTCGTCTGCATAGCACAGAGGACCCTTCAATGAACAGAGAAGAAATGCACTGTGATGTTGTCAAAATTTAAGCGTAATAAACATCAACAACACCTTGCCCAACTCCCTAAGATTTCTCAGTCAGTTGATGATGTAGATTTCTTTTATACTCCTGCTACTTTTCGGGAGACACTGCTGGAGAAAATCGCCAGCGCGACGCAGCGTATTTGTATCGTTGCCCTGTATCTGGAACAGGACGATGGGGGTAAAGGTATACTCGACGCGCTCTATGCGGCTAAACGGCAGCGTCCTGAACTGGACGTGAGGGTGCTGGTCGACTGGCATCGCGCGCAACGCGGGCGCATTGGCGCAGCAGCCTCGAATACCAATGCAGACTGGTATTGCCGACTGGCGCAGGAAAACCCCGGCATTGATGTCCCGGTTTACGGCGTACCGATTAATACGCGAGAAGCGCTTGGCGTACTGCATTTTAAAGGCTTTATCATTGATGATAGCGTCCTGTACAGCGGCGCCAGCCTGAACGATGTCTATCTCCATCAGCATGACAAATATCGCTACGATCGCTACCAGCTGATTCGCAATCGGCAAATGGCAGACATCATGTTTGACTGGGTGACGCAAAATCTGATGAATGGCCGTGGTGTGAATCGTCTGGATAATACCCAGCGTCCGAAAAGCCCGGAGATTAAAAACGATATCCGCTTATACCGTCAGGAGCTGCGGGATGCGTCATATCATTTTCAGGGTGACGCTAATGACGAGCAGCTCTCCGTTACGCCGCTGGTCGGGCTTGGCAAATCCAGTCTGCTGAACAAAACCATTTTCCATCTCATGCCCTGTGCGGAGCATAAGCTCACCATTTGTACCCCTTACTTCAATCTACCAGCGGTACTGGTGCGGAATATTATTCAGCTACTGCGCGACGGAAAGAAAGTCGAAATCATTGTTGGCGATAAAACCGCGAATGATTTTTACATTCCGGAAGATGAACCGTTCAAGATCATTGGCGCGCTGCCCTATCTCTATGAGATTAACCTGCGCCGCTTCCTGAGCCGTTTACAGTATTACGTCAATACCGATCAGCTTGTGGTGCGTCTGTGGAAAGATGACGACAATACCTATCATTTGAAAGGGATGTGGGTAGATGATAAATGGATGCTACTCACCGGCAACAATCTGAATCCTCGCGCCTGGCGTCTGGATCTGGAAAACGCCATTCTGATCCACGATCCTAAGCAGGAGCTTGCCCCTCAGCGGGAAAAAGAGCTGGAACTTATCAGAACGCACACAACCATCGTAAAACATTATCGTGACCTGCAGAGCATTGCCGACTATCCGATAAAAGTGCGTAAATTGATTCGCCGCCTGCGCCGGATCCGCATCGACAGATTAATTAGCCGTATCCTGTAATCGAAGCCCCGTCCTGTACGGGGTTTTCTCTTAGGAGTGAACTGGTGCGCGTGTTGATTCCTTTTACGGTGTTGTTTCTCTCCGGGTGCAGCCATCTGGCTAACGACCACTGGAGCGGTCAGGATAAAGCCCAACATTTTATGGCATCAGCGATGCTATCGGCAGCCGGTAATGAGTATGCGCGTCGCCAGGGAGTAAGCCCTGACCGCAGCGCAGCGATAGGGCTGATGTTTTCTTTGAGTCTCGGAGCCTCAAAAGAACTCTGGGACAGCCGCCCGGAAGGCAGCGGCTGGAGCTGGAAAGATTTTGTCTGGGATGTCGCTGGCGCGACAACCGGTTACGCTATCTGGCAAATGGCGCGATACTAAAGGCGTAAGCCCTTTCCTTTACGGTGCAACATCAGCGAAACCAGGAAAGCCAGAACGGCCATCGCGGTAACATACCAGAAGAACGAACTCTCCATACCGACAGATTTTAGCGACAGCGCGACATATTCCGCAGAGCCGCCAAATAACGCGTTTGCTACCGCGTAAGATAAACCGACGCCCAGGGCGCGAACCTGCGCCGGAAACATCTCCGCTTTCAGGATCCCGCTAATCGAGGTATAGAAACTCACAATCAATAGCGCGCACATCACTAAAGCAAATGCGGCATAAGGCGACGTCACATTCTGCAACGCGGAGAGAATTGGAACGGTGAAAAGCGTCGCAAGCGCGCCAAAACATAGCATAGAAGTGCGCCTGCCAATCTTATCGGATAACGCGCCGAATAACGGCTGCACCAACATGAAAACACACAGCGCAGCCGTCATAATGCCGCTGGCGACATTGGCATGCATACCTGCTGTATTTACCAGATATTTCTGCATATAGGTGGTGAAGGTATAAAAGCACAGCGAGCCTGCCGCGGTGAAACCAAGCACCATCAAAAAGGCTTTGCGATTACGCCACAAACCTTTCAACGAACCGGCTTCTTTTAATGCGCGAGTCTCATGCTTCGAGGTTTCATCCAGCTGGCGACGTAGCCATAACGCCACAACCGCCAGCACGGCGCCCAGCGCAAAGGGAATACGCCATCCCCAGGCACGAAGCTCAGCATCCTCCAGAACCTGCTGCAAAATCACAACGACCAGCAATGCCAGTAGTTGGCCACCGATAAGCGTAACGTACTGAAACGACGCGAAAAATCCCTTACGACCTTCAAGCGCAACTTCACTCATATATGTCGCGCTGGTCCCATACTCTCCCCCTACCGAGAGCCCCTGAAATAACCTTGCAATAAGTAGCAGCGCCGGTGCCCAGGTGCCGATGGTATCGTAACCAGGTAAGCAGGCAATCACCAGCGACCCCATGCACATCATGCACACCGAAATCAACATTGAGGCTTTGCGCCCGCGTCGATCGGCAATGCGTCCAAACAGCCAACCACCGATAGGCCGCATTAAAAAACCGGCGGCAAAGACGCCTGCTGTTTGTAAAAGCTGAGTGGTGGTATTACCAGAAGGAAAGAAGATATGTGCAAAATAGAGCGAGCAGAAAGAGTAGACGTAGAAATCAAACCATTCCACTAAGTTTCCGGAAGAGGCCCCCACGATAGCCCATATGCGTCGCCGCATCTCCGGAGCCTCAGCGTTGTTTTTATCTATACGCTGAATAATTTCTGCCATACTGTTCTCCTTGTTGCCAGGCTTAATCGGCCTTTTATTTTGGAGATTCAGATTACGCGAGACCAAAAAGTAAATAAAGTGTTAATTATTTGTTTGCTAATTTTTATCCCCACCGTGCCTGATGCTGGCGTTTCCGTTTCAGATAGTCTTCGTCCTGACGAATTTTATCCCACCAACCTTTGAAAACCGTTGCCGCCGCGGCCTTAATAGGATCATTACCCCGTGTATTCAGGCTGCCGTCTTCTGCATACTTTTTACCGCCTTTATAGTTAGCGTATCGCCTGGCGCGGGTGTATCCCATCTGAATAAATTTACGCGCCATGTCCATACCAACGAAATCATCCTGCTGCCGGTAAGCTTCGAACAACTGGTAGATCTGTTCTGCGGATTTCATCGCCGATGCTTCATCTTTATAGCGCCAGAAAGGAAGAATTTCGCTTTTGTAGGGTTCAACCAGTAGCACCCCCTGCTCGCCTCGTCCAACCTGATACAATTCAGGCTGCTGGCGGAAGTCAATGCTGGAAAAGTCTTGCTGGTAGTTAAAAGGTTTGATAGCCAATGAAAATCCTCACTGCTTATATAAGCACGTGTAAAGGATAGTTCATCGTTAACGATTGGGTGGGATGTACTCTTGTCGGTTCTACAAGAACACCAGCTTCGTAGGCGGGATAATTCCTGTAGGCCGGATAAGGTGGAGCCGCCATCCGGCGGTGCAGGTTGCCTGATGGCGCTGCGCTTATCAGGCCTACATTTTTATAGTTACCGCACACGCAAAAAAGCCCGTCCTGGCGGAGGGGCTCCTTCACTTTATTTGATGCCTGGCATTTTATGGCGGGCGTCCTGCCCGCCACCCTCCGGGCCGTTGCTGCGCAACGTTCAAATCCGCTCCCGGCGGATTTGTCCTCCTCAGGAGAGTGCTCACCGGCAGACCACAGATAAAACAAAAGGCCCTGTCTTCCGACAGGGCCCTTCGTTTTATTTGATGCCTGGCAGTTCCCTACTCTCGCATGGGGAGACCCCACACTACCATCGGCGCTACGGCGTTTCACTTCTGAGTTCGGCATGGGGTCAGGTGGGACCACCGCGCTAGTGCCGCCAGGCAAATTCTGTTGCCGGAAACGAATCTTTTATCTTTCGTTCCCGAAAATCCGGAATCAGTGCTGAAAATCATCTCTCAACCGCCAAAACATCTTCGGCGTTGTAAGGTTAAGCCTCACGGTTCATTAGTACCGGTTAGCTCAACGCATCGCTGCGCTTACACACCCGGCCTATCAACGTCGTCGTCTTCAACGTTCCTTCAGGAGACCTAAAGTCTCAGGGAGAACTCATCTCGGGGCAAGTTTCGTGCTTAGATGCTTTCAGCACTTATCTCTTCCGCATTTAGCTACCGGGCAGTGCCATTGGCATGACAACCCGAACACCAGTGATGCGTCCAC
>NZ_JAGEQM010000005.1:0-411245 GCF_017572025.1 Salmonella sp. 32020114201800008SM | reverse complement strand
CGCTGGCCGCCATCGTGGCGGGCGGGTGGATAATCGTCGCCCGCACGCGCCGGCGGGTGCGCCTGCGCCGGGAGCCGCTGCCGGCGGACACCCCGGTTTGCGGCGCGCGCGCCGGGTGGGGCGTTTACGTGCCGGGCGTGGTTATGGCGCTGGTCGTGGCCGCCATCAGTTACTCACAGACCGGCAGCTATCCGCAGGTGAGGGCCTGGCAGCAGGCGACGGCGCAGACGCCCGGGCTGCTGGCGCGGGCGCTGGACCCGCAGGCGCAGCCGCTGAATGAGGAGGAGATGGCGCGGCTGGCGCTGGGGCTGCGCACCCGCCTGCAGAATGATGCCGGCAATGTTGAGGGCTGGCTCATGCTGGGGCGCACCGGTATGGTACTGGGTAATGCCGGTACCGCCACCGGGGCCTATGCGAACGCCTACCGTCTGGACCCGAAAAACCGCGATGCGGCGCTGGGCTACGCGGAGGCGCTGACGCGCTCGTCCGACCCGGAGGATAACCGCCGCGGCGGGGAGCTGCTGCGTCAGCTGGTGAGCCGCGACCACACGGATATCCGGGTGTTAAGCCTGTATGCGTTCAGCGCCTTTGAGCAGCAGCGCTTTGGCGAGGCGGTGGCGGCCTGGGAGATGATGCTGAAGCTGCTGCCGGCGGGTGACGCCCGGCGGGCGGTGATAGAGCGCAGTATCCGGCTGGCGCAGGAGAAATAAGACCCTGACGGCCCGGTGGCGAGGCGCCACCGGGCCTGGCTATCCCAACGATACGCTAAAGCCTGAAAGTGAAGCCCGTGTGCAGTATGATGACGAGCATCGTCTCTTATCAGGACATCCTATGAAACAAATCACCTTTACGCCGCGCCATCACCAGCTTACCAACACCAATACCTGGACACCTGACAGCCAGTGGCTGGTCTTTGATGTACGGCCTTCAGGCGCGTCATTTACGGGCAAGACCATTGAGCGTGTCAATGTGCATACCGGCGACGTGGAGGTGATTTATCGCGCTGTGCAGGGCGCGCATGTCGGTGTGGTGACGGTGCATCCTGCCGACAATCACTATGTGTTTATTCATGGCCCTGAAAACCCTGATGAGACGTGGCATTACGATTTTCACCACCGCCGGGGCGTTATTGCAACGTCGGAGGGTGTGACTAACCTCGATGCGATGGATATTACTGCGCCGTATACTCCCGGCGCGCTGCGCGGCGGCAGTCACGTCCATGTGTTTAGCCCGAACGGCGAGCTGGTGAGTTTTACCTATAATGACCACGTTCTGCATGAGCGCGATCCGGCGCTGGATCTGCGTAATGTCGGCGTGGCCGCGCCGTATGGGCCGGTAACGGTGCCGGTTCAGCATCCGCGCGAATACAGCGGTAGCCACTGGTGCGTACTGGTTAGCCGCACGACGCCTGCGCCGAGACCTGGCAGCGATGACATTAACCGCGCCTATGAAGAGGGCTGGGTGGGCAACCGCCAGATTGCCTTTATTGGCGATACGCTGTCGCTGACGGGCAAAAAAGTCCCGGAGTTGTTTATTGTCGATTTACCGTGTCATGAAAACGGCTGGAAACAAGCAGGCGACACGCCGCTGACGGGAACCGAATCAACGATGCCATCGCCGCCGTTGGGCGTCGTTCAGCGGCGTCTTACCTTTACTCACCAGCGTGTTTACCCTGGGCTCACTAACGAACCACGCCACTGGGTCCGCAGTAATCCGCAGGCGACGGCGATCGCCTTTTTGATGCGGGACGATAACGGCGTAGCGCAACTGTGGCTGATATCGCCGCAGGGAGGCGAGCCCCGGCAGTTAACGCATCATGCGACCGGCGTACAGTCAGCGTTTAACTGGCATCCGTCGGGTAAATGGCTGGGACTGGTGCTGGAAAATCGGATTGCCTGCTGCGACGCACAAAGTGGGAGGATCGACTTCTTAACCGCCAGGCACGACAACCCGCCGTCTGCGGATGCCGTCGTTTTTTCACCGGATGGGCGACACGTCGCATGGATGGAAGAGGTGAAAGGGTTCCGTCAGCTATGGGTGACGGAAACCGGGCGATAAATCAGGGAGGAGGCATCTTCGCCGGGGGGATGACGGCATTGGTCATTTTCGTCTCCTCCTCGCTTTTCTCGACGCGCGATCTTACCGAACTGTCTTTGCGGAAGATGTCCCACGGCAGAAGGATCGTATCCATCACGGCGGTAAATGGCATATCCAGGATGGCCAACGATTTGGTGCCCCAGTTTGTCTCATCGTTACCGATCATCGTAGCGCTGGCGCGCGTGCCAGGATAAGTACCCTCTTTACCGCCGGTGTGCGACATGACGCTTGAACAACCGCCTAATAAAAGCATCCCATTCCATATTATCAGCGTTAACCACACGTTTTTTATCATCACTCATTCATCTGTTGGTTGTCGTTATTTGCATGATGAGTTATAGCGATCCGTTGCTAAAAATAACATCACCAGTACGTGGCACTGTGGCGGTAATCGCACTTTAACAATCAGTGCTATCCCAACCAGTCTATGCAATAGCCAATAAACTGCAAAAAAAAGTCGGATTAAAATACTTGAAAAGTACGTATTCAGACCCATTTATAAGACGTAGTGAATAGAAGGGCACGCCTGATGGGTGTTCTGGCAATCCTGGCCTGTCCATGATGGAAGGTCTGACATTCTCGCTGATTTCAGGAGTTTATGATTATGCGTAACTTTGATTTATCCCCGCTGTACCGTTCTGCCATTGGTTTTGACCGTCTGTTTAACCTGCTTGAAAATAACCAAAGCCAAAGTAATGGCGGCTACCCTCCGTACAACGTTGAGCTGGTAGACGAAAACCACTACCGCATCGCCATTGCCGTTGCCGGTTTCGCGGAAAGCGAACTGGAGATTACTGCCCAGGATAATTTACTGGTGGTAAAAGGCGCTCATGCGGACGAGCAGAAAGAACGTACTTACCTGTATCAGGGCATTGCCGAGCGTAACTTTGAACGTAAGTTCCAGTTAGCGGAGAACATTCACGTTCGCGGCGCAAACCTGGTCAACGGGCTGCTGTATATCGAACTGGAGCGCGTGATTCCGGAAGCGAACAAACCGCGCCGTATCGAAATTAACTGATTCCGTCGGGTCGCGTTGCGCGGCCTGTCATCCCATGCTCGCCGTCAGGGAGCATATTCGCACGTAAAGTGTGAAGGTAAAAACTCGCTTCTTAGAAGGAGAAATGATTATGCGTAACTACGATTTATCCCCACTGCTGCGTCAATGGATCGGTTTTGACAAGCTGGCCAATGCGCTGCAAAACAGCGGCGAAAGCCAGAGCTTCCCGCCCTATAACATCGAAAAAAGCGACGATAACCATTATCGCATTACCTTAGCGTTAGCCGGTTTCCGTCAGGAAGATCTGGATATTCAACTGGAAGGCACGCGCCTGACGGTGAAAGGTACGCCGGAACAGCCGGAAAACGAGCCCAAATGGTTACATCAGGGCCTGGTCATGCAGCCTTTTAGCCTGAGCTTTACGCTGGCTGAGAATATGGAAGTTTCCGGCGCGACGTTTACCAACGGCCTGCTGCATATTGATTTAACCCGTAACGAGCCGGAAACCATTGCGCCGCAGCGTATCGCCATTAACGAACGCTCCGCATTAAATAGCTAATAAGCTCCTTGCCTTGCCCCGCCAGAGATGGCGGGGCTTTTTTGTGCCACGAAAAAGGGTAAGACGCTGCCGAAGTCAGGACGTCTGGGCGGTTTTGTAACATGAGAATGTGCGCCATGCTGTATATATGCCTTAACGGTTCAGTCATAATCCCTATAAATTGAAATGTTACTCACAGGGAAGAAAAGATGAGTGATATCGCATTGACGGTCAGCGTTCTGGCGTTGGTGGCGGTTGTCGGTTTATGGATCGGCAACATTAAAGTGCGCGGTGTCGGCTTTGGTATTGGCGGTGTTCTGTTCGGCGGTATTATCGTCGGCCACTTCGTCGATCAGGCTGGGGTGACGCTGAGCGGCGATATGCTGCACTTTATCCAGGAATTCGGCCTGATCCTTTTTGTTTATACCATCGGCATACAGGTGGGGCCGGGGTTTTTCGCCTCGCTGCGCGTTTCCGGGCTGCGTCTCAATCTGTTTGCTGTTCTGATTGTGATTATGGGCGGGTTGGTCACCGCGATTCTGCATAAAATTTTCGCTATTCCGCTGCCAGTGGTGCTGGGGATTTTCTCCGGCGCAGTCACCAATACGCCTGCGTTAGGGGCGGGTCAGCAAATCCTGCGCGATCTGGGAACGCCAGTGGATCTGGTGGATCAGATGGGGATGAGCTATGCGATGGCGTATCCGTTTGGCATCTGCGGTATTTTGCTCACCATGTGGCTGATGCGGCTGATTTTTCGCGTTAACGTCGAGGCGGAGGCGCAGAAGCACGAATCCTCTCTCGCTAACGGTCATTCATTAATTCAAACAATGAATATCCGTGTCGAGAATCCGAACCTCAATAATATGGCTATCCAGGATGTGCCGATCCTGAACAGCGATAAAATCATTTGCTCACGCCTGAAACGCGACGACACGCTGATGGTGCCGTCGCCGGGGACGATTATCCAGGCAGGCGACCTGCTGCACCTCGTCGGCCAATCTACCGACCTGCATAACGCGCAACTGGTGATCGGCAAGGAAGTGGACACCTCGTTGTCGACGCGCGGCACGGATTTACGCGTCGAGCGTGTGGTCGTCACCAACGAAAAAGTGCTCGGCAAACGTATCCGCGATTTGCACTTTAAAGAGCGTTATGACGTGGTTATCTCCCGCCTTAACCGCGCGGGCGTTGAGCTGGTCGCCAGTAGCGACGCCAGCCTGCAGTTTGGCGACATTCTCAATCTGGTGGGGCGTCCTGCCTCGATTGATGCGGTAGCCAATGTGGTCGGCAACGCGCAGCAAAAACTCCAGCAGGTGCAGATGCTGCCGGTGTTTATCGGCATCGGATTAGGGGTTCTGCTTGGGTCAATCCCGTTGTTTGTGCCGGGATTCCCGGTCGCTTTAAAACTGGGGCTGGCCGGCGGGCCGCTGATCATGGCGCTAATTTTGGGGCGTATCGGCAGCATCGGTAAGCTGTACTGGTTTATGCCGCCGAGCGCCAACCTCGCGCTGCGTGAATTAGGCATCGTTTTGTTTCTGGCGGTCGTTGGGCTGAAATCCGGCGGCGATTTTGTCGATACGCTGACGCAGGGCGAAGGATTAAGCTGGATTGGCTACGGTATTTTCATCACCGCAATTCCGTTGATTACCGTCGGTTTGCTGGCGCGAATTTTTGCCAAAATGAACTATCTGACGCTATGCGGGATGCTGGCCGGTTCGATGACCGATCCGCCAGCGCTGGCATTTGCCAACAATCTTCATGCCACCAGCGGCGCGGCGGCGCTCTCTTACGCGACCGTCTATCCGTTAGTGATGTTCCTGCGTATTATCACGCCACAACTGCTGGCGGTGATTTTTTGGGGAATGGGTTAGCGCCTGATGGCGCGTTGCTTATCCGGCCTACGCACTGTGTTAAATCCAGGCTGGATAACGCGCGCCGCACCGGTCACACTTCTGCTCTTCTTCTTATCTCCTTCCTCAATGAACGTGCTAATCAGCGTAATGGCAATGAGCATAATTCCATTTTATTTCAGTTGGTTATCAATCTTCATCGCCTTTTTTTTCGTCGCGACGGGTGGTTTTTCAGCTTTTAATTCGGCAATAATGCCTTTCCTGGCGGTGGCGTTGAAAAAGGTCGCAACTGAAATGAAAAATAGCGGCAATGAGCGCGGTTGCGCCGAAACGCGTCACCAGTGAACTACAGTTATTTTGCAATAAGATTCCCTTGCTGCGGGATAATGTGAAGCATATCAGCAACAACGTGAGTGGTATTCTGAAAACAAACGGGAATACATAATAACGTAAAAGGAGTCGTCATGAAGATTTCCCGCCTCGGAGAAGCGCCGGATTATCGCTTCTCACTGGCAAATGAGCGTACCTTTCTGGCGTGGATCCGCACCTCGCTGGGATTTCTGGCGGCAGGCGTCGGTCTTGACCAGCTCGCTCCGGATTTTGCCACGCCGGTGATCCGTGAACTGCTGGCGCTACTGTTGTGTCTGTTTGCGGGCGGCCTGGCGATTTATGGCTATCTACGCTGGTTACGTAATGAAAAAGCGATGCGTCTGAAAGAGGATTTGCCCTATACCCACAGCCTGTTGATCATCAGCGTTATTTTGATGATTGTCGCGGTGATTGTAATGGGGCTGGTACTGTATGCCGGATAGTCGTAAAGCCCGTCGGCAGAACGATCCGGGACTGCAACCGGAGCGTACGTCGCTGGCCTGGTTTCGCACGCTGCTGGGATACGGGGCGTTAATGGCGTTAGCCGTCAGGCACCACTGGCATCAGGCGGGGTTCTTGTTCTGGGTGTCGATCAGCGTTCTGGCGATAGTGGCGGTGATTCTTTGGCGTTATACTCTGAGTCGTAATTTGATGGATGTCGCGCATAGCGATTTTTCCGAAACTCATGTCGTGCGTGACAAATTTTTGATCTCCCTCGCGGTGTTGTCGCTCGCAATCCTGTTTGCTGTTACCCATATTCGCCAACTTATTGCATTTATCGGGAATTTTATATGACAGGACGTCAGGACATTGTCGTGAGTGATGACCAGATTCAGGTCGTCGTAAATCGCCAGAATAGCCAGCGCCCTCAGCAACTGTACCGTAACTTACAACGGCTCGGCATTCGCAATGTCCATTTTATCCCATTGTTGGAACATGACCGGAACGGAATGTTGACCGAGGATTCATTGTGTTCAGCAGACTGGGGGCGGTTTTTAAATAGCGTATTTGATATCTGGGTACGTGAAGATATTCAGCGTATCTCGGTTCGCCTTTTTGATGAGACGCTACAGCAGTGGTGCGGCGGCAGGAATGGCGCTGAAGCGCCGGACAAGGTGCCGCTAAGCGCTGAATGTCAGAAGTGCTCTTTATTACGATTTTGCGGCGGCGGATGCCCTGAGCATCGGGATAGCCAGGGGAAAAATCAGCTTTGCGAGGGCTACCAGACCTTTTTTAACTACTCCTCGCCGCATATGCGGGTGATGCGGGATTTACTGAAGCAGCATCGCTCGCCGGAGGAGTTGATGGCGATGCTGCGTTAACGTCACAGGCCTGATAAGCGTAGCGCCATCAGGCGATGGCGTGCCGGATGGCGCTGCCGTCTTTCCGGCACTGAGTGAGTATTAGCGTCCTTTTGCCAGGTATTGTTCCATTTCATCTTCCGGCACCATGCCGCCCCCGGTTGCCCATACCAGATGCGTCGCGTTGCCGAGCTGCGTCTGACTGAATCCATGCCTTTGCTGATACGCGGCGGCGGCGCAAATGCGCTGTGGCCCGGCCATCCCCGCCAGAGCTGATGGCTCCAGTCGAATTCCTTCCTCCTGCGCCAGCCAGCCCAGCATGTCGTACATTGTTTGATCGTCTAAGGTATAGAGGCCGTCAAGCAGACGCTCCATTGCCCGCCCAACAAAGCCCGAAGCGCGACCTACCGCCAGGCCGTCAGCCGCCGTCAGGTTATCAATACCGATATCTTGTACTGAGATGGCATCGTGCAGACCGGTATAAACGCCGAGTAACATGCAGGGTGAATGGGTCGGTTCGGCAAAGAAACAGTGGACGTTGTCGCCAAACGCCAGTTTCAGGCCAAAGGCGACGCCGCCAGGGCCGCCGCCAACGCCGCACGGCAGATAAACAAACAGTGGGTGACTGGCGTCAACGACGCGTCCCTGTTGAGCGAATTGCGCTTTCAGACGCTGACCCGCTACCGCATAGCCCAGAAATAGCGTGCGAGAGTTTTCATCGTCGATAAAGAAACAGTTTGGATCGGATTGCGCTGCTTTACGGCCCTGCTCAACCGCCACGCCGTAATCATCTTCGTATTCTACGACCGTCACGCCGTGGCTACGCAGCTTCGCTTTTTTCCAGGCGCGGGCGTCGGCAGACATATGTACCGTCACTTTAAAACCGATGCAGGCGCTCATGATACCGATCGATAGCCCCAGATTGCCGGTTGAACCGACGGCGATACTGTACTGGCTGAAGAATTGTTTACATTCCGGCGAAAGCAGCACGCTATAGTCATCGTCGGTGGTTAACAGACCCGCCTCCAGCGCCAGTTTTTCCGCGTGCGTTAGCACCTCGTAGATGCCGCCGCGCGCTTTAATGGAACCAGAGATTGCCAGGTGACTGTCTTTTTTTAACAGCATTTCACCGTCGATCGTTTGCCCATACTCTTTTT
Source organism: Salmonella sp. 32020114201800008SM (assembly GCF_017572025.1). Taxonomy (NCBI): domain Bacteria; kingdom Pseudomonadati; phylum Pseudomonadota; class Gammaproteobacteria; order Enterobacterales; family Enterobacteriaceae; genus Salmonella; species Salmonella sp. 32020114201800008SM. The sequence continues at coordinate 402,936 of NZ_JAGEQM010000005.1, read as the reverse complement.
CCAGCCGCTTTTGCATGGCCGGAATAGCGACCACGTCAGATTCGATCATGCCGCCAGCGGCAGCGGTTTGCGGAAACGCTTTCGCCAGATACGGCGCAAAGCGCGCCAGACGGTCATGGGCGGCGTTTACGTCCTGCTCCGTCAGGCCGACATACGGTAGACCTTGTGCAAGAGAGGTGGCGCCCGGGTTAAACCAGGTGGTTTCTTTGAGGGCGACCAGATCCTCGACCAAAGGATACCGGGCGATGAGCTTTTGTATGTTTTCCATAGTACGTCTCTTTACGATCAGATGATAAAGGAAAGCAGGAATGTGCCAGCCAGTGCAACGACAGATGCGATAAACGTGGCCGTCGTATAGTATTTAAACGTTTCATTCAGCGTAGCGCCGCAATACTGCTTGACCAGCCAGAACAGGGAGTCTGTCACGATCGTGCAGCCAATGGCGCCGGAACCGATGGCAATAGCGATAATCTCCGGGCTGACGTCAGGATAGAGCGGCAGCATTGGCGCAACAATCGCGGTGGCGCCCATCATCGCCACCGTCGCAGAGCCGACCGCCGCGTGCAGAATCAGCGCTACCAGCCATGCCAGCAGAATCGGGTGCATATGCATATTTGAGAGGATCACCGCCAGCGTGTCCGCCAGCCCGCTACTTTTGAGAATGGCGTTGAACGCGCCGCCCGCGCCGATAATCAGCAGGATGTTCGCAATGGCGCCAAAGCCGTTTTCGGTGTGGGTAAGTAGTGTGCCCATACCCATATGCTGGCGCAGACCGAGTATGTAATACGCCACAAAGACAGCGATAAACATTGCGGTGATCGGATTACCGATAAACTCCAGCAGCGTATACAACGTGCCGTCTTTCGCCATATTCAGTTCAGCGACGGTTTTCACCAGCATCAGGCCAATCGGCAGCAGAACGGTAAACAGCGTTGCGCCCAGCGACGGCAGGGTGTTTTCGGCGCGCACTTCAAGATCCGCAAACTCTGTCGGTACGGGCTTGAACGGCAGACGATTACCCAGAAACTTTAAGAACAGCGGGCCGCCGACCAATGAGGCCATCAGTCCGACCAGCAGACCGTAGACAATCACCGAGCCGATATCCGCCCCCAGTTTATTTGCGACAAACAGCGCAGCCGGATGCGGCGGTACCACGCAATGGACGGCCATCAGCGCGGTACACAGCGGAATGGCCAGCTTCAGCAGCGAGGTATGGGTCTTTTTAGCGATAGAAAACGCCAGTGGGATGAGCAACACGACGCCCACTTCCACGAACAACGTGATACCGCAAATCAGCCCCACCAGTACCATGATCACGTCAGCAGAGAGCCAGCGGCAGCGCTGGAGCGTAAGCCCGATGCGTTCCGCCGCGCCGGAAACCTCCATCATTTTGCCGAGGATGGTGCCAAGACCGATAACGGCGGCCAGAAAACCGAGCGTACCGCCTATTCCGTTTTCTATCGCCGTGACCATCTCCAGCGGCCCCATGCCCATCATCGCGCCGACAAAGAAACTGGCGAGCAGTAACGCCAGGAAGGGGTGGAATTTAAACTTCACGATGGTCAATACGATTAACACGATGCTGATCAGCAGCGTGCTCACTACCCAGATTTGAGCGTGCATATCTCACCTACCCTGTGATTAATCTGTTCTTATTGGACAGAAAAACAGCACACCCTGACAAACGATATAATTTGCCATTCACATGATGTAAATTGAATCAACTATGTGATTTCCATCTAATATTGCCTTTATTTTGCGATATGGTTCATTTTGCTTCATCTATGTGCGGATTTTTTCAGCGTGTTTTTTTACACTTCGGGAAATTAAAAGATGACTGAGGTTGCCATGGAACCCCTTCGCGATACCCGAAACCGCTTACTCAACGGTTGGCAGTTATCCAAACTCTATACTTTTGAAGTCGCGGCCAGACACCAGTCCTTTGCTCTGGCGGCAGATGAGCTGTCGTTAAGCCCAAGTGCGGTAAGCCATCGTATCAATCAACTGGAAGCCGAGTTGGGAATCCAGCTATTTGTCCGCTCTCACCGTAAAGTGGAGCTTACCCATGAAGGCAAACGGGTATTCTGGGCGCTGAAATCGTCGCTGGATACGTTGAATCAGGAAATCCTCGATATCAAAAATCAGGAACTGTCCGGCACGCTGACCGTGTATTCACGTCCCTCTATCGCCCAGTGCTGGCTGGTGCCTGCGCTGGGGGACTTTACCCGTCGCTATCCGTCAATTTCTCTCACTATGCTGACCGGCAACGATAACGTTAACCTACAGCGTGCCGGCATTGACCTGGCTATCTATTTTGACGATGCGCCGTCGGCGCAGCTCACGCACCATTTTTTAATGGATGAGGCAATTTTGCCCGTTTGCAGCCCGGATTATGCCCGTCGTTTCGCCTTGCAGGATAACCTGAATAACCTACGGCACTGTACGCTCTTACACGACAGACAGGCGTGGAGTAACGATTCGGGCACCGATGAGTGGCACAGTTGGGCGCAGCATTTTGCGGTAAATTTGCCGGATTCATCCGGCATTGGCTTCGATCGTTCTGATTTAGCGGTGATTGCCGCGATGAACCATATTGGCGTGGCGATGGGACGTAAACGGCTGGTGCAAAAGCGTCTCGACAGCGGTGAACTGATTGCGCCTTTTGGTGACATGAGGCTGAAATGTCATCAGCATTATTATGTCACCACTCTGCCTGGCAGGCAGTGGCCGAAAATCGAGGCATTTATTCGCTGGTTGCAGGAACAGGTGTGAAGATTTATTACGCTTTGCCGCTACACCTGCCGGGAGAGAATATGCTAAATACGTGCTATCACCGTGGTAAAAATTTTAGGGGGCGTCGTGTTTAAACCGCTTATTGCCTCTCTCATGCTGACCAGCGCGGTCGTCTATGCGAAACCGATGCCTTTGACGGCGGCGCGCTATGCGCAGCAGCTTGGCGTTGGGATGGATGTTGACTGGGCGCGAACGGAACGGGGTATCCGCGAGTTTGATCCGCTGGTCGTGCGGGATTTTAAGGCAAAAGGGTTAACGCATGTCCGTATCCGTGTGGCAGGCGCGCCGACGGAAGCGCGCCTCATCCATTTGCGTAAGCTGGTAGAGGCCTGCGAATACTATGGCGTCATACCCATTATTGCCTATCAGGCGGATGCGTATAAAACCGATCCCAGCGCCAGCCATGAAAAGGAGCTGATCAACTGGTGGAGCGTGGTCGCGCGCTATTTTGGTCAGACATCCCCGCTTCTGGGGTTCGATCTCATTTATGAGCCTGCCGACAAACTTAATCATAATATGGCGTCGCTGAATCGCGTATATGACAAAACCATCCGCCTGATTCACGCCATTGACCCACAGCGGATGATTTTCGTTGCCCCCCGCATGCGCGCCGCGCCGGAGGATTTGTCGGCGCTTAAACTGCCGGCGCAAAGCCAGAACTATGTACTGGCGGAGTGGCACATCTTCCCGTGGGGACCCCTGAAAAGCGGCGGTAAATATCCGTGGACGTCAGGCACGGCGGCGGAAAAAGCGGCGATTCGGGCACGGATTAACGCTGCGGTTCGCTGGCAGCATAAGACCGGCCATGCAAGCTGGGTGGGCGGATGGGCGCCGGGAGAGTCGATAAAAATGACGCCGATCGCTTCACAGTTCGCGTTTGCCCGTTTTATGGCCTGCGAGCTGAAAAAAGCGCATATTCCGTATGCGATAAACGCGGACACACAGTTTTATGACGGCGAAGAAGGAGCGTGGCGTCCGGCGCAGGAGCCCCTGCTCAATGCGATGATCGCGCCGGAGTGTGAAACGCCCGGCAAAAAGCCGGGCGAGGGGAATGTTAAACCGTCTGTCCCTGATGCGATATCCGTGACGCCAGCGGCAGCCAGCACGCCAGAATCAGCAATCCCATAAGGGTCATCAGCAATCCCAGACTGCCCTGACCGGTTTGCGGCAGCATTGCCGAAAGCCACGCCAGTACGCCGGAACCAATATTTTGCAGCCCGCCGACCAGCGCGCCAGCGGTGCCTGCGAGGAACGGAAACGGCTCCATCGCGCCGCTGGTGGCCAGTGGAAATAACATCCCGGCGCCGAAGAAAAACAGCGCAGCGGGGATGAGTAGCGTCCAGACGTTCATCACGCCAAACCAGCCGGGAATCCACATCATAAGGCCTGCCAGCAGACAGCAAATAACTGACTGCCACATCAGAGTTGAGAAGCGTTTATTCGGGCGTCCGGCAAACCAGGCGCCGAAGAACGCCGCCGGAATCGGCAGAATAAACAGAATGCTTACCACCATACTGCTGAGACCTAATACTGCCCCCATCAGCACGCCGGAACAGGCTTCAAAGACCGCAATGCCAGCCAGCCCGCCGATTAGCATCAGCAGATAACAGTTAAATGCGCCGTTGCCAAACAGCGTTTTATAGCTGGCGATCAGCCGCGTACGCGGCGCGCCGGCGGGGCGGGTTTCCGGCATCCAGCGCGCCATGCTGAAGGTGACGCCAGCGCAAAGCACCAGCAGGAAAGCGTAACACGCGCGCCAGTTCCACAGGGTGTCCAGCAGACCGCCAATCAGCGGCGCTAACAGCGGGCTGACCAGAATCCCCATATTTAACAGGCTATTGGCGTGACGAAGTTGCGTTCCTTCATACAGATCGCGCGGGAGCGTTCTCGCCATTACTCCGCCAACGCCGGTTCCCATCCCTTGCATGGCGCTGGCGGCAATCAACACCGTCAAACTATGCGTGGTCATGGCGAACAGGGTCGCTACCATAAAAATAGACATGCCGACGAGGATTACGGGGCGGCGCCCAACCCGGTCGGAAAGCGGGCCGTAAAACAGTTGCGAGACGCCGTAGGTCAGGAGGTAAGCAGCCATTACGCTCTGGACGGCGCCTTCCCGGACGTTTAGCGCTTGTGCCATATCGGCGATGGCGGGAATATAAATGGTTTGCGCCATCTGCCCTACGGCCACCAGTAACACCAACATCAACAACAAATTGACGTTTCTCTGCCTTTTCATTTCGCTGATTACTTTTCAAAAAAAGAAAAAATAAGAATAACTTGCTGCGCATTCCCATAAATGCGAGAGGAATCTATCACACCAGAAAAAGAAGGCCAGACAGCAACCAGCAATGGCAGGGGAAGGAACGGCAGGATATGTAAACAAAAGCGGCAACAAATGTTGCCGAGAATGTGTTACGTCTGCAGCTGTTATTGGGCAATCATGACAGACGGAGTAAAATCGCCCCGAGGGCAATCCCGCCCGCCGCCACCAGACGTAGCCCGGCCACTTTCTCTTTAAGCAACAGCCAGGCTATCAGCGCGCCGAATAAAATCGACGTCTCACGCAGCGCGGCGACCACCGCCAGCGGCGCCTGGGTCATGGCCCATAGCGCCAGCCCATAAGATCCCATAGTGCCAATCCCGCCAAAAATGCCTTTTTTCCACTGTTGCGCCAGATAACGCGACGCTTCCCGCCGCCGCGCAATCATCGCCCAGGTTAACAGGCAGGCGCCGTTGAGAAAAAATGACCATAGCGTATAGCCCAGCGCCGTTTCGGAGAGTCTTACGCCGGTCCCGTCCACCAGCGTATATCCGGCAATAAAACAGGCGTTAGTTAATGCCAGCACGACACCACGTTGAGAACTGGCGCGGCCATTACAGGCCATCCCAAGTATCGCCATGCAGATCACTGCGATGCCGACCCAGGCCAGCGACGACAGGCTGTCGCCAAGAAACAGAACGCTAATGAGCGCCACCAGCAGCGGCGCGGTGCCGCGCATAAGAGGATAGGTCTGGCTCATGTCCGAGACCTGATAGGTTTTCGCCACCAGGACGGTATACACCACCTGGAGCGCGGTAGAGGCCGCTAAAAAAGGGATACTGGCGTGAGCTGGCTGCGGCGAGAAGGGCAAAAGGATCAATGCCATGACCGCCGCGGAACCGCTGACGCCGATCGCGGCGTAGAGCTTATCGTTTCCCGCTTTGACAATGGCGTTCCAGCTGGCATGTAGCAGCGCGGCGAACAGCAAAATGCAGAAAACGGAAAGGGTCATAGCGTCAGGCGTCGTTGAGGGTGTCATAAAAACGTAACATACCCGGGAAGCGAAAGACCAGCGGATAAGGTGAAAGGGGAGCGGTTGCCCGCTCCCCTTCGGTGCGGCTTGAATCTGAATTACTTAAGGTATTTCAGAACAGCATCAAGCAGTTGCAGTGCTGCAACAATGAGTTTCAGGATAAGAATGGTGATATCCACTACGCTCATACGCGTCTCCTGTGGTTAAGGAGCACTGCCAGCCGACGTACCTTTCCGCTGCCTGTTGTCAGCTGTTGCGCACGCGATCCCTTTTGCGAGGAATAGTGTGCGTGTTGACATAACACAGTGTGCTCACGAGGGGGTTAAGGCGCTGACGGCACCACCCGTTTCAGCCAGGACTTCGTTGCGCCGGTTTACGATGCGGCCCCCGCATAACACATTGTGTCAAAGACATTATAGTTAAGTACTGTATAAATGAACAGTAATTTATAGACAGAACGGAGCTTCTGATCCATACTCAAATTCATCAAAATTCGCGCCGAAATTGCGCGTTCTGCACAGAACGCGTATACTTCTGCTGTTGACATAACACAGTGTGCTTCGCGGCTACCACCCGCATTACGCTGTAAGAACCTCGCTTCGGCGAGGTTTTTTGTTTTCCGGCATTGTGAAACGCGTGATCATCAATCCCGGCGATTACCGGAGGGCGCTACGCTTATCACGCCTATACTCAAAGCGTGTAAATTCGTAGAAAAATGTGATCGATGACGCATTTTTGTGCAGATGAAAATTTTTCCGTTGTCATGCTGAAAGCGCTGTGCTTGTATAAAACGTGTTAATAACAAACAGACAAGGCCCCTAATGAACCCTTCCATGCTGAACGCGACCCTACTAACAACTGCGCCATCTCGCGCAGTGGTCGTCGTGCGTGTGGTGGTGGTCGTCGGCAATGCGCCGTAGGGTCCGGAACACACACGATTCCAAAACCCCGCCGGCGCAAACCGGGCGGGGTTTTTTGTTTAAGACACCTTCCCGGAACGTCGGCTCAGAATAAAAGGAATGGAGCATGGCAAGTTCGGGCACAACATCTACACCTCAGCGCTTTACGGGCGCGGAATTTATTGTTCATTTTCTGGAGCGCCAGGGGATTCGTATCGTCACCGGCATTCCCGGCGGTTCGATCCTCCCCGTTTACGACGCGTTAAGCCAAAGCACGCAAATCCGTCATATTCTGGCGCGCCATGAACAAGGCGCGGGGTTTATTGCGCAGGGGATGGCGCGGACGGAGGGTAAACCTGCTGTTTGTATGGCCTGTAGCGGGCCGGGCGCGACCAATCTGGTCACGGCTATTGCCGATGCGCGCCTGGATTCCATTCCGTTAATCTGCATTACCGGGCAGGTTCCGGCGTCCATGATCGGTACTGACGCGTTTCAGGAAGTGGATACCTACGGTATCTCTATCCCCATCACCAAGCACAACTATCTGGTCAGAAATATCAATGAGTTGCCTCAGGTGATGAGCGATGCTTTTCGTCTGGCGCAGTCGGGGCGTCCCGGCCCGGTGTGGATAGACGTTCCTAAAGATGTGCAGACGGCGACAATTGAGCTGGATGCGTTACCGTCGCCGGCGGAAAAATCACCCCCGCCGGAGTTTAGCGCGGAGAGTATCCGCGAGGCCGCCGCAATGATTAACGCGGCGAAGCGTCCGGTGCTGTATCTGGGCGGCGGCGTGATCAATGCGCCGACACGCGTGCGCGAACTGGCGGAAAAAGCGCAACTGCCGACGACAATGACCTTAATGGCGCTGGGAATGCTGCCTAAGGCGCATCCGCTGTCGTTAGGAATGCTGGGAATGCACGGCGCGCGCAGTACCAATTTTATTCTGCAAGAGGCCGATTTACTGATTGTTCTGGGCGCGCGTTTTGATGACCGGGCGATTGGCAAAACGGAGCAGTTTTGTCCGAACGCCAAAATCATCCATGTGGATATCGATCGCGCCGAGTTAGGCAAAATTAAGCAGCCGCATGTGGCTATTCAGGCGGATGTCGATGATGTACTGGCACAGTTAATTCCCCATATCGAGGCACAGCCGCGGGAAGCATGGCATCAGTTGGTGGCGGACTTGCAGCAAGAATTCCCTTGCAGTATTCCCCAGGAAAATAACCCGCTTAGTCACTATGGGCTGATTAACGCGGTCGCCGCCTGTGTGGACGACAACGCGATTATTACCACTGACGTAGGTCAGCATCAGATGTGGACCGCGCAGGCTTATCCGCTCAACCGTCCGCGTCAGTGGCTGACTTCCGGCGGGCTGGGCACCATGGGGTTTGGTCTGCCCGCGGCGATTGGCGCGGCGCTGGCGAATCCGGGCAACAAGGTGCTGTGTTTTTCCGGCGACGGTAGTTTGATGATGAATATTCAGGAGATGGCTACCGCCAGTGAAAACCAGTTGGATGTGAAAATCATCCTGATGAATAACGACGCGCTGGGACTGGTACATCAGCAACAGAGTCTGTTCTATAAACAGGGCGTTTTTGCGGCGACCTATCCGGGAAGCATCAACTTTATGCAGATTGCCGCCGGGTTTGGTCTGGACACCTGTGATTTGAATAACGAAGCCGATCCGCAGGCGGCGTTGCAGGCTATCATTCGTCGTCCTGGACCGGCGTTGATCCATGTGCGCATTGATGCAGAAGAAAAAGTGTATCCGATGGTGCCGCCGGGCGCGGCAAATACAGAGATGGTGGGGGAATAAGCCATGCAGAAACAATCACATGATAACGTTATTCTGGAGCTGACCGTTCGCAACCATCCTGGCGTGATGACCCACGTCTGCGGGCTGTTCGCCCGACGCGCTTTCAACGTTGAGGGTATTCTCTGTTTACCGATTCAGGGTAGCGATCAGAGCCGCATCTGGCTTCTGGTCAATGACGATCAGCGACTTGAACAGATGATCAGTCAGATCGATAAACTGGAAGACGTGGCGAAGGTGGTACGAAACCAGTCCGATCCCACCATGTTCAATAAAATTGCCGTCTTTTTTGAGTAAGTTATTCACTTTCCGAATCAGGCGTGATGACTTTGACGGAACCATTCCGACAGTGAACGGCATAATCTGTCGGTAATGGGCGATCGCTAATCAGGACATCAAAGGCAGAAAGCGGACCAATGCTGGCAGGCGCGACCTCATCAAACAGGGCGTGACGCGCCAGCAAAATTTTGCGCAGACCGCGTTCCATCGCTTTACGTTTGGCGGCAAGATCATCCGGGTTAAACCAGCTCACGCCAAAATGTTCATGTACGCCGCTGGCGGAAATAAACACTTTGCGCGGATTGAGCGAATCCAGCGCCGAAGGATTATTGGCATCATAAAAGGCATCGCTCTTGGCCCGATAGGTGCCGCCGCACAGAATCGCCGTGGCATTAGGCTTTTCATTCAGCGCGATAAATACCCGATGCGAGTAGCAAATCCCGGTAAAGGTAATATCATCCGGTATCATGCTGATAACTAATGGCATTTCCGGACCGTTATCAAAAAAAACCAGATCGTTTTCACGCACCAGGCCGGCGGCCAGGATCGCAACGGGAAGGTCGTCCCGATGATGCGTCTTTTTCGCCGGCAGCGGCATATTGGTTGAAGACGCAGGCTTATTTACCATGACGATATAGCCGCCGAGCAGCGTCAGCGGTAAAGGGTCATCATCCTGGCTGAGATCGCGGCGAATGGTCATCACCGAAACTTCCAGCATCCGCGCGGCGTCTTTCAGATGGATTCGATCGGTCTTTTTCAGTAACTCCATCAAGCGTCGGATACGTTCTTTTTGCTTGGTCTCCATTCACCCTCTCCGCAAATCATGTTGTTATGTTCCATCAGTAACATTTATGTGTTTCTGAGAACATTACAGTGTGGCACTACTATACGTCCGGCTGTCAGGAAATAAAAGTGGGTTTATTCGCGTTTTATAACAATAAATAGTTAATTTTCAGTAAATTGTAACAATAAAAATGATTTGGTGCGCGTATGTTCCGCCAGGGATTGTTCACGAAGTAAATGGCAAAATGATCCTCTAATCGCGATCATAGTCACAAATGATACGGAAGTAACATGATAATGTTATTTTAATATCATTGTCGTGTGACGATTTCTGAGAGGGAGTAAAATGGATATCGCGGTTATTGGCTCTAACATGGTGGACCTTATCACCTACACCAACCAGATGCCCAAAGAAGGGGAAACTCTGGAAGCGCCGGCGTTTAAAATCGGCTGCGGCGGAAAAGGGGCGAACCAGGCCGTGGCGGCCGCTAAGCTCAATTCAAAAGTATTGATGTTGACCAAAGTGGGCGACGATATTTTTGCCGACAACACCATTCGTAATCTCGAATCCTGGGGGATCAATACGACGTATGTAGAAAAAGTACCGTGTACCAGCAGCGGCGTAGCGCCGATTTTCGTCAACGCCAACTCCAGCAACAGCATTCTGATCATCAAAGGCGCCAACAAGTTTCTCTCGCCGGAAGATATCGATCGCGCGGCGGAAGATTTAAAAAAATGCCAGCTTATTGTTCTGCAACTGGAAGTTCAGCTTGAAACGGTTTATCACGCAATAGAATTTGGCAAGAAACATGGGATTGAAGTGTTATTAAACCCTGCGCCAGCATTACGGGAATTAGATATGTCTTATGCCTGTAAATGCGATTTCTTTGTACCCAATGAAACCGAGCTGGAAATATTAACCGGTATGCCAGTGGATACCTATGACCATATTCGCGCAGCGGCACGTTCGCTGGTGGATAAAGGGCTGAACAATATTATCGTCACCATGGGTGAGAAAGGCGCGCTGTGGATGACGCGTGACCAGGAAGTCCATGTCCCGGCGTTTAGAGTGAACGCTGTCGATACCAGCGGCGCGGGCGATGCCTTTATCGGCTGTTTCGCGCATTACTACGTCCAGAGCGGGGATGTGGAAGCCGCCATGAAAAAAGCCGTCCTCTTTGCCGCTTTCAGCGTCACCGGGAAAGGCACCCAATCCTCTTATCCAAGCATTGAACAATTTAATGAGTATCTTTCGTTGAACGAATAACAATCACCCTGCACTGTTAAAGGTAGCACTATGAACGATAAAAACATCGTTCAGATGCCCGACGGGTATCTGAATAAGACACCTCTGTTCCAGTTTATTTTGTTATCCTGTTTATTCCCATTATGGGGATGCGCAGCCGCGTTAAATGATATTCTGATTACGCAATTTAAAAGTGTATTTTCGCTGAGCAACTTTGCTTCGGCATTAGTACAAAGCGCCTTTTATGGCGGTTATTTTTTAATTGCTATTCCGGCCTCGCTGGTCATTAAAAAAACCAGTTATAAAGTGGCGATACTTATCGGCCTGACGCTATACATTGTCGGCTGTACGCTCTTTTTCCCGGCGTCGCATATGGCGACCTACACCATGTTCCTCGCGGCGATTTTCGCCATTGCGATTGGCCTGAGTTTCCTGGAAACGGCGGCGAATACCTACAGTTCGATGATCGGGCCGAAAGCCTACGCCACGCTGCGGCTGAATATCAGCCAGACCTTTTATCCGATCGGCGCGGCGGCAGGCATTTTATTGGGTAAATATCTGGTCTTTTCCGAAGGGGAAAGCCTGGAAAAACAGATGGCGGGCATGAATGCCGAGCAAGTCCACAACTTCAAGGTGCTGATGCTGGAAAACACTCTGGAACCCTATAAGTACATGATTATGGTCCTGGTAGTGGTGATGGTACTGTTCCTGCTGACGCGTTTCCCGACCTGTAAAGTCGCGCAAACCGCGAGTCATAAACGCCCCTCGGCGCTGGATACGCTACGCTATCTCGCCAGCAACGCCCGCTTCCGTCGCGGTATTGTGGCGCAGTTCCTGTATGTGGGAATGCAGGTGGCGGTCTGGTCGTTCACTATCCGTCTGGCGCTGGAGTTAGGCGATATCAATGAGCGCGATGCCTCAACCTTTATGGTCTACAGCTTCGCCTGCTTTTTTATCGGCAAGTTTATCGCCAACATTCTGATGACACGCTTTAACCCGGAAAAAGTCCTGATCCTTTACTCTGTGATCGGCGCGCTGTTCCTGGCCTACGTGGCGCTGGCACCCAGCTTTAGCGCGGTATACGTGGCGGTGCTGGTCAGTGTTCTGTTTGGCCCCTGCTGGGCGACCATTTATGCCGGAACGCTCGATACCGTCGATAACGAGCATACCGAAATGGCGGGGGCGGTGATCGTGATGGCGATTGTCGGCGCGGCGGTGGTTCCCGCGATTCAGGGCTACGTGGCGGACATGTTCCACTCGCTACAGCTCTCATTCCTGGTTTCCATGCTGTGCTTTGTTTACGTTGGCATTTACTTCTGGCGCGAAAGCAAAGTGCGCGGCAACCTGGCTGAAGTCGCAGCGTCCTGAGGAGAGCAACCATGACAACACGTATTACATTATGGCGGGAGCTTTTTAGCGAGCAGCCGCGTATCTTGCTGGAAAATGACGATTTTACGGTTACGGCGTTTCGTTACGCCAGCGGCGTGGAAGGACTGAAAATACAAAACAGCCGCGGTCATCTGGTGATTCTGCCCTGGATGGGGCAGATGATTTGGGACGCGCAGTTTGACGGTCATGACCTGACTATGCGCAACATGTTCCGCCAGCCGAAGCCGGCTGCGGAAGTGGTGGCAACGTATGGTTGCTTTGCTTTCCATTCCGGACTATTGGCGAATGGCTGCCCGTCGCCGGAAGATACACATCCGCTGCACGGCGAGATGCCCTGCGCTGCCATGGACGACGCCTGGCTGGAGTTAGAGGGCGACAGTCTGCGCGTGACCGGGCGCTACGAGTATGTGATGGGGTTCGGTCATCATTATCAGGCGCAACCTGCGGTGGTAATGCGTAAATCAAGCGCGCTGTTTGATATTCAGATGACAGTGACTAACCTGGCTTCAGTCGCCATGCCGCTACAGTACATGTGCCACATGAACTATGCCTATGTGCCGAACGCCACGTTCCGCCAGAATATCCCGGATACCGCGCTGAAGCTACGCGAGTCGGTGCCGGCGCATGTCAAACCCACGGCGCAGTGGCTGGCGTTTAATCAACGGCTTTTGCAGGGTGAAGCCTCGCTGGAAACGCTCAACGAGCCTGGCTTTTATGACCCGGAAATCGTCTTCTTCGCCGATGAACTGGACAGATACACGGATACCCCGGAATTCAGTATGATCGCCCCGGATGGCACCACGTTCGTGACACGTTTCGCCAGCGCGGAGCTCAATTACGTGACCCGCTGGATTCTTTATAACGGCGATCAGCAGGTTGCCGCCTTTGCCCTGCCCGCGACCTGTCGGCCTGAAGGTTTTCTCGCGGCGCAGCGAAATGGAACCTTGCTTCAACTGGAACCGCAGCAAACCCGGACGTTCACCGTCACGACAGGCATTGTCTGACCGCTCAAGGCTTGAACAGCCGCGCGCTTATCGTTAAGGTAAGCGCGTTTTTTTTATCCATCAGGACAGAACCCATGATCACCGTTGCCCTTATCGACGACCACCTTATCGTCCGCTCCGGCTTTGCACAGCTACTGGGGCTGGAACCTGATTTGCAGGTGGTCGCCGAATTTGGTTCCGGGCGCGAAGCGTTGGCAGGCTTACCGGGGCGCGGCGTACAGGTATGTATCTGCGATATCTCGATGCCGGATATTTCCGGACTGGAGCTGCTAAGCCAACTGCCAAAAGGGATGGCGACGATCATGCTCTCGGTTCACGATAGCCCGGCGCTGGTGGAACAGGCGTTGAACGCCGGCGCGCGCGGTTTCCTCTCTAAACGCTGTAGTCCGGATGAACTGATCGCCGCGGTGCATACGGTGGCGACGGGCGGCTGCTATTTGACCCCCGATATTGCCGTGAAACTGGCGGCGGGTCGGCAAGATCCGCTGACCAAACGCGAGCGTCAGGTGGCGGAAAAACTCGCCCAGGGTATGGCGGTAAAAGAGATTGCCGCCGAGCTGGGGCTGTCGCCAAAAACGGTGCATGTCCATCGCGCGAATCTGCTGGAAAAATTAGGCGTCAGCAATGACGTTGAACTGGCGCATCGCATGTTTGATGGTTGGTAATGAACACCTTTTTTTCCCGTTTAATCACCGTTGTTGCCTGCTTTTTTATTTTCTCCGCCGCGTGGTTCTGCCTGTGGAGCATCAGCCTGCATCTGGTAGAGCGCCCGGAGCTGGCGGCGCTACTTTTTCCCTTCGGCCTGCGCCTGGGACTTATGCTGCAATGCCCGCGCGGATACTGGCCAGTATTGCTGGGCGCGGAGTGGCTGCTGGTGTACTGGTTGGCGCAGGAAGTTGCGCTGGCCCATCTGCCGCTTTTGATGATCGGTGGTGTGTTGACGCTACTGCCCGTGGCGCTGACTTCGCGTTACCGCCATCAGCGCGACTGGCGCACGTTATTGCTTCAGGGCGCGGCCCTCACCGCCGCGGCGCTACTGCAATCCCTGCCCTGGCTGGGGCAGGGGGAAGCGGCATGGAACGCGCTACTGCTGACCCTCACGGGTGGTCTGACGCTGGCCCCCATCTGCCTGGTTTTCTGGCACTATCTTACCAGCACTACCTGGCTGCCGCTGGGACCATCGCTGGTATCGCAGCCGGTAAACTGGCGCGGGCGGCATCTGATCTGGTATCTGCTGCTGTTTATCGTCAGTCTGTGGCTGCAACTGGGGTTACCTGCTGAACTTTCGCGCTTTACGCCGTTCTGCCTGGCGTTGCCGATTATCGCGCTCGCCTGGCATTATGGCTGGCAGGGCGCGCTCATTGCCACACTGATGAACGCTATCGCGCTGATTGCCAGCCAGACATGGCACGATCATCCCGTCGATTTATTACTTTCGCTGTTGGCGCAAAGCCTGACCGGGCTACTGCTTGGCGCGGGCATTCAGCGCCTGCGCGAGCTGAACCAGTCGTTGCAAAAGGAGCTGGCGCGCAACCATCGGCTGGCGGAGCGTCTTCTGGAGACCGAAGAGAGCGTGCGGCGCGATGTTGCGCGTGAGCTGCACGATGACATCGGACAGACCATCACCGCGATTCGAACCCAGGCGGGCATTGTGCAACGACTGGCGGCGGATAACGGCGGCGTGAAGCAGAGCGGGAAACTTATCGAGCAGCTTTCGCTGGGCGTGTATGACGCCGTGCGTCGCCTGCTGGGGCGCTTGCGCCCGCGCCAGCTAGACGACTTAACGCTGGCGCAGGCCATCCGTTCGCTGCTGCGCGAAATGGAGCTGGAAAGCCGCGGTATTGTCAGTCACCTCGACTGGCGAATTGACGAAACGGCGCTGAGTGAAAGTCAGCGCGTGACGCTGTTTCGCGTCTGTCAGGAAGGGCTGAATAACATCGTAAAACATGCCAATGCCAGCGCGGTGACGCTCCAGGGCTGGCAGCAGGATGAGCGGCTGATGCTGGTGATTGAGGATGACGGCAGCGGCCTGCCGCCGGGCTCTCACCAGCAGGGCTTCGGCCTGACCGGAATGCGCGAACGCGTGTCGGCGCTCGGCGGGACGCTAACCATCTCTTGTACCCACGGTACGCGGGTGAGCGTCTCGTTGCCCCAGCGTTACGTTTAAGGAAGGATAATGCTTTCGTTTTTAAAAGCCCCGGCCAACGCGCCGCTCATCACCGATAAGCACGAGGTTGACGCCCGCTATCGCTACTGGCGGCGGCATATCCTGATCACCATTTGGTTGGGTTACGCGCTGTTCTATTTCACCCGTAAAAGCTTTAACGCCGCCGCGCCGGAAATCCTTGCCAGCGGCATTCTGTCCCGCAGCGATATCGGCCTGCTGGCGACGCTGTTTTACATCACCTACGGGGTGTCGAAATTTGTCTCCGGCATCGTTAGCGATCGCTCTAACGCTCGCTATTTTATGGGCATCGGGCTGATTGCGACCGGCGTAGTGAATATTCTGTTCGGCTTCTCGACCTCGCTGTGGGCCTTTGCTCTGCTATGGGCGCTGAACGCCTTTTTCCAGGGGTTTGGATCGCCGGTTTGCGCCCGTTTGCTGACTGCCTGGTACTCGCGTACCGAGCGCGGCGGCTGGTGGGCGTTATGGAATACCGCGCACAATGTCGGCGGGGCGCTGATCCCTCTCGTCATGGCCGCTGTCGCCCTGCATTATGGCTGGCGCGTCGGGATGATGGTGGCCGGATTGCTTGCCATCGGGGTGGGCATGGTCCTCTGCTGGCGGCTGCGCGACCGTCCGCAGGCGATTGGTTTACCGCCGGTAGGCGACTGGCGGCACGATGCGCTGGAGGTAGCCCAACAGCAAGAGGGCGCGGGGCTAAGTCGCAAAGAAATCCTCGCTAAATATGTGCTGTTGAATCCCTATATCTGGCTGCTTTCGCTGTGTTATGTCTTAGTGTACGTGGTGCGCGCGGCGATCAACGACTGGGGCAACCTGTATATGTCCGAGACGCTGGGCGTAGATTTGGTCACGGCCAACACGGCAGTATCGATGTTTGAGCTGGGTGGATTTATCGGCGCGCTGGTGGCGGGCTGGGGCTCGGACAAACTCTTCAACGGCAACCGCGGACCGATGAATTTAATCTTCGCCGCCGGGATTTTGCTCTCTGTGGGTTCGCTGTGGCTGATGCCGTTCGCCAGCTACGTGATGCAGGCGGCCTGTTTCTTCACCACCGGTTTCTTTGTCTTCGGCCCGCAGATGCTCATTGGCATGGCGGCGGCGGAGTGCTCACATAAAGAGGCGGCGGGCGCGGCCACCGGCTTTGTCGGCCTGTTCGCCTATCTCGGCGCGTCGCTTTCCGGCTGGCCGTTAGCGAAAGTGCTGGAGATCTGGCACTGGACCGGTTTTTTTGCGGTCATCGCCATCGCGGCGGGGATCTCCGCGCTATTGCTGCTGCCATTTCTGAACGCTCAGGCCCCGCGCGAGACCAGCGAAGCGTGATGCACCTCACCTTTTTGCGCTGAATGGGGCAAAACTAAGAAATTTTCCCGGTTTTGCCTGGACGCTGTCGCAGGCCACTTTTCCTGTGGATTTTTACAATGCCTGCCATTCGCAGGTATAAAAATTAGCTCAGGAGTAATCCATGCTGGCCTTCTTAAACCAGGTGCGCAAGCCGACCCTGGATCTGCCGCTCGATGTGCGGCGTAAAATGTGGTTCAAGCCGTTCATGCAGTCCTATCTGGTGGTTTTTATCGGCTACCTGACCATGTACCTGATCCGCAAAAACTTTAACATCGCGCAGAACGACATGATCTCTACCTACGGGTTGAGCATGACCGAGCTGGGGATGATTGGCCTGGGCTTCTCGATCACCTATGGCGTGGGGAAAACGCTGGTTTCCTACTACGCTGACGGTAAAAATACCAAGCAGTTTCTACCGTTTATGTTGATCCTCTCCGCTATCTGTATGCTCGGCTTCAGCGCCAGCATGGGCGCGGGGTCAACCAGTCTGTTTCTGATGATCGCTTTCTATGCCCTGAGCGGTTTCTTCCAGAGTACCGGCGGATCGTGCAGCTACTCGACCATCACCAAATGGACTCCGCGTCGTAAACGCGGCACCTTTCTCGGCTTCTGGAATATCTCCCACAACCTCGGCGGCGCGGGCGCGGCAGGCGTGGCGCTGTTCGGCGCCAACTACCTGTTCGACGGTCACGTCATCGGCATGTTTATCTTCCCGTCGATTATCGCGCTGATTGTTGGCTTTATCGGTCTGCGTTTTGGCAGCGACTCCCCGGAGTCTTACGGTCTGGGTAAAGCTGAAGAACTGTTCGGCGAAGAGATCAGCGAAGAGGATAAAGAGACTGAAGAAAACGAAATGACCAAGTGGCAGATCTTTGTTGAATATGTGTTGAAAAACAAAGTGATCTGGCTGCTGTGCTTCTCCAATATCTTCCTGTATGTGGTACGTATTGGTATCGACCAGTGGTCAACCGTCTACGCCTTCCAGGAACTGAAACTTTCTAAAGAGGTGGCGATTCAGGGCTTTACCCTGTTCGAAGTGGGCGCGCTGGTCGGCACGTTGCTGTGGGGCTGGCTCTCTGACCTGGCGAACGGTCGTCGTGCGCTGGTAGCCTGTGTGGCGCTGGCGTTAATCATCGCCACCCTCGGCGTCTACCAGCATGCCAGCAACCAGTATGTCTATCTGGCCTCGCTGTTCGCGCTCGGTTTCCTGGTGTTTGGGCCGCAGCTATTAATTGGCGTGGCGGCAGTCGGTTTCGTACCGAAAAAAGCCATCGGCGCTGCGGACGGTATCAAAGGAACCTTCGCTTATCTTATCGGCGATAGCTTTGCCAAGCTGGGTCTGGGCATGATTGCCGACGGCACCCCCGTTTTTGGTCTGACCGGCTGGGCGGGCACCTTCGCCGCGCTGGACGCCGCCGCGATCGGCTGTATCTGCCTGATGGCGATGGTCGCCGTGATGGAAGAGCGCAAAATCCGCCGTGAGAAAAAAATTCAGCAAGTTAATATCGCTTAAATGTGTGCATTTGGTAACGTTTTGCCCGGCTTAACGCCGGGCTTTTTTATGCCTTGCGTTCGTCAGACAGGACATCCGGCGTCTGGCGTAAATGAAGACAGGCGTTAATAAATCACATCCTGACAGGCCAGAACGTCGACAGTTATAAATTTACCGTTATGATGGGCATCCTGTTTGGTGACGGATGTGCGCATGATTTGGTTGATTCTGGCCACGTTTGTGGTGGTGTTTATTGTGGGGTTTCGGGTACTGACATCGGATACCCGCCGGGCGATTCGCCGCCTGAGCGAACGTCTGAATATTGATGTAGTGCCGATAGAATCGATGATTGATCAGATGGGTAAAACGGCGGGCGGTGAATTTTTACAGTATCTGCATCGCCCTGATGAGTCGCATTTGCAAAATGCCGCTCAGGTGTTACTGATCTGGCAAATGGTGATTGTCGATGGCGGCGATCAGAATTTGCAGCGGTGGCATCGCTTGCTGCAAAAAGCGCGTTTAGCCGCGCCGATCACCGACACACAGGTACGGCTGGCGCTGGGCTTTTTGCGCGAAATGGAACCCGATATGCAGGAGATCAACGCGTTTCAACTGCGCTATAACGCCTTTTTTCAGCCGGAAGAGGGTGTCCACTGGCTGCATTGATACTCTTCACTATCTCGTTAACAAAAGACGAGATGAATGAGGCTGGCAAGGGCGGAGAGCCACGATTAACGGCCAGATGGCGCGATTCATCGTTAGCCAAATAAAGCGTAGCCGCCATCGTATTTGCTAAGGGTGAACCACAGAAGTAACGCACCGAATAACCGCTAACGACGCCAAAACGTCAGAGACTTGTAGTTCATCATTTCCGTGACATATATCACGGAAATGTGATCTTGTTTTGAACACTAAAACTGTGACTCCTTGCCATACCTCCTGTCTCAAAATTTCTTATCATAAACTCGAAGTTGTACATGATTGTCTATAGACAACTCTAAATGTTTAGGCGCGCACCATGAAAACATTGAGTAAAAGTTCACACATCCCACTGTATCAACAGGTTGTGGAGTGGATAAGGGAAAGTATTT
This sequence comes from Salmonella sp. 32020114201800008SM, assembly GCF_017572025.1. Taxonomy (NCBI): domain Bacteria; kingdom Pseudomonadati; phylum Pseudomonadota; class Gammaproteobacteria; order Enterobacterales; family Enterobacteriaceae; genus Salmonella; species Salmonella sp. 32020114201800008SM. The sequence goes on along the minus strand of NZ_JAGEQM010000005.1, from coordinate 383,325 downwards.
ATAGCGGAGAATTAGTTGAGGATGACCGGATACCTTCAGAGTTTCAAATCATGGATATGCTGGAGGTGAGTCGCGGTACCGTTAAAAAAGCGGTTGACCAACTTGTCCGGGAAGGTGTTCTTGTGCAAGTGCAGGGTAAAGGAACTTTCGTAAAGAAGGAAAATGTTGCTTACCCACTGGGTGAAGGTTTGCTCTCCTTTGCTGAAGCCTTAGCCAGCCAGAAGATAAACTTCACAACCAGTGTTATAACCTCCCGACTGGAGCCCGCTAACCGCTTTGTAGCAGAGAAACTGAGTATCAAACCGGGACAAGATGTTTTATTTCTTAAACGCCTTCGTTGTATTGGCGATGAAAAAGTCATGTTGATTGAAAATCGTATCAACATTGATCTCTGCCCCGGTATTATTGATGTAGATTTTACCAGGGAGAATTTATTTTCAGCAATAGAAAGATTATCTGATAAGAAAATAAGTTTTTCTGAAAGCCGTTACGCAGCTAAATTAATTGGTAATGAGCGAGGCCATTATCTTGATATTGGTGAAGACGCACCTGTTTTGCATTTGGAACAGTTGGTATTTTTCTCTAGAGGATTGGCCATTGATTTTGGTAACGTCTGGTTAAAAGGTAATAAATATTATCTTGGCACTATTTTACAGCGCCTGGATGCCTGACTAGCAAAGAGGAATCTATGCAGGATATTCATTTTCGCCGACATTATGTTCGACACCTTCCTAAAGAGGTGAGTCAGAATGACATAATCAAGGCTCTTGCCAGTCCGTTAATTAACGATGGTATGGTTGTATCTGATTTTGCCGATCACGTCATTACGCGAGAACAGAATTTTCCAACGGGTCTACCGGTTGAGCCTGTAGGTGTCGCTATTCCACATACTGATCACAGGTATGTTCGCCAAAACGCCATTAGCGTTGGAATACTGGCAGAACCCGTCAATTTCGAAGATATGGGCGGGGAACCAGATCCCGTACCTGTCAGGGTGGTGTTTATGCTTGCTTTAGGTGAAAGCAATAAGCAGCTCAACGTACTGGGTTGGATTATGGATGTGATCCAGGATGAGGATTTTATGCAGCAGTTACTGGTCATGAATGATGATGAAATTTATCAGTCAATTTACACACGCATATCTGAAAGAGGTGAAGTATGAGTAAAATGATACTATTTGTTTGCGCAACGGGTGTTGCTACTTCCACGGCTGTGGCAGAAAAAGTAATGGAATATTGTAAAGACAATGGGCTTGATGTTAATTATTCCCAAACTAATGTAGCCTCATTGCCAAACAATACCGATGGTGCAGCTTTGGTTGTATCAACAACGAAAGTTCCTTATGAACTGGATATTCCGGTTGTTAGTGGTCTGCCAATCATTACCGGAGTAGGTGAAGATAAAGTTCTTGAAAAAATAGTTTCAATCCTTAAAGGCCAAGCCTGATTTCATAAATAAAAAACAGATAAATTACCCAGGCGCTAACGCGAGGTCTGGTCACATCTGAATAAGAGGTCGGATATGAATGATATAGCACATACTCTCTATACCGTTGTGCAATATGTCCTGGGATTTGGCCCAACGGTTTTATTGCCGCTGGTCCTTTTTTTCCTGGCATTGTTCTTCAAAGTAAAACCCGCTAAAGCACTTCGCTCATCGTTAATTGTCGGAATAGGGTTTGTCGGAATTTATGCCATCTTTGACATACTTACCAGCAACGTAGGCCCGGCTGCACAGGCAATGGTTGAGCGAACTGGTATTAGCCTTCCTGTTGTCGATTTAGGCTGGCCACCATTGGCCGCAATTACCTGGGGCTCACCAATCGCACCCTTTGTCATTCCGCTGACGATGCTGATTAATGTCGCCATGCTGGCCCTGAATAAGACACGTACTGTTGATGTCGACATGTGGAACTACTGGCACTTTGCCCTGGCTGGAACGCTGGTTTACTACAGTACAGGGAGTTTTGTTTTGGGTCTGTCCGCAGCCGCTATTGCCGCGATCGTGGTTCTCAAACTGGCGGACTGGTCTGCGCCATTAGTGGCAAAGTACTTCGGTCTGGAAGGTATTTCACTTCCGACCCTGTCATCTGTCGTCTTCTTTCCGATTGGATTGCTGTTCGATAAAATTATCGACAAGATCCCAGGTGTTAACCGTATTCATATTGATCCGGAAAACGTTCAGAAAAAAATGGGAATCTTCGGCGAGCCTATGATGGTGGGTACTATTCTGGGGGTCTTGTTGGGCATCATTGCCGGATATGACTTTAAACATATCCTGTTGCTGGGGATCAGCATTGGCGGTGTCATGTTCATTCTTCCGCGTATGGTACGAATTTTGATGGAAGGTTTATTACCTCTGTCTGAAGCCATTAAGAAATATTTGAATGCCAAATATCCTGGCCGTGATGATCTCTTTATCGGACTGGATATCGCGGTAGCAGTAGGTAACCCAGCCATTATATCTACAGCACTGATTCTGACACCTATCTCTGTCTTTATTGCATTCCTTCTTCCTGGCAATAAAGTCCTGCCACTCGGAGACCTTGCGAACCTGGCAGTCATGGCTTCCATGATTGTACTGGCATGTCGTGGCAATATTTTCCGGGCTGTGATAACCGCAATTCCTGTTATTGTCGCCGACTTGTGGATTGCGACCAAAATTGCGCCATTTATTACCAGTATGGCTAAGGATGTCAATTTCAAAATGGCTGAGGGGTCAAGTGGTCAGGTATCAAGCTTCCTTGATGGCGGTAACCCCTTCCGTTTCTGGCTGCTTGAAATATTCAACGGAAATATTATTGCTATCGGGCTGATTCCTGTGCTTGCGCTGATTATTTATGGTGTTTTTCGCCTGACAAAAGGAACGGTCTATGCCTGATTACCACGCAGCGCTTGTCATTGACATTGGCACAACTAACTGCAAAGTCAGCTGTTATTCCTGTCATGACGTGTCAGTTCTGGAAGTCCGCAAGTTTCCGACGCCAATAATATCGTCGGACAAAGGCGAGGTAGATTTCGATATCGAAGCGCTGTGGCAGGCACTGCGACTGGTAATGGCTGAACTGGTGGCTTCAGTACCGTTTCCGGTAAAAAATATCAGTATTGCGAGTTTCGGTGAGTCTGGTGTCTTTGTGGATAAGGAGGGCGTCATTCTTACCCCGATGCTGGCCTGGTATGATCGACGTGGTGAATCTTATCTCTCGTCATTAAGCAAGGCAGAGGCTGAAGAACTGTATTCTATAACGGGATTGCCACCTCACAGTAATTACTCAGCATTTAAAATGAGATGGTTGCTTGATAACTACTCCTTGCATGAAAGAAAAGATATCTGCTGGTTACATGCTCCAGAAGTGTTGTTGTGGCGAATGACAGGTGCGAAAAAGACGGAAATATCCCTGGCCAGTAGAACGTTGTGTCTGGACATTGCTCACCGTACCTGGTCTCGTAATGCTGCCGGGATTCTCGGCATACCGTTCGGTGTACTGGCTCCGTTGATAAAGCCGGGTGAAGTGGCCGGATGGATGACGGCAACGCTTAGAGAGGAATTGGGCTTCTCTCATGAGGTAAAAGTCACACTCGCTGGACACGATCATATGGTCGGTGCCCGCGCATTACAGATGCAACCGGGCGATGTGCTGAATTCTACCGGCACGACAGAGGGTATTTTACTGCTGAATACACAGCCAACGCTTGATGTGCAGGCTCGCAGGAATAAGCTGGCAAATGGTTGTTACTCCGATGGTGAATTTTTCACGCTTTTCGCTTCTCTGCCTGTCGGCGGTTATGCGCTTGAATGGGTGAAAAAAACCTTTCGTTTAACTGATAAGGAAATAAGCACAGGCCTGGAAAAAGTCATGGAGCAATACCTCAAACCTTCCTGGTCTGTCGAGCATGTGCCGGTATTTATTCCTCATTTGCGGGGCTCGGGTTCGCCACATAAAAACCGGCACACTCGTGGCCTGCTTTTTGGTCTGACGGATTCACTTCCTCCGGAGTCTCTGCTTGAGAGTGTCTTTATTGGCCTGGCGATGGAGTTTGCACACTGTCACGGGTGCTTTAATATCCCGGCGGGCAGGACAGTAAAAGTCATTGGCCCTGCGGTGAAAAACCCATACTGGCTCCAGTTGAAGGCTGACATCCTCCAGTGTCCAATTGAGGCCATTGCTTTTGATGAAACCGTCTCCCTTGGAGCATTGTTGATAGCCTGTCCGAATGTTGTCCCCCCGACTGTTCCTGTGGCTGAGCGATATTTTCCTGACGCGGTTCGTTCTGCAAAGTTGAAAATATATCAGCAGCAATGGCTGTCATTTTACCAATTTAAACTGCGGCAAGAAGGGGCGCTTATTGGTGAATAACTGTGATAACTCAATAGTTCGATAATTTACTTACACTGCTCACATAAATATCTGGAGTTAATATGCCTTTAGTCAATGGTAGGATCCTGCTCAATTGTATTCAGGAAAAACATGTCCTTGCGGGGGCATTTAATACAACGAACCTGGAGACAACAATTTCCATTCTTAATGCAATAGAACGTTCCGGATTGCCCAATTTTATTCAAATTGCTCCTACTAATGCACAGCTTTCAGGTTACGATTACATTTATGAAATAGTTAAGCGACATGCCGATAAAATGGATATTCCTGTCAGCCTGCATCTGGATCATGGGAAAACTCTGGAAGATGTTAAGCAGGCTGTCCGGGCCGGATTTACCTCAGTAATGATTGATGGCGCGGCGCTACCGTTCGAAGAAAATATTGCATTTACCCGAGAAGCTGTCGATTTCTGTAAATCATTTGGTGTTCCCGTCGAAGCGGAATTAGGCGCTATTCTGGGTAAGGAAGATGATCATGTCAGCGAGGCTGACTGCAAAACTGAACCTGAGAAGGTTCAGCGCTTTGTTGAGGAGACAGGGTGCGACATGCTGGCAGTGTCAATTGGTAATGTACATGGTCTTGAAGATATCCCACGCATTGATATCCCGCTATTACAACGCATCGCGTCTGTCAGTCCGGTACCTTTGGTTATTCATGGAGGTTCTGGTATTGACGCGGATATTCTTCGCAGCTTTGTTAATTACAAAGTAGCCAAAGTGAATATTGCGAGTGATTTGCGCAAAGCCTTTATTACTACTGTTGGTAAGGCTTGGGTAAATAATAACAACGAGGCTAATCTGGCGCGTGTCATGGCGAACGCAAAACAGGCAGTTGAGGATGATGTTTATTCTAAAATTAAGATGATGAATAAACATCACTCAGCATTCCGCAAAGTCTCTTAAGGAAAATATATGATTAGACAAACAGTACGCGTTATGAACAGTACGGGGCTTCATGCGCGGCCAGCCGCTACACTTGCGAAAATTGTCAAAAAATACCAGTCTTCATTAACGCTAGTTAATAATGACAAAGAAATTCCCATTAAAGGAATGATGAGTATTTTGGGGGCTGGCGTAAAGGGAAACACAATGATTGATTTAATTTGTGATGGACAGGATGAACTGGCTTTTATGGATGAATTAAAATCTGCATTTGCTGATGGCTTTGGTGAGTCAGTATAGTGCAATTCCCGTCAAACGGCGCAGGAAGTTGTAGAGGCTTCCTGCACTCATTATCGTATGAATAGCCTTAACAGACCATCGGTAAAACCCTCATACCAGCACCTTTAGCCCGTGTTTTTGGACAACATTAAGTAGTTTCAGTGACATCCCGCTGGGACGCTTGGCGCCGCTTTCCCACTTTTGAACCGTTGATACGCTGGTATTCAGGTACCGAGCGAAAACCGACTGGCTAACGTTGAGTTCTTCTCGTAACGCTTTTATTTCAAGTGGCTGCAGGTCTTTGATGCTGCTTAAGCAGGCCGTGTCAAAACTGCGCATTGTCTCCTGGGGAATGGCATCCACGCTAAATAATCCAGATGCCGCGCTATGAATCGCTTCAAAGGCAGGGCTTTTGAATTTAGTTTTTGCTGACATGGCGCACCTCTACCAGTTCTTTGTTATTAATGAGTGCCGTTATCTGATCTTCGGTCAGGCAAGCATAGTGTTTTGCTAACTCACGGAAACCCGCGAGTTCGCGATAGCGAATGTTGGCCATATCCTGTTTGGCATACAGGAAGGTGTAAAACCAATGTTCGCCTCCCTTTGCCAACACGATTGCGCGATCGCGGTTTTGATTGAGACGTTTTTTATAAACTCCGCCGCCAAGATTATCTGCTTTTCCTTGCAGTACGGCGTTGATGGCCTCGCTTAACTCGTCGTCTTTTATCGTGTGGGACTTCGCTTCTCTGTTAAACCACCTGGTTTTGAAGATTCGCATCAGGTTGACATCCTGTAATCTAAAGTATAGCACCAGGTGATACACTATGTCTTACCTTTTGGTTTTACACGCAGCGAGAGAAGATAATTCTCAACGCTCGACCAGCCTCGCAAAATGCAGCGCAACAATGTCAGTTGCTAAAACGTTAATCAGATCACATTTTGTAATGTTACACTGCGTGGATTTTCCGCACTAAAACGACGCAGGTGACCACAATGAATGAAAATATCGCAGAAAAATTCCGCGCTGATGGGGTTGCCAGGCCTAACTGGTCAGCCGTTTTTGCCGTGGCGTTTTGTGTCGCCTGCCTGATTACCGTTGAGTTTTTGCCCGTTAGTCTGTTGACGCCGATGGCGCAGGATCTGGGGATCTCCGAGGGCGTCGCCGGTCAGTCGGTCACCGTTACGGCGTTTGTCGCGATGTTTTCCAGCCTGTTCATTACCCAGATTATTCAGGCGACCGACAGGCGTTATATCGTTATTCTGTTCGCCGTTTTGCTGACGGCTTCTTGTCTGATGGTCTCCTTTGCCAACAGCTTTACGCTGCTGTTGCTGGGCCGCGCCTGTCTTGGGTTGGCGCTGGGCGGATTCTGGGCGATGTCGGCGTCGCTGACCATGCGACTGGTTCCCGTGCGTACCGTGCCGAAAGCGCTGTCGGTGATTTTTGGCGCGGTTTCCATCGCGTTAGTGATCGCCGCGCCGCTGGGCAGTTTTTTGGGCGGTATTATTGGCTGGCGTAATGTCTTTAACGCCGCTGCGGTGATGGGCGTACTGTGCGTCATCTGGGTGGTGAAATCACTGCCGTCGCTGCCGGGCGAACCTTCTCACCAAAAACAGAATATGTTTAGCCTGTTGCAACGCCCTGGCGTGATGGCCGGGATGATCGCCATCTTTATGTCTTTTGCCGGGCAGTTCGCTTTCTTTACCTATATTCGCCCGGTCTATATGAATCTGGCGGGCTTTGACGTTGATGGTCTGACGCTGGTGTTGCTCAGTTTTGGTATTGCCAGCTTCGTTGGCACTTCTTTCTCCTCCTACGTACTGAAACGTTCGGTAAAACTGGCGCTGGCCGGTGCGCCGCTGCTACTGGCGCTGAGCGCGCTGACGCTCATTGTGTGGGGAAGCGACAAAACCGTGGCGGCGGCAATAGCGATTATCTGGGGACTGGCGTTTGCGCTGGTGCCGGTGGGATGGTCAACGTGGATCACTCGTTCCCTTGCCGATCAGGCGGAAAAAGCCGGTTCCATCCAGGTCGCGGTGATTCAACTGGCAAATACCTGTGGCGCGGCGGTGGGCGGTTATGCGCTCGACAATTTCGGGCTGCTTTCGCCGCTGGCGCTTTCCGGCGGACTGATGCTGTTGACGGCGTTAGTCGTGGCGGCGAAAGTCCGTATTACGCCAATGAGTTGATATTGCTGCCATTTGTAGGCCGGATACGACGTTAGTCGTTATCCGGCAATAATAAATGCTTAATCAAAACCGTTATGCTCTGCGGTGGCGGCAAACCATTCTCCGCTTTTTTTCACCGTGCGCGTTTGGGTGGCTAAATCCAGTTGTACAAAACCATAGCGATTTTTATAGCCGTTCAGCCATGACCAGTTATCGATAAAGGTCCACATGTGGTAGCCAAGACAGTGACAGCCCTCGCTAATGCCTTTATGCAGCCATTTAAGATGCTCAGAGATAAAGTCAATCCGGTAATCATCGTGAATTTGTCCCGCTTGCACAAAACGCTGCTCGTTCTCAACGCCCATCCCGTTTTCGGAGATAAAACAGCGCGGATTGCCGTAATTATCCCGCAGGTTGGTGATGATGTCGTAAATTCCTGGCGCGTAAATTTCCCAGCCGCGGTAAGGGTTCATCTTGCGCCCCGGCATGTCGTAATAGTCAAATAACCACTCCGGCATAAACGGCGCTTGCGGATTCACCGCCGTATCACGGCATTTCACGCGGCGCGGCTGATAATAGTTAATCCCCAGTAAATCGATTTTGCCGTCGGCAATAAGCTGACGGTCGCCTGGCTGACAGGCAGGCAACTGGTCATAGGTTTTCAGCAGCGCCACCAAGTCCGCCGGGTATTCTCCCTTTAATACCGGGTCAAGAAAACTGCGGTTGAATAACAGATCCGCATGATGCGCGGCTTGCACATCGGCGGGATGCTGCGAGCGTGGGTAGGACGGCGTCAGATTCAGTACTATGCCGATTTCACCGTCGTAGCGCCCGGCGCGCCAGGCGCGCACGGCGGTCGAGTGCGCCAGCACGGTATGGTACGCCACGGTGGCCGCACGTTTAAAATCCACCACATTGGGATAGTGGAAGTCGTACAAATAGCCGCCTTCCACCGGCACAATCGGCTCGTTAAAGGTAAACCAGTGCTTCACGCGGTCGCCAAACAAGGTAAAACACGTTTGCGCGTACCGACCAAACGCCTCTACGACGTCGCGATTTTCCCAGCCGCCTTTCTCCTGCATGACCATCGGCATATCAAAATGGAACAGCGTAATAAACGGCGTGATGCCCTGCGCCAGTAGCTCGTCGATGACGTGATTGTAGAAGCTCACCGCTTGTGGATTCACCTCGCCTACGCCGTCTGGAATGAGCCGCGCCCAGCTTAGCGAGGTGCGAAAACTGTTATGTTTTAACTGTTTCAGTAGCGCGATGTCTTGCTTCCAGTGGCGATAGAACGTTGAGGTTTCCGCTGGACCGATGCCCTGATGAAAACGACCCGGCTGGCGCTCGAACCACACATCCCACGTGGTCTGGCTTTTACCGCCATTCAGACTATCCCCTTCGGTTTGCAACGCTGAGCAGGCGCTGCCCCACCAGAAGTTATCGGGAAAACGGTATCGCATTGTCGTACTCCTTGATCGCGTAAATTCGCTCCAGAATACGCGCTTTTAGCGAACAGAAACCGGTTACAGTCCGCATTTTCGCGACCAAAAAGCGGAAAAGCGGTGCTACATCTCCGGGCATTCCACCTTGCCGAGAGCCTGCCAGTAGTTATGCTGATTGTTGCGCTCTATCGCGATCATCGCCTCCCGAATATGCTGTTGGTTCCCCTCGCTCGCCATGATTTTTTTCTCCCAGGCTTCATCGGTTAGCGCGCCTTTGGGCGTACACATTTTGCGCAAATCCTTTAAAATCGTATTTTTTTCATGCGCCGACTGGAGTGAGCTAAACGGAGAGTCGGCATACGTGACGCCCGGTAGCGCGACAAGTGTGGCAATAAGCAGAAGCGTTTTTCGTTTCATAAACGGTATCCTTATCGGTTTGCACTTTTTCAAGAGTAAGTGTAGACCGTGCGACGTTCACTCATCGGGGCGTGCTATCCGTTGGCGTTGAAGTCAGGCAAAAGTGGGAAGGCGGTTTCTCGCTGCGCCTTCACTTTCTTGCGTGGCAGAATAGTGTATGTTCTGACTACTCTTTTATTTCGTAAGCGGTAGTGTAATGAGACGTATTGAGATCGTACTGGGAGAGCTGGAACGGCTGACGCGCGGGCTATGTCTTGCCGATTTGGCGCAGGAGACGGCGTTTACGGCGGAGGCGATAGGTTTCAATCTTGGGCTGGCGCGTAACTCCGTAAGCAAAGATCTCAATCAGTTATGGAATGACGGCCTGGCAATCAAAAGCCGTGGCCGCCCGGTCTATTTTCTGCATCGCCAGGCGCTGGAAACGTTGCTGGGACGACAGCTGGAAGAGTCTGAACGCGAAGTGCGGTCGGTGGCGGATGTGCTGCCGCATGAAGAGCATTATGCGCCCGACGATCCGTTTACCAGCCTGATTGGTTACGATCGCAGCCTGCGCGATGCGGTAGAAAAAGGCCGTGCGGCGGTGCTCTATCCGCACGGTTTACACGTTCTGCTTACCGGGCCGTCCGGCGTCGGTAAAACCTTTTTTGCGGAACTGATGCACCGTTTCGCCTGTGAACAGGCGAGCGGCGCTATCCCGCCGCTGGTCTACTTTAACTGCGCGGAATACGCCCATAACCCGGAACTGCTCTCCTCGCATCTGTTTGGTCATCGGCAGGGGGCGTTTACCGGCGCGAATGAACATAAAACAGGCCTCGTGGAGCAGGCGGACGGTGGTTATCTGCTGCTGGACGAGGTGCACCGTCTGTCTTATGAAGGGCAGGAAAAGCTGTTCTCTATTCTGGATAAAGGCGAGTACCGTCCGCTCGGCGTGAGCAGCCAGCCGCGATCAATTTCGGTACGCCTGATTTGCGCCACTACCGAACCGGTCGGGTCGGCGCTGTTACGTACTTTCCAGCGGCGTATTCAGGTATGCATTGATTTGCCGGGCATTCGCCAGCGCTCCGTTGAAGAACAGATCGAACTGATCGTGGGGTTCTTACAGCGGGAAAGCCGCAAAATAGAACGCACGGTCAGCATTGATAAACCGTTGTTGCTCTGGTTGCTGAATAAACCCCTTGAAGGCAATATCGGTCAGCTAAAAAGCGATATTCAGTTTCTCTGCGCTCAGGCGTGGGCATCGGGAATGACCGAGCATAACGACACGCTACAGCTGGATAAGCGGCTGGCGGAGATGTCGATTAACCCGACGCCGGAACAGCGTCTATTGGTGGATACTCTGTTTGAGGGTAAAGCGCGGCTAAACATAGACGCGCGCACGCTGCCCGCATTGAAGACGTCGCTGGCGACCGGGGCGGAAATTGAAGAGAGCGACCTCTTTTACAGCTTCCTGACGCGCGAGTATGTTAATTTGCGCAACAGTAACGTCCCCCCGGCGGAGACGCTGGCGATCCTGAAAAATAAACTCAGCTCGATTTTTGAATACGGTCTCTACAGCCGCGACAGCGTGGCGCATCCGCCGCGCTATGGCGACCAGATTGAAGAGCGCGTGACGCTGCTGATAGGCTGCGTAGAGCAGGTGTTGGGTTTTTCGCTGCCGGAAAATCTGGTTAACCCACTGCGTAAACACTTCCTGGCGCTGATAGGCTACGTGCAGCGCGGCCTGATCCCGCAGCTTTACTCTTCCAGTTTGATCCTGGATCGCTGCAAAGACGAATATGACAACGCCACGCTGCTGTGTCGGAAAATCAACGAACTGCTGCATATTCAGTGTCCGGCGACGGAAGTGGTCTGGCTATGCCTGTTCCTGAAAGAGTGCCGCCATTATCGTCAGCGCATCGATGCCAGCCCCGACTGCGGGGTCATTTTGATCGCCCACGGCGCGACCACCGCCACCAGTCAGGCGCAATATGTCAACCGCGTGCTGGAGCGCGAGCTGTTCAGCGCCATCGACATGCCGTTTGAACAGTCGGTGCATGACACGCTGGAAACGCTGACCCAAATGATTCAAACCCGCCAATATCGGCGGCTTATCCTGTTGGTGGACATCGGTTCATTAATCCATTTCGGCAGCACCATCAGTAAGTTATTCCAGATAGATGTTTTGCTCATGCCGAATATCACGCTGACCAGTCTACTGGAAGTCGGGCTGGATTTAAGCTATGAAACCAGCGACTTACCACAGTTGACGGCGCTCCTGCAGAGTAAAAATATCCCCTGCCAGCTTTGTACGCCGCAGCAGGAGAACGGCGGCAAAGTGCTGGTCATCTCCTGTATTACCGGCATGGGAACGGCGGAAAAAATCAAAAAGGTGCTGGAGGAGAGCTTTGGCGAACTGATGTCGCAGGACACCAGGATGGTGATCCTTGATTATAACGAGGTACGAAGTCTGGAGCGCGTTCAGCAGGCATTGAATGCCAGCGAGCGGCTGGCGGGGATTGTCGGCACTTTCCAGCCGGGGCTGCCGGATATTCCGTTTATTTCGCTGGAAGAGCTTTTCTCCGAACAAGGGCCGGAACTGGTGTTGAGCCTGTTAACGCCCGATCTGTCCAATGCTGAACGCCGTCTGGAGATGGAGCGCAGCGCCATGCGCTTTATCAGCGCGCTAACGATGGAGAGTATCATCAACCATATTTCCGTGCTTAACCCGCAGCGTATTCTGAAAGAGATGGAGGGCGTTTTTAACCATCTGACGTCTTCGCTTTCCCTGAAACCAAGCCGCCAGGTGACACTGCGCTTCCTGATCCACTGCTGCTGTATGGTAGAGCGTATTGTGATTAACCGAAAACCGTTACAGATGGCGTTGGAAAGTCAGCCGAATCTGGACGCGCGCGCGTTTAGTGTCATCAAATCCGCTTTTCTGCCGATCGAAGATGCCTACGCCATCCGTTTATCAGATGCGGAATATTTTTATATCTACGAACTGCTCTATAGCTAATCCTTTTACTGGCGGGGCTTCGCGCCTCGCCAGACCTTTCTTCTTCCTCGCGTGACACAAATTCTGGCACAACCTTTGCTCTTCTGATGATGCGTTATGCCGGATAGCGGCGTAAACGCCTTATCCGGCCTACCGGGAGTGTCCTGTAGGCCCGGTAAGCGCAGTGCCACCGGGCAATATATGCCGGTGTCCTCATGTAATTGCGCCAGGAGGCCATTTTGACTACCACACAACCGTTGCCCCACATCCTGCTGCTGACGCATGGCGGCTGGGGACAACCGCTTTGCAACAGCCTGCGTATGGTCACGGGCGAAATTAAAGGCGTGACGGAAATCGCGCTAATGCCTGTCGATACGCTGGGCGAGTTTTATCAACGCGTCGAGGCCGTGGTGAAAACGCTGCCGGAAGGCTCGCTGATCCTGACGGATTTTGTCGGCGGCACGACGTCCAACGTCGCGGCGCGGCTAAGCGCCGATTATCCGGTGGCGGTGATTGCCGGATTGAATGCGTCGCTACTGCTGGAGGCGCTGGACAGGCGCGAACAAGGGATGCTAACCGCCTGCGTGGATGAGTTAGTTGAGGCCGGGCGCAGTAGCTGCCTGGATGTGGTCGCCCATGTACGTCAGCTACAACAATCACTCTAAGGAAAACATCATGGCCAATATCGTTTTATGCCGCATCGACAGCCGTCTCATTCATGGGCAGGTTGTCACGAAGTGGGTCGGACAATCTCAGGCGAACCGGATAGCCGTTGTGAGTGATGAACTGGACGCCGATCCGTTTATGAAAAATATCTACCTGATGGCCGCGCCGCCAAATATCAAAGTGGATTGCTTCGGCAACCAGAGTTTTGCCGCCGCATGGAAAGAAAATCAGCTTGGCGACGGTAACGTGCTGGTGCTTTTTCCCTCACTGGCGGCGGTGCAGGACGCCATACAACTGGGCTTTGACGTTACCCGCATTCAGGTTGGCGGTCTCGGCGGCGGGCCAAACCGCAAGGCGGTTTTTCAGAATATTACGCTGGATGAAAAAGACGTCGGCATTCTTAACGACCTGAAAAACCGTGGCGTTCAGGTATTTTTCCAGACCATTCCGGAAGATAAGCCGCAGCCGCTCGACGATATCCTGAAAAAATTCTAACCCTTTAATAGACACAAAATCATTCTGGATGCATCAAGGCGGCAACTGAGTGAATCCCCTGGAGCTTACTAAAGTAAGTGACTGGGGTGAGCGAAGGCAGCCAACAAAGAGGCAGCCTGAAGGATGAAGTGTATAGGATAACACTATGGATACCTTACTCTTTGCAAGCCTGATGGGGTTGTATTACTGGTTTGCCCGTTTACGCCTCGGCTACACCTTCTCCGCGATGCTGTTACAACCGGTGGTGATCGCGGTATTTGTCGGGCTTTTGCTTGGCAACATGCAGACCGCGATGATCATCGGCGCAGGGATGCAGCTCGTTTATTTGGGCGTGACCTCAACGCCGGGCGGCAACGTGCCGTCGGACCCGGCGCTGGCGGCCTGTATCTCCATTCCTATCGCGGTGAAGGCCGGTATGGACCCAAACCTGGCGATCGCGCTGGCAATCCCGTTTGGCGTGATTGGCGTGTTTCTCGATCAGCTTAGGCGCACGCTGAACGCCGCCTGGGTGCATATGGCGGATAAACACGCGGAAACGGCAAACATGGCGGGCATCATGCGTTGCGCCTTTCTTTACCCGGCATTGCTGGGGCTGGTGCTGCGCTTCCCGGTGGTCTTTGCCGCTAACTACTTTGGCCAGGATGTGGTGGAAAGTTTCCTTAAACTGATGCCGCACTGGTTAACCCACTCCTTTGAAATCATGGGCGGCATTCTGCCGGCGCTGGGCTTTGCCATCACCATTATGGTGATCGGTAAAAAGAGCCTGTTGCCGTGGTTTATCGGCGGGTTCTTCGCGGTGTTATACCTCAAGGTCGACATCATGGCGATGGCCATCTTCGGCACCTGTGTCGCCTTCCTGATTAAAGGCCTGGCGAAAAATGAAGGAGCAGCATGATGAACAGTGACGTAATGCAGCATGAACTGGTTGAGCGCGCGCGGGAAAGCGGGGCGCTGACCAAAGCAGATATCACCAAAGCCTGGTTTATCTACTGGCTGGGCGCCGAGGTTTCCAGCTCCTATGAGCGCTTACAAAGCCTGATTTTCTGCGCCTCGATGACGCCGATCATCAAAAAACTTTACCCGCAAAAAGAGGAGCAGGTAGAAGCGCTAAAACGCCACCTTAACTTCTTTAACTCCGAGCAGACCTTCGGCGCGGTGATTCAGGGCATCTCTATTGCCATGGAAGAACAAAAAACGCGCGGCGAGCCGATTAACGACTCGTCTATCACCGGCATTAAAACTGGCCTGATGGGGCCGCTTGCCGGGATGGGCGACTCGATTATCTGGGCGGCGGTGATGCCGCTGTTGATAGCGATCTTTATTCCGTTCGCGGCAAATGGCAGCGCGATGGGTGGTATTATCCCGCTGATTCTCTACCCGGCGATCACCCTGGCGATCAGCTACGGTATGGTCCACAAGGGATATACGCTGGGGCGTGATTCGATTATCGGCCTGCTGCAAGGGGGGCGAATCAAAGAACTGATCTACGGGGCCAACGTGCTGGGTTTGATCATGATGGGCGCGCTTTCCGCCAGCTACGTCAAAATCACCACGCCGTTAAAAATTAGCGCCTTGAAAGGATCTGAAGTGGTGGTTCAGCAGATCCTCGACTCTATCGCGCCGGGCTTACTGCCACTGGCGGCGGTATTCGCCATCTACTTCTATCTGGTAAAAAAAGGGCCGCGCTACACCACTATTTTGCTGTCGATTGTCGCACTGAGCATAGTCTGTTCGTTGTTGGGAGTGC
Source organism: Salmonella sp. 32020114201800008SM (assembly GCF_017572025.1). Classification (NCBI taxonomy): domain Bacteria; kingdom Pseudomonadati; phylum Pseudomonadota; class Gammaproteobacteria; order Enterobacterales; family Enterobacteriaceae; genus Salmonella; species Salmonella sp. 32020114201800008SM. The sequence continues at coordinate 367,877 of NZ_JAGEQM010000005.1, read as the reverse complement.
TGTAAATCATGACGCCGAATATCTATCAACAACTGGGGTTGAAAAAGGTCATTAACGCCTGCGGCAAAATGACCATTCTGGGCGTCTCAAGCGTCGCGCCGGAGGTCATGCAGGCCACCGCGCGCGCGGCTTCCGCTTTCGTCGAGATTGATGCGCTGGTGGAAAAAACCGGCGAACTGGTATCGCGCTATACGGGTGCTGAAGATAGCTATATCACCTCGTGCGCCTCGGCGGGTATTGCCATTGCCGTCGCTGCCGCTATCACCCACGGCGATCGGGCGCGCGTCGCCCTGATGCCGGACAGTACCGGTATGGCCAATGAGGTAGTGATGCTGCGCGGGCATAATGTGGACTACGGCGCGCCAGTCACCAGCGCCATTCGTCTTGGCGGCGGGCGCATAGTGGAAGTGGGGTCGAGCAATCTGGCGGCCCGCTGGCAACTGGAAAGCGCCATTAACGAAAAGACCGCCGCGCTACTGTATGTGAAATCACACCATTGCGTACAGAAAGGCATGTTGAGCATTGACGATTTTGTACAGGTGGCGCAGGCCAACCACCTGCCGTTGATTGTCGATGCCGCGGCGGAAGAGGATTTGCGCGGCTGGGTGGCGAGCGGCGCGGATATGGTTATCTATAGCGGCGCGAAAGCCTTTAATGCGCCAACCTCCGGCTTTATTACTGGCAAGAAAACGTGGATTGCCGCCTGCAAAGCGCAGCACCAGGGGATTGCCAGAGCAATGAAAATCGGCAAGGAAAACATGGTTGGGCTGGTGTATGCGCTGGAGAATTACCACCAGGGCCAGACGACCGTGACCGCAGCACAGTTACAGCCGGTCGCGGAAGCGATTTCCGCCATCCATGGACTTTATGCCGATATCGAACAGGATGAGGCCGGGCGTGCAATCTGGCGTATTCGTGTGCGGGTGAACGCATCTGAATTGGGGCTGAACGCGCAGGACGTCGAAGCGCAGTTGCGCGGCGGCGAGATAGCGATTTACGCCCGCAAATATCAGCTTCATCAGGGGGTTTTTAGCCTCGATCCACGCACGGTAGCCGAAGGGGAAATGGCATTGATTGTGGCGCGACTCAGGGAGATTGCAGAACATGCAGCAGATTAATTTTTATCGTCAGCGGGTAGCGATTAACGTGCTGGCAAAGGATATCGCCAACGCGAAGGCTATCTATGAAGCCGCCGAAGGCCATGCGGTCATCGGCGTACTTTCCGCGCAGTTCGCTACGGTAGAAGAGGGCGTGCCGGAGGTGAAACGCTGGATGGCGGAGGTGCCGTCTATCTCAGTGGGTCTGGGCGCAGGCGACCCGGCGCAGTACTACAAAGCGGCGATGATTGCCGCCCATACTCACCCGGCCCATGTCAACCAGACCTTTACCGGCAGCGGCTTCGCGGCGGGCGCGCTGGCGGCGACGGGCGGCGAGCAAACGCATATCAACGCCCTGGTCAGCCCGACGGGAACGCCTGGCGAGGTGGTGATTTCTACCGGCGTCAGCAGCAGCCAGGGAACGCCAGCCCGCGTTTCCTGTGAAGCGGCGGTACGCATGATGCAGGATATGGGCGCACATGCGGCGAAGTTTTTCCCGATGGGCGGCGAAAAGTCGTTACCGGAACTCTATGCGCTGGCGACAACCGCCGCCCGCCACGGCATGACGCTCATCGAGCCGACCGGTGGTATCTCACTGGATAATTTCGGTATTATCCTGCAAACCTGCCTGGAAGCAGGCGTGCCGCGCGTCATGCCGCATGTTTACAGCTCGATTATCGATCCGCAAACCGGCAATACGCGCCCCGAAGACGTCATTCGGTTGATGGAGATAGTCAAAGCGCTGGTGTGAGATTTATCGCCGAAGAGCGCTACGTTTACCGGGCCTACAGATGACGTGTATTTGTAGGCCCGGTTAGCGTTACGCTATCGGGCGATAATGCGTAGCAGGCTGGGCAAAAATGTACGTATTGCAGCCGTCAGTGATTCCCTTTCGAGCCTCCTCGCAGGGTTAAATTTTCCTGAATGCTGTCTGTATTTTTGGCGAGTACAGTGGCGTCATCTTATTCCTCAGGTGACGGATCGCCATGAAAAAAAGCCCCACGTCCACGCCTCATGATGCGGTATTCAAAACGTTTTTACGCCATCCGGATACCGCGCGGGATTTTCTCAATATTCATCTTCCCCATTCGCTAAGAATACGTTGCGATCTGACGACGTTGAAACTGGCGCCGGACAGTTTTATCGAGAAAAATTTACGCGCGTTTTATTCCGATGTCCTTTGGTCGCTAAAAACGTGTGAAGGCGACGGTTATATCTATGTCGTTATAGAGCATCAGAGTACGCCGGACGCGCATATGGCATTCCGGTTAATGCGTTACGCGACTGCCGCGATGCAGCGCCATCTGGATGCTGGCCATAAAACGTTACCGCTGCTGTTTTACCATGGCGCGAAAAGCCCGTATCCCTTTTCGCTGTGCTGGCTGGATGAGTTTGACGATCCTGCACTGGCGCGTCAGCTTTATGCGACGGCATTTCCACTGGTAGACATTACGGTGGTGCCGGATAACGAGATTATGCAGCATCGACGTATCGCGATGCTGGAGCTGGTACAAAAGCATATACGTCAACGCGACCTGATGGGATTGGTCGAGCGCTTAGCGGTACTTCTGATTACGGGAAACGCTAATGACAGTCAGCTAAAAGCGCTGTTTAATTATTTGCTAATACAGCATGGCAGCACGCCTCGTTTTGGCAAGTTTATCCGCGAGGTGGCGCGTCGTGTTCCCCAACACAAGGAGAGATTAATGACGATCGTAGACAGAATACGTGAATCGGGGCGCAGAAAAGGTAAGCGTGAAGGCGTGCAACAAGGCATACAGCAAGGTATACATCAAGGTAAGCAGGAGGAAGCCTTGCGTATTGCGCATACGATGCTGGAACAGGGGATCGAGCGAGAGATGGTGCTGATGATTACCGGGCTTTCTGACGAAGAGATTAAGGCAAAGCGCCATTAAACTTTTCCCTCTTCCGCCCGGTCATCGTGATTATCAACGGCGTTAAGCGGCCCGCGCGCGTCGACGGGAATCGAGGGAGATCAGAATCACTGACGAGAGAATGAGCAGCGTGCCCAGCCAGTCCGGCAAGGTAAAACTAATCCCCAACAGCAGTAGCGACAGCAGGGCGCTGCTTAACGGTTCCGCGCAGCTTAAAATGCTGGCTTTGGGGCCACCAATCAGTTGCGCGCCTTTCAAATACAGGCTGAATGTCAGCGACGTACCGATCACCACCAGGTAGAAAAAGGCCAGAATCAGGCTGCCGCTCACCGCAAAGTGCGTTCCTTCTTTAGCGTAGAAGGGCAGCAGAATAAGGCCGCCAAAGGACATACTCCAGCCGACCACTGGCAGCGTGCCGTATTGGGCGATTAGCCTGGAAGGCCAGGTCGTATAAAAGGCGGCGGCAAATGCGGAGGCGATACCCCAGAACAGCGCGCCTGAAGAGATCGACAGCGATGTTGGATTGCCGTGAGTCACCAGTAAAAAGGTGCCGATAAGCGATGTAAGAATGGCGGTTAAGACCAGAATGCCTGGTCGTGTTCTTCGCGCTAATGCAAACCACGCGACAATAATGGTCGGCGATAAAAATTGCAGCACTGTCGCGGTGGCGGCATTGGATTTTTCAATCGTGAGCAGGAAGGTTAGCTGAACGGTGAGCGCGCCCACCACGGAGAAAATCAGCAGACTCAGGGCATCTTTGCGGTTTTTAAGAATTGAAAATATCTTATCGCCGTGCATAAAGGAGAAGGTCACCAGTATCAGCCCGGCGAATAACAAACGTATCATCGTCAGGAACTGTGACGACATACGGCTTTGCTCCATGATGTACTGCGCGCAAACGCCTGAACTCCCCCACAATACGGCGGCAATCAGGACGTTTAGCATCCCTTTTCTGGTGGAACCCATTTTTTCCTCGTCATGTTGTTTTATTTTTTTACGTGCAGGCATCATAACAGAGCTATCGCCGGTATTAAGCAGGAATTTATTGTTTAATGATTTCAGACGAGCTTGTTATCGACATAATATTGTCATTTTTTTGTCATAAGAAAAAATATCAAACAAACTTAAACAGAACGTCACTAAACCCGCCTTTGCACTTTACGGAACATATTGGCTGACTATAATAAGCGCAAATTCATGCAGGAGTAATATGTTGGACAGTCACTTTTACGTAAATCATCTGGCAAGTTAACGCACGCTATTCCTGCGCTGCTTGCCGAACCGGTGGGCAGCAATCTCCCCTTGTGACGATTGTCATCCCAATAATGTTACAACACGCGCATTGTCGCGAGGTAATCGTCATGTTCATGTTTAAACACGCTTTATTTCCTCCGCCGTTAACACGACGCTAATTGCCTCAGGGCAGAAATTTGTCGTGTGCTAAATATAGCACGTACTTATTCTTCCAGAAAAAATGGAGGAACGTATGTTAATGTTTCCTTATATTTTAAATTTACTGGCCGCTATGCTGTTGGGCGCGCTGATTGGCGCGGAAAGACAATGGCGTCAACGTATGGCGGGATTACGCACTAATGCGCTGGTGGCGACAGGCGCCGCCGTTTTTATTCTGAGCTCCATGACGACATCGCCAGACAGCCCCGGGCGAATTGCGGCGCAGATTGTCTCTGGGATTGGCTTTCTGGGGGCGGGCGTCATCATGCGCGAAGGGATGAATGTGCGCGGGCTGAACACTGCGGCAACGCTATGGTGTTCGGCGGGCATCGGCGTGTTATGCGGCTTAGGGCAGTTCAAAAATGCGCTGGCGGCGACGATCATTATTCTTTGCGCCAATATTTTACTGCGTGAAGCGGCGCAGCGTATAAATCAACTCCCGGTATCCGCCGAGGGAGAAAAACGTTATATCCTGAAAGTAACCTGTAATAAAGAAGATGAAAGCGAGGTTCGTCAGTGGTTACTGAATATCGTAAAAGAGGCCGCGATCTGTTTACAAGGGTTAGGTTCGGTCCCCGCTCAGGAACAGGGCTATAAAGAAATTCGTGCCGAGCTCGTGGGTCATGCTGATTATCGTAAAACGCGAGAACTGATTATATCCAGAATAGGTGATAACGATAATATCACCGCAATTCACTGGAGCATTGATAGTCAATAATAGTTTTTTATTCAATTGCAACATTACGCCAGACGTATAAGGAGGGAATGATGGATATTCCCGAGTCGATAAAATAAAACCAACTCAAAATAGTGAGTAAGCAATAACCTTTTTTATGCATAGATAATTCTCCCGGGGCATTCACCTTGAAATCGTGAGTTTGCTATTCCCCGGGCGTGATATGCAGGAAACACTACACCTTAATTTTGGGGATTCATCATGACTGACATGAACATTGAAAACCGGAAACTCAATCGCCCGGCGTCAGAAAATGATAAGCAGCATAAAAAAGTATTTCCGATCGAAGCGGAAGCTTTTCATAGCCCGGAGGAGACACTGGCGCGGCTGAACAGCCATCGTCAGGGCCTCACGATAGAAGAGGCCAGCGAACGGTTGAAAGTGTATGGGCGCAATGAAGTGGCGCATGAGCAAGTTCCTCCGGCGCTGATTCAGCTTCTGCAGGCATTCAATAACCCGTTTATTTACGTTCTGATGGCACTGGCAGGGGTTAGTTTCATCACGGATTACTGGCTCCCGTTACGCCGTGGCGAAGAGACCGATCTCACTGGCGTGCTGATTATTCTGACGATGGTCAGTTTGAGCGGGTTATTGCGTTTCTGGCAGGAGTTTCGCACTAACAGAGCAGCACAGGCGCTGAAAAAGATGGTTCGCACCACCGCCACGGTGTTGCGTCGTGGGCCGGGCAATATAGGCGCGGTGCAGGAAGAGATTCCCATTGAAGAACTGGTGCCGGGCGATGTGGTTTTTCTGGCCGCAGGCGATCTGGTGCCCGCCGACGTTCGACTGCTGGCGTCGCGCGATCTCTTTATCAGTCAGTCAATTCTTAGTGGTGAATCATTACCCGTAGAAAAATACGATGTTATGGCTGATGTGGCAGGTAAAGACAGCGAGCAATTGCCTGATAAAGATAAAAGCCTGCTAGATTTGGGCAATATCTGTCTGATGGGAACCAATGTAACCAGCGGCAGAGCGCAAGCGGTCGTGGTCGCGACGGGAAGCCGTACCTGGTTCGGCTCGCTGGCGAAATCCATTGTGGGTACGCGTACCCAGACGGCTTTCGATCGCGGAGTCAACAGCGTGAGCTGGCTGTTGATACGCTTTATGCTGATCATGGTGCCGGTTGTCCTGCTGATCAATGGTTTCAGTAAGGGAGACTGGGTAGAGGCTTCGCTGTTCGCGCTGGCAGTTGCGGTGGGGTTGACGCCGGAAATGTTGCCCATGATTGTCAGTTCCAACCTGGCAAAAGGCGCGATTGCGATGTCGCGGCGCAAAGTGATCGTCAAGCGCCTGAACGCTATTCAAAACTTCGGCGCGATGGATGTGCTGTGTACAGATAAAACCGGCACCTTAACCCAGGACAATATTTTTCTGGAGCATCATCTGGATGTGAGCGGTGTAAAAAGCAGCCGGGTATTGATGCTGGCCTGGCTGAATAGTAGCAGCCAGAGCGGCGCCCGGAATGTGATGGATCGCGCCATACTGCGTTTTGGCGAGGGGCGAATCGCACCATCGACAAAAGCGCGCTTCATTAAACGCGATGAACTGCCATTCGACTTTGTACGTCGCCGGGTATCGGTCCTGGTGGAGGATGCGCAGCATGGAGACAGATGTCTGATCTGTAAAGGCGCCGTTGAAGAGATGATGATGGTAGCCACCCATCTTCGCGAAGGCGATCGTGTGGTGGCGCTGACGGAAACACGCCGCGAGCTGCTGCTGGCGAAAACCGAAGATTACAATGCTCAGGGATTCCGTGTATTGCTGATAGCGACACGTAAGCTGGATGGTTCCGGGAACAATCCGACATTAAGTGTGGAGGATGAGACCGAACTTACCATCGAAGGGATGCTCACTTTTCTCGATCCGCCGAAAGAGAGCGCCGGAAAAGCTATTGCCGCGTTGCGGGATAACGGCGTGGCGGTCAAAGTCCTCACCGGCGATAATCCGGTCGTGACGGCGCGTATCTGTCTGGAAGTGGGTATTGATACGCACGATATCCTGACCGGAACCCAGGTTGAGGCGATGTCGGATGCCGAACTGGCGTCTGAAGTGGAGAAACGCGCAGTATTCGCCCGGCTGACGCCGTTACAAAAAACGCGTATTTTGCAAGCGCTACAGAAAAATGGTCATACCGTTGGTTTTCTTGGAGATGGGATCAACGACGCGCCCGCGCTTCGTGATGCGGATGTGGGAATTTCCGTCGATAGCGCCGCCGATATTGCTAAAGAGTCATCAGATATTATTCTGCTGGAAAAAGATCTCATGGTGCTTGAGGAAGGCGTTATCAAAGGGCGGGAAACCTTTGGCAATATCATTAAATATCTGAATATGACCGCCAGCTCTAATTTCGGCAATGTTTTTTCGGTACTGGTAGCCAGCGCGTTTATTCCGTTTCTGCCGATGCTGGCGATTCATCTGTTGATCCAGAATTTGATGTACGATATTTCGCAGTTGTCGTTGCCGTGGGACAAAATGGATAAAGAGTTCCTGCGTAAGCCGCGGAAATGGGACGCGAAAAATATTGGTCGTTTTATGCTATGGATTGGCCCAACGTCTTCTATTTTCGATATCACAACCTTTGCGCTGATGTGGTACGTCTTTGCGGCTAATAACGTAGAGGCGCAGGCGCTCTTTCAGTCCGGCTGGTTTATTGAGGGTCTGCTCTCGCAGACACTGGTCGTGCATATGCTAAGGACGCAGAAAATACCGTTTATCCAAAGTCGGGCGACGTTGCCGGTATTATTGACGACCGGCTTGATTATGGCGATAGGCATTTATATTCCATTCTCACCTCTGGGCGCGATGGTTGGACTGGAGCCGCTGCCGCTGAGCTACTTCCCGTGGTTGGTGGCGACATTATTGAGCTACTGTCTGGTGGCGCAAGGCATGAAACGCTTTTATATCAAACGCTTTGGCCAGTGGTTTTAATGATGTTTGAGGATCGCCCAGATGAATCGCTCACCCGATAAAATCATCGCGCTGATATTTTTACTGATTAGCCTGTTGGTGTTGTGTTTAGCCCTCTGGCAAATCGTTTTCTAACGAGGTGACGCCATGCAAAAAAGAGGGTTGGACAAAATTTTTTATCAGGTTGTCCTGATAGCAATCATCCTGATTTTACTGACTATCTGGATACGATAAGCTGCTGTTGGCGAGCCCCGCTTAAAATAAGAATCGATGTAGTTGTTCTTTTTATGGCGGGGCGCTATTTTCATGGTATCCCACATCAGAAGGGCAATATCATGAATAATCGTCGTGGTTTAACCGCCGTCCTGGCGACGTTGATTACGTTTTCCCTGAGCGCTACGCCTGTGCTGGCGAATCCGGGAAATGGTAATGGCGGCGGACATGGTAATAACGCGGCTAATCAGGGTAATAACGGTAACGGACATAAAGGAAATGCCGGGCAAAAAACGGAACACCGTAAAAATGGCGGTAAACCGGATCACGTCGAGTCGGACATTAGCTATGCTGTCGCCAGGCAACTGGCAGTGAATTTAGGGCTGACGGGTTATCAGTCTTTACCTCCGGGGATTGCGAAAAATCTGGCGAGAGGAAAACCGCTGCCGCCGGGAATCGCTAAAAAAACGGTGCCGGCGTCTATGCTGGGACAATTACCTTATTATCCGGGCTATGAGTGGAAAATCGTTGGGGATAATCTGGTGCTGATCGCGCTCAGTACCGCGGTGGTCACGGCGATTATTAATGGCGTATTTGATTAAGAGCCTATCCCACCAGGCGTTATTGGCGCAGCCAGTTTGGACACGGACAGCGCGCAAAAACCGGAGCGTACACGTAGTACGTGAGGTTTGACTCGCTACGCTCGCCCTTCGGGCCGCCGCAAGCGGCGTTCAAAACGCTAACGCGTTTTGGCGAGCACTGCCCAGGTCCAAAATGGCAAGTAAAATAGCCCCATTAAATGGGGCTATTTAGTCTCTTCAGGGCGTTATTTATGCGCGTTGAGAATCCAGCAGTTCATTATTTTTTACTACTTCCTGCGCTTTGGTATAACTTTCAATCAGTAGCTGATAGGCCGGGAATATTTTGGTATATACATCCGCCCATTCTGCGGCATCTTCCCGATTCCAGGTACGTTGCAGCTCAGAGGCTACCGCCGCGGTATCCATTGGTACTACGCCCGCCTGTACCACGCGGGCCATCGTAATTTCCTGCGCCATTTTACTGTACGTACCGGAGGCATCAATTACCGCAAATACCTTGTACCCTTCCGCGACGGCGCTGATGGCTGGGAAAGCCATGCAGACACTGGTAATAGTACCGGCGATGATCAGCGTTTTACGGCCTGTCGCTTTTACCGCTTGTACAAAATCGGCATTATCCCAGGCATTAATTTCCCCTTTACGCGCGACATATTGCGCGTGGGGAGCATTCGCATGGATTTCCGGAATCAGCGGACCATTTGGTCCCTGTGGTACGGATGCGGTAGTAATGACTGGCATATTGCATAAGGTAGCGATTTTAGCCAGCGCCGCGGCGCGCGCGCGTAATTCCGGCATCGGCATGTCGCCGACGGTCTGAAACAGGCCACTTTGGTGGTCAATCAGCAGCATTACTGCGTCGTTAGCATCAATGGCAGGGCGTTGACCGTTAAAATTCGCGGGTGTAGACATAATTCATTCCTTGTTGTTGCCTTTCACTGATAGTCACTATCAGTGTTAAAGTCATTAATCGCCGGGGCGATTTCCGTTTTTAAGCTGATGACAGTAATCCGTTGCCGATCCTGGATTACCCTGGTGAGTTCTTTCTGAAGGAATATTCATCGGCATCACCTTCAGTCGATTTACTTTCACGCGAATCTGTTATCACAACAATATTCATATTATGAATAAATGTTTCTATTTTACATGTCGGAGAGGATTATTGATTGAAAAAACAGGCTATATCCCTACAAATTGTTTCTGATGGATAGTTTTAAAATTATTTAGTATAAGTTTGAAATATATCAATTAAGAGTTAACTTATTTATATTTAAATAACATAAAGCACAGCTTAAATATTAAGTGGGAAGCGTGCTTTTATTAAGTATGGCTACTGTAACTCTTAATAAATTGGAAACTATCCCTACATAACGAGTGCTGCTTTTTTGGATATTACAAGCCATTATAGAGAACACGTTCAATAAAACCCTGTCTTTCATATGATATAGATTGTCAGGATATATTTTCTCATGATTTATCTATGAGATATTAAAGCGTAGTGGCACAGTAAATTTGGCCACTTGATTAAAGGTGATATTCTCACCTCAATACAAAACAGGAGACTTAACGAACAAGAAAACCAAACGTACTTTCACCCCTGAGTCTGCTATAATGAGAAAAGCGGTGTCTACGCTTACCTGTTAATGTCTTATGCCTCTCGCTCTTCTATATGATCGGTATGTGCAGGGGACAATCCATGTCCTGCTACGCAGCCACAGCATCAGACTATACTCAGTGGTGTCTATTAACCCTCTCCAACTACGTTATGTTTTGGCATGGTAACAATGCGATGTTATGGATAATTAACGATAATATTGAATTTAATCCAGAAATGAATCGCCTGGCGTCATTATCGAGGCCAGATCTCAACATTATTCTGACAACGCCCGCCAGCCGCTGCTTGCGCCTTCTGCTGGAAAACGCCCCCTCCGTCGTCTCACAACAAACATTCTTTCAAAAAGTGTGGGAAGAAGACGGCATGGTGGTGTCGGCAAATACGCTTTATCAGAATATCTCCATTATTCGCCGCGGATTACGTACCGTTGGCGAAAATGAAGATACGCTGATAATCACGGTTCCGCGTAGAGGCTTTCAGATTGAGCCTGGTGTGAGCATCATGACCATCCGCAAAGACTTCGCTCAGGCAATAGAAAAAAAGGGTGAGACGCCACCGCGTATGTCAGGGCGTTGGTTTAAACATTATGTACCTGTACTTTGGATGACCGGGACATTTGCTGTCGGTATTTTGCTTGGCACTATCAGCTGGCAAACCGTTCCCGATAAGGATTTTTACGATCGCTACACGCTGGTTGAAACAACTCAGGGCTGTCATTTTTTCTCGCGGAATGAAGATATCGAAAGCGGCAGCCGCTTTGCAAGCTATAAGTCAATGATTCTAAAAACCGGTATGGATTGTCAGAAATACCCATGGGTCTATTTCCCTTCCAGCAGTCGCACCCCAGCGGTTACGGCATTGATTTGTCAGCAACCTTATAAAACGCGCGGTGATACAGGTTGCGTGACGCTTTTTTTCCGCGGGGTGACACATGGGTAAAAAGGCACTGATGTTAGCCTGCCTGACTCTACTGTTTCTGGGAGTAGGGCTTGGGCATCTTTTTCATTTGTATACGGAAAAGAACCGGGATCCAGAGAAATGTACGGCGCCTGTGATTGTGTTTTATAACAATACTCAGGCTAACCTGACGCTGGACTTTATGTATTCGCTGAAAAAACGCACTGGGGTGGTTTCCATCAGCGGAACATATTACGTCGATAATAAAATGAGCGGCGTGATCCGCCGTGATGTTTCCTATGTATGGAGTGAAAATAAAGACAGCACCCATTTTATATCGACGGATATCAACAAAGTCACGCGTGACGAAACACTGTCCGATGCGGTTATCGAGACGGTTTTACCCGATTTTTATGTCTATCCAGGGAAAAGTATCAGTTACACCATCCTGACTCAGGGCCATCGTGGCTTTATGTTCACCATCGGGAAACGCCCGATATTTTTCTGTACACATTAAGCGGTTTTGGAAGCCGTTCATGAAACCTATCAGCCAAATGAAAGCGTTTCCGGGTAAAAGCCGCTGAAGATCAGCGGCTCTGTTGTTACCTGAATCAAAAACTGTATTTAACCCCCAGTAGGCCTTGGGTATTACTATAGCCTTGGTCACCTACCTGTTGCGCCACGTTACCCCATACGTTCAGGCGCGAGGTAATTTGCCCTTCAATACCCACTTTCAGTTCACCAATATTTTTCGTACCACGCATATCGCTGCTGACATCGTCCATCTTCACGCTGGCAGGCTGCGTATTATGGATCCAGTTCGCCTCCACGAACGGCTGGAACTCTCGAGATTTATTGTCATCAATAGCATTGTGGCCGTTAATATAGGCTTTTACGCCCATGCGGGTTAGCAGATTACCGGCGGTATCATCCTTGACGAGGGTACCATTGGCTTCGCGATTGTCGTCAGCCTGCACGCCCATCCATACCACCTGCGCTTTGGGCTGCAACCAGTAGCTTTGATGCGCGCTTTCACCTAACCTGAAGCTGTAACCGGCTTCAACCGAGGCGGTAATTCCTTTGGATTTATATTTCTCAGCGGCCTGATCCTGACCCATGACCTTGTTATCAAACCAGTTGTACAGCATCCAGGTATCCACATAAGCCCCAGACCGATCGATATTGTTAGCATACCAGGTGCCGTAAAGGCCGACGCTGTAACCGGTGACTTGACCACGGGAATGATAGTCACTCACGGACGACTGCGTGCGGTTCTGGCTGTTGGCATAACCTGCCATTGCACCAATATGCCAACGGTCAAGACCGTCAGTGCTCCACTGTGCCAGATCGCCTCCCAGTTGTAACACATAGCTGTTGATGCGGGTTTTTAGCTGCCCGCTGCCATCGTTGAAGCGAGTATGGGCGCCGACGTTACGCATCCACAGGCTGGTGACCTTCTTCTCACCCGTCAGCATGTCGGTGTACTGGGTTTCACCCAGACGGTCATGGAGACGCGTCATGAACAGCGTATTTGCCGCATAGTTGTTGGCAAGATAGCTGCCCACTTCCGGACGGAACTGATGTTCTGTTATCGGCGGTGTGTCAGATTGCCCTATGTCAGGAATTGTCGGATCAGGGATGACCGGGTCTACTGGCTCAGGGTCTACTGGATCAGGGTCCACCGGATCGGGAATAACAGGGTCAGGGATAACCGGGTCTACTGGATCAGGGTCTACCGGATCGGGAATAACAGGGTCCACCGGATCGGGAATAATTGGTTCGTCCGGCTCAATGTAGCTGGTCAGATACCAGTTTTTACCTTTCTGCACCACGTTGTAGTCATAGGCTCCGGCAACAATACGGCTTGCTTTTTCGAAAGTACCGTTGGAATTGCCAGCAACGTTAACAATTTCAATACCTTCAATGGTTTGCGCCCCGGCTCCTCCAATATTATTTACTGCAACAAATGTGTTGCCTGAAGTATTGCCGAGAACCTGCAGCCTGTCCGTTTCGGAATCATCATCGTTGAGCACAGTATTAAAGACCAGCTTACCGCCGTTGCCTACATAATCTTCATTGATGGTGAGCGTTTGCCATGACTCGCCATCTTCATGGCTGAAGTTAATGGTTGCGCCACTATTCAGCGTCAGGTCAGTGAGCGTTGAGCTGCTGGTCATATTCCAGGTCGCATCGCTCATTTGTACAGAGATAACGCCTGTGCCCGCCGTAGCGCTGGTGATGTACGACGCCCCGTCCCATCGCGAGTTGTCCGTCATATTGAGCTTAATTGTACTGTTCTGCTGCGGTAGCGTACCGCTGGCAGCGGTGGCGCCAGCAGCACGAATATCACCGTCGATGACGAAACGACCTCCTGAAGAACCGTCAACAATGCCGCCAGTCTCCGTGCTGATGGCGTAACTTTCGCTACTGTTATCGCCCGCCATAGTAATAGCCGCACCGCCTGCCAGATTAATGGCGCCTCGGGAGAGGGCGTATAAACCGGCAGGGGCTTTACTATAGGATGCAGCCTTACTGGCGCTGTTAACGCTAATAGTGGCATTCTCTCCCAAATTAACGGTAGCGTTAGTTGCATATACCGCGTGTGCGCTGGCACCGTTCACCGTAATAGTAGCGTTGTTGCCAAGCTCGGTTCTGGAGGAGGATGCTGCGTAAATCCCCGTTGAGGATGCGCCGGAGGTTTCGATGGTTGCATCGTCACCCAGACGAATCAACGAACCGCTTTGTCCGGTACGCAGCCCCTCCGAACTGTCGCCGGTAGTAACAATATGTGCACGATTGCCGACGACAATCGTATTTTTGGCACGTGACGCATCCCGCATGGCGTTAGCTGTAATTCCACGTCCCTGGCTACCTGTTGTTTTGATATACAGATCGTCGCCGACGTAAATATTGGCCGATCCGGTCCAACCCTGGCCCAGTGAGTTATATCCGGCGTTAATACCGTCACCATCCTGACCATCCACGTAGATGTTGGTACGGTCACCGGTAATAATAAATACCGGGTTATCCGGAGTATTTGCGCCGTGAGTACGGATGCCATCGACGTCTCTACCATTATTCGCGGCATTCGCCGACTGCGTCCGAATGGCCAGGTCGTTGCCAAAAATCACGCCCGGACTTCCCGTCCCGCTGTTCTGAATAACCGTGACAGTGTGTTCAAACGCCTCCGCGCCCGGCCCATTAAGCGTGAGGCCATTGCCATAAACCGGGATGGTGCCGGTGTTCCACTGATAAACGTAGTTGGGCATAGTACCGACTTTGGTGAAACCGGTACTGGCCTGAGCGGGAATAATAGCCTGTAATTCCGGCGGCAACTGGCTGACCAGCCCACTGGATGGCAGACTATCAACGTCAACCCAGGCCGCCTGGGAGGGAAATACCATAGAGGCTAACGCTGCTGATACCGCTATGGCGATGAATGAGTAATTTTGGGGAGTTGGCATTCTGCCTCCTGCATTATGGCGTAAAGCGTCTTCCACATCGCAATAATATGGAAATAATAAAAATGGAAACGGATCTATAAAATATTTGATATTATTTTATGAATGCTATGCCCTAGCTTATTTTCAAGCCGCAGCTTATGCACATAAAGTTTCTTAATATCAATATTGTCAATATTTACAATCTGCTGAATACTTATTCCTGATACAAAGCGCTTCAGTAATATAAATTCCGTATAGTTAAGCGTTCGTCCACGTTTACTGTTGGCAAGCCGACCGGTAAACAAGCGGTGCATCTTTTGCTGTTGCACAATATCATCGTCATCGGAATAAATAATTCCTTGTATTTTATTGCTTTTCAAAATCCAGTAATTGGCCAGCGGAGTTAAACTTCTGTCAGAAATCAGGACAATATGCATACCACTGTTTGCCAGACTGTCAGCCCATTGTAAATCGGTAAATCGTCGAAGATTCGGGAAAGAAAAATCAACAAAGATAAAACCGCTGGATAAATGGTTGTGTCTATCAAGCAATAACTTTTCAATAAACCCTTTTTTCAGGAAAGCATTACCATCTGGCCAGATGGAAAATGCCGCATTATGACAGTATTGCACCCGTACTGCGCTGTCAGGGAATAATTGACAGGATAAATCGCAACTAATGCAATGGACAATTTGTGAAGGCTTTCTCATCATCCTGAACGACTCCCGTCGATGTTTCTATTAATATTTCATTGGTAAATAAATGTGTCAATCCAGATAATATACCGTGCTACGGCTGTCAAAAGTCGCGAATTATTGTCAGTGTCATAAACTCCTGGAAAGACCTAAAATACAGCTTTAAGGAATCATGACAGATCCGACAGTCGTAATACATCATTTCGGATTCGTATTTCACTCATTGAGATTTTTATACAGTATCTCCAATATCATAAAAAATCTTAAAACAGCACTATTTGCTAAATCATGAGGGTGATAAATAACGGTTCTCAATACCATCTGTCTGCTGCCTTCGTCACTATCGGGGTGATGTGATGAAATATAAAAGTAATTCCTGTCAACCTGTAATGAATTCTTATTATTAAAACCTAATTTAAGATTTTTTCTTTTATTGCATTGTTATTCAATGACTTAATGGTGAAATTTGTGCTCTCATCAACTTCTTATATACAAATTTAAGACTCTTTTATAGAGACGCATGTAAACTTTAAGGAGGTGTAATGCTAATGCCATGAGAAAATTTTGTAACTTAATGCCGGGAGTTATACCTTGCCAATAAGTTGATCTGACTTAATTCTGATCGTGACAGTCTGAGCAAGTGACAGACTTATTGGTCGAAGCAACTTCAGCTTCTGGCTTCTCTTTTCAATCGCTCATCTGATGAAAACTCTTTCCCGGAGCACATTAGTGAGAAACAGGATGTGGTGAAACCCAATGTCCATAGATATAGTCAGTCACTTCACAAATATCCGCCTCAGGGCAGATATCTTTAACCATTCATCCGGCTTCGGCCAACTTAATTACGGCGATGTTCTGATGCTCAGTGAGACGGGATTTACACATAGAGATTCCTTCGTTAGCAGATCGATGACGTGATCTCTAAATGTGAATAGCACGATTATGTGGAGTAATATGAGCACATGGTATAAGAATGTATACGGATATTTTACTGCTGAAATATAATAATGGGAGGGGTTATGAATAAACAGGACGTATGGGAGAGAAAGGGTATAAAGATAAAATGCTTGCAGTATCTAATAGATAACAATGAAAAATCAGGTAATTGAGAAACTATTCAGTGTTTAGGTTGATGTGATATTAAGTCATTCAGCCGCTACAGCGCATTATCAGGATAATTTCGTCTGGATAAAACGGAGGAGGGAATCGCCACAGGTTTAACAGACACCGCTGAGTCATTTAAGATGACTTAAAGAGAGGAGCCCATGAGCGGTAAATGTTATCCCGAAGCGTTTAAAATTAAAGTGGTAGAACAGATTATTGAGCGCAGCCATTCTGTTTCCAGCGTCGCAACACGTCTTGATATTACTATCCATAGTCTTTACGCTTGGATAAAGCCGCCACATTCACGACGGCATCATGTTGACCTGAATCTGACGGGGCATACAGGCAGTTCTGGCTGGAATCGGGCTGTGTTTATGGTTATCGCAAGATCTGTCTCGATCTGCTGGATATCGGGAACAATGCGGTGTAAACAAAGTCTGGTGGTTGATGCAACGTGTGGAGATAAAGGCTCAGGTCGGATACCGAAGTCCACGGGCGCGTGGCGATTCATTTTATTGAGGTCAGAAGAGGCTAATTGGCGGAAGATCACAGGAGTCGAACCTGCCCGGGACCGCTGGCGGCCCCAACTGGATTTGAAGTCCAGCCGCCTCACCGGAGACGACGATCTTCCGCGCCTCGATTGCTACATGGAGGCGCGCGCATTATAGCTACTTCCTGGCGTTTCCACATCCCCTCCCGTGCTTTTTTAACTTCCCTTTCCTTCTGCCATGATCGGTTTCATATAAACCCCCATAAAATCCATTAGTTACATTTCATCACACTTTTTGACGCTACCCTGATCACAGAAAACAAGAATCGTAATTTGATAACCAAATAACGGAATATTCACGCTCGCAGGGAAGGTTTACAAAAACTGTAACCGGTATCAGTGAGCGTTGTGAGCGTTAAGGATGCGTAATGAAAAGTGAAATTCTCTCCGTTAAGGAGAAGATTGGCTATGGTATGGGCGATGCCGCGAGCCACATCATCTTTGATAACGTCATGTTATATATGATGTTCTTCTATACCGATATTTTCGGCATTCCCGCTGGTTTTGTTGGCACCATGTTTTTACTGGCGCGTGCGCTTGATGCCATCTCCGACCCTTGTATGGGCCTGCTGGCCGACCGCACCCGCTCTCGCTGGGGCAAATTCCGACCCTGGGTGCTGTTTGGCGCGTTGCCGTTTGGTATCGTTTGTGTGCTGGCTTATAGCACGCCGGATCTCAGTCTGAACGGCAAAATGATTTATGCCGCCATCACCTACACGTTGCTCACCCTTCTGTACACTGTGGTCAACATCCCTTACTGCGCGTTGGGGGGGGTAATAACCAATGACCCAACGCAGCGTATCTCCCTGCAATCTTGGCGCTTTGTGCTGGCAACGGCGGGCGGAATGCTCTCTACCGTACTGATGATGCCTCTGGTGAAACTGATTGGCGGCGAGAATAAGGCGCTGGGCTTCCAGGGGGGTATCGCGGCGCTCTCGGTGGTGGCGTTCCTGATGCTGGCGTTCTGTTTCTTTACCACCAAAGAGCGCGTTGAAGCGCCTGCCACCCATACCTCCATGCGTGAAGACCTGCGTGATATCTGGCACAACGACCAGTGGCGCATAGTCGGCCTGCTCACCATCCTGAATATTCTGGCGGTATGCGTGCGCGGCGGGGCGATGATGTATTACGTCACCTGGATATTGGGCAAACCGGGCGTGTTTGTCGCCTTCCTCACCACCTATTGCGTCGGCAACCTGATTGGCTCGGCGCTGGCAAAACCGTTGACCGACTGGAAATGCAAAGTGAGCGTTTTCTGGTGGACCAACGCTTTACTCGCAGTAATCAGCGTGGCGATGTTCTTCGTACCGATGCACGCCACGATCGCTATGTTCGTCTTTATCTTCGTGATTGGCGTATTGCACCAGTTAGTCACGCCTATCCAGTGGGTGATGATGTCTGACACCGTCGACTACGGCGAATGGTGTAACGGCAAACGCCTGACGGGGATCAGTTTTGCCGGCACGTTGTTCGTGCTGAAACTGGGTCTTGCCCTCGGCGGGGCGCTGATTGGCTGGATGCTGGCAGGCGGCGGTTACGACGCGGCGGCGAAAACGCAAAACAGCGCCACGATCAGCATCATCATCGCTCTGTTCACTATCGTCCCGGCCATCTGTTATCTGCTGAGCGCCGCGATCGCTAAACGCTACTACACCCTGAAAAGCCCGTTCCTGAAAACCATTCTGGAACAACTGGCGCAGGGCGCACACCGCAACGAACAAGAATTTACCCATAAAGAATTGCAAAACTAAAGGAACAGACTATGAAAATTAGCGACGGAAACTGGCTGATCCAGCCTGGCCTTAATTTGATTCACCCGGTTCAGGTGTTCGACGTTGAACAGCACGGGAATGAGATGGTGGTCTATGCCGCGCCGCGCGATGTCCGCGAACGAACCTGGCAACTGGATACCCCGTTGTTTACCCTGCGCTTTTTCTCGCCGCAGGAAGGAGTGATAGGTGTACGGATGGAACACTTCCAGGGCGCTTTGGATAACGGCCCACATTATCCGCTCAATGTCTTGCAAGATATCAACGTGAAGATGCAGAACAACGCTGAATTTGCCGAACTCAAGAGCGGCAGCCTGAGCGTGCGCGTCACCAAAGGCGAGCTCTGGTCTCTGGATTTTCTGCGCAACGGTGTACGTATCACCGGTAGTCAGTTGAAAAATAACGGCTATGTGCAGGACACCAATAGCGGGCGCAACTACATGTTCGAGCGTCTGGATCTCGGCGTGGGCGAAACCGTCTACGGGCTGGGCGAGCGCTTTACCGCGCTGGTGCGTAACGGTCAGACGGTGGAGACCTGGAACCGCGACGGCGGCACCAGCACCGAGCAATCGTACAAGAATATCCCGTTCTATATCACCAACCGTGGCTACGGTGTGCTGGTGAATCATCCGCAGTGCGTGTCGTTTGAAATTGGCTCCGAGAAAGTCTCCAAAGTTCAGTTCAGCGTCGAGAGCGAGTATCTGGAATACTTCGTCATCGACGGCCCGACCCCGAAAGACGTGCTGAACCGCTATACCCAATTTACGGGTCGTCCGGCGCTGCCGCCCGCCTGGTCTTTCGGCCTGTGGCTGACCACCTCATTCACCACCAACTACGACGAAGCGACCGTTAACAGCTTTATCGACGGTATGGCCGAGCGCAATCTGCCGCTGCACGTCTTCCACTTCGACTGTTTCTGGATGAAAGCTTTTCAGTGGTGCGATTTTGAATGGGACCCGGTGACTTTCCCCGATCCGAAAGGGATGATTCGCCGCCTGAAAGCGAAAGGGCTGAAAGTCTGCGTGTGGATTAACCCCTACATCGGCCAGAAATCCCCGGTCTTCCAGGAGCTGAAAGAGAAAGGATATTTGCTAAAACGCCCGGACGGCTCCTTGTGGCAGTGGGATAAATGGCAGCCGGGACTGGCGATTTACGACTTCACCAACCCGCAAGCCTGCGAATGGTATGCCGACAAGCTGAAGGGCCTGGTGGAGATGGGAGTGGACTGCTTCAAAACTGACTTCGGCGAACGCATTCCAACGGATGTGCAGTGGTTTGATGGTTCAGATCCACAGAAAATGCACAACCATTATGCCTACATCTACAACGAACTGGTGTGGAACGTGCTGAAAGAGACCGTGGGCGTTGAAGAGGCGGTGCTGTTCGCCCGTTCCGCCTCGGTGGGCGCGCAACAGTTCCCGGTGCACTGGGGCGGCGACTGCTACGCCAACTACGAATCGATGGCGGAAAGCCTGCGCGGCGGGCTGTCCATCGGCCTGTCAGGGTTTGGCTTCTGGAGTCATGATATTGGCGGATTCGAGAATACCGCGCCGGCGCATGTCTACAAGCGTTGGTGCGCATTCGGCTTGCTCTCCAGCCACAGCCGCCTGCACGGTAGCAAATCCTACCGGGTTCCGTGGGCCTATGACGACGAGTCCTGTGACGTGGTGCGCTTCTTCACCGAACAGAAGTGCCGGATGATGCCGTATCTGTATCGGGAAGCGGCGTGTGCCAACGAAGCCGGTACGCCAATGATGCGGGCGATGATGCTGGAGTTCCCGGACGATCCGGCGTGTGATTATCTTGATCGCCAGTACATGCTGGGAGATGCGGTCATGGTAGCGCCGGTATTTAGTGAAGCGGGCGACGTGGAGTTCTACCTGCCAGAAGGCCGCTGGACGCACCTGTGGCGCAACGATGAAGTGCAGGGCAGTCGCTGGCATAAACAGCAGCATGACTTCCTGAGCCTGCCAGTGTATGTGCGTGACAATACACTACTGGCGCTGGGCAACAATAGCCAGAAGCCCGATTACGCCTGGCATGAGGGTACGGCCTTCCAGTTATTCCATCTGGATGACGGCTGCGAAGCGGTCTGCGAAGTCCCTGCTACGGATGGTTCGACAATCTTTACGCTGCAGGCGAAACGCACAGGCAATACCATTACGGTGAGCGGCGAAGGCGAGGCGCGCAACTGGACGCTGTGTCTGCGTAATATTACGCAGATTAGCGGTACCAAATGCGGTTCATATGCGGGAAGTGAACTGGGCGTAGTGGTCACCCCGCAGGGAAATGAAGTGGTAATTACGCTTTAAATCTGAATCGCCGGATGGCGCCGTGAGCTGCGCTTATCCGGCCTACAAATGAGCAAGAACCGTAAGCCCGGTAAGCGCCATCGCCACCGAGCAAGCCCTCAATTACAGCGCTGGCTCCGTTGACGTAACTTCACCGCCGGACACCACGCCCGCTTGCATCGTTTGCGTTATCTGCTGCTTTTGTGCGTTGACCGCGTGTAATTGCCCGTTTACCGTCGGTTTCAACGGCGCATCGGCCTGAATATTGCCGCTGGCCGTGAGCTGAATATTGCCATCGCCAGCAATCGGTAATGCCGGCCAGCCCCACTGCTGTAGCACATCCATTGGTACGCCGCGTCCGTTCAGGCTGATTTGCGTCTGACGCTGCGGCAGTTGCGATACGCTGGCAGTGGCTTCCAGTATCCCTTTTCCAGTAAACGCGCTCAGATCGCTGATGTTGACCGTGCTGGCATTAGCCGTCAACGACAGCGACGGGCGGCGCACGTCCACACGGTTAAAGGTTGCCGCTGCGGCGTTGAGGGTCGCATTGCCGCTCCAGACGCCCCATTGATGATGTTGTACCAGCTCCAGGTTTGCGCCGTAGCCGTCCAGAGCGGTGATTTGCCACGGGAAGGCCGGGTCGATATCGATCACCAGATTGCGGCTGGCGCTGAATTTTTTCAGCGTCAGGCTGTTCAACCAGTCGGGCAACGGCTTCATCCATAACTGCTTCCAGTTTTCCGGCAGCGTATACTCCAGCCCGGCGATAGCGGTATCGTCCAGAATCAGCGCTTTGCTCTCGCGTAACCAGGCGCCGGAGGTTCTGACCATACCGCCTTCCCAGCGGGTGGTGAACTGGCGTAGCGCAACGCCCTGTGGTGAAAATTCGGCGTTCAGGATTGGATCGAGCAAGTGCAGTGAGCCGTAAATAAACTCGCTGGCGTTCATCGATAATTTACCTTCCTGACTTTGCCAGTCTTCTTTGCGCAGAGTCAGATTGCGCAAACTCAGGTCAAGATCGGTGACTGCCCAGCCTGGTCCTTGCAGGCTGGAGTCCGTCACTTCAAGACGACCAATCTGCAAAGATGGAACCGTAGTCAGCGGCGCGAAAAACTCGCTCAGGGATTTATCGCTTTGTAACCGAATATCATTCAGCCGCAGATTTTCAACGACCCAACTACCATCAGCGTTACGTCGGGCGACGCCGGTTAACGCTCCGCGCGCCATATCGGCGCCGACGGTGTTTAACATCACCTGATTATGGTCGATACTGCCTTCAATAAGCACATTAGTGGCGGGAACGTCGTTTAACGTCAGCGAACCGGCGCTCAGTTGGATCTGGGCTTTATTGCCTAATACCCGACCGGCTTCGGGGCGCCAGGGCATAACGCCGCCGTTAACGCGCTGGGCGCTCAACCGCCATTCGCTGCCGGGACTATTGAGCGCCATATTGCGAAGTTGCAGGCGGTCGGCCTCAAACGGGAAAGGGGCGGTTTGCACTGAAATATTCAGCGTGCCGTCCTGTAACAGGATCGTGTCGACATGCAGCGGCGCGGTTAACTGGCGAATGCTCAGACCGATATCTACGGTTTTCGCGACCAGGGTAGCAGGCTGACCATCACGACCAAAGGTCACATTCTCCAGTAAAAGATGGGATGGGGCGGAAAAACGATGATCCATCACGTCGAATGTGAGGTGATAACCGCTGTTCTCTGATACCCAGTTGCTGATGTGATCTGCGCCCCAGCGCGTTTGCAGCAGAAAATAAAAGCCGAAAATCACCACTAAACAGGCGATCAGCACATAGAGAAGCAACCTCCCAATCAATTTCATGGTCTTCCATCCCGTGAAATGCACATAGGGGATTTATGCACGATTTGCGTGCAATCCTCAAGACAGGAATGGTGAAAGAGCGTTACAGCAGCGGCGAATCGTGTCGCCGCCGCAGGGTTTTTACGGTTTTTCCGGCGGGAGAATCAGGTTCAGCACGATAGCCGTGATGCCGCCAGCGGCAATTCCGGATGAGAGCAGATTTTTCACCCATTCCGGCGCGAACTGCAGGATCTGCGGCTGTTGCGAGACGCCAAGACCCACGGCCAGCGACAGGGCGATAATCAGAATCGCGCGGCGGTTCAGCGGCTCACGCGAGACAATACGCACCCCGGAGGCGGCAATGGTGCCGAACATCACCAACGTGGCGCCGCCGAGCACCGGTTCCGGGATATGCTGCACAAAACCGCTTACCGCCGGGAACAGGCCGAGTACAATCAGCATCAGCGCGACAACAAATCCCACATAGCGACTGGCGACGCCGGTCAACTGAATTACGCCGTTGTTCTGACCGAAACAGGAATTCGGGAACGTATTAAATACCGCTGAAACAAATGAGTTCAGGCCGTTAGCCAGTACGCCGCCCTTTAGCCGTTTCATGTACAAGGGGCCGGATACCGGCTGCTCGGAGACATCAGAGGTGGCGGTGATGTCTCCGATGGTCTCCAGCGACGTAATCATAAAGACCAGCATCAACGGCAGTAACAGGTTCCAGTCAATGCCCAGACCATAATACAGCGGGGTCGGCACCATCAGGATGTCCTGCGAGACCGGCGCGTTATTCTCAGGCAACATGCCCATAAACCAGGCCAAAAGATAGCCTGCCGCCATGGCAATAACCAAAGAAGCCACGCGCAGGTAGGGATTACGTTGCCGATTCAGCAGGATGATAATGGCCAGGACGACGCCGGCCAGTAACAGGTTTTTCGGTGCGCCAAAGGTGTTGTCGCTCATGGCGGCATAGCCGCCGCCGATGGAAGTTAGCCCCACCTGAATCAGCGACAGGCCAATAATCATCACCACGACGCCGGAGACTAACGGCGTGATAATCCGGCGCGCCAGATGTAGAATGCGAGAAAGCACCATCTCGGTGCAGCTTGCCAGCATCAGCGTGCCGAACAGCGCCGCCATCATCGTCGGGACGTCCGCGCCGCCGGTTTTCAGCGCGGTACCGCCCATAATCAGCGGGGCGACAAAGTTAAAACTGGTTCCCTGGATGGATAACAGCCCCGATCCTACCGGCCCCCACGCTTTGATTTGAATAATAGAGGCTACGCCGGAGGCGAACAGCGACATGCTGATAATGTGCTGCGTATCCTGCGCCGGTAAACCCAACGCCTGGCAGATTAACAGCGCTGGCGTGATTACCGCGACAAACATGGCCAGCAGATGCTGACAAGCGGCAAAAAGGGTTTGAGGGAGCGGCGGGCGATCTTCAAGACGGTAAATTAATTCGCTGTTTTGCGTCTGCGCAACCGGTTGCGCATCTGCCGGCTCGATGGCGTTAACGGACATCAGGGACATTCTCGTGGTGGAAAAGCGGTGATTTTATCTGACCAGGTGGTAAAAGCAAACGATTGCGAGCGAATATTCTTAATATTTAAAAAAGATAAATGCACCTTTTTATATAACTTTTTGCCTTTTTCTGCTTAAAATCCATGCCGAAGACTCGCAAAGAGCTAAAAAACTGACTCAGGAAATGATTTGTGCGCACATGTCACAGCGCATTACAGGAGCTTTAAATGTTTGAACTCGATACCTTATCGACCCTTGTCGCCGCCACGCTGGTGCTGCTACTGGGTCGCAAGCTGGTCCAGTCTGTCTCCTTACTGAAGAAATATACGATTCCGGAACCGGTAGCAGGGGGGTTACTGGTCGCGGTTGCGCTGCTGGTGCTGAAGAAAAGCGTTGGTTGGGAGGTCAACTTTGATATGACCCTGCGTGATCCGTTGATGCTGGCGTTTTTCGCGACGATCGGCCTTAACGCTAACCTTGCCAGCCTGCGCAAGGGAGGACGCGTTGTTGGCGTCTTCCTGGTCGTCGTGGTCGGATTACTGCTGATGCAGAATGCCATCGGTATCGGCATGGCGAGTCTGCTGGGGCTGGACCCGTTAATGGGGCTGATTGCCGGGTCAATTACGCTGTCCGGCGGACACGGTACCGGCGCGGCGTGGAGTAAACTGTTTGTCGAACGTTATGGTTTTGCCAATGCCACCGAAGTTGCGATGGCATGTGCAACCTTTGGCCTGGTGCTGGGCGGGTTGATTGGCGGCCCGGTAGCGCGTTATCTGGTGAAACACTCCACCACGCCGGATGGAATGCCTGACGATCAGGCCGTGCCGACAGCCTTTGAAAAGCCGGATGTGGGCCGTATGATCACCTCTCTGGTGCTAATCGAAACTATCGCCCTGATTGCTATCTGTCTGACCGTGGGCAAAATCGTAGCGCAGCTACTGGCGGGAACGGTGCTTGAACTGCCGGTCTTCGTTTGTGTGCTATTTGTTGGGGTGATCCTCAGCAATGGCCTGGCGCTGGTGGGTTTTTATCGCGTATTTGAGCGTGCTGTTTCGGTGCTGGGGAACGTGAGTTTGTCACTGTTCCTGGCAATGGCGCTGATGAGCCTGAAGCTGTGGGAACTGGCGTCGCTGGCGCTGCCGATGCTGGCGATTCTGGTGGTACAGACCATCTTCATGGCGCTGTACGCGATCTTCGTCACCTGGCGCATGATGGGGAAAAACTACGATGCGGCGGTGCTGGCGGCGGGTCACTGCGGTTTTGGCCTTGGCGCAACGCCGACCGCCATTGCTAATATGCAGGCGATTACCGACCGTTTTGGCCCCTCGCATATGGCGTTCCTGGTGGTGCCGATGGTCGGCGCGTTCTTTATCGATATCGTCAATGCGTTGGTGATCAAGCTGTACCTGATGTTACCGATTTTCGCGCAATAAGGGTTTGTACGGCGGCATTAAAGCCGCCGTGCTCACTAGGCGTTGGAATAACGTTCGGTTTCCGGCATCCAGCGCTCAATCAGCGCTTGTGCCTGCTGCGGATAACGTTCGTGAATATGACGGGCAATACGCTGAACTTCGGGGATCATGGCTTGATCGCGCAGCAAATCAGCTACTTTAAATTCGGCGTTACCCGTCTGACGCGTGCCCAGTAATTCCCCCGGGCCGCGAATCTCTAAATCTTTTTGTGCAATCACAAAGCCGTCGTTGCTGTCGCGCAATACCTGTAAACGCTTCTGCGCCGTTTTCGACAACGGCGATTTATAGAGCAGCACGCAGTGCGACGCGACCGCGCCACGGCCAACGCGTCCTCTGAGCTGGTGTAACTGCGCCAGGCCCAGTCGCTCCGGGTTTTCAATAATCATCAGGCTGGCGTTAGGAACATCGACCCCCACCTCAATCACCGTAGTGGCGACCAGCAGTTGCAGTTCGCCCTGCTTAAAGGCCTGCATCACCGCCTGTTTTTCGGCGGGCTTCATGCGGCCGTGTACCAGGCCGATATTCAACTCCGGTAACGCCAGCTTGAGCTCCTCCCAGGTGGCTTCCGCCGCCTGCGCTTCCAGCAGGTCAGATTCTTCAATCAGCGTACAGACCCAGTAGGCCTGACGGCCTTCGGTTGTGCAGGCGTTGCGCACACGATCAATGATTTCATGGCGACGGGTATCCGGAATCGCAACGGTAGTGACAGGGGTACGGCCCGGCGGTAGCTCGTCAATCACCGAGGTATCGAGATCGGCGTAGGCAGTCATCGCCAGGGTGCGCGGAATGGGCGTTGCGGTCATAATCAACTGATGCGGATGAAAGCCCTGTTGTTGGCCTTTTTCCCACAATGCCAGCCGCTGGTGGACGCCAAAGCGGTGCTGCTCATCGATAATGACCAGCGCCAGGCCGTTGAACTGCACCTGTTCCTGAAAGATAGCGTGGGTGCCGACAATCATCTGCACCTGACCGCTGGCAATAGCCTCTTGCTGCGCCTGACGCGCTTTACCTTTTTGCTTACCTGCCAGCCAACCCACTTCAACGCCCAACGGTTCGAACCAGTTGCGGAAATTATTTGCGTGCTGTTCAGCCAGCAATTCGGTCGGCGCCATCAGCGCCACCTGCTTACCGTGGGCAATAGCGCGCAAGGCGGCAAGCGCCGCAACCAGCGTTTTCCCTGAGCCGACGTCGCCCTGAACCAGACGCATCATCGGCACATCCAGCGCCATATCACGTTCTATCTCTGCCACCACCCGCGCCTGCGCGCTGGTGGGTTTAAACGGCAACGACGCCAGCAGCTTGTCTTTCAATATGTTGTTGGTACTTAGCGGCTGAGCGTGGTAGCGCTGCGCGCCTGCGCGAAGCGCCAGCATACTGAGGTTATGCGCCAGTAGCTCTTCAAGAATAAGCCGCCGCTGCGCCGGGTGTTTGCCGGTTTCTAAATCGGCGAGTTGGAGCGTCGGCGGCGGGCGATGCAAGGTACGTAGCGCCTCCGGCAGGCTCATCATACCCTGCGCCAGTTCCGGCGGCAGTAGTTCGGCAATGGCGCAGGTGTCGAGCAACTCCAGCGCCTGATCGGTAAGCTTGCGCAGTGTCGCTTGCTTCACGCCCTCGGTGGTCGGATAGACGGGGGTGAGCGTTTCCTGAAGTTCCGGCGTGCTGAGATCGCCCTGCAGGCGATATTCCGGATGGATCATCTCTGCGCCATACTTGCCGCGCTTCGCTTCCCCGTAGGCCAGCACACGTCGTCCCGTCGCCAGGCTGTTTTTCATCGCTGCGTTAAAATTGAAAAAGCGCATGGTAAGAATGCCGGAACCGTCGCTAATCTGGCAGGTCATCATCCGACGACCGCCGAAAGTGATATTGCAGTTCAGCACTTCGCCTTCAACGGTGGCGTAGATGCCAGGCAGCAGTTCGCCAATGGGGTAGAGATGGGTGCGGTCTTCGTAACGCAGAGGGAGGTGGAGCAGGAGGTCCTGCACGGTGTGCAGGCCAATTTTCGCCAGTTTACTGCTTTGCGCTGCGCCGACGCCTGTCAGGGAATTGAGCGGAACAGCGTCTAACAAGCGGCCTGACATGGTGATTACCCTGCCGCCTGCATCGTCGCCCACCAGTCAGCATCGGCGTCTATTTCGCCCTGCTGATTGACGCGAGGATAAGGCAGACCTTTACGTTTAGCGACTTTCGCCAGCACCGGATAACCACCCTCAAACAGCAGGCGCTGCTGTTCATCTTCCGGCAACATGCTATTTTCACGCAGATACATGCCCGCGTTCTGACGCTGGCGCTGGGCTTCATAAAGAATGAGCGCGGAGGCGACGGAAACGTTCAGCGACTGTACCATGCCGATCATCGGAATGATGATGTCCCGATCCGCCAGGGCTAATGCTTCCTGAGTAATACCGGTTTTCTCCTGACCCATCAGAATACAGGTCGGGCGCGTGTAATCAATCTCGCGAAAGTCTACGGCTTTATCAGAAAGATGGGTTGCCAGAATCTGCATTCCCCGTCCTTTCAAATGGGCTACCGCATCGCCAATGGTACGGTGAGTTTTCACCTGTACCCAACTGTTGCTGCCCGCCGCCGCGGAAGCCATGGTGCGCATCCGGCTACCTGGCCAGATAGCATGGACTTCATGGACGCCAACGGCATCTGCGGTACGAATGATTGCAGAAACGTTATGAGGTTTGTGGACTTGCTCCATGCAGACCGTGAGATCAGGCTGACGCCTGGCGAGCATTTCGCATATACGCGCATAACGTTTTGGATTCATAGCGCTAGTTTCGGTTACGGGTGACTTTAATAACGTCTGGCATCACGCGGATTTTGCGCATGATATTCGCCAGATGTACGCGATCGCGTGCGGTAAGGCGAATAAAGGTACTATAGACGCGACCATCTTTCTCTTCAGTATTCAGGCTTTGAATATTGGAGGTGGTGGTATTAATCGCCGCCGTCAGGTTAGCCAGCGCGCCCTGATGGTTAAACATTTCCACCTTGATTTCGGTAATGAATTCCTGCTCCGTCTCTTTGTCCCATTCGACCGCCATAAATTTCTCTGGCTCTTTCTGGTATCCACGGATATTACGGCAGGATTCGTGGTGGATCACCAGTCCTTTACCTGGGCTTACGTGAGCGATGATCGGGTCGCCTGGGATCGGACGACAACACTTCGCAAAGGTGATAAGCACGCCATCCGCGCCTTTAATCGGCAGGTGGCCGTGATTCGATTGCGCAACGGTCGGCACCACGGCTTCGCCTTGCTGCAGATTTTTCGCGACCACTACGCTCATCGCGTTGCCGAGACCGATTTCCGCCAGCAGATCGTCAAGCGTTGCCAGCTTCATACGATCCAATTCGCGCTGAATATTTTCCTGCGGAATTTCCGCCAGCTTACGACTGCCGCCTAAAGCATGGTTAAGCAGACGACGGCCCAGGCTTACGGAGTCATCACGTTTGAGGTTTTTCAGCAACTGACGAATTTTAGCGCGCGCTTTAGAGCTGACGACAAAGTTCAGCCAGGCGGCGTTGGGACGCGCGCCCGGCGCGGTAATAATTTCGACGGTCTGACCGCTGCTAAGCGGCTGCGACAGCGGATAAGGCTGGCGGTCGACACGCGCGCCGACGCAGGCGTGGCCGATGTCGGTATGCACTGCATAGGCAAAATCCACCGGCGTAGCGCCAGCGGGCAGTTCGACAATGCGCCCTTCCGGGGTGAAAACGTAAATCTCATCCGGGAAGAGATCGGATTTTACGCTTTCGATAAATTCAAACGAACTACCGGCGCTCTGTTGTAGCTCCAGCAGGCTCTGCATCCAGCGCTGGGCGCGGATCTGCGCCGTGGTGCTGGTCTCACCGTGTTCTTTATACGCCCAGTGCGCCGCGACCCCCATTTCCGCCATCTGATCCATATCTTCGGTACGGATCTGGACTTCAACAGGAACGCCGTGCGGGCCGATCATCGAGGTGTGCAAAGACTGATAGCCGTTCGCTTTGGGAATGGCTATATAGTCTTTCACGCGTCCCGGACGCGGCTTATAGAGACTGTGCATCTGGCCGAGTACGCGATAGCAGGTATCGGAGTCATGAACGATCACGCGAAACGCGTAAATGTCCATGATCGAGTGAAAACGCTGCTCTTTGAGCACCATTTTGCAGTAGATCGAGTAAAGATGTTTTTCGCGACCGCTAACGCGACACGGAATTCCCGCCTCTTGCAAACGTCCTTCGATTTCAGAGAGGATTTTTTGGATCATCTCTTTACGGTTGCCGCGCGCCGCTTTTACCACTTCTTTGATGACGCGGTAACGATTGGGATACAGCGCTTCAAAGCCCAGCTCTTCCAGCTCGGTTTTGATGTGATGAATACCTAAACGGTGCGCCAGAGGACTGTAGATTTCCAGCGTTTCACGGGCAATACGACGACGTTTATCCGGGCGTAACGAGCCCAGCGTGCGCATGTTATGGGTACGGTCAGCAAGCTTAATGAGAATGACGCGGATATCCTGCACCATCGCCATAATCATTTTGCGAAAGTTTTCGGCCTGCGCCTCTTTCTTATCGCGGAACTTGAGCTTATCAAGTTTCGACACCCCCTCTACCAGCTCGGCAACGCTTTTACCGAAAAGCTGTTCCATGTCCTGATAGGTGGCGGGGGTATCTTCAATCACGTCATGCAGCAGAGCGGCCATCAGCGTTTCGTAGTCGAGTTTCATCTCGGCCAGAATACAGGCCACCGCTACCGGGTGCGTGATATAGGGTTCACCGCTTGAACGTGTCTGGCCCTCGTGAGCGTCACGTGCAACGAGATACGCCTGCCGAAGACGCTTAATCTGGTCTTCCGGCAGGTAGGTTTGAATCAGTTGATTCAGGCTTTCAAACAGATACAAGGGCGACCCGCTTTGTGATTAACGACGACCTTCAGCAATAGCGGTAACGGCTTGTAATTCAGCGGCTTCCTGCTCTTGCTGTTCCTGGCGCTCGCGGACGTCGAGGATCTGGTTGTTAATCAGACCTTCTTCGATTTCGCGCAGCGCGATAACGGTAGTTTTATCGTTTTCTTCCGGTACCAGCGGATCCTTTCCGCCTACCTGCATCTGACGAGCGCGACGCGCGGCGACCAGTACCAGGTCAAAACGGTTACCAATTTTCTCTACAGCGTCCTGAACAGTTACGCGTGCCATACTTAAAATGCTCCACAGGTGAAGAAATGACTGGGCATGATACTGAAAGTGGGTTCAGTCTGCCAACAATTTGCTGATTAAAGCGTCATGACGCTGCTTTTGGCGGCTCATACGCAGACGTTCAGCGCGAATGATGGTTTTCAAGTCGCTTAACGCGGTATCAAAGTCGTCATTCACAATAAGATAATCATATTCGGCGTAATGGCTCATTTCTGCAACCGCTTGCGCCATTCGTTTGGCAATGACTTCTTCGCTATCTTGCCCGCGGCCGCGTAAACGGCGATCCAATTCGATCTTTGATGGCGGCAAAATAAAAATGCTGCGTGCTTGCGGCATCTTTTCGCGAATTTGCTGGGCGCCCTGCCAGTCGATATCCAGAAAAACATCAACGCCGGTTGCCAGCACTTGCTCAATGGTTTCGCGCGAAGTGCCGTAGTAATTGCCAAACACTTCCGCGTGCTCCAGAAACGCCTCCCTGCCAATCATGGTTTTAAACTCATCATGATTTACAAAGAAATAGTGCTCACCGTGCACTTCACCCGGACGCGGCGCGCGCGTGGTATGTGAAACGGAAACCTGAGTGTCATACAACGGTTGGGTTTTTAATAAAGCCTGAATCAGGCTGGATTTACCCGCGCCACTGGGGGCAGAAACAATATAAAGCGTACCTTGAGCCATGAGTATCTTACGTCTGTGATTATCGAAATAGAGCCTTGATACGGGCTTATTATACACATCGCCGTTATGCGACGTAGTCTTTGTCACACTTTTTGCGCCAGATTATTGCATTTTGCGTCCCTTTTTCCGCTTTTATCGCGTCGTTGCAGCAACCCACCAAAAAATCTGGAAAGCGGCTCGGATGATGCATTTTTACCTGTCGGTTTTTATTCACTAAAGCGCTATACCTGCCGGGCAATGTGCGCAGGAGGTCGTGATGAGATTATGGAAAAGTATGGCGTGGGGAATTTTATTGTGGCATTCGCAGAGTGGGGCGCTTTGCCCGGCCTGGCCGCCAGCAAGGGCCGCTGAAGAAATCGCCCGTTTACAGCAACAGCTCGCTGACTGGAATGACATCTACTGGAAACAAGGGGTTAGCGCGGTTGACGATAGTGTGTACGACCAACTCAGCGCAAGGCTGGTTCAGTGGCAACGCTGTGTTGGTCAGGATGTTTCATCTACTCCGGTTTCACCGCCGTTAAACGGTACAACAATGCACCCTGTTGCGCACACGGGCGTACGTAAACTCGCGGACCGACAGGCGAACAGTGGATGCGCGGGCGCAGCGAGCTTTGGGTACAGCCAAAAGTGGATGGCGTAGCGGTAACGCTGGTTTATCAAAACGGTAAACTGACCAGGGCTATCAGCCGGGGTAACGGACTACAAGGCGAGGACTGGACGCCAAAAATTCGCCTGATCCCCTCTATACCGCAGACAACACAAGGCGCGCTTGCTAACGCGGTGTTGCAGGGCGAAATCTTTCTACAGCGCGAGGGACATATCCAGCAACGGATGGGCGGGATGAATGCGCGCTCGAAAGTCGCAGGAATGTTAATGCGCCAGGATAACGCCTCCGCGCTAAATTCGTTGGGTATTTTTATTTGGGCGTGGCCGGACGGTCCGGCAAATATGCCCGAAAGATTAAGCCAACTTGCTAAGGCTGGATTCAGTCTGACGAATAAATATACCCTGGCGGTAAAAGATGCCAGCGAGGTCGAGCGGGCGCGCCAGTCATGGCTGACGTCAGCATTACCCTTTGTAACGGATGGCGTAGTGATACGCATGGCTAAAGAACCTGCGTCACAACACTGGCGACCCGGGCAGGGCGACTGGCTGGCAGCATGGAAATATCCGCCAGTAGCGCAGGTCGCGCAAGTGAGCGCTATTCAGTTCTCGGTGGGGAAAAGCGGCAAAATTACCGTAGTAGCGTCGCTTGTCCCCGTTATATTGGATGATAAGCGGGTTCAGCGGGTCAATATCGGTTCTGTGAAACGTTGGGAAGCGTGGGATATCGCGCCGGGCGATCAGATCCTGGTGAGTCTGGCCGGGCAAGGCATTCCCCGGCTTGATGAGGTCGTCTGGCGGAGTCGTGAGCGGAGTAAGCCTGTACCGCCTGATAGCCATTTCAACTCGCTGACCTGCTTTTACGCGTCGGCAACGTGTCAGGAACAGTTTATCTCCAGGCTGATATGGCTGGGGTCACGGTCGGCGTTGGGTCTGGACGGAATGGGTGAAGCCAGCTGGCGGGCCTTGCATCAGACGCATCGCTTTGAGCATATCTTCTCCTGGCTTACCCTGACGTCAGCGCAAATAGCCAACACGCCAGGCTTTGCTAAAGGAAAAAGCGAGCAGATATGGCGGCAATTTAACCTGGCGCGCCGGCAGCCGTTTACCCGCTGGATCATGGCGATGGATATCCCCTTAACGCAGGCTGCATTACAGGCCAGCGGCGATCGTTCATGGGAGCAGTTATTAATGCGAACAGAGCAACACTGGCGGCAGTTACCAGCGACGGGCGAGCGTCGTGCCGGGAGAGTCATCGACTGGCGGAATAATCTGCAGATCAAAGCGCTGAGCAGATGGCTGGCTGCTCAGCATATTCCCGGATTTGGGTCTTAGTGCCCTTCATGGCGGTAATAAAATACCGGCAGGCCAAGTTTAAGACGTAGCGCTAATAACCTTGCTGTAAAGCCAAACAGTAGCGTAGAGATAACGACGACATCCGGATTCATGACGTAATGTTGCAGCGCAATATAGAGCACCGCCGAGGCGAACGAAATGCCGGCATATAGCTCTTTTTGAAACACCAGTGGAATGCGTTTGCAGAACATATCGCGGAGCACGCCGCCAAAGACGCCAGTAGTGACGGCGGCCACCACGGCGATAATTGGCCCTTCGCCCATATCAAGGGCTATCTGAGCGCCAATAATAGAGAAAACCACCAACCCCAGCGCGTCAAGTACCAGGAAAAGCTTGCGTAAATAGGGCATGACGGGGGCAACAATGGTGGTCAATACAGCGGCAGTCGCCACAATAATGACATATTCGGGATGCTTCACCCAACCCAGCGGATAGTGACCGAGCAGAATGTCGCGAACCGAGCCTCCACCAATGGCGGTGGCGGTAGCAATAATAATTACGCCGAATGTATCCATGCGACGACGACCCGCAGCGAGTGCGCCCGTCATGGCCTCGGCAGTGATGCCAATTAAATAAAGAACGTGCAACAGCATGATTTCCCCCTAATTTACTGGGGGCGAAGATTAACGATTTGTGCGCTGTATCACGATTGAGATTTTCTAAGGCATTACACGATTAATAAATTTTAGTAATGATTTTAAATTTATGATTAATAATTATTTATTATAAATATCAATAAATTGAACATCATTTTTGTGGTTTATTGTATGCGAGGTTTTTCTGTTTTGACTTAGATAATTTAAAAGAACGGCGCCCTGGACGCGCCGCCGGTGAATCATTTCATTATGGCTGCTGTGCGGTAAGTTGTGTGATGAAGCGCTGGCGCGAGCGTTCCACATACTGTTGCAAGCCATTGGAATCAAAGAATGCCTGTGTATCGCCGTTGCGAAGTTGCTGTCGTTTCTCCAGTAGCCCGAAGCGGTCACCTTTGTTGGCAATAAAGATATCAACATGCTGGGCGGCCAGTGTCTTAAAGCTGCTCTGAATATCAGTAACCAGGTCAGGGTAATTTTTGTTGTTAATCAGCAGATAGTCAGGTGTGGCGAGACTATCTGCGTAAATTAGCGTCTTGCCGTTGCGGAGCGTTACGCGCCAGGAAGTTGAGCCGGGTAGATGTCCAGGCGTGAATAGCGCTGTCACGGTTATCCCTCCGAGGCTGATGCTTTCCTGGTTGTGGATAATTTTATCGGTGGTGACGGGCGGGAAGGGGAGCGCATCGCCAAGCGCAAAATCCTCTCGTCCACCCCTCGCCATCTGATCGGCGTTGGGTTGGCTGGCGACCAATTGTGCGCCGCTCCACGCTTTCAAACGTGCCATGCCCCCCGCTTGATCCAGCCGCGCATGGCTGTTCAACAGATAGCGCACGTCTGTGAGGCGGAATCCTGCCGCTTCAATATTCGCTTTAATTTGCGGTGCGCTTTCATCCAACCCCGCATCAATAAGAATATGCCCTGCCGGAGTGGTCAGCAGAATAGAAGAGAGATTTTCCGTGCCGACATACCACACGCCTTCTGTGATTTGAAACGGCTTTATAGGCTTAGCCCACGCTTTAAACAGTGATAACGGAGGCGCGGGTGATAACGGTTGTGAAGGATCTAATGCCGCCATGGCAGGAAGTGCTGATGTTGAAAATATACATACAAAGAATAATGCATAGCGATTCATAATGTTCTCCTGATTGAAGCGCCCGCAGTATACCTGGCAGTAATTTAGCCAGGTTCAATAAGAGAGACGTTTAATGAACTTGCTGCAAATGGATATGAACCTGTTAAAAGTACTGTATGTGCTGCTGGAGACGAGCTCTACGGGGAAAACGGCGCAAAAGCTGGCTTTGTCGCCTTCTGCGGTAAGTCATGCGCTAATGAGATTGCGCGATGCGCTAAACGATCCGTTGTTTCGACGGGAAGGGAACCGCCAGATTCCTACGCCTTATGCGCAGGCGCTGCGTGACAAATTGGCGCCTGTGTTTGTTTCGCTTAATGAGGAGCTGTTTGGCGATAAAGAGAACGGCTCCCGTTGTTTTCGGGTGGTACTTCCTCCCGCATTGAACGCGCTGCTTACGCCCGTTCTCGCAGAGAAAGGTCATCTTCATCAGGCGGTGATCGAGTGCCTTCCTTTTGCCCGCCGACCCTGGCGTGATGAACTGTTGGATAGCTCGGTTGATTTGGTGCTGGCAATTGGCGACCATCAAAAGCAGGTCAGCGCTCTGCATTACGAGCGGGTGGGGACTACGCGTTTGATCGCGGTTTATGGCGCGCCATTGCGTTCACGTCTGGAGAATGCCA
The DNA here is from genome assembly GCF_017572025.1 of Salmonella sp. 32020114201800008SM. NCBI lineage: Bacteria > Pseudomonadati > Pseudomonadota > Gammaproteobacteria > Enterobacterales > Enterobacteriaceae > Salmonella > Salmonella sp. 32020114201800008SM. The sequence continues at coordinate 331,632 of NZ_JAGEQM010000005.1, read as the reverse complement.
CAGCGTTGAATTTTGCTGATCTACAGCATTATCAACACATTTACTGTTTGCCGTGGACAAAAGAGAACAACGAACTGGACAGGCAGCAGGCTCGTGCCGGGTTTGAACGTCCGCTGGCGTTTGTTTGTCATGATTACAGTCAACTGGCGCCTGCTGTCCAGTCGGCGCCGCTAATGGCGATTGTACCGCGCCCCTGGTATGAAAATTTATCCGATAAGCGCGGTCTTTTTGTCCTGCCGCTTGCCGGGGAGCAGGCGGAAGGCGCTATTTTTATGCAGTATCGGGCTTCAACGGTAGAGTGGAAGCGACGCCTTATCGACGCTATTCGCCGGAAATTAAAAACGTACTACCGATAAACGCGAGAGCCCGCATAAGGCGGGCTCTGTGACATATTGAGCGCCAGAATTATTCAATATTCTGGATTTGCTCGCGCATTTGCTCGATCAACACTTTTAATTCAATAGCGGAGTTAGTTACATCAGCGTTGATGGATTTGGAGGCCAGGGTGTTCGACTCACGGTTAAATTCTTGCATCATGAAGTCCAGACGGCGACCTACCGCCTCTTTTTTCTTCAGAATGTTGTAAGTCTCTTTGACGTGCGCTTCCAGACGGTCCAGCTCTTCCGCCACATCAATGCGCTGCGCCATCATCACCAGCTCTTGCTCCAGACGGTTGTTTTCCAACTGAACCTGAGCATCTTCCAGCTTCGCGACCAGGCGCTCACGCTGCCATTGCAGGATTTCCGGCATATGCGCGCGGACTTTCGCTACTTCGGCGCTGACGCCTTCCAGACGTTGTTCAATCAGCGCTTTCAGCGCCTGGCCTTCCGTTTCGCGCGCGACGATAAAGTCATCCAGGGTACCGTCCAGCGCGGCTAAAATTTCTGCGGCAATCGCGTCCAGATCCTGCTCTTGCGCCGCCATGACACCTGGCCAGCGCAAAATATCAACCGGATTGATTTCCCCTTCGTCGCTCTGCATTTTGACCCAGTTTGCGGCGCTAACTAATTGTTTCGCGAGCTTTTCATTCAGAATAAGCTCGCCTTGCGCGCTGGCATCGGGTTCAAAACGCAGCATACATTCGACTTTGCCACGCGTCAGGCGTGTACGAATGCGTTCGCGCACGACGGGTTCAAGACTACGGAACTGTTCCGGCAGACGAAAGTAAGTTTCCAGATAACGCTGGTTTACCGAGCGCATTTCCCAGGTCGCGCTACCCCATTCACCCTTGATTTCACGCCGGGCGTAGGCGGTCATACTGCGGATCATAGATGTTCCCGTTTTTAAAGGAGAGATGAGGGGATTATAGCTATCCAGGCCTTGTCAGGATAGGAATAACCATCGGAAGTCCGTATAATGCGCAGCCACATTCGTTTTAAGCCGGAGATCTCAATATGCGTCCAGCAGGCCGTAGCGCTAATCAGGTGCGTCCCGTAACCCTGACCCGTAACTATACAAAACACGCTGAAGGCTCGGTACTGGTCGAATTTGGAGATACCAAAGTGTTGTGCACCGCCTCCATTGAAGAAGGCGTCCCACGTTTTCTGAAAGGACAAGGCCAGGGGTGGATCACCGCAGAGTATGGCATGTTGCCTCGCGCTACCCATACCCGTAATGCGCGTGAAGCAGCAAAGGGTAAGCAGGGCGGCCGTACTATGGAAATTCAGCGTTTGATCGCGCGTGCGCTGCGTGCGGCGGTCGATCTGAAAACGCTCGGCGAATTTACCATTACGCTGGACTGCGATGTAATCCAGGCCGATGGCGGTACGCGTACAGCGTCTATTACCGGCGCCTGCGTGGCGTTGGCGGATGCGCTGAATAAATTGGTTGCCAACGGTAAGCTGAAAACCAATCCGATGAAAGGCATGGTGGCGGCGGTTTCCGTAGGCATCGTTAACGGCGAAGCGATCTGCGATCTGGAATATGTTGAAGATTCCGCCGCAGAAACCGACATGAACGTCGTGATGACTGAAGACGGCCGCATTATTGAAGTACAGGGTACCGCGGAAGGCGAGCCGTTCAGCCATGAAGAACTTCTCACTTTGTTGGCGCTGGCCCGAGGGGGAATTGAATCCATTGTGGCGACGCAGAAGGCGGCGTTAGAAAATTGATTTTAAGGCGACTGAAAAGTCGCCTTTTTTTTGTCCGTAAATTTCGTAAATGATGAAAGTAAGAAAAGGAGCGAATCCATGAAACCGTATCAGCGCCAGTTTATTGAGTTTGCGCTTAACAAGCAGGTACTAAAGTTTGGCGAGTTTACGCTGAAATCCGGGCGCAAAAGCCCCTATTTCTTCAACGCCGGGCTGTTTAATACCGGGCGCGACCTGGCGTTGTTAGGCCGTTTTTATGCCGAAGCGCTGGTGGATTCCGGTATTGAATTTGATCTGCTGTTTGGCCCCGCGTACAAAGGTATTCCGATCGCGACGACGACGGCGGTTGCGCTGGCGGAACATCACGATAAAGACCTGCCGTACTGCTTTAACCGCAAAGAGGCAAAAGATCATGGCGAAGGCGGGAGTCTGGTGGGCAGCGCGCTACAGGGCCGCGTGATGCTGGTGGATGACGTGATTACCGCAGGTACGGCGATTCGCGAGTCGATGGAGATTATTCAGGCGCACGGGGCTACGCTGGCTGGCGTACTGATTTCGCTGGATCGTCAGGAACGTGGCCGCGGCGAGATTTCCGCGATTCAGGAAGTGGAGCGCGACTATGGTTGTAAGGTTATCTCCATCATTACGCTGAAAGACCTGATTGCCTATCTGGAAGAAAAACCTGATATGGCTGAGCATCTGGCGGCTGTGCGAGCATACCGGGAAGAATTTGGCGTGTAAGCGAATTGCCCGGTGGCGCTTTACCGGGCCTATGTTTCTGTCGCCTGGATAAGGCGTGAGCCACTATCCAGTCAGCGTTACTGTAGCTGAGCGGCAATGAGCGGCCAGCGGGCGTCGAAATCGTCCGTTGGGCGGTATTTAAATTCGCTACGCACGAACCGTGAAAGCATCCCTTCACAGAAGGCTAACAGCTGGCTTGCCAGCAGATTTTCATCCGTCGTGTAGCCTTCGCCTTCACGCATTCTTTTTTCTCGTAGCACCTGGCGGAGCTGCGCTTCGATGCGTTCAAAAAGCTGATTAATGCGCCCCTGCAGGCGATCCTGTTCAAACATCAGCGCGTGCCCGGTAAGAATGCGCGTCAGGCCAGGGTTGCGTTCGCCAAAACCCAGAATCAGCAACACAATCAGGCGCAAACGCGTGCTGGTGTTTTTTTCATCTTTTAAAATCAGATTGATACGGGTAATCAGACTATCTTCGATAAACTCAATCAGGCTATCGAACATGCGGGTCTTGCTGGGAAAATGGCGGTATAGCGCCGCTTCGGAAACGCCGACCGAGGCCGCCAGTTTTGCCGTCGTGATGCGTTGGCTTCCATCGCTGGATTCAAGCATCAGCGCCAGTGACTGAAGTATTTCTTCGCGACGATTCCTTTTCGCAGTTTGTTTTTCTGCCATGTTACAAAATACCCCTGAAAATAAGCACTTGCCAGGCGAGCACCCACGCTATAACCGCAAACTCAGCGCTTGCGGCAGTATTATGACGTTATGGGGATGCGTAAAATTTACTTACGGCCAGAATGACCGAAGCCGCCCTCGCCACGTTCGGTGGCGTCAAATGCTTCCACCAGATTAAATTCGGCCTGAACGACCGGAACAAACACCATTTGCGCGATACGTTCGCCCGGTTCAATGGTAAAACTGTCCTGACCACGGTTCCAGATCGAAACCATCAGTTGCCCCTGATAATCGGAATCAATCAGCCCGATCAGGTTGCCCAGCACGATACCATGTTTATGGCCCAGGCCCGAACGCGGCAACATGACTGCCGCCAGTGATGGATCGGCGATATGAATGGCCAGTCCGGTAGGTACCAACGTCGTTGCGCCAGGCGCCAGTTCTACGGCGTCGTCGAGACAGGCGCGCAGGTCAAGCCCGGCAGAACCAGAAGTAGCATAAGTCGGCAGCGGAAACTGCTGACCAACACGCGGGTCCAGAATCTTAACGTCGATTTTTTTCATCATAACGGGTCACGATCTCGTCGAGTAATAATTGGCCCAGGAGTTCTTTTCGCTCAAGCGGTAAGACTTTATCTCCATCCTGCCAGAAAAGGTGTAAAGCGTTTTTATCGCTATTAAATCCCTGATTTGAAAGTGAAACATCATTTGCACAAATCAGGTCAAGGTTCTTACGGGTACGTTTTTGCCGGGCGTATTCTTCCACATTATTCGTTTCCGCGGCAAACCCAACAACGTAGGGGCGATTGTCACTGAGTGCGGCCACCCCGGCGACAATGTCCGGGTTTTTGACCATTTTTATTAGTAATTCATCACCTTGCGCCGCCTGTTTTTTGATTTTTTCACTGGCGATAGTCTCTGCGCGATAGTCAGCCACGGCGGCGCAGCTAATGAAAATGTGCTGCTGTTGAACGGCGGCCTGAACAGCGGCTTCCATGTCCAGCGCGGTTATGACATCAACCCGTTTTACAAAAGGCGGCGTCGGTAACGAAACGGGGCCGGAGACCAGCGTGACATTTGCGCCGCGACGCGCGGCGGCCGCCGCAATAGCGAAGCCCATTTTACCTGAGCTGTGGTTGGAAATATAACGCACCGGGTCGAGCGGTTCGCGCGTCGGGCCTGCCGTAATCATGATATTAAGATGTCGCAGATCGTTGACGGCAGCGAAATGCGCGGCGGCCTTATCAACGATAACTAATGGGTCCAGCATTCGGCCTGGGCCTACGTCGCCGCACGCCTGACTGCCGCTATCCGGCCCCCAAATGAACAGGCCGCGAGAGGCGAGCACCTCCAGATTATGTTGCGTGGCGGCAGCGCGGTACATCTGTTGGTTCATGGCCGGAAGAACGGCCACCGGGGCTGGCGTCGCCAGGCAGATGGTGGAGACTAAATCATTGGCCATACCCGATGCTACACGGGCGATCAGATCGGCGGTCGCGGGGGCAAGAATCACCAGGTCGGCCCATTTCCCCAACTCGATATGCCCCATCGCGGCTTCGGCGGCAGGGTCAAGCAGACTGTCGGATACGGGATAACCCGACACTGCCTGTAAGCTCAGGGGGGTAATAAAGGCTTTTGCCGCCTCGGTCATTGCCACGCGCACGTCAGCGCCGCGCTCACGTAAACGGCGCACCAGTTCCGGCGTTTTATACGCAGCGATACCGCCGCTAACGCCGAGAACAATTTTTTTACCGGCCAGGCTCATCATGTCTTTCCTGTTGGGTGACTTTGAAAGGCGGCTATTTTATCACAATCTCTACGGCGTCGTGTCTTTGCCTGCGCTCCACTTTGCGAGGCGCTACGCAAGAACAAAATCGGGGCGTCGATCTCTCCCAAAGGCTGTGCCACTATGCCGCTTCCTTAAAAAAGGAGGTGCGCGTATGGATACGTTGGACGAATTATTACCGCGTGAAAAAATGCTCAGATCCGGCATTGCTTCCCTCAGCGACGTGGAGTTGCTGGCGCTTTTTTTACGTACCGGCACGCCGGGAAAAGATGTTATGACGTTGGCAAAAGAGATATTGCAGCACTTTGGGTCGCTGTATGGCCTGCTGTCGGCGGACTTTGCGCAGTTTCGTGGCGTAAACGGCATCGGCCTGGCGAAATTCGCGCAGTTGAAAGGCATTGCTGAGCTGGCAAGGCGCTATTACAGCGTGCGCATGAATGAGGAAAGTGCGTTGCTGAGTCCGGAAATGACGCGGGAATTTCTGCAAAGCCAACTGACGGGCGAAGAGCGTGAGATCTTTCTGGTGATCTTCCTCGATGCCCAGCACCGGGTGCTTCAGCACAGCCGCCTGTTTTCCGGCACGCTTAACCACGTAGAGGTGCATCCGCGTGAGATTGTTCGGGAAGCGATTAAACTCAATGCTTCAGCGGTCATTCTGGCGCATAACCACCCTTCAGGCTGCGCAGAGCCAAGTAAAGCAGATAAACTTATCACTGAGCGCGTGATAAAGTGTTGCCAGTTTATGGATATCCGGGTGCTCGATCACCTGATAATTGGGCGCGGAGAGTACGTTTCTTTTGCCGAACGCGGCTGGATTTAAGATTCTTTGCGCGATCCATCGGGATCTTTGTCTGTTCGGGACTTGAGCATATCGCCGGGTCAGCGTATACTACGCCACCTTTGAGAATCTCGGGTTTGGCATTTGGGCCTGGCAATCGAGAGTTCAATAGAACTGCGCGATGACCAGGCTGTAAAGCCTGACGAGGCGCCGATACCCCATACGAAGCTCGAGCTAATTTGATTTTTGGAGAATAGACATGTCCCGAGTCTGCCAAGTTACTGGCAAGCGTCCGGTGACCGGTAACAACCGTTCCCACGCACTGAACGCGACTAAACGCCGTTTCCTGCCTAACCTGCACTCTCACCGTTTCTGGGTTGAGAGCGAGAAGCGTTTTGTCACCCTGCGTGTATCTGCTAAAGGTATGCGTATCATCGATAAAAAAGGCATCGAAACAGTTCTGTCTGAACTGCGTGCCCGTGGCGAAAAGTACTAAGTACTAAGAGGAAATAAATCATGGCTAAAGGTATTCGTGAGAAAATCAAGCTGGTTTCTTCTGCTGGTACTGGTCACTTCTATACCACTACGAAGAACAAACGTACTAAACCGGAAAAACTGGAACTGAAAAAATTCGATCCAGTTGTCCGTCAGCACGTGATCTACAAAGAAGCGAAAATCAAATAATTCTCGCTTTGATGTAACAAAAACCTCGCTTCGGCGGGGTTTTTTGTTTTCTGGCCGTCCCCATATTAATGAGACCTGCCACACAGCCGGAGACGTTATGCCTGAATTACCCGAAGTTGAAACCAGCCGCCGGGGTATTGAACCCCATTTAGTTGGCGCTACTATCCTGCACGCCCATATCCGTAACGGCCGTCTGCGCTGGCCGGTTTCAGATGAAATTTATCGTCTGAGCGATACACCCGTCCTTAGCGTTCAGCGTCGTGCTAAATATCTACTGCTGGAGCTGCCTGACGGCTGGATAATTATTCACCTGGGGATGTCGGGAAGCTTGCGGATACTGCCGGAAGCGCTGCCGGCGGAAAAGCACGACCATGTCGATTTGGTGATGAGCAACGGCAAAATTCTACGTTATACCGATCCTCGCCGCTTTGGCGCCTGGTTATGGACCAAAGAGCTGGAAGGGCATAACGTACTGGCGCATCTGGGACCGGAGCCGCTAAGCGATGAGTTTAATGGCGAATATTTGCAACAGAAATGCGCGAAGAAGAAGACGGCGATTAAACCCTGGCTGATGGATAACAAGCTGGTGGTCGGCGTGGGGAATATCTACGCCAGCGAGTCGCTGTTTGCCGCTGGTATTCACCCTGACCGCCTGGCGTCGTCACTCTCGACAGCGGAGTGCGACCTGCTGGCGCGGGTGATTAAAGCCGTTTTGCTGCGCTCTATTGAACAAGGCGGGACAACGCTGAAGGATTTTCTGCAAAGCGATGGGAAGCCGGGCTATTTTGCCCAGGAGTTGCAGGTGTACGGGCGCAAAGGCGAGCCGTGTCGGGTATGCGGTACGCCGATAGTCGCAACGAAACACGCACAGCGCGCGACGTTCTATTGCCGTCACTGTCAGAAGTAAAATGCCAGGCCCGGCAAGGTAGGAAACTTATTTCAACTTATCCATTAGCGCCTGATGCACATTGTCCGGCAGAAAGTGGGTCACATCGCCCTGATGGCGCGCCACTTCTTTGACCAGCGACGATGAAATAAACGACCACTCTTTGGACGGCATCAGGAAAACGCTTTCCAGTTGCGGCATCAGATGGCGATTCATATGCGCCAACTGCATTTCATATTCAAAATCCGCCACCGCGCGCAGACCACGAATCAGGATATTCGCCTGTCTGTCGCGGGCGAAATTGGCCATCAGGTCGCTAAAGCCTACCACCTCTACGTTACCCAGGTGTGCGGTCGCTTTTTGCGCCAGCGCCACACGTTCGTCCAGGGTGAACATGGGTTTCTTGCCGGGGCTGGCGGCGATAGCCAGAATGACATGGTCGAACATCTGCGTTGCGCGCGTCACAATATCGAGATGACCGTTAGTAATCGGATCAAACGTACCTGGATAAATCGCCCGTTTTTGCATGACAGTCCTCAATGCGTTTTCGGTGGCAGATAAGGTTCCAGCAGTTGCAGCAGACGCTGGAGCGCGCCCTGATTTTGATACAGCACTTCAACTGCGTGACGTCCGTAGAAATTACGATAATCAGCGTCGGTCAGTAAAGAGGAAACTTCTTTTGCCAGCGTAGCCGCATCGGTAATCGTGATAAGTCCGCTCGCCTGATCCAGACGGGCGCAAATATCTTTAAAGTTAAAGGTATGCGGACCCATCAGTACCGGAATCGCATGAGCGGCGGCCTCCAGCGGGTTATGACCGCCGCGTTCAACCAGCGAACCACCAACAAAGGCGAGATCGGCAATGCCATAGAGCAACATTAATTCGCCCATGGTATCGCCTACCACGACCTGGGTGCTGGCGGACGGTACTTCGCCCGAAGAACGAGTGATGTAGCTTAACCCTGCCTGACGCACAAGATTGATAGCATCCGGGAAACGCTCCGGATGGCGGGGCACCAGAATCAGTAATAAATTCGGGAATTGATGTAATAACGCCTGGTGAGCGGCGATAACGATACTCTCTTCGCCATCGTGGGTGCTGGTGGCAATCCAGACCGGACGGTGCGGCGCCCACTGGCGGCGTAGCGTAACGGCTTTAGCCGCCAACTGCGGCGTAACTGAAATATCAAATTTCAGACTGCCGGTGACCGTGACCTGATTGTTCTTCGCGCCCAATGCCACAAAGCGTTCGCCATCTTCTTCGTTTTGCGCGGCAATCAGGGTGATACGGCGCAAGAGCGTACGGACAAACTTGCCAAGCTTCGCATAACCCGCGGCGGAGCGGGCGGAAAGCCGCGCATTAGCGATAACCAGCGGAATATGACGTTTGTGCAGCGCAGCAATCAGATTTGGCCAGAGCTCAGTCTCCATGATCAATACCAGCTTAGGATCAATCTTATTGAGGAAACGATTGAGCGCATCGGGCAAATCATAAGGCAAGTAAACGTGCTGAACATCGTTGCCAAAGGCGGACTGGACGCGCTCCGAGCCGGTCGGCGTCATGGTCGTTACGGTAATAGGCAGATCGGGATAGCGATGACGTAGAGCGCGGACCAATGGGATGGCCGCCAGAGTTTCGCCCACCGAGACGGAATGCAGCATGATTCCGCCCGGTTTCAACGGACGGCGGTAGAATCCGTAGCGTTCACCCCAGCGCTTACGATAGGCCGGCGCTTTACGTCCACGCACCCAAAGCCGTATCCAGATCAGAGGCTGAATAAGGTAGAGAAGAGCGGTGTAAAGCAATTCGAGCATAGTAAATAGCTGACTTATGGATGTGCTGGGGATTCTATGTATTTAGCCTGGGCTTTACCATTACTTTTCCCATTTTTGCGCCAAATTGGCTCAGAAGCGAGGATTCCAGGCGCTGAACCCCATTATTTTTGCATTTTTACGCAATCCATTGAAATTTGCCGCCCTTGTCGCCCCAGACAATGGGAATGACCATTCACAAGAGGGGGATAAATTATTATCTCTTTGAATTTATGATTAAAAAAATGATTGTGTATAAAAATTATTCGTATCGGATTGCTGCGAAAGAAGTGTTACACTAGCGCATCTAAAATGAGTGCGGTATTAGCCATCGGGTTGCTGTGAAGCCTGGGGCGGTAGCGTGCTTTTTTCTGCTTATTTATCCGGACAATTTCAACCAAAGAGTCGCTTGTGGAAAAGCCATTTCGAAGAATTCTGATTATAAAAATGCGTTTTCATGGAGACATGTTACTTACCACCCCTGTCATCAGCACGCTGAAGCAGAATTATCCCGATGCAAAAATCGATGTGCTTCTTTACCAGAACACCATACCGATATTGTCGGAAAATCCGGAGATTAATGCACTCTACGGCATCAGTAACAAAGGCGCAGGAACAAAAGAGAAGATCAAAAACGCGCTATCGCTAATCAAAAAATTGCGTGCTAACTCGTATGATCTGGTCGTCAATCTCACCGATCAGTGGAGCGTGGCGCTTATTGTGCGTTTTTTAAACGCAAAAATAAAAATCTCGCAGGATTTCGGTAATCGTCAGTCTGCTCTATGGAAAAAGAGCTTTACGCATTTAGTACCTTATGCGGGAGAACATGCTGTTGAGCGCACATTATCCGCGCTAAAGCCGTTAGCGCTAAAACAGTATGTCACGGAAACCACCATGAGCTATCGCCCGGAACATTGGGAAAACATGCGACAACAGCTCAAACAACTTGGTGTGACCCGACAATATGTTGTTATTCAGCCTACGGCACGGCAGCTATTTAAGTGCTGGGATAATGATAAATTCTCGCAGGTTATTGATGCCGTGCAGCGCCGCGGTTATCAAGTTGTACTGACGTCAGGCCCGGCCGCAGACGAGATGGCCTGCGTGGATGCTATTGCACGCGGCTGTGAGACAAAACCGGTTACTGGTCTGGCGGGTAAAACTCGCTTTCCTGAATTGGGTGCGTTGATTGACCATGCGGATCTCTTTATCGGCGTTGATTCGGCCCCCGGTCATATTGCCGCAGCAGTCAAAACGCCGGTCATTTGTCTTTTTGGCGCGACGGATCATGTATTCTGGCGTCCCTGGACCGACGACATCATTCAGTTTTGGGCAGGAAATTATCAGCCGATGCCTGAACGGCATGAGCTTGATCGTAATAAAAAATACCTTTCCGTTATTCCGGCTGAAGATGTTATCGCCGCGACGGAAAAAATGCTGCCGCATGAGGCACGCACCATAGATTTGGACAGTCTGCTATGAGAGTTGCCTTTTGCTTATATAAATATTTTCCTTTTGGCGGTCTGCAGCGTGATTTTATGCGCATTGCCCAAACCGTGGCGGCGCGAGGGCATCAGGTTCGTGTTTATACTCAGTCATGGGAAGGGGAATGCCCGGATAACTTTGAATTAATCCGCGTGCCGGTTAAATCCCGGACGAACCACGGTCGTAACGCAGAATATTATGCCTGGGTGCAACACCATTTGCGCGACCACCCTGTCGATCGGGTGGTTGGATTCAATAAGATGCCGGGCCTTGATGTGTATTACGCCGCAGACGTGTGTTACGCCGAAAAAGTCGCACAGGAAAAAGGATTTTTCTATCGCCTGACATCACGCTATCGGCATTATGCTGCTTTTGAACGCGCCACGTTTGAACACGGCAAGCCGACGCAACTATTAATGCTGACGAATAAGCAGATTGCTGACTTCCAAAAACATTATCAGACTGAAGCGGAGCGTTTCCATATTCTTCCTCCGGGGATTTACCCGGACAGAAAATATAGCCAACAGATCCCAAACAGTCGTCAAATTTATCGTCAGAAAAATGGTATCTCAGAACAGCAAAAATTACTGTTGCAAGTAGGGTCTGACTTTACCCGTAAAGGTGTGGATCGCTCTATTGAAGCGCTGGCATCGCTACCCGAATCTTTACGGCAAAATACGGTGCTCTATGTTGTCGGGCAGGATAAGCCGAAGAAGTTTGCAGCACTGGCTGAAAGAAGCGGCGTCGGCACGAATGTGCATTTTTTCTCCGGACGTAATGATATCGCGGAGTTAATGGCGGCAGCCGACCTTTTACTGCATCCAGCCTATCAGGAAGCTGCTGGTATTGTTTTGCTGGAAGCCATTACTGCTGGTTTGCCGGTGCTGACAACCGCGGTGTGCGGTTATGCACATTATATTGTGGATGCAAACTGTGGCGAAGCGATGACTGAACCATTCCGCCAGGATGCGCTAAATGAGGTTTTACTCAAAGCGCTGACACAGCCTTCCTTACGCAACGCCTGGGCTGAAAATGCGCGGTATTATGCTGATACCCAGGATTTATACAGCTTACCGGAGAAGGCCGCGGATATTATTACAGGTGATTTAGATGGTTGAGCTGAAAGCGCCGTTAACCACACTATGGCGCGGTAAAGATGCTTTTGAGGAAGTAAAAACGTTACAGGGCGAAGTGTTCAGAGAGCTGGAGACGCGTCGAACATTGCGGTTTGAGCTGGACGGTAAAAGCTACTTCCTGAAGTGGCATAAAGGTACTTCGCTGAAAGAAATTGTGAAGAACCTGATTTCGTTACGTATGCCTGTTCTGGGCGCTGACAGAGAATGGCACGCCATTCATCGTCTACATGAGCTGGGCGTTGATACGATGCACGGCGTTGGTTTTGGTGAAAAAGGCGTAAACCCGCTAACCAGAACATCATTTATTATCACCGAAGATTTAACGCCCACCATTAGCCTTGAAGACTACTGTGCTGACTGGGCTGTTAATCCACCGGACGCGCAGGTGAAGTGGATGATCATTAAGCGTGTTGCGACTATGGTACGTAAAATGCACGCCGGGGGAATTAACCATCGCGACTGTTATATTTGCCACTTTCTTCTGCATTTACCTTTCACTGGTCGCGAAGAGGATTTAAAAATCTCCGTAATTGACCTGCATCGCGCGCAGATACGCCAGCACGTTCCCCTTCGCTGGCGTGACAAAGATTTAATTGGGCTTTATTTTTCTTCAATGAATATTGGCCTGACTCAGCGAGATATATTCCGGTTTATGCGTGAGTATTTCTCTCTCCCCCTGCGAGAGATTTTGCAAAAAGAATCGGGGTTGATTCATCAGGCAGATGTTAAAGCCGCTCGAATTAAAGAAAGGACAATAAGAAAAAATCTGTAATTATAATAATTATGCACTCAGTGAGTAATTTATGAGTGAGACAAGGATAGACAGAATGTCTAACATTAAAAGTTATATTTCAAACCAAAAAAACATAATTCAACATGATGATTTTTTTGGAAGAAGACTGGACATTGCTCTTTGCTTTGATCATGGTTTTATAATGCCAGCAGGTGTGGCAATATATTCCATTATCGAAAATAATAAAGATATTGACTACGCCTTAAAGCAAAAAGAGAGATGTCAGGTAAAAATTACTCTATAGGGTTATATTACTATTTTTGCTATTTAATATCTAAAGTCTTTAGATTAAGGTTTTAACTCTGGGGTATATATGAAAATAGCTTTTATTGGCGAAGCGGTATCCGGTTTTGGAGGGATGGAAACCGTTATTAGCAACGTTATCCATACGTTTGAAAATAGCTCTCCGAAAATCAACTGTGAAATGTTTTTCTTTTGTCGTAATGACAAAATGGATAAAGCATGGCTAAAAGAGATTAAATATGCGCAATCATTCTCAAATATAAAATTAAGTTTTCTTCGTCGAGCTAAGCATGTTTATAATTTTAGTCAGTGGCTGAAAGAAACGTCACCGGATATTGTGATATGTATTGATATCATCTCATGTCTTTATGCCAATAAAGCACGAAAGAAAAGTGGTAAACAGTTTACTATTTTCTCGTGGCCGCATTTTTCGCTCGACCATAAAAAACATGCAGAATGTATAACGTACGCGGATTATCATCTGGCCATAAGTAGTGGTATTAAAGAACAGATGATGTCACGGGGTATCTCAGCGCAAAATATTAGCGTCGTTTATAATCCTGTCTCTATTAAAACAATCATTGTGCCGCCGCCTGAGCGCGATAAACCCGCTGTATTTCTCTATGTAGGGCGTCTTAAATTTGAAGGACAGAAAAGAGTTAAAGATTTATTTGATGGCTTAACTCGTACGACAGGGGAATGGCAGCTACATATTATTGGTGATGGCTCAGATTTTGAAAAGTGCCAGGCCTATAGTCGGGAGCTTGGTATTGAGCAGCGTGTGATCTGGTATGGTTGGCAAAGCGCGCCGTGGCAAGTCGTACAGCAAAAAATAAAAAATGTCACCGCGTTACTACTTACCTCTGCGTTTGAGGGATTTCCTATGACCCTGCTGGAAGCAATGTCATATGGAATTCCGTGTATTAGTTCTGATTGTATGTCTGGCCCGCGCGATATGATTAAACCCGGTTTGAATGGTGAGCTTTACACTCCGGGTGCTATAGATGATTTTGTAGGACACCTTAATCGCGTTATTTCTGGTGAAGTAAAATATCAGCATGATATTATTCCCGGCACGATTGAGAGATTTTACGATGTGCTATATTTTAAAAATTTTAATAATGCGATATTCTCGAAATTACAAAAGTGATCACTATGAGCAGAAAATATTTTGAAGAAGAAGTCATTCAACAGACTTTAGATTATAACTATGCACAACATAGTGATGCTGATAAATTTAATATAGCTTATGGGATTGATAAAAACTTTCTTTTTGGCTGTGGTGTCTCTATTGCATCGGTTCTCCTTGCTAACCCAGAGAAGGCGTTAGCTTTCCATGTTTTTACCGATTTCTTTGACTCTGAAGACCAGCAGCGATTTGAGGCATTAGCAAAACAGTACGCTACGCAGATTGTTGTTTACCTAATCGACTGTGAGCGCTTAAAATCGCTACCCAGTACCAAAAACTGGACCTATGCAACATACTTTAGATTCATTATCGCCGATTATTTTTCAGATAAAACAGATAGAGTACTTTATCTGGATGCAGATATTGCATGTAAGGGGAGTATTCTGGAACTTATTGATCTTAATTTTGCTGAAAATGAGATTGCGGCTGTCGTTGCTGAAGGCGAGTTGGAATGGTGGACTAAGCGCTCGGTTAGCCTGGCAACGCCTGGGCTGGTTTCTGGCTATTTTAATGCCGGTTTTATTTTAATTAACATACCTCTTTGGACCGCAGAAAATATCTCTAAGAAAGCGATTGAAATGCTAAAAGATCCAGAGGTAGTACAGCGCATAACGCACCTTGATCAGGATGTATTAAATATATTGTTAGTGAATAAAGCGCGTTTTGTTGATAAAAAATTTAATACACAATTTAGTCTTAACTATGAATTAAAAGATTCAGTTATTAATCCAGTCGATGCTGAGACTGTATTTGTTCATTATATCGGACCAACGAAGCCCTGGCATAGTTGGGGGGCTTACCCTGTGTCACAATATTTTTTACAGGCTAAGAGCAACTCACCGTGGTCTCATTGTGCACTTTTAAATCCAGTCACTAGCCATCAGTTACGTTATGCGGCAAAGCATATGTTTAATCAGAAGCATTATACTTCGGGTATAAATTACTATATAGCCTACTTTAAACGTAAACTTCTTGAATAAAACCCATAGGTGATGTAATGGATTCATTTCCTGAGATAGAAATAGCTGAATATAAAGTTTTTGATGAAAGTAATAATAATAATGATGATAACGTATTAAACATTTCTTATGGTGTTGATGAAAACTATCTTGATGGTGTGGGGGTATCAATCGCTTCAGTTGTATTAAACAATAATATCCCGCTCGCTTTTCACATTATTTGTGACTCATACTCTCCGTGTTTTGTAAAATATATAGAGCGTTTAGCCGTACAGCATCACATAAAAATTTCTCTTTATCTTATTAAAGTAGAAAGCCTTGAAGTATTGCCTCAAACTAAAGTATGGTCGAGAGCAATGTATTTTCGTTTATTTGCTTTCGATTATCTCAGCAAGAAGGTAAACACCTTACTTTATTTGGATGCCGATGTTGTATGCAAAGGATCTTTGCAAGATCTTCTACAACTTGATTTGACAGAGAAGATTGCTGCGGTCGTAAAAGATGTTGATTCCATCCAGAATAAGGTAAATGAGAGATTAAGAGCATTTAATTTACAAGGTGGTTATTTTAACTCCGGCGTGGTTTTTGTTAACCTGAAATTATGGAAAGAGAATGCCTTAACTGAAAAGGCATTTTTACTTCTGGCAGGTAAAGAAGCTGACTCTTTTAAATATCCCGATCAGGATGTTTTGAATATTCTCCTACAGGACAAAGTCATTTTTCTACCGCGACCGTATAATACCATTTATACTATCAAAAGTGAGTTGAAAGATAAGTCACATAAAAAATATAGCAATATAATTAATGATAATACTGTTTTAATTCATTATACGGGCGCTACAAAACCATGGCATGCCTGGGCAAATTATCCTTCAGTTATCTATTATAAAAATGCACGACTGAACTCGCCCTGGAAAGATTCTCCTGCAAAAGATGCGCGTACCATAGTCGAATTTAAGAAGCGATATAAACATCTTCTCGTGCAGGGCCATTATTTTAAAGGCCTGCTGGCTGGAAGCGCATATCTTTATCGTAAACTTTTCCACAAATAATTCCCCTCCCTAAATCTCCATTATGATTATTGAAAAAAAGATTAAAAACTATACCGTCTTTGTCAAAAAAGACGGTGAAAAATACATTGGGATATTCAAAGATTTTCTATCTTATAATCATCAGGTTATTAAAGTCTTCCGTAATATAGAAGATACAAAAGTTGTATTGATTAATACAGACTACGGAAAATATATTCTCAAAGTATTTAGCCCAAAAGTAAAAAATACTGAACGCTTTTTTAAATCGTTAGTAAAAGGGGATTACTACGAAAAGCTTTTTCATCAGACAGATCGTGTGCGGCGTGAAGGGTTTACGGCGCTTAATGATTTTTACCTGCTGGCGGAAATTAAAACATTACGCTATGTAAAAACATACGTGATGATAATTGAGTATATTGAAGGTATTGAACTTGTTGATATGCCAGAAATTTCTGACGAGGTGAGAGGGAAAGTCAAACAGTCGATATATTCTCTGCATCAGCATGGTATGGTTTCGGGCGATCCCCATAAAGGTAACTTTATCCTGCAAGGCAATGAGATCAGAATTATTGATTTGTCCGGAAAAAGACCTTCCAGACAACGAAAAGCAAAGGATCGTATTGATTTAGAAAGACATTATGGTATCAAAAATAATGTGAGAGATATCGGATTTTACTTATTGATTTATAAGAAAAAACTCCGAAATTTATTGCGTTGTATTAAGGGTAAGGAAAAACGCTGATCAATGTAGCACGTTTGGTTTAATTTAAGGGGTTGACTGACTTTTATTTGCTGCAGCGTTATGACATAATTGAGAGAATTTGAGATGTAATATTAGTTATTGAATATAACATTTATTTATAGGTTGCATGATAAACATACGAGTTTTTTATGGGCAGCGTTAACTTCATAACTCACGCCGATGTTCTGCAACTTATTGCGAAAAGAACGGCTGAAGATTGTATTATTTTTCTTTCTGGTCCTACGTCCAGAAAGACGCCGCTGTCCTTGTTACGAATGAAAGATGTCATTGCAGTCAATGGTTCTGTTCAATATTTGCTAAACAATAACGTCAAGCCATTTTTGTACCTTCTGACGGATGTTCGCTTCCTCCATCGTCGGCGCGAAGATTTTTATAACTTTAGCCGTAACAGTCAGTTTACTATCGTCAATCTTGATGTGTACGAACAGGCTTCAGTGGATGATCAAAAATATATTGAAGAAAACTGTTTAATTATTCGCTCCTTTTATCGCCGAGAAAAAGGGGGCTTTTTAAAAAAAATTAAATTTAATATCCTCAAGCGGGTTCATAAAGCATTACTTATTTCAGTTCCTCTTTCGAAAAGAGGGCGACTGGCTGGATTTTGCAAGGATATCAGCATCGGGTATTGCTCTTGCCATACTATTGCTTATACCGCTATTCAAGTTGCCTATTCCCTTAAGTATGGTCGTATTATATGTTCTGGGCTTGACTTAACAGGGAGTTGCCCACGTTTCTATGACGAATCTACCAGCCCTATGCCATCTGAGCTTAGTAAAGACTTGTTTAAAATACTGCCATTTTTTACTTTTATGAGAAAAAATGTGAGTGATTTAAATATCTTTAATTTATCAGATGATACTGCAATTCATTACGATGTTATTCCATATATTACAGCCTCGGAACTTGAGGATGAAATATATTACGATAAAATTGTCTAGACACTAGATAAATAATTATTTTGCGTTGCTTCGGCACGCATTTCTTTTTCTATAACATTTCTTTTTCTATAAAGTTAACTATTCTGGATTATAGCTATTATGATTAAAAAAATCATATTTACTGTTACTCCTATATTTTCAATTCCTCCTCGTGGTGCGGCTGCGGTAGAAACCTGGATTTACCAGGTTGCAAAACGACTATCAATACCGAGTGCTATTGCTTGTATAAAGAATGCTGGCTATCCTGAATATAATAAAATAAACGATAACTGTGATATTCATTACATTGGGTTTAGTAAAGTTTATAAGCGTCTTTTTCAGAAATGGACTCGTCTCGACCCACTACCCTATTCCCAGCGTGTCCTTAATATTAGAGATAAAGTGACTACCCAGGAAGATAGCGTCATTGTTATTCATAATAGTATGAAACTGTATCGGCAGATCAGAGAGCGCAATCCAAATGCAAAACTGGTTATGCACATGCATAACGCATTTGAACCAGAACTGCCTGATAATGATGCAAAAATTATCGTGCCCAGTCAGTTTCTTAAAGCGTTTTATGAAGAAAGATTGCCCGCCGCTGCTGTTAGTATTGTGCCTAATGGTTTTTGTGCTGAGACTTATAAAAGAAACCCACAAAATAACCTCCGTCAGCAATTAAATATTGCGGAAGATGCCACCGTTCTCTTATATGCCGGGAGAATTTCGCCTGATAAAGGCATCCTGTTGCTTTTGCAGGCGTTCAAAAAATTACGTACCTTAAAAAGTAATATTAAACTTGTCGTTGTTGGCGACCCTTATGCAAGCCGCAAGGGTGAAAAAGCAGAGTATCAAAAGAAAGTACTGGACGCCGCAAAAGAGATTGGAACTGATTGTATTATGGCTGGGGGGCAATCTCCTGACCAGATGCATAACTTCTATCATATAGCCGATCTGGTTATTGTGCCATCTCAGGTTGAAGAAGCATTTTGCATGGTGGCTGTAGAAGCGATGGCAGCAGGAAAAGCGGTTCTTGCCAGCAAAAAAGGGGGGATTAGCGAATTTGTGTTAGATGGCATAACGGGCTATCACCTCGCAGAACCTATGTCGAGCGACAGTATAATTAATGATATTAACCGTGCGCTTGCTGATAAGGAACGCCACCAGATTGCCGAAAAAGCAAAATCCCTGGTGTTTTCAAAATACAGTTGGGAAAATGTAGCGCAGCGTTTCGAGGAACAAATGAAAAACTGGTTTGATAAGTGATTGAGTCCTGATGATGGAAAACGCGCTGATACCGTAATAAGTATCAGCGCGTTTTTTTATCTATTTCTTAGCGCCAGCAGAAAACCGGTAATGATACCAATTTGAGCAATATCGACCTGTTCAAAATTACCACGAACGATATAAAAACCGACGAAAGATAAAAATAGCAAGAGATGAGCATTGTAGGGACTTATCTCTACTTTCCTGAAGGTAGAGCTGGCTGTTTCCCTGATGATAGCGCCATATAAATAGGCCAGGCTCGCCAGACCCAATATGCCAGCACTAAACCAGATGTACAGAATGGTATTATGCGGACCGATAGATTCTTTAAAGGTCCACGTTGGATAATCGACAACGCGTTTATTATAAACACTATCATAAACATCATTACTATAGCCGTAGCCCTTGATCGGGTTTTCCTGAATCAGTATCCACGCGGTGCCCTGGGTTCCGTTAGTATAACGATATGAGCTATCTGTCTGCTGTAATTTATACAGTAGTCGCTCCTGATCCAGTTTATGGCTTTGCTGAGTGATAACTAAAACGCCAGCAATAACCAGGATAGCAGCGCCAATTCCCATTAGTTTCCACTGGCGGTTCAAAATCGTCCATAAAACGCCCACCACTAAAACTGCCAGCCATGCTCCCCGCGACAAGGTGCCTAACATTAAGAATAAGTAGACGGCGCTCAGCGCAAAGAAAGCGAGTTTGAGCGATGTTTTTCTGAATAGCCAGATATTCAACAATGCCGGGAACAGAAATACCATTGAATCAGATATATGTCGATGGTCATAGTTTGTAAATGGCATCACCCCCCTGGAATAGTCCTGAATATAAAAGACAATTTCTACCAGCGAACGTAATCCTAAACTTGTTAAAAAGGAGAATAGTACTATTTTCGCAACCGTTTCTTTTGTTTCATCTTTTAATAGTACGGGGATTAATAAAGTATATAATAAGAAACCCTCCAGTACCGTATTTTCAAATTCCTTGAAACTTTCTTTCATATCTGGCGATATGAGTATGGAATAAACAAGCATTAATGATAATACTGCTACGCTATAAAATACGCTATTTTTGAAAAGAGGAGAAAAACTTTTCGGTGAGCGTGAGACCTGATAAATCGCGGTGATAACCATAAGTATGATTATCAAATGTTTATAACGCGTAATACCATCCAGAAAATACGTAGCAACAAAAAGAAAAACCAGCGCTTTATTCCAGATCGGCTTCCATTTCTCTTTATTTAACGTTAATGATGTGGTTAGCATCTTTTCTCCACAATAGGTTTGGGATGAGACAGAGTCTCTTTAATGAATCTTTCCAAATACGCTTGTGGCATCTAAATTCGCCAGGTTCTGTTCTGGTGAGCAGCATGCCATTTGGTTCTTCCCATAACCTCCAATTAACCCAGGGTCCGTTGGGCCATATAGCGTAATATTCGGTCTGTCGAGCGCGGCGGTGAGATGGCTCAGGCCGGTATCAACCGATACGACAAATTTTGCGCCAGCCAGCACTCTGGCGACCTCCTCCAGGCTCATGCGTGGTAACACATCCACATAGTCAAAGCCTTCGGCCAGTCGTTTAGCCCGGGCCTCCTCATGAGGCGCGCCCCAGGGAAGTTTTATCCGTAATCCGGTGTTGCCCACCAGGCCGATAAGCTCGCGCCAGTTTGCTTCCGGCCAGTGTTTATCATCGCGGGTTGTGGCATGTAAAAATACCGCATATGGATCGCTAACCGCCTGCTGGCAATGCAGAAAATGTTTTGCGATGGCATAATCGCCCTGCGACTGCGGTTTATCGTATCCCAGGCTTTTGGCGAACAGCTCGCGCGTCCGTTCAACCGCATGTTGTTGCTTTGCGATATGGTGTTTACGGTTATAAAACAGGCTGGCCAGCGGTTCGCGGGCGGTACTCCAGTCCATACCGTGCTTTATCCCATGCGCCAGACGCGTCACCAGCGCCGCGCTTTTTACCAGCCCCTGCGCATCAATCACAGCGTCGTATTGGTATGCGCATACCGCCCGATGAAAGGCTATGCGTTCCGCTTTAATGGGCGCGGAAAACCAGGCCTTGCGCCAACGGCGAATAGCGACGGGAATCACGCGATCGACAGCACTGTGCCAGGACGGAATTTGCGCAAACCCTTCTTCGACAACCCAATCAAATTGAATCCCCGGAATCGCCTGTTGCGCGTCGGTAAGCGCAGGCAGGGTATGTAATACGTCGCCCATCGATGATGTTTTAACGATCAAAACCCGCATTAAACGCCCTCTTCCGACAACAGCGAATGAAGCTCTTCCAGAACCCGCTGCGGCGTGATATCGATCAGGCTCTGGTGATAGCCTTGCGCCGTATCGCCTTTACGCACTTTGTGATAACCCGTAATGAGACGAATCACCCGGGCCTTATGAGACAGCGGCGGCGTGAAATCCGGGCTACTTGGGCCATACAAGGCGACCAGCGGGCGGTCGAGCGCCGCCGCGACGTGCATCAGCCCGGAATCGTTAGTAACGATGGCTTTACAGGCGGCTATCAGAATGACGGCCTGTTCCAGCTGGGTTTCCCCCGCCAGGTTGCGACACCATGCCTGCTGCTCGCTATTCAGCGCCGCCAGGATCTCATTTCCGGCTTCATGGTCTTTTGCCGAGCCAAACAGTACGACCTGATACCCTTCGTTAATGAGCTGCTTTGCCAGTTCGGCGTAGTGATAGTGCGGCCAACGTTTTGCCGGGCCAAATTCCGCGCCGGGGCAAAAGCCGATCAGAGGACGTTCAGAAGATAGTGAAAAGTCGCTGCACATCAGCGACTTTTCACCCTCGCTAACCTGGAGCTGCGGCCAGAGTAGCGGCTGCGGCAGATCTTTCGCCGTGCGCATCACGCCCTTGTCATAAGCCAGCGCCACGTAGCGCTCCACCATCAGCGGCCAAGCGTCCTTATCAAGGACGCGCGCATCGTTCAGCAGGCCATAGCGCATTTCGCCGCGCCAGCCGGTACGGTGCGGGATATTGGCAAAGAAAGGAATCAGCGCCGATTTAAACGAATTTGGCAACACCCAGGCGCGATCGTAGCGCTTCTCTCGCAGGCTATGGCCCAATCTGCGGCGCTCGCCGATTTCCAGCGCGCCGTGGCCCAACGGCATGGGTATCGCCTCGTTAACTTCCGGCATACGCGATAACAACGGACGACACCAGGCTGGCGCCATCACGTCGATTATCGCCTGGGGATAGCGCGCTTTAAGCGTGCGATAGAGACTTTGCGACATCATCATGTCGCCCACCCAGGACGGGCCAATGACCAAAATTTTCATACTTACGCGTCGCGGTTCAGCCAGGCCATATACTCCGTGACGCCTTCGGCGACGGTCTTAAAGGGTTTGTCGTAGCCCGCGTTGCGCAGATTGGTTAAATCCGCCTGCGTAAACGCCTGATAGCGACCTTTCAGCTTATCCGGGAACGGAATGTATTCAATGCTGCCTTTTTTATGGTATGCCAGCGTCGCGTCGGCGACGGCCTGGAAAGATTCCGCACGGCCTGTGCCCAGGTTAAAGATGCCGGACTTGCCGCTTTCCAGGAACCACAGGTTAACGGCGGCCACATCGCCCACGTAAACGAAGTCGCGCTTGAAGTTTTCGCTGCCTTCAAACAGTTTCGGGCTTTCGCCGTTGTTTAACTGTGTATTCAGATGAAATGCCACGCTTGCCATGCTGCCTTTATGGCCTTCACGTGGTCCATAGACGTTGAAATAGCGGAAACCGACAATCTGCGAGTTCGCTTCTGGCAGGATCTGGCGCACATATTCATCAAACAGGAATTTAGAATAGCCGTAAACGTTAAGCGGTTTTTCGTATTCGCGCGATTCGATGAAATCAGACGTGCGACCGCCATAGGTGGCGGCAGAAGAGGCGTAGAGGAACGGGATTTCGCGTTCAAGACAATAGTGCAGGAGCTCTTTGGAGTATTGATAGTTATTATCCATCATATACTTGCCGTCCCACTCGGTGGTGGAAGAGCAGGCGCCTTCATGGAAAATAGCTTCGATATCGCCGAGCTCTTCTCCGGACATAATCTGGATCAGGAAATCTTCCTTATCCATATAGTCAGCAATGTTCAGATCCACCAGGTTTACAAACTTGGTGCCGTCTTTCAGGTTATCCACCACCAGAATATCGGTGATACCTTTATCATTCAGGGCCTTAACGATATTGCTGCCGATAAAGCCCGCGCCGCCGGTAACGATGATCATAACTGTAACCTTTGAATTATGGTGTCAGAGACTGTCTCAGACATGAATGCTCTTATCATAACACTATTCATCCATTCACTGATAACCCGTGAGGATACGCGTGATTTATGCTGCATTTTAAAGAAGTGATGACGCGTCATCTCGTATCAACGTATCGCTTTGGGTAATATGTGCTGAAATTTGCCCAGTCTGGAGAATCGCAATGCGTGGGGATTTTTACAAACAGTTAACCAACGATCTGGAAACCGCTCGGGCGGAAGGATTGTTTAAAGAAGAGCGCATTATTACGTCTGCGCAGCAGGCGGATATCACCGTGGCGGATGGAAGCCACGTTATTAACTTTTGCGCCAATAACTATCTCGGGCTGGCGAATCACCCTGAGCTGATTAATGCCGCAAAAGCGGGCATGGACAGCCACGGTTTCGGTATGGCGTCCGTGCGTTTTATCTGCGGCACCCAGGACAGCCACAAAGCGCTGGAGCAAAAGCTGGCAAGCTTCCTCGGCATGGAAGATGCGATTCTGTATTCCTCCTGTTTCGATGCTAACGGCGGCTTGTTTGAGACGTTGCTGGGCGCGGAAGACGCCATTATCTCCGACGCGCTGAACCACGCGTCTATCATTGACGGCGTGCGTTTGTGTAAAGCGAAGCGCTATCGCTATGCCAACAACGACATGGCAGAGCTGGAAGCGCGGCTGAAAGAGGCGCGTGAGGCCGGCGCGCGTCATGTCCTGATCGCCACCGACGGCGTGTTCTCAATGGATGGCGTCATCGCCAATCTGAAAGGCGTCTGTGATCTGGCCGATAAATACGATGCGCTGGTGATGGTTGATGATTCCCACGCGGTAGGCTTTGTCGGCGAAAACGGTCGTGGTTCCCATGAATACTGCGACGTAATGGGCCGCGTAGATATTATTACCGGTACGCTGGGCAAAGCGTTAGGCGGCGCATCCGGCGGCTATACCGCGGCGCGTAAAGAGGTCGTTGAGTGGTTGCGTCAGCGTTCCCGCCCATATCTGTTCTCCAACTCCCTGGCGCCGGCGATCGTGGCGGCTTCTATTAAAGTGTTAGAGATGGTGGAAGCGGGCGCAGAACTGCGCGATCGCTTGTGGGCGAACGCCCGGCAGTTCCGTGAGCAGATGTCTGCCGCGGGATTTACGCTGGCAGGCGCGGATCACGCCATCATCCCGGTAATGCTGGGAGATGCGGTTGTCGCGCAGAAATTTGCCCGCGAACTGCAAAAAGAGGGCATTTACGTTACCGGTTTCTTCTATCCGGTCGTACCAAAAGGTCAGGCGCGTATTCGTACCCAGATGTCTGCGGCGCATACGCCTGAGCAAATTACGCGTGCGGTAGACGCGTTCACGCGTATTGGTAAACAACTGGGCGTGATTGCCTGAGGATGTAAGATGAAAGCGTTATCCAAACTGAAAGCGGAAGAGGGCATCTGGATGACCGACGTTCCGGAACCGGAAGTCGGCCATAACGATTTGCTGATTAAAATCCGTAAAACAGCCATCTGCGGCACTGACGTTCACATCTATAACTGGGATGACTGGTCGCAAAAAACCATCCCGGTTCCGATGGTCGTGGGGCATGAATATGTCGGCGAAGTGGTCGGCATCGGTCAGGAAGTGAAAGGCTTTAAAATCGGCGATCGCGTCTCCGGCGAAGGTCACATCACCTGTGGTCATTGTCGCAACTGCCGTGGCGGTCGTACTCACCTGTGTCGCAACACCACCGGCGTGGGTGTCAATCGTCCCGGCTGCTTCGCGGAATACCTGGTCATCCCGGCGTTCAATGCGTTTAAAATCCCGGATAACATTTCTGATGATTTAGCCTCTATTTTCGACCCGTTTGGTAATGCGGTGCATACGGCGCTGTCTTTCGATCTGGTCGGCGAAGATGTACTGGTATCGGGGGCGGGGCCAATCGGTGTAATGGCCGCCGCAGTGGCGAAACATGTCGGCGCGCGTCATGTGGTGATTACTGACGTCAATGAATACCGTCTGGAGCTGGCGCGTAAAATGGGCGTCACCCGCGCGGTCAACGTCGCGAAAGAGAGCCTGAACGACGTCATGGCGGAGCTGGGAATGACCGAAGGGTTCGATGTGGGTCTGGAGATGTCCGGCGCGCCGCCGGCGTTTCGTACCATGCTGGACACCATGAATCACGGCGGTCGTATTGCGATGCTGGGGATTCCGCCATCAGATATGTCTATCGACTGGACAAAAGTTATCTTTAAGGGCTTGTTCATTAAAGGTATTTATGGTCGTGAGATGTTCGAAACGTGGTACAAAATGGCGGCGCTGATCCAGTCCGGTCTGGATCTGTCACCGATTATCACCCATCGTTTCTCTATTGATGATTTCCAGAAAGGTTTTGACGCCATGCGTTCAGGCCAGTCAGGAAAAGTTATTCTGAGCTGGGATTAATATGTATAGAGACCCGATAATTTTATCGGGTCTGATATACGTTTCATCGTAAAAGGTTGGTGTCATTCACCAACCTTTTTTGTTAGGGAAAATCTGGAAAGCCGTAAAGAATTGTCATAGACATCAAGCATTCGTAATTGCGCTTTACTCTTATTTTACTCGCTAACGTCACGCTCTACTCTGAGTTTTGTGCTTGCTTTTTACTGTAAAAATTAATTATGGCGGCTTAATAGTTTCTTAATAGAGCCACAGTATAAAGGCAGGGTAAATTAAGGTTTTTCTGGTAATCGTTATGAAAAATAGTAAAACCAAAGTGAGTATCATTATCCCGTTATATAATGCGGGAGCGGATTTTAATGCTTGCATGGCGTCGTTAATCGCGCAAACGTGGTCGGCGCTGGAAATTATTATTGTGAATGATGGATCGACGGATCATTCCGTTGAGATAGCAAAACATTACGCGGAACATTACCCACATGTTCGACTGCTTCATCAGGCCAATGCTGGCGCATCTGTCGCCCGTAATCTTGGCCTGCAAGCGGCGACCGGCGATTATGTCGCCTTTGTCGATGCGGATGACCAGGTCTACCCGAAGATGTATGAAACGCTGATGACTATGGCGCTTAACGATGATCTGGACGTTGCGCAGTGTAATGCGGACTGGTGCGTCCGAAAAACCGGGCACGCCTGGCAATCTATTCCGACCGATCGTCTGCGTTCCACCGGGGTATTAAGCGGACCGGATTGGTTGCGTATGGCGCTGGCCTCGCGGCGCTGGACGCATGTTGTCTGGATGGGCGTTTATCGACGTGCGTTAATTACCGATAACAATATTACTTTCGTTCCCGGACTACATCATCAGGACATATTATGGTCGACGGAAGTTATGTTTAATGCCACGCGCGTACGTTATACCGAACAATCATTATATAAATATTTCCTGCATGATAATTCGGTAAGCCGTTTGCAAAGACAAGGCAATAAAAATCTTAATTATCAGCGGCATTATATTAAAATTACGCGGTTATTAGAAAAGCTCAATCGTGATTATGCCCGGCGTATTCCGATTTACCCGGAGTTTCGCCAGCAAATTACCTGGGAAGCGTTACGCGTTTGTCATGCGGTACGTAAAGAGCCTGATATTTTGACCCGCCAGCGTATGATTGCCGAAATTTTTACTTCTGGCATGTATAGACGGATGATGGCTAACGTCCGCAGCGCGAAAGCGGCTTATCAGACGCTGCTCTGGTCTTTCCGGCTGTGGCAATGGCGCGACAAAACCTTGTCGCACCGTCGTATGGCCCGTAAGGCGCTCAATCTGTCTTAGCGCTCACGTTTTTAGGCGCGGCGATTTTCCCCCAGCCTTGCCACTGATGCTGAAACCAGACAACCACGGAACTTTGCGTAATGCTCTCGCCGATGACGCTGAAAAAGCGCGTAGCGTAGACCGGTTGCAGCGGTTTTTTCGGCTTGCACATCTTCACGCCGCGGAAGGGATTGCGCGGTGCGTCAATTTTCTGCGGCGTTACACCAGGTCGGGACGTATCTACCTGCGGTTCGTTGAGCAGGCTGCCTGGACGTACCAGGGTGATATCCGCCGGCAGGCGATAAACCATCTGTTGCAGCACGCGAACCGTTGCGGGATGCGGATGACCAATCGCGATAGCGGAACCGTTGCGACGGGCCAGTTCGATAGCGCGATTAAACTGACGACGGATATCCGCCTCGTTTTGCGTATCGTCGAGGAACACTTTGCGCTTGATCACTTTCACACCCGTACCGGATGCCGCGCGCATCGCCTGGCTATTGCCAATCGTCATGCTGTCGAGAAAATAGAGATTGTAATGTTCCAGCGCCTGCATAACTTTTTGCATACCGAACAGGCTGGAAGTCATTGCGCTGCCCATGTGGTTATTAAGCCCAACGGCATACGGCACGTTGTTTACCGCCTCGCGGATAATGCGCTCGATCTCATCGCTGCTCATATCTGGTCGCAGCGTATCCTTCTCCAGAGGCTGTTTGCTTAGCGGCGCCATCGGCAGATGGATTAACACCTCATGCCCGCTATTGTGCGCTTTAGTTGCCATTTCGCGCGCATGCGGCGCGTTGGGCAGTACAGCGACGGAGATGTTTGGCGGCAGCGCCAGAACCTGGTTTTCCGTATGCGGGCGATAGCCAAAATCATCAATCACGATGGCGAGCTTGCCAGCGAAAACGGGATGTGCAAACGCCAGCAAAGTGGCCAGCGTGAGAATGGAGCGACGAAACTGAGGCAAAACTTATCTTCCCAACCACGGCTGTGGATTGACGGCCTGACCCTGGCGACGAATTTCGAAATAAAGCGAGGGTCTGCCCTGACCGCCGCTACTGCCCACAAGGGCGATAGGTTGTCCGGCGCGCACCTGCGCGCCTACGCTGACCAGCGCGCTCTGATTATAGCCGTAAAGGCTCATATCGCCTTTACCATGCTCCACGACCACCACCAGGCCATAGCCTTGCAGCCAGTCCGCCAGAATTACCCTGCCGTCGGCGATGGCTTTGACCTCGGTGCCTTCCGACGCGCCGATCACCATCCCCTTCCAACGTAGCTCACCCTGCAGCCGTTCGCCATAGCGATGCAATATCGGGCCGCGTACCGGCCAGTATGCCTGACCGCGAGGCGCGCCCAGACCGCCGGTGCGGGACATTAGCGAACGCTCGCTTTCCGTCGGCTTATAGGTGCTGCCTTTACGCGAGGCTTCCTGCTGCTTATCGCGTACCGCCTGCGCTTCGCGGGCTTCACGCTCCGCTCGCGCTTTGGCCGCCGCTTCCGCCCGCGCGATACTGTTGCGTAGGCGTGATTCGTTGGCGCGCAGTTCGCTTAACTGTTGCTGGCCTTGCTGAATAGACGACTCCAGTCCGGCAAGCGTTTTCTTACGTTCATTACGCGCCTGCTCCAGCTTGGCCTGCTGAGCGCGCTGTTCATACAGCAACGTTTGTTGTTGGCTTTGCTTCTCTTCCAGCTCGGCTTTTTGTGTGGCGACCTGTTCGCGAGTCTGTTTCAGTTCGGCGATAGTCTCCTGGCGCGCCTGGTTCAGATAGCCGAAGTAGGCCTGCAGGCGTTGCCCACGCTGGCTTTCTTCTCCGCTAAGAATAAGCTGAATGCCGGTGTGTTCGCCCTGGCGGAAAGCGGCGTCCAACTGTGCGGCGAGATTACGCTCCTGGCTGGCTTTTTGCTGCTCCAGTTTGGCAATTGAGGCGTTCATCTCATCAATTTGCGCGTTTAACTGATCCAGAGTGCTTTGCGTTTCGCGCAGCTTACGCGCTGCGGCCGAGATGGCCTCTTCCTGGGCTTTAAGTTGTGCCAGGAGGCTGGCGCGCTGCTGCTGCTGCTGGCGTACGTCGCGTTCTTTCGCGGCGATATCGGCCTGAATAGATTTGAGTTGATCGCGGTCATCCGCGTGGGCGGAAAAGGCGCACAACAATACGCCAGCGCTAAGTACGCTGGCGTAGAACAAAGGCCTGACTGAAAACGTTCTTGGTTTCACGGCCTGTTGAATGGTGTTAATCGCCTTTCCCCTCATGGGGAGGGATTATTCCACGATGAACAGCGGCTTACCAGTCATCTCTTGCGGGATTTCCATCCCCATCAGCGACAGCATGGTAGGCGCAATGTCTGAAAGTTTGCCGCCTTCGACCGCCTTCACGTTTTTCTCGCCGACATAAATCAGCGGCACCGGCAGGTTGGTGTGGGCGGTATGCGCCTGACCGGTCGCCGGATCGCGCATCTGCTCCGCGTTGCCGTGGTCCGCGGTAATCAACAGTTGTCCACCAACGGACTCAACCGCTTTTGTTACCTGTTCAATGCAGTTATCCAACGCTTCCACCGCTTTGATGGCGGCTTCCATCACGCCGGTATGACCGACCATATCGCCGTTTGGATAGTTACAAATGATGGTGTCGTACTTACCGCTTTCGATCGCCGCGACCAATTTTTCAGTCAATTCTGCAGAGCTCATTTCCGGTTGCAGGTCATAAGTGGCCACTTTCGGGGAGTTGATCAGAATGCGCTCTTCGCCAGCAAACGGTTCTTCTACGCCGCCGTTAAAGAAAAAGGTTACGTGCGCATATTTTTCCGTTTCGGAAATACGCAGCTGAGTTTTGTCGTTTTTCGCCATCCATTCGCCAAAGGTATTCACCAGCGACGCTGGTGGGTAGGCAACGGCAGTTTTGATGTCGGCAGCGTATTCGGTCAGCATCACGAAGTTCAGATTAACCACTTTCTTACGCGCAAAGCCGTCGAAATCAGCGTTAACGAAAGCGCGGGTAATTTCGCGCGCGCGGTCAGCGCGGAAGTTCATGAAAATCAGCGTGTCGCCGTCTTCCATCGCCGCATCAGCCTGGCCCTCGGCGCGGATAACGGTCGCTTTGACAAACTCATCGTTTTCATCACGAGCGTAAGCGGCCTGCAGGCCAGCCACAGCGGTATCTGCCTGGAATTCGCCCTGCGCCAGGGTCATCAGATCATACGCTTTTTCCACGCGATCCCAACGGTTGTCGCGGTCCATAGCGTAGTAACGACCGACGATAGACGCCACGCGGCCTTTGCCCAGCGCGGCGAATTTGTCTTCGAATTTTTTCAGCGAGGCTTCAGCGCTGCGCGGCGGCGTGTCGCGACCGTCGAGGAAGGCGTGCAGATAGATTTTTTCTGCGCCTCGCTCTGCGGCCAGTTCCACCATCGCCATAATGTGATCTTCGTGGCTGTGGACGCCGCCCGCGGACAGCAGACCCATAATATGAACCGCTTTACCGGCGTTTTTCGCCTGGTCTACCGCATTGGTCAGGACTGGGTTAGCAAAGAAAGTACGCTCTTTAATTTCAACGTCCAGACGCGTCAGGTCCTGATAAACGATGCGACCTGCACCCAGGTTAACGTGGCCCACTTCGGAGTTGCCCATCTGGCGGTCAGGCAGACCCACTTCCAGACCGGATGCGTCGATCAGGGTATGCGGACGTTTTGCCCACAGAGCATCCATCACCGGGGTTTTGGCGTTTAAGATAGCGTTATCCTGCTGTTCTTCACGGTAGCCGTAGCCATCCAGAATCACCAGTACCATAGGTTTTTTAGAAACCGACATTGCGACAACCTCATACTCAATAGACAAAATAATTGCGTAATTTTACTACAGCTGAATCGATAAAATAGCCTCAGAAGATCAAAGAAAGGGATCGCGCTGGCGTGAGAAGGCAAGTAATAGCGTGATTTTTTTTCGTAGCGCCCCGCAAAAATGCATTCCAGTGCACGCTCTGGCTGTATTTGCGCCACTGCGCAGGTATACTCCTTTCCTGGTTTTTTAATCACTACGTCGGGAGTTGTTACCCCCCATGCAAGAAATTATGCAATTTGTTGGCCGTCATCCCATACTGAGTATCGCCTGGATTGCGTTACTGGTGGCGGTTTTATTTACCACGTTCAAAGGTCTGACTTCAAAAGTTAAGGTGATTACACGCGGCGAAGCCACGCGCCTTATCAACAAAGAGGACGCCGTTGTTGTGGATTTACGTCAACGTGACGATTTCTGTAAAGGCCATATCGCTGGCGCGACCAATTTGCTGCCGAGCGAAATCAAAGCCAACAATGTTGGCGAACTGGAAAAGCACAAAGACAAGCCGATTATCGTGGTCGACGGTTCAGGTATGCAGTGCCAGGAATCCGCTAACGCGCTGACAAAAGCCGGCTTTGAAAAGGTCTTTGTGTTGAAAGAAGGCGTAGCAGGCTGGAGCGGCGAGAATCTGCCTCTGGTGCGCGGTAAGTGATTACCCGTCGTTTTCATGACGCAAGGGGAATGACTTGCCCTTGCGTCGACATGAAATCCATCGGGTAAAAAACAGGAGCGAAGTCATGGCCAATATTGAAATCTACACCAAAGCAACCTGTCCGTTTTGCCATCGTGCAAAGGCGCTGTTAAACAGCAAGGGCGTGAGTTTCCAGGAAATTGCGATTGACGGCGACGCCGTGAAGCGTGAAGAGATGATCAAACGTAGTGGCCGAACGACGGTTCCGCAAATTTTTATTGATGCACAGCACATTGGCGGTTGTGACGACTTGTATGCGCTGGATGCGCGTGGTGGACTGGATCCGCTGTTGCGTTAAGGCGTACTCAAGTATTTAAGGACAACACTAAAGGGTTTTACACATGTCAGAACAAAATAACACTGAAATGGCTTTCCAGATCCAACGTATCTATACCAAGGATGTTTCTTTCGAAGCGCCAAACGCACCGCATGTTTTCCAGAAAGATTGGCAGCCAGAGGTTAAACTGGATCTTGATACGGCATCTTCCCAACTGGCGGATGACGTTTATGAAGTTGTGCTGCGTGTTACCGTAACGGCTTCCCTGGGGGAAGAAACCGCGTTCCTGTGCGAAGTTCAGCAGGCCGGTATTTTCTCCATCAGCGGTATTGAAGGTACTCAGATGGCGCATTGCCTGGGCGCATACTGCCCGAACATTCTGTTCCCGTATGCTCGCGAGTGCATCACCAGCCTGGTTTCACGCGGTACGTTCCCGCAACTGAACCTTGCGCCGGTCAATTTTGATGCGCTGTTCATGAACTATTTGCAGCAGCAGGCTGGCGAAGGTACTGAAGAACATCAGGATGCCTGATGAACCAAAGTAATGCGTCAATGACAGTCATCGGTGCCGGCTCGTACGGCACCGCTCTCGCCATCACTCTGGCGAGAAACGGCCACCAGGTTGTCCTGTGGGGCCACGACCCAAAACATATCGCGACCCTGGAGCACGATCGCTGCAACGTCGCGTTCCTTCCCGATGTGCCTTTTCCCGATACGTTACACCTGGAAAGCGACTTAGCAACCGCGCTGGCGGCCAGTCGTAACATTCTGGTGGTGGTGCCAAGCCATGTTTTCAGCGACGTGCTGCGGCAGATTAAACCGCTGATGCGTCCGGATGCGCGTCTGGTATGGGCGACCAAAGGCCTGGAAGCGGAAACGGGGCGCCTGTTGCAGGATGTCGCTCGCGAGGCGTTAGGCGATCAAATCCCGCTGGCGGTGATTTCCGGTCCGACGTTCGCTAAAGAGCTGGCGGCGGGTTTGCCGACGGCAATCTCGCTGGCCTCAACCGATGAGACCTTTGCCGACGATCTCCAGCAACTGTTGCACTGCGGAAAAAGTTTTCGCGTCTATATCAATGCGGATTTTATCGGCGTGCAGCTTGGCGGCGCGGTGAAAAACGTGATTGCGATTGGCGCGGGGATGTCTGACGGCATCGGCTTCGGCGCGAACGCCCGCACGGCGCTAATCACGCGTGGACTGACCGAAATGTCGCGGCTTGGCGCAGCGCTTGGCGCCGATCCCGCCACCTTTATGGGGATGGCGGGTTTAGGCGATCTGGTGCTGACCTGTACCGACAACCAGTCGCGCAACCGTCGTTTTGGCATGATGCTTGGCCAGGGCATGGACGTTAAAGGCGCGCAGGATAAGATTGGCCAGGTGGTCGAAGGCTATCGCAATACGAAAGAAGTTCGTGAATTGGCGCACCGTTTTGGTGTTGAAATGCCAATAACCGAGGAAATTTATCAAGTATTGTATTGCGGAAAAAACGCGCGCGAGGCAGCATTAACGTTATTAGGTCGCGCCCGCAAGGAAGAGCTGAGTCGCCACTAGCCGTAAGGAACTGTTTGCATAAACGACCCAACCCGCACAGAACGGGTTGGTCGTTTTCTGCCCGTCTGGAGTAAGCCATGCCGTGTGAAGAACTGGAAATCGTCTGGAAGAATATTAAAGCTGAAGCCCGCGCTTTAGCTGACTGTGAGCCTATGTTGGCCAGTTTTTATCACGCCACGCTACTCAAGCATGAAAATCTGGGCAGTGCGCTGAGCTATATGCTGGCAAATAAACTGGCTTCGCCCATCATGCCCGCTATCGCTATCCGTGAAGTAGTTGAAGAAGCCTATGCCGCCGACCCGGAAATGATCGCGTCGGCAGCCTGCGATATTCAGGCCGTGCGCACTCGCGATCCGGCGGTGGATAAATACTCCACGCCGCTGTTATATCTGAAAGGCTTTCATGCGCTACAGGCCTACCGCATTGGTCACTGGTTGTGGAATAAAGGTCGCCGCGCGCTGGCTATCTTCCTGCAAAATCAGGTTTCGGTCTCGTTTCAGGTGGATATTCACCCGGCAGCGAAAATTGGCCGTGGGATTATGCTCGACCATGCCACCGGTATTGTGGTGGGGGAGACGGCGGTTATTGAGGATGATGTGTCGATCCTGCAATCCGTCACCCTGGGCGGTACCGGGAAAACGAGCGGCGATCGTCATCCTAAAATCCGCGAAGGCGTGATGATTGGCGCGGGCGCGAAAATTCTCGGCAATATCGAGGTGGGGCGCGGCGCGAAAATTGGCGCAGGCTCCGTCGTTTTACAGCCTGTCCCGCCGCACACTACCGCCGCAGGCGTTCCGGCGCGTATTGTCGGCAAGCCGGGCAGCGATAAGCCGTCGATGGATATGGACCAGCATTTCAACGGGATACACCATACGTTTGAGTATGGCGACGGCATCTGAATTGCGCGGTACAACTAAAAAACGCTGTTCCGATGGAGTGCAATCCCGGAACAGCGGAGCGAAGAATTCGCAATGTGGACAATCAGGCTGCGGATGATGTCAGCGTGATACGATCCAGCGGGCCGACGATAAACAGATATGAAATGAGACCAATAAGTCCCATCGAGCCAACGTATAAAATGGCAAAGTCGAACGACTGAGTATTGGCAAGAATCACGCCGATGACCAGCGGCGTAACGATGCTTGCCATATTGCCGCACATGTTAAATACGCCGCCGGCAATACCCAGAACTTCCTTCGGCGAGGTGTCGCTGAGTACGCACCAGCCCAGGTTACCAAACCCTTTGGCAAAAAAGGCCAGACTCATCGCCGCAATGACCACAAATTCTGAAGAGGTGTAGTTGGCGATCACAATTACGCAAGAGAGCAACATACCGCAGATAACAGGCAGTTTCCGCGCGACGGTAAGGCTATAGCCGCGTTTGAGTAGCCAGTCGGAGAACACGCCGCCGAGCAGGCCGCCAATAAAACCGGCAATGGCTGGAATACTG
Source organism: Salmonella sp. 32020114201800008SM (assembly GCF_017572025.1). NCBI lineage: Bacteria > Pseudomonadati > Pseudomonadota > Gammaproteobacteria > Enterobacterales > Enterobacteriaceae > Salmonella > Salmonella sp. 32020114201800008SM. Next base: position 296,609 of record NZ_JAGEQM010000005.1, on the reverse strand, counting down.
GCCACAAAACCGACTTTCAGAATCGACATGCCTTTCGCCTGGTACAGGTAGGTCGGGAACCAGGTCAGGAAGAACCAGGTGATAGAGGTGACGCAGAATTGCCCGATGTAAACACCGATCATCATCCGGTTAACACAGACGGTTTTAATCTGCGCGAACGTTATTTTCTGCGGCTCCTTTTTACAGCCCAGAGAGGGCTCGCCACCACCGCTACGAATATAGTCAATTTCCGCTTGATTAACTTTTGGGTGGTGCATCGGATCTTTGACTTTCATTAACCAGAATATACCGAGCATCACGCCAATAGCGCCAATATAATAGAAGACAAAATGCCAGCTTAAATTATGCAGAATGATCGTCATTAGCGGGGTGATAATGCCCAGCGAGATATATTGCGCAGCCTGATAAACTGAAGTAACGAAACCTCGTTCATTATTGGGAAACCATTGTACGCTTAAACGACTGTTCGCCGGAAAGGCAGGCGCTTCAATCGCGCCCATCAGCAGACGTAGAATAACCAGTACAATTAATGGGCTGCCATACAGATAGATCGTTCCCTGAAACATGGTTACTAACGACCAGCCAATCAATGCGCAACCGTAAACCAGTCGTGAACCGTAGCGGTCTAATAGCCAACCGCCGGGTAGTTGCATAATGACATAGGCAATACCAAATGAGGAGAAGGCCAGGCCCATCGCTTCCGGATCAAAACCTAATTCTTTACTCATTATTGGGGCAACTACGGATAGAGTTGCGCGATCCGCATAATTAAATACGGTAGCAAGAAATAAAAATATAAGAATGGTATGACGCACTTTTGTGCGCTTTATTATTGTGTTCATTATCTACTCCTCAGATAAGGGCAGAATGCATCCTGTAAGGTAAGAGAGGCGGGACGGATTCCCGCCAGTCGGGTTAAGGGCGTTTGCCAAATTCACATGTTAATTGTGTCCAGCGGCGCGCTTGTTCACTGAGCGTGAAACCCAGACCATGACGATCGGAAATCCACATGCGGCCATCGCGCAGCTCAAGTTGCTCGTTGAATAATGGGTTCAGCCACTCGAAATGTTCCAGCCACGGCTCCAGGGGATACGCTGCGGAAAGGTGCAGGTGTACTTCCATCGCAAAGTGCGGCGCCAGCTTACGCCCGTGTTTCGCCGCCAGATCCATAATCTTCAGGAACGGAGAGATACCGCCGACACGCGGCGCATCTGGCTGAACGAAATCGCTGGCATTGCCCAGAATCAACTGCTCGTGTTCCCGGAAACTGGTCAGCATTTCCCCGGTGGCGATAGGCGTATCCAGCGCGGCAGCAAGCTGGGCGTGGCCTTCGATGTCGTAAGCATCTAATGGTTCTTCAATCCAGATAAGGTTGAACTGTTCCATTTTACGCCCCATGCGGATAGCCGTTTCGCGATCCCACTGCTGGTTAGCGTCAACCATTAACGGGAACTCATCCCCAAGCGCTTCACGTACTGCGGTTAAGCGGCGAATATCCTCAGCGCAGTTGGGTTGTCCGACTTTCAACTTAATACCGCCAATGCCATTTTCGCGGGAAATCACCACATTTTTCAGCACTTGATCGAGCGGTGTATGCAAGAACCCCCCTGAGGTGTTGTAACACTGAACGGAGTCGCGGTGCGCGCCCAACAGTTTTGCCAGTGGCAGACCGGCACGTTTAGCCTTCATATCCCATAAGGCGATATCGATAGGGGAGATAGCCTGTACCGCCATCCCGCTACGCCCCACCGAGGCTCCGGCCCACAGCAGCTTGGTGTATATTTTGTCGATATCATTGGGGTCTTCGCCCAGTAGATTGTCGGCTATCTCTTTGGCGTGAGCATAAATACCCTGGCCGCCAGCACGTTTGGAGTAGCTAAAACCAACGCCTTCAAAGCCATCGCGACTGCGGATTTCGGCAATGATGATTGCCACTTCGGTCAAAGGTTTCTGGCGACCGGTCAGTACCTTCGCGTCACTCACTGGCGTCGCCAGCGGTAGAAAAGCCAGTGATAGCTTCACCCATTCGATACGATCGCCGGTTTCTGCCGCAGTTCTGGTATTCGCCGCTTTTGCATACGTTACGGCGTCGGAATTCGCGCTTAAAGCCATTTTTTTTCTCCTGATAATCACAAAATGATTGCGCTAACATTTTTATTATTAAGCGAACACAGGATCCAGAAAGTTGATGTTGATTTGAACATTTGATCACATATGTCGTATAAAAAGCAGGATTTATTGCAAAATGGATCACGATCCAAAAATATCTGGGGAAATGCATAATACAAAATGATGGCGCTATCATTTTGTAATGACTGAGCTTGATAAGCTACTGTATTTACGGCCTTTCCTGATGCGAAGCTGGCAATAGCCGCAGGCATGATGAATAATGCGCGGATAAATCAGCCAATCTTTGCAGGGGCATCAGACGTGAAGAGAACCAAATCACCTCGTGCGCCGACGCTGGAAGATGTAGCACGTAGCGCCGGGCTGTCTCCGATGACAGTCAGCCGGGCATTGAATTCGCCACAACTGGTTCGCCCCAAAACGGTTGAGAAAGTCATGCAGGCGGTTCGCGTCACAGGCTACATACCCAACGCGTTAGCCGGTGGTCTGGCGTCGCGACGGAGTAAATTAATCGCTGTCGTCGTGCCGCAAATTAACAACAACATGTTTGTCGATACCATCCAGTCGCTGAGCGATGAACTGGCCCGACGCGGATATCACATATTGCTGTGCGTGGCGGGATATACCGAACAAACGGAAGCGGAATTGGTGGCGACACTGCTTTCCCGCCGCCCCGATGGCGTGGTGCTTACCGGGATCCATCACACGATAGAACTGAAAAAGGTCATCCTGAACGCGGCTATTCCGGTGGTGGAAATTTGGGACTTAACGCCCACGCCGCTTGATATGCTGGTCGGTTTTTCCCATGAAAAAGTCGGGCAGGCGACGGGGGAGTATCTTCTGAGTAAGGGCTATCGTCGTCCCGGCTTGTTGTGGACCGCCGATCGCCGAGCCGCGCAACGTAAGCAGGGGTTATGTAGTGTTCTTCAACGCCACGCTATTCATGCCGTACCGCAGGTGGATGTCCCCCTTCCGGCATCGCTTTCGCTGGGGCGTAGCGGTTTAAGCCAGCTTTTTGACGAAGGGACGTTTGATGTCATTGTTTGCAGTTCTGATACCCTGGCACAGGGGGCGATGATGGAGGCGGAAAGCCGTGGTTTGCGCATCCCGCATGATTTAGCGGTTATTGGTTTTGGCGATCTTGATTTTGCCGCCAGCAATCGACCGTCAATTACTACCGTAAGCGTTGACAGACGCGCCATTGGCCAGCGCGCCGCTACGCTGTTGGCCGATCGTATTGAACAGAAACCGTGCGCAGAAGCTATTGTGGATATTGGCTTTCATTTGATTGAGCGAGAGTCCGCATAAACGGGAACATGCCATCGGGATCGGCCAGGCCGGATCAGGCGTCAGCTGCCATCCGGCATTGAATATATTACGACCGTAATACCGCGCCGGAGTATCCTAACTGGCGCCACGCTTCATACACCACCACCGACACCGCATTCGACAGGTTCATGCTACGGCTATCCGGCATCATCGGAATGCGAATCTTCTGCTCTTTAGGCAACGCATCAAGAATGCTGGCGGGCAGGCCGCGCGTTTCCGGGCCAAACATCAAATAATCGCCATCCTGATAGCTTACGGCGCTATGGGCGGGCGTGCCCTTTGTCGTCAATGCAAACAGGCGCTGCGGGTTTTCGGCGGCGACAAAGGCGGCATAATCGTGATGGCGCTGAACCGCGGCGAATTCGTGATAGTCCAGCCCTGCGCGGCGTAAGCGCTTATCATCCCAGGTAAACCCCATCGGTTCGATGATGTGCAGACGAAAGCCGGTATTGGCGCAAAGACGAATGATGTTGCCGGTATTCGGCGGGATTTCTGGTTCGAAGAGTACGATGTTAAGCATGATGCCCCCTTAAATGCGGGGGGCAGAATAGCAGAAATTTACCGGGCTCTCACGCGCCAGACGTTCAGGCGGCATCGCCTTTGCTCATTGGCGCCAGCGCGGTGGGCAAACTTTTCCCCAGTTCCTGCACCAGTGAATCGCCACTGATTTCGCTAATAGATTTCGCGCCGGTCAGGGTCATGGCGACTTTCATCTCTTTCTCGATCAGGTCCAGCAGGTTGGCGACCCCCGCTTTTCCTGCCGTCGCCAGCGCGTAGAGATAGGCCCGACCCAGCAGTACGGTATCGGCCCCCAACGCAATCATACGCACGACATCCAGCCCGTTACGAATCCCGCTATCCGCCAGAATGGCGATATCGCCTTTCACCGCATCGGCAATGGCGGGCAGGGCGCGGGCGGAAGAGAGCACACCATCGAGCTGGCGGCCGCCGTGATTCGACACCACGATACCGTCAGCGCCGAAACGTACCGCATCGCGGGCATCTTCTGGATCGAGGATCCCTTTGATCACCATTGGGCCGTCCCAGAATTCGCGTATCCACTCCAGATCTTTCCAGGAGATGGACGGATCGAAGTTATTTGCCAGCCAGCCGATATAGTCCTCAAGGCCAGTCGGTTTACCCAGATAGGCGGAAATATTGCCTAAATCATGCGGGCGACCGTTCAGGCCAACATCCCACGCCCATTTAGGGTGCATCACCGCCTGCCAGTAACGGCGCATGGCGGCGTTTGGGCCGCTCATCCCGGAGTGGGCGTCACGGTAGCGCGCGCCCGGCGTTGGCATATCCACGGTAAAGACCAGCGTGGAGCAGCCCGCCGCTTTCGCACGTTCAAGCGCGTTGCGCATAAAGCCCCGGTCACGCAGCACATAAAGCTGGAACCACATCGGGCGCTTAATGGTTGGTGCAACTTCTTCTATCGGACAGACGGAGACGGTGGAAAGGGTGAACGGAATGCCCTTTGCGTCTGCGGCGGCGGCGGCCTGTACTTCGCCGCGACGGGCGTACATGCCGCACAGGCCTACCGGCGCTAATGCCACCGGCATCGACAACGTTTCGTTAAACAGGGTCGTTTCCAGGCTTAAATCGGACATATTTTTCAGCACGCGCTGGCGCAGAGCGACTTGCGACAGGTCTTCCACATTTCGGCGCAGGGTATATTCCGCATACGCGCCGCCGTCGATGTAGTGGAAGAGGAAAGGAGGCAACGTGCGCTGAGCTGCGGCACGATAATCGCTGGCTGCTGAAATAATCATGATTTATTCTCCCTGGTCATCTCATTATGGTCGCCGGGCAGGCGGGTAATACGCGCCTGGCGGGCCTGGTCTTCATCAAATCGTTTAATCGTGGTGTGGACAAAACTGAGGTGCGCCATCATCGCTTTACGCGCGCCCTCGGCGTTACCGTCCAGAATGGCGTCCATCACTGCCTGGTGTTGTTCCGTCAGCTTTGAGAATACGGGCGGAACGAGATACATACGCTGGCGACTCTGTTTGACGGAGGATTGCAGGACGTCGAAGAAACCGCGCATGGTTTGCAACAGCACCACATTGTGCGAGGCTTCCGCGATCGCCAGATGAAAGCGCACGTCGGCCTGGGAGGCGAGATCCGGGTCTTCGCTGAGCGTCGCATCAAAGCAGAGTCTGATTTTCTCTTTGTCGGCAGCGGTGGCACGCATGGCGGCGTGCCAGGCCGTACTGGCTTCAATGGCGTGGCGGGCTTCCAGAATGTCGAAACTGTAGTCCGGATCGTTCGCCATCAGCATTTTCAGCGGTTGCACGATATTCTGTTCAGACCAGGTTTCGTGCTGCCAGCGGACAAATGTCCCGCCGCCGCGACGACTCACCAGCACGCCTTCACTGACCAGCTTCGCCAGCGCTTCGCGTAAAGAGTTGCGTGATACGCCAAGCTGTAGAGCCAACTGGCGCTCGGCGGGCAATTTCATGCCCGCTTCCAGGTTTTGTTCTTCAATCAGCGCCCGCACGCGAGAGGCAATCTCGTCTGACAGGCGTTTTGGCATCACAATCACGGAATCATCCAGGTTAAAACATAGGCCTGAAGCGTAGTGATCACGCCCACCATACAGGTGAAGATCAGGCTGTGTTTGACGGTAAAACGGAACAGATCGGACTCTTTCCCTACCAGTCCCACCGCCGCGCAGGCGATGGCGATAGACTGCGGCGAGATCATCTTCCCGGTTACGCCTCCAGTGGTGTTCGCCGCCACCATCAGCACATCAGAGACGCCGATTTGCTGCGCCGCGGTAGCCTGTAGAGAGGCAAACAGCGCGTTAGATGAGGTGTCGGACCCGGTCAGGAAGACACCCAGCCAGCCGAGGAACGGCGAGAAGAACGTGAAGGCGCTGCCGGTGTGCGCCAGCGCTAACGCCAGCGTGGAGGAAAGCCCGGAATAGTTCGAGATAAACGCGAACGCCAGCACCATGCCGATGGAGTAAATCGGCAACGCCAGCTCTTTCAGCGTGCTGCCAAAGGTCTGGATTGCGGCTGAGGGCTTCATTTTCAGCCAGACGATAGACAACAGCGCGGCAAACAGGATTGCAGTGCCGGTGGCGGAGAACCAGTCAAATTTATACACCGCCGCGTAAGCGGTCGCTTCGTGTACGACCGGCGGCATACGGGCGACCAGTTTGTCGAGATACGGTACCGGAACGTTAATTACCCAGTCATACAGCGCGCCGCCGGGGGCAAACAACGCTTTAAACGGCGGTACGCTCCAGAGAGTGACCGTGGCGGTCAGGAACAGAAACGGCGACCAGGCGCGAACAATTTGCCCTGTCGTATAGCGGGTGCGGGCCAGCGTCTGATCGACCTGCGACGCGCCCATATCGCCGAAGCGGAAGATGCGTACCGGCTGCCAGCGTTTGAGGAACAGCGTCAGACACACCAGAGACACCAGTGAAGAGATAATGTCCGGCAGTTCCGGCCCGATAAAGTTGGAGCTGAGATACTGGGCGATAGCAAACGAGCCGCCAGCGACCATCACCGCAGGCCAGGTTTCTTTCACGCCGCGCCAGCCGTCCATAATCGCCATAATCCAGAACAGGACGATAATGGTCAGGAACGGTAGCTGACGACCGACCATCTGACCGATTTCAAAGCTGTCCAGGCCCGTGACCTGTCCGGCAACCAGAATCGGGATCCCCATCGCGCCAAAGGCGACAGGCGCGGTGTTTACAATCAGGCACAGCCCTGCCGCATACAGCGGATTAAAGCCCAGACCCACCAGCAGCGCGGCGGTTATCGCCACCGGCGCGCCGAAACCCGCCGCGCCTTCAAGGAACGCGCCGAAGCAGAAGCCGACAATCAGCATTTGCAGACGTTGATCGGGGGTAATCGACAGAATTGACGAGCGAATAATGTCAAACTGCCCGGTCTTGACCGAAATTTTATAGACGAAGACCGCGGCGATGATTATCCAGGCAATCGGCCATAGCCCGTAGAAGAAGCCATACACGACCGATGCCAGCGCGTGATCGACCGGCATTTTATAGAACAGCAGCGCAACGGCGAGCGCGATAACCACCGTCCACGAAGCGGCAACGTAGCCTTTCAGCTTGAGTTTAATCAGGGCGAAAAAGAAGAACAGGATTGGGAGCGATGCGATCAGGCTGGAAAGCCAGATATTACCCGCCGGGTCATAGTTTTGTTGCCAGAGGTTCATTGCAGGTCTCCTGAGAACCACACGCATAATGGGATGAATCTTTGCTCATCTCGTTGAAGTCACATTATGTGTAAAAGTGGTCCTGCCAATATTGTTGTGTATGGATAATGACAACAAATAGTTAACCAGATGTTATTTATTGGCAACGGTATTGTAGAGTTAATTCAGTGAAATGTGAGTAGGCTGTGGTAACGGGCTAAAATTGGTAGGGCCAATTGAGGGGGGAGGACAGCAAAGGGAAGTGAAAAGGCAATGGCATTATGCCATTGCCTTTGATGTCGGGAGTGTTGTTACTTCATTACCACTGGAAGCCCGCGCCAATGGCCGCAGAGTAATCGCCCTGGCTGTTGCTGGTTCCTTGCAATTTATACACCCAGCCCCCGCTTTCACTTACCATGGAGACACCAATGGCGACGGCACTTTCACCATTAAACGTACCGCCAGCAATCGAGGTCATGTTGGCGCCCGGGGCGTAGGCTTGTGGCAGACCGGCCATCGCCATCGCTGAAGCGATACCGCCGCTCATCTTGTTTTCTACCCCTTTGATTTTGCTGTTCATTTCACCCATTTTCTGGTCGGTATAGGTGTTTGCTTCTTCGACGCTGCGTTTCAATTGCGCATAGTTAACCGCATCCGTATCATTCACCGCCGCTGAAACATTGCCGATCCGAGTGGTGCCGCCACTCCCGTCTCCCAGGTTGAGCACGCTATAGTTAACCGAGCCATCTGCATTGGTTTCATAACGCACGGAGCCTGCTTCTGAGGCTTTCAGTTGCGCCACATTAACCGCGTCAGTGTTGTTCACCCCTGCGGCAACGTTGGTAATACGGCGTTGTTGAGTAGAAGAGCCGACAGACACAGTATTAGCTTCATCTGCGACGGAATTTGTGCCTAACGCCACGCTGTTTTCAGCGGCAGCAATAGAGCCAGAGCCAATCGCGACGCTGTCCGCACCCTGGGCATTTGCATCTGCGCCATCGGTGTTGGTCTTGAAGTACTTGGTGCTACCGGTAGTGACGATATCGCCAATGCCGTTTTCGATATTGGTGACGCGGGTATCCAGATTCGATACCTGAGTATTCAGGTTAGTAATGCTCTGGGTATTCCTGGAAACCTGCGCGTCCGTTACTTTCAATTGACCAACGTTAACGGCATCGGTATCTGCCGAACCCGCCGCGACGTTAGTGATCTGACGTTGACCGTCTTCACTGCCGACAGAGAACTCACCGACAGAGTTCTGCGGTGTGTCCATGTTGTAGGCGGTGTAGTCAGTCTGTGCGCCGCGAGTGGTCTGAGAACCATTACCCATTGCAATACTGTTTGCATGGTTGGCGCGTGCGTTAGAACCGATAGCAATCCCGTTGATGGCATCAGCCATCACCAGTGTATTCAGACCAATACCAATACCTGCATCAGCATTGACGATGGTCTTCGCACCCATTGCCAGTGAGTCAGTTCCGACAGCCAGTGAATCTTCTTCCGTTGAGTTTGCGTGGTAGTACTTGGTCGGTGTAGTAGTGACCGCACCAATGGCATTTTGTAACTGACGAACTGTTACCGCATCTTGCGCTTCAGAGCCGTCAGCAACGTTGGTAATTTGACGATAGCTTTCTCCATCCGTCCCCAATGACAACGCGCCCAGCAACTTTCTGTCTGTTGTATTGTAGCCAATGACAACGCCATCGCTTGTTGCGCTCGTTTCTCGTATACCGGTTGTAATAGCGCGGTTAGAGGTGGAGCCACTGCCCAAAGCGATACTGCCCTCAATGCTGCTGCTGCTGTTTTGGCCAAGAGCCAGACTGCCAGCGCCAGAGGCGACGGCGTCGTAACCTACTGCCGTTGCGCCGTTACCCGTTGCGTATGCATCCTGGCCTTCAAGCCCGTTATCATTCGTACGGATGTATTTCACGCCGGTACCATTTTCCGTGATATAGGTTTCGCTGGTATCGCCGGCTAGTTGGCTAATAGATTCATTATACTGAGAAATCAGCATGTTAGTTTCATAGAGCTGAGAGCCATTAACGGCGTCAGTACTGTCACTGGCGATTTCACCTGCTGCTACATTGGTTATCTTATTGGTACCGCTGGTACCGTGGCTGGCGCTGAACGCGCCTTCTTCGTCATCCCAGCTCAGTGCATCGGTACCAAGATTAGTGATGGACGTATTGATATCCGCGATAGCAGAAGTGTTTTGATCCACCTTCTGGTTGGTTTCATACAACTGTGAGCCGTTTACCGCGTCTGTACTGTCCTCAGAAAGCGCCCCGGCGGCGACATTGGTTATTTTACTGGTGCTTCCACCGTGGTTTGCGCTGAAAGCGCCGATGTCTTCGTCCCATAACAGAGCGTTATCAGTGAGGCCGGTAATGGACGTATTAATGTCGGAGACAGAAGTATTCAGGTTCTCAATCGCGGTGCTGTTCTGAGTGATGTTAGTGGTATTGGCGGCGATATCGGTCGTGTTCTGATCCACTTTTTCATTGGTTTCGAACAACTGCGATCCGTTAACGGCGTCGGTACTTTCTTCAGACAGCTCTCCGGCAGCAACGTTGGTGATTTTGTTTGTCGTACTACTTCCGTGGCTGGCAGAGAACGAACTCGTTGTCTCATTCCAGCTCAGGTTGTCAGAGCTAAGATTGGTGATGGACGTATTAATATCTGCGATAGCAGAGGTGTTTTGATCCACCTTCTGGTTGGTTTCATACAACTGAGAGCCGTTCACCGCGTCTGTACTGTCTTCAGAAAGGTCCCCGGCGGCGACATTGATGATTTTACTGGCGCTTCCGTTGCGGCTAGCGCTGAATGCGCCAGAGGCTGCATCCCATAGCAGGGCATCGTCAGTGAGCGTGGTGACGGAATTGCTCAGGTTGTTGATGCTGGTGGTGTTGGTGGCAATATCAGTGGTGTTCTGATTGATGCTGTTGGTATTGGTGGTGATATCAGCGGTGTTCTGAGACACATTTTCGTTGGTGGCAAACAACTGGGAGCCGTTAACCGCATCGGTGCTGTCCGCGGCCAGGGTGCCCGCCGCCAGATTGGTGATCTTGCTGGCGCTTCCGCTACGGCTGGCGCTGAATGTGCCAGAAGCTGCATCCCATAACAGGGCATCATCGGTGAGCGTGGTGATGGAATCGCTCAGGTTGTTGATATTGGTGGTGTTGGTGGCAATATCAGTGGTGTTCTGATTGATACTGTTGGTATTGGTGGTGATATCAGCGGTGTTCTGATCCACTTTCTCATTTGTATCAAACAACTGAGAGCCGTTAACGGCGTCGGTGCTGTCAGCGGCCAGGGTACCCGCCGCCAGATTGGTGATTTTGCTGTCGCTTCCGTTGTGCTTAGCGCTGAATGCGCCAGAGGCTGCATCCCAAAGCAGTGCATCATCGGTGAGCGTGGTGACGGAATCGCTCAGGCTGTTGATATTGGTGGTGTTGGTGGCGATATCAGTGGTGTTCTGATTGATGCTGGTGGTGTTGGCAGCGATATCAGTGGTGTTCTGATTGATGCTGTCGGTATTGGCGGTGATATCAGCGGTGTTCTGGTTAATGCTGTCGGTATTGGCGGTGATATCAGCAGTGTTCTGATCCACTTTCTCGTTCGTATCAAACAACTGGGAGCCGTTAACGGCGTCGGTGCTGTCTGCGGCCAGGGTGCCTGCCGCCAGATTGGTGATTTTGCTGGCGTTTCCCGTGTGGCTAGCGCTAAAGGCGCTGGTGCTGTCATCCCACAACAGCGCGTCTTCGGCTAATCCTGCGACAGAGGCCTCTGTGTTAGTGATAGAAGTGTTAAGTGCGCTTAATGCACTGCCTACGTTATTGTAGATGCCTGTGCCTACCTCGTAGAGGGGCGCATTCACTGTACCATCAGAATTAACGGAAGCCCCTCCGCCGAGTCGATCGGCGACGGATTGACTTAAAGAATAAATTTGCGCACCTGTAACGGCATCGGTACTGGTGGAATTGATGTCGCCTTTAGCAACGTAGGTGATCTGCCGCTGAGTGGTGCTGTTACCCACGGCGACGGAATTGTCTTCCTGGGCGATAGAGCCCGAGCCAAGGGCAACTGAGTTGGTGCCTACCGCTTTTGCGCCATTACCAAAAGCAGCGCTGTCGTCGCCGCTCGCAGTAGCTTGATAACCTAATGCAGAGGAAGTTGCTCCGCTCGCGACAGATCTATAACCTAATGCAACCGATTTTGCGCCGCTCGAATTGGCATACACACCCATTGCCATTGAATAACTTCCACTGGCAGAGGATGAGGCGCCCATCGCAATGGCCCGGTCACCGGCAGAAACCGATTTTACGCCAAGCGCTAACGAAGAGTCGCCGGTGGACTGGCTGTATGAACCAATGGCGGTACTCCATTTCCCCATTGCGGAGGCATGATAACCCATTGCGGCGCTTGCGCCATCAACGTTGGTGTAAGTATTGGCTGTGGCATCAGTACCAATTGCAATCCACCCGCTTCCCGTTGTGCCTGATACTGTAACACCGCTGCCGGTATCGTTCCCAGCGTTGGCCAGCGCATCTGCGGCCATAATACTGCTAAGACCGATGAGTGCGGAAACCGCCAGCTTTCTGCGGCCGTTTTTCTTGCCGCGGCTTTTTGCGGTTTCGCTGGTGACAATAAATGTTCCCGTAGCGGCATTCCAGAGGACTTTAAATATTCTGTTCATGAATAAGTGCTTTCCTTTTCTAAAATAGTTGTATCAATGGCTATTATTTTTTTGGCTTCTTTTTCGTATCATTAATAGGTTGTATGCTGTCGAATATGACATTCTCCATGTCAATACCTATTTTTAGATACTTAAGATTATTGGGCGATACGCCTTTTAATGTTAGCGTGACGTTTGTCCATGCTCCCGGTAAGAGTTCGATTGTCGAATCCATTTTCGTGTTGAGCAGGAGTTGTTTCCAGCGAGGCAGATCTTTTGCCTCGGAAGGTTTTTTCGTACCCCATGTCATATTAAACGCAAGGTTTGATACGGGAATGCTGAGTAAGTTAACTAAATCAAGATGAATAACACTTCCATTATCTATTGGCTCAATAGATAGAATACGCCCGGCTAATCCGATATTGCCGTTGTTAATAATAAAATAGTGCGTTTGTGATGGGTCCAGTTCTGTATAGTCGAATAGCCGTTGTTTGCGTTCAACGCGGCCAACGACTTCGGCGATCTTTTGAGTAGTGTTGATAACCGTAGTTTGTTGTTTTTCTAGCAAATTTATCTTTACTTCTTGTTCTTTTTGTTGTTTTTCTAACAGGTTTATCTTTGCTTCTTGTTCTTTTTGTTGTTTTTTCAGTTCTTCAACAAGGTGCTTATCTGCGAAGTAATCACAACCAGACAAAAAAAATGTGAATCCCAAAGCAAGCAGGGGGATAAATTTTCCATTTTTGAACATATAAAATATCCTTGTTAATAATTTATATAATATAAATAGTTAACCTATTATTTATACAGCTAACTCATCATTTTGCGAGCATTGCCAATAGCCATTAACGTATGGTTATAATGAAAACATTCATTGCTTCTATAGGAGTGTGCAAATACCCGACGTTGTTTATCAATTACTCATAACAATGCTTTATAAAAATATAATTATAATATTTATGTATGAGCATTTTTTTTCATGGATGATAATGTTATTTAATTTCGCGGGTCAATTATATTCTGCGGGTTATGAGAAAAGAGGATGAAAAAATTCATTGTATAAATACAAACAGGCACGATAGTGGAATTTTTTATCCTGAAAAAGCAGGGATTGCCGTTAAAAATGAACTTGTATATAAACGATGTAAATACTTCTATGAAAAATTCGGAATATAGCCCGATGCATTCAAGACACCCTCCGTACAACGGGTGTCTTGAGAGCCTGGGATGCGGAAGGTTTAGAACTCGCTCTTCGCGAAACCTGTCATCTCTTTGAGCCCCATTTCCCGGCCCAGCGCCGTCATCGGGTGCACTACGATCAGGCCACGCACGCTTTTCTTCAACTTGCCCATGTCGGCCTGCTCTTTTTTAGTGATCGCGCGGCGAAACGGCAGGTTCATCAGCTTCTGCGCTTCTTTACTCAGTTTCTGGCTGTGTACTTCGCGCAGACGGATAATTTCTGCTTCCAGCGTCTCTTTTTCTTTTTCCAGCTCCGCGTATTTATCGGCGGATTCAACCAGAGAGAGACCTGCCTGCTGGTGGCGAATAGCGTCAAGACGATCGCTCAGGCGTTTAATTTCGTTTTTTTCGACTTCTTTCATGGGATAGCTTCTGATAGAAATGGGATAGATATCCTATAGTATGCGCGCAGTGAGTGATTCTTCACAACTCATGACGTAAAGATAATCAATTACGGCAAGTATTACATCGCTAATTATTTATTTATCTCATTGATAATAAAATATTTTTTTCGAAAGAAAAGATGAAGCGCCTTTTTGCCGACAAGAAAAGCGATTAAGCACATTTTCCTCAATGACAACGCTAAATTGATCCTAAACTCAAATAAGCGACCGCGGGAGTCAGACGCGGGTCCCACATGGAGGATCTATCATGGCAAAAATAGGTGAGAACGTACCACTTCTTATTGATAAAGCCGTCGATTTTATGGCGTCCAGCCAGGCGTTCCGTGAATACCTGAATAAAACGCCGCCGCGTGATTATGTTCCTTCCGAGGTGCCGTCGGAGAGCGCGCCTATTTATTTGCAGCGTCTGGAATATTACCGGCGGCTGTACCGACCAAAAGAAGAAGAAAGGGGTTAACGGCGGGATTTACTTTTGAAAGGCCTTTTTTAAGCTGATTTTAGAAATCAGCTCGGTCAGGGAGAGGACCATCGTCGAACGCACCGCCTGCTGGTAGCGCTGAATTTGCATGGCGTATAGCGCCGCGTCGGACGTATCAAAATGCGGCGGCGGCGGTAGCGCCATGACGCAGTGCAGTTCGCCAAACGGCCCGAGGATTTCATCGTCGGTAAAGGCGTACTCATTGCCGTCGTGATTCAGCTCTTCGCGCAGCGCCATTAACAGCTCCGCATCTTCATATTCGGTGCGGCTGAGTACGCCAAGGCCATAGATAAGTTTCAGACGTACCGAAAGATCGCCCAGCGGCCCGTCGCCGTCCAGCAACGGTTCCACAGCGTATTTCACGGCATAGTCGTCTTTGCGAAACACCTGGAGCACCAGAATATTCACCGCCTCGGTCAGTAACTCGACGGCGGTAATCAGGAAGCTCCGTACGGTTTTGCCAGCATTCAGACGCTCAAGCACACGATTTTCAAAGGCCTGGGTTTGTTCCATTATTGCCTGCATATCTGACAATCTGTTATTTGGGCGCAGGCTAACCTGCGCCGGGTTCTGCGTCATTTGGTCGCGTTATATGCGTTAACCGCCTCCGCCACCACATCGCTATTGGCATCCAGCCCGGAAATTTGCGCCAGCGCGGCCTGCGGGCCTTTTTCGGTAATCAGCGCCGCCAACTCTTGCGCCTGCGGATCTTCATCGCTACGGAAATGCATCGCCGCCGCGATCCCTTTGACCAGATTCACATGCGGCAGACCATATTCCAGGGTGCCAAGCAGCGGTTTGATCAGACGGTCGCCCGCGCTGAGTTTGCGTAGCGGCTGACGGCCTACGCGTTCGACGTCATCTTTCAGATACGGGTTTTCAAAACGACCGAGGATTTTCTGAATGTATGCCGCATGTTTGTCGGCATCAAAACCGTAGCGTTTGATCAGCACCGCGCCGCTTTCTTCCATCGCGCCTTTCACCACTGCGCGGATTTTCTCGTCGAGAATCGCATCGCGAATAGTTTGATGACCCGCCAGTTTTCCGAGGTACGCGGTTATAGCATGACCCGTGTTCAGCGTGAAGAGTTTACGTTCGACAAATGCCATCAGGTTGTCGGTTAACTCCATGCCAGGGATGTTTGGCAGTGTGCCTTTGAACTGAGTTTTATCAACAATCCACTCGCTGAAGGTTTCTACCGTCACTTCCAGCGGATCGTTGGTCGCAGAAGCAGATGGCGGCACAATACGGTCAACGGCGGAATCGACAAAGCCAACGTGCTGTTCAACCCAGGCTTTATCGCCATCCGCCAGCGCGTTCATCACATGACCTTTGAGCTGCGTGGTGCCGCGCACCATATTTTCGCAGGCGATGATATTCAGCGGGGCATCCACGCCCTGCGCCTTACGTTTTGTCAGCCCTTTAGCGATAGCAGGAGCGATACGCTCAAGCACCACCGGGCCCACGGCAGTGGTGATTAAATCAACGTGGGCAATCAGGTCGACAACATCATCGCCGATGCTGCTGACAGCGTTGACGCCGGAAACGGTATCCACCTGCTCATTTTCACCCACAACATGAACCTGATAGCTATGACGGGCATTCAGGGCATCGAGTACGACCTGGTTTACATCCGCAAACGTCAGTTGTATCCCCGCGTCAGCCAGCAGTTTGCCGATAAAGCCACGACCGATATTACCTGCGCCAAAATGTAATGCTTTCATAGTATTAACCTTCATTAATGTTTTTACCCGAGAGGGCTGGGGTGAGGCTTTTCCCTCAACCTAACCCTCTCCACAAGGGAGAGGATATCGCCTTCATATTTCGAACTGCAGATGCGTTGGCTCTCCTCGCTCACCCCAGTCACGTACTTATGTACGCTCCTGGGGATTCACTGCGTTGCCGCCTTCCTGCAGCTCGAACTATTTTGGGGATGCTTAACTGTTAAGCTTTTTTACCTGCCAGCAGTTCCAGAACTTCATCCACGCTGGTGGTGTGCGCCAGACGTTCGATCACGGATTCATCATCCAGCGCGTTGGTCAGGCTGGTAATCACTTGAATGTGCTCATTATTACGTGCGGCGATGCCGATGACCAGACGGGCAATATCGTCTTCTTCTTCACCGAAGCGTACGCCTTCCGGATACTGGCAGAACACCACGCCGGTTTTCAGCACGCGATCTTTAGCTTCCACCGTACCGTGCGGTACTGCGATGGATTCACCGAGGTAAGTCGGCGTCAGCTTTTCGCGGTCCAGCATCGCTTCGACATATTCCGGCTCAACATAGCCGCCTTTCACCAGTTGTTCACCGGCAAAGCGAATCGCCTCTTCTTTGTTAGCGGCTTTACGGCCCAGGAAGATATTCTCCGCACCCAGTTTGAACAGGTTGTTATCACCCTCCTCAAAGCTGTCTTTCAGATGGTCGCGTACTTTCTCTTCATTAGTATTGTGGCGCTGTGCGGCAACCAGACGTTCGGTCAGGCTGGTGTACAGGCCGCTATCCAGGAAGTTGGTCAGCGAAATATGCTGCGCCTGCGGTACCTGACGCATCGCACGTTCGGTCAGGTCGCGGTGAGTAATGACCAGATCCACATCCGGCGGTAGATTGTTAATGGCGCTGTTGGTGACGGAGATCTGGCTCAGGCCCGCATCCTGTACTTTCTTACGCAGTACCCCTGCGCCCATCGCGCTGGAACCCATACCGGCATCGCAAGCCACGATGATTTTACGCACATGGCTCAGGTCGTTGGTGACATCTCCAGCCGCCAGCGGAGAGGCGCCTTTAGATTCCGCTTTCATGTCATGCATACGACGGGTGGCCGCTTCAATGTCATCTTCTTCTTTCACTTTGCTGGTTTTCAGCAGAATTGCAGAAACCACGAAGGAGACCGCCATTGCCGCCACGATGGCAGCGATGTTAGCGAAGTAAGCGCCTTTTGGCGTCATCGCCAGTACCGCCAGAATCGAGCCAGGAGAAGCCGGAGAAACCAGACCGCCGTTCAGGATGGTCAGGGTGAATACGCCAGTCATACCGCCAAGGATAACGGCCAGGATCAGACGTGGGTTCATCAGCACGTACGGGAAGTAAATTTCGTGGATACCGCCCAGGAAGTGGATAATCGCCGCGCCGCCCGCAGACTGTTTAGCGCTGCCGCGACCGAAGAACATGTACGCCAGCAGGACGCCCATCCCCGGACCCGGGTTAGCTTCAATCAGGAAGAAGATGGATTTACCCATCTCATGGGACTGCTGGATACCCAGCGGTGAGAAGATGCCGTGGTTAATCGCGTTATTGAGGAACAGGATTTTCGCCGGTTCAACAAAAATGGACGCCAGCGGCAGCATATCGTGCGCCACCATGAAGTTAACGCCCGCCGCCAGAATTTTGGACAGGACTTCAACCGCCGGACCAATACCGAGGAACGCCAGGATGGCGAGGATCATACCGATGATGCCAGCGGAGAAGTTGTTCACCAGCATCTCAAAACCGGATTTGATCTTACCGTCTACCCAACTGTCGAATTTCTTAATGCAGTAGCCGCCTAATGGACCGGCGATCATCGAGCCGAGGAACATCGGCATATCCGCGCCGACAATAACGCCCATGGTAGTGATAGCGCCCACTACGCCGCCGCGTTCGCCGCCAACCAGACGACCGCCGGTATAACCGATGAGCAGCGGCAGCAGGTAGGTGATCATCGGACCAACCAGTTTCGCCAGCGTTTCGTTAGGCAACCACCCTGTTGGAATAAATAATGCGGTGATAATACCCCACGCGATAAACGCGCCGATATTAGGCATCACCATATTGCTGAGGAATCGACCAAAGCTTTGCACTTTGATCTTAATATCGGATGACATAAAAACACCCCTTCTTATGTTGCTGTCGCGCAGGCTGAAAGCCCGAGGTTTGTTAATGTAGCGGCAGAGGTAGCCGGACCCTGTAGTGTAGATACTGCGCAATCTGGCACTGAATCGTTCAACTGTCCAGTCGACGGTCTTTTATGTGATATTCGTCACGTAAATATAGGGTGTATGGCGTTAGTTAATGTGATTTTAATCACAAAATAACGGTACAAAAAAACATCACAGTGCAATAATTCGCTGCAAATGAGGATTAAATGTGAACTGATTCACATTTTTGGTTTTGCTGTTTGTTGAATTTTTGTGATGTGGATCGCAAATTATTTTCATCTGGATTTGAGCAGATGTGATCTGCGGCAGGTTCTACCCCCGACATTTTTTATTGCAAAACAAAGCAACTTCTCACCAGAAAAAATATTTATTTTGTGGTATGGCGAAAACCCCAAACTGCAGTTATGTTCAAAACATCAGCCAGGGTGCATACGGCTGCCGGCATAAAAAACTCTAATTAGCGTGAATTCGAGGCAGGCATGTTTCTAAATTATTTCGCGTTGGGCGTGCTGATCTTCGTTTTTCTGGTTCTGTTTTACGGAATCATCGCCATTCACGATATTCCCTATAACATGGCTAAAAAACGTAACCATCCCCATGCCGATGCCATCCATACTGCGGGATGGGTGAGCCTGTTCACTCTTCATGTTATTTGGCCGTTCCTGTGGATCTGGGCCACGCTCTACCAGCCTGAAAAGGGATGGGGAATGCAGTCACACATCACACCGACCGGAAAGGAGTCAGACCCTGAGATTGCCGCGCTGGCAGCGCGAATCACCCAGTTGGAAAAAAGACTGGATGGGGAGAAAAAAAACGATAACTCCACCTTTCCGGAGATTTAATCATGGATTTGTTGATAGTCCTGACCTATGTGGCCTTTGCCTGGGCCATTTTTAAAATATTCCGTATTCCGGTAAACCAATGGACGCTTGCTACCGCTGCATTAGGTGGGGTGTTCATTGTTGCGGGATTGATTTTATTAATGAACTATAACCACCCGTATACTTTTACGGCGCAAAAAGCGGTTATTTCAATTCCGGTCACTCCGCAAGTCACAGGAATTGTTAGTGAGGTAACAGATAAAAATAATCAGCTAATTAAAAAAGGTGATGTGCTGTTTAAGCTCGATCCGGTACGGTATCAGGCGCGTGTCGACAGGCTGCAGGCTGATCTGGTTACCGCTACGCACAACATCGACAACCTGAAAGCACAGTTGTCGGAAGCGGTCGCCAATACCACCCGTGTATCTGCTGAACGTGACCGTCTGTATAAAGATTATCAACGCTATTTGAAAGGCAGTCAGGCGAAAGTTAACCCGTTCTCTGAAAGCGATATCGATAATGCTCGGCAAAACTATCTGGCACAGGATGCGCTGGTCAAAGGCTCGGTTGCAGAACAGACGCAGATTCAGAGCCAATTAGACAGTATGGTCAACGGTGAGCAATCTCAGGTTGCGTCCCTACGTGCCCAGCTTGCCGAGGCTAAATACAATCTTGAACAGACGGTAGTTCGTGCCCCCAGCAACGGTTATGCCACGCAGATTTTAATTCGTCCGGGGACTTACGCAGCAGCATTACCTTTGCGTCCGGTAATGGTGTTTATTCCTGAACAAAAACGGCAAATCGTGGCGCAATTCCGCCAGAACTCGCTGCTGCGCCTTAAACCAGGCGATGAAGCGGAAGTGGTGTTTAACGCGCTGCCTGGTCAGATTTTCACCGGCAAGCTGACCAGTATTCTTCCTGTCGTTCCGGGTGGTTCTTATCAGGCGCAGGGCGCATTACAGTCCTTAACGGTGGTGCCGGGTACCGATGGCGTGCTGGCCACGATTGAGCTGGATCCGAATGCCGATGTGGATGCGCTGCCGGACGGTATCTATGCCCAGGTCGCAGTCTATTCCGACCATTTCGCCCACGTGTCGGTAATGCGTAAAGTACTGCTGCGCATGACCAGTTGGATGCATTACCTTTATTTGGATCATTGAGACCGTCATCACCTGCCATTTTCAGTGACCTGAGCCATACTAAGCGGTGCCCCACTATCATTGGGCACCGCTTTTTTGTTGGCAAAAAGGACCCGGCATGAAACTCATTGGCAGCTATACCAGCCCTTTTGTGCGTAAAATTTCGATTCTGTTACTGGAAAAGGGCATCACCTTCGAATTTGTGAATGAACTTCCCTACAACGCGGATAGCGGGGTGGCGCGCTATAACCCGTTAGGTAAAGTACCCGCGTTGGTCACCGATGCGGGCGAGTATTGGTTCGATTCGCCGATCATCGCGGAATATATTGAGCTGCTGGATATCGCGCCAGCGATGCTCCCGCGTGACCCGATGGCAGCGCTTAAAGTTCGCCAGCTTGAAGCGTTGGCTGACGGCATTATGGATGCAGCGTTGGTTTCTGTACGCGAACAGGCGCGCCCGGCGGCGCAACAATCGGAAACGGAACTGTTGCGCCAGCGGGAAAAAATCAACCGCAGCCTGGATATGCTCGAAAGTTATCTGAGCGACGGGACACTAAAAACGGATACGGTCAATCTGGCGACTATCGCGATTGCCTGTGCGGTAGGCTATCTCAACTTCCGCCGGGTCGCGCCCGGCTGGTGTGTTAGCCGCCCCCACCTGGTCAAACTGGTCGAAACGCTTTTTCAACGCGAAAGCTTTGCCCGCACCGAAGCGCCAAAGGCTTGACGCGCATTATGTCCGCCTGAGCAAACTCACGTTACAATCCCCCTTATGTCGATATCCCTCTCCCGCCAGGAGAGGGCCACCAACAGCCAGGCATTTTCATGACAAGCGAAACGCGTACACTCTACAGCCAGCTTCCTGCTATCGATCGCTTATTGCACGATAGCGCTTTTCTTTCTCTGCGCGATCGGTATGGTCATACCCAGGTGGTTGATCTGCTTAGGCGGATGCTTGACGACGCGCGCGACGTCATCCGGAATACGCAAACGCTTCCCGACTGGTACGCAGACTGGGCGCAAGAGGCGAAACTCCGGCTGGAAAATGCGGCGCAAAGCGCGCTGCGCCCGGTGATTAACCTGACGGGGACGGTGCTGCACACCAACCTTGGCCGCGCATTGCAGGCGCAAGAAGCGATTGAGGCGGTAACGCAGGCGATGCGCGCGCCGGTGACGCTGGAATACGATTTGGATGGCGCCGGGCGGGGGCATCGCGACCGGGCACTGGCGACGCTGTTATGCCGTATCACCGGGGCGGAGGACGCCTGTATCGTCAATAACAATGCGGCGGCGGTATTGCTGATGCTGGCGGCGACAGCCAGCGGCAAAGAGGTGGTGGTTTCGCGTGGCGAGCTGGTCGAAATCGGCGGCGCGTTTCGTATTCCGGATGTTATGCGCCAGGCGGGCTGTACGCTGCATGAAGTGGGCACCACCAACCGGACGCACGCGAAAGATTACCGTCAGGCGGTAAATGAAAATACCGGGCTGTTGATGAAGGTGCATACCAGTAATTACAGCATTGAGGGCTTTACCAAAACGGTAGAGGAAGCGGAACTGGCGGAAATCGGGCGAGAGCTGGATATTCCGGTGGTGGCGGATCTGGGCAGCGGTTCGCTGGTGGATTTAAGCCAATATGGCTTACCCAAAGAGCCGATGCCGCAGCAGCTCATTGCCGCAGGCGTCAGCCTGGTAAGCTTCTCCGGCGATAAGTTGTTGGGCGGGCCGCAGGCCGGGATCATCGTCGGCAAAAAAGCGATGATTGCCCAACTGCAAAGCCATCCGCTGAAACGCGCCCTGCGTGCGGATAAAATGACGCTGGCAGCGCTGGAGGCAACGTTACGTCTGTATCTGCACCCGGAAGCGTTGGCGGAGAAATTACCCACGCTGCGTCTGTTAACCCGCAGCGAAGCGTCGATTCGCGAACAAGCGCAGCGGTTACAGGCGCGGCTGGCGGCACGTTACGGCGATGAATTTGCGCTGGAGGTTAAACCCTGCCTGTCGCAAATCGGCAGCGGTTCATTACCGGTAGACCGCCTTCCCAGCGCCGCCATGACCTTTACCCCGCACGACGGGCGCGGTAGTCGGCTGGAGGCGCTGGCGGCCCGCTGGCGCATGCTGCCTGTACCGGTCATTGGCCGAATTTATGATGGCCGTTTATGGCTGGATATGCGCTGTCTTGAAGACGAAAGCCGGTTTATGGAGATGATGCTGAAATGATTATTGCAACTGCCGGACACGTAGACCACGGTAAAACGACGTTGCTCCAGGCGATTACCGGAGTCAATGCCGATCGCCTGCCGGAAGAGAAAAAACGCGGGATGACTATCGATCTGGGCTACGCCTATTGGCCGCAGCCGGATGGTCGTGTGCTGGGCTTTATCGATGTGCCTGGGCATGAAAAATTCCTCTCTAACATGCTGGCGGGCGTAGGCGGTATCGATCACGCTTTGCTGGTGGTCGCCTGTGATGACGGCGTCATGGCGCAAACGCGCGAGCATTTACAGATCCTGCAACTGACGGGTAATCTCCAGCTCACCGTCGCGCTGACCAAAGCCGATCGCGTGGACGAGGCGCGTATCGGTGAAGTACGTGAAGAGGTACTGGCGGCGCTCGACAACTATGGCTTCGCCGATACCGTTTTATTTGTCACCGCCGCCAATGAAGGACGCGGTATTGCAGAACTTCGCGCTCATTTACAGCAGCTTCCTGCACGTTTGCACGCCGCGCAGCATCGCTTCCGCCTGGCTATCGACCGTGCGTTTACGGTGAAAGGGGCGGGACTGGTGGTGACCGGAACGGCGCTGAGCGGAGAGGTAAACGTGGGCGATACGCTATGGTTGACCGGCGTTAATACGCCGATGCGCGTACGAAGTCTACACGCGCAAAATCAGCCCACTGACCATGCGTATGCCGGGCAACGTATTGCGCTCAATATTGCGGGCGATGCGGAGAAGGAGCAGCTTAACCGCGGCGACTGGCTGCTTTCCGATGCGCCGGTGGGGGAGGCTTTTTCCCGGGTGATCGTTTCTCTGACGCTTCATGCGCCGCTTTCCCAATGGCAGCCGCTACATATTCACCATGCCGCCAGCCATGTGACTGGTCGCGTCTCTTTGCTGGAAGGCGGGCTGGCCGAGATGATCTTTGATACCCCGTTGTGGCTGGCCGATAATGACAGACTGGTGCTGCGTGATATTTCCGCACGTGCCACCCTTGCCGGCGCACGCGTGGTGACGCTTAAGGCGCCGCGTCGCGGTAAACGTAAGCCAGATTATTTGCACTGGCTTTCAACGCTTGCCGCCGCGCAGGACGATAGCGCGGCGTTGGCCATTCATCTGGAACGCGGCGCCGTCAACCTGCCGGATTTCGGTTGGGCGCGTCAGCTTAATCCTCTCGGTATGCGTCAGCTTATTGAGCAACATGGTTTTATCCAGGCTGGAGACAATTTGTTAAGCGCGCCCGTCGCCGCCCGCTGGCAGCGTAAGATTCTTGATACGCTGGCGACCTACCACGAACAGCACCGCGATGAACCGGGGCCGGGACGCGAGCGTTTACGCCGCATGGCCCTGCCAATGGAAGATGAAGCGCTGGTCCTGATGCTGATCGAGCGGATGCGCGACGACGGCCTGATTCATAGCCATCACGGTTGGTTGCATCTGCCGGATCATAAAGCAGGATTTAGCGATGAGCAGCAGGCCGTCTGGCAAAAAGTTGAACCGCTATTTGGCGATGAGCCCTGGTGGGTACGCGATCTGGCGAAAGAGACCGGAACGGAAGAACAATTGATGCGGCTGGTGCTGCGGCAGGCGGCACAGCAAGGCATCATTACCGCGATCGTAAAAGATCGGTACTATCGTAACGATCGGATTGTCGCTTTCGCCAATATGATCCGCGAGCTGGATCAAGAGAGAGGATCAACGTGTGCGGCGGATTTTCGCGACAGGCTGAATGTAGGGCGGAA
Organism: Salmonella sp. 32020114201800008SM; assembly: GCF_017572025.1. Classification (NCBI taxonomy): domain Bacteria; kingdom Pseudomonadati; phylum Pseudomonadota; class Gammaproteobacteria; order Enterobacterales; family Enterobacteriaceae; genus Salmonella; species Salmonella sp. 32020114201800008SM. The sequence goes on along the minus strand of NZ_JAGEQM010000005.1, from coordinate 272,348 downwards.
ACTGGCCATTCAGATCCTTGAATATTTTGACCGGATTGGATTTACACGACGTCGTGGGAATGATCATTTATTACGTGATGCGTTATTATTTCCGCAAAAAGAATGAAATGGTTAAATTAAATAACAAATGAAGCAATACAATTATTGCGTTGCTTTTTATTTTTCTGGCTTCTTAAAATAGCCAGCGTGAACCTGTTATCAGAATAATTTTGCCCGTATTCTTTGCGCCTTATTCAGGCGACTCACGATGAGATTGTGGAACTTTATCGCACGGCGATGTAACGCCTTTGCCCGGTGGCGCGGACGCTTACCGGGCCTGCGTAGACGATGCAGGCCGGATAAGACGTAACTCGTTAGCTTCGGGCGAGCTTTTGCTGCGCCAGCCAGACGGCGCCCAGCCTGCCCGCCTGATTTCCCAGTTGGCAGGGCTGAATCGGCACCTGGAGCGCCTCCCACATTTCAAACGTTTCAAGATGCCGCGTCAGGAGCGGGTAGAGCTTTTCCTGTTCGCTTATTCCTCCGCCGATCAGCACCACGCCCGGATCAAACATAGAGATCACGCTGTAAACGCCGCGTGACAGATAACGCGCCCAGTCATTGACCGCTTCACGCAGATGAACATCGGTCGCCATTCGTTCGAAGATCACATCCGCAGGCGGCATCTCTTCGGCGGGCAGCGCCAGCGCCTGGCGGCACGACGCCATTAATCCGCTGGTTGACGCGATTTTATGCATACTTTCGCCATTGTTCCCGACCGGCATGACGCCGAATTCACCGGCATGGAAATGTGCGCCGCGATACAGTTCTCGTCCGACGATAATACCGCCGCCAATGCCGGTTCCAATGGTAATACAGACCAGATTGTCATAATGCTGCCCGGCACCTCGCCACATTTCGCCCAGCGCCGCACAGTTCGCGTCGTTCTCCACGACCAGCGGCAGATCGGTCAGCCCGCTGAACAACTCCATCAGGTTGACGTCATCCAGGTAAGCCAGCGCGCCCGCTTTTGCCGCATGACCGTTATGGGGATTAATATGGCCGGGGAAACTAACCCCGATTGCCGCAATGTCATAGTCCTGTTGGCAACGCGCCACCACATCCTGCCATTTGCGGGTAAACGTGGAGGCGTCCTCTGGCGTATCGAATTGATGATGGGTTAATTCTTCGCCGTCACTGTTAATCACGCCATATTTGACGTGAGTTCCTCCCACATCAATACCGATATATTGCTGCATAGTGTTCTCCGTACGTTAAACAGGCACCTGTTTAGTATGGCTAAAACCAGACGGAGAAACGTAAAGGAAAGTAATTCGTGATTGCTGTCGTAAAGCGGGAAATCATTGGCGAAAAATTCACCAGCACCGTCTACCCTTGTGGAGTACCTTTACAATAAGGAGTTGGTCATGACGAACAATCCCCCTTCAACACGTATTCAGCCAGGTGAATACGGGTACCCACTGAAGTTAAAAGCCCGCTATGACAATTTTATTGGTGGTGACTGGGTTGCGCCCGCCGACGGCGAATATTATCAAAACCTGACGCCAGTGACCGGCCAGCCGCTATGTGAAGTCGCTTCCTCCGGTAAAAAAGATATCGATTTAGCGCTCGACGCCGCGCATAAGGCGAAAGATAAGTGGGCGCATACGTCAGTACAAGACCGTGCCGCTATCTTGTTTAAGATCGCCGATCGGATGGAACAAAACCTCGAACTGTTGGCGACAGCGGAAACCTGGGATAACGGTAAACCGATTCGTGAAACCAGCGCCGCCGACGTACCGCTGGCGATCGATCATTTCCGCTATTTCGCCTCCTGTATACGTGCGCAGGAGGGCGGGATTAGCGAAGTTGATAGCGAAACCGTGGCCTACCATTTTCACGAACCGCTTGGCGTCGTGGGACAGATAATCCCGTGGAACTTTCCGCTGCTGATGGCAAGCTGGAAAATGGCGCCAGCGCTGGCGGCAGGTAACTGCGTGGTGCTTAAACCGGCACGCCTGACGCCGCTTTCCGTTTTGCTGTTGATGGAAATCATTGGCGATCTGTTACCGCCGGGCGTCGTCAACGTCGTGAACGGCGCGGGCGGCGAGATCGGCGAATATCTGGCGACCTCGAAACGTATCGCGAAGGTGGCGTTTACCGGTTCGACGGAAGTGGGTCAACAGATCATGCAGTACGCCACGCAGAATATTATTCCGGTAACGCTGGAGTTAGGCGGCAAGTCGCCCAATATCTTCTTCGCCGACGTGATGGATGAGGAAGATGCGTTCTTTGATAAAGCGCTGGAGGGATTTGCCCTGTTTGCCTTTAACCAGGGCGAGGTGTGTACCTGTCCAAGCCGTGCGCTGGTCCAGGAGTCCATCTATGAGCGCTTTATGGAGCGCGCTATTCGCCGGGTAGAGAGCATTCGCAGCGGGAACCCGCTAGATAGCGGTACACAGATGGGGGCGCAGGTCTCCCACGGCCAGCTTGAGACTATCCTCAATTATATCGATATCGGTAAAAAAGAGGGGGCCGATATTCTGACCGGTGGGCGACGCAAGGAACTGGATGGCGAACTTAAAGAGGGCTATTACCTTGAGCCTACTATCCTGTTTGGTAAGAACAATATGCGCGTCTTTCAGGAGGAGATCTTTGGCCCGGTGCTGGCGGTAACCACCTTTAAAACCATGGAGGAGGCGCTGGAAATCGCTAACGATACGCAGTATGGCCTCGGCGCTGGCGTCTGGAGCCGCAACGGCAATCTGGCCTATAAGATGGGGCGCGGCATTCAGGCCGGGCGCGTATGGACCAACTGCTATCACGCCTATCCGGCACATGCGGCGTTCGGCGGCTATAAGCAGTCGGGCATCGGGCGCGAAACGCATAAGATGATGCTGGAACACTACCAGCAAACCAAGTGCCTGCTGGTGAGCTATTCCGATAAGCCGCTGGGGCTGTTCTGACGCAAGAGGTAATGCCCGATGGCGCTGCGCTTATCGGGCCTACCGCATTGATATCAGCCTGGTGGTAATGCCCGATGGCGCTGCGCTTATCGGGCCTACCGCGTTGATATTAGCCTGGTGGTAATGTCTGATGGCACTTCGCTTATCGGGCCTACCGCGTTGATATTAGCCTGGTGGTCATGTCCGATGGCGCTTCGCTTATCAGGCCTACAAAAATTCATCGCAATATACTGATATTGCAAATCTTGTAGGCCGGATAAGGCGCAGCCGCCATCCGGCACAGTATTACCGCTCGTTAACCCAAATCCGCATTTCGCCCTCGCCACGGTTGGCCCAGCTAAACCACGGAATGAACGTTAGCGTCTGCGGCTGGCGCGATGACGGCGCGTTATCGTAGTGCCACAACGCCTGATGCTGCGCATCTGGGGCGCTTTGCTTCTCGCCTTCAGCCTGAATCAGCATCTTATGCGCAAAAATCCCTTTGCCCTCAAAGACCCGGAACTCACTCTCTTTCGGTAGCCACAGATTATGCAGTTCTTCGCCGTTATCGGCCTGCTCAAGGCAATAGACCAGCGGCCCGCGCTGAATGGCGACCTTACCGGCGACGTGACGCGCCAGCGGATTGCCATACACGCGGCGAACCGGCATCGGCAGCGTCAGGGTTATCGTATCGCCCTCCTGCCAGGTCCGACGGATATGCAGATAACCTTTGCGAATATCCTGCTCCACTTCCAGCCCGTTGAGCGTCACTTTTGCCTCAGGGCACCAGTCCGGCAGACGTAGCGCCAGCGTGTGACGTACCGGCTGCACAGAGTCGATGGTGATCTTCACCTGCTCTTGCCACGGGTAGTTCCCGCTGATTCGCAGTTTGAGCGCGCCATTTTCAACGGGTATTTCCATGCTGTTACCCACGTACATATTGATGTACAGCGCATCCGCACGCGGCGTGTAGATGTAGTGACCAAGGGAGGTGAGCACGCGGGCGATATTCGGAGGGCAGCAGGCGCAGCCAAACCAGCGCTGGCGGATGGGCTTAACGTGATCGTAAATATGGTTGAATTTTAACGATTTTGGATGCACTTCCAGCGGGTTGACGTAGAAGAAATGCTTGCCATCCAGCGCCATACCGCCGAGGACGGTGTTGTACAGCGCGCGCTCCATCACGTCGGCGTACTGGCTATCGGCTTCCATTTCCAGCATCCGGCGGGCGAACATCATCAGGCCGATTGAAGCGCAGCTTTCCGCATAGACCGAATCATTCGGTAAATCGTAATCGCTGCTAAAGGCTTCGCCGCTGCTCTGCGAGCCAATCCCGCCGGTGATATACAGCTGACGCTGCGCCATATTTTTCCACAGGCGCAGGCAGTCCTGGCGTTTGCCTTCATCGTTGCTCAGGCGAGCGAGATGCGCCACGCCAGTCATCAGATAGACAAAACGTACCGCGTGGCCAATGGCCGTCTGCTGCTGCGAAATTGGCAGATGCGCCTGGCTGTAGGCTTTGTCTTTGACCATCCACGCCGGGCCGTAGGTATGCCAGTACGAGGTCTGGCCGCGTTTTTCGTACTCTTCGTCGTAGAAGTGCGGTTGGACGCCGCGCTGCCCGATAAAGTAGCTTGCCAGCGCCATATAGCGCGGCTGCTCTGTTACCTCATACAGACGCATCAGCGCCAGCTCAATTTCCGGGTGGCCCGGATAGCCGTGCAGCTGATTTTCGCCAGGGCCGAAAGTGCTGTCGATATGATCGGCCAGGCGACAAACGACGTCTAGCAGCCGACGCTTGCCAGTGGCCTGAAAGAAGGCGACGCCCGCTTCAATCAGGTGCCCGGCGCAATAAAGCTCGTGGCACTCCGCCAGGTTGCTCCAGCGTTCTTGCGGGGCTTTTGCCGTAAAGTACGTATTGAGATAGCCATCGTCACACTGCGCGGCGGCCACCAGTTCAATCACCTCATCGGCGGTTTTCTCAAGCGCTGGATCGGGCTTCTGGCACAGTGACCAGGCAACCGCTTCCAGCCATTTCGCCACGTCGCTGTCCTGAAAGACCATGCCGTAAAAGTCGCCCGTCTGCTGGCCTGCGGCAATGCGGAAATTTTCAATGGCATGGCTGGGTTCAGCCTCTGGAATACGATCGTTTAACGCATCCCACTGGTAAGGAATAACCACATCGCGAACCAGTTGTTGATACTGTCCGAGGAACGGATCGCTGACCGTCAGTTTATGCAGATCGACTTCCAGTACGTTCATTTCGTGCTCCTTAAGGTTGTAGAGGTCATAGATATTCCTCGCTGACGGGGTATTTTATGGCAGTAATTTTTATTTTCGCGTTATGACCTGATTCATTTTGCCCAGATAGCGGTGAGCGACAAGGCGATAAAAGAGTAAAAAAAGATGACGATTCCGACCCGTATTTAAAAATGTGAGATGGATCGAATGAAATGACTATTTTTAGTTAATAATCAAAAGCTAATATGAAATACGGTGCTGAATGAGCGGGAAATGACATATTAATGCTCGAACTATCCATGACATTACCGATTAAAGTCCAAAACGGCGGATTATTTATTTCTCGCGGCATTGGGCGTCATCCTGCCAGGCGTCTGCAATCGTGGGAAATTATATTTGTGGAAAAAGGCTGCCTGAAAATTCAGGAAGAAGAATGTGTTTTCTGTGTCGACGCCGGGGAAAGCCTGTTGCTTTGGCCGCATCGCCGCCATATTGGCGTTGAGGAGTTTCCCGCCGATCTTAAATTTTACTGGCTCCATTTTGAGGTCAAAGCGCCGGACAGCGACCCGCGCTGGCTGACGCATCTTTCCGTGCCGCAGCATACCCAGGTTGCCGATCCGCAGGCGCTGATTACGCTTTTTCGCCAGTTTATGAACGAGCAGGAAAAGCACCAGCGCAGCCCGGCGCTGGAGTTCATCGTGCTGCTGATTTTGCAGCAGCTCACCGTTGACGCCCGGCAGAATGAAAACGCCGAGGCCGCTGGCGTGTCGCTGGCCTGGAAAGTGCAGCAGCTGATTCGAACGCACTATCACCTGCCGCTTTCCAGCTCGGTTCTGGCGAAAGAACTGCATTGCAATGTGGATTATCTGGGACGCGTTTATCGGCGGGTATTTCACCTTACGCTAACGGAAGCCATCCACCGCCAGCGGGTGCGCGAGGCGGAAAAGTTGCTGATTAGCGACGCGCGTTCGTTAAAAGAGGTGGCGGAGCGGTGCGGTTTTAATGACGTTGGTTACTTTCGCCAGATCTTCCGCAAGCACACCGGCCTGACGCCTACCGCCTGGAAGCGGCGCTACAGTAAGGAACACGTTAATTCTTGAGTATAATCTTTGGCCCTCTGACAACGCGGTTGCAAACTGAATGTCCGATGGCGCTTTGCTTATCGGGCCTACAAGAGTTCATCACAACGTATTGATATTGCAAATCTTGTAGGTCGGATAAGGCGCAGCCGCCATCCGACACAGGCTGTGACTGCCGGTATTACTGCCCGTAATAGGCATTCGCGCCGTGTTTACGCAGATAGTGTTTATCGAGCAATTCAGGCTGCATATCCGGTAGCTGCGGGGCCAGCTGGCGCGAGAACAGCCCCATATAGGCGCACTCCTCAAGCACCACGGCGTTGTGGACGGCATCAGCGGCGTTTTTACCCCAGGCAAACGGGCCGTGTGAATGAACCAATACCGCCGGGATTTGCGCCGGATCCAGACCGCGCTCTTCAAAGGTTTGAATAATCACCTCGCCGGTCTGATACTCGTACTCGCCGTTAATTTCCTCAACGGTCATCAGTCGGGTACAGGGGATCGCGCCATAGAAATAGTCGGCGTGGGTGGTGCCCCAGGCGGGCAGATCGAGCCCGGCCTGCGACCAGATCGTCGCATGGCGGGAATGGGTATGAACGATCCCGCCGATCTGCGGATAGCGGCGATAGAGCGCCAGATGGGTCGCGGTATCGGACGACGGTTTTTTGTTGCCTTCAACGACCTTACCGCTGGCGATCTCTACCACCACCATATCGTCGGCGGTCATCACCTCATATTCAACGCCCGAAGGCTTGATGACCATCAGTTTGCGCGTCTCATCGACCGCGCTGACGTTGCCCCAGGTAAAGGTGACCAGCCCGTGCGCCGGGAGGGCCAGGTTGGCCGCCAGCACCTCGGCTTTCAGTTGCTCTAACATGTGAAACCTCCTTCCTGCATCCGTGATTCAATCCAGCGTCGCGCCTGGATAATTTCCAGCACCGGCTCGCTGGCTTTCTCTGTCCACATCTCAATCAGAAATGAACCGCGATAATTCAGCTCATGCAGCGTTTTGAAGATGCCAACAAAATCAACACATCCTTCGCCAAACGGCACGTCGCGGAACTGGCCGGGGCTGTCACCGGTCACCGGCAGCGTGTCTTTCAGGTGGATAGCGGCGATACGGTCGATACCCAGCTTCAGCTCGGCGGTGACGTCGTTCCCCCAGGCGCTGAGGTTGCCGACGTCCGGGTAGACGGTGAACCACGGTGACGAAAGCATCTCGTCCCACTTTTTCCACTTGCTGATGGAGTTCATAAACGCGGTATCCATGATCTCCACCGCCAGCATCACCTGCGCCGCTGCGGCCTGTTCCACCGCCCACGCCAGCCCTTCGGCGAAACGTTGCTGGGTGCCTTCGTCGTGTTCTTCGTAATAGACGTCGTAACCTGCTAGCTGAATGGTGCGGATACCGAGATCGCGCGCCAGGCGAATGGCTTTGGTCATGATTTCACGCGCCCGCTGGCGTACCGCTTCGTCGCGGCTGCCAAAAGGGAATCGACGATGGGCGGAGAGGCACATCGACGGGATGGTGACGCCGCTTTCCAGCATCGCGTTCACCAGCGAAGCGCGTTGGGCCGAGGTCCACTCCAGGCGTGAGAGACGTTCGTCGGTTTCATCCACCGACATCTCAACAAAATCAAAACCGCAGCTTTTTGCCAGCACCAGCCGCTCTGGCCAACTGAGATCTTTCGCCAGTGCTTTCTCGTAAATACCTAATGGATGATTACGCATGCTTTTCTCCCCAAATGGCGTCAATTTGGGCGTGGAATTCGGCGGCGACCTGCGCCGGATGGGCGGCACCTGCCAGCGCACGTCCGGCGATAAATGCCTTAACGTTAATGTCGCGGAACAGCGGCAGATCCGCTGGGGTAATGCCGCCGGTAATCGATAGTTCAAGGCCGATGTCGGACAACGCCTTCATGCGTGCCAGGTCCGCTTCTCCCCACTGTTGCCCGCTGGCCTGCGCATCGCGTCCGCGATGATAAATCGCCTGACGCACGCCGGTGCGATACCAGTCTCGGGCGTCGTCCAGCGTCCAGTTGCCGAACAGCTCCATTTGAATTTCACCGCCGCAGGATTGCGCGACGGCGTGGCCTTTCTCGACGGTCGCGAGCGGCGCGGCGCAGATGATAGTCATCCAGTTGGCGCCAGCGCCAAAAGCCTGCTGCGCCAGGGTTTCACCAGCATCGGCCACTTTCCAGTCGGCGACGATGATTTTTTCCGGGCACTGCGCTCGCAGGGCTTTCACCGCGCTAAGGCCTTCGGTTAAACAAAGGATGGTTCCGGCCTCAACGATATCGACATGATCCTGTAGCAGGGCGACATCGCGTTGGGCTGCTTCCAGACTGGTGTGGTCGAGCGCCAGTTGCAGTAATGGTCGGCTCATAATGCGTGCTCCTTAATACGGGCGTGATAGCCCTGTAGTGCTTCAATCAAATCCTGGTATTGGCGGTATTTGCGCTGGTAGAGGGCGTGCGCGGTCATGTCCGGCAGCAGCGTGCGCACCGGGTGCTGCAGGTCGCGTTGGGCCTCGCGGAAATCGCGATATACGCCGGTGCCGACGCGGGCCGCCAGCGCCGCGCCGAAGCAGCCGGTCTCCTCCACCTGCGGCAGCTCAATGCGTAAACCGCTGACGTCCGCCAGCATCTGCATCCAGACGTCGGAGTGGGCCGGGCCGCCGGTAACGCGCAGGGCGCAAACGTCGGTAAAACGTTCACGCATGCGGTTGAGGTGGGTCATATGGCTGAAGACCACGCCTTCATAAATCGCCTGCAGCAGGTGCGCGCGGGTGTGCAGCGCCTGCATGCCGTAAAAGCCGCAGGTCATCTCCAGTCCGGCATTGCTGCCGTAGAGAAACGGCAGAAAAAAAAGGTCGCTACCGGCTTTCGACAGGCTGGCGACCGCCTGATTGATCTCGTCAAAAGAGAGGTCGCCCCACTGGGCGGTAAACCATTCGAGGTTGCCGGAGGAGGTCGGGCTGGCTTCGTGAACGATATACTGCCCGTCATTGACGTAGCGGCCATAGACGTAAGGGTGGGCCTCATGGTCGCGCAGGCCGTGCGCGATGCCGCTGGTGACGGCCCAGGTGCCCATCACCGCATTGAGCGTTGATTCATCCTCAATACCGGCGCAAAGGGCGGTGGAAACCACGTCAAACAGGCCGCCGACGACGGGGGTGCCCGCCGCCAGACCGGTGATGGCGGCTGCCTGAGCGGTGATCTCCCCGCATATTTCGGCTGAACCCACCACGGGGGGCAGCGCGCTATCGATTTCACTGATGCCCAGCCACTCGGTCAGACGCGGGTCGTACTGGCCCGTCGCCATGTTGTAGAGGTTGGACTCGGAGATGTTGCTCTCCTCACAGCCTTTCACGCCGGTTAAGCACCAGCGCAGATAGTCATGCGTCATCATTACGCAGCCTATCTGCGCGTAGCGCTGCGGCTCATTCTCTTTTACCCAGCGTAAAAGGGAGACCGGATGCCCGGTCCATAGAGTTTGTCGGGTCAGCGGGTAGAGTTTTTGCGGAACCGCTTCTTTTTGCCAGCGCTGGACAATTTCCATGGCGCGACGGTCGGAAGAGAGTATCGCTTTACCTAATGGCCGATCGCTTTTATCTAACAGGAACAGGCCCTTACCCTGAGCGGAAATACCCAGACCGCGGATTTGTGAGCCGCTCACCCCCGTGTGCGCCAGCAGTTTGCTGATGACCGAGGCGCACTGTTGCCACAGCTCGGTCATATCGCGTTCAACCCAGCCTGGCTGCGGGCTTAAAGCGTGCAGCGGCAGGCGTTGCACCGCTACTTCCCGGCCTGCGCCATCGTACAACCCGGCTTTTAGCCAACTCCCACCACAATCTAACCCCAGCCAGTAGTTGCTCATGACTTATTGCACCTCGTCCACGGCTTTCAGGAGGTCAGCGCCCTGCGGGTTGTCTTTCAGGAACATATCGCGCACCTGGCTGCCCAGCGCATCGCTGAAGGCTTTACGGTCGATATCGGTCAGGACTTCAACTCCGGCTTCTTTCATGCCATCGATAATTTTTTGCTGATCTTCGGCGACCAGTTTGCGCTGATAGTCACCCGCTTCTTTAGCGGAACTCAGCAGTGCCTCCTGGAGCTGCGGGCTTAAAGCGTCGAATTTGGCTTTATTGATCACCAGCAGCAGAGGCGAATAGGTGTGATGAGTGAGGGAGAGGTATTTCTGTACCTCATAGAATTTCGCTGACCACACGACGTTGATAGGGTGTTCCTGGGCATCAATCGTACGGGTTTCGAGGCCGGTATAGACTTCGGAGAACGGCATCGGAATAGGGTTCGCGCCGAAGATTTTAAAGGCCGCGATATTCATTGGGCTGTTGTTAGTGCGGATTTTTAAGCCTTTCAAATCGCCCGGCGTTTTTACCGGCGCGCGGGAGTTGGTGACGTCGCGCCAGCCGTTTTCCCAGTAGGCGAGGACTTTTAACCCTTTTGAATCGAGTGATTTTTTCAGTTCATCGCCGACTTTGCCGTCGAGCGTTTTATGCGCATGCGCGGTATCGCGAAACAGGAAGGGGACATCAAGTAAGTTGAATACAGGGGCCAGGCCGGTGAAATTGTTCGAACCGGACATTTCCATATCAATGGTTCCGCCGCGCACCCCGCTGATCATTGCCTGGGCGTTACCTAATGTGCTGTCAGGAAAGAGTTTTAGCGTTAATTCGCCGTTAGTTTTTTCTTTTAATAGTTCGTTAAATTTTTTCGCGGCAATATGTTGGGAGTCAGTTTGCGGTGTTTCATAACCAAAACGTAAAGATTGCGCCGCCAGAGACGACACGCTGAAAACCGTCAGACCAGCTATCAATAATGAACGAGCAATAACGTGTAATTTCATAATATTATCCTTTAATTAATCCATTTAAGCGGTGTGATAATTAGCTCGGGAATAAAAATAAATAAAACCAGCAGCGACATCAGGACGACAACGTAAGGGAATACGCCTCTTACCGCGTCATCAAATTTCAATTTTGCTACCCCGGAAATAACGTTGAGGACGTTGCCAACGGGCGGTGTGATTAATCCAATAGAGCAGTTAATAATGAACATGACGCCGAAATAAATCGGGTCAATATTGGCTTCTTTAACTAATGGCAATAATACAGGGGTAAGAATTAACACCGTTGGCGTCAAATCCATCACCATACCGACGACCATAATTGAGATCATAATGACGATAAATAAGAGTCGCGGAGAGTCGACCAGCGGCTGCAGCAAATCTGACACCATCATGGGTAATTCCGCGATCGTAATCAGCCAGGCGGATACCTGGGCCGCGGCCACCAGAAACATGACGACTGACGTCGTTTTGGCGGCATTGACCAGCACGTGGTAGAGACTGGAAAACGTTAATTCCTGATAGATAACCACGGCGACAAAGAGGGCGTAAAAGGCGGCAACCGCCCCTGCCTCCGTTGGCGTGAAAAGTCCGGAACGGAAGCCGCCGATAATAATCACCGGTAAAAACAGCGCCCAGATACCTGAAACCAATGATTGCCAGATTTCACGCGGTGTTGCTTTAGGCTGAGAAGGGAGATTTAATCGCCCGGCCTGCCACCACCAGGTGAGCATAAGCGCCGCGCCCATCATGATGCCCGGTGCGATCCCGGCCATAAACAGCTTGCTGATCGACAAGCCGCTGGAAACGCCGAAGATAATAAAAGGAATCGAGGGTGGAATAATTGGCGCAATGATCCCGCCGGAAGCGATTAACCCAACGGAGCGGTTGATCGGGTAGTTTGCGGAGCGCATCATCGGCACCAGCAGCGCGGCGACCGCAGCGGTATCTGCTACCGCAGAGCCGGAAAGGCTGGCCATAATCATTGCCGCAATAACGCCCACGTAGCCCAGGCCGCCGGGTTTATGGCCGACCAGCTTCATCGGCAGGTCGACAATTCGCTTTGACAGGCCGCCCGCGTTCATGATTTCACCGGCCAAAACAAAAAAGGGAATAGCCAGCAGGGAGAAACTGTCCGCGCCGTTAACCAGGGTTTGCGCCATAATCTGCACGTCAAACATATCCAGATATGCCATCAGAGCAGCGCCGCAAAGCAGCAGCGACCAGGCGATGGGTAAACCTATCGCGATCCCGCCGAGCAGGCAGCAGAGAAATATCACCACGGCCATGATTAGGCTCCTTGCTGTGGTTGTTGAAAGGAATCGTTACGCGTTATTAAGTGATAAAGCCGACGCAGCTCGATTAACGCGATGGCAACGCTTGTGGGCAGACAGGCGATATACATCAGGCCGATCGGTAAACCGAGGATTGGCGAGTGATCGCTCCAGTCCTGCAACGCTTTTTGCAGGCTGCCCCAGCCTAATGCGAGGCATAACAATAAAATCAGCGAATGTGTCAGCAGCGAGAGTCGACGCTGATTCGCTGGCGAAAGTTTTTCCACCACAAAAGTGACCTGAACGTGAGCGTTATCCATAAATGCAACAATGGCGCCAATAAATGTCAGCCATACAAATAGATAACGTGATAGTTCATCTACCGACAAAATACTGCTCTCAAAACCGTAACGTAAAATAACGTTAATAAATACAATGCAGGAAAGTACGGCAATTAATACCGCAAGTATGCCCTCAAGTACCCGCTTCATAACGACTCCATCAGGTTATAGAAACTTATTTCTTTCGATGCTGAATAGTGGAACTTAATTTCTTATGTTTGGTTTATATTAGGTCGGCGCAACGTTGAGTTGCAGACCGAGAATTAAGGTGATGATGTTTAATTCAGGTTAGCGGCGTGTGGCCTTTTTCATCATGTTAATACCATCGCGTAATATATTTATGCGGTGATTAATATCGGCGCTGGCATTGATTTCCAATAATTTAATACCGGTAAACTGCAACAGTTCGGGAGCTGCGGCGGTAATCTGTTCTTTAACATGTTTCTCCGTCATCAGACTTTGTGGACAGAAAGGTGCAAACGGAGCATGGAGGTCCTGCCATTCGCCGTATTCTCCATCCAGCGTTGTACCGGAGAACATCAGCGCCCCGAGTTTTCCAGCCTGTTTGGCCTGCTGCGTGTGGATCAGCGGTAGAGAGGTATCCCGCCCTTCAATAGCCGAGCGCGCCCAGTTAATGCAGACGCTTATGTCATAGTCGGCAATAGTTTCCAGTACGTTTACCAACGGTAAGAATCCTTTGCGCGGTGCGGGGCCGGTCATCGCGTCGCAGTGTTCAAGCACCAGGTCGCAGGACCAGTCCCAGTTGGCAATCTCTTTTAATGAGCACGCAAAGGCGTTGGTTGCCTGCGCCACGTTCGGATTGCCCGCCAGAGGAGCGGCATGAAGCTCAAGGGCTATGACTTTGCCGGTATTGTTCCCATTGATTTTATTGATCTTCTGATGCAGATGACGATAGTACTCCACGCAGGCTTTACGCTGTTCCTCGTCACTGGACGCTAATCCAAAACCGCCGTTTTCGCTACGGCGGCGCATGGTTTCCATTATCGCGGTGACCACGATTTGCCAGTTCCCTGGTGTATGGCGCAATAACCACTCGTCGCCGAGCGGGTGAAGATGTTCAAGACAAGGCTGCTCCAGCCCCCGGATATCCGGAGTATCAGAGAGTTGCCGCCAGAATTCCGTCTCTTCCTCTTCACTCTTCTGGTGAAATGAGGGTGCACAAGGGTACGCACCGATAATATAACCGGTATTATTTTTCATTTTGTGCTCCAGTAAACTCTATTTTATAAAACGTCTATGGCGACTTTTACGACTATTTTCCGTATCGGCGTAGCAATGCTTTTATTACAACCGGGACGATGAACATCCTGCGGGAAAAACAGGGCATAACTTCCCGGTATCATTTCAATGAATGATTCATGTTCACTGTCGTGATAAAAAATAATATCGCGCTGTTCTAATAATGACTCGCTGATTTGATTATTACCGGTATCAATGGCAACCCCAATTGTCTCTTCGCCCCATGCCAGAAACTGAATATCCAGATAGCGGCGATGGACTTCCGGACGATTTTCAGCAGCATCGCGGGTGGTCATATCGATAATCTGCGCGAAGATATTTTTGCCGTCGATTTCCACTACGCCAGGTTCCAGCGTGCGAAAGTCCGTATTGCGCAGGAAATCGAGCGCCTGCTCTATGACCGACGGTAGCCGGCACGGATTAGGCTGCGCAATATGTCCAAAAATCATGATGTGGCTCCTTACAGCGCCTGAATTTTGGCCCAGACGCTGTCGTCAATGGTGATACCGTGACGGCGGTTGTCATCCAGCAATTTGGTAAATTCGTGGCCGGGCAGCCGAATCGCGACGTTGTCGTCGGCGCGTTCAGCAGTGGTGATGAAATCCATAATCCGCTGCAGTTTGGCATCGCGGGTTGCGCCATCGATCAGCTTATCCACTTCTATGGCGATGAAGATCTGCGAAACGCCATATTCATCGCTGTTTTCCTGGGTCACTTCGGCAACGGAAGAGCCGTTGGAAAGCAGGGTGGCAATCATGTCCAGCACAATCGACAGACCAGATCCTTTCCAGTAACCCATTGGTAAAATGCGGCGATTTTTCTCGATAACGCCCGGTTCTTTGGTCAACTGACCGTTATCGTCGAAACCGCCATCCACCGGCAGTTCGCGGCCCGCCAGACGGTTAACTTCTAACATTCCGTAGGAGAACATCGACATCGACATATCCACCATCGTGATCGGCGTAGACGGGATGGCGACGATCAGCGGATTGGTACCGATACGGCACTCTTTCGCCCCCCACGGCGGCATGACGGCGATGGAGTTGGTCCAGCAAATGCCGATATAGCCTTTTTCCGCCGCCTGCCAGCCGTAGCTGCCGCCGCGCATCCAGTGGTTAGCATTACGTAACGCCACCAGGCCAATACCATGATCGGAAGCCAGCTCGATGGCCCGGTCCATCATCTTTTTCGCCGTCAGGTTGCCGATAGCGCGCTGAGCATCCCACTGTTCGATGGCGCCGAGGCTGGTAACTCGCTGCGGTTTAGCATCAGGAATAATGTCGCCGTTATCCAGTTGCTGGATGAAGCGGGGAAAGCGGTTCACGCCGTGGGAATAGACACCGGACTCAGTGGTGCGAGCGAACATTTCCGCGCAGGCGTCGGCGGTATCTTCCGCAATATTCCGCGACCGCAAGACGCGGTAGAAGGCCCCTTTTAACTCTTCGAAAGCTACTTTCATCCCTGTTCTCCTGGTCGATTGTTAGAAAATTTAGTATGTTTTTTTGTCGATAAATTTCATAATGCGAAATGTAGTTCCAAATATATAGATCAAAAATTGACATGGCAACGCCAGAGAAGGTTTTTAAAAAGGATTAAAATCATCGGCTTATGTTTTTTATGCTGATATCGTGAACTGCAACACACTTTGAGCTACCATCTGATCGCCCAAGAAAGGAGAGAGTTTTCTGATGAGCCAGAACAACGATAAAGAGAAGCCTGCGGGGAGTCAGAGCCTGTTTCGTGGCCTGATGTTGATAGAAATTTTGAGTAACTACCCGAACGGTTGCCCACTGGCGCACCTGTCGGAGCTGGCGGGGTTGAACAAGAGTACCGTCCATCGTTTGTTGCAGGGGCTTCAATCCTGCGGATATGTGACGCCAGCGCCGGCGGCCGGGAGCTACCGTCTGACGACAAAGTTTATTGCCGTCGGCCAAAAAGCCCTGTCATCGCTGAATATCATCCACGTTGCGGCACCGCACCTTGAGGCGCTCAACCTGGCCACCGGCGAGACGGTGAATTTTTCCAGCCGTGAAGATGATCACGCTATCCTGATTTATAAGCTGGAACCGACCACCGGTATGCTGCGCACGCGTGCCTACATTGGCCAGCATATGCCGCTGTACTGCTCGGCGATGGGGAAAATTTATATGGCGTTTGGTCAGCCGGATTATGTGGCGTCTTACTGGGAAAGCCATAAAGATCAGATCCAGCCGCTGACTCGTAATACCATTACCGATTTACCAGCAATGTACGATGAGCTGGCGCAAATTCGTGAAACCAGCATGGCGATGGACCGCGAAGAAAATGAACTGGGCGTCTCCTGTATTGCTGTGCCTGTGTTTGATATTCACCATCGAGTGCCTTACGCCATTTCTATTTCACTGTCGACGTCACGGCTAAAACAGATCGGCGAGAAAAATCTGCTCAAACCGTTGCGTGAAACCGCACAGGCTATCTCTAATGAGCTGGGATTTACCGTTCGCGAATAAGACAGCTCGCCAGGTTTTATCAGGCATCTGACAAAATTTGTCCGTTTGCGTAGTGGGATCAAAGCGGCGGGGAATGGCTCTCTGGCATTCTGGCGTTTTAACGCAGGGGGAGAACAATGAACCGGTTTATTATGGCGGATGCGTCGGCGTGTATCGGGTGTCGTACCTGCGAGGTCGCCTGCGTGGTGTCGCATCAGGAGCAGCAGAATAGCGCGGCGGTGACGACGGCGGACTTTGTGCCGCGTATCCGGGTGATAAAAGAGGATTGCTTCACCACGGCCACGGTCTGCCATCAGTGTGAGGACGCGCCGTGCGCGAATGTCTGCCCGGTACAGGCGATTCGCCGTGATCGGGGGCATATCTTCGTGACGCCATCGCGCTGCATTGGTTGTAAAAGCTGTATGCTGGCTTGCCCGTTTGGTGCGATGACCGTGGTGGCGTCCGCGTCAGGCGCGCAGGCGATTAAATGCGATCTTTGCTGGCATCGGGAAGCGGGGCCGGCGTGCGTGGAAGCCTGCCCGACCAGTGCGTTACAGTGCGTTGACGCAACAAATGTGCAGCGCCAGCGCCTCTATTCTCAACCTTTCTGAACATCGTTCCGGCCTGCATAATGGCCGGAATAACCGTCAGCCTTCACGCCAGGCGCGTTCTATCTCTTCTGCCAGAATTTTTACGCCCGCCTCGATTTTATCCGGTTCAGGCACGTAGTTCATCCGCATACACTGGTGTGTGTGCGGCCAGGGTTTATCCAGTCCGGGAAAGAAATAGTGGCCTGGCACCATCAGCACGCCGCGCGCTTTCAAGCGTTGATAGAGTAACTCGGTGGTAATCGGCAGATCTTTAAACCACAGCCACAAAAATATTGCGCCTTCTGGTTTATGAATCAGGCAGCGCTCTTCGGATAAATAGCGACGAATGATCGCGATCGTCTGTTGAACGCGCTGATAGTAGAAAGGTTTGATAACCGTTTCCGACAGCCGCAGCAGATCGTTACGCTTAATCATTTCGCACATCATCGCCGGGCCCATGCCCCCGGGCGCAAGGCTGATGATGCCGTTCATGTTGGCAATGGCGGTAATCGTCTTATCATTGGCGATGATAATCCCGCAGCGGGAACCGGGCAGCCCCAGCTTCGAGAGGCTCATACACAGGATAATATTGGGGTTCCACAGCGGGCGCGCCTCGCTAAAGATAATGCCCGGAAACGGTACACCGTAAGCGTTATCAATCACCAGTGGGATGTTGTGCTGATTCGCCAGTCTGTCCAGCTTCATCAGCTCTTCGTCGGTGATAACGTTACCGGTTGGGTTGGTCGGGCGCGAGACGCAAATCATCCCCGTTTCTTCGCCGATGTGCAGATGCTCAAAATCGACGTGATACTTAAACTGGCCTTCCGGCAGCAGTTCAATATTCGGGCGCGCCGAAACGAAGAGGTCGTCTTCCAGACCGGAATCTGCATAGCCGATGTATTCCGGCGCAAGCGGGAATAGTACCTTTTTCGTACTGCCGTCGGCGCGACGTCCGGCGAAGAGATTAAATAAGTAGAAAAACGCGCTCTGACTGCCATTTGTCAGCGCAATATTCTGTGGTTCGATATCCCATCCCAGCGTTTCACGTAGCAGTACGGCCAGTGCATTCAGTAGCGCCGTTTTTCCCTGGGGACCGTCATAATTACAAAGCGCATCAGCGGCTTTGCCGCTTTCTACCATCTCTGTCAGTAGCGTCTGGAAATAATCCTGCATTGCAGGGATGTGTGCCGGGTTACCGCCGCCAAGCATGATGGCGCCTGGCGTGCGTAAGCCGTCGTTGAGATCCTCCATCAGGCGGGTAATGCCTGAATGGCGGGTAAATTTATCGCCGAAAAGTGAAAATGTCATAACGGGTGATCTATCGAACTGTCTGTCAAAGTGGATAACCATAACGCTACAAATGGCGGGGCGCAAATGGGGGTCAGGCGGTGGTATTGATGTTTTATGCTACAAATTTTTATCAGGTTAGTTTTTTGTTTTGAAGGGGCTACCGGTACGCGAGGAGACCGGTAGCGCCACGATTAGCGGCGGCCCGCCCAGACGACCATCACCGTATCGTCGCCGTACTGGCGTACAAAACCGTACCCGTGTTTTAGCGTCAGCGTGGTTTGTTGGCCTGCGCCGATGGCGGGATGTCTGGCGCGGAACTGGCTAATACGCTGCCAGTGCGCGACGGCTGCGGCTGACTTTCCGCTCACGTCCTGCCAGTTCATATCTGAACGGGTGCCTTGCAGCGGGTCGGAGCCGGTGGGGCCGAAGGGACGAGCGGATTCATCGCCGTAAAAGATCTGCACCGCGCCCGGCGAAAGCAGCAGCAGTTCCGCCGCCTTATCACCGCCCTCACGGAAAAGGCGCGTATCATGCGAGGAGAGGTAACTTAATACGTTGAAATCCTGCATTTTATCCGCCATCTGCTGCCAGACTGGCCCCATTTCCGCCAGGCAATCGACCGCTTTCGCCGCCTGCTCCTGATAATCAAAATTGATCATCGCGTCGAAACCATAGCGATAATAATCACTTTTCATGACGCCGTGGCCCCACGCTTCGCCAGTCATCCAGAACGGGCTATCATCCAGCGCTTTGTCCGGATTGGCCTGCTTCCATTCATGTAACGCCGCGCTGGCCTGGGTTTTTAGCTGTTGCCAGGCAGGAAGCTCAACATTTTTGGCAGTATCGACCCGGAACCCGTCAATGCCGTAATCATGCACCCACTGGCTTAACCAGTGAGTCAGATAATCCCGTGGCGTATAGCCTTCAATGAACTTTGCTTTAGTACCGGGTTTGTTGGCATAGAACGCGGGTAGGCCGGAAGGCGTGGTAGATTCCGTTTTTATATCCGGCAGGAAGGCCAGCGACAGGGTTAAATCGTCAAATCCCGGACTGTCGTAGTCGCCAATATCGGTACGAATCCACTTTTTCCCCCACCATTTTTCCCAGGCGGCGCTGTCGCTGAAGTTGATGTAGTCGTTAAAGCTGTGCCAGCTTTGTCCGGCGGCGGGTCGCCAGTTTGTCCAGCGATCGCCGAGAATTTTTTGCCGTTCCGCGCCGGATAAATAGAGCGCGCCAAACTGATACTCCTGCATATCCTCCAGCGTAGCGTAACCGGCATGATTCATTACTACGTCAAATAAAATACGGATGCCGCGCTGGTGCGCGCCGTCGACCAGCGCGCGGAGATCGGCTTCGTTGCCCATATTGGCATCCAGCGTCGTCCAGTCCTGAGTGTAATAGCCGTGATAGGCGTAATGAGGAAAATCGCCTTTTGCTCCGCCGCCGACCCAGCCGTGGATCTGTTCAAACGGCGAGCTTATCCACAAGGCGTTCACGCCTAATTGCTGTAGATAGTCCAGTTTACTCGTCAACCCACGCAAATCGCCGCCGTGGAAAGTGCCAATCTCTTGCATACCATCCTTATGGCGACCATAGCTGTGGTCATTGGTTGGATCGCCATTGCGAAAGCGATCCGTAAGCACAAAATAAACGGTGGCGTTGCGCCAGTTAAAAGGCGCTGACGCATGGGTTTCCGCGCATTCCAGCAATAAAAGCCCGTGGCTGTCGGCAGGTTGCAGCGTGATTTGCCCGTTTTGGACGGTATCGGTTTGACCACTGTAATAATCGCGCACTACCGTCCCTTCCGGAAAGGTCTGGCGAACATCCAGCGTGAGCGGCGAACCATCCCAGACGGGACACTGGTAGGCGAGCTGCGCGGTGCGCTCAGGTTCAGTTTTTATCGATAACAACAGGGTCGGCGTACCGGAGCGGGTATCTACCGTTATCGTATAGTCGCCATCTTTAAACAAACGCCATTGCGGTGGCGCGCCTTCGCAGGGTTTTAACGACAACATTTGGTTGAGTTTTATGGCGCCGGAGGGCTGCCAGCACTGCTGGTCAATATGGAGCGTTAACGCGCGTGTACCTTTTGTTAATGCAGCATGGCTGGTAAAGCGCCCGGTTTCCTGCGTCGAGAACGTCGGAAAACCGGGTGAGGTCCATGATGAGGCGATCGCGATACCGGGTATCAGCGTCAGAGCGAAGGCGGCAAGTTTCATCACGCTATCCTTTGTGGGCAATATTCATCAGCTTGCCTGGTTTTTAGGCGAATGAACTCCTCCTCAGCAGAGAGTCGCGCAGGAGGAGGCGCGAGGGTGAGCGACGAGGCGCAAAAAAACGCCTCTATTTGCGATAAGCACCACATTTTATTGGCATTATTGCTGCCTGTTATCGTTAATAGTTGACATAGTTTCGGATTAAGACTATTCCCTGAGGTGCTTTTTAAGCCTATTTTTGCTAGAATTTGGGGTTCAAACCTCAACTTCGTGAAAAATAAAAGGTGTTGGAATGTATCAATCCGACCAGGAGACCTAATGATATTGACTCCCATGCGACGATATGGGGCAATGATTCTTATGTTACTCACCATCGCATTTTCGGGTGAGGTGCTGGCAAAGACGCACGCAACACAAACGAGTCAAAAGTCCCACATAACTGAGACAAGTTATAAACAGGTTAGCAGTAAACAAGAGTATTCTCGCAATAGTGCAAAGAGCAGTTCACTTCCTGATTTGCGAAAATACCCTTCCGGAACCCCCAGAAAAAAAGCGTTTCTCCGGACCGTTATGCCTTACATCACCAGCCAAAATGCCGCGATTACCGCGGACCGTAATTGGCTGATCTCAAAACAGTACCAGAACCGCTGGTCGCCGTCTGAACGCGCGCGTATGAAAGATATCGCGAAGCGCTATAAAGTGAGCTGGTCCGGCAACACGCGTCGTATTCCGTGGAATACGTTGCTGGAGCGCGTCGACATTATCCCAACCAGCATGGTGGCGACGATGGCGGCGGCGGAAAGCGGCTGGGGAACCTCTAAACTGGCGCGTAGCAACAATAACCTGTTCGGCATGAAGTGCACGAAAGGGCGTTGTACCAATACGCCGGGTAAGGTGAAAGGTTACTCGCAATTCGCGTCGGTTGAGGAGTCGGTGAGCGCGTATGTCGCTAACCTGAACACGCATCCGGCTTATTCCTCTTTCCGCAAGTCGCGCGCCCAACTGCGTAAGGCGGATCAGGAAGTCACCGCCACGGCGATGATTCATAAGCTGAAGGGTTACTCTACCCAGGGGTCGCGCTATAACAACTACTTGTTCGCGATGTACCAGGACAACCAGCGTCTGATCGCCGCGCATATGTAATTCTGTGTGCCGGATGGCGCTACGCTATCCGGCTTACAAGGCGTCTGTAGGCTGGATAAACTACAACAACGCTTCACTATGCTGGTCGCGATACTCCTTAGGCGTAGTGACGTACTCCTTTTTAAACACCGAATAGAAATATTGCAGTGACGGGTAGCCGCACATTTGCGAAATTTCGTTTATCGCCAACGTGGTGGAAATCAACAAACTACGCGCTTTTTCCAGCTTTTCGGCGTGGATCAGCGCATGTATCGTCTCGCCAACTTCTTCCTTAAAACGTTTTTCCAGGTTTGAACGTGAAATCCCAACCGCGTCCAGCACTTGCTCGACTTTAATGCCCTTACAGGCATGGTTACGAATAAAGTGCATCGCCTGGATAACCGCCGGATCGGTCAGGGAGCGATAGTCTGTCGAGCGGCGCGCAATGACGCGCACCGGCGGCACCAGAATGCGCTGTAACGGCATCTCTTCGCGCGCCAGCAAACGGTGCAGCAGCTTCGCCGCCTGATAGCCCATTTGCCGCGCCCCCTGCGCGACGGAGGAAAGCGCGACGCGCGACAGATAACGGGTTAACTCTTCGTTATCAATACCGATAACGCAAAGTTTTTCCGGCACCGGAATATGCAGGTGTTCACAGGCCTGCAATACGTGACGGGCGCGGGCATCCGTTACGGCAATGATGCCGGTTTGCGGCGGCAGCGTCTGAAGCCAGTCGGCGAGGCGATTTTGCGCGTGCTGCCAGTTTTCCGGCGCGGTTTCCAGCCCCTGATAGACTACGCCGCGGTATTTTTCCTCGGCGACCAGCTGGCGAAAGGCGTATTCCCGTTCCGCCGCCCAATGTTTGCGGCTGGAGTCGGGCAAACCGTAAAACGCGAAGCGGTTAACGCCTTTTTCTTTTAAATGCAGGAAAGCGCTTTCAACGAGCGCATGATTATCGGTGGCGATGTAATGAACGGCGGGATAATTTTCAGCAAGATGGTAAGAACCGCCGACCCCGACAATGGGTACGTCGACATCGGCCAATAATTGCGCGATATCGTCATCATCGTAATCGGCAATAACGCCGTCGCCTAACCACTCTTTAATGTTATCGATACGGGCACGGAAATCTTCCTCAATAAATATATCCCATTCGGATTGCGAGGCTTGTAAATATTCACCCACCCCCTCCACTACCTGACGGTCATAGGCTTTATTCGCGTTAAATAACAGAGTGATACGGTGACGTTTATCAAACATGAGGATATATCCTGCAAAAGTGAACCTGGACTCATGGATACTATCAAAACGGCTGACATAACGGTCTGGCGAATGATGACAAATTATTTTGCGCCTGAAACGTTATGCGAAATTCATCACAGCAAACGGCGGATGACAATTGTCATTTCTTATCTATATATTACGGTTTTTTGTTTATTTGCCAGGATTCGATCGCGATCGCTTTTTTCTTCTGTGGTTTTCAGCGTTTTTTTGAGAGCCAGAGCACATTTGGGGATTCTCTTAATAGCGGTGTGAAATAACGTAATTGAGCAATAAATCAGGAAATTCCAGTATGACGTTATGTCGTTTACTTGCCGTCTTATCTGATTATGGAGCTCACTATGCAGGCTTATTTTGACCAACTCGATCGTGTTCGCTATGAAGGCCCTCAATCGACTAACCCGCTGGCATTTCGTCATTACAATCCCGACGAGCTGGTTTTAGGTAAACGTATGGAAGATCACCTGCGTTTCGCGGCCTGTTACTGGCATACCTTCTGCTGGAACGGCGCTGATATGTTTGGTGTAGGCGCGTTTAATCGTCCGTGGCAGCAACCGGGCGAAGCGCTGGAGCTGGCGAAACGCAAAGCGGACGTGGCGTTTGAATTTTTCCACAAACTGAATGTGCCTTTTTATTGCTTCCATGACGTGGATGTGTCGCCGGAAGGCGCGTCGTTGAAAGAATATAAAAACAACTTCGCGCAGATGGTGGATGTGCTGGCGGCGAAACAGGAGCAGAGCGGCGTAAAACTGCTGTGGGGAACGGCGAACTGCTTTACCAACCCGCGCTATGGCGCAGGCGCCGCCACTAACCCGGACCCGGAAGTCTTTAGCTGGGCAGCGACGCAAGTGGTTACGGCAATGAACGCCACGCATAAACTGGGCGGCGAAAATTACGTCCTGTGGGGCGGGCGCGAAGGTTATGAAACGTTGCTGAATACCGATCTGCGCCAGGAACGCGAACAGATTGGCCGCTTTATGCAAATGGTGGTCGAGCACAAACATAAAATGGGCTTCCAGGGCACGCTGCTGATTGAACCGAAACCGCAGGAACCGACAAAACATCAGTATGATTATGACGTTGCAACGGTCTATGGCTTCCTCAAACAGTTCGGCCTGGAAAAAGAGATCAAAGTGAACATTGAGGCGAACCACGCGACGCTGGCGGGCCATTCGTTCCACCATGAAATCGCGACCGCTATCGCGCTGGGTATTTTTGGCTCCGTTGACGCCAACCGCGGCGATGCGCAACTGGGCTGGGATACCGATCAGTTCCCGATTAGCGTTGAAGAGAACGCGCTGGTGATGTACGAAATCCTGAAAGCGGGCGGATTCACGACGGGCGGTCTCAACTTCGACGCCAAAGTTCGTCGCCAGAGCACCGATAAATACGATCTGTTCTACGGTCATATCGGCGCGATGGATACGATGGCGTTGTCGCTGAAAATTGCCGCGCGTATGGTTGAAGACGGCGAGCTGGATAAACGCGTGGCGAAGCGCTATGCCGGCTGGAATGGCGAGCTGGGGCAGCAGATTCTGAAAGGACAACTCTCCTTAGGCGAACTGGCGCAGTATGCGGAGCAGCATAATCTGGCGCCAGTACATCAAAGCGGTCATCAGGAGCTGTTAGAAAATCTGGTTAACCGTTATCTGTTTGATAAATAACTCTATCTACCGGGCGACTCCGCGTTAGCCCGGCCTGTAGTCGTGATTAGCCCGGTAAGCGTAGCGCTGCCGGGCGCTTTCAGTAAAGGAACCCACACTATGTATATCGGGATCGATCTTGGTACATCGGGTGTAAAAGCTATCCTGTTGAATGAGCAGGGCGATGTGCTGGCTACGCATACTGAAAAACTGACCGTATCGCGTCCGCATCCCTTATGGTCGGAACAGGAACCAGAGCAGTGGTGGCAGGCGACGGATCGTGCGGTTAAAGGTTTAGGTCGGCAACAGTCGTTAAGTGGCGTCCGGGCGTTGGGCATCGCCGGACAAATGCATGGCGCGACATTACTTGATAGCCGTCAGCAGGTTCTGCGACCAGCGATTTTATGGAATGACGGACGCTGTAGCGAAGAGTGCGCCTGGCTGGAAAAACAGGTGCCGCAGTCGCGAGCGATAACCGGTAATCTGATGATGCCCGGTTTTACCGCGCCCAAATTAGTTTGGGTGCAGCGCCACGAACCGGATATTTTCTACCAGATAGACAAGGTTCTGCTGCCGAAAGATTTTCTGCGGCTGCGAATGACAGGCGTCTTTGCCAGCGATATGTCGGATGCGGCGGGAACGATGTGGCTGGACGTGAAAAAGCGCGACTGGAGCGACGTTATGCTCAACGCCTGTCATTTAACCCGACAGCAGATGCCAGCGTTATTTGAAGGTAGTGACATTACCGGAACGTTGCTGCCAGAGGTCGCCAGCGCATGGGGAATGCCAGCAGTACCTGTGGTGGCAGGCGGCGGCGACAATGCGGCTGGCGCGGTCGGCGTAGGAATGATCGATGCCGGACAGGCGATGCTCTCACTCGGAACATCGGGCGTCTATTTTGCCGTCAGCGACGGCTTTCTGAGCAAACCGGAGAGCGCAGTACACAGTTTTTGCCATGCGCTGCCGGAACGCTGGCATTTAATGTCTGTGATGTTGAGCGCCGCCTCTTGTCTGGACTGGGCGGCTAAACTCACCGGGCAGGAGAACGTCCCGGCGCTGATTGCCGCCGCACAGCAGGCGGATGAGCATGCCGATTCGATCTGGTTTTTGCCGTACCTGTCCGGCGAGCGCACGCCGCACAATAATCCGCAGGCAAAAGGCGTTTTCTTTGGTTTAACCCATCAGCATGGCCCGGCGGAACTGGCGCGGGCGGTACTGGAGGGCGTGGGATATGCTCTGGCGGACGGTATGGATGTGGTTCACGCCTGCGGCGTCAAACCCGCCAGCGTGACGCTTATCGGCGGCGGGGCGCGCAGCGAATACTGGCGTCAGATGCTATCTGATATTAGCGGGCTACAGCTTGATTATCGTACTGGCGGCGATGTAGGGCCAGCGCTGGGCGCGGCGCGTCTGGCGCAAATTGCGGTGAATAAACAGACCCCGCTCGCCGATGTATTGCCGCAGTTGCCGCTGGAGCAGGCGCATTATCCTGATGCGCAGCGTCATGCGGTTTATCAACAACGTCGTGAAACCTTCCGTCGACTTTATCAGCAGCTGTTGCCGTTGATGTCATAAGTCAGAATGCCTTTCGGTTTTGGCCGAAAGGCATTTCCCGTAAATATTAATTCTATTGAATTATATCGAAGTAAGTATGTGTGTTTTCTGATTTTTATATTATTGCTGGGCAGGCGCCTTTTTCATCGCTATTTCTTCGCTTAATGTGTCTCACACAACCACAAGGAGAGTGAGATGGACGATCACGTTGCGCGCAGGAAACGGATATTCGGCCTGGGAATGTTAGTTGTCGGTGCAGTGGTATACCTGGTGGGACTGTGGCCAGGCTGTCATACATTAAGCGAAAAGGGATATTTTTTTGCGGCAATCGTCATGTGTGGTTTTCCAGTCTTAATTCGCCAGGAACACACGGGAAATGGCCGCTTGCTTTCTCGTTGCAAATCTTTGCTGTTGCTTGGCATCGGCATGGTCGCGGTCGGCGTATTTAACCTGGCGCTGGCGGGCGCGCTGAAAATACTGTGTCTGGTGGCGCTGGGGGTCAGTATATATGGAACCGATCTTTACGCTTCCTACAGTGATGATGAATGATGGCCGGAGCCATCATTGTCGTTTAGCTAACCCATTTCCGTTTATCAATACGCTGTAACAGCATGGAAAGTAGCAGGCTTCCTGTCACCGTCGCGGCAAAAACCCACACGATGTCTAACGGCGGCCAACGTTTTAACTCCAGACCATTAGTACGTAGCGCATGGATAATCAGTGCGTGGAAACCATAAATGCCCAACGAGTGGCGGGAGATAAGCCCCAGTCCAGGTAACGTCCGCGCATTCAGCTTATTTTTAACTACCGTGAACAGTGAGACGGCGCAAATAAACACCATGGGACCGCAATACAGATACCAGGTATCGGCAAAATTTCCGCGCCAGCGTAATTCATGCAATGTGCCGCGAGAAATAACAAATACCGCGATGATGAACAGGGCAGCGCAGATAAGCGTCAGCGATGGCTTTTGCGTCTCCATCATGCCAATGGCGCGGCCCAGGATACCGTAGAGAATGTAGTAGAACGTGTCGCCGTTGATATACAGATTGATGGGCAACCATTCAACGCCGCCGATTTTTTGCGGCACAGTATTTGGGTTAGCAATAATACCAATGATCACCATCAGCATCAGGAGCATTTTGCCGCTCACGTTTTTTACCTGGATTAATGGCGATACCAGGTAGATCACCGCAATCGCAAAGAAAAACCACAGGTGGTAAAACACGGGTTTTTGCAGCACATTTTTTAGCGAAAGCTCGACGTTGATCGAAGTAAAAAGTGAAATGTAAGCCAGGGCGACAACGCTGTAAAAGATAAGGCACAGGGCGATACGTAAAAAATGCCGCGGTTGCGCGCAGCGCTCGCCAAAAAAAAGATAGCCTGAAATCATAAAAAACAGGGGAACGCTAACGCGCGAAGCCGAATTCAGGACATTCGCAATATCCCAGTTTAGCGGGCTGACGCTGTGGGCGTTGGTGATGTACCACGTTGTAGTATGGATCATCACTACCATTAAACAGGCGATCCCTCGCAGGTTATCAATCCAGTTAATTTTAGGCTGCATCAGTTCCTCAGCTTCCGTTTCAATAGAGTTCCAGCGCGGTGGCTCACTGGAAAAATCCGACTTTCTACGCTACATCTTGTGATGGCGTAAGGAGATTCGCACAATGTGTCTGCTACCCACAAACCTTAATAATAAGACTGACCAGCAAACCAGACGGTAATAAAAATGATAATGAAGTATTTCTGTTCTGTGATGATAGCCATCGCTCTGGTGGGATGCACAGCGACACCGCCACCGACGCAAAAAGCCCAGCAGAGTAAAGTGAGCCCAACACGCACGCTGGATATGGAAGCATTGTGTAAAGCTCAGGCGGCGCAGCGTTACAATACTGGCGCACAGAAAATTGCTGTTACCGGTTTCGAACAGTTTCAGGGGAGCTATGAGATGCGTGGTAATACTTTCCGTAAAGAGAGTTTTGTCTGCTCTTTTGATGCAGATGGGCAGTTTTTACATCTTTCTATGCGGTAAAAGCCGCGCCTGGTGAGGTGTGATGCCGCGAAATCCGGCAATTTTCGCTAAACAAACCGGTTTCATACTGTATATCTCGCATCCAGCGGGTATACTGGCTCCTTCCTTTAAATCCACACGTATCCAGCACGAAATAATATGCAAAAGTTTGATACCAGGACCTTCCAGGGCTTGATCCTGACCTTACAGGATTACTGGGCTCGCCAGGGCTGCACCATTGTTCAACCATTGGACATGGAAGTCGGCGCGGGAACTTCTCATCCAATGACCTGCCTGCGCGCGCTGGGGCCAGAGCCGATGGCGACTGCCTATGTGCAGCCTTCTCGTCGTCCGACCGATGGCCGCTACGGCGAAAACCCGAACCGCTTACAGCACTACTATCAGTTCCAGGTAGTGATTAAGCCGTCTCCGGACAACATTCAGGAGCTGTATCTCGGTTCTCTGAAAGAGCTGGGTATGGACCCGACCATTCACGATATCCGTTTCGTGGAAGATAACTGGGAGAACCCGACGCTGGGCGCCTGGGGACTCGGCTGGGAAGTGTGGCTGAATGGCATGGAAGTGACGCAGTTCACCTACTTCCAGCAGGTCGGCGGCCTGGAGTGCAAGCCGGTGACCGGTGAAATCACCTACGGTCTGGAACGTCTGGCGATGTATATCCAGGGCGTGGACAGCGTTTACGACCTGGTCTGGAGCGATGGCCCGCTGGGTAAAACCACCTACGGCGACGTGTTCCATCAAAACGAAGTGGAGCAGTCCACCTATAATTTTGAATACGCCGATGTGGATTTCTTATTCACCTGCTTCGAGCAGTATGAAAAAGAAGCCCAGCAGCTGCTGGCGCTGGAAAACCCGCTGCCGCTGCCGGCCTACGAGCGTATTCTGAAAGCCGCCCATAGCTTCAACCTGCTGGATGCGCGTAAAGCTATCTCCGTCACCGAACGTCAGCGCTACATTTTGCGTATTCGCACCCTGACCAAAGCAGTGGCAGAGGCTTATTATGCTTCCCGTGAAGCCCTCGGCTTCCCGATGTGCAACAAAGACAAGTAAGAGGCGGCCATGTCTGAGAAAACTTTTCTGGTGGAAATCGGCACTGAAGAGCTGCCACCAAAAGCACTGCGCAGTTTGGCTGAGTCCTTTGCTGCGAACTTCACTGCGGAGCTGGATAACGCCGGCCTCGCGCACGGTAACGTTGAATGGTTTGCCGCCCCGCGCCGTCTGGCGCTGAAAGTGGCGAATCTTGCTGAATCTCAGCCCGATCGCGAAGTCGAAAAACGTGGTCCGGCGATTGCTCAGGCGTTTGACGCCGAAGGCAAACCGAGCAAAGCGGCAGAAGGCTGGGCGCGCGGCTGCGGGATCACCGTTGATCAGGCCGAGCGTCTGAAGACCGACAAAGGCGAATGGCTGCTGTATCGCGCCCACGTGAAGGGCGAAAGTACCGAAGCGCTGGTGCCGAACATGGTAGCCACCTCGCTGGCAAAACTACCGATCCCGAAACTGATGCGCTGGGGCGCGTCTGACGTCCACTTCGTGCGTCCGGTGCACACCGTGACTCTGCTGCTGGGCGATAAGGTCATTCCGGCGACTATTCTGGGTATTCAGTCTGACCGCGTCATTCGCGGCCACCGCTTTATGGGTGAGCCGGAGTTCACTATCGACAATGCTGACCAGTACCCGCAAATTCTGCTGGAGCGCGGTAAAGTCATTGCCGACTACGAAGCGCGTAAAGCCAAAATCAAAGCGGACGCCGAAGAAGCGGCACGCAAGATTGGCGGTAATGCCGACCTGAGCGAAAGCCTGCTGGAAGAAGTGGCCTCGCTGGTGGAATGGCCGGTGGTATTGACGGCGAAATTCGAAGAGAAATTCCTCGCCGTGCCTGCCGAAGCGCTGGTGTACACCATGAAGGGCGACCAGAAGTATTTCCCGGTTTATGACAACGCGGGCAAGCTGCTGCCGAACTTTATCTTCGTCGCCAACATCGAATCGAAGGATCCGACCCAGATTATCTCCGGTAACGAGAAAGTGGTGCGTCCGCGTCTGGCAGATGCTGAATTCTTCTTCAATACCGACCGTAAAAAACGTCTGGAAGACCATCTGCCGCGTCTACAAACCGTGCTGTTCCAGCAACAGCTGGGCACGCTGCGCGACAAGACCGACCGTATTCAGGCGCTGGCGGGCTGGATTGCCGGTCAGATTGGCGCTGACGTCAACCACGCCACTCGTGCGGGCCTGCTCTCCAAGTGCGACCTGATGACCAACATGGTCTTCGAGTTCACCGACACCCAGGGCGTGATGGGGATGCACTACGCGCGCCATGATGGTGAAGCGGAAGATGTGGCCGTGGCGCTGAACGAACAGTATCAGCCACGCTTTGCCGGTGATGACCTGCCGTCTAACCCGGTGGCCTGCGCGCTGGCGATCGCCGATAAGATGGACACTCTGGCGGGTATCTTCGGTATTGGTCAGCATCCGAAAGGCGACAAAGACCCGTTTGCGCTGCGTCGTGCCGCGCTGGGCGTGCTGCGCATCATCGTTGAGAAGAACCTCGCTCTTGATCTGCAAACGCTGACCGAAGAAGCGGTGCGTCTGTATGGCGACAAGCTGACCAATGCCAACGTAGTCGATGATGTGATCGATTTTATGCTGGGTCGCTTCCGCGCCTGGTATCAGGATGAAGGTTACACCGTCGACACTATCCAGGCGGTACTGGCGCGTCGTCCGACCCGTCCGGCAGATTTTGATGCCCGCATGAAGGCGGTGTCTCATTTCCGCACCCTGGAAGAAGCCTCTGCGCTGGCGGCGGCGAACAAGCGCGTCTCCAACATCCTGGCGAAAGCCACTGAGCCGCTGAACGATATCGTCCACGCCTCCGTACTGAAAGAAGCGGCGGAAATTGAGTTGGCCAGACATCTGGTTGTGCTGCGTGATAAGCTTCAGCCGTACTTTGCCGATGGTCGTTATCAGGAAGCGTTGATTGAGCTGGCTGCTCTGCGCGCTCCGGTGGATGAATTCTTCGAAAATGTCATGGTTAACGCGGAAGAGAAAGATATCCGTATCAACCGCCTGACGCTGTTGTCGAAACTACGCGAACTGTTCCTGCAGGTTGCGGATATTTCGTTACTGCAATAAGCGTTCAGTTAAATAAACAAAAACCTGCTCTCGGGCAGGTTTTTTTATAACATAAATAGTATTAGTTGATTCGCTAATAATTCTGTAACTCATAGACGCGGTTATCTCTATTGATTGGCAAGAATTATTTCAGGAATACATTAACGCTGGCGGTACGGATATTGGCGTTAGAATAGCTGCGGGTGCTTGAGACTGTTTGTCTCAGGTATTCACCAAAAGGCAGACAGAGAAAATCCCCACCTGACTATACCCAAAATAATTCGAGTTGCTTAAAGGCGGCAAGGGAGTGAGTCCCCAGGAGCATAGATAACTATGTGACTGGGGTGAGCGAGCGTAGCCAACACATAAGCAACTTGAAGTATGAAGGGTATATAAATCAAAAGTGCACTGCGCCCATTATTGATCTCTTCAATAACGAAGCGATCTCCTGCAGTATTTCAGAACGTCCAACTATGCCGATGATCGATGACATGCTCATGAAGGCATTTGCCAGACTTGATGCGGGTACCAATCCGGTTCTTCATTCAGATCAGGGCTGGCAATACCGTCATTGATGGTACCAGTATCAGTTACGAGAGTTTGGCATCATCCAAAGTATGTCCCGCAAAGGCAACTGCCTTGATAATGCCTGTGCAGAATGTTTTTTCGGGACTTTAAAATCAGAAAGTTTTTACACCAGTAAATTTAAGGATATTGATGAACTTAAGATAGCTATTGAGGATTACATACGATACTACAATACCCGACGAATTAGCCTTAAATTTAACGGACTCAGCCCGGTTGAATAGCGCCTAAAGAGCTATCCAGGCAGAAATTAACAAGGTCTGTACAGGGATGCTATCAGGAAACCTGAACGTTGGTGGATACGGTCACGCAAATGTCTGCTATGAGCGAGGAACGGACGCCCTATTTCACAAAAATTAGTATTGTTCTACAAGTAACTCTCACAATGAGGTTTTATGAAAATCAGAAGGTTCAGTAATGGGGATGAAATATCGTTATTCAGAGTTTTTTTCTCATCTGTACATACGATCGCATCACACTACTACACACGTGAACAAATTGATGCTTGGGCCCCAGCAGATATCGACCTGGAGCGATGGGCCAATCACATTAAGGAATTACAACCTTTTGTTGTAGAGCTGGATGGTGAAATAGCTGGATATGCAGATGTTCAACCAAATGGATACATTGATCATTTCTTTGTATCAGGAACCTATTCAAGACAGGGGGTAGGGACACTACTGATGAATTGCATTCATGAGGAAGCCAGACAGCGTGGAATTAGTGAACTTACTTCAAATGTAAGTAAGGCTGCGGAAGTGTTCTTTCTACGACACGGCTTTCATATAGTGGAGCGAGGCTTTCCTATTTGCCGTGGAGTGACATTACAAAATGCTCTGATGAGGAAATGTTTGGCGAAATAATAGTCAGCCTGCAGAAAGGCAGCATTGTTCTTTTGCCTTGTTGAACTCAGTAAACCGCTACAATGAGCAATTTCCGCTGCTGGCACAAAGCGAACATCAGTATTCAAAAAATGAAAAACGACGACTTGATGTATACCGTTTGCTATACATGGTGGTTGTGCTATTCTTGTAAAGCAAATGCTATACAAGGGGTGTCTCATGAAATCAGATGTTCAACTTAACCTTAGAGCTAAGGAATCGCAGCGGGCGCTCATTGATGCAGCTGCGGAAATCCTTCACAAGTCACGTACAGATTTCATTCTGGAAACGGCCTGCCAGGCTGCCGAGAAAGTGATCCTTGACCGCCGTGTATTTAACTTTAACGATGAGCAATATGAGGAGTTCATCAATCTGCTTGATGCACCAGTCGCAGATGATCCCGTTATCGAAAAACTGCTGGCAAGGAAACCTCAGTGGGACGTGTAACAGCACCAGAACCTTTGTCCGCTTTTCATCAGGTAGCTGAGTTCGTCAGCGGTGAAGCTGTGCTCGATGACTGGTTGAAGCAAAAGGGCCTCAAAAACCAGGCTCTCGGAGCGGCCAGAACATTTGTGGTGTGCAAGAAAGACACGAAGCAAGTAGCCGGTTTTTACTCTCTGGCCACCGGTAGCGTCAACCATACAGAAGCGACAGGCAACCTTCGGCGTAACATGCCAGATCCCATCCCTGTCATTATACTTGCCCGTCTTGCTGTCGATCTCTCATTCCATGGAAAAGGGCTTGGTGCTGATTTACTTCATGATGCAGTGCTTCGTTGCTATCGGGTTGCCGAGAATATTGGTGTACGTGCAATCATGGTTCATGCACTTACCGAAGAAGCCAAAAATTTCTACATTCACCATGGTTTCAAATCATCACAAACTCAGCAGCGAACATTGTTCCTTAGGCTCCCTCAATAGAATGCAAAGACTGTTATGTTCAAATCGCTATAAGCGATAATTTGATAGAACGTCTAAGGTTAAATTCAGGAAGAATACGACGAACAAAATATTGATGAGACAGGAATCCGCGTGATGCAAGAAAGCAACGGAATGGATAATTCGATTGCGGACAATGTTATTTAGTTATAGCCAGAAACAAAAAAGAGCCCATGTATTAAATGGACTCTTTCGCTGATGCCTCGGTTAATCTGTCCAGGTTTTTGGGGTCAGTACAAAGTGAGCCCACCTCCGCCATTCTTGTGGCGTTATGCATTCTCAAGGCACTCTGTTAATTTTATCTTGTTGGCGCTTTGTAGGCCCGATAACCCATTATGTTATCGGGCATTTTTTTAACGTAATGGTAATTCCGTCAGACAGGTCTGGCTGTCATCACTGGTGGCAATGGCATGTGACGCCGTTTTACCGTTGTAGCTTACTTCGAGCGTCCCTTCCATATTGCGCGGTAGCCAAACACCGATAAATCCGTTTCGATAGCTTTGCATCTCTTTTTGTACGATGACAGCGCCTTTACTGTCTGTCACTTTTACAGTGAACGGTTTATTCGGCATTTCTCCCTGACAGCCGGAAAGGCTGTGGTTAAAACAGGGGTGTGTCCGCCATTCATAGGGCGCAAAAGAGAGATAGAATTTGTCGCCTAACGGCAGCGTATAAATCTGCTCTCCGTCAGATAATTTGAGCTCGGTACTGGTAATCGACGCGGAGTAAGGCAAAGGACGGCTCTGCGGCGTCTGATCAATCGTATCCACGATCTGCTCAACCGTTTTTCCCGCCAGCCCGTGTTGCGCCAGAAAAGCGGGTTCTGCGGATGCCGCAAGCGCGGAGCCGCTGGCGCATAAACCCAGAAGTAATAACCATGATGATTTCGACATAACTTCAATTCCTTGTGAACAATCTCCTTGCTTACTATAGGGGTTCCCCTAAGGGAAAGGTCAAAGGGACACAGGGTAAAGTAATGCAAAGTTATGCTGGGGGAGAGGGGGGAATTGGAATAAAAAAAATCCCCGCCATCAGGCAGGGATTCAAAATTCTGAGCTTTTTAAGCTTACAGGCTGGTTACGTTGCCAGCTGCCGGGCCTTTAGCGCCGCTTTCGATGGTGAAGGAAACTTTCTGACCTTCGTCCAGAGATTTGTAACCATCGTTCTGAATAGCGGAGAAGTGTACGAACACGTCTTTAGAACCGTCATCAGGAGTAATAAAGCCGAAGCCTTTATCAGCGTTGAACCATTTTACGATACCAGTCATTTTACCGGACATAGTGTATTACCTTTTAAAAAATAAGTGTGCCTTTCGGCGTTATGGCGTGCTTTACAGATTTTTTAAGCGTTAAGGAAATGCGCACTACGAGGGGTATCTAATGGATAACTCTTGAAGGGACTTGCCTTACTAAACTGCTTTAATGGTCTGTACGTCAAACCGTTGAGCACATTAACTCATGTAATGGCGGGCGATGCAACTTTTATTTTACTTTATTTCTCCAGGCCAGTAATCGGGCGGGGAAAACGGTCCTTGCGCAGGACCGTTAAAACAGAAAGGGGTAAAAATTACTCCATCAATTGCTTACTTAAGCGTGGGTTCGCCTGTATCAGGCGCATCAATTTAAGCTCTGCTGGCGTGGGTTTTTCGCGTTTCGATTCCCATTCCTGAACCATGGCAACCGTTACGCCCAGCGCTCTGGCGAATTCATCTGTTTTTAGTCCCGTCCCTCTCCGTAACTGTTCAAATTCGGTAAAAGGATTGGGTTTTTGCGTCAGGGTGATCTTTCGCGTTTCATCTTTAAAAACAATTTGTTCCAGGCTGCTCAGCAGCTCAAACATCGGATCTTTATATTCCATTGAGAACTCCTGTAAATCACACAGCGGGATCGTGAAATGCATCGAAGCCTCTTAAGAATAGTCGGGAAACTTGCGGGTGGGGGGCGACGCGCCGCCAGGAAGCGCTATCGATTCGTTTCGATGCCTTACGCTACGCGACTTTTAGGACGCTAACAATTTGATCCAGGAAGGTATATCCGTCTTTCAGAAAATAATTGTAAAGATTAAAAAAATATTACATCCCCCGCTGGAAAGCTTTCTTGCCGCGTTTTTTATCGCAGTGTCAGGTCAAAAATTAACAATAAAATAACAAATTAAGCATTGATGCAGATAAACATAATTTTCCGCTACAAGATCGCGTGGAAAGGGTATCCTGCAAGCCTGACCTGGACTATCCTTGTAAGCCGTCAGGCACGCAGGTGTCGTTGTGCGCATTTTTGGGTGAAAGGAGTATTAACAATGGCGACAGGTAAGTCCTGCTCTCGCTGGTTTGCGCCTGTTGTGGCGTTATTAATGGTGTTTAGCCTGAGCGGGTGTTTTGATAAAGAAGGCGATCAGCGCAAAGCGTTTGTCGATTTCCTGCAGAATACAGCAATGCGTAGCGGAGAGCGTTTACCAACGCTGACGGCCGATCAGAAAAAACAGTTTGGTCCGTTCGTGTCTGATTACGCGATACTGTATGGCTACTCGCAGCAGGTAAACCAGGCGATGGATTCCGGTCTGCGCCCGGTGGTCGATAGCGTTAACGCCATCCGCGTTCCGCAGGATTATATGACGCAACGCGAGCCGCTGCGGCAGGCAAATGGTTCGTTAGGCGTGCTGGCGCAACAGTTGCAGAATGCAAAACTGCAGGCTGATGCCGCGCATGGCGCGTTAAAGCAGGCCGATGACCTGAAACCTGTGTTTGATCAGGTCTACAAAAAAGTAGTCACCGTGCCGGCAGATGCTTTGCAGCCGCTGATCCCGGCGGCGCAGATCTTTACGCAGCAGTTGGTACAAGTGGGCGATTATATTGCGCAACAGGGCGAGCAGGTGAGCTTTGTCGCGAACGGCATTCAGTTCCCGACCTCACAGCAGGCCAGCCAATATAATGCGTTGATTGGGCCGTTAGCCTCGCAGCATCAGGCGTTTAATCAGGCCTGGACGGCGGCGGTAAACGCGACCCAGTAATGACAGTCTGCCCGATAAGCGCAAGCCAGCGCTTATCGGGCCTGTAGCGTTATCCCGCCGCTTGCGGATTGACGCAGTTCTTCTCTATTTTTCCCTGCAGCGCATCAATCAAATTATCCACCGCACAGGCCATCATGTTGTAGCGCGTCTCATGCGTTGCCGAGCCAATATGCGGCACCGCGA
Organism: Salmonella sp. 32020114201800008SM; assembly: GCF_017572025.1. Classification (NCBI taxonomy): domain Bacteria; kingdom Pseudomonadati; phylum Pseudomonadota; class Gammaproteobacteria; order Enterobacterales; family Enterobacteriaceae; genus Salmonella; species Salmonella sp. 32020114201800008SM. Next base: position 235,463 of record NZ_JAGEQM010000005.1, on the reverse strand, counting down.
CGACATTAGACATGTTCAGCAGGGGCGAATCCACAGATAGCGGTTCCTGTTCAAAGACATCCAGACCTGCCGCATATATTTCACCGTTTTGCAGCGCGGCAATCAGCGCGTTTTCATCGACCACCGGGCCGCGTCCGGCATTAATAAAAATGGCGGACGATTTCATTCTGGCAAACTGTGTTGCGCCAAACAGATGTCGCGTTTCTGCCGTTAGCGGCAGGATCACGCAGACAAAATCAGCCTCCTGCAACAACGTATCCAGATTGCAGTAGCGGGCGTTAAACCGGTCTTCCGCCTCCTGATGCCGCCGACGGGCGTGATAGAGAACCGGCATGGTAAACCCAAAGTGCGCTCGCTGCGCCAGCGCCATCCCGATACGCCCCATCCCAACGATACCGAGTGTTTTGTGATGCACATCGACGCCAAACCACGCCGGGCCAATGCTTTCTGTCCATTCACCCGCCTTAACCCGTTCTGCGACGTCCACCACGCGGCGGGCAGTGGCCAGCATCAATGCCATCACCGTATCGGCAACGGTTTCCGTCAAAACGGCAGGCGTGTGCATCAGGACTATTTTGCGGGCAGTAAGGGCGTCCACCTCGACATTATCGTATCCCACCGAGATGGTTGACGCCGCGCGTAGCGCCGGCATTTTTTCCAGCAGCGCGCGGTTAACGGTTTCGCTGGCGCCCAGAAGGCCTTGCGCGCTGGCAAATGCCTGCGCGTGTTGCGCTACCGTTTCCGGATGCAGGTTCGGTACCTGGGTGACGGTAAAATGCGCCTCCAGGCGATGCAGCAAATCATCAGGCAGGGTTTTGTAGAGAATGATGGACGGCTTCATGCGACTCTCCGTAAATCAAAAGGTAAGCGCGGCATGCGCCAACCGGAACAGGCTTATTATTAACCCGCTTAGCAATAATCGACCAGCCGATTTTCCCGTTGTCGGCAGCCGTATCGTGGTAAATGGTGAATGAATACCGAGTAATGCGACGTGTATCCGGTCTGGAGAGGGAATAATGCAGGCCGGGTAAAGCATGCCGCCTTACCCGGTACGGTAGTTTACTGCAATGGACTCAAGGTAATTTCGACGCGGCGGTTTTGCGCCTTACCTTCTGCCGTACTGTTGCTGGCGATCGGGTTCGCCGGACCCATTCCGCTGGTACGGATACGGCTGGCGTCGACGCCCTGGGTGATCAGCGAACTGGCGACGGAGTCAGCACGCTGCTGCGACAGACGCATATTCAGATCGTGGCTACCGGTACTGTCGGTGTAGCCCACCACATTGACGGCGGTCTTGGGATACTCTTTCAGCACCATCGCCACGCCGGTCAGCGTGTTAGCGCCTGCCGGTTTCAGCGTCGCGCTGCTGCTGTCAAAGGTGACATTATTCGGCATATTCAGAATGATATTATCGCCGCTTCGCGTCACGCTAACGCCTGTGCCCCGCATTTTGTCACGCAGTTTCGCTTCCTGTACGTCCATGTAGTAACCCACGCCGCCGCCCAGCGCCGCGCCAGCCGCCGCGCCAATCAGCGCGCCTTTACCGCGATCTTTTTTGGAGGAGGAGAGCGCGCCGATGCCTGCGCCGACCAGCGATCCAATACCCGCGCCAATGCCGGATTTACCTGCTTCGCGTTCGCCGGTGTAAGGGTTTGTTGTGCAGCCAGATACTGCCAGGGCGCCGCTCACGATGGCAGCAATCACAAATACACGTTTTTTCATCTTAAATCCTTATCACTTTTTTATTTTTACCACAGCGACCGTGGCGGTTGATTATGACGTCTGCACATGAAGAAAATTCCAGGGAAAACTCTGAAATTTGTAAGTAACATTGATCGGCAAAATAAATAATCCCAATAATTCAGGAGCGAACCTTGACCCACGCACCATCGCGTCATTCGGTATTGACCGCCGCACACTGGGGGCCAGTCCGCGTTGAAACCGACGGAGAACGCATTTTTGCCTCGTATGGCGAACTCCCGACGGCACACCAGAACTCCCTGCAAACCGTTGTGCATGACCAGGTGCACAGTAAAACGCGGGTTCGCTTCCCGATGGTGCGTAAAGGGTTCCTGGCTTCTCCCGATAAGCCGCAAGGCATACGCGGGCAGGATGAGTTTGTTCGCGTAAGTTGGGATGACGCGCTGGATCTGATCCACGCTCAGCACAAACGTATTCGCGAAAGTTATGGGCCATCGTCCATCTTCGCCGGCTCCTACGGCTGGCGTTCGAACGGCGTATTGCATAAAGCGGCTACGCTATTGCAGCGTTACATGGCGCTGGCGGGAGGGTATACCGGCCATCTTGGCGATTATTCCACCGGCGCGGCGCAGGCTATCATGCCTTATGTGGTGGGTGGCAACGAGGTTTACCAGCAGCAGACTAGCTGGCCGGTGGTGCTGGAACACAGCGAGGTGGTGGTGCTCTGGAGCGCGAACCCGCTGAATACTCTGAAAATTGCCTGGAATGCCTCGGATGAACAGGGGCTCGACTATTTTGCGGCGTTGCGACAAAGCGGCAAGCGCCTGATCTGCATCGATCCGATGCGATCGGAAAGCGTCGACTTTTTTGGCGATAAGATGGAGTGGATCGCCCCACATATGGGCACCGATGTGGCGTTAATGTTGGGGATCGCCCATACGCTGGTGGAAAACGGTTGGCAGGATGAAGCGTTCCTTGCCCGCTGCACAACGGGTTATGACCGCTTCGCCGACTATCTTTTGGGCACGACCGACGGTACGGCCAAAACAGCGGAATGGGCGGCGGAAATTTGCGGCGTTTCTGCGGTGAAAATCCGCGAACTGGCAGAAATATTTCATCATAACACCACCATGTTGATGGCTGGCTGGGGAATGCAGCGTCAGCAGTTCGGCGAGCAAAAGCACTGGATGATCGTTACGCTGGCCGCAATGCTGGGGCAAATTGGTACGCCTGGCGGCGGGTTTGGTTTTTCTTATCATTTTGCTAACGGCGGAAACCCGACGCGCCGCGCCGCCGTGTTAGCCTCGATGCAGGGAAGCATCCCTGGCGGGGTCGATGCGGTAGATAAAATACCGGTGGCGCGTATTGTCGAGGCGCTGGAAAACCCCGGTGGGTTTTACCAACACAATGGGATGGATCGCCGCTTCCCGGATATTCGTTTTATCTGGTGGGCGGGCGGCGCGAACTTTACCCATCATCAGGATACCAACCGTCTGATTCGCGCGTGGCAAAAACCGGAACTGGTCGTTATCTCGGAATGTTTCTGGACGGCCGCCGCGAAACACGCGGATATTGTTCTGCCTGCGACCACCAGCTATGAGCGTAACGATTTAACCATGACCGGCGACTATAGCAATCAGCATTTGGCGCCGATGAAGCAGGTCGTGTCGCCCCGGTGGGAGGCGCGGAATGATTTTGACGTTTTTGCTGAACTGAGCGAACGGTGGGAAGCCGGCGGTTACGCTCGGTTCACCGAAGGAAAAAGCGAGCTGGCGTGGCTGGAGACTTTCTACAATATTGCCGCCCAGCGTGGCGCCAGCCAGGGGGTGACGCTGCCGCCGTTTGCCGCATTCTGGCAGGCTAACCGTTTACTGGAGATGCCGGAAAATCCCGCCAACGCGCAGTTTGTGCGCTTCGCGGATTTTCGCCGCGATCCTGATAACCATCCGCTAAAAACGGCCAGCGGCAAAATCGAAATCTATTCTGCGCGCATTGCCAGCTATGGTTACGCGGATTGTCCCGGTCATCCGATGTGGCTGGTGCCGGATGAGTGGCACGGGAACGCCGATGCGGGGCAGGTTCAGCTACTTTCCGCGCATCCGGCGCACCGTCTGCATAGCCAGCTTAACTACAGTTCGTTACGGGAGCGGTATGCGGTGGCCGGACGCGAACCGGTGACGATTCATCCGCAGGATGCGACAACGCGCGGAATCGTCGATGGCGATACGGTACGCGTCTGGAATCATCGCGGGCAGGTTCTGGCGGGCGCGGTCGTTACCGACGGAATTCGGCCTGGCGTTATCTGTATTCACGAAGGCGCATGGCCGGACCCTGAACCTACCGCAGGCGGCATATGCAAAAACGGCGCGGTAAACGTCCTGACAAAAGATCTTCCCAGTTCCCGGCTGGGGAACGGTTGTGCGGGCAACACCGCGCTGGTCTGGTTTGAGAAATATACCGGCCCGGCGCTACCGCTTACGGCGTTTGATCCGCCTGCCAACTCATAATCCAGGTGGGGTGGGCGGTATCCTCCTGCCAGGCGCTATCTTCAATACGAAAACCAAGCGCATGGTAGAAGTTTACGGCGGATTGATTTTTCTGGTAAACCTCAAGGCTCAGCAGAGGAAAACGTTGCTGGACATATTCCAGAAGCGCTTTGCCAATGCCGTGTCTTAACGCGTCGGGGGCGACAAACAGCGCCCCGACAAAACGGGCTTCCAGTACGCTGACGAAGCCTTTCAGTTGCCCATTTTCCTCCCATACCCAGGTTTGCGCGGCAGGTAAATAGACGTCGCGTACAATTGCTTCGCTCTCGTGCCAGTAACGTTCTTCGATAAAGGGATGGGCATAAATGGTACTTTTCATCCACAGCGCCAGAATAGACGCCATGTCTTCACTCTGGGATTTGCGAATCATGTTTTTCTCCCGGATGGCAAAAACAGCCGGTAATATGGTCGTTGACCAGTCCGCACGCCTGCATAAAGGAGTAACAGATAGTCGTACCGACAAACTTGAAACCGCGTTTTTTCAATGCCTTAGCAAGCGCATCAGACGCAGGTATTGAGGTAGGGATCTCATCCAGGCTGGCCGCCTGGGTGATCTGCGGCTGGCCATCAACGAATGACCAGACAAAATCGGCGAAAGACTCGCCGTTTTGCTCCATCGCAAGCCAGGCGCGGGCGTTACTGATAATGGCCTGAATTTTACCGCGATGTCGTATGATGCCCGTGTTCTGCAGCAGGTGTTCGACATCCTCCTCCTGCATAGCTGCGATGCGTACCGGATCAAACTGATGAAAACAGGCGCGGTAGTTCTCCCTCTTTTTAAGCACGGTGATCCAGGATAAACCGGCCTGTTGACCTTCAAGACAGATCATTTCAAACAGCTTTCTGCTGTCAGTTTCCGGTACGCCCCACTCGTTATCATGATAGGCAATATAAAGGGGGTCCTGGCTGACCCAGTCGCAACGCTGCATAGACTTCCTCGTTATTGTGGTTACCGCGAAAATTTCCTTCAACCCGCCTTGACGGGCCCGCTAAAAGGACAATAGTTAATACAGGGCTGATGCCCGACATCCTTCATTCAATGACAATAATATCGCCGAATTCGGCTCTACTCTGGAGTCGCGTTGATGATTGTAAGAAAACGCCGTGGTCGCCGGACATTGCGTTGTCTGGCGGGCCTTATGGCCTGCTCGTTTTTTATCAATACCACGTATGCCTGGCAACAAGAATATATCTCTGAAGCGGCTCCGGGGCATACGACGGAACGCTATACCTGGGACAGCGATCACCAACCGAATTACAACGACATACTGGCCGAACGTATTCAGTCTACGCAAAATACAGTGGGGCCGGTGCTTAGCCTGGCGGATGAAACCCCGCTTGATGCGACCAGCGGTATCAGTATGGGCTGGAATTTTCCGCTTTCCCGACGCGTGACCACTGGGCCGGTCGCGGCGCTGCATTACGACGGTTCGACGTCATCAATGTATAACGAATATGGCGATAGCGCGACGACATTAGCGTTTACCGATCCGTTATGGCACGCCAGCGTCAGTACGTTAGGCTGGCGGGTAAACTCGCAGTTCGGCGATGTCCGTCCCTGGGCGAAAATCAGCTATAACCAACAGTTTGGGGAGAATATCTGGAAAGCGCAGTCCGGGTTGAGTCGTATGACCGCAGGAAATCAGGCGGGAAACTGGCTGGATGTCACCGTAGGCGCGGACGTGTTACTTAACCCGCACCTGGCGGCGTATGCGGCGTTTTCCCAGGCGGAAAATAGCGCTACGGATAGCGATTATTTGTATACCCTGGGGGTGAGCGCCAGGTTTTAACTTAAAAATTATAATCGAAACGTAGTGATAACAGCTCTTGTGGCGGAAGTAGGGTGCTAACCTTCTGCGTTATCTTTGCGCTGTTAATTATCTCGCTGGCACTTTCCACCACTATTCGCCAGCCGCAGTGGGAGGGGGCTAGCGAAGCGTCTGCGTAACACATGCAACACCAGGCGTACAGCGCACCCATTTGGTGCCCTTTTTTTTATTTAGCACAAATACCTAATCAATTGTAGTTAAAAAAACGTCTAATAAATAAGGAAGACATTTAACTTATTTATGAATAGGAAGAAATAATATATTAATTATATTAATTTATTCTTAATAAAAAATTACATTTATGTACGTTGCATTTGTAACATATTGATTTCTATTGTTTTTAAGATTAACTAACAATTATTTTTATATATACTAATTATAGTATCCAATACCCACCTCTATACACTCCATTTCCTCACAGAATGCAGATAATCCTAAGGATGCGTTCTGTTATCTACCGTCATAAATGGAGTTTTTAATGAAAAAGGTTGTTTTTGCTCTGTCTGCTCTCGCTGTAGTTTCCACTTCTGCTTTCGCTGCTGAATCTGGTGACGGCACCATTAAATTCACCGGTGAAATCGTTGACGCGCCATGCGTCGTTTCTACTGACTCTCAGAACCAGGAAGTTGTGCTGGGTCAGGTTAAGAAAAATATCTTCAAAGCCATTGGCGACAAGTCTTCTTCTAAGCCTTTCCAGATCAAACTGGAAGACTGTGACATCACCTCTAATACCAAAGTTAACGTAAGCTTCAATGGCGTTGGTGATACAGACGATGCGACACTGGTTTCTGTTAACACTGAAGCAGGTGCGGCAACTGGCGTGGGCATCGGTATCTACGACAACGCTAACAAGCTTGTTGAAATGAACACCGGTAAATCCACCACTACGTTGGCTGCTGGTCAGACCGTGCTGTACTACACCGCTAACTACGTTGCAACAAAAGATACTGTAACCACTGGTTACGGTAACGCAGAAGTGGACTTCAACCTGTCCTACGAATAATCGAATTTTCGTTAATACAGACAATCATAATGGCAACGGAAATCCCGTTGCCATTTTTTCCAGCGGAGGCTCAGGAAGAGAATCATGAACCGCTCACGTTTGATATCTTGCACAGCACTGGTGCTGGCGTTGATTGCTCAAAACAGTTTTGCCGGAGGCGTGGCATTAAGCAGCACGCGTGTTATTTATGACGGTAGTAGAAAGGAAGCTTCTCTTACGGTAAATAATAAAAGCACCACGGATGAATTTCTCATTCAGTCATGGATTGATGATGCTAACGGTAATAAAAAGACGCCCTTTATCATCACTCCACCGTTATTTAAATTAAGCCCGACTAAAAATAACGTTTTACGTATTGTTAATACGACGAACACGTTACCCCAGGATCGCGAGTCCGTTTATTGGATTAACGTAAAAGCTATTCCTGCCAAAAGTGAAGACGCGGAAGCTAAAAACGTACTGCAGATCGCCGTACGTACCCGCTTAAAACTGTTCTATCGCCCGGCGGGCCTGAAAGGCAATAGCATGGACGGCTGGAACAAACTGCAGTTCACCAGCGCAGGGGCTAACCAGATCAAAGTGGAAAACCCATCTGCCTTTAACCTGACGTTTAATAAATTTTATGCCAACGGCCGTGATATTGAAAAAACGGGAATGGTTCCGGCAAAAGGCTCATTGAATATTGAACTGCCAGCCGGCACCGGCAAGGTAAGCGAAGTTAAATACAACATTATTAATGACTTTGGCACGGCTGGCGACATGTTGACACAGCGCGTTAACTAACACGTTTTAAAGGATTATTACTATGACATGGACGCATCTTCCTCTGGGCAATAAGACCTCGCGTTTCACGCAGTCTGCGCTTGCGCTGATGATAGCGAGTACGCTCCCCGCGTATGCGGGAACATTTAACCCGCGCTTTCTGGAGGATGTGCCGGGTATTGATCAGCACGTTGACCTTTCAATGTATGAATCCAATAAAGCTGAACACCTGCCAGGTAAATACCGCGTCTCGGTGGTGGTCAACGAAAAAAAAATGGAGTCTCGCACCCTGGAGTTTAAGGCAGCGACAGAGGCGCAGCGCGCAAAAATGGGTGAATCCCTGGTGCCGTGCTTAAGCCGCGTGCAGCTTGAAGATATGGGCGTGCGTATTGATAGCTTCCCGGCGCTGAAAATGGCCCCGCCTGAAGCCTGTGTTGCTTTTGACGACATTATTCCCCAGGCCGCCAGCCATTTCGACTTTGCAGACCAGACCCTGATCATGAGCTTCCCGCAGGCTGCGATGAAGCAGACAGCGCGCGGTACGGTGCCAGAATCGCAGTGGGACGAAGGGGTGAATGCCCTGCTGGTGGATTATAACTTTTCCGGCAGCAACGCCAGCTATGACGCACACGACAGTGAAACCAGCTACAACAGCGACAGCTACTATCTGAATCTGCGCAGCGGTATGAACCTGGGGGCATGGCGGTTACGTAACTATAGCACCTGGACGCGAAACGACGGTAACAACACATGGGATAACATTGGCACATCCTTAAGCCGTGCCATTGTACCGTTGAAATCACAGCTGACGTTGGGGGATACCTCCACTGCCGGTGATATTTTTGACAGCGTTCAGATGCGCGGTGTGCAGTTAACTTCCGACGAAGAGATGCTGCCTGACAGCCAGCGCGGGTTTGCGCCCGTCATCCGGGGTATTGCCAAAAGTAACGCCGAAGTTACCGTTGAGCAGAACAACTACGTTATTTACCGTACGTTTGTTCAGCCGGGTGCGTTTGAAATTAACGACCTGTATCCAACCTCAAACAGCGGCGACCTGACGGTCACCATTAAAGAATCGGACGGCAGTGAGCAGAAGTTCGTTCAGCCGTTCTCCTCGGTGGCGCTCCTCCAGCGTGAAGGCCATCTCAAGTACAGCCTTTCCGCCGGGGAATACCGTGCCGGGAACTATAACAGCGCCGAGCCGAAATTCGGGCAGCTTGATGCCATGTACGGCCTGCCATATGGCTTTACCGTTTACGGTGGTGCGATCTTCTCTGACGACTATTACTCGCTGGCGGGAGGATTAGGTAAAAACTTCGGCTATATCGGCGCGATCTCCATCGATGTAACCCAGGCAAAAAGCAAGCTGGCAAATGAGGATAATTCGGAAGGTCAGTCTTATCGTTTCCTCTACTCCAAGAGCTTTAACAGCGGTACAGATTTCCGTCTGCTGGGTTACAAGTATTCGACCAGCGGCTATTACACCTTCCAGGAAGCGACGGATGTGCGCAGCGATGCGGACAGCTCTTATAGCCAGTACCACAAACGTAGTCAGATTCAGGGCAACGTGACGCAGCAACTGGGCGCCTGGGGCTCGGTCTATTTTAACGTCACGCAGCAGGACTACTGGAACGATGAAGGTAAACAGCGTTCGCTGAATGCCGGTTATAACGGCCGTATTGGCCGCGTGAACTACAGCGTTGCTTACACCTGGACGAAAAGCCCGGAGTGGGATGAGAGCGATCGTTTACTGTCATTCTCCATGTCGATTCCACTGGGACGCGTGTGGAGTAACTACCACCTCACGACCGATCAGCATGGCCGAACCAACCAGCAGTTAGGGGTGAGCGGCACCGCGCTGGAAGACCACAACCTGAACTATAGTGTGCAGGAAGGCTACGGCAGCAACGGCGTGGGTAACAGCGGCAGCGTGAACCTGGATTACCAGGGCGGCGTGGGTAGCGCCAGCCTGGGTTACAACTACAACCGTGACGGCCAGCAGGTGAACTACGGTTTGCGCGGCGGTGTGATAGCCCATAGCGAAGGTATCACTCTTTCTCAACCGCTGGGTGAATCCATGGCCATTATCTCCGCGCCGGGCGCGCGCGGCGCGCACGTGATCAACAACGGTGGTGTGGAAGTGGACTGGATGGGTAATGCGGTCGTGCCTTACCTTACTCCGTACCGTGAAACGGAAGTCTCACTGCGAAGCGACAGTCTGAACAACCAGGTTGACCTGGATACCGCCTCCGTCAACGTAGTGCCGACACGCGGCGCGATTGTTCGTGCCCGCTTCGATACCCGAGTGGGCTATCGCGTGCTGATGAATCTGACGCAGGCCAATGGCAAAGCGGTGCCGTTTGGTGCTACCGCCACGCTGCTGGATACCACAAAAGAGTCCAGCAGCATTGTGGGTGAAGACGGTCAGCTTTATATCAGCGGGATGCCGGAGAAAGGTGCCCTTCAGGTGAACTGGGGTAAAGACCAGGCACAGCAATGCCGCGTGGCGTTTACGCTGCCGGAACAACAGGATAATACCGGCGTGGTGATGGCGAATGCCGTCTGCCGGTAACAGGGAAGGAAACGATTATGTTGAAAAAGTTGATAATGTTTACGGGCCTGTTGGGCGGGTCGGTGCTGTTTTCGGGGCAGGCGCTGGCAGCGGCAGATTTTGGACCATGTACTCCTGAAGGTGGAACACATATCTTCAGTGCCACCATAAATAAAACAGTTTCAGATACGTCAAAGAACACAACGGGTGCGACCTTCGTAGATTTCGATAGCTGGAATTTAGGTGGAACCTATGCGATGTCCTGTGAATGCCCTGATGATACCTCTCTTATAAATGACACCTTATTTAAGGCTGTGGTTCCTCTGGCCTTTGTTACGAATATAGAGAGTCGCTCCTATTACCAGATCAATAATAATATTGCCATTGCGAGCGATGTACTGATTTCGGGGGGACGAGGAGAATACGTTAACACACCGTTTGAGAATGTAGGTAACCTGACAAACAACCGCTCTCAGTGTTCGCAAAATGCAAGTAGTAAAGATGCAATATGGACATCCGGTGGCAAAGGTCACTTATCGCTCTATATTCTCCATCCGTTTGTGGGTGAAAGTATTATACCTAGCACCAAAATAATGGACCTTTTTGTGACAAAGAAACCCAGTGTATATGGCAGTATACCTGCGTCGTCTGTATATATCAGTGGTTCAATTACGGTACCTCAGGGCTGTGAACTCTCCAGCGGCAGCACGCTGGAAATTCCGTTTGGGGAATTTAAGGCCACTGATTTTAAAGATCGCAAAGGACAAGTTGCAAAGAACGCCACGAAATTCACCAAAGAGCTGCAGTTTAAATGCACCAATATTTCCGATGGCGTAAAGATCTTCCTGCGTATTGAGGGAATGCCAAACGCTAATGATTCGAATGCCATCGACATGGGCAACCCGGATATCGGTGCCGTCATTGAGGGCGCTAACGGTAAAATTTTGGTGCCAAATGACGCCAGTGTTAATCAGGAGCTGAGCGTATCGGGTCTTGTTGACGACACGCACCGTACCGCCTCAACGACCATTTCGGCTTACCCCATCAGTACCACCGGCAAATTGCCGGCCGCCGGGGATTTCGAGGGAATTGCCACCATGCGTATTGATGTGGAGTAAGCAGGATGAAAAACCTTCATGCTTTGATGCCGGCGTGTTTACTGCTTACCGCTTCCGCGATGGCGGCACCGTCTAATATCGGTTCTGCTGGTGATATCCACTTTACCATTACTATTAAGGCGGCTACCTGTGAACTGGAAAACGACAGTATCGACGTCAATATGGAGACCGTGGTGCTTCAGCGCCCGGTAAAAGTGGGTAAAGAGCTGAACCAGAAAAACTTTAGCATCGGCTTAAAAGATTGCGCGTATGCCACAAAGGCCAGCGTTACGATGGACGGTTCTCCGGACCCGACTGACCCCTCGCTTTTTGCCCTGGATAGCGGCGGCGCGACGGGCGTGGCGTTAAAAATTAAAACATCTGGTGGGGAGCAACAATACCCCTCCAGTACCGACTCTACGCCTGTCGAACACACTGTCTGGTTTGATGGTACGAACAAGCTGAACTATATCGCCAGCTATGTGCCTGTTAAGCCGGATGCCACCGTTGGCACAGCGAATGCGACGGTGAATTTTAGCGTCACATACGAATAATCACTGAGGGCCAGTTCGCTGGCCCTTTTCCATTTTTAGTGATTTTTTGTAAAAATCTTCTCCGATCACACTCTCCGTTGCCACTTTCCCCTCTGCTTGTGGTCTACTTAACCGTGCTTGTAGACTTTCTTACATCTGCGTTAGCCGCATATTTACCTGTTTGATTACAGAATCGTTGTACAGGTCGTTTTTATCCCGATTCCCAGGGTTTGTTTGCATGAGATACATTAAATCGATGACGCAACAGAAACTTAGTTTCTTGCTTGCGCTCTATATCGGTCTGTTTATGAATTGCGCCGTGTTTTACCGCCGTTTCGGCAGTTATGCACAAGAATTTACCATTTGGAAAGGCCTCTCCGCAGTTGTCGAACTGGGCGCCACGGTGCTGGTCACTTTCTTCTTACTTCGTCTTCTTTCACTGTTTGGCCGACGCGTCTGGCGTGTGCTGGCCACGCTGGTGGTGCTGTTTTCCGCTGGCGCCAGTTATTACATGACCTTCCTGAACGTGGTGATTGGCTACGGCATTATTGCGTCTGTTATGACCACCGATATCGATCTCTCGAAAGAGGTGGTGGGGCTGCACTTTGTATTGTGGCTGATTGCCGTGAGCGTGCTTCCGCTCATCTTTATCTGGAGTAACCACTGTCGCTACACGTTGTTGCGCCAGCTACGTACGCCGGGGCAGCGTTTTCGCAGCGCCGCTGTAGTGGTACTCGCAGGCGTAATGGTGTGGGCGCCTATCCGCCTGCTGGATATACAGCAAAAAAAGGTTGAACGGGCGACAGGCATCGACTTACCAAGCTATGGCGGCGTGGTGGCGAACTCCTATCTGCCTTCAAACTGGTTATCTGCGTTAGGGCTGTATGCCTGGGCGCAGGTAGATGAATCGTCGGACAATAATTCGTTAATAAACCCGGCCAGGAAATTTACCTATGTTGCGCCGAAGGATGGGGATGACACCTACGTCGTTTTCATTATCGGTGAGACGACCCGTTGGGATCACATGGGGATTTTCGGCTACGAGCGTAATACCACGCCGAAGCTGGCGCAGGAAAAAAATCTGGCGGCATTCCGCGGCTATTCCTGCGATACCGCGACGAAGCTTTCTTTACGCTGTATGTTTGTACGGGAAGGTGGGGCGGATAATAACCCGCAGCGTACCTTAAAAGAGCAGAATGTTTTTGCCGTACTCAAACAGCTCGGATTCAGTTCCGATCTGTACGCCATGCAGAGCGAGATGTGGTTCTATAGCAATACCATGGCGGATAATATCTCCTACCGCGAGCAGATCGGCGCCGAGCCGCGTAACCGTGGTAAAACGGTTGATGACATGCTGTTGATTGATGAGATGCAGAACTCGCTTGCCCAGAACCCGCAGGGTAAGCATCTGATTATCCTGCATACTAAGGGGTCGCATTTTAACTATACGCAACGTTATCCGCGCAGCTACGCTCAGTGGAAGCCCGAATGTATTGGGGTCGATAGCGGCTGCACGAAAGCGCAGATGATCAACTCTTACGATAACTCCGTGACCTATGTGGATCACTTTATTACCAGTGTGTTCGATCAGCTACGTGATAAAAAAGCGATTGTGTTCTACGCGGCTGACCACGGCGAGTCGATTAACGAACGTGAACATTTGCACGGTACGCCGCGCAATATGGCGCCGCCGGAGCAATTCCGTGTTCCGATGCTGGTATGGATGTCGGATAAGTATCTTGCCAGTCCGCAACATGCGCAGATGTTCGCTCACCTGAAACAGCAGGCGGAGATCAAAGTGCCGCGTCGTCATGTGGAGCTGTACGATACGATAATGGGCTGCCTGGGGTATACATCGCCGGATGGCGGCATTAACCAGAACAACAACTGGTGCCATATTCCCGATGCGCAGAAAGTCGCCGCGAAGTAGGTTGTCTGCCGACTTTCTCGCCGATTGAATTGTATTTTGCGACTAAGGGATTGACGGGCGTGCGCCTGAGCAGTAAGATGCGCCCGCATTCGGTGATTGGCGCAGCCTGGTAGCGCACTTCGTTCGGGACGAAGGGGTCGGAGGTTCGAATCCTCTATCACCGACCAAATTCAGAAACCCTGCTCAATGAGCAGGGTTTTTTTGTATCTGAAGTCTGACGAGGATGAGAACCTCCGGGGGCAAGAGGTTCGACTCGAGCGAAGCGAGAGAACGTTGCGTCAGCAACGGCCCGCAGGGCGAGCCACGCAGTGGCGAGTCATCCTCTATCACCGACCAAATTCAGAAACCCTGCTCAGCGAGCAGGGTTTTTTGTATCTGAAGCCTGACGAGGATGAGAACCTCCGGGGGCAAGAGGTTCGACTCGAGCGAAGCGAGAGAACGTTGCGCCAGCAACGGCCCGCAGGGCGAGCCACCCTCTATCACCGGCAGGTTGACGCCCGCACGACCAGTTCAGGCATGATCCCGTCGCTGTGGCTGACCTTCTTGCCCGCCAGCAAATCAAATAATAGCGTGATTGCCTGTCGGGCCACCTCATCAAGATGCATATTCACTGCCGTCAGCGGCGGCAGCGATTCGCGCGCGCGGATACCATCATAGCGGGTGACCACGCGCATCCTCTCCGGGATAGCGACTGCCTGTTCCTGAAAAGCGCGTACCGCGCCGCTGGCAAAGGTATCGATCAGCACCAGCACGCCGTCAACGTCGGGATGCGCCTGTAATAGCTGCTGCGCGGCCTGGTAGCCGGCATTTTCACCCTCGCTTTCATTGAGAGAGTAGACGACGGGGTCCTGGCGTCCCGCGCACCAGCGCTGGTAAGCCGCTTCGCTCTCCAGAACTGATGTTCGCCGTGTGTTACCGACAAATAACGCACATTTGCTGGCACCGGAGGCCTCCAGATGCGTTAGCAGAAGTTGTGCTGTTGCCGCCGAGTGCAGCTCCACCCACGGCACAGGCGTGTCGGTCCCCGGCGTGCGGCCAATGGTGACGCAGGGAATGCCCGCTTGCGCCAGCGCCTGGAGCTGCGGGTCGTTCTCCGCCGGCTCAATCAGGATCGCCGCGTCAAAGCTGACGGCATCCAGTGGATTTGCCCCCGGCGGCACCAGAATCAGCGCATGCTGTTTTTCCAGCGCCATCATCGCGGACGTTAACGCCACCTCCATCATAAATCCCAGTCGTGACGCGCCGGAAGCAATCGCCAGCGGCACCGAAGAGAGCAAAGCAATGGTATTGGTTTTGCCGGTTCGCAACTGGCGGGCGCGAATATTCGGCGTGTAGTTGAGCGCAGCAATGGCCTCTTCAATACGCCGTCGCGTCTGCGGCTCGACAAAGCGAGTGTTGTGCAAGGCATTGGATACTGTCCCTGGCGACACACCTGCATAGCGGGCAACATCAATCAACTTTGCGCGTTTTTTATTTTGAACAGCCATCTGCTTCCTGACCTGCGAAAATTTGCGCACAGGGTAGCATATTTACCAGACGGTAACGTTTGCTTTTTTTCAGTGAGGATCGTAAAAAACTCTTCATTAAAACGTTTTAATGGGGTATTTTGGCGCAAATTTATTCCTCAGGAGGCGATGTGGCACACTTAACTCAGGACTCGACTTTTACCCTTGGACGCCGTCCGGCGGGCCTTATCTACGCTGATAATGCGAAGAGCTTTGGCGGCTATACGCTTTTTGCGCCGCAAACCGCCGAAGGGCGGGTTTACCTGGTGGACGAGCAGGGCGAAGTCGCGCATCAGTGGCAGCTTCCGGTTCGCGCCGGGCGTGATGCGGTGCTGCTGCCGAACGGTAATCTGGGTTATAACGGCAGCCACCGCACTTCAGCGAACCTCTATCCGGCGTGGGATCTCTGGCACGGCGGCGACTTCTACGAAGTGACGCCGGATAACGAAATCGTCTGGCATTACGAAGATATTTACCATCACCATGATGCGCAATGGTTGGCGAACGGTAATCTGCTGTATACCGCCGCGTCGCCGTTACCTGCCGATATCGCCGCCCGTGTTACCGGCGGCGACCCGCGCCGCGATGCGCCGGACGGCGTGATTCAGAGCGACGTCGTCAAAGAGGTCAATCGCGACGGTGAAGTGGTCTGGGAGTGGCGTGCCTGGGAGCATTTGAATCCGGAAGATTTCCCGATTCATGATATTTTCGACCGCCGCCACTGGCCGATGATTAACGGCCTGTCCGTCACCCGTGATGGCCTGGTACTGATGAGCCTGCGTACCACTTCCGGCGTCATTGCCGTGGATAAAGAGAGCGGGAAGGTTATCTGGCATGCAGGGCCGGAAGTCGTAGCGCAGCAGCACACGCCGGTTGAGATGGAGAACGGGTCGATTCTGGTTTTCGATAACGGCAACCTGCGTCCCGGCGTCACCTCGCCGCATTCCACGGTGCTGGAGTTCGATCCGCAGACCAAAGCGATTACCTGGCAGTATCGCGATATCTTCCCGCCGGCGTTTTTCTCGCCATATATGGGGAGCGCGCAGCGGCTGGCGAACGGCAACACCTTTATCTGTGAATCGGCGTTTGGTCGCCTGTTTGAAGTCACCCCCGAAGGCGAAACGGTATGGGAATATATCATTCCGTTCTTTAATGAATATCCGGAGCACCTCAGTAAAGGCATTATTCCTGGAAAACAGAACAGCGCCTTCCGTGCGCATCGCTATGCCGCTGATGCCATTAGTTGGTTGAAATAATACAGACCGCCAGCCCGCGCTGGCGGTTATTTTTTTGATGTTTTATGGGAGTTAATCATGCCGCAACCTGGCCTTACTACGCCGGATAACGATGCATTACCCTGGCAAACCACCTTACTTTTGGCGCTTCAGCATGTGCTGGTCGTTGCCGCCACCCCCATTACCTCCGTCTTTCTGATCGCCAAAGCGCTCCACTTTACCGATACGGTGACCGCCTCGGTACTTAGCGCGACCTTTCTGATGTGCGGTCTGGGCGCTATTTTGCAAAGCCTGGGTGTGAAAGGGGTGGGCGCGCGTTTGCCGTTTATTATGGTACCGGGGGGCGCGCCGATTGCGATTTTCGTTGCGATCGCTTTACAGACCAATATCCAGACCGCGATTGGCGCCGTAATTCTGACCTCGCTGTTCTACTTTATCGCGTTGCCGATTTTCCGCCGCTGCCTGCACCATTTTCCCCCTTTTATCATTGGCATCATGCTGCTAATGGTGTCGATTAACCTTATTCGCCTGTACGGCGGATTGATCATTGGCCAGCCAGGGAGCGCCGACTTCGCTCATCCAACCAGTATCATTTTATCGCTGGGGACTATCCTGATAACGCTGATTTTCGCGCTGGCGTTTAGCGGTATTTTGCGCCAGCTGGCGGTGATGTTCGGCCTTTTAGCGGGAACGCTGCTGGGAATGGCGCTGGGCAGCACCGATTTTAGCGGTGTTAGTCACGGGCCGCTGTTTAGTTTCCCACAGCTTTTGCCGTTCGGCTGGCCGATTTTTGATCTCTCCGCCTCGCTGCCGTTACTGATTTACGCGGTCATCTCTATGGCTGAAGCAACCGGGCAAACGATTGCGACCGCGGAAATAGTCAATTCCACGCAAAATGTGCAGCAGGCGATTCCACGTACCATTCGTGGTGATGCGGTAATGTCGCTGCTGGGGGGTATTTTTGGCACCTCCTTAATTATCACCTCCGGCGAAAATATTGGGGTGGTACGCACCACTAATGTGAAATCACGTTTCGTGACTGCGGCTGCCGGAGGATTGTTAATCCTGATTGCCATATTCGCACCGTTGGTACGTCTGGCGACCTGTCTGCCAGGTTCGGTGGTGTGCGGTACGGCGGTGATTGTCTTCAGCATTATCGGGGTTATCGGTATTGATATGATTGCGCGTGAGCCACTGCATACGCCGGGTAAAACCTACGCGCTGGCGATGGGGCTGGCCATGGGAATGCTACCTATACTGGTACCCGGCCTGTATCAGAATTTCCCGGCGGGCGTACAGATGGTCTTTGGCAACGGCATGGCAGCGGGGACGTTGACGGCGATTCTGGTGAACTCGTTGTTTAACTGGAGCGAAAAGCGCACGCAGGCCAGGGTCAAAAGTTAGTTTTTGTGATCGCGGTAGGCCGCACGACGGCCTACTTATTTACAATTTTGTGACATATTCGATGGTGTTTTTCAATGTCCGGATCACTCTTTTTTGCACACGGCTTATGGATAACCTCAGCATTTTCGCCTGTGCGTTTTAGCGTTAGTGGTATTAATCGCTCAGATAATCAACATATCGAAAGAAATTTTTCAATTAATGGCTAATTGTTAATCACTAACTGTTGCAAAATATTAAGTGAATAACTCTGCCTTTCTGCCTGTAGCACAAATTTCCCTGCTGAAAATACCCTTCTGAACTTTTTTTAATCTTTGTTTGTTAATTCTCACCGTTGTTGTAAAAGCTGGTTACCTGTATTGACGTTTTGACATTCTATTGACAGATTGTAGGGAATGAGGGGCATTTTATGGAGAATCCGCACTGCAACTCAGTCGATTATGCGAACGGAATCCCCACCTCTCACTACTGACCTGACCAGGTAAAAAACAAAAAAGGCCGGGCGGTAAAAGCCTTTGCAAAGGGCAAAACAACATACATCACAATTGGAGCAGAAGAATGAGTATTTCCTTGAAGAAGTCAGGGATGCTGAAGCTTGGTTTGAGCCTGGTGGCCATGACCGTTGCAGCAAGCGTGCAGGCCAAAACCCTGGTTTATTGTTCAGAAGGCTCGCCGGAAGGCTTTAACCCACAGCTCTTTACGTCTGGCACCACCTATGATGCCAGTTCCGTACCTATCTATAACCGTCTGGTTGAATTCAAAACCGGCACCACGGAAGTGATCCCGGGTCTTGCTGAGAAGTGGGATATCAGCGAAGACGGTAAAACCTATACGTTCCACCTACGTAAAGGGGTGAAATGGCAATCCAGCAAGGATTTCAAACCCACGCGCGAGCTGAACGCCGATGATGTCGTGTTCTCTTTTGACCGGCAGAAAAACGAGCAGAACCCGTACCATAAAGTGTCTGGCGGCAGCTATGAATACTTTGAAGGCATGGGGCTGCCGGATCTGATTAGCGAAGTGAAGAAGGTAGACGATCACACGGTGCAGTTTGTGCTGACGCGTCCGGAAGCGCCGTTCCTTGCCGATTTAGCCATGGACTTCGCCTCTATTCTTTCCAAAGAATATGCTGACAACATGCTGAAAGCCGGTACGCCGGAAAAAGTGGATCTGAACCCGGTCGGCACTGGCCCGTTCCAACTGGTGCAATATCAGAAAGACTCCCGCATTCTCTACAAAGCCTTTGACGGCTACTGGGGCACGAAGCCGCAGATTGACCGTCTGGTCTTCTCCATCACGCCTGACGCCTCTGTGCGTTACGCCAAACTGCAGAAGAACGAATGTCAGGTGATGCCGTATCCGAACCCGGCGGATATTGCGCGCATGAAAGAAGATAAAAACATCAACCTGATGGAGCAGGCCGGTCTGAACGTGGGTTATCTCTCCTATAACGTGCAGAAAAAACCGCTGGATGATGTCAAAGTTCGCCAGGCGTTGACCTATGCCGTGAATAAAGAGGCCATCATCAAAGCCGTTTATCAGGGCGCGGGCGTTGCGGCGAAAAACCTGATCCCGCCGACAATGTGGGGCTACAACGACGATATTAAAGACTACGGCTACGATCCGGAAAAAGCGAAGGCGCTGCTGAAAGAAGCCGGTCTGGAAAAAGGCTTCACCATCGATCTGTGGGCGATGCCGGTACAGCGTCCCTATAACCCGAATGCGCGTCGTATGGCGGAAATGATCCAGGCGGACTGGGCGAAGATTGGCGTTCAGGCCAAAATTGTCACCTATGAATGGGGCGAATACCTCAAGCGCGCTAAAGATGGCGAGCACCAGACGGTGATGATGGGCTGGACCGGCGATAATGGCGATCCGGATAACTTCTTCGCCACGCTGTTCAGCTGCGATGCCGCCCAGCAAGGCTCCAACTATTCAAAATGGTGCTATAAGCCGTTTGAAGACCTGATTCAGCCTGCGCGTGCGACCGATGACCACAACAAGCGTATTGAACTCTATAAACAGGCCCAGGTTGTGATGCATGACCAGGCGCCAGCGCTGATCATCGCTCACTCCACGGTTTATGAGCCAGTGCGTAAAGAAGTTAAAGGCTATGTGGTTGATCCATTAGGCAAACATCACTTCGAAAACGTCTCTGTCGAATAATTAAAAGAGCGCTGCGCCCCGGTGTTGTGTAGGCCGGATAAGCGCAGCGCCATCCGGCGTAATGCTTTATCCGCGATGCAGTTTGCGTGGGATAAGATTTGTGAGCAATACAGACTCACGGTTCCAGGCCGTGGGTCATGAGAGAGAATTCGGGTTATGTTGCAGTTCATTCTCCGACGTTTGGGACTCGTTATCCCGACGTTTATCGGTATTACCCTTCTCACCTTTGCCTTTGTCCACATGATCCCCGGCGATCCGGTGATGATCATGGCGGGTGAGCGAGGTATTTCCCCTGAGCGTCATGCTCAACTGCTGGCTGAACTCGGTCTTGATAAACCGATGTGGCAGCAGTACCTCCATTATATCTGGGGGGTGATGCATGGCGATTTAGGCATCTCGCTGAAAAGCCGAATCCCCGTGTGGGACGAGTTCGTACCTCGCTTTAAAGCGACGCTGGAACTTGGCGTCTGCGCCATGATTTTTGCCGTCGCCGTGGGGATTCCGGTGGGCGTGCTGGCCGCAGTGAAGCGCGGTTCTATCTTCGATCACACTGCCGTTGGCCTGGCGCTGACCGGTTACTCTATGCCTATCTTCTGGTGGGGCATGATGCTGATCATGCTGGTCTCCGTCCACTGGAACCTGACGCCGGTTTCCGGGCGCGTGAGCGATATGGTGTTCCTTGATGATACCAATCCGTTGACTGGCTTTATGCTGATCGACACCGCTATCTGGGGCGAAGAGGGTAACTTTATTGATGCGCTGGCGCATATGATCCTGCCTGCGATGGTGCTCGGCACAATCCCGCTGGCCGTCATTGTGCGTATGACCCGTTCGTCGATGCTGGAAGTGCTGGGGGAGGATTACATCCGTACCGCACGCGCCAAAGGGTTGACCAGGATGCGCGTCATTATCGTCCATGCTCTGCGTAACGCCATGCTGCCAGTCGTCACCGTGATCGGCCTGCAGGTCGGGACGCTGCTGGCGGGCGCGATTCTGACAGAAACTATCTTCTCGTGGCCCGGTCTGGGGCGCTGGCTGATCGATGCGCTGCAACGCCGCGATTATCCGGTAGTGCAGGGCGGCGTGTTACTGGTAGCGACGATGATTATTCTCGTCAACCTGCTGGTAGACCTGCTGTACGGCGTGGTGAACCCGCGTATTCGGCATAAGAAGTAAGGGGCCATCATGTCACAGGTTACTGAAAATAATGTTAATGCCGCACCGGCGCCCATGACGCCATTGCGGGAGTTTTGGCACTATTTCAAACGCAATAAAGGCGCGGTCGTCGGGCTGGCGTATGTTCTCATCGTGATCCTGATTGCGGTGTTTGCCAACTTTATTGCGCCGTACAACCCGGCAGAGCAGTTCCGCGATGCGCTGCTGGCGCCGCCGGTCTGGCAGGAAGGCGGCAGTTGGGCGCATATTCTGGGAACGGATGATGTTGGTCGCGATGTCCTCTCGCGCCTGATGTATGGCGCGCGTTTGTCGCTGCTGGTCGGCTGTCTGGTGGTCGTCCTGTCGCTGGTAATGGGGATTATTCTCGGCCTGGTCGCGGGCTACTTCGGCGGTCTGGTCGATAACATCATCATGCGCGTGGTCGATATTATGCTGGCCCTGCCGAGCCTGCTGCTGGCGCTGGTGCTGGTGGCGATCTTCGGCCCCTCCATCGGCAACGCTGCGCTGGCGTTGACGTTTGTGGCGCTGCCGCACTATGTCCGCTTAACCCGCGCGGCGGTTCTGGTAGAGGTGAACCGCGATTATGTGACTGCCTCCCGCGTGGCGGGCGCAGGCGCGATGCGTCAGATGTTCGTCAATATTTTCCCGAACTGCCTTGCGCCGCTGATTGTTCAGGCATCGCTCGGTTTCTCTAACGCCATTCTCGATATGGCCGCCCTCGGCTTCCTGGGGATGGGCGCACAGCCGCCAACGCCCGAATGGGGCACCATGCTCTCTGACGTATTGCAGTTCGCGCAAAGCGCCTGGTGGGTCGTGACCTTCCCGGGGCTGGCGATTCTGCTGACGGTACTGGCATTTAACCTGATGGGTGACGGTCTGCGTGACGCGCTCGATCCCAAACTGAAGCAGTAAGAGGTTCGAGATGGCGTTATTAAATGTAGATCAATTATCGGTGCACTTCGGCGACGAAGGGACACCGTTCAAAGCCGTCGACCGCATTAGCTACAGCGTGAAGCAGGGTGAGGTGGTCGGTATTGTCGGCGAGTCTGGTTCCGGCAAATCCGTCAGCTCGCTGGCGATTATGGGGCTTATCGATTACCCAGGCCGCGTGATGGCGGAAAACCTGCTCTTTAACGGACAGGATCTGAAGCGCATTTCCGAGAAGGAACGTCGCAACCTGGTGGGCGCTGAAGTGGCGATGATTTTCCAGGACCCGATGACCAGCCTCAATCCTTGCTATACCGTTGGCTTTCAGATTATGGAAGCCATCAAGGTACATCAGGGCGGGAACAAGAAAACCCGTCGTCATCGAGCGATTGACCTGTTGAACCAGGTGGGTATTCCCGATCCGGCTTCTCGTCTGGATGTCTATCCGCACCAGCTTTCTGGCGGCATGAGTCAGCGCGTGATGATTGCGATGGCAATAGCCTGTCGACCAAAGCTGTTAATTGCCGATGAACCGACCACGGCGCTGGATGTGACCATTCAGGCGCAAATTATTGAGCTGCTGCTGGAGTTGCAGCAAAAAGAGAACATGGCGCTGGTGCTGATTACCCATGACCTGGCGCTGGTGGCGGAAGCGGCGCACAAAATTATCGTCATGTACGCCGGGCAGGTCGTCGAAACCGGCGCTGCGCAGGATATTTTCCGCGCGCCGCGTCATCCCTACACCCAGGCACTGCTACGCGCGTTACCAGAGTTTGCTCAGGACAAAGCGCGTCTGGCGTCGCTGCCGGGCGTGGTGCCGGGGAAATATGACCGACCGACGGGCTGTCTGCTTAACCCGCGCTGCCCCTACGCCACGGGCAGATGCCGTGCGGAAGAACCTGCTCTCAACCAACTGGACGATGGACGTCAGTCAAAATGTCATTACCCACTCGATGATGCCGGGAGGCCCACACTATGAGTACGCATGAGGCCACCTTACAACAGCCGCTGTTGCGGGCTATCGACCTGAAAAAACACTATCCGGTGAAGAAGGGGATCTTTTCTCCGGAACGGCTGGTAAAAGCGCTGGACGGCGTGTCGTTTAATCTCGAACGCGGTAAAACGCTGGCCGTAGTGGGGGAGTCCGGTTGTGGAAAATCCACACTGGGTCGCCTGCTGACGATGATTGAAACGCCAACCGGCGGAGAGCTTTATTACCAGGGGCAGGATCTGCTCAAACACGATCCGCACGCGCAGAAACTGCGGCGGCAGAAAATTCAGATTGTGTTTCAGAACCCCTACGGTTCCCTGAACCCACGCAAGAAAGTGGGGCAAATTCTGGAAGAGCCGTTGCTGATCAATACCAGCCTGAGTAAAGCGCAGCGTCGTGAAAAAGCGCTGGCGATGATGGCGAAGGTGGGGCTGAAAACCGAGCACTACGACCGCTATCCGCATATGTTCTCCGGCGGCCAGCGTCAGCGTATCGCTATCGCCCGCGGTCTGATGCTTGATCCGGACGTAGTGATTGCCGACGAACCGGTCTCCGCGCTCGACGTGTCGGTGCGCGCCCAGGTGCTGAACCTGATGATGGATTTGCAACAGGATATGGGGCTGTCTTATGTCTTTATCTCGCACGACCTGTCGGTGGTGGAACACATCGCCGATGAAGTGATGGTCATGTACTTAGGCCGCTGCGTGGAGAAAGGGACCAAAGAGCAGATTTTTAACAATCCACGTCATCCCTATACCCAGGCGTTGCTCTCCGCCACGCCGCGGCTGAATCCGGATGATCGCCGTGAGCGGATTAAGCTGACCGGCGAGTTGCCGAGTCCGCTGAACCCGCCGCCGGGCTGCGCCTTCAACGCCCGCTGCAGCCGTCGCTTCGGACCCTGTACGCAGTTACAGCCGCAGCTTAAAGAGTACGACGGCCAGTTGGTGGCCTGCTTTGCCGTCGATCAGGATGAAAATCCGCAGAAACCGCTGAGTTAATTGCGTTTTATGCCGGATGGCGGCTGCGCCTTATCAAGCCTACACCGTACCTGTAGGCCTGGTAAGCGTAGCGCCACCGGGCATGGCTCTCCGGTACGACTTAGAGCCTATCCCATTAGGGCTATTTTACTTGCCATTTTGGTCCTGGGCAGTGCTCGCCAAAACGCGTTAGCGTTTTGAACGCCGCTTGCGGCGGCCCGAAGGGCGAGCGTAGCGAGTCAAACCTCACGTACTACGTGTACGCTCCGGTTTTTGCGCGCTGTCCGTGTCCAAACTGGCTGCGCCAATAACGCCTGGTGGGATAGGCTCTTATTCAAGCAATTTTAATAACGGCGACAGGCACAACAATATTCCATATAACAGAATAAGCCAGGTTTTCAGGCCGCGTAATTTTTCCAGTTGCGTTACTTTATAAATCAGGAAAAAGGGAATAATACACGCGACAATGCCATAAAGCGGACTGCCTAACTGGAAAAAGACCAATACTGAGACGCGAAACGAAACCCAAATAACCAGAGTAACCACGATAAAGACACAGATTCCAGATGTCAGTAACAGTGGGTTGACATTTTTGACATCCATAATACGACTCAATACATTCAGTACAATACCTTTAAGCGCTTCGTGAAAACCTAAATAAATACCAAAGAACGCGGTAAGTACGGCAAAAATATTGAGGATGGTAGAGGTAATGTGGATGATATGGCCAGGGATTACCTGAGCTGCCAGCGCAAGGGCGGAAATATTCTGCTCGAACGCTGATACCGCCTCTTCATGGCTAATCGAAAAGGTAAACGAGAACGAGAAAAAGAGAATAATGGCAATCAGCGTAATATAGCTAATGCGATGCGTGCGAATCGCCATCCGGGTGGCCAGCACACGGTCAGGCTCGCGCTTACGATAGGCGATGTTCATTGGGTTTAGCACCTGAATGAAGACCGCAGAAAAGAAGCAAAATGGGATAGTGAGCAGTACGTCGCGAAAGAAAACCGATGCGGCGGGAAAGGCGGAAATATTATCAAGATTCCAGTGTGGGATCATCGCGAAACCGAATATCACAATGATCCCGACTTTTACCACCACCATCGGGCCGGAAATTTTAAATAATAACTTTTCCCCGCCGGAGGCAATCGCCACCAGCACGGCGAAAATCACGACTTTATAGATAATAGACTGCGAAAGATCGGCCTCAGTAAGGCCGAAGGTTTTGATATAGGAGGCGCTATCAAACACCACCGACAGGGAGTAAATAAACACCCCGTGGATAATCATAAGAAAATAGATTACACCGAGAAAAACGCCCCAGTTTTTGCCAAGATAGTGACTGATAATATCCGTATAATCGTCACAGGTTTCGCTTTCAGATAACGTTTTTAGATAAATATCCTGCACAATATAGGTAGCTGGATAGGCGATGATAAAAGCGGTAATAAATACCCAGATCCCCTTGAGACCGATTTGCACTGGCATTAAGACGGTACCGGCGCCGATCGCCATACCGATACACAAGAGCACCCAGCCAAAATCATATTTTGTAAACGGTAATCTCGTTGAAAGCGGTGTGGTCGTAGCGTTACTGTTATTTAATGGTAATGTGTCGTCCTGCATAGAGCCCCCTGCCCAAAATATACGCAGCTCTCTCATAAAGAATGCTGCCTATAACCAGGCTATAGTGCCTTGATACCCGATGCGGCAAACCGGTGACAGCGGTTCGCCGAGCAATCGTCAGAATGCTGCTTTTCTGCTGGCGTGTTCAAGGTCATGAATAATATCGTCGGGATCTTCAGGTCCCGCTGAAAGACGGATAAGTTCGTCGGTAATACCTGCTTTTAGCCATTCCTCTGGCGCAACAGGCGAATATGTCATAGACGCAGGATGCTGAACGAGGGTTTCGGTATCACCGGGACTGGCCGCGAGGAGGCATAATTTACAGAATTGAGCGGCTGACTGCCAGCCTCAGAAATGCTGAATGTATTCTGGCAAATAAAAGTAATCGTCTGCGAAGCGTCACGCAGATTGCACGTTAGCGCCGTGCCGGGACGGGGATTTTGCCGTAATATCAGCAGCAAGCCGGGTTTACCCGGTGAGGCGCAATGTTGCGGGGGTTTGATCCCCGGCGGCATAGGTTGCTGGATAGAGAAAACCCCCGCACGTTGACTGGTATAAACCTGGCAACCTGACGGGGGCTAACTTGAACCTCAACACATCAAGGATAGCCGCGAACGGTTGCCATTGCAACAAGGCGGCTATATGACGCTTACGCAGTTGGGCGTGGCCTTCTGGCACGATCTGGCGGCGCCGATCATTGCTGGCATTATCGCCAGTGTGATCGTCAACTGGCTACGTGACAGGAAGTAACGCGTTTTGAGCGTCTGTCCGCCGTAATGGCAACATGCGCCCGAACCAGGCCGCAGGGGAAACCTTGCGGCCTTTTTCGGTTTACTGCGGGTAAGGCACCCAGTCGCCGCCATTCAGACGAACGTAGGGCTTACCCTGGTACTGAATCACCACCGCATTAGCGTTTTCTGAAACCGGCGCGGTTTGCGGCAGATTGCTGGTCAGCTTGTTCCAGTTCACACTGTCTTCGGTAAAGAGCTTACCGTCCACGGCGCGTACGACCAGTTCGGAAATCGCCAGGTAGCTGCTCGGCTGGTTAATATCAATCGGCGCGCCCTCATGCGGGGCTTTCATGCCAAAAAATTTCACGCCCGCCGGGACGTTGGTGATGGAGGGGCTGGGAATATCGCGCAGGCCTGAGATCTGCATTCTGTCGCCCTTCAGCGCGCCGCCGTGCTCCGGTACGACGACTACCATCACCTTACGCCCGGATTTCTCCAGTTCGGTGAAGAAGGCGTCCAGTTCATCGAACAGTTTCTGCGCGCGGATTTTATAATCCGCCGTTTTGCTGACGCCGGGGAAGTGGTTGCCATCGTGCAGCGGCAGCAGGTTAAAGAAAGTCGCGGAGCGGGAATTGGCTTCACGTTCTTCCCCTGTCAACCAGCGGTTCAGGACCGCCAGATCGTCATATACCGGCGAGCCGTCGAATGACAGCAGGGCGGTTGGCAGGCCGGACTGGTTCATCAGTTCGCTCTGCATACCGCCGTTTTCGCGAACTTCTTTCAGGAAGCCGCCAAATTCACCGTTATGATCCATCATCAGATGCTGAGTAAAGCCCAGTTTCGCCAGATTATCAAACAGATAACATTCGTTATTGGCTGGTTGATAAAGTCGGGTATGCGAAGGTTGACCACAGCTGGCGCGCAGCAGACGAATGGCCGCCGGGCCGCTGTAAGACGTACCGGAATTAAAGTGTTTAAACAAAATGTCAAAGTGCGACCATAGCGGATGTGACATCAAGCCTGCCGCTTCGACATCCGACCAGGAGAGCGAACAAATATTGATGACCAATAGGTCGAACGGCTGCGCATCAGGCGGAAGCTGCGCCGGGAACGTCGTTTTCCGCTTTTCTTCCGCGGCATAGAAGGTGTTCAACCAGGCGTTCAGATTCGCGGTCGTCGGCGGCGCGGTTTGCGCAGGCATATCGCCGATGACCGGCTTATCGCCCGCTGTCGCGACGGTAGCGGCCGCATTACCGCCAGTCGTCGTCACCGTATCGGTTGGCTGGCCTGCTGGCCACAGCGTAAAAACCGGGCCGGTTAATGTCAGGACATTCAGCCATACCATGATGGCGACCACAAACACCGTGACCCGAATCCACTGTGATAAAAAAAGCCAGGCAACCAGCAGTACGAAGATGGCGCCGATCATTTGCCAGTTAATAAAACGGGCGATCAGATCGAGCAGATAACCGGAGCTGAATTCCGCCACCTGCGTCCCCTGGCTCATAATGCTTTGCGGGCCGGGCAGCCAGGTATCGTGCCAGAACAGCGCGAAGCCGACGGGAATGGCAATCCAGTGGCGCAACCGGTGAAGGCGATACTTTGGTATTGGCATGAGCAGAAACGCCATGAATACCAGATTCAGTAAAGGATGAAAATTCAGATAGCCTGCCCACAGCAGGCCAAACTTGACCAGAAAATAGAAGTTCCAGCCGGAAAGACCGCGCCAGTACTGCCAGAGCGGAGAAGGCATTGATGGAGTTTGAGTATGCTGAGTCATTTTTTGTCTGCCTTGACTTTCGTAGCGCGGCGCAGAGTTCCGGCTGGTTTTACATAACGAGGTTTGGCAAATAGCAGCCGGGTCGTATCACTGATACGGCGTAGCGAATGACGCGCCAGATACCCCAGCGGAAAGAAAATCAGCGCGCAAAAAAGAATAATTTGCACGATATCGCTGATGGTCATCATGATGCACGCTCCGCGGTGTCGTCGAGCAATCGCAGGGGTTCAGGAATACGACGCCAGATGCGGCCATCGTGTTCGGCATTTATTACCGGGTCGGCGCGTTTTGCCAGCGGTAGCGGCGTTCCCCACAGTTCCGGCGACAATAAGCGCATCTGCACCAGCTCGGCGCTGATTTGTTTATCTTCGAACCAGACCATACGATTAGAGAAAATATCGCCCGTCGGCAAAGGGAAAATATGGTTTAACGCGGTATCCAGATCGTTGACCCGGCAGAATGATAAAAACAGCACCAGACGGTTGCCGCCGATGGTCATAATATCGCCGGTTCGGTTTGGCCGACATAATGTTAACGCCTGCTCAACCCGAATGCCCGGCACCGGGCGCAGCGCGACCAGAACGCCTTTCCCGTCGGCGGGGAGCAGGGTGTTGCTCATCATCGTATGGATGGCATCGCAGAAGATATCCCACGGCTGAAAACCGCGCAGTTTCAACGGCTGCGTCATTGACAGTAGCGTGGTGATGTCTTCCGGTACGTAACGGCTGAACTGCTGTCCCTGCACGCTTTCAATAAGCGTCAGGCAGCGTGAAAGCGGGGCGTTCCAGGGAATGATCATATTCGCGCCGCAGCCCAGCAGCAGGCGCTCATCGGTGGCGCGCAAACTGGCGATATTTTCGCGCACGACAATTTTCAGCGCGCTTCCCCGCTGGCGCCGCAAAGTATGAATGCGACGAGCAAGCGGCTCGATTTGGTTGTTCTGTGTAAGCGAAAAAATAATTGTCGCGGCCTGCGCCGTGCGCGCGTCGTTGAATAGCGCTTCGTTATTGTCGAAAAGCGTCCAGTGTTCCGAGAGCGGCGGCGCGCCTTCAAGGACGGCGACGTGGCTAAGAATGCGTTTTTCGTCGCTACGCGGCTGAATTGCCGTCTCCTCCTGATGGGATAGCGTCCAGCGTTCGTCCTGCTGACACAGCAATAACTGCTGTCGGGCGCTGACGCCTTTTTCGTTACACCAGAAGGCAATATCGAACAAATGTTGGTCGCCCTGAAAACGTAAACTGGCGAGGCCGAAAAGTGAGCGATACTCGCCCATCAACAACGAGGACTGTTTATCGCTATTATTACAAGGGTTAATAACCAACAATGAACAGTGATGAAAACGAGTCCATTTATTCATTTTTTCCAGCCATTTATGCAGGCTTTCTGACGTTATATTCCGCCACGTGTTATTTGCACAAATAAGAATGAAAAAGTAATGCGTCGGGTTAACAGAACAAAGCAAATCGTGGGGCAAAGAGTATAGCCCTTTTTCTGAATCCGGCATGGTAAATAAGCGGATTTTCTCCGGACCGTGAGATTCATCTAATTTGATTACTTTGCCAGGATCGCCTTCCATGCCGATGACGGCGACATTTGCATTCTCCGTTTGTGACGCAATCGTTTGATTCACCAGGCTGATGGCATCTTGCTGGCGATCGGCGTTAACCCACCAGACGCCGCCGGTTGGCATATGGCGCAGTTCATCCCATAATGATGAGATGCCGAGAGAAAATACGGGGTCCACAGTGTCCCTCATGTCACTATTTTAACTGTTTATCAGTTTACTAGCGAAAGCACAGAAATAAACCTAACATTGAAATTAAAACGCATCAGATTTAGCATGTGAATCAATTTGCCCGGCAGGATGCCCTGTAACTCTGCGCTTTGCATTTTTACACATTATAAACGATGTCACGGAAAGATGAAAAATGCGCGTTCTCCCGTATTGACGACGGGGCGTAATGCTGCCAGTGAGAAATATTTAAAAAGGAGCAACCAGAATGTATAACAATGAACCTGGCGCTCAGTCCGATCCAACGTTGGGCTACACTTTTCAAAATGATTTTCTGGCATTAAGCCAGGCGTTTTCACTACCCGAAATAGATTATACCGATATTTCCCAACGCGAACAGTTGGCGGCGGCGATTAAAAGATGGCCGCTCCTGGCTGAATTTGCGCAACCACATTCATTAAGGAAGCCATGAATGGCGATTCTGGGACTGCAGGGCGTGCGCGGCGGGGTGGGAACCACATCTCTCACCGCAGCACTCGCCTGGGCGTTACAAATCTTAGGGGAAAATGTCCTGGTGATTGACACCAGCCCCGATAACCTGCTGCGCATGTCGTTTAACGTCGACTTCGTCCATCAGGGCGGTTGGGCGCGATCGTTGCTGGACGGTCAGGACTGGCGCGATGCCGGGTTACGTTATACCTCGCAGCTTGATCTACTGCCGTTTGGACAGCTCACCGCGCAAGAGCGGGAAAATCCGCAGGCCTGGCAGGAGACGCTGGGAGAGATCGGATCGGCTATCCAGGCGCTGAAAGCGAGCGGGCGTTATAGCTGGATTTTACTGGACTTGCCCTACGGCGCGTCACCGCTGACAGGGCAGCTGGTGAGCCTCTGCGACCATACGCTGGCGATAGCCCAGGTTGACGCTAACTGCCATATTCGCCTTCATCAGCAGGCGTTGCCTGCCGGAGCGCATATTCTGATCAATGACTTACGCATTGGCAGCCAGTTACAGGACGATCTGTACCAGGTTTGGCTGCAAAGCCAGCGCCGGTTGCTGCCCATTGTGATCCATCGCGATGAGGCGATGGCGGAGTGCATGGCGTCGAAACAACCGTTAGGCGAATATCGCAGCGATTCGTTAGCCGCCGAAGAGGTGTTAACGCTGGCGAACTGGTGCCTGCTGCATGATGCGGGCGACAAAACGTCCGCCGGGAGCCTGCGATGAGCGCCCTTTCCCGGTGGCTGCTTATCCCGCCGGTTAGCGCGCGTTTGAGCGAGCGCTATCAGGGTTACCGCCGCCACGGCGCGTCGCCGTTTAGCGCAGCGCTCGGCTGCCTGTGGACGATTCTGGCGTGGATAGTGTTTCCGCTTGAGCATCCGCGCTGGCAGCGTATTCGCGACGGGCATAAAGCGCTTTATCCGCATATTAACGCCGCCCGCCCGCGCCCGCTGGACCCGGCCCGTTACCTCATTCAGACCCTCTGGCTGGTGATGATCTCGTCGGCTAAAGAACGTCATGAACCGCGCTGGCGGTCATTTGCGCGCCTGAAGGACGTTCGTGGACGTTACCATCAATGGATGGATACCTTACCGGAACGGGTGCGCCAAAAGACAACGCATCTGGAAAAGGAAAAAGAGCTGGGACATCTTAGCAACGGCGCCCGGCGTTTTATTCTGGGCGTTATCGTGACCTTTTCACTGATACTGGCGCTGATCTGTATTACGCAGCCATTTAACCCGCTATCGCAATTTATCTTTCTGCTGTTGCTGTGGGGCGTTGCGCTGTTGGTACGACGTATGCCGGGACGCTTTTCCGCGCTGATGCTCATCGTGCTGTCGTTAACGGTCTCCTGTCGTTATATCTGGTGGCGCTATACCTCGACGCTAAATTGGGACGACCCGGTCAGTCTGGTGTGCGGGCTGATTCTGCTGTTTGCGGAAACCTACGCCTGGATTGTGCTGGTGCTGGGGTACTTCCAGGTGGTGTGGCCGTTAAATCGTCAACCGGTGCCGTTGCCGAAAGAAATGTCGCAGTGGCCGACGGTGGATATTTTTGTACCGACCTATAACGAAGACCTTAACGTGGTCAAAAATACCATTTACGCTTCGCTTGGCATTGACTGGCCGAAGGACAAGCTGAATATCTGGATCCTTGATGACGGCGGGCGTGAATCATTTCGTCATTTTGCCCGACATGTTGGCGTGCATTACATTGCCCGCGCCACGCATGAACACGCCAAAGCCGGCAACATCAACAATGCGCTAAAACACGCGAAAGGCGAGTTTGTGGCGATCTTCGATTGCGACCATGTGCCGACGCGCTCGTTTCTGCAAATGACAATGGGCTGGTTCCTGAAAGAAAAACAGCTGGCGATGATGCAGACGCCGCATCATTTCTTCTCCCCGGACCCGTTTGAGCGCAACCTGGGACGTTTTCGTAAAACGCCTAACGAAGGCACGCTGTTTTACGGACTGGTGCAGGACGGTAACGATATGTGGGACGCCACTTTCTTTTGCGGATCGTGCGCGGTGATTCGCCGTAAGCCGCTGGATGAGATTGGCGGTATCGCCGTTGAGACGGTGACGGAAGATGCGCATACTTCGCTCCGGCTGCACCGGCGAGGTTATACCTCAGCGTATATGCGCATTCCGCAGGCGGCGGGGCTGGCGACGGAAAGCCTGTCGGCGCATATCGGGCAGCGTATTCGTTGGGCGCGGGGCATGGTGCAAATTTTCCGCCTCGATAACCCTCTGTTTGGTAAAGGCTTAAAACTGGCGCAGCGGCTGTGCTACCTCAACGCGATGTTCCATTTCTTGTCCGGCATTCCGCGCCTGATCTTTCTGACCGCGCCGCTGGCTTTTCTGCTGCTGCACGCCTATATCATTTATGCGCCTGCGTTGATGATTGCGCTATTTGTGATACCGCACATGGTCCACGCCAGCCTGACTAACTCGAAGATTCAGGGCAAGTATCGTCACTCTTTCTGGAGTGAAATCTATGAAACGGTACTGGCATGGTATATCGCACCGCCGACTCTGGTCGCGTTGATCAATCCGCACAAAGGGAAATTTAACGTCACGGCGAAAGGCGGGCTGGTGGAAGAGAAGTACGTCGACTGGGTAATCTCGCGTCCGTATATCTTCCTTGTCTTGCTTAACCTGCTCGGCGTGGCGGCGGGCGTATGGCGATACTATTACGGGCCGGAAAATGAAACGCTGACCGTCATCGTTAGCCTGGTGTGGGTCTTCTATAACCTGGTCATTCTCGGCGGCGCGGTTGCGGTTTCGGTAGAGAGTAAACAGGTCAGACGCGCGCATCGGGTCGAGATTGCCATGCCGGGGGCCATCGCCCGCGAAGATGGACATTTGTTCTCCTGTACCGTACATGACTTCTCCGACGGCGGGTTAGGCATCAATATCAACGGTCAGGCGCAAGTGCTGGAAGGGCAGAAAGTGAATCTGTTGCTTAAACGCGGGCAGCAGGAATATGTCTTTCCAACGCAGGTGGTGCGCGTAACGGGCAATGAGGTCGGGCTGCAACTGATGCCGCTCACCACCAAACAACATATTGATTTTGTGCAGTGTACCTTCGCTCGCGCCGATACGTGGGCGCTTTGGCAAGATAGCTTCCCGGAAGATAAACCGCTGGAAAGCTTGCTGGATATTCTGAAGCTGGGCTTCCGCGGATATCGCCACCTCGCGGAATTCGCGCCGCCTTCAGTAAAAGTAATTTTCCGATCGTTGACGGCGTTAATTGCCTGGATTGTATCGTTTATTCCGCGTCGCCCGGAGCGGCAAGCGGCGATACAGCCGTCGGATCGGGTTATGGCTCAGGCTCAACAATGATGATAATGCGATGAAAAGAAAATTGTCCTGGATGTGTGCGGCGGTAATAGGATTAAGCGCGTTTCCTGCTTTCATGACGGCGGCGGCGCCTGCGATGCCGCCATTGATAAATGCTGAACCCACCGAGCCTGCGCCGTCGCCCGCAACTGAGGCGCCCGTCGTGGCACAGACCGCGCCTTCGCGCGAGGTCAAGCTGACCTTTGCGCAAATCGCGCCGCCGCCGGGTAGTATGGCGCTGCGTGGCGTTAACCCTAACGGCGGCATTGAATTTGGTATGCGCAGCGATGAAGTGGCGTCGAAAGCGGTGCTGAATCTGGAATATACGCCCTCGCCGTCGCTCCTGCCGGTTCAGTCGCAGCTCAAGGTTTATCTCAATGATGAACTGATGGGCGTACTGCCGGTGACAAAAGAGCAGTTGGGGAAAAAGACGCTGGCGCAGGTACCTATCAATCCGCTATTTATCACCGATTTTAACCGGGTGCGGCTGGAGTTTGTCGGCCACTATCGCGACGTGTGTGAAAATCCGGCCAGCAGTACTCTGTGGTTAGACATCGGGCGAAATAGCGCCCTGGATCTGACCTATAACATGCTGGCGGTGAATAACGATCTGTCCCACTTCCCGGTGCCGTTTTTCGATCCGCGGGATAACCGTCCGGTGACGTTGCCGATAGTGTTTGCTGACATGCCGGATCTGGCGCAGCAGCAGGCGGCTTCTATTGTCGCGTCCTGGTTTGGCTCGCGGGCGGGCTGGCGCGGTCAGCGCTTCCCGGTGTTGTATAATCACCTGCCGGATCGCAATGCGATCGTGTTCGCCACCAACGATCGACGCCCCGATTTCCTGCGCGATCATCCTGCGGTTAACGCGCCGGTTATCGAGATGATGAGCCATCCGGATAATCCGTATGTGAAGTTGCTGGTCGTGTTTGGCCGTGATGATAAAGACCTGTTGCAAGCGGCAAAAGGTATCGCGCAAGGGAATATTCTCTTCCGTGGTTCCAGCGTGGTGGTCAACGATGTAAAACCGCTGCTGGCGCGCAAACCGTATGATGCGCCGAACTGGGTGCGTACCGATCGCCCGGTCACTTTTGGCGAGCTGAAAACCTATGAAGAGCAGCTCCAGTCGAGTGGGCTGGAGCCGGCGCCCATCAATGTTTCTTTGAATCTGCCGCCGGACCTCTATTTGCTGCGTAGCAACGGTATTGATATGGATCTCAACTACCGTTATACCTCGCCGCCGACCAAAGACAGTTCACGACTGGACATCAGTCTGAATAACCAGTTCCTGCAAGCCTTTAGCCTTAACAGCACGCAGGAAACTAATCGACTCCTGTTGCGCTTGCCGGTACTTCAGGGACTGCTGGATGGTAAAACAGATGTGTCTATTCCGGCGCTCAAACTGGGGGCGATGAACCAACTACGTTTTGACTTCCGCTACATGAATCCGATGCCGGGCGGGTCGGTGGACAACTGTATTACCTTCCAGCCGGTACCGAATCATGTGGTGATAGGGGATGACTCCACTATCGATTTTTCGAAATATTACCACTTTATCGCGATGCCGGATTTACGCGCGTTCGCCAATGCGGGTTTCCCGTTCAGCCGGATGGCCGACTTGTCTGACACGCTGGCGGTGATGCCGAAGACCCCAACCGAAGCGCAAATGGAAACGCTGCTGAATACGGTCGGTGCCATTGGCGGGCAGACCGGTTTCCCGGCAATTAATCTGACCATCACCGATGATAGCGCTCAGATAGCCGACAAAGACGCCGATCTGCTGATTATTGGCGCTATTCCGGGCAAGCTAAAAGATGATAAGCGTATCGATCTGTTGGTGCAGGCGACACAAAGCTGGGTAAAAACCCCGATGCGGCAGACCGCTTTCCCGTCGATTATGCCGGATGAGGCCGATCGCGCGGCGGATGCGCAGTCCACCGTCACCGCCAGCGGCCCGATGGCGGCGGTGGTGGGCTTCCAGTCGCCGTTTAATGATCAGCGCAGCGTGATTGCTCTGCTGGCTGATAGCCCGCGCGGTTACCAGCTACTGAACGACGCCGTGAACGACAGCGGTAAACGCGCCGCGATGTTTGGTTCCGTGGCGGTGATCCGCGAGTCCGGCGTTCACAGTCTGCGCGTTGGCGATATCTATTACGTCGGACATCTGCCGTGGTTTGAGCGGCTGTGGTATGCGCTGGCGAATCACCCGGTGCTGCTGGCGGTACTGGCGGCCCTCAGTGTGGTATTACTGGCGTGGGTATTGTGGCGTCTGCTACGTATTCTCAGTCGCCGTCGTCTCGACCCTGACCATGAGTAACGCATGATGACTATGCTGCGCGGATGGATAACGATGATCGTCATGCTGACGGCAATAAATGCGCAGGCGGCCTGTAGCTGGCCTGCGTGGGAACAGTTCAAGAAAGATTACATTAGCCAGCAGGGACGCGTTATCGATCCGGGCGATGCGCGAAAAATTACCACCTCCGAAGGGCAAAGCTACGCCATGTTCTTTGCCCTGGCGGCGAACGATCGACCGGCGTTCGCGCAACTGTTTAACTGGACGCAAAACAATCTGGCGCAGGGATCGCTGCGTGAACATCTGCCCGCCTGGCTGTGGGGACAAAAAGATCCCGACACCTGGTCGGTGCTGGACAGCAACTCCGCGTCCGACGGCGATATCTGGATGGCATGGTCGCTGCTGGAGGCCGGTCGCCTGTGGAAAGAGACGCGTTATACCGAGGTGGGCACGGCGTTGCTAAAACGCATCGCCCGCGAAGAGGTCGTGAATGTGCCGGGGCTGGGCTCAATGCTGCTACCTGGCAAAATCGGCTTTGCCGAGGCGAATAGCTGGCGTTTTAACCCAAGCTATCTGCCGCCGCAGTTGGCGCAATACTTTAGCCGTTTTGGCGCGCCGTGGTCGACGCTACGGGAAACCAATTTGCGGCTTTTGCTGGAAACCGCGCCGAAAGGTTTCTCGCCGGACTGGGTGCGTTATGAAAGCAAGCAAGGCTGGCAGTTGAAAGCGGAAAAGACGCTGATCAGTAGCTACGATGCGATTCGCGTCTATTTATGGACGGGAATGATGCATGATGGCGATCCGCAAAAAGCGCGTTTACTGGCGCGATTTAAACCGATGGCGACGTTAACGATGAAAAACGGCGTTCCACCGGAGAAAGTGGATGTCGTCAGCGGGAATGCGCAGGGGACGGGGCCGGTCGGGTTTTCCGCCGCTTTACTGCCTTTCCTGCAAAATCGCGACGCCCAGGCCGTGCAGCGACAGCGGGTCGCAGACCATTTTCCTGGCAGCGATGCCTATTACAACTATGTGCTGACTCTCTTTGGACAAGGCTGGGATCAGCACCGTTTTCGCTTCACCGTCAAAGGTGAATTATTACCTGACTGGGGCCAGGAATGCGTAAGTTCACGTTAAGTCTCATGCACGCTTTTTTGCCGGCTGGCGGTCGAAACGCCTTACCTGGCAAAAGGGGCGTTTCTCGGGCATTGTTGGGTTTATCGCTTGGTATGGCGCTAACACCGCTTGCCGGCGCAGCGACCTCCGCGCAGCAACAGTTGCTGGAGCAGGTTCGGCTGGGCGAGGCCACGCACCGTGAGGACTTAGTCCGTCAGTCGCTCTATCGCCTGGAGCTGATCGACCCCAATGATCCACAGGTTATCGCCGCCCGTTTCCGCTATCTGTTGCGCCAGGGGGATAGCGACGGGGCACAGAAGCTACTTGACCGGCTGGCGCAACTGGCGCCGGAGTCGACGGCGTATCAATCTTCCCGCACCGCGATGCTGCTCTCCACGCCACAAGGACGTCAGTCTTTGCAGGAGGCGCGTTTACTGGCGACGACCGGCCATACTGAACAAGCGATCGCCAGCTACGACAAGTTGTTTAAAGGTTATCCGCCGGAGGGCGAACTGGCGGTCGAATACTGGACGACCGTGGCGAAATTGCCCGCCCGCCGTCACGAAGCGATTAACCAGCTACAGAAAATCAATGCCGTCAGTCCGGGTAATAACGCTCTGCAAAATGCGCTGGCGCAACTGTTGTTCGCCAGCGGGCGGCGCGATGAGGGATTTGCGGTGCTAAAACAGATGGCGAAATCCAGTACGGGACGCAGCGCGGCCTCCGCCATCTGGTACCAGCAGATAAAAGATCTCCCGGTGAGCGACGCCAGCGTAAAAGCGTTGCAAGACTATCTGACGCAGTTTAGCGAAGGCGATAGCGTGTCTGCCGCCCGCGCCCAGCTTAGCGAGCAGCAAAAACAGTTAGCCGATCCGGCGTTCCGCGCGCGCTCGCAGGGCATCGCGGCGGTTAATGCCGGAGAAGGCGGTAAGGCCATTGCGCAATTGCAGCAGGCGGTGAGCGCCCGGCAGGACGACAGCGAGGCGGTCGGCGCGCTGGGGCAGGCATACTCACAGCGTGGCGATCGCGCCCGCGCCGTCGCGCAGTTTGAAAAAGCGCTGGCGATGGCGCCGCACAGCAGCAGCCGCGATAAGTGGGAGAGCCTGCTGAAGGTCAATCGCTACTGGCTGTTAATTCAGCAGGGCGACGCGGCCTTAAAAGCGAATAATCTGGCCCAGGCGGAGCGTTTCTATCAGCAGGCGCGAGCGGTGGATAACACCGACAGCTACGCGGTACTGGGGCTGGGGGATGTGGCGATGGCGCGCAAAGATAATGCCGCTGCCGAACGTTATTATCAGCAGACGCTGCGTATGGATAGCGGTAATACCAATGCTGTACGCGGGCTGGCGAATCTTTATCGCCAGCAGTCGCCGCAAAAAGCCGCCGCGTTTATCGCTTCTCTTTCCGCCAGTCAGCGGCGCAGTATCGACGATATCGAACGCAGTCTGGAAAATGACCGTCTGGCGCAGCAGGCGGAAACGCTGGAAAGCGAGGGCAAATGGGCGCAGGCCGCAGAACTGCACCGTCGTCGGCTGGCATTAGATCCGGGGAGCGTGTGGGTGACGTACCGACTGTCACGCGATCGGTGGCAGGCCGGGCAGCACGCCCAGGCCGATGCGCAAATGCGCTCTCTGGCGCAGCAGAAGCCAAACGA
Source organism: Salmonella sp. 32020114201800008SM (assembly GCF_017572025.1). Classification (NCBI taxonomy): domain Bacteria; kingdom Pseudomonadati; phylum Pseudomonadota; class Gammaproteobacteria; order Enterobacterales; family Enterobacteriaceae; genus Salmonella; species Salmonella sp. 32020114201800008SM. The sequence continues at coordinate 196,358 of NZ_JAGEQM010000005.1, read as the reverse complement.
TCCGGAACAGGTCTATGCTTATGGGCTTTATCTTTCCGGCAGCGATCGGGACCGGGCGGCGCTGGCGCATCTCAATACCCTGCCAACCAGCCAGTGGAACAGCAATATTCAGGAACTGGCGGGCCGATTGCAAAGTAACCAGGTGCTGGAAAGCGCTAACCGCTTGCGCGATAGCGGCAAAGAACGCGAAGCGGAAGCGTTGTTACGTCAGCAGCCGTCCTCTACGCGCATTGCGTTAACGTTGGCGGACTGGGCGCAGCAGCGTGGCGATAATGCGGCGGCCCGCGCCGCTTATGACGCCGTTCTGGCGCGGGAACCGGGTAATGTCGATGCCATGCTGGGGCGGGTAGAAATCGACATCGCACAGGGCGATAACGCCGCGGCGCGCGCTCAACTGGCGGCGCTGCCTGCGTCGCAAATCACCTCTATTAACATGCAGCGCCGCGTCGCGCTGGCGCAGCTCCAGCTTGGCGATATCACGGCGGCGGCGCGGATCTTTAACCGCATTACGCCGCAGGCAAAAGCACAGCCGCCATCAATGGAAAGCGCAATGGTATTGCGTGACGCCGCCGCTTTTCAGGCGCAAACGGGCGAGCCGCAGCGGGCGCTGGAGACCTACAAAGAGGCAATGGTCGCCGCGGCGATTACGCCGGTTCGTCCCCAGGATAACGATACCTTTACCCGCCTGACGCGCAATGATGAAAAAGATGACTGGCTAAAACGCGGCGTGCGTAGCGATGCGGCGGAGTTGTACCGTCAGCAGGATCTCAATGTCACGTTGGCGCACGATTATTGGGGGTCGAGCGGGACTGGCGGTTACTCCAATCTGAAGGCGCATACCACGATGCTTCAGGTGGATGCGCCCTGGTCGGACGGACGGGCGTTCTTTCGTACTGATATGGTGAATATGGATGTTGGCCGCTTCTCTACGGATGCGGATGGAAAATACGATAATAACTGGGGTACCTGTACGCTGGAGAAATGCAGCGGACATCGTAGCCAGGCCGATACGGGCGCGAGCGTGGCGGTCGGCTGGCAGAATGAGACCTGGCGCTGGGATATCGGCACGACGCCGATGGGCTTTAATGTCGTTGATGTGGTCGGCGGCGTCAGCTATAGCGACGATATCGGGCCGTTGGGTTATACCCTGAACGCGCATCGTCGCCCGATCTCCAGCTCACTGCTGGCGTTTGGCGGGCAAAAGGACGCCAGCAGCAATACCGGCACCAAATGGGGCGGCGTGCGGGCCAACGGCGGCGGCGTCAGTCTCAGCTATGATAAAGGCGAAGCAAACGGTGTCTGGGCGTCGCTCAGCGGCGACCAGTTGAGCGGTAAAAATGTGGAAGATAACTGGCGCGTGCGCTGGATGACCGGTTATTACTATAAGGTGATTAACGAGAATAACCGCCGCGTTACCGTCGGGCTGAATAACATGATCTGGCATTACGACAAAGATCTGAGCGGTTATTCACTGGGTCAGGGCGGTTATTATAGCCCGCAGGAATACCTGTCGTTTGCGGTGCCGGTGATGTGGCGGCAGCGTACGGAAAACTGGTCGTGGGAGCTGGGCGGCTCGGTATCCTGGTCGCACTCCCGCAACCGTACCATGCCGCGTTATCCGCTGATGAATTTGATTCCGGCGGATTATCAGGAGGATGCGCGTGACCAGACCAACGGCGGCGGCAGCAGCCAGGGATTTGGCTATACCGCGCGGGCGCTCATTGAACGCCGTGTTACTGCCAACTGGTTTGTGGGTACGGCTGTCGATATTCAGCAGGCGAAAGATTATACCCCCAGTCATCTGCTGCTGTATGTCCGTTATTCCGCGGCGGGCTGGCAGGGGGATATGGATTTACCGCCGCAGCCTCTGGTGCCTTACGCTGACTGGTAATCATTGCGTCAGGCCTACGAATTGACAGGCGTCGTAGGCCTGAGAAGCGCAGCGCCATCAGACGCTATCATTAACCGTTATTCAGAAAAGTCCTTTTCAGATACAGCCTCTCTTAATGCCGCTGCAATCGGGTATACTCAGGCGGCAGTCCGGGATATCCAGGGAGAGTCAATTTGCGCGTCAGCCGCTCGTTAACAATTAAACAGATGGCAATGGTTGCGGCCGTTGTCATGGTGTTTGTTTTTGTCTTTTGCACCGTTTTGTTGTTCCATCTGGTACAGCAGAACCGCTACAACACGGCTACGCAACTGGAAAGCATCGCGCGATCTGTTCGGGAACCTCTTTCTTCCGCGATTTTAAAAGCGGATCTCCCCGGCGCGGAAACCATTCTGGAAAGTATTAAACCTGCGGGCGTGGTGAGTCGCGCCGATGTGGTATTGCCGAATCAGTTCCAGGCGTTGCGTAAGCGCTTCATTCCTGAACGCCCCGTCCCGGTTATGGTGACGCGTCTCTTCGAACTGCCGGTACAAATTTCTTTGCCGGTTTATTCGTTGGAGCGTCCTGCCAATCCGCAACCGCTGGCCTACCTTGTATTGCAGGCGGATTCGTACCGTATGTACAAGTTCGTCATGAGCGCGCTCTCTACGTTAGTGACCATTTACTTACTTTTATCGCTGATCCTGACGGTGGCCATCGCCTGGTGCGTAAACCGCCTGATTGTGCATCCGCTGCGCAAAATCGCCCGCGAGCTGAACGACATTCCGCAGCAGGAGCTGATCGGACATCAGCTGGCGTTGCCGCGTCTGCATCAGGATGATGAAATTGGGATGCTGGTGCGCAGCTATAACCTCAACCAGCAGCTTATGCAGCGTCAACGCGAGGAGCAAACGGACAACGCGATGCGTTTTCCGGTTTCCGAGCTGCCCAATAAAGCCTTTTTAATGGCGCTGCTGGAACAGGTTATCACCCGCCAACAGACCACCGCGCTTATCATCGTGACGTGCGAAACGTTGCGTGACACGGCAGGCGTGCTGCAAGAAACGCAGCGGGAGATTCTATTACTGACGTTGGTTGAGAAGCTGAAGTCGGTGCTGGCGCCGCGCATGGTGCTTACGCAGGTCAGCGGGTATGACTTTGCCATTATCGCCCACGGCGTTAAAGAGCCGTGGCACGCCATCACATTAGGTCAGCAAATACTCACTATCATTAATGAACGACTGCCCATCCAGGGTATTCAATTGCGCCCAAGCTGCAGTATTGGCATTGCGATGTATTATGGCGATCTGACCGCCGAAGAGCTCTATGGTCGCGCCGTCTCCGCCGCCTTTACCGCGCGCCGAAAAGGTAAAAATCAGATCCAGTTCTTTGACCCGGCGCAGATGGAGGCCGCTCAACAGCGCCTTACCGAAGAGAGCGATATCCTTACCGCGCTGGATAACCATCAGTTTGCCATTTGGCTGCAGCCGCAGGTCGAGATGCGCAGCGGCAACGTATTAAGCGCCGAAGCCTTGTTACGTATGCAACAGCCGGACGGTAGCTGGGAATTGCCGGAGGGGCTGATTGAGCGCATTGAATCCTGCGGCCTGATGGTCACGGTGGGCTATTGGGTGCTGGAAGAGTCCTGTCGCCAGCTTGCTGCCTGGCAGGAGCGCGGCGTGACATTGCCGCTCTCCGTCAATCTTTCCGCGTTACAGCTCATGCACCCTGGCATGGTGTCGGAGCTGCTGGAATTGTTAAACCGCTATCGTATTCAACCGGGTACGCTGATTCTTGAGGTCACTGAAAGCCGCCGTATCGACGATCCGCACGCTGCCGTCGCTATCTTACGTCCGTTACGTAATGCTGGCGTGCGTATCGCACTGGATGATTTTGGCATGGGTTACGCGGGGCTGCGCCAGTTACAGCATATGAAGTCGCTACCGGTCGATATCCTTAAAATTGATAAAATGTTTGTCGATGGGTTACCGGATGATCACAGTATGGTGACGGCGATTATTCTGATGGCCCGCAGTCTTAATTTACAATTGATTGCCGAGGGCGTGGAGAACGAGGCGCAACGCGCGTGGCTGGAACAGGCGGGAGTCAACGTCGCGCAAGGCTTCCTGTTTGCTCGGCCCGTTCCCGCGGATATCTTTGAAGAACGGTATCTGTCGCACGAAAATCCTGATTACAAAAGTTAAAAAAGGTCGCGCTTGTGCGAGCCAGCTCAAACTTTTTAACATTTTTGTTTCAATTATGATCCTGGCGCATTTCTGTCATGTTGTGTGGGTGTTATTTTAAGGCCGCAGGTTACTCATAACCTTACAAGACCTGTGGTTTTTACTTCAAGGACACCCTATGAAAACCTCTCTGTTCAAAAGTCTTTATTTTCAGGTCCTGACAGCAATCGCCATTGGTATTCTCCTTGGCCATTACTATCCTGAACTGGGCGCACAAATGAAACCGCTTGGCGACGCGTTCGTTAAGCTCATTAAGATGATCATCGCTCCTGTCATTTTCTGTACTGTCGTGACGGGCATCGCAGGCATGGAAAGCATGAAAGCGGTGGGCCGTACCGGCGCGGTCGCGCTGCTTTACTTTGAAATTGTCAGTACGATTGCGCTGATTATCGGTCTTATCATCGTCAACGTTGTGCAACCTGGCGCCGGGATGAACGTCGATCCGGCAACGCTGGATGCGCAGGCGGTGGCCGTTTATGCCGCACAAGCCAAGGAGCAGGGCATTATTGCCTTCCTGATGGATGTCATACCGGGCAGCGTGATCGGCGCGTTTGCCAGCGGCAACATTCTGCAGGTCTTACTGTTTGCGGTGTTGTTTGGTTTTGCGCTGCACCGTTTGGGCAGCAAAGGCCAGCTCATTTTCAATGTGATTGAGAGTTTTTCGCAGGTCATTTTCGGCATCATCAATATGATCATGCGCCTGGCGCCGATTGGCGCATTCGGCGCGATGGCCTTCACCATCGGTAAATACGGCGTCGGTTCTCTGGTGCAACTGGGGCAGCTCATTATCTGCTTCTATATCACCTGTATTCTCTTCGTGGTGGTGGTGCTGGGGACGATTGCACGGGTAACGGGCTTTAGCATTTTTAAATTTATTCGCTATATCCGGGAAGAATTACTCATTGTGCTCGGCACCTCCTCTTCCGAGTCAGCGTTGCCGCGTATGCTCGATAAGATGGAAAAACTGGGGTGCCGTAAGTCGGTGGTAGGGCTGGTGATCCCGACGGGGTATTCGTTCAACCTCGATGGCACCTCTATCTACCTGACGATGGCGGCGGTGTTTATCGCCCAGGCGACCAACAGCCATATGGATATCTTCCACCAGATAACGCTGCTGGTCGTGCTGCTGCTATCGTCAAAAGGCGCCGCGGGCGTGACCGGAAGCGGCTTTATCGTGCTGGCGGCCACTATCTCCGCCGTGGGACATTTACCGGTTGCGGGACTGGCGTTAATCCTCGGTATCGACCGCTTTATGTCCGAAGCGCGCGCGCTGACTAACCTGGTGGGTAACGGCGTGGCGACGGTGGTGGTTGCCAAATGGGTGAAAGAGTTAGATCACCAAAAGCTGGACGATGTGCTTAATAATCGTGCGCCGGATGGCAAAACGCACGAAATTTCCTCCTAATCTCGCCACTTATGCCCGTAGTCCCTTCCAGGACTGCGGGTGTTTGCGCATAATTGACCCCTGCGCCCAAAGCATACAGCATGATGCTTAGGGATTATTTCACTTCTTCCGTGACATTTTTAGGTTCTCGCGGTCTAACACGAAGTGTTTTTACGTCATATTCAGGCATCCCTGCCGGGGCTGTCTTTTTATTACCAGGATTGTTGATCAGGGGTTCACATGCAGGGCACAAAAATTCGACTCTTAGCGGGCAGTCTGTTGATGTTGGCCTCTGCCGGCTATGTGCAGGCAGATGCGCTCCAGCCCGATCCGGCATGGCAACAGGGGACGCTGGCTAATGGGTTACAGTGGCAAGTGTTGGCTACGCCTCAGCGCCCCAGCGATCGTATTGAAGTTCGTCTCCAGGTTAATACCGGTTCGCTCACCGAAAGTACGCAACAGAGCGGGTTCAGCCATGCGATTCCCCGTATCGCGCTGACGCAAAGCGGTGGTCTGGATGCCGCACAGGCACGTTCTTTATGGCAGCAAGGGTTTGATCCGAAACGTCCCATGCCGCCCGTTATTGTTTCTTATGATTCCACGCTCTATAACCTCAGTTTACCCAATAACCGTAACGATCTGCTGAAAGAAGCGCTGACCTATCTGGCTAACGTCTCCGGTAAATTAACCATTACGCCAGAGACGGTGAATCATGCGTTAAGCAGCGAAGATATGGTTGCGACGTGGCCAGCAGATACTAAAGAGGGCTGGTGGCGTTATCGGCTGAAAGGGTCGGCGTTATTGGGGCACGATCCCGCGGAACCGTTAAAGCAGCCGGTAGACGCAGCCAAAATTCAGGCTTTCTATGAAAAATGGTACACCCCGGATGCCATGACGCTGATTGTTGTCGGCAACATTGATGCGCGCTCTGTCGCCGAGCAGATCAATAAAACGTTCGGTACGCTGAAAGGTAAACGCGAAACGCCCGCCCCGGTGCCGACGCTTTCGCCGCTGCGGGCGGAATCAGTGAGCATTATGACCGATGCGGTGCGCCAGGATCGCCTCTCCATTATGTGGGATACGCCGTGGCAACCGATTCGCGAATCGGCGGCGCTGTTGCGCTACTGGCAGGCGGATCTGGCGCGCGAAGCGCTGTTCTGGCATATCCAGCAAGAGCTTACTAAAAATAACGCGAAAGATATTGGTCTGGGGTTTGACTGCCGGGTTCTGTTTCTGCGCGCGCAGTGCGCCATCAACATTGAATCACCTAATGATAAGCTCAATACCAATTTGAGCCTGGTGGCGAATGAACTGGCGAAAGTACGCGATAAAGGTTTGTCGGAAGAGGAGTTTACTGCGCTGGTGGCGCAGAAAAATCTCGAATTGCAAAAGCTGTTCGCGACCTACGCGCGTACCGATACTGACATTTTGACTGGACAGCGTATGCGCTCGCTGCAGAATCAGGTGGTGGATATCGCGCCGGAGCAGTATCAGAAGCTGCGCCAGAATTTCCTCAACAGCCTGACCGTCGATATGCTCAATCAGAATCTACGTCAGCAGCTATCGCAGGAGATGGCATTAATTTTGCTGCAACCGCAAGGCGAGCCGGAATTTAATATGAAGGCGTTAAAGGCGACGTGGGATGAAATCATGGTCCCGACTACTGCCGCCGCTGTTGAAGCAGATGAGGCGCATCCGGAAGTGACGGAGACACCGGCGGCACAGTAAGCTGCCGCCTGCCGGCCCGGTAAGCGCAGCGCCACCGGGCAAGAGCGAATGACTTACTGCGGCATCGCGTCGTGCGGAATAATGGCCCCACGGTACTGAATCACCGTGCTGGCCGTCAGGTGTCCGCGCTTCGCGGCATCCGTCGCGCTGCCGCCCGTCAAACGAACGGCCAGATAACCGGCGCTGAAGGAGTCGCCTGCGGCAGTGGTGTCTATCACTTTCTCTTTCGGCAGTTTCACTGCCGGAACGTCAATGAGCGCCTCGCCCTGAATCGAGACCAGGCAAGAGTCCGCCCCGCGTTTTACCACCACTTCCTGCACGCCTGCCGCATGGGTGCGGGCAATGACCTCTTCCACCGGTTGCTGACCCCATAGCGCGTCTTCATCGTCCAGTGTCAGGAAAGCGATATCAGTACATTCCAGCATCTTTTGATAGACCTGCTGCGTTTCTTCGCGACTTGTCCATAAACGCGGGCGATAGTTATTATCAAAAATGACTTTCCCGCCGTTGGCCCGGCATTCACGCAATAAAGACAGCAGCTTATCACGGCTGGTCGGGCTTAAAATCGCGAGGCTAATGCCGCTCAGGTAGAGATAATCGAAGGTCGTCAGCGCCTTGCAGATAGCCGCTGACTGCTCGCTCTCCAGCCAGAATTTCGCTGCCGCTTCGTTACGCCAGTAGTAGAAGGTACGCTCGCCAGTGTCATCGGTTTCGATGTAATAGAGGCCTGGCAGGCGATTTTCCATCCGCTGCGTTAGCGAGGTATCCACATTTTCATGCTGCCACGCCTCCAGCATCTGTTGGCTGAAACTGTCGGTACCCAGCGCCGTCACATAGTGAACGGCCAGAGCGGCAGAATCGACCTGACGGGCAATATAAACGGAGGTATTCAGCGTGTCGCCGCCGAAGCCGCGCTGAACATCAGCGCCTTTCTGCGACAGCTCAATCATGCATTCGCCAATCACGGCAATCTTTTTAGACATAGTCGTGAACCTGATCTGTAAAAATTAGCGTTAGTGTGCGCTGTGGATGTTTAGTGGTCAATAATATTAAAACATCGGTCCATTATTTTTTTGAGCAAGTGCGTATTTTTGACAAGTTTCGGGGGCTGTTTTTATTTTGCCAGGGACCGAGGGTAAAGTTCTCTGCCTGAACGCCGATAACCTTTGACGAGTCCGGACAGTCACACTCCCATTAACAGGACAACTGAGATGATAAAGCAGGTTATCCAGCAGCTACGCGTTCCTGATGCAGGTATAGAGAATTTGCAGGAACGGCGCTATTGGCTGCAATGCGAGCGTGCCTATACTTACCAGCCGATATACCAGACGGATGGCCGTCTGATGGCGGTTGAACTTCTCACTGTCGTCACCCATCCTGATAACCCTTCCAGACGTATTGCCCCGGATCGTTATTTCGCGGAGTTAGCGGTTCGACACCGCATTGACGTAGTGAAAGAACAACTTCATCAGCTTGAACAAAAAGCGGATTTTTTCACTCGCCATCACTTATTGGCATCAGTCAATGTTGACGGCCCTACGCTGATTGCCATGCGACGACAGCCGGACATTCTGGCAGCGATGGAGCGCTTACCCTGGCTGCGTTTTGAACTGGTGGAACATATTCGTTTGCCGAAAGACTCCTCTTTCGCCTCGATGTGTGAGTTCGGCCCGCTGTGGCTGGATGATTTTGGTACTGGTATGGCCAATTTTTCAGCGCTGAGCGAAGTGCGTTATGACTACATTAAAGTGGCGCGCGAGCTGTTCGTCATGCTGCGCCAGTCCGCAGAGGGACGCAACCTGTTCACTCTGCTGCTGCAACTGATGAACCGCTACTGCCGCGGCGTTATTGTCGAGGGCGTGGAGACGCTGGAAGAGTGGCGTGATGTGCAGCGTTCGCCCGCCTTTGCCGCCCAGGGCTATTTTCTTTCTCGACCCGTGCCGCTGATATCGCTCGAAGAGGTGATTCTGACCCTGTAACGCCAGACTGTTCTCGTAATACGTGGTATTACGAGGCGCGGTCATCCTCCTTTTTCGTCTGGCTGAACTATCTTTAGGACAGGCAAGGGAAGAAGTGAGGAAATAACACATGACTAAAGCAGGCAAAATAACCGCCGCCATCACAGGGACTTTCTTGTTGTTGATCGCCATAGTGATTTTGTTGATCGCAACATTTGACTGGAACCGCCTCAAACCGACCATCAACCAGAAAGTCTCTACCGAATTGAACCGGCCTTTCGCTATTCGCGGCGATTTAGGCGTGGTGTGGGAACGCCAAAAACAGGAGACCGGCTGGCGAAGCTGGGTACCGTGGCCGCATGTTCACGCGGAAGACGTCATTCTCGGCAATCCGCCGGATATTCCGGAAGTTACGATGGTGCATCTGCCACGCGTTGAGGCGACGCTTGCTCCGCTGGCGCTCCTGACCAAAACCGTCTGGCTGCCGTGGATCAAACTGGTGAAACCCGACGCGCGTCTTATTCGTCTGTCCGAGAAAACCAATAACTGGACCTTTAACCTCGCGCAAGACAAGAATACGGACCCCAATGCTAAACCTTCCGCCTGGTCCTTCCGGCTGGATAATATTCTCTTCGACCAGGGGCGAATCGCGATCGATGATAAGGTCAGTAAAGCGGATATCACTATTCTGGTCGATCCGTTAGGCAAACCGTTGCCGTTCAGCGAAGTGACGGGAACGAAAGGCAAAGCAGACAAATCCACCGTGGGCGACTATGTCTTCGGCCTGAAGGCGCAGGGGCGTTATAACGGGGAACCGTTGACCGGTACGGGGAAAATAGGCGGTATGCTGGCGCTACGCAGCGAAAGTACGCCTTTTCCTGTGCAGGCCGATTTCCGCTCTGGTAATACGCGGGTGGCTTTTAGCGGCGTGGTGAACGAACCGATGAAAATGGGCGGCGTCGATCTGCGGCTTAAATTCTCTGGCGATTCACTGGGCGATTTATATGATTTAACCGGCGTGCTGCTGCCGGATACGCCGCCGTTTGAGACCGATGGGCGATTGGTAGCGAAAATTGACGCCGAAAAGTCATCGGTATTTGATTATCGCGGTTTTAACGGGCGCATTGGCGACAGTGATATCCACGGCTCCCTCACTTATACCACCGGTAAACCGCGCCCTAAACTGGAAGGCGATGTCGAATCGCGCCAGTTACGACTGGCCGATCTTGGGCCGCTGATTGGCGTGGATTCCGGGAAAGACGCTGAGCAGTCGAAACGGTCTGAACAGCGCAAAGGCGAGAAGAATGTTCAGCCGGCGGATAAAGTGTTGCCTTACGATCGCTTTGAAACCGACAAATGGGACGTTATGGACGCCGATGTCCGGTTTAAAGGCCGACGTATTGAACATGGCGGCAGTCTACCGATTAGCGATCTTTCGACCCATATCATCCTGAAAAACGCCGACTTACGTCTACAGCCGCTGAAGTTTGGTCTGGCAGGCGGCAGTATTGTCTCCAACATCCATCTGGAAGGGGATAAAAAACCAATGCAGGGGCGGGCGGATATACAGGCGCGTCGGCTGAAGCTTAAAGAACTGATGCCGGATGTGGAGCTGATGCAGAAAACGCTGGGCGAGCTGAACGGCGATGCGGATATTCGCGGGACGGGCAACTCGGTCGCCGCGCTGCTTGGCAACAGTAACGGCAATCTCAAATTATTGATGAATGATGGATTGATTAGCCGCAACCTGATGGAAATCGTGGGGCTGAACGTCGGCAACTATATTGTCGGGCAGATTTTTGGTGATGACGAAGTGCGGGTTAACTGCGCGGCGGCGAATCTCAATATTGCGAACGGCGTGGCGCGACCGCAAATTTTTGCTTTTGATACAGAAAATGCGTTGATTAACGTGACCGGTACGGCGAGCTTCGCCTCTGAACAGCTCGATTTAACCATTGATCCGGAAAGTAAGGGGATTCGTATTATTACGCTGCGATCGCCGCTGTACGTGCGTGGGACATTTAAAAATCCGCAGGCGGGCGTCAAGCCCGGCCCGCTGATTGCGCGCGGCGCGGTTGCGGCAGCGCTGGCGACGTTGGTAACGCCCGCCGCCGCGCTATTAGCGCTCATTTCGCCCTCTGAGGGCGAAGCCAATCAGTGCCGGACGATTTTAACGCAGATGAAGCAGTAACGTGAAACGTAGCGCCGGATGACGCCATCCGGCGCCCTATTACAACGCCTGATGACGCGTCTCATGGGTTAACAGCAGTGCAATCAGCGTCAGCGCCGCCATTGACGCCAGGTAAACCCCTACCGCCGCCAGCCCGTAGTGGCTTTGCAGCCATGCGGCAATATACGGCGCGACGGAAGCGCCCAGAATCGATGACACATTGTAGGAAAACGATGCGCCGGTATAGCGCACTTCCGTCGGAAATAGCTCCGGCAGCAGCGCTCCCATTGGGCCGAAGGTCAGCCCCATCAGGCTCAGGCCTAACAACAGGAACACGAATACCAGCGCTGGATTGCCTGAACCCAGCAGCGGGGTAAAGGCGAACAACGCGAAGAGAATGATGAGCGTGGTAATGATGACCATGCTTTTCCGACGGCCAAATGCGTCCGCCAGCAGGCCGGCGACGGGCACCATCACGCCGAAACCAATCACCGCCATCATCAGCATCCACAGTATTTCATTGCGCGGCAAGCCAAGCCCCACCGGCGCGGCGGCAGTGCTGTAAGTCATGGAATAGACGGTCATGATATAGAACAGCGTGTAGGTCGCCAGCATAATAAACGTGCCGAGAATGGTTACGCGGACATGCTTCGTCAGCAACGTGCCCAGCGGTATTTTTACCTGTTTTTTCGCTGCGGCGACTTTCGCAAACACCGGCGTTTCATGCAGCGACACGCGCACATACAGGCCGATAATCACCAGCACCGCCGAGAAGATAAACGGCACGCGCCAGCCCCAGCTCATAAACTGCTCGTCGGTCAGCAGCCAGGAGAGCAACAGGAAGGTGCCATTGGCAAAAAAGAAGCCGATCGGCGCGCCCAACTGCGGGAAGGAGCCATACAGCGCGCGTTTGCGCGGCGGCGCATTCTCCGTCGCTAATAACGCTGCGCCGCCCCATTCGCCGCCCAGCCCCAGTCCCTGACCGAAACGCGCCAGCGCCAGCAGCAGCGGCGCGAAAATACCTATCGTCGCGTAGCCCGGTAACAGACCGATAATGACCGTGGAGATCCCCATCGTCAGCAGCGAAGCCACCAGCGTGACTTTGCGGCCTACCCGGTCGCCGAAGTGGCCGAATAGCGCAGAGCCAATCGGACGCGCCACAAACGCGATAGCGAAGGTGGCGAGCGATTGTAGCGTTGCCGCAGTGGGATCGCCCTGGGGGAAGAAGATAAGGGGGAACACGATCACCGCTGCGGTGGCGTAAATATAGAAGTCGAAGAACTCAATCGCGGTGCCGATAAGCGAGGCAATAACGACTTTATTGCGTGAGTTTACCGGAACATGTTCCTGCTCATGGTCGAGTGTTGTGGCGGTTGCTTGCATACTATTTTCTTATTTTTAGCGAACGAATAGCCATATTACGCACAGCAAAAGTTATATTTCAATGTGTAACAAAAGCCAAAAATGGTCAAAAAAAGCGCAAAAAGGGGATAATGTTTAAGCCAGCCATTTTGCGTCTATGAAATGCTTCACATAATTTTAGAATTAGTGGATAAAACTGGTTTCTGGTTAAATAAAAGTTAATTACTGGATTTATATGCTGAAACAATGAGATGAGGCGGAAGGACGTGCCTGATTGTACCGCCGGGTACGCTTTGCTTGCCCGGCCTGGGTCAACACAGCAGTAGGCCGAATGACGACGCCGTGCGTGCCATTCGGCAGCAAGCCGCAGACTAGCGTTGCGTTTTACCCGGCATTCGCGGGTCGTCCTTATATTCGGCGGTGGCTATCCAGGCCGCGCAGAATAACGTCAGGCGGGCAAAAAAGTAGAAGAATGCCATCAGACCGAGTACGGAGCCAAACGCCGCGCCGGAAGGCGATTTCACCAGTGACGGCAGCGTATAAGTCATAATGATTTTAATCACCTCAAAACCGATAGCGGCAATAAATGTGCCGCGAATCAACGCTTTTTTACGGGGACGATGGCGAGGCAGTCGCCAGAAAATCCAGAAAAAAAGTAGATAGTTGGCAAAAATAGAGATGGCCAGACCGATCAAATGCCAGGCCGGTTTTAACCATTCGATGCTGTCGAGATACAAGGCGGAGATGATCATCTGCTGGGCGGAACCGGCGATGGAAGTAATGGACAGCGTAATGATTAAAGCGATTAATAATCCAATCAGCGAGATAAAATCGCGCAGATATTTGAGCCAGATTTTCTCCTGATCCTGCGGCTTGCGCTCCCAGACGTCCCGTGACTGGGCGCGAATCGCTTCCCGCAGGTTGCCCATCCAGTTAACGCCGGAATAGAGCGCGATACCCAGTCCGACCAGCCCTACCGTGGTACGCTGTTGAACCGCCGTATTAATCGTATTTTTAAGCGTGGACGCCAGCGTAGGATCGCTCACATTCATCAATATCTTGCTGAAAATATCTTCCAGTAGATTAGGGTGCGAGGCGAGGATAAAACCTGCCGCGGCAAAGGACACCATCATTATCGGGATCATCGACAGAAACGAAAAGTAGGTGATAGCCGCGCCAAACTGATTACCCAGTCGATCGTTAAAACGTTCGGTCGCGCGAATGAGGTGGGCCACCATTGGTTGACGCTGAATTTTTTGCACCAGGGAGGTGACGGAATGCAACGCCTGATTTGCCTTTTCGTTTTTTTCCGGGGCGTCATGCGGCTGCGTTTCTATTTTTTGTATCGGGTCGTGCTCCAGTTCCTGAATAGGGCGTTTTACGTCATTTTCCTGCGTCATCAGGTCGGTAGTCCTTCATCATTAATAGAATATGTCAGTATAGCTTCTCCCCGGTGGATGCTGAAAATGCGGCTACTCTGCGGCCTCTTTAATGGTTTCAGTCAGCCATACCATAAACAGGTGTACCCGGCGGGAAAGATTACGGCGATGGGGATAATGCAGCGTCACCGGCAGTGGAGCGGCGCGATATTGCGGTAAAATTTCAATGAGCGTTCCGGCGCGTAACGCCTCCCGTACAGCAATGCGCGGCGTCTGAATGATTCCTAATCCTGCCAGACAGGCCGTATGCCAGGTCTCCGTACTGTTTACCGTTAGCATTCCGCCGGTTTTTACCCACTGCATACCGTGGGGAGTTTCAAAGGCAAAACCCGGTGAAGAGACTCCCGGGGTCAATGAATAATGCACCATCGCATGTGAGGCGAGATCGTCAAGGTTTTCTGGATACCCAAAGCGTGCCAGGTATTGTGGGCTGGCGCAGTTCACCCTCCTCAGTTTGCCAAGTGGGCGCGTCAGTATCCCTGGCGCATGTAGCGGCTCTGTGCGCACCACGCAGTCGAAATCTTCCCGTAGTAAATCGACCTGTCGATCGCTACTACAAAGTTCCAGCGCAATGCCGGGATACTGATGCAAAAAAGTGGGCAGGCGCGGCATGATAAGGCTGTTTGCGAGACATGGCGGTATATCTACCCGTATTTTGCCGCTGATACTGGCGGGATCAGGCTGGAAAAGACCCTCCAGTTCATCCAGGTTACTCAACAGATCTTTTGCCCGTTCGTAGTAAACCATTCCGTCCTGAGTAAGCTGTACCCGCCGGGTGGTGCGGTGGAGCAGGCGGATGCCCAGTTGATGTTCTAACGCTTGTATTTGCCGTGAGACGCTGCCTTTGGGAAGGCCGATATCCTCTGCTGCGCGGGAAAAACTTTCCCGTTCCGCCACGCGTACAAACAATTTCATTGCATATATTTTATCCATCATCAGGCTCTATTATTGTTTTTATTGAAACAGTGACGCTGAAGCGGCTGGTTTTATTGATTTTCTAGCATCTAATAAGCCCTTTCGCAATCATTGCTCGCGTGACGAATACGTCTGATCGCGTTGCGCGGCGGATTTATCGCCTTCCGGCCAGGCTTTTTAGCGCCAAAAAGCCGATAAACGGGACGAGGGCGGTAAAACACGCCGATAACAGCGGGTGTAGTGGGGCAGAGAAATGCATGTACATACACGGTATTGTCATTGACCCATCGTCGCGGTTTTCAGGCGGATTGGCTATTTTTTAACAAAATGTGCTACTTTATTTTTTGTAACACATCAGGTGAAAAGCAGATATTTCCTTTGTGACGCGCCAGGCGTACTCTTCATTAAATTAATATTAAAATTAGCCTTGGCTGTTCGCGCTAATAAGATATTCCTTACTTTAAAAGGCTAATTTTAGCGAATTCTGTAATCCCGATGTTGAAGCTGTAAATATTCATAACCTTTCCCTTCCTCAACCAATGACTATCGGTAAAATGGCCTATACCAAATGGCGACTTCTTATTTTACCCTACGGGTAATACCCTTCCTCATCTTGAGACTATTATCTTACCCAGGTGGAGAAAAGTAATGCAGGTAATCATGTTTGACAGGCAGTCAATATTTATTCATGGAATGAAAATCAGTTTGCAGCAGCACATTCCAGGAATAAGTATCCAGAGTGTCGGTCAGGCAGAAGAACTCTGGCAAAAAATAGAAAGCGCGCCGGATGCGCTGGTCATGCTGGATAGCGGCCTGGATGCTGAATTTTGCCGCGAGGTGTTACAAAGAATCGCGCAGCAATTTCCGGAGGTGAAGATTATTATCACGGCGATGGATGGCAGTCAAAAGTGGCTGCATGAAGTCATGCAATTTAACGTTCAGGCCGTGGTGCCACGCGATTCTGATGCCGAAACCTTTGTCCTTGCGCTCAATGCTGTCGCTCGCGGGATGATGTTTTTACCGGGGGATTGGTTAAATTCAACGGAGCTGGAGTCCCGTGATATAAAAGCGTTAAGCGCCCGCCAGCGGGAAATTTTACAGATGCTTGCCGCAGGAGAATCAAATAAACAAATTGGGCGGGCGTTAAATATTAGTACCGGGACGGTTAAAGCGCATCTGGAGTCGCTTTACCGGCGGCTGGATGTAAAAAATCGTACCCAGGCCGCCATGATGTTAAATGAATCGAATTAACGACGTTAAATTCGCAGTCCGCTTATTTTTGGCTGTGAAATATCACCCGTATTGATTAATGATAAAAAACGCTGATGTCCGATGCTGAACATCAGCGCAATAAGCGTTTCGCGTTGAAACCGATCGTTAAGTTCCGGCAAACAATTCTGTAGCAGTATATCGCAGCTATTGAGGTCATCCAGCAAGAATGCCTCCGCCTGGTCGGGCGTAATGAACGTCAGCGTCTCATCCGGCGTCAACATATGCCCGTAACCAATCACCCAGTTACCCTGCCGATCGCGATACTTTTCCAGCGACAGACCCTGCCACTGTTTAATAAACGCGATGCAGGCGGAGCTAAAGCGAGATGAAATGTGCGGCATGGCATCTTTCTCATAAAAAGCGCGATTATAAAGTGTGCTGCACGCGTGGCTAGCGGTCAGACGGCCAAACGCAGGCAGGGAAAAGGTCTATGCCGTTCAGCGTCACGCCGCGTTGACAGAATGAAAAACTGATGTTTTTGGTTAGTAACCGATCTTCTTATAAATTTGCAATCATTAAGATTAAGTCACTGAAATGTGGCTGAATCTGTTATATCTATGAAAAAACATAATTAAAAGAAAACGAAGATCTCGTCGCGGGATCGTCTTTTTAGGGAAGATAATGACGAATAGCGCTTCGCAGGCGACACACGCGCCTTTTGAACATAGCCTGGGGATTATCCGCCAGGCATCAATAGAAATCCTGCTGCTGCTGGGTATTCATACCACCGAGGGAAAAGAGCCCCGGTGGTTCATGGAACAACTTGAGCAGGCGCGTCTTAACCTGGGCGGTTGGGGCGCGGTGGCGAAAAAATTGCGGATAAATGACGCGCAGTTGAGCCAGTTTATGCTGCAACTGCGTCACCTTCAGCAGCATGTTCCCCAGTATGACAGCGGGCAAGAGGTGAGCGAAAATCAACTCCTTGCCGCGTTGCGTTTTGTCACCTCGCTGGAACATCTACGTCAGCAGCAGCCGCTACTGACGTATCAAACTGAGCTGGAAGACCCCGACCAGGAGGCGCATCTTGAGGCGCAACGTCAGCTTCGGGCGATAGAACTGACGTTAAAAGCGCTTATTGCGCGCGCATGGCCGGATCGGGCGTCCCTGAATCACTACCTCAAGCAACATTTCGGCCCGGACCGTTTGCGCCAGTGGTTAAAACAGGGAGAAGATCAACATGCGCTGGAGGGCATGTTGTTTAGCGAACTGGCGCTTATGGTGGTCGATAAAAAATTGTTTGCCCGTCATTACGTCAGAATTTTTAATGACGCCTCAGCGTTAACGCTGTTCGCCGAGTCGCGCACCACTCTGCGTATGTTTCTGGATGATTGCCGCCTCGCGCGAAACGAGGTTATCGCCAGGCAGCCGCTCACCTCAGCGCAGCTTATGCTGCTAAATGTTCAGTATCAGCAAATCGTTCGGCCCATCCAGCGCGCCTATGCCGAAAAACGTACCCGCGTGAATCCCGCTTCGTTTCTGCTGGCGGATGAACGTGAATTGCGCCAGTTCTGGGAAACCGCGCGGCTTAAAGATCGGCAGGCCGGGGGAGATAAGCATGAGATTAGCGAGAGCATAGAACCACCGCGTAAGCGGCCTCCGCGTACGCCTGAAGAGCGTGAGCAACTTATTTCCGGCGCTTTGTGGGGCGGGGTTGGCGTCATGACGCTGGCGATACTGGCGGGCGCGTTCTGGCTATTTAGTTCGTCGTCGCCAGGCTCCGATAACGGGCAAGCTCCCGCAATGGCGCAGGATGAACCGCCGCGCGAGGCGCCTTCCGCGCGGGAAACGCTCAATCATATGGGGATTACCTGGGATGCGTTTACCATGCGGGCGGCGATAGAGCGCAATGATACGCGGGTGACGGCGCTGTTCCTCCAGGGCGGAATGAACTGGCAGCTCGCGTGGACGGAGCAGGCGTTTGCGGCAGGA
Organism: Salmonella sp. 32020114201800008SM; assembly: GCF_017572025.1. Classification (NCBI taxonomy): domain Bacteria; kingdom Pseudomonadati; phylum Pseudomonadota; class Gammaproteobacteria; order Enterobacterales; family Enterobacteriaceae; genus Salmonella; species Salmonella sp. 32020114201800008SM. The sequence continues at coordinate 178,091 of NZ_JAGEQM010000005.1, read as the reverse complement.
CATACCGAGGTGCTGCAACTGTTGTTGCGTTATCCCGCGCTGATGGATGAGGTCAAACCCTGCCGACGATTTATCACAACGTTAAGTCATGACATGTCGAGCGGCGCGCCGCTGACCGCGATGCATAAAACCTATTTGCAAACGTTTTGCACCGTTCCGGCTGTTGTGACGCGCCAGCAGCACGATACGGAGCAGGCCCGACTGCGCGCTCAGGCCCGGCCCAGCGCAGACAATAAAAAATGGCTGAAAATTCAGTCAGCCATTTATGATGCGATTCACTGAGGCCGGTGCAGGTTAAGGCTCTCCGTAAAGGCCAATCAGGCGGCGCACCACGCCATTGGTCCAGCCGAACCCGTCCTGTAGCGGATACTCGCCCCCGCCGCCTTCGCGGGGCGTACCGCCGGAAATATGGTATTTCTCGATCAGTTTATGGTGCTCCTGATAAAAATGGTTCACCGTTTTTAACCAGTTATGGGCGATTTCATCGCCCAGCATATCGTCGCCATACCGTTTGAAGCCCTGAATCGCCATCCATTGCAGCGGTGCCCAGCCGTTCGGTTTATCCCACTGTTCGCCGGTTTCGTATTCGGTCGCCATAATCCCGCCGGGCGTTAACAGACGGCTGCGTACCACATTTGCCAGACGGTCGGCCTGCTCGTGGTTCGCCATACCGACATACAGCGGCACGATACTGGCGGCGGAAAAGAGCGCCATTTCTTCGCGTCGCCAGTCATAGTCCCGATAACAGCCGTTTTCATCATCCCACAGATAATGGTTCACGGCGGCGCGTCGATCGCTGGCTTTCTGGCGAAATAGTGCCTCGGTGTCACGTTCGCCTTTCAGTGCTGAAATATTGGCGATAGCGCTCTCCAGTTTATACAGAAAAGCGTTCAAATCGATAGGGATAAACTGAGTTGTACGTATGCTGGCAAGCCGGCCCGCATCGCGTAGCCAGCGTGAAGAATAGTCCCAGCCGGACGCCGCCCCGGCGCGCAAATCCCGGTAGACTTCATTGGGCGGACGACCAGAATGTTTTGCAGTTTCGACATCTTCCAGCCAGGACTCGTCGCGCGGCGTGTCGCGATCGTCCCAGTAGCGGTTCAGCAGGGAACCGTCCGGCATCCGCACAACGTGGCGATAAGCCTGGTTGAGCGCCAGCGATTCGGCGCCGTCCATCCAGAAGGCGTATTCCATTTTGAGATGGTCGAGATAACGCCGCGCGCCGCGTACGCCATCTTCTTCGAACAGTTCAACCATCAGGGCGAAAACCGGCGGCTGCGAGCGGCTCAGGTAATAGGTGCGGTTGCCGTTGGGAATATGGCCATAGTTTTCAATCATCCAGGCGAAATTATCCGCCATACATTTAAGTAAGTCTTCGCGCCCGCTTTCCGCCAGACCCAGCATGGTAAAATAAGAGTCCCAATAATAGGTTTCGCTAAAACGGCCTCCCGGCACGATATAGGATTGCGGCAGCGCCAGCAGCGAAGACCACGGAATATGATCCTGCGGTTCGCGCGTCAGTATCGGCCAAAGCTGGTCAATATGTTCTTTGAGCGAGTTTTCGGGGTTAGAGACATACTCGCTGGATAAGGTTTCCGGTAGCCAGAAATGGTTCTCGACGAAGCGGCGTAAGTCAAAATCACGGTGGCGTCTGACCTTACGGTAGCGGATCAGGATATCAAGCGGGTCCATCTTCGGCGCGCAGTCCGGGAACGTTTTACTGTCTGGAAACAGTTTTGTTGACTGTACATGCTCGAACAGTTCGAGATACCGATCGGCAGGGGTCAGGGCGTCAGAGGCGGGAAGCCCCTCGATCATCTCCGGCTCCGGTTCCGCCTCGATCATTTCATCCAGCTTTAACTCGCACGGGTCTGTTTCATAAAGCAGATCGACATCAATAGTCAGATCTTCAGAAGGCGTGGGGTTTAATTTCTGGTTGAGCATAATGACAAGGACCTCCGGCTTGCGTCGTAAAAGATACGGGTGTTGCCCGGCTGTCTATTAAGCGTAGACATTCGCTTCGATACCTGAGTGGCAAAGTGTGCGATAGATCACATTTTGCAATTTGTCTCTCAAGAAAAACAATTTATAACTTACTGAATAGTATTGCGAAAATCCTATTTTCATGACGCCCGCCCCAGACCTAAAATCAGAACATTCGTTTCATAGCGGTATCACTACGTCACCGCATGGCGTGGATTCACAAGCAAAGGTAACGTAAATAGTTATAATACAAGCCATGGCACCATGATAATACAAATGGATACAAATGATCGAGCAACCCGACAGTAAAAGCGCTAAACCGCTTTATAAGCAGCTTGAAGCCGCCTTAAAAGAGGCCATTGCGCGTGGAGAGTATAAACCAGGCCAGCAGATCCCGACGGAAAATGAACTGAGCGCGCGCTGGCAGGTGAGCAGGGTCACGGTCCGTAAGGCGTTGGATGCGCTGACGCGTGAAAATTTGCTGACCCGTGTCTCCGGCAAAGGCACCTTTGTCTCTGGTGAGAAATTTCAGCGCAGTATGACCGGCATCATGAGTTTCAGCGAGTTATGCCAGTCCCAGGGACGTCGCCCGGGGTCACGCACCATCAAATCCGTTTTTGAATCGGTAGACGATGAGACAAAAGCGTTACTGAATATGAACGATGGCGAAAAAGCGGTCGTCATTGAACGTATCCGCTATGCCGACGATGTGGCGGTATCGCTGGAAACCGTACATCTTCCCCCTCGTTTTGCGTTTTTGCTGGACGAAGATCTTAATAATCACTCTTTGTATGAATGCTTACGCGAGAAACACCACTTATGGTTTACCCACTCCCGTAAGATGATCGAACTGGTTTATGCCAGTTTTGAAGTCGCCCATTATCTTGGCGTCAACGAGGGTTATCCGCTGATCCTGATAAAAAGTGAAATGATTGATAACAAAGGAGAACTCTCCTGCGTTTCGCAACAGTTGATTGTCGGCGATAAAATACGGTTTACCGTATGATGTCAGCATTACGCTAACGAAGAGCAGGCTGAATCGGGATCCAGATCGCGGATCCCGATTTTTTTTGCTTTCCATCTTGATCAAATGTCTTTAAATGTCATATAAAAATAATAATACATTATGAGTCATTTATGGCGAATCCTCGCCTGTATCATTGATGGAACCAGAGGAAAGCATGATGGGTATGAAAGAGACAGTTAGCAATATTGTGACCAGCCAGGCAGAGAAAGGAGGCGTTAAACATGTCTATTATGTGGCGTGCGGCGGTTCTTATGCGGCGTTCTATCCGGCGAAAGCATTTTTAGAAAAAGAAGCGAAAGCGTTGACTGTCGGTCTGTATAACAGCGGAGAATTTATTAACAACCCGCCGGTAGCGCTGGGAGAAAATGCCGTTGTGGTTGTCGCCTCCCACAAAGGTAATACGCCAGAGACAATTAAAGCGGCTGAAATCGCCCGTCAGCACGGCGCGCCGGTCATTGGTTTAACCTGGATAATGGATTCACCGTTGGTGGCGCATTGCGACTATGTGGAAACGTACACGTTTGGCGACGGTAAAGATATTGCCGGAGAGAAAACGATGAAAGGCCTGCTGAGTGCGGTCGAACTGCTCCAGCAGACGGAAGGGTATGCGCACTACGACGATTTTCAGGATGGCGTCAGCAAAATCAACCGTATCGTCTGGCGCGCTTGCGAGCAGGTAGCGGAGCGTGCGCAGGCGTTCGCGCAGGAATATAAAGACGATAAAGTCATTTACACCGTCGCCAGCGGCGCGGGCTATGGCGCAGCCTACCTACAGAGCATCTGTATCTTTATGGAAATGCAATGGATACATTCCGCCTGTATTCATAGCGGTGAGTTTTTCCACGGGCCGTTTGAAATTACCGATGCGAATACGCCTTTCTTCTTCCAGTTTTCCGAGGGCAATACGCGGGCGGTGGATGAACGCGCGTTAAACTTCCTGAAAAAATATGGCCGCCGGATTGAAGTTGTCGATGCGAAAGAGCTGGGGCTATCGACCATTAAAACCACGGTTATTGATTACTTTAACCACTCTCTCTTTAATAACGTTTATCCCGTTTACAATCGGGCGTTAGCTGAGGCGCGTCAGCATCCGTTAACGACGCGCCGCTATATGTGGAAAGTGGAATATTAATTACATCAGGATGGATAAAAAAGCAGGGACGCTTTTTATTGTAAAGACAAACAAGGAATAATGATGAGCATCAGCGTATTGGGTATTGGCGACAACGTTGTCGATAAATACCTGCATTCCGGCATTATGTACCCCGGCGGTAATGCATTAAATTTTGCTGTCTATGCAAAATTAGCAGACATCCCCAGCGCGTTTATGGGGGCGTTTGGCAATGACGACGCCGCGCAGCACGTACAGGATGTATTACACCAGCTACAGATAGACATCTCTCACAGCCGCCATTATACCGGCGAAAATGGGTATGCCTGTATCCGTCTCACGCATGGCGATCGGCAATTTGTCGCCAGCAACAAAAACGGCGTATTGCGGGAACATCCTTTTAGCCTGTCTGACGATGATCTTCGCTATATATCACAATTTACCTTAGTCCATTCCAGTATTAACGGCCACCTGGAATCGGAACTGGAGAAAATTAAACAACAAACCGTCTTACTCTCTTTTGATTTTTCCGGGCGCGGTACAGACGACTATTTTGAAAAGGTATGCCCGTGGGTAGATTATGGATTTGTCTCCTGTAGCGGGTTATCGCCAGATGAAATCAAAATAAAACTCAATAAACTTTATCGTTATGGCTGTCGGCATATTATTGCCACCTGCGGGCATGAAAAAGTTTATTATTTTTCCGGCGCGGATTATCTGGAGTGGCAACCTGCTTATATCGAACCTGTCGATACGCTGGGCGCAGGCGACGCCTTCTTAACCGGTTTTTTGCTTTCCATTTTGCAATCGGGTATGGCGGAACCCGATAAAGAAAGCGTGCTACGCGCCATGCGGCAGGGCGGGAAATCGGCGGCGCAGGTGTTATCTCATTACGGCGCATTTGGTTTTGGTAAACCGTTTGCACAATAGGTTACGTCCCTCAATGTAAAGCGACACTCACTCCAGATAACCCAGGAGGAAGTATGTTTTGGACGGAATTATGTTTTATCCTTGTGGCCCTGATGATAGGCGCCAGGATCGGCGGCGTATTTTTAGGGATGGTCGGCGGGTTAGGCGTCGGCGTGATGGTTTTTATTTTTGGCCTGACGCCTTCTACGCCACCGATTGATGTTATTCTGATTATTCTTTCTGTTGTCCTGGCGGCCGCTTCTTTACAGGCCTCCGGCGGGCTGGATTTACTGGTCAAACTGGCGGAAAAAATTCTGCGTCGCCACCCTCGTTACATTACGTTATTAGCGCCGTTTATCTGTTATATCTTCACTTTTATGTCAGGAACGGGGCATGTCGTTTATAGCTTGTTACCGGTTATTTCTGAAGTCGCACGGGATTCTGGTATTCGACCGGAACGTCCTTTATCTATTTCCGTTATCGCATCGCAACAGGCGATCACCGCCAGCCCTATATCTGCCGCCATGGCGGCGATGATTGGTTTAATGGCGCCGTTGGGCGTCTCTATTTCAACCATTATGATGATTTGCGTGCCTGCTACGTTAATCGGTGTAGCGATGGGGGCAATAGCGACCTTTAATAAAGGAAAAGAGTTAAAAGACGATCCGGAATATCAACGTCGGCTTGCTGAAGGGTTAATTAAACCTGCGCAGAAAGAAAGTAAAAATACGGTAGTCACTTCGCGCGCCAAATTGTCGGTGGCGTTATTTCTGACCAGCGCGATCGTTATCGTTCTGTTAGGACTGATTCCGGCGCTGCGGCCCATGGTGGAGACAGCGAAAGGGCTACAACCGCTTTCGATGTCCGCCGCTATCCAGATTACGATGCTCTCTTTTGCCTGCCTGATTGTGTTGTTATGTCGGCCGCAGGTCGATCAGATTATCAGCGGTACGGTATTTCGGGCGGGCGCGCTGGCGATTGTCTGCGCCTTCGGCCTGGCCTGGATGAGTGAGACGTTCGTGAATGGTCATATCGCGTTGATTAAGGCAGAAGTGCAAACTCTATTGCAACAGCATACCTGGCTTATCGCCATTATGATGTTTTTCGTGTCCGCTATGGTCAGCAGCCAGGCGGCAACGACGTTAATTCTGTTGCCGCTGGGGCTGGCGTTAGGGTTGCCCGCTTATGCATTAATCGGTTCCTGGCCTGCCGTTAACGGCTATTTCTTTATTCCGGTGGCGGGACAGTGTCTGGCGGCGCTGGCGTTTGACGACACCGGTACGACGCGTATCGGCAAATATGTGCTTAACCATAGTTTTATGCGTCCGGGATTAGTTAACGTGATTGTCTCGGTCATTGTCGGGCTGTTAATAGGAAAAATGGTTCTGGCCTGATTGTTATTCATGTTTTTATAGCACACGCCACTTATTATTTTTAATTCAGAGGAAGAAAATGAAAATTAGAGTTTTCATGGCCACCGTGTTGCTGCTCATCAGCCACTGTGTATTTAGCACAACGTCACTACCGCATATTGTTATTCTCGCGACAGGCGGTACTATCGCCGGGACGGCAGCCAATAATACGCAAACCGCCGGATATAAATCCGGTGAGCTTGGCGTGCAAACATTAATAAATGCCGTGCCGGAAATGAATAATATCGCTCGCGTTGACGGCGAGCAGGTGGCGAATATTGGTAGCGAAAATATGACCAGCGATATTATCCTGAAACTTTCACAGAAGGTGAATGCGTTATTGGCGCGGGACGATGTTGACGGTGTGGTCATTACTCATGGCACTGACACGCTCGATGAAACCGCCTACTTTCTTAATTTGACCGTGAAAAGCGACAAACCGGTGGTGTTTACCGCTGCAATGCGGCCCGCGTCGGCAATCAGCGCCGATGGCGCAATGAACCTGCTGGAAGCGGTCACGGTGGCTGCTGACCCGAATGCGAAGGGACGCGGCGTAATGGTGGTTTTAAACGATCGTATTGGTTCGGCGCGCTTTGTAACGAAAACCAATGCCACGACTCTGGATACCTTTAAAGCGCCGGAAGAGGGCTATCTGGGGGTCATCGTTAATGGTCAGCCACAGTTCGAAACGCGGGTGGAAAAAATTCATACCCTGCGATCTGTTTTTGACGTACGTAATATCAAAAAATTACCCAATGTGGTGATTATTTACGGCTATCAGGACGACCCGGAATATATGTATGATGCGGCGATCGCCCATCACGCGGACGGTATTATTTATGCCGGAACCGGCGCAGGTTCAGTCTCGGTACGCAGCGACGCGGGGATTAAAAAAGCGGAGAAGGCCGGGATTATCGTGGTGCGCGCTTCCCGCACCGGAAACGGCGTAGTACCGTTGGATAAAGGGCAGCCAGGGCTGGTGTCTGACTCGCTCAACCCGGCGAAGGCGCGAGTCTTGCTGATGACGGCATTAACTCAGACGCGTAATCCGGAACTGATCCAGAGTTATTTCAGTACGTATTAATCATGCAGGCTTGTGCGCCCACCCTTGAAGATGGGCGCACAAGATATTAACGCATGGTCACAAACTCTTCCGATGCGGTCGGGTGAATGGCGACGGTATTATCGAAGTCTTTCTTGGTAGCGCCCATCTTCAGCGCTACCGCGAAGCCCTGCAACATTTCATCCATGCCGAAGCCGATACCGTGGATACCCACAATTTTTTCTTCCGGCCCGACGCAGACCAGCTTCATACGGCACGGCTGGCGGTGCGTCGTCACCGCGGTATACATAGCGGTAAACGATGATTTATAGACTTTCACCTGCTCGTCGCCGTACTGCTCGCGCGCCTGCGGCTCGCTTAACCCGACGGTGCCGATAGGCGGATGGCTAAAGACCACGGTCGGGATGTTGCTGTAGTCCAGATGCTCGTCCGGCTTGTTGTTAAACAGGCGCTCGGAGAGACGGCGACCGGCGGCGACGGCGACTGGCGTTAGTTCTACCGCGCCAGTATTGTCGCCAACGGCGTAAATGCCTTCAACGTTGGTATTCTGGAATTTATCGACAATGATGTAACCTTTTTCATTGGTTTTCACGCCCGCTGCCGCCAGATTAATATTGTCGGTCGACGGTTCGCGACCAATGGCCCAGATCAGGCAATCAACGGTTTCACTGCGGCCATCTTCCAGTTCCAGAGTCAGACTGCCGTCGGCGTTTTTTACCACCGCTTTCGGCACGGCGTGAGTATGCAGTTGCGGGCCTTCGGCGTTCATCACCTCAACCAGCGTTTCGCTAATCATCGGGTCAAAACTGCGCAGCGGCGCATGTTTACGGACAAACAGATGCGTTTTCGCCCCTAGCGCGTTGATAACGCCAGCCAGTTCAACAGCGATATAACCTGCGCCTACCACCGCGACGCGCTCCGGCAAGGCAGACAGCGCAAAGAAACCGTCGGAATCAATGCCGTATTCCACGCCTGGAATGCTCGGATGGCTCGGACGGCCGCCGGTAGCGATCAAAATATGGTCGGCGGTGATGGTTTCGCCGTTCACTTCAATGGTTTTGGCATCGACAAAGCGGGCAAAGCCTTTAATCACATCCACGTTATTTTTGCCCAGCACGTTGTCGTATGAAGTATGGATGCGGTCAATATACGCGGTACGGCTGGCAATCAGCTTGCTCCAGTCGAACTGATTAATCGTGGTGTCAAAACCGTAGTCCGGGCCATACAGATGAATCGCTTCACGAATCTGCGCGGCATGCCACATCACTTTCTTCGGCACGCAGCCCACGTTAACACAGGTACCGCCCAGCTCTTTGGCTTCGATGAGCGCGCATTTCTGGCCGTACATAGCGGCGCGGTTAATCGAGGCGATACCGCCGCTGCCGCCGCCGATAGCGATGTAATCATAGTGTTTGGTCATGACCGCTCCTTTATGTTCGTTGTCGGACGGATAGATTCTGCGCTACCCGCCAAAATATTCGCGATTGTATACCTGAAGGTGAAAGGTTCCACCGATGGCTGTGATTACTCCGGCACGATCCAGCTTACCGAAGTGTGTCCGTGACCGTTTGGCGCCAACCTGCTGTGCAGCCACGGTAGCACGTTGTTCATCTGCTGCTCCAGTTTCCACGGCGGGTTAACCACGATCATACCGGACGCCGTCATCCCGCGCTGATCGCTGTCCGGGCGGATCGCCAGCTCAATTTGCAGGATTTTACGGATGCCGGTGGCCTCCAGATCATGAATCATGCGCTTAATTTGCTGGCGGAGCACCACCGGATACCATAGCGCGTATGTCCCGGTGGCGAAACGTTTATAACCCTCGCTGATGCCGCTGACTACCGCCTGGTAGTCGGTTTTCATTTCATAAGGCGGGTCAATGAGAATAAGACCGCGGCGGGAAACCGGCGGCAATTTGGCTTTCAGTTGCTGATAGCCGTCAGCGCGTTCCACGCGGGCGCGGTTGTCTTTTTGAAACTCCGCGCGCAACAGTGGGAAGTCGCTGGGATGCAATTCCGTGAGTTGCAGACTGTCCTGCTCACGCAGCAACTGGCGGGCGATTAACGGGGAGCCCGGGTAGTAGCGTAACTGCCCGCTGCGGTTGAAATGTTTTACGACGCTAATATACGGTTCCAGTTCGGCGGGCAGATCGTCCTGCTGCCAGATACGGGCGATGCCTTCCAGATACTCTCCGGTACGTTCAGCATGTTCGCTGCCCAACTGATAACGCCCCGCGCCCGCGTGCGTGTCCAGATAGAGAAACGGTTTTTCTTTCTCTTTTAGCGACTCGATGATCAGGCTCTGAACGGTATGTTTAAGGACGTCGGCGTGGTTGCCAGCGTGAAAGCTGTGACGATAACTGAGCATGGATGCAGATATTCCGGGAAGTAAACAAGTTAGCCGATAGTTTACCGCAGATCCGTAGAGATTACCCCAGTACCGCCATGTTGTTTCGCGCGTTGTGAAAGTATTGCAAGACGTGTTCGTATCATCAAACCGTCAACTGCGCAGGCCAGCATCGCCTGTGGGCAAGGTAGTAGTTTTGACCTGGCGTTATTTTTAATGAAAGGAACCATAATGAAACTACACATTACTGTACTGGCGTCATCTCTGGCGCTGGCGATGCCGGCACTGGCGAAAGATATTCCCCTGTCCCAGGCGGAGTCGATAGCGAAAAGCGTGACGCCCGACTCGGCGAGCGTCGCCTTTAATGACCTTGAGGCTCAATGGCTGACACAGTTGCGTAAGGCATTACAAGGCGATACCGCCGCGTTGACTCGCGACGCCCTGGCTCAGATGCGACAGAATTCCATCCAGGCGGATAATGCCTGGTTACAGGCTAGCGGTTATGATTTTCATACTACTGAGAATCAACAGATGGGAATTACCCTACTTTCCGCCTTCAATACATTGCCGGAAGCAGTATTGAAAGACAATCTGGCGACGGTGACGGCGATTAATCACGATGCCGATGTTAATACCCGTCACCAGGCGCTGGCGGATGCGGAAAGCGTGGAGTATCTCTATTTCCTGAGCGACGCAATGGGGCCGCGGCTGGGGCGGGCATTTCTCGCCGCTTATGATAAAGGTGAGTTGGGCAAAGCGGCAGCGTTGATTAAAGCCTCGGAAGTCAGCACCGGCGCGGCGAAAAAATATTTTCATTACCCGCGTCCTTACCAGGTGCCGGGTAATACTATCCATTTGACGCCGGATGATGTGGTGGTAAAAGATGGTCATCCTTATACCGCAGGTGGCGGTGCTTTTCCCAGCGGACACACGAATACTGGTTATACGGATGCGCTGTTGATGGCGGAAATGATCCCGGAACGCTTTGATGCGCTGGTGATTCGTGGCGCGCGTTATGGCTATTCTCGCCTGGTCCTTGGCGTACACTATCCGCTGGATGTGATGGGCGCGCGGATGGTCGCGCAGCGTAATGTCGCGCATTATCTTAACGATCCGTATTACCGTACGTTATTCAACGAAGCTCGCGCTCAACTGCGTGAGGCGCTGGTGAAAGAGTGCGGTACGACGATTGTCGAATGCGCGGCATCGACCGGAAAAGACGATCCGTACCGCGATCCGGCCATGCATACCTTCTACCGCTTCACCATGACTTATAACCTGCCGCAACAGAAAGGCGAGCATCAGCCGTTGAAAATACCAAAAGGCGCCGATGTTCTGCTACAGACAGCGCTGCCGAACCTGTCGCCAGCGCAGCGTCAGGCGTTAATGGAAGAGACGGCGTTACCGGCAGGATATCCGTTGTCGGGCGAGACCGAGGATCAACAGTTCTGGCAGCGTCTGGATCTGTCCGCTGCTTACGAGATGGCGAGAAAAACGCGCTGACGTTGTCACCCGGCTTATAAAACGTAAGCCGGGATGATGTTAAAGGGGCGGCTTATTGCAGCGATACCCACGTCTGTACGCTGTCCATCATTGAAATTCCCCTTACTATCCCCCATTCTAGATCTCATCGCGAGAGCGCCAAAAGCGCGCTCCACTCACCTTCTTCTACAGGACTGCGCATATGACCAATCCATTACTAACGTCTTTTTCACTGCCGCCTTTTTCTGCAATTAAACCGGAGCATGTGGTGCCTGCGGTCACCAAAGCGTTGGCCGATTGCCGGGCGGCGGTAGAAGGCGTTGTGGCGCATGGCGCGCCGTATAGCTGGGAAAACCTCTGCCAGCCGTTGGCGGAAGCCGACGATGTTCTGGGGCGTATTTTCTCGCCAATTAGCCACTTAAACTCGGTGAAAAATAGTCCGGAGCTGCGTGAAGCCTACGAACAGACGCTGCCGCTGCTGTCGGAATACAGCACCTGGGTTGGCCAGCATGAAGGACTGTACAACGCGTACCGCGACCTGCGCGACGGCGATCATTACGCCACGCTGAATACCGCGCAGAAGAAAGCGGTTGATAACGCGCTACGTGATTTTGAACTGTCCGGCATCGGTCTGCCGAAAGAGAAACAGCAGCGTTACGGCGAAATCGCCACTCGCCTGTCTGAGCTGGGCAACCAGTACAGCAATAATGTGCTCGATGCCACCATGGGCTGGACGAAGCTCATCACCGACGAAGCCGAGCTGGCGGGAATGCCGGAAAGCGCTCTGGCGGCAGCAAAGGCCCAGGCGGAAGCCAAAGAGCAGGAAGGTTACCTGCTGACCCTGGATATCCCGAGCTATCTGCCGGTCATGACCTACTGCGACAACCAGGCGTTGCGTGAAGAGATGTATCGCGCCTATTCCACTCGCGCCTCCGACCAGGGGCCGAACGCCGGTAAGTGGGATAACAGCCCGGTGATGGAAGAAATTCTTGCGCTGCGCCATGAACTGGCGCAACTGCTGGGCTTCGAAAATTATGCCCATGAATCTCTGGCCACCAAAATGGCGGAAAATCCGCAGCAGGTGCTCGACTTCCTGACCGATTTGGCGAAACGCGCCCGTCCGCAGGGGGAAAAAGAGCTGGCCCAGCTGCGTGCCTTCGCCAAAGCCGAATTTGGCGTTGAGGAGCTGCAACCGTGGGATATCGCGTACTACAGTGAAAAGCAAAAACAGCACCTGTACAGCATCAGCGATGAGCAGCTACGTCCGTACTTCCCGGAAAACAAAGCCGTGAATGGCCTGTTTGAAGTGGTGAAACGTATTTACGGCATCACCGCCAAAGAGCGTACTGACGTTGATGTCTGGCACCCGGAAGTGCGTTTCTTTGAACTGTATGACGAAAATAACGAGCTGCGCGGCAGCTTCTACCTTGACCTGTACGCGCGCGAACACAAACGCGGCGGGGCGTGGATGGACGACTGTGTCGGCCAGATGCGTAAAGCGGACGGCACATTGCAAAAGCCGGTCGCTTATCTGACCTGTAATTTCAACCGTCCGGTGAACGGTAAACCCGCTCTGTTTACCCATGACGAAGTGATCACCCTGTTCCACGAGTTTGGTCATGGCCTGCATCATATGCTGACCCGCATTGAGACCGCCGGGGTCTCCGGTATCAGCGGCGTGCCGTGGGACGCGGTCGAACTGCCAAGCCAGTTTATGGAAAACTGGTGCTGGGAGCCGGAAGCGCTGGCGTTTATCTCCGGCCACTATGAAACCGGCGAGCCGTTGCCGAAGGAACTGCTGGATAAAATGCTGGCGGCGAAAAACTATCAGGCGGCGCTGTTTATTCTGCGTCAACTGGAGTTCGGTCTGTTTGATTTCCGTCTGCATGCGGAATTTAATCCGCAGCAAGGAGCGAAAATTCTTGAGACGCTCTTTGAAATTAAAAAACAGGTCGCCGTGGTGCCGTCACCGACATGGGGTCGCTTTCCACATGCGTTCAGCCATATCTTTGCTGGCGGCTATGCGGCAGGCTACTACAGCTATCTGTGGGCCGACGTACTGGCGGCGGACGCTTATTCCCGCTTTGAGGAGGAAGGCATTTTCAACCGTGAGACCGGTCAGTCGTTCCTTGATAACATCCTGACTCGCGGTGGTTCTGAAGAGCCGATGGAACTCTTTAAACGCTTCCGTGGCCGTGAACCACAGCTGGACGCGATGCTGGAGCATTACGGGATTAAAGGCTGATTTTACGTGCAAATCTGCTTAATGGATGAAACGGGCGCCACAGACGGCGCCTTATCTGTTCTGGCTGCCCGCTGGGGACTGGAGCATGACGAAGACAACCCGATGGCGCTGGTATTGACGCCGCAACATCTGGAGCTGCGCAAGCGCGACGAACCGAAGCTCGGCGGCATTTTCGTCGATTTTGTCGGCGGCGCGATGGCGCACCGGCGTAAGTTCGGCGGCGGGCGCGGCGAAGCGGTGGCGAAAGCCGTCGGTATCAAAGGCGATTATCTGCCGGATGTGGTTGATGCCACGGCCGGACTGGGGCGCGATGCGTTTGTGCTGGCATCCGTCGGTTGCCGCGTGCGGATGCTGGAGCGTAATCCGGTGGTCGCCGCGTTGCTCGACGACGGCCTGACGCGCGGCTACGCCGATGCGGACATTGGCGGCTGGCTTCAGGAGCGTTTGCAGCTGATTCATGCTTCCAGCCTGACGGCGTTGACCGATATCACGCCGCGCCCGCAGGTGGTCTACCTCGATCCGATGTTTCCTCACCGGCAGAAAAGCGCGCTGGTGAAGAAAGAGATGCGGGTGTTTCAGTCGTTGGTGGGGCCGGATCTCGACGCCGACGGACTGCTGGAACCGGCGCGTCAGCTAGCGACCAAACGCGTGGTGGTTAAACGTCCCGATTATGCGCCGCCGCTGGCGGATGTCGCGACGCCCAACGCCATCGTCACCAAAGGGCATCGGTTTGATATTTATGCCGGAACCCCTCTGACGGAGTAACGGATTGCCCGATGGCGCTACGCTTATCGGGCCTACGATTCTCAATTATTTGTAGGCCGGATAAGGCGTAAGCCGCATCCGGCACTGAGTATTACTGTTCGGTACCTGGCGTATTAATCATTCGGTTTAACCACGGCACCATAATGGCCATCACCACGGTGACCGCCAGCGTTACCAGACCAATTTTGCTAAAGACGCCGGTATAAATTGGCAGCGTTTGCAACGGATCGGTGATGTTTTCCGGTACGGCAGTGAAGGTCGCCACATAACCGCCGAGCAGGAAGGCGGCGGCCTGGGTCAGGAACCACATTCCCAGAATAAAACCCATCAGATGCTGCGGCACCAGAGCGGCGACCATTGCCAGCCCCAGCGCGCTAATCAGCAGCTCGCCCAGACTCTGGAACAGATACACCAGCACGATAAACCACGGCGACGTCAATCCTTGCGCATCGGCAAACCACATCCCGGCGGCGGCGGCGGTCAGAAAACCCAGCGCGCAGAGGAACATACCGAGCGTAAACTTCATCGGCATAGTCAGATCTTTGCCTTTGCTACCCAGTCGGGTGTAAACCGCTGCCAGTACCGGACTGGCGACGACCACCCAGAATGGGTTCAGCGCCTGAAAACTCACCGGGTTAATGGCGAATCCAAGAATTTCATGATGCACGTTATTAATCGCAAAGAAGTTCAGCGAGGTAGGCATCTGCGCATACAGAATGTAAAACAGCACGGCTTCAATCATCAGAATAAACGCCACGAACATTTTATTGCGGCCGGTTTTATCCAGACGAAACGCTTCGCGAAAGAAGAAAATAGTGACGACGATAGAAAGGACGATGAGCACCAGATTGGCAATCTTAACGTTGTGCATCAGCCAGGCGCAGAGGAAAATCATGACGACGGTGCCGAGTAGTACCAGCAGCAAATTGCGAAAACGTAGCGGTTTATGATCCGGTTCAGAACCGATATTTTTCACCATGCCACGGCAGGCGAAGTACACCAGAAGCGCAACAATTAAACCAGCGCCGCACAGATTATAGGTCACCGCATAGCCAAATTTATCGGCAATCACCGGCGCCAGCGATAGCGATAACAAAGAACCGATGTTAATCGACATATAAAACAGGGTGAAAGCGCCATCCAGCCGGGGATCTTTAGGCTGATAGCATTTAGAGAGCAGGCTGGCGGGATTGGCTTTAAATAACCCGTTGCCCACGGCAATCGTACCCAGTGCGATAAAAATCAGATCGGGATTTAATAACGACATGCCGGTCATAAAATAGCCAATCGCCAGCACAATCGCGCCCAGGACCAGGGTGCGTTTAGTCCCTAACAGATGGTCGCCAACATAGCCGCCGATGGAGATCAGGCCATAAACCAGCGCCGCAAAAGCGCCAAAGGTAATAAAGGCCTGTTCCTGAGAAAAACCCAATTGTTTAACGAAAAAGACCGCCAGGATACCCTGGACGCCGTAATAGCCAAATCGTTCCCATAATTCTACAAAAAAGATCATGAAAAATGGACGAGGTTGCTGCAGCAAGCCCGTAGGTGCAGTTGTATTCATATTCCTTCGCCTTTTAATGCCATCCCGAAACGTATGAGCGCGTATATCAAAACGCGCCGAAAAGACTTACCCTGATATAGACTGCGGTTATTAGCCTGATCAATAGGTTATTATACAAATGATACGCAAACTAATTAGTGGATCACACTAATTATGTTTGGTGTGATGGAATGATGTACTGAGTACTGCGAAGAAGGGGGGATAAACAAAACGCCCACATAAGCGGGCGTTGTTGTTGATAGCCGGAATTTGCCTGATGGTTCAGGCCAACCTGATTGACTATAGACCAGATGCGGTCTTAGCCGCCAGCCGGCACGGCAAGTATTACTCTTCTTCGTCGCGCAGCGGCACAATCAGCATGTCAACGTGAACGGTGTTGATCAGCTGGCGCGCAGAAGACATCAGTTTGCTCCAGAAGTCCTGGTGATGACCGCAAACGACCAGATCCATATCGTATTTCTTGATGGCGTCAACCAGCACCTGGCCCAAATCGCCGCTACCGCTCAGGGTTTCAGTGATAGGGTAGCCAGCGTTGGTAGACAGCTCGGTCAGCGCGTGGTGGGTTTCTTCGGAGATACGTTTCTGCATATCGCCCAGATTGACGTCAATCAGACCGGTGTACAGGTCTGAATAATTCACGTCAACGTGGATGAGGGAGATTTTCGCGTTGTAGGGGCGCGCCATAGAGACCGCTTTTTCAACCAGAACTTTACTTTCCGGGGAGAGATCAACTGCGATAAGAATGTGTTTATAAGCCATAGTGTTACTCCTTCCATAAGTTGTCGATGACCATTGAGCTACTGGCGTTTCTTATGCCGCCGCGTCACCCGCGTCCTGCGAACTCTATGCGCGGGGCTAGCTCAGC
Organism: Salmonella sp. 32020114201800008SM; assembly: GCF_017572025.1. Lineage (NCBI taxonomy): Bacteria > Pseudomonadati > Pseudomonadota > Gammaproteobacteria > Enterobacterales > Enterobacteriaceae > Salmonella > Salmonella sp. 32020114201800008SM. The sequence goes on along the minus strand of NZ_JAGEQM010000005.1, from coordinate 161,319 downwards.
CGTTTACCATAACTATCCTTACATTATAGCGACCAGGATAATCCGTCAATCTGCCTTGCTTGCCAGTTAGTTAAACAAAATTTCTAGGGAATTGCATTGATAGTGATTAACCTTCTGGTAAAAAAATTAACTGATCTCCTACAATGTGTATAAGAGCCGTTCGAATGCGGAGCGCTAATATGGACGGCTTTCGTAGTACTCTTTCACTGATTGTCTGGCAGGGTATCGGGGAGCGGTAGTCCCGGAGAGGAACTCCGTGGGCGGGTCGCCGGGGAGGAGATATGATAAGCACCGTCTCACTATTCTGGGCTTTATGTGTCGTTTGCATTGTTAATATGGCGCGCTATTTCTCATCGCTACGCGCACTGTTAGTGGTACTTCGTGGTTGCGATCCTTTGCTCTATCAATATGTCGATGGCGGCGGCTTCTTTACCACGCATGGTCAGCCCAACAAACAGGTGCGCCTGGTATGGTATATCTACGCTCAGCGCTATCGCGATCATCATGATGAAGAATTTATTCGCCGTTGTGAACGCGTGCGCCGCCAGTTTCTGCTGACCAGCGCGTTATGCGGTTTGGTGGTGGTGAGCTTGATTGCGCTCATGATTTGGCACTGAATAAAAAAAGCGGGCCAGTTTCCTGACCCGCTCGTATTAGATAAGCCTCCGGATGACGCCGCTTATAGCGGCCTATCAGGCCTGTGTCGTTTCATCCTGACAGGCCGGATTAGCGACAGCGCTATCCGGCCCATTTGGCTTAAATAATCTTCAGGGAAAGCCAGTACAGCACGCCGGAAAGAATAATCGCCGCCGGTAACGTAAATACCCAGGCCATCAGAATGCTGGTCACGGTTTTACGCTGCAACCCGCCGCCATCAACGACCATGGTTCCCGCCACTGAAGAGGAGAGTACGTGAGTGGTAGAAACTGGCATACCGGTGTAGCTGGCAAGACCGATAGAGACTGCCGCCGTCATCTGCGCCGACATTCCCTGCGCATACGTCATGCCTTTTTTACCAATTTTCTCGCCGATAGTGGTCGCCACGCGACGCCAGCCGATCATCGTACCAATACCCAGCGCCAACGCCACTGCCATAATGATCCACACTGGCGCATACTCAATGGTGCTTAACATATCGGTCTTCAGCTTTTTCAGCAGGCGCTGGTCATCGCTGCTTACGCCAGGCAATTTCACGACTTTGTCGGTCGTGTCGGAAATGCACAGCATAATGCGACGCAACTGACTACGCTGTTCAACGCTTAACTTGTCGTAGCTTTCCACGTTTGCCAGCATCCCTTTCGCACGGTTAAGCGCGTTAATGGTGTTAGCCGGATGGCAGTGGAATTCAGTCGGTTCAGTCGCGCCCGGTTCCGGAGAGGGAATCAGTTGGTCAACGCCGGTGACGGCTTTCAGCAGGTCAGGACGCTGCTCAAAGTACGTTTCGACATTGTTGATAGCATCGCGCGTACGGGTGATTTCGTAGCTGGAGGCATTCATATTGACCACGAAACCCGCAGGCGCGACGCCAATCAGCACCAGCATGACCAGGCCAATGCCTTTCTGACCATCGTTCGCGCCATGCGAAAACGCCACGCCGATAGCGGAGAGGATCAGCGCGATACGCGTCCAGAACGGCGGCTTTTTCTTGCCGTCTTTCTTTTCACGTTCGGCTGGCGTCAGGTGGATACGGGCGCGTTTCTTAGTACCGCTCCAGTAGCGGCGCAGCAAGAAAATCAGACCGCCGGCGAATACCAGACCGACAATAGGGGAGATAATGAGTGAACCGAAAATATTGATAACTTTCGGGATGTTAAGCGCATCCACCACTGACGTGCCGGTCATCATCGCATTGGTTAAACCGATGCCGATAATGGCGCCAATCAGCGTGTGGGAACTGGACGCCGGCAACCCGAAATACCAGGTGCCGAGGTTCCAGATAATCGCCGCCAGCAACATGGAAAAGACCATAGCGAGGCCGTGCGCGGAACCCATGTTGAGCAGGAGATCTGTCGGTAGCATATGCACAATGGCATACGCCACGCTGAGACCCCCCAGCAAAACGCCAAAAAAGTTAAACACCGCCGCCATGACAACCGCCAGCTGCGAACGCATCGCACGGGTGTAAATCACGGTTGCGACTGCATTGGCTGTGTCATGGAAGCCGTTAATCGCTTCGTAGAACAGCACAAAAGCCAGAGCAAGCAATAATAAAAGCCCGGTATGTAAATCCAGGCCAGCAAACAAATGTAGCATAGGACGTTACGCCATTTTGAGGACATGAACGCGGCGCATTATCAGTGACTTTGGCGGCGCGGGCAAAGTGAAATATAGACTTTTTTTGATGTACTTCGTGCTTTGTTTGATATCACTAAAGAATTATCTTATATATTTCAGATAAATACCATTTTCAGGCGCTTTTCGCGCTGGTGCGACCACTGAGGAAACTTTACAATTCCCGCCCGAATTTGAGAGAGGAAGGCGACGTGGAAAGGTTTGATGCCGTTATTATAGGCGCTGGCGCAGCGGGCATGTTTTGCGCCGCGCAGGCAGGACAGGCGGGTAGCCGCGTGCTGCTCATCGATAATGGCAAGAAGCCAGGACGTAAAATCCTCATGTCCGGCGGTGGGCGCTGCAACTTTACTAATCTTTATGTTGAGCCTGCTGCGTATTTGAGCCAGAACCCCCATTTTTGTAAATCAGCGTTAGCCCGCTATACCCAGTGGGACTTTATCGATCTGGTCGGCAGGTATGGGATAGCCTGGCATGAGAAAACGCTGGGACAGCTTTTTTGCGATGATTCCGCCCAACGCATTGTCGATATGCTGGTTGCCGAGTGCGACAAAGGCGGCGTAACGATGCGCCTGCGTAGCGAGGTACTGAGCGTCGAGCGTGATGAGTCGGGTTTCGTACTGGCGCTGAACGGTGAGACGGTGACTACGCAAAAGCTGGTGATTGCCAGCGGCGGTCTGTCGATGCCGGGGCTTGGCGCATCGCCGTTTGGCTATAAAATCGCCGAACAGTTTGGTCTCAAGGTGTTGCCGACGCGCGCCGGGTTGGTGCCCTTTACGCTGCATAAGCCGCTGTTAGAACAGCTCCAGACGCTGTCTGGCGTCTCTGTGCCCTGCGTAATTACCGCCCGCAATGGCACGGTATTTCGGGAAAACCTACTTTTTACCCATCGTGGGCTGTCCGGCCCCGCCGTTTTACAGATTTCCAGCTACTGGCAACCGGGGGAGTTAGTGAGCATTAACTTATTGCCGGACCTCTCGCTGGAAGATGTTCTCAATGAACAGCGTAACGCGCACCCGAACCAGAGTCTGAAGAACACGCTGGCGATGCATTTGCCGAAACGGTTGGTGGAGTGTTTACAACAGGTGGGGCACATCCCGGATGTATCGCTCAGACAGTTGAACGTTCGTGATCAGCAGGCGTTGGTTGACACGCTTACTGCCTGGCAAGTGCAGCCTAACGGCACCGAAGGCTATCGGACAGCGGAAGTGACGCTGGGCGGCGTGGATACAAACGAACTATCATCGCGGACTATGGAAGCGCGCCGCGTGCCGGGTCTCTATTTTATCGGCGAAGTGATGGACGTCACCGGCTGGTTGGGCGGCTATAACTTCCAGTGGGCGTGGTCGAGCGCCTGGGCCTGCGCGCAGGATTTAGCGGCAAAACGCTAAGTACCATTACAAACAATAAGCGAATAGACATCCCGGACAGAGGTGTTAGTATCGATTTATAGCAGTTATGAGTATGCGTGTTTCATTTACGGCCAGGAACGCTGATGATGACAACATTACTCCCTCTTTTCCGGGTACCTACATCATTCACTCCCTTTGACGGCGAGCGCTTCATCGGCGTCTGTTCGTCGTCTGGCCCCTTTTCTTTTTTCATTCTTATCCCGAATGGAAACCCCCGCTGAGCGCACGCCCGGCGGACTTTGTGACACGCATGGTTAGACAACAGGGATTACGGCGGGTCGATTATGGACAAAATGAAGCATCATCTGGTGTGGTGGGGAGCGGGGATTCTTGTGGCGGTGGCCGCGATAGCCTGGTGGATGCTGCGCCCTGCGGGAATACCGGAGGGGTTTGCCGCCAGCAACGGCAGAATTGAAGCCACCGAAGTGGATATTGCCACTAAGATTGCCGGGCGTATTGATACCATCCTCGTTTCGGAAGGGCAGTTCGTTCGTCAGGGCGAGGTGCTGGCGAAAATGGATACCCGCGTATTGCAGGAGCAGCGGCTGGAGGCGATTGCGCAGATTAAAGAGGCCGAGAGCGCAGTTGCCGCCGCCCGCGCCTTGCTGGAGCAACGCCAGAGTGAAATGCGCGCCGCGCAGTCGGTCGTCAAACAGCGGGAAGCTGAGCTGGACTCCGTCTCTAAACGTCACGTGCGTTCTCGCTCGCTGTCGCAGCGTGGCGCGGTATCTGTACAACAGTTAGATGACGATCGCGCGGCGGCGGAAAGCGCGCGCGCCGCCCTGGAGACCGCCAAAGCGCAGGTATCTGCGGCAAAAGCGGCGATTGAAGCGGCGCGTACCAGTATTATCCAGGCGCAAACGCGCGTGGAAGCGGCGCAGGCGACCGAGCGGCGTATTGTCGCCGACATCGACGACAGCGAATTAAAAGCGCCGCGCGATGGACGCGTGCAGTACCGCGTTGCGGAGCCGGGCGAAGTGTTATCGGCTGGCGGCCGGGTGTTGAACATGGTCGATCTCAGCGATGTTTATATGACATTTTTCCTGCCGACCGAACAGGCGGGGTTGTTGAAGATCGGCGGCGAAGCGCGACTGGTGCTGGACGCCGCGCCGGATCTGCGTATTCCGGCGACGATCAGTTTTGTCGCCAGCGTGGCGCAGTTCACGCCCAAAACCGTGGAAACCCACGATGAACGACTGAAGCTGATGTTCCGCGTCAAAGCGCGTATTCCGCCAGAGCTACTGCGACAGCATCTGGAATATGTCAAAACCGGTTTGCCGGGAATGGCCTGGGTTCGTCTGGATGAGCGCGTGCCCTGGCCTGACGCTCTAAGCGTGAGGCTGTCGCAATGACGTCGCTGAAGCTGGTGCCTGTTCCTCCCGTGGCGCAGCTTGAGGGGGTGAGCCAGCATTACGGAAAAACAGCCGCGCTGAACAATATCACGCTGGACATTCCCGCCCGTAGTATGGTCGGGCTGATTGGTCCGGACGGGGTGGGTAAGTCGAGCCTGCTGTCGCTGATTTCTGGCGCGCGGGTGATTGAGCAAGGGAACGTTATCGTCCTGGGCGGCGATATGCGCGATGCGAAACATCGCCGCGACGTCTGTCCGCGCATCGCCTGGATGCCGCAGGGGCTGGGGAAAAACCTTTATCACACGCTATCGGTTTATGAGAACGTCGATTTTTTCGCTCGTCTCTTTGGTCATGACAAAGCTGAACGCGAAGCGCGTATTACCGAGCTGCTGAACAGCACCGGCCTGGCGCCGTTTCGTGACCGTCCTGCCGGGAAGCTGTCCGGTGGGATGAAACAAAAGCTGGGGTTGTGCTGTGCGCTGATTCATGACCCGGAATTGCTGATTCTTGATGAGCCTACCACCGGCGTGGACCCGCTCTCCCGCGCTCAGTTCTGGGACTTAATCGACAGTATCCGCCAACGGCAGACCAATATGAGCGTGTTGGTCGCAACGGCCTATATGGAAGAGGCGGAGCGTTTTGACTGGCTGGTGGCGATGAATGCGGGCGAGATACTGGCAACCGGCAGCGCGCAGCAACTGCGGGCAAAAACCCATAGCGCGACGCTGGAACAGGCGTTTATCGCCCTGTTGCCAGAAGCGCAGCGCCAGGCGCATAAGCCAGTGGTGATCCCGCCGTATCACGCTGAGCAGGAAGAGATTGCCATTGAGGCGAAAGATCTGACCATGCGCTTCGGTAAGTTCGTCGCGGTTGACCATGTTAATTTCCGCATTCCGCGCGGCGAGATTTTTGGCTTCCTCGGTTCAAACGGTTGCGGCAAATCGACCACCATGAAAATGCTGACCGGTCTGCTTCCCGCCAGCGAAGGCCAGGCCTGGCTATTTGGCCAGCCGGTAGACCCGAACGACATCGATACCCGTCGCCGGGTTGGGTATATGTCGCAGGCTTTTTCGCTCTATAACGAACTCACCGTGCGGCAGAATCTGGAACTTCATGCCCGCCTGTTTCATATTCCGCCAGCGGAGATCCCGGCGCGCGTCGCGCAGATGATCGAACGCTTTATGCTAACGGAGGTGGAAGATACGCTCCCCGCTTCGTTACCGCTCGGTATCCGCCAGCGTTTATCGCTGGCGGTAGCGGTGATCCATCGCCCGGAAATGCTGATTCTTGATGAGCCAACGTCCGGCGTTGATCCGGTCGCCAGGGATATGTTCTGGCAGCTTATGGTCGATCTTTCGCGTCAGGATAAGGTGACGATTTTTATCTCGACCCATTTTATGAACGAAGCGGAACGTTGCGACCGAATGTCATTGATGCACGCCGGTAAAGTGCTCGCCAGCGGTACGCCGCAGGAATTGGTGCAACAGTGGGGCGCGGCCAATCTGGAGGCGGCGTTTATTTCCTGGCTACAGGAAGCTGCGGGAGCGGCGCCTGAAACCCCAATACCGCCATCCCAGACGCCCGCCGCGTCAGGTAAACCGTCGCGGCAGGGATTGAGCTTCCGGCGTTTGTTCAGCTACAGTCGCCGCGAAGCGCTGGAGCTACGCCGCGATCCGGTACGCTCGACGCTGGCGCTGCTGGGAACGGTAATTCTGATGCTGATTATGGGCTATGGCATCAGTATGGACGTGGAGAACCTGCGTTTTGCCGTACTCGACCGCGATCAAACCGTCAGCAGCCAGGCATGGTCGCTCAATCTGGCGGGATCGCGCTATTTTATCGAACAGCCGCCGCTCGCCAGCTATGACGAGCTTGACCGGCGGATGCGTTCGGGAGAGCTGGCGGTTGCCATTGAGATCCCGCCTAATTTTGGCCGCGATATTGCTCGCGGTACGCCAGCGCAGATTGGCGTCTGGGTGGATGGCGCCATGCCCAGCCGCGCCGAGACGGTGAAGGGGTACGTTCAGGCGATGCACCAAAGCTGGCTGCAGGAGGCGGCGAGTCGTCAGCCGAACCCGGTTAAACAGACCGGGCTGCTCAACATTGAAACGCGCTATCGTTATAACCCGGATGTGAAAAGTCTGCCCGCTATCGTTCCGGCGGTCATTCCGCTGCTGCTCATGATGATCCCGTCAATGCTTAGCGCCCTGAGCGTGGTGCGGGAGAAAGAGCTGGGGTCGATGATTAATCTGTACGTAACGCCGACGACGCGCAGCGAATTTTTGCTGGGTAAACAACTGCCGTATATCGCGCTGGGTATGCTGAACTTCTTGCTACTGTGCGCGCTGTCGGTCTTTGTGTTCGGCGTGCCGCTGAAAGGCAGCTTTCTCACGCTTACCCTCGCGGCGCTGCTTTACGTCATCATCGCCACCGGTCTGGGGCTGCTGATCTCCACGTTTATGAAGAGCCAAATCGCCGCTATTTTTGGGACGTCGATTATTACCCTCATTCCGGCAACACAATTTTCCGGCATGATCGATCCGGTGGCTTCGCTGGAAGGACCGGGAAGATGGATCGGCGAGATCTACCCGACCAGTCATTTTCTGACGATCGCGCGCGGGACGTTTTCCAAAGCGTTGGATCTGTCCGATCTCTGGCCGTTATTTATGCCGTTACTGATTGCCGTCCCGGTGGTGATGGGTCTGAGCATTCTGCTGCTGAAAAAACAGGAGGGGTAATGCGCGGATTACGTAATATTTATAACCTCGGCGTTAAAGAACTGCGCAGTCTGCTGGGCGACAAAGCGATGCTGGCGCTGATCGTCTTCGCCTTTACGATTTCGGTTTACTCCTCCGCTACCGTCCTGCCCGGTTCGTTGCATCTTGCCCCTATCGCCATCGCCGATATGGATCAGTCACAGTTGTCGAACCGTATTGTGAACAGTTTTTACCGCCCGTGGTTTCTGCCGCCGGAGATGATTACGGCAACGGAAATGGATGCCGGACTGGATGCCGGACGCTATACCTTTGCGGTCAATATTCCGCCGAATTTCCAGCGTGATGTGCTGGCCGGACGTCAGCCTGATATTCAGGTTAACGTCGATGCGACGCGCATGAGCCAGGCGTTTACCGGCAACAGTTATATCCAGAATATTATTAGCGGCGAGGTCAACAGCTTTGTGGCGCGCGCGCGGGGAGATAACGTTCAGCCGGTGTCGCTGGAGATTCGGATGCGCTTTAACCCGAATCTGGACCCGGCGTGGTTTGGCGGCGTGATGGCGATTATCAACAACATTACCATGCTGGCGATAGTGCTGACCGGATCGGCGCTGATCCGCGAGCGAGAACACGGCACGGTAGAGCATCTGTTGGTGATGCCGGTCACGCCCTTTGAGATCATGATGGCAAAAGTATGGTCGATGGGGCTGGTTGTGCTGGTGGTTTCCGGTTTGTCTTTGATGCTGATGGTGAAAGGCGTACTTGGCGTACCGATTGAAGGATCGATCCCATTGTTTATGTTGGGCGTAGCGCTGAGCCTGTTCGCCACCACTTCAATTGGGATTTTTATGGGCACCATCGCCCGTTCAATGCCGCAACTGGGGTTATTAATGATTCTGGTACTGTTACCGCTACAAATGCTTTCCGGCGGTTCCACGCCGCGTGAAAGTATGCCGCAGGCGGTGCAGGATATTATGCTGACCATGCCGACGACGCATTTTGTCAGTCTTGCCCAGGCTATTCTTTATCGCGGCGCAGGTTTGAGTATCGTCTGGCCGCAGTTCCTGACCCTGCTGGCGATAGGCGGCGTGTTCTTCCTGATAGCGCTGTTACGCTTCAGAAAAACGATTGGCACAATGGCGTAAACATTATTGCCGGATGGCGGCTGCGCCTCATCCGGCCTACAAACGACAGACGTGCGAGCGTAGGCCGGGCAAGCGAAGCGCCCCCAGCGTTAGTCTTCTTTCGGCAAACACTGCAAGTGGCCGTGGCGCACGCCGCGCTGGGCGATAACATCATCGGCAAAATGCTGTACGTCGCCCATATCGCCCTTCAGAACGGCGATCTCCAGACAGTCATCGTGGTTGATATGGACGTGCAGCGTGGCGACGGATAAATCATGATGATGATGCTGGGTGGAGACGATGCGGCTGGCTAAATCCCGTTTCTCATGTTCATAAACATATGAAAGTACCGCGAAACCCTGTGTACCGTGTTCCTGGGTGGCCTCCTGCGCCAGAGCGCCGCGCAAAATATCACGGATCGCTTCGGAGCGATTGTTATAGCCGCGTCGCTGGCTCAGGCTGTCCAGCGTTTCCAGTAAATCGTCATCGAGGGTGATGGTGACACGTTGCATCTGACTTAAACCTTTTGGTATGGCGCGTCGGCGCATGGGAAGCTCCGCATTTTGTAACACACGTCCGCCGCCAGAGGGAAAAATTAATGTGTCATAACGCTTTTGTTATCGTCTGCGGCGTCAGCGTAAACGGTGTGGGGGTACAGACTGCCAGACTGAGCGTATCGAGCTGACACTGGCTGACCGACAAGGCAGAGGGCAACGTGCTGTCCACGCTGACGATTTGCCAGGCGCTGCCGCCGCGTTGTTTTACGATGGCTTCTTTACGCGTCCAGATACGCCAGAAGGCCGCCAGTTGTCGCTCCGGACGTTCCGCTTCCATTTCAGCATGTTCGCCGAGGCTGAATACCGCATTTGCCAGCGAACGCCAGTTATCGCGCGGGCGGATCACTTCAATATCGCAGCCGACTTCACCTTCGTCGCTAAGCAACAGAGCAATAGTGTCGCCGCTATGGCTGAGGTTAAACCACAGCGGCGTTCCGGCGGAAAAAGCCGGTTTACCCTGTTCGCCATACACCATCTCCGGTAGTGGCGAGAGCGCACGGGAAAGCAGCACGCGCCCGGCCAGCCAGCTTGCCCGGCGAACGCCCTGCGGCGCCTGAGCGATTAACGCGTCGGGCAATTGACCTGCGCTTAATGTTGACACTTTTCCCAGAACGATCTGGTACATATCAGGACCAACGTTGCCTATGAAGAAGAGGAGATTGTAGCATCTGTCGCCTCATCCCGGTAAACGGCTTTTCGGTCGGCCTGGCCCCAGTAAGATCGCCAGTTTGCTGCCGCCTTTAGTGGTTTCCATCCAGATTTTGCAGACGCTGGTCAAAGGAACGGACAAGAGCATCCCGACCGGGCCTAATAGCCATCCCCAGACCAGTAACGAAAGAAATACCACCAGCGTGGACATCCCCAGACGATGGCCCATCATGCGTGGCTCCATAATGTTGCCAATCACCATATGGACCACCAAAAAGAGCGCGCCGACCAGTACGCACTCGTAAAAACCGTTAAATAACAGCGCCTGAATCATGGGGGGAACGGCGGAAATCACCGAGCCGATATTAGGAACGTAATTGAGCAAAAAAGCCAGTACGCCCCACATTAGCGCAAACTGAATACCCATTAACGCCAGCCCCAGCCAGATAATCGCGCCCGTCCATAAACTGAGCAGCGTTTTCAGCGCCAGATAATGCGAGACGCCTTTCAGGGCGCGGTGCAGGCCGGCAATATGAATTTGTGGATTGTTTAGCGCGAAACGTAATTTATAAGGCACGTGACGCACCTCAAACAGCATAAAAACCACGGTCATCACCAGCAGCACAATGCTTGCCATCGCGCCCGATACGCCGGTCATTAATGTTGTGGTGAAGAGCATGATTTTATCGGAATCCATCCCGCGGAGCATACGTTCCGGCGACATATGTAAATTCAGGAAGGGCATTAACTCCTGAAGGTGTAAGACTTTACGCGTCAGCTCCTTGCTGTATTTAGGCAGCATAGCGATAAATTCATTAAGCGATGCGGCAAGCACACCCACCAGCGCGGTAAGCACGATCAGCATGACGACCACCACGATAGTAATCGCCAGCGGTCGCTTCACGCCCCGACGAATAAACCAGGTCACTAATGGATTAAGAACGATGGCAAAAAAGAGCGCCAGCAAGAGTTGTACAATAATATCCGCCGCGGCATGAATCCCGGCGAGAATAATAACCAGGGAGGCCAGTTTCAGCAGAATATGCATACCCGTTTTGTCGGGTTGAGCGGTTGCCATGAAGTTTTCCTTGTTGTGTTTTTTTCTAAGTGTAGCGGCTGCCCTGATACCGATAATCTGAATCTCACTACTGATTTTCACCGCGCGCCATGATAGAAAAGAAAACATGTTGTAAAAATGCGGTGATACTCATGCCCGAACCCGTCGCTGAACCGGCGCTAAACGGATTGCGCCTCAATCTGCGTATTGTCTCCATTGTGATGTTTAACTTTGCCAGCTACCTGACCATCGGCCTGCCGCTCGCCGTCTTGCCCGGCTATGTGCATGATGCGATGGGATTCAGCGCGTTCTGGGCGGGGCTTATTATCAGCCTGCAATACTTCGCCACTCTGTTAAGCCGTCCCCATGCCGGGCGGTATGCGGATGTATTAGGGCCGAAAAAAATCGTTGTCTTTGGCTTATGCGGCTGTTTTTTAAGCGGACTCGGCTACCTGCTGGCGGATATCGCCAGCGCCTGGCCGATGATCAGTTTGTTGCTACTGGGGCTGGGTCGCGTGATTTTAGGGATTGGGCAAAGTTTTGCTGGCACCGGTTCAACACTGTGGGGCATCGGCGTCGTCGGGTCGTTGCATATTGGTCGGGTTATCTCCTGGAACGGTATCGTCACCTACGGCGCAATGGCGATGGGCGCGCCGCTGGGCGTGCTGTGTTATGCCTGGGGCGGGTTACAGGGACTGGCGCTAACGGTGATGGGCGTGGCGCTGTTGGCGGTACTGTTAGCCCTTCCACGTCCGTCGGTGAAGGCGAACAAAGGCAAGCCGCTGCCGTTTCGCGCGGTGCTGGGGCGTGTCTGGCTGTATGGTATGGCGTTGGCGCTGGCCTCGGCAGGGTTTGGCGTCATCGCGACGTTTATTACCTTATTTTATGATGCTAAAGGCTGGGATGGCGCCGCCTTTGCGCTCACGTTATTTAGCGTCGCGTTTGTCGGCACGCGTTTGCTGTTCCCTAACGGCATCAATCGCTTAGGCGGGTTGAATGTCGCCATGATCTGCTTTGGCGTGGAGATTATTGGTCTGTTACTGGTGGGGACGGCAGCCATGCCGTGGATGGCAAAAATCGGCGTTTTACTCACGGGGATGGGGTTTTCGCTGGTCTTTCCAGCGCTGGGCGTGGTGGCCGTCAAAGCCGTGCCGCCGCAGAACCAGGGCGCGGCGCTGGCGACCTATACCGTCTTTATGGATATGTCTTTGGGGGTTACCGGGCCGCTGGCGGGGCTGGTGATGACCTGGGCGGGCGTGCCGGTAATCTATCTGGCGGCGGCCGGGCTGGTAGCGATGGCGCTATTGCTGACCTGGCGCTTAAAAAAACGGCCTCCGTTTGCACTGCCGGAGGCCGCATCATCGTCGTAAAGGTTACTTAATAACCAACGTATTGATGATGTTTTCAGCCGTGGTTTGCGCTTTTTGCTGATTGTCCGCAGGCAGCGTGACCTGAATCGTCAGCAATTGGTTATCCACTTTGCCCAGCACGATGGAAGAATACGCCGTCTGGCCCTTCGCGGAGATAATGCTGTCCAGTTGTTGCAACGTATGGCCTTTGAGCTCAATAGACTTATTGGTGACGACCTGAAGCTGCGGGTCGCGGCTACGCTGTTGCTCAAGCAGGCGGTTTGCCAGCACCGGCAACGCTTCATCGGTATTATCGCCGACGATAACAATCACCGCTTTCTGGCCCGTCGGGTCAGAATAAACGTGCATATTATTCGCCTGGGTGCCCAGCTTACCGCTTTGATCGGTCATATCCGCCGGCAGCGAGAAACTGAGTTTGCCATCCATCAGGCTGATGGGCTGGCCGGAGGCCTGGCTTTCCGCGGCGGCGCTTTCTGCCGACGCTTTTGTATCGTTGTTATCACAGGCCGCAAGCCCCATAACCAGCAGGCCAATACCGGCATATTTAACCAAATTGCGCATTGACTTCTTCCTTTCGATAAACGGCCATAACGGCTCATTCGCTCATCTTATCACAACTCGGAAAACGAACCTTTAACTTGCCGGTAATGGGGAAATTTCAGATTTATCTGCCAGCTTTTTCAGCAACATATTCAGTAGAACGCCGTACATCGGCAGGAAGAAAATAATGCTGATGAGCACCTTAAAGCAATAATCCACCAGCGCAATTTCCATCCAGTGTTCGGCCATAAACGCATCGGGGCTTCGCCAGAACGCAATGAAGAAAAAGGCAAGGGTATCGCTGATATTGCCAAACAGCGTTGAAGCGGTCGGCGCCAGCCACCAGCGACGATTTTGGCGCAGGCGGTTAAACACATGGACATCAAGGATCTGTCCCAGCGCGTAGGCCATAAAGCTGGCGGCGGCGATACGGGCGACAAACAGATTAAAGTTCGCCAGCGCGGCGAAACCTTGCCAGGCGCCCATATAGAACAGCGATGACACCACATACGACACCAGCAGCGCGGGGATCATGACGGCGAAGATAATGCGGCGCGCCAGCGGTGCGCCAAAAATACGCACGGTAAGATCGGTGGCGAGAAAAATAAAAGGAAAACTAAACGCGCCCCAGGTCGTGTGGAAACCAAAAATAGTGATGGGGAGCTGCACCAGATAGTTACTGGAAATGATCACCAGTAAATGGAATAGCGATAGCCAGAACAACGCTTTTACGCGCTGTGATTGTGTAAACGGAGTCATATTGTGACCTTTTTGTTGGATGGGGTGAGGGAACCCAATAAAGAACCGCCGCATAATACTGTTTTGCGCTGGCATTGCAATGGCTAATTTTCACGCAATCGTTAACCTGCCTGGCTTACTGACGAAGATGGGCGTAAAATATCGCCGTTTTTCTACCATTGAGACGAAGATGAGCGATCTGTTTTCCTCCCCTGACCATACGCTTGACGCCCTGGGGCTGCGTTGCCCTGAACCGGTAATGATGGTGCGCAAAACGGTGCGCAACATGCAAACTGGCGAAACATTGCTGATTATCGCCGACGATCCGGCGACGACGCGTGATATTCCGGGGTTCTGTACCTTTATGGAACACGATTTGCTGGCGCAAGAGACGGAGGGTCTGCCGTACCGCTATTTATTGCGTAAAGCGCATTAACCGCACGGCAGATAACATTCTGATTAGAAGCTTTCCCAGTTCGCCTGTTCTGCGGCGGGCTGCGGCGTTAAACCTTTGCTTAACGGCGTCGGCGACGCCTCCCGACGAGGCTGTTTCTGGATGCGGAACGCGGCGACCGCCTGACGAAGTTCGTTAGCCTGATCTTCCAGCGCCGCCGCCGCTGCTGCGGATTCCTCTACCAGCGAGGCGTTTTGCTGCGTCACGCTGTCCATTTCCGATACCGCCTGCGCCACCTGCTCAATGCCTTTGCTTTGCTCATCGGAGGCAGAGGCGATTTCGCCCATAATATCGGTCACGCGAGTCACGGCGTTGACGATCTCTTTCATGGTTTCTCCCGCTTCGCGTACCTGCGTAGAGCCGGTATCAATGCGCGACACGGAGTTTTCAATCAGTACTTTGATCTCTTTGGCGGCCTGCGCGCTACGGCTGGCCAACGTGCGTACCTCTCCGGCCACGACCGCGAATCCTCGCCCCTGTTCGCCGGCGCGGGCGGCTTCTACCGCGGCGTTCAGCGCCAGGATATTAGTCTGGAAGGCGATACCGTCAATCACGCTGGTGATGTCCACAATTTTTTCCGAGCTTTCGGCGATATCGTTCATGGTGCTCACTACGTTATCCACCACGCGTCCTCCTTTACGCGCGGTTTCTGATGCGGTTTTCGCCAGACCCGTCGCCTGTCGTGCGTTATCGGTGTTTTGCCGTACCGTGGCGGTTAACTGTTCCATGCTGGCGGCGGTCTCCTCCAGCGCCGAGGCCTGCTGTTCGGTACGGGAAGAGAGGTCGCTGCTGCCGGCGGAAATTTCGCCTGCGCCAGTATAGATAGAGTCTGCGTTATCGCGCACCGCGCTGACGGTACGGATTAACGACTGCTGCATCGTTTTGAGACCGGCGGCCAGTTGGCCCATTTCACTGCGTCCTTCAGCCTCTATCTCATGGGTAAGATCGCCGTCGGCGATCGTTTGAATGTGCGCCATAATCCGTTGCAGCGGGCGGAGTAGAACGCGTTGCAGCCCCAGCCAGATAAACGCCAGCACGATGAGTACGATAAGTAGAATTATCCCCAGCGTCCATTGCATCTGGGTAAAGCTGCTCTGATTCTGATCGCTGGCTAATTTTATTAATTGCGCATTTTGAGAGAGCCACTGGTCATATACCTGCTCCATGTCATCCTGCGCTTTTTGCGCGTCAAGGTTGCCATAGGCGGCGTAATTATCGGCTTTAAGATAGTGGATAGACTGCTGCAAAACGTCATACATCTGCTTAAAGCTGGCTTCGGCCTGGGCATCCAACGCCGGATCTTTTCCCGCGATCGCTTCGGAGTTCACGTAGTTGTTGAAATGTTTTTCCGCTTCGTTGAGCGACGCGCCAGCGTTGGTTAACAGCGTGTTCATGGCGTCCAGCGAGGCGGGATCGCGCTGATTTTTTAACATGCGTATCGCCACGCGGTTAATGGTGACGCGGGTTTCGATCAATGTCTGAAAACTGCCGCCCAGTTCCTGTTGTTGGTAACTCAGCGCGCTCGCATTCTGGAAATTCAGCCGATCGCTGCTGACGGCGGAATAAAACAGTATTCCTGTCACCAGCAATAAGGCGCTAAATATGCCCAGCGTCGCGATAACGCCGGTGATGACTTTGATATTTTTCATAGTGCCTAACATTCCTTATTTTGTAGACGGTATGATCAATATCGGTTGGATAAAAATTAACCTTACATCAAATCACGCTATTTCTGATTAATGGTTTGATAAGTAATAGAAAATAAATAATTTTCGCGTGAATAATATGAACAAAGAAAGGAATATCGCGGGATAACCCGGCGACATGCCGCCGGGTGGGAGAAGATTAGTTTTTACGCAGCAAACGTAGCGCGTTGGCGGTCACCAATACCGTGGCTCCCGTATCCGCCAGGATTGCCAGCCATAGCCCGGTAAAACCAAGTAGCGTCGTCACCAGGAAAATGGCTTTCAGCCCCAGCGCAATGGTGATGTTCTGCCGGATATTCGCGTGGGTAGCGCGCGCCAGCGTAATCATTTGCGCTAACCCGCGCAGACGGTTATGAGTAAGGGCGGCGTCAGCCGTTTCCAGCGCGACGTCAGTACCGCTGCCCATCGCAATTCCGATACTGGCGGCTTTCATCGCGGGCGCATCATTAATGCCGTCGCCCACCATTGCCAGCGGCGCTTGTTGGTTAAGGGCGGTGACTGCCCGTACCTTATCTTCCGGCAGTAGTCCGGCTTTAAACGCCAGATCCAGCTCGCCGGCAATCGCTGCCGCCGCCCGTGGGTTATCGCCGGTCAGAATCACGCCGTTAA
Source organism: Salmonella sp. 32020114201800008SM (assembly GCF_017572025.1). NCBI lineage: Bacteria > Pseudomonadati > Pseudomonadota > Gammaproteobacteria > Enterobacterales > Enterobacteriaceae > Salmonella > Salmonella sp. 32020114201800008SM. The sequence goes on along the minus strand of NZ_JAGEQM010000005.1, from coordinate 144,746 downwards.
CGCCTAACTGATGCAGTTCGCGGATGGCGTCGCGCGCATCGTCACGCAACGTATCCTGGAGGGCGAGGACGCCAACAACGGTCTCGTTACGCAGCACCAGAACCACCGTCTGCCCGGCGTTTTCCAGTTCGCTAATTTGCCCGGCAAACGCTGCCGTAGGCTGTTTTCCCGCCGCGCAAATCAGAATACGTTCGCCGTTAACCTGCGCTTCAATTCCGGTGCCGGCCAGCGTTCGCTGCGATTCCGCCGTCGGGATCGCCAGATCGCGTGTCTGCGCTTCGCGGACAATAGCCTGCGCCAGCGGGTGCGTAGCGCCTTGTTCTACGGCTGCCGCCAGCGCCAACAGTTCAGCCTCGCTGATACCGCTTGCCGGATGAATCGCCGTCACCCGTGGTTTACCAATGGTCAACGTACCGGTTTTATCAAAGGCGACCTGCGTGATACGGCCCAGTTGCTCCAGCGCTGCGCCGCCTTTAATCAATGCGCCGCGCCGTGCCGCCGCCGCCAGCCCGGAGGTAATGGCCGCGGGCGTGGAGATCACCAGCGCGCACGGGCAACCGATGAGCAGCAGCGTCAGCCCTTTATAAATCCACTCCTGCCAGCCGCCATCGAACATCAGCGGCGGAATAAGCGTCACCAGCAGCGCGATGACCATAATGACTGGCGTATAGATGCGGCTGAAACGGTCAATAAACCGCTCAATGGGCGCACGGCGCTCTTCCGCCTCTTCAATCAGCGTCAGGATACGGTCAATCGCGCTGGCGCCAGGTTCAGATAGCACCTCCAGGGTGACGAGACGGTCAACGCTGGTCGCGCCTGCCGGGACTTTGTCGCCCGTTGCGCGCTCCACCGGGATAGACTCGCCGGTGAGCGCGCTTTCATCAAAGCTGGCGAAACCGGAAACCAGTTTACCGTCGGCGGGTAAACGCCCCCCGGCGGCGACTTCGATAATATCGCCCGGTCGCAGGGTATTAATCGCGACCTCTTCCCGTACGCCGTCGCGCAGACGGGTCGCCGTTTCCGGTTTAAGCGCCATTAACGCGCTGACGCCTTTACGGGCGCGGCTGGCGGCCCATCCTTCCAGGCGCTCGCCGATGAGGAACAGCAGCAATACCATTGCCGCCTCCGCCGTCGCGCCAATAAACAGCGCGCCAATGGCGGCGACGCTCATCAGCGTTTCAATAGCGAACCAACTGCCGCTTTTCATCAGCCGCAGCGCCTGGCGGGCAATAGGATACAGACCGACCAGGGTGGTGGCGATAAAGGCCAGTTGGCCGAACGGGTGGTTAAATTGCTCCAGCCCCCAGCTTATCGCCATCATAATGATCAGCGTAATAAGCGGCAGGTTCTCTTTAAGACGAGATTCAGGCGCGGCGTCGCGCGAATCTTCGCTACGCAAGGTATAACCCGCCTTCTGTACGGCGCGTTCAATTTGCGCGCGGAGGTCGGCGTCGGCATCGACCACTAACTTTTCGGTGGCGAACAGCACTTGCGCCTGGTTGACGCCGCGAATTTGGCGGACCGCATTCTCCACTTTTCGGGCGCAGGCGGCGCAGTCCATGCCGGAGATTTTCCAGGTATAGCGCGTGCCTGCCATGGCAGTAGAAACAGGCGCGCTGGACGCGCAATGTTCTTCGCAGCAGCAGCTATCGGCCTTCTGTATCGCCGGGGCTAATCTGAAGGAGGTAAAGGGCGGGACTTTTTTGCCATCGGTATCAGGGGTCGACATAACGTCCTCCGGTTGATGATAATTTTCTCATTAACCGGAGGATACACTCTGGAGTCGACTCCAGAGTCAAGCGCTATTATTTACAGGTACAGCGAGCGAACAATCAGGAAGTGTCCGGCAAAGTAGCAGGCGGCGGCAATCGCGTTATCCGCCCGGAAACGGCGGCGGTAATGGCTACCCAGCCAGACGATATTGCCGATGAACAGCAGCGTCGCGCCGGTAAAGGCCGAAAGGGCTGGCGCCGTTGGGCGGAAGAACCACAGTTCGCCCGCCAGCCAGACCATGACCAGCGTCATGGCGATAAAAGTACATACCGGCCAGCGTAGCTCCTCCAGTCGCGTCCAGATAACGGCGATAAGCAACGCGCCGACTATCAGTAACGCCAGCGGCAGCGGCCAGAAGAACGACAACGTCATTTGGCTGGCAAAGTAAATGGTGTAGAGCAGATGCGATAAGAAAAATGCCCCGACGGCGTACAGCAGGCGTTGACGCGGTAAGAGCGTTAACGCATCGCCGACCAGCGAGGCGCACAGCCCGGCCAACACAAGATAACTGATGGCGTCAAACATCGGCGCTTGCCAGGCCAGTAACAGTAATAGTAATAACGTGACGGGCTTAAAAACCCAGCGTTGCCAGGCTGGCCCGCGATAGGAGGCGTCCACATACAGCCATGCGGACAGGCAGACAGCGATAAACGACCAAAGCATCTTAATTCCTTGAATTCGTTATTTTTTCGCAAACGGTATGCTTGCGGCTCTATTATTCAGTGTAGAGGCCGTGACGGTCAGATGACAACACTATAACGGGCAGGGTATGCTTATTTCCGCATTTTCTGACAGGTTAACAGTATGAGTAAGCCACCGCTTTTCTTCATTATAATCATCGCATTAATCGTAGTTGCCGCGTCGTTCCGCTTCGTTCAGCAACGGCGGGAAAAAGCCGCTAATGAGGCGGCGCCGTTACAGCAAAAGCTGGTCGTGGTCAGCAGTAAACGGGAGAAGCCGGTTAACGACCGACGCTCTCGCCAGCAGGAAGTGAGCCCGGCGGGAACCAGTATGCGCTATGAGGCCAGTTTTAAGCCGCTCAATGGCGGTCTCGAAAAAACGTTCCGTTTACAAGCGCAGCAGTACCACGCTTTGACGGTGGGCGATCAAGGTACGCTAAGCTATAAGGGAACGCGGTTCGTCGGGTTTGTTAGCCGTACCCCGGATAACGAATAAACCGTCATCCGGCAGCAAACGTTATTTTTTGTTCTTAAACTTCTTCTGCCAGACCAGCAGCTCAAACACGCCGAACAGGAAAATGCGGGTTTTTTCTCCCGTCGTCATCTGCGGACCCTCTTTCGGTATCGTTGATTTCAGCAGCGCCAGTTGCATACCGTGCATCAGCGCCATGAACACCAACGCCACGTTGACGAAGATATTGAGTGGGCGCGGGAAGGGATGCACCAGATTAAGAATCAAAAATGCCCACACGAAGAGCATTAATAAGCGGCCCAGATTAATCAACATCATTTTCTCCTTGCGCGTCGCGCTGATACAGACGATAAGCGACCTGTCCGGCCACCTTTTCTCGATACAATGCCCAGTTCGCCGGAACGGGCGGCAGACCGTTTTCCACCTCGCTTTCTACGTAGATTAGCGCGTCGTCGGCCAGCCATCCCTGGGTTTCCAGCAATTGTAACGTCTCTTCCAGCAGCCCTTTACGAAACGGCGGGTCGACAAAGACGACGTGATGCGGCGTCCCCGGCTGGCTGAGGAAGGCCAGAGTATTGGTATTGACGACGCGAGCATTGTTGGCTTTCAGCGTCGCCAGATTTTTTTGCAACTGCTGCGATACGGCGCGATCCATTTCCAGTAACGTTGCCTGGGCCGCATAACGCGATAGCGCTTCCAGACCCAGCGCGCCGCTGCCGGCAAAGCAATCCAGACAATGGGCGTCTACCATTACCGGAGCCAGCCAGTTAAATAACGTTTCGCGCACGCGATCGGTGGTGGGACGCAGACCCGGGCTGTCCGGAACCGGTAATTTACGGCCACGCCATTGCCCGCCAATAATGCGGATTTGGCCGCTGCCAGAGTGAGTCGGTTTTTTCATTTCTCTTGCTCGAACCGCCTGTTGCAAGTTATTCCAGGCGGTGATGTGAATTAAGTTAAGTGATAGACTATTTCATCATTTTTTTAGCTTCCATGTATATAGCGCCGCGAGGGGTGTAGTCGCAGATGGCAAAACAGAAAAAACGTGGCTTCTTTTCCTGGTTGGGCTTCGGTGATAAAGAGCAGAAGCAGGAACAGACCGAAGAACAGCAGATTGTTGAGGAACAACGACCGGTTGAGCCCCCTGTTGAAACGGCGGCAGACGTAGACGCGCAAACGCCCGCGCACAGCAAAGCAGAAACCGAAGCCTTTGCGGAAGAGGTGGTGGACGTTACTGAGAAAGTTCAGGAGAGCGAAAAACCGCAGCCGGTAGAGCCGGAGCCCGCGGCGGCCATTGAGACGGCAGCGCCGCAGATCGCGGTGGAACGCGAGGAATTGCCGCTGCCGGAAGAGGTCAAAGACGAGGCTATCTCGCCGGAAGAGTGGCAGGCCGAAGCGGAAACCGTAGAGGTCATTACCGCGGTAGAAGAAGAGGGTGAAAACGCGGCGAAATTCACCGACGAAGAGCTGGAAGCGCAGGCGCTGGCCGCTCAGGCGGCGGAAGAGGCGGTGATGGTTGTTCCGCCGGCGGAAGAAGACGCGCCGGTGGAAGCGATCGTTCAGGAGCAGGAAAAACCGACTAAAGAAGGTTTCTTTGCCCGCCTGAAACGCAGTCTGCTGAAAACCAAAGAAAATCTCGGTTCCGGATTTATCAGTCTGTTCCGCGGCAAGAAAATCGACGATGATTTGTTCGAGGAGCTGGAAGAGCAGTTGCTCATCGCTGATGTCGGGGTGGAAACCACGCGTAAGATTATCGCTAATCTGACGGAAGGCGCCAGCCGCAAACAGCTTAAAGATGCCGAGGCGCTGTATGGTCTGTTGAAAGACGAGATGGGCGAGATTCTGGCGAAGGTAGACGAACCGCTTAATATTGAAGGTAAAACGCCTTTTGTTATTCTTATGGTTGGCGTGAACGGCGTGGGTAAAACCACCACTATCGGTAAACTGGCGCGCCAGTTTGAGCAGCAGGGTAAATCAGTGATGCTGGCGGCGGGGGATACTTTCCGCGCGGCGGCGGTCGAACAGCTACAGGTCTGGGGACAGCGTAACAACATTCCGGTTATCGCCCAGCATACCGGCGCGGACTCCGCCTCGGTGATTTTTGACGCTATCCAGGCCGCGAAGGCGCGTAATGTGGATGTGTTAATTGCCGATACGGCAGGGCGTCTGCAGAACAAGTCGCACCTGATGGAAGAGCTGAAAAAAATCGTTCGCGTCATGAAAAAGCTGGACGAAGAAGCGCCACATGAAGTTATGCTGACCATTGACGCCAGCACCGGACAGAACGCGGTAAGCCAGGCCAAACTGTTCCATGAAGCGGTAGGCTTAACCGGTATTACCCTGACCAAGCTGGACGGTACGGCGAAAGGCGGGGTGATTTTCTCGGTAGCTGACCAGTTTGGCATTCCTATCCGTTACATTGGCGTGGGCGAACGTATCGAGGATTTGCGTCCGTTTAAGGCGGACGATTTTATTGAGGCACTTTTTGCCCGAGAGGATTAACAATGATTCGCTTTGAACATGTCAGCAAGGCCTATCTCGGCGGGAGACAAGCGCTGCAGGGAGTGACATTCCATATGCGGCCAGGCGAGATGGCGTTTCTGACCGGCCACTCCGGCGCGGGGAAAAGTACCCTGCTGAAGCTAATCTGTGGGATTGAGCGGCCCAGCGCCGGCAAAATCTTCTTCAGCGGGCATGATATTACGCGCCTGAAAAACCGCGAAGTGCCGTTTTTGCGCCGCCAGATTGGGATGATTTTCCAGGATCACCATCTGCTGATGGATCGCACGGTCTATGACAATGTGGCGATACCGTTAATCATTGCCGGCGCCAGCGGCGATGATATCCGTCGTCGTGTGTCGGCGGCGCTGGATAAGGTTGGACTACTGGACAAAGCGAGAAACTTCCCGATTCAACTCTCCGGAGGCGAACAGCAGCGCGTGGGCATCGCCCGCGCGGTGGTCAATAAGCCAGCGGTATTGCTGGCGGATGAACCGACCGGGAACCTGGACGACGCGTTGTCGGAAGGGATTTTACGTCTGTTTGAAGAGTTTAACCGCGTAGGGGTGACGGTACTGATGGCGACGCACGATATTGGACTTATCTCCCGTCGTTCCTATAGGCAGCTCGTCCTGAGCGATGGACATCTGCATGGAGGCCTGGCCAATGAATAGGCGCGACGCGATTAACCAAATCAGGCAGTTCGGCGGACGGCTGGATCGACTGCGTAAGTCTCGCGGCGGAACAGGCGGCGGGCGCAACGCGCCAGGACGCCAGAAGCCGACGCCGAAACCGAACTCACGTAAAACAAATGTCTTTAATGAACAGGTGCGCTATGCCTGGCACGGCGCGCTGCAGGATCTGAAAAGCAAACCGCTGGCGACGTTTCTGACGGTGATGGTGATCGCCATCTCCCTGACGCTGCCCAGCGTCTGTTACATGGTCTATAAGAACGTCAACCAGGCGGCGACTCAGTATTATCCGTCGCCGCAGATCACCGTTTATCTGCAAAAAACGCTGGATGATGACGCGGCGGCACGGGTTGTTGGGCAGCTTCAGGCCGAGCAGGGCGTTGAGAAGGTCAACTACCTGTCCCGTGAGGACGCGCTGGGAGAATTCCGCAACTGGTCGGGTTTTGGCGGCGCGCTGGATATGCTGGAAGAGAACCCGCTACCGGCGGTGGCGGTGGTGATCCCCAAGCTGGACTTCCAGAGTACCGCCTCGCTTAATACGCTGCGCGACCGTATCTCGCAGATTAACGGCATTGACGAAGTCCGCATGGATGATAGCTGGTTTGCGCGCCTGGCGGCGCTCACTGGGCTGGTGGGCCGCGTGTCGGCGATGATCGGCGTGCTGATGGTCGCGGCGGTCTTCCTCGTTATCGGCAACAGCGTGCGCCTGAGCATTTTTGCCCGTCGCGACACCATTAACGTGCAAAAGCTGATTGGCGCGACCGATGGCTTTATCCTGCGTCCGTTCCTCTATGGCGGCGCGTTGCTCGGTTTTTCCGGCGCGTTTCTGTCACTGATATTGTCTGAAATTTTGGTGATGCGTTTATCATCGGCGGTGACTGAAGTGGCGCAGGTCTTCGGCACGAAGTTTGATCTCAATGGCTTATCGTTCGATGAGTGCCTGTTGCTGCTGCTTGTCTGTTCCATGATTGGCTGGATCGCCGCCTGGCTGGCCACGGTGCAACATTTACGTCACTTTACTCCCGATTGATAAAATCGTGGTATAATCTTTCCCTGCAATGGGCTTCCGTTCGCAGGGAAAGAGTCCCTGTTGTCTCTTCCCCGCGCGTCATCTTTATGTCACAAGATTTGTGCAAATTATGCACAGTGTTACATTGAACTTGTGGATAAAATCACTGTCTGATAAAAGAGTGGGTGATATTCTCGTTGCTCATCGGCTTTGGCACGGTTGTTGCTCGCTGACGGTGCCAGGCAATACTGATTGAGAGGATTTGAATGACCAAAGAAATGCAAAATTTAGCTTTAGCCCCTGTTGGCAACCTGGAATCTTATATCCGGGCGGCGAACGCGTGGCCGATGTTATCGGCTGACGAGGAGCGGGCATTGGCTGAAAGGCTGCATTACCAGGGCGATCTGGAAGCAGCTAAAACGCTGATCCTGTCTCACCTGCGCTTTGTTGTTCATATTGCTCGTAACTATGCGGGCTATGGTCTGCCGCAGGCGGATTTGATCCAGGAAGGCAACATCGGCCTGATGAAAGCCGTACGTCGTTTTAACCCGGAAGTAGGCGTGCGCCTGGTTTCTTTCGCCGTACACTGGATTAAAGCAGAAATTCACGAATACGTGCTGCGTAACTGGCGTATCGTTAAAGTTGCAACCACGAAAGCGCAGCGTAAGCTGTTCTTTAATCTGCGTAAAACCAAGCAGCGTCTGGGCTGGTTTAATCAGGATGAGGTTGAAATGGTGGCGCGCGAACTGGGTGTTTCCAGTAAAGACGTGCGTGAGATGGAGTCGCGTATGGCGGCGCAGGACATGACGTTTGACATGTCTTCGGACGATGAGTCCGACAGCCAGCCAATGGCGCCGGTGCTGTATCTGCAGGATAAATCGTCTAACTTTGCCGACGGCATTGAAGACGATAACTGGGAAGAGCAGGCCGCCAACCGACTGACCGACGCGATGCAGGGGCTCGACGAGCGTAGCCAGGATATTATCCGCGCTCGCTGGCTGGACGAAGACAATAAGTCTACGTTGCAGGAGCTGGCCGATCGTTACGGCGTCTCCGCTGAGCGTGTGCGCCAGCTTGAAAAGAACGCCATGAAAAAGCTTCGCGCTGCGATCGAAGCGTAATCTTCGCGAATTGCCAATGAACCCTCGAATGTGAATTCGGGGGTTTTGTTTTTTGTAGGCCGGATAAGACGTTTACGCTGCCATCCGGCAATACGTTTGCCCGATGTCGCTTCGCTTATCGGGCCTACGGACCCTTCCTCTCCCCCACCGACACAAATCTGTTATCTGAATGTAAATTTAGCTATTCCAAAATAATAAAAATCGGGTATGTTTTAGCAGAGTATGCTGCTAAAGCACGGGTAGCTAGCCAATAATCGAAATAAAGTGCTGAATAATAACACCACAACACACGTAACAACCAGAATAATGGGGATTATCAGGATGAATATGAAGGGTAAAACGTTATTGGCAGGATGTATCGCCCTGTCATTAAGCCATATGGCATTCGCAGAGGACATTAAAGTCGCGGTTGTCGGCGCGATGTCCGGTCCGGTGGCGCAGTATGGCGACCAGGAATTTACCGGTGCGGAGCAGGCAATTGCCGATATCAATGCGAAAGGCGGTATTAAAGGCGATAAGCTCGTCGCGGTGAAATATGACGACGCCTGCGACCCGAAACAGGCGGTAGCTGTCGCTAACAAAGTGGTGAACGACGGCATCAAGTATGTTATCGGACACTTATGCTCCTCTTCCACACAGCCAGCCTCTGATATCTACGAAGACGAAGGTATCCTGATGATAACCCCGGCGGCGACCGCGCCGGAGCTGACCGCACGCGGCTATAAGCTGGTTTTGCGCACCACCGGTCTGGACTCTGACCAGGGGCCAACGGCGGCAAAGTATATTCTGGAGAAGGTAAAACCGCAGCGCATCGCGATTATCCACGATAAGCAGCAGTACGGCGAAGGGCTGGCGCGCGCGGTGCAGGACGGTCTGAAGAAAGGCGGCGTTAACGTCGTATTCTTTGACGGCATCACCGCCGGCGAAAAAGATTTCTCCACTCTGGTAGCGCGCCTGAAGAAAGAGAATATCGACTTTGTCTACTACGGCGGTTATCACCCGGAAATGGGGCAGATCCTGCGCCAGTCCCGCGCCGCAGGGCTGAAAACCCAGTTTATGGGGCCGGAAGGGGTGGCGAACGTGTCGCTGTCTAACATCGCCGGAGAGTCAGCGGAAGGCTTACTGGTCACCAAACCGAAGAACTACGACCAGGTCCCGGCGAACAAACCGATTGTGGATGCCATCAAAGCCAAGAAACAAGATCCTAGCGGCGCATTCGTGTGGACCACCTACGCCGCGCTGCAATCGTTGCAGGCGGGCCTGAACCAGTCTGACGATCCGGCGGAAATCGCCAAATACCTGAAAGGCGCCACGGTCGACACCGTAATGGGACCGCTGTCGTGGGATGAGAAAGGCGATCTGAAAGGATTTGAGTTCGGCGTGTTTGACTGGCATGCGAATGGTACGGCGACGGACGCCAAGTGATTTTCCTGGCGCCTTTCGCGCTGCAGGTGCGTTGGCTACGTTATTCAACCCCGGTCACTTACTTATGTAAGCTCCCGGGGATTTCATAACTTGCCGCCTGCCTGCAACGCGAAATTCTTGGAAAATTGCGAGGTGGTTTTTATCTTTTCTCCCGGCATGTAGGCCGGATAAGCGTCAGCGCCATCCGGCTTTCTTTTAGCGCTTCTCCCAGCCGTCATGCTGGGCGGTAAAACCTAACGCCTGCATAAACGCGGCCATCACGCTGCGGTCTTCAACACCGACATCCGCCATCCACCACGACGAGACGTTGGGATTATCGCGGATGACTTCTTCTACCAGGTATTGCCCGACGCCGCGGCGACGGGTGATTTCACGCACGCGTAAGGAATCCAGCGCGCCCTGCGTTCCGCTCAGCGTCACTCTTACGGCGCCCAACAAACGCTCGTTAAACCGCGCGGCATAAATCCGGTGCGTTTCATCTACGCTTAATGAGGAGGCGGAATATTCCGGCCAGATTTTGCCCAGATCGATCTGATCCTGAGCGCTAAAGTGTTCTAAACGAAGAATGGTCAGCTTCATCGACGGCTTGTCCCGATTTCAAAAGATGCGATCAGTGTACCGAAACAGGCAGGCCAGATGCTTTCTCTTTTTTGTGTCATTTACCAGGTTATTAATTTTTTAACAACGATAATTACAGTTTGAAGCATTAGAGAATGGAAAACAGGCAGCATAATTCCCTGAATGCTAGTGAATTATTCCGCTTAATATGCCGTTATTTTATGCTGACAAGCGTGCTTTTTTTTGTTTATCTATAGCGAAAAGCAGAATATTATCTTTTCTTAATAGACTGAAAAATAGAGATTTTAATCTTATTATGCTTTAAATGCTGCGCTAACTCATTAATGAGTCAGTAAAAAGCGCACCATTTATAAAAAGTACAGTCTGCTTTTTAACCAGCAAAAAACAAAACATATAACATCACGAATGGGGATACAGGCACATGAAACGGAAAGCGAAAACAATAATCGCAGGGATTGTTGCATTAGCAGTCTCGCAGGGGGCAATGGCAGATGATATTAAAGTCGCCATAGTCGGGGCGATGTCCGGCCCGGTAGCGCAATGGGGCGATATGGAATTTAACGGCGCGCGCCAGGCCATTAAAGACATCAACGCTAAAGGCGGGATTAAAGGCGATAAGCTGGTCGGCGTAGAGTACGATGATGCCTGCGATCCAAAACAGGCGGTGGCGGTGGCCAACAAAATCGTTAACGACGGTATTCAGTACGTTATTGGTCACTTGTGTTCTTCTTCTACTCAGCCAGCATCCGATATCTATGAAGATGAAGGTATTCTGATGATCTCCCCGGGGGCGACTAACCCGGAGCTGACCCAGCGCGGCTATCAGTACATTATGCGTACCGCCGGCCTGGACTCCTCCCAGGGGCCAACGGCCGCGAAATACATCCTGGAAACGGTGAAACCGCAGCGCATCGCTATCATTCACGATAAACAGCAATACGGCGAAGGACTGGCGCGCTCCGTGCAGGATGGCCTGAAGCAGGGCAATGCCAATATTGTCTTTTTTGATGGTATTACCGCCGGTGAAAAAGATTTCTCCGCCCTGATTGCTCGCTTGCAAAAAGAGAATATCGACTTTGTGTATTACGGCGGCTACTACCCGGAAATGGGGCAGATGCTGCGCCAGGCGCGGGCTAATGGCCTGAAAACGCAATTTATGGGGCCGGAAGGCGTGGGTAACGCGTCGCTGTCCAATATTGCGGGCGGTGCGGCGGAAGGCATGTTGGTGACGATGCCAAAACGTTATGACCAGGACCCGGCGAATAAAGCGATTGTTGAGGCGCTGAAAGCCGACAAGAAAGATCCCAGCGGTCCGTATGTCTGGATCACCTACGCCGCCGTCCAGTCACTGGCGACCGCAATGACGCGTAGCGCCAGCCATGCTCCACTGGATCTGGTGAAAGATCTTAAAGCGAACGGGGCTGATACCGTTATTGGGCCGCTGAAATGGGATGAAAAAGGCGATCTTAAGGGATTTGAATTTGGCGTCTTCCAGTGGCACGCCGACGGCTCGTCAACCGTCGCGAAGTAATGCCAGAAGATAAGTTATCCCACCGCCCGCACGCCGGGCGGGTTTAAAAAGGTTACCTTATGTCCGAGCAGTTTCTCTATTTCTTGCAGCAGATGTTTAACGGCGTCACGCTGGGGAGCACCTACGCGCTGATTGCTATCGGTTATACGATGGTGTACGGCATTATCGGCATGATCAACTTCGCTCATGGCGAGGTGTATATGATCGGCAGCTACGTCTCTTTTATGATCATCGCCGCGCTAATGATGATGGGAATAGACACCAGTTGGCTCCTGGTGGCCGCCGGATTTATCGGCGCGATTATTATTGCCAGCGCCTACGGCTGGAGTATCGAGCGAGTCGCTTACCGGCCCGTGCGCAATTCCAAGCGCCTGATCGCCCTGATTTCCGCCATCGGGATGTCCATCTTTCTGCAAAACTACGTCAGCCTGACGGAAGGTTCGCGCGACGTGGCGTTACCCAGCCTGTTTAACGGCCAGTGGATTGTGGGCAGCAGCGAAAACTTTTCCGCATCCATCACCACCATGCAGGCGGTTATCTGGATAGTCACCTTTCTGGCTATGCTGGCGCTCACCATTTTCATTCGCTACTCCCGGATGGGCCGCGCCTGCCGCGCCTGCGCGGAGGATCTGAAAATGGCCAGCCTGCTCGGCATTAATACCGACCGCGTCATTGCGCTAACGTTTGTTATCGGCGCGGCAATGGCGGCAGTGGCGGGCGTGCTGCTCGGTCAGTTCTATGGCGTAATTAACCCCTACATCGGTTTTATGGCCGGGATGAAAGCGTTCACCGCAGCGGTACTGGGCGGTATTGGCAGCATTCCGGGCGCGATGATCGGCGGTCTGATTTTGGGCGTCGCCGAAGCGCTCTCGTCTGCATATTTAAGTACCGAATATAAAGATGTCGTGTCGTTCGCACTGCTGATTCTGGTACTGCTGGTGATGCCGACCGGTATCCTGGGGCGTCCGGAGGTAGAGAAAGTATGAAACTGATGCATATTGCGATGGCTCTGTTCTCTGCGGCGATGTTCTTCGTTTTGGCTGGCGTCTTCATGGGCGTACAACTGGAGCTGGACGGCACCAAACTGGTGGTGGATACCGCCGCCGACATTCGCTGGCAGTGGATCTTTATCGGTACGGCAGTGGTTTTTTTCTTTCAGTTGCTGCGTCCGATGTTCCAGAAAGCGGTGAAGCACGTCTCCGGACCGAAGTTTATTCTGCCGGCGATCGATGGCTCTACCGTTAAGCAAAAGCTGTTTCTGATGGCGCTGCTGGTTATCGCCGTGGCGTGGCCGTTTATGGTGTCGCGCGGTAGCGTGGATATCGCCACTATGACCATGATTTATATCATCCTCGGTCTGGGGCTGAACGTGGTGGTGGGGCTGTCCGGCCTGCTGGTATTGGGCTACGGCGGCTTTTACGCCATCGGCGCTTATACCTTTGCGCTGCTCAACCACTATTATGGTTTGGGTTTCTGGACCTGCCTGCCGCTGGCGGGACTGGTCTCCGCCGCTGCTGGTTTCCTGCTCGGCTTCCCGGTACTGCGTCTGCGCGGCGACTATCTGGCGATTGTGACGCTCGGCTTCGGCGAAATCGTCCGTATCCTGCTGCTCAACAACACTGAAATTACCGGCGGCCCGAACGGCATCAGCCAGATCCCGAAACCGACGCTGTTTGGTCTGGAGTTTAGCCGCAGCACCCGCGAAGGCGGCTGGGATACCTTCAGCAATTTCTTTGGCGTGAAGTACGACCCATCCGACCGGGTCATTTTCCTCTATCTGGTGGCCCTGTTGCTGGTGGTCCTGTCGCTGTTTGTCATTAACCGCCTGCTGCGTATGCCGCTGGGCCGGGCGTGGGAAGCGTTGCGTGAAGATGAGATCGCCTGTCGCTCATTAGGTTTAAGCCCGACGCGCATCAAGCTGACCGCTTTTACTATCAGCGCCGCGTTTGCCGGTTTCGCCGGGACGTTGTTTGCCGCCCGCCAGGGCTTTGTCAGCCCGGAATCCTTCACCTTCGCCGAATCCGCCTTCGTGCTGGCGATTGTGGTGCTGGGCGGAATGGGCTCGCAGTTTGCGGTGATCCTGGCGGCGGTTCTGCTGGTGGTGTCGCGCGAGTTGATGCGCGATTTCAACGAATACAGCATGTTGATGCTCGGCGGTTTGATGGTGTTGATGATGATCTGGCGCCCGCAGGGATTGCTGCCGATGACGCGTCCGCAGTTGAAGCTGAAAAGTGGTCAGGCGAAAGGAGAGCAGGCATGAGTCAGCCATTATTAGCGGTTAACGGCCTGATGATGCGCTTTGGCGGTTTGCTGGCGGTCAACAATGTATCGCTGGAATTGCGTGAGCGGGAAATTGTGTCTCTGATTGGCCCTAACGGCGCGGGTAAAACGACGGTGTTTAACTGCCTGACCGGTTTTTATAAGCCGACAGGCGGTACGATCACGTTGCGCGAGCGGCATCTGGAAGGATTGCCGGGCCAGCAGATCGCACGCATGGGCGTGGTACGCACTTTCCAGCATGTGCGCCTGTTTCGCGAAATGACGGTGATTGAAAATCTGCTGGTGGCGCAGCACCAGCAACTGAAAACGGGCCTCTTTTCCGGCCTGTTGAAAACGCCCGCTTTCCGCCGCGCGCAAAGCGAAGCGCTGGACCGCGCGGCGACCTGGCTTGAGCGTATTGGCCTGCTGGAACATGCCAACCGCCAGGCCAGTAATCTGGCCTACGGCGACCAGCGCCGGCTGGAGATTGCCCGCTGCATGGTGACGCAGCCAGAAATTCTGATGCTCGACGAACCGGCGGCTGGCCTTAACCCGAAAGAGACCAAAGAGCTGGATGAGCTGATTGCCGAACTACGTAACCATCACAACACCACTATCTTGCTGATTGAACACGATATGAAGCTGGTGATGGGCATTTCCGATCGCATTTACGTGGTGAACCAGGGCACGCCGCTGGCGAACGGCACGCCGGAAGAGATCCGCAACAACCCGGACGTCATCCGCGCTTATCTGGGTGAGGCATAAGATGGAAAAAACGATGTTAACGTTTGAAAAAGTCAGCGCCCACTACGGCAAGATTCAGGCGCTGCACGACGTCAGTCTGCACATCAACCAGGGGGAAATCGTTACCCTGATTGGCGCTAACGGCGCGGGGAAAACGACGCTGCTTGGCACCTTGTGCGGCGATCCGCGCGCCTCCAGCGGACGGGTGGTGTTTGACGGTAAAGACATAACCGACTGGCAGACGGCGAAAATCATGCGTGAAGCGGTGGCGATAGTGCCGGAAGGGCGGCGCGTCTTCTCGCGGATGACGGTAGAAGAGAACCTGGCGATGGGCGGTTTTTTTGCCGAGCGCGATCGGTTTCAGGAGCGTATCAAATGGGTGTACGAGCTGTTTCCGCGCCTGCATGAGCGCCGTATCCAGCGAGCGGGCACCATGTCCGGCGGCGAACAGCAGATGCTGGCGATTGGCCGCGCGCTGATGAGCCAGCCGAGGCTATTGCTGCTGGATGAACCGTCGCTGGGGCTGGCGCCGATCATCATCCAGCAGATCTTCGACACCATTGAGCAGTTGCGCGAGCAGGGTATGACCATCTTCCTTGTCGAGCAGAACGCCAACCAGGCGCTGAAGCTCGCCGACCGCGGTTATGTGCTGGAAAACGGCCACGTGGTGCTATCCGATACCGGTGATGCACTGCTGGCGAACGAAGCGGTGCGCAGCGCCTATCTGGGCGGTTAGACTGTGCCAGGGGGGAAGCGCGTGCGCCGCCCCCGGTAACGGCAAGCGGTAAAATTTTTCAAAAGAGCCTGATGGCTCTTTTTTTGTACATGTTTGTTGTACAATAAACATGTACAACTGGGGAGGTGTTTATGCGTACGGTTAACTATAGCGAAGCGCGGCAAAATCTGGCCGAAGTCCTGGAAAGCGCGGTAACGGCGGGCCCTGTCACCATCACGCGTCGTGGGCATAAGTCCGCAGTGATCATCAGCGCCGAGGAGTTTGAGCGTTATCAGACGGCGCGAATGGATGATGAGTTTGCTGCCATTATGGCGGTTCATGGCAATGAGCTCAGGAAGCTGGCGGATAAATGACCCTACAACTTATCTCAGCGGAAGAGATAATTCAGTTTCACGACAGGCTTCTCCGCGTTACGCCTGGTGTAACAGGCATGCCTGATCCTGGCCGCGCGGAAGCGCTAATGTATCGGGTACTCAATCAAATCGAATATGAAGGGGTGACCGACGTGTGGCTGCTGGCGGCAATGCATTTGCTCACTATATCCCGTGGGTATATCTTCAATGATGGTAACAAACGCACCGCCTTATTTATTACGCTGCTGTTTTTAAAGCGTAACGGGATCTCACTCGCTGCGAATCCGGATTTTGTCGATATGACAGTCGATGCGGCGGCAGGGCGGCTTACGCTGGAGCAAATTGCCGTTCGCTTACGTGCCTGAGACGTTAATCCTGGCGACGCTCCGTCTGGTTGGGTTACGGCATGTGCGCCGCCCCCCGGGAATAACGTCGTACCTATTCGTGCCGTAGCTCCCACTTTTCTTTTCCGGCGCTTTCACTGCCTTGCCATCTCTCTGTCGCCTTACTATCTTTTTTTTGTAATAAAAAAGTTATTTTTCTGTCATTCGAGCATGTCATGTTACCCCCGCGAACATAAAACGCGTGATATCGCGCATCCCGGCACAAAAAGAGAGATAACCGATGATATCGTTACGACATACAGCTTTAGGACTGGCGCTGAGTCTGGCATTTACGGGTCAGGCGTTGGCCGTCACCACTATTCCATTCTGGCATTCAATGGAAGGGGAGTTAGGCAAAGAGGTTGATTCACTGGCGCAACGTTTCAACCAGGCCAATCCGGATTACAAAATCGTTCCGGTCTATAAGGGGAACTATGAACAGAACCTGAGCGCCGGGATCGCGGCATTCCGTACCGGCAACGCGCCGGCAATATTGCAGGTTTATGAGGTTGGGACGGCGACCATGATGGCCTCGAAAGCCATTAAGCCGGTTTATGAAGTGTTTAAAGACGCCGGTATTAACTTTGACGAGTCCCAGTTTGTACCGACCGTTGCAGGCTACTACACCGATGCTAAAAGCGGGCATCTGCTCTCCCAGCCCTTTAACAGCTCCACGCCGGTACTGTACTACAACAAAGACGCCTTTAAGAAAGCCGGTTTAGATCCGGAGCAGCCGCCGAAAACCTGGCAGGAGCTGGCTGACTATACCGCGAAATTGAGAGCGGCAGGCATGAAATGCGGTTACGCCAGCGGCTGGCAAGGCTGGATCCAACTGGAAAACTTCAGCGCCTGGAACGGTCTCCCCTTCGCCAGTAAAAACAATGGCTTTGACGGTACAGATGCGGTGCTGGAGTTTAATAAGCCAGAGCAGGTGAAACATATCGCGCTGCTGGAAGAGATGAATAAGAAAGGCGATTTTAGCTATGTTGGGCGTAAGGACGAGTCTACCGAGAAGTTTTATAACGGTGACTGCGCGATGACAACCGCGTCCTCCGGCTCGCTCGCCAATATCCGCCAGTATGCCAAATTTAACTATGGCGTGGGTATGATGCCGTACGACGCTGATATCAAGGGCGCGCCGCAAAACGCCATTATCGGCGGAGCCAGCCTATGGGTCATGCAGGGTAAAGATAAAGAAACCTATACCGGCGTCGCCAAATTCCTCGACTTCCTGGCAAAACCGGAAAACGCTGCTGAATGGCATCAAAAAACCGGCTACCTGCCGATTACCACCGCCGCCTACGAGCTGACCCGCGAGCAGGGTTATTACGATAAAAACCCCGGTGCGGATATCGCCACTCGCCAGATGTTGAATAAGCCGCCGTTACCCTTCACCAAAGGCTTGCGTCTGGGCAATATGCCGCAGATTCGTACCATCGTGGACGAAGAGCTGGAAAGCGTCTGGACCGGGAAGAAAACCCCACAACAGGCGTTGGATACCGCGGTGGATCGCGGGAATCAGTTACTGCGTCGTTTTGAGAAAGCGAGCAAATCTTAAGTGTATAAGTGCCTGGTGGCGCTGCGCTTATCAGGCCTACAGCGTTTGTAGGCCGGATAAGGTGCATGCACCGCCATCCGGCACCTTCCAGGAAAAGAACCTTCATGTCATCATCCCGTCCGGTGTTCCGCTCGCGCTGGCTGCCGTATTTACTGGTTGCCCCGCAGTTGGTTATCACCGTTATTTTCTTTATCTGGCCTGCGGGCGAAGCGCTGTGGTATTCGCTGCAAAGCGTCGATCCGTTTGGTTTTTCCAGCCAATTTGTCGGGCTGGAGAATTTTGTCGCGCTTTTTCACGACAGTTATTATCTCGACGCCTTCTGGACGACGATTAAATTCAGCGCGCTGGTCACGTTTAGCGGCCTGCTGGTCTCGCTGTTTTTCGCCGCCCTGGTGGATTACGTGGTGCGCGGCAGCCGTTTTTATCAGACGCTGATGCTGCTGCCTTATGCCGTCGCGCCCGCCGTCGCCGCCGTATTGTGGATTTTCCTGTTTAACCCAGGGCGGGGATTAATCACCCATTTCCTCGGCGAATTCGGCTATGACTGGAACCACGCGCAAAACAGCGGTCAGGCGATGTTCCTGGTGGTATTTGCGTCAGTCTGGAAGCAGATTAGTTACAACTTTTTATTCTTCTTTGCCGCGCTGCAATCCATTCCCCGCTCGCTGGTGGAAGCGGCGGCCATTGACGGCGCCGGGCCGATTCGTCGTTTCTTCCGGCTTTCTTTGCCGCTTATTGCGCCGGTCAGTTTCTTCCTGCTGGTGGTCAACCTGGTGTACGCCTTTTTCGACACCTTCCCGGTGATCGACGCCGCGACCGCCGGCGGGCCGGTACAAGCCACTACGACGCTGATTTATAAGATTTATCGCGAAGGGTTTACCGGCCTGGATCTCTCGGCGTCCGCCGCGCAGTCGGTAGTGTTGATGTTCCTCGTCATCATTCTGACGGTGGTGCAGTTCCGCTATGTGGAAAGTAAGGTGCGTTACCAATGATAGAGAATCGTCGCGGGCTGACAATATTCAGCCATACCATGCTGATTCTGGGGATCGCGGTCATTTTGTTTCCGCTGTATGTCGCGTTTGTCGCGGCGACGCTGGACGACCGCGCGGTGTTTGAGACGCCGATGACGCTGCTTCCCGGCACGCAGTTACTGGAGAATATCAAAACTATTTGGGTCAACGGCGTCGGTGTTAATAGCGCGCCATTCTGGCTGATGATGCTTAACAGTTTCATTATGGCGTTCAGCATTACGGTAGGCAAAATCACGGTATCTATGCTTTCCGCATTCGCCATCGTCTGGTTTCGTTTTCCCCTGCGTAACCTGTTCTTCTGGATGATTTTTATCACCCTGATGTTGCCGGTTGAAGTGCGTATCTTCCCGACGGTGGAAGTGATCGCCAACCTGAAAATGCTCGACAGCTATGCCGGTCTGACGCTACCGCTGATGGCGTCCGCTACCGCCACTTTCCTGTTTCGTCAGTTCTTTATGACGCTTCCGGATGAACTGGTGGAGGCGGCCCGTATTGACGGCGCGTCGCCGATGCGCTTTTTCCGCGACATCGTGTTGCCGCTGTCAAAAACCAACCTGGCGGCGTTATTCGTCATCACCTTTATCTACGGCTGGAACCAGTATCTGTGGCCGCTGTTGATTATCACCGACGTGAATCTTGGCACTGCCGTAGCGGGTATCAAAGGGATGATCGCCACTGGCGAAGGTACCACGCAATGGAACCAGGTGATGGCGGCAATGCTGCTCACCCTTATCCCTCCGGTCGTAATTGTGTTAGCCATGCAACGGGCGTTTGTGCGTGGTTTAGTGGACAGTGAGAAATAAAAATGGCTGGTTTAAAACTACAGGCAGTAACCAAAAGCTGGGACGGCAAAACCCAGGTCATTCAACCGCTGACGCTGGACGTGGCGGATGGCGAGTTTATCGTGATGGTCGGGCCGTCCGGCTGCGGCAAATCAACGCTGCTGCGGATGGTGGCCGGTCTGGAACGCGTGACCAGCGGCGATATCTGGATTGATCGCAAACGTGTCACCGAGATGGAGCCCAAAGATCGCGGCATCGCGATGGTATTTCAGAACTATGCTCTCTATCCCCATATGAGCGTAGAGGAGAACATGGCGTGGGGGCTGAAAATTCGCGGTATGAGCAAAGCGCATATTGAAGAACGCGTGCGGGAGGCGGCGCGCATTCTGGAGCTGGACGGCCTGCTTAAACGCCGTCCACGCGAGCTTTCCGGCGGTCAACGGCAGCGCGTGGCAATGGGGCGCGCGATCGTCCGCGAGCCGGCAGTCTTCTTATTCGACGAACCGCTCTCTAACCTCGACGCCAAGCTGCGCGTGCAGATGCGTCTGGAGTTACAACATCTGCATCGTCGCCTTCGTACCACCTCGCTCTATGTTACTCACGATCAGGTAGAGGCGATGACGCTGGCCCAGCGGGTGATGGTGATGAATAAAGGCGTCGCAGAACAGATTGGCACGCCGGTAGAGGTGTATGAAAAACCGGCCAGTCGCTTCGTGGCGAGCTTTATTGGCAGCCCGGCGATGAATCTGTTGGATGGTGTTATCAGCGCTTCCGGCGACCGTTTCGAATTGCCTGGCGGTCTGGCGTTGCCGATAGGTGCGGACTATCGGGGTCATGCCGGACGTAACATGACGCTGGGTATCCGCCCGGAGCATATTGCGTTAAGCTCGCAGGCGGAAGGCGGCGTGCCGTTAACGGTAGACACGCTGGAGATTCTGGGCGCGGATAATCTGGCGCATGGGCGCTGGGGCGATCAGAAACTGGTGGTGCGGTTGGCGCATCAGCAGCGCCCGGCGGCGGGCAGTACGCTATGGCTGCATCTGCCGGAACATCAGCGGCATCTTTTTGATGGCGAAACAGGACAACGTGTATGAGTAACTGGCCTTATCCCCACATTGTCGCCCATCGCGGCGGCGGTAAACTGGCGCCGGAAAACACTCTGGCGGCGATTGACGTGGGCGCGCGATACGGGCACACCATGATTGAGTTTGATGCCAAGCTGTCGAAAGACGGCGAAATTTTCCTGCTGCATGACGATAACCTGGAGCGCACCAGCAATGGTTGGGGCGTGGCGGGCGAGTTGAACTGGCAGGATTTATTGCGTGTGGACGCTGGCGGTTGGTTTAGCGGCGAATTTAAAGGCGAGCCGCTGCCGCTGCTCTCGCAGGTGGCGGAGCGCTGCCGTAAACACGGCATGATGGCGAATATTGAGATCAAACCGACAACGGGGAGCGAAAGGCTAACAGGACGCGTCGTGGCGTTGGCCGCCCGCGAACTGTGGGCCGGGATGACGCCGCCGCTGCTTTCTTCCTTTGAGATAGAGGCGCTGGAAGCGGCGCAGGCGGCAGCACCTGAACTGCCGCGCGGGTTACTGCTGGATAAATGGCGTGAAGACTGGCGTGAACTGACGACCCGTCTGGGCTGTGTTTCCCTCCATCTCAACCATAAATTACTCGATGAGACGCGAGTGCAAGAGATTAAGGCCGCGGGTCTGCGGATTCTGGTGTATACCGTCAATCAGCCCCAGCGGGCGGCAGAGCTGCTGCGCTGGGGCGTGGATTGTATCTGCACCGATCGCATTGATGACATCGGCCCTCACTTTCAGTTTTAAGGGCCGTCAGTTTTAAGGGCTGATGGTTTTCAGCGGGATGTCAGGCTGCGGCGTCCCGCTGTCCTGCTGCAACATTGGCTGGGAATGGTTTAGCATCCGGTCCGGATTTCCGCTGCCGCTGAGCATTCCGCCCTGCGTATTGGGCAGCGTTTGCTGACCGAGCATACCGTTGCCCGGCTGTCCCTGCTGAACCCGCTGCGTATTGGCATTCAACTGCGACTGTAGATTTTGCTGCTGGCTGCGCGCCTGCGTTTGCATCTGTTGTTTCAACATACCCTGCTGCTGAATCTGCTGCGTTTGCATCTGCGTCTGCATACGCTGCTGGCTGGGAATCTTATAACCTGGCTGATTAGGATTATTCATAGTGTTAATTGGCTGGGCCAATACAGCAAAGGGTAACAAAGCCGTAATAAGTAGTAAGCGTTTCATTGTCGTCTCCTCCCGATGAGGCCTCTTTTTAAGTGTACCTCTATTTCGCCATGATGATGATTTTTTAAGCGTTGTGGACCAGGATTAAACGGGACATACACCCATTGATCTGGAGAAAAACAACGATGAAACCAACGTTTATGCGCTGGGTGGCGATCGCCGCTCTGCTGGCCGGGGGGACGTTTAGCGCGGTGGCCAATCCTCCCGTCGCGCCGCCAGTCTCCTATGGTGTTGAAGAAGATGTCTTTCATCCTGTGCGGGCGACGCAAGGGATGGTGGCGTCCGTGGATGCAATGGCGACGCAGGTTGGCGTGGATATCTTAAAGCAGGGCGGTAATGCCGTGGATGCCGCCGTCGCCGTGGGCTATGCGCTGGCTGTCACGCATCCGCAAGCCGGGAATCTGGGCGGCGGAGGATTTATGCTGCTGCGCACTAAAGATGGTGCTACCACGGCGATCGATTTTCGTGAAATGGCGCCTGCTGGCGCGACCCGTGATATGTTCCTCGACGATCAGGGTAACGCCGATGCGAAAAAGTCGCTGACGTCGCATCTGGCATCCGGTACGCCAGGTACCGTGGCGGGGTTCTCGCTGGCGCTGGAGAAATACGGCACGATGCCGCTGAATAAAGTGGTGCGTCCGGCGATGAAGCTGGCGGAAGAGGGTTTTGTGGTTAACGATGCGCTGGCCGACGACTTAAAAACTTACGGCAGCGAAGTGATCCCTAATCATGAGAACAGCAAAGCCATTTTCTGGAAAGATGGCGAGCCGCTGAAAAAAGGCGATAAGCTGGTCCAGAAGAATCTGGCGAAAAGCCTGGAAATGATTGCCGAAAACGGCCCGGATGCGTTTTATAAAGGGGCGATTGCCGACCAGATTGCCGGGGAAATGCAGAAGAACGGCGGTCTGATGACCAAAGAGGATTTAGCCAGCTATAAAGCCGTTGAGCGTACGCCAATCAGCGGTGACTATCGCGGGTATCAGGTCTTCTCCATGCCGCCGCCATCCTCGGGCGGTATTCACATCGTACAGATCCTTAATATTCTTGAAAACTTCGACATGAAGAAGTACGGCTTTGGCAGCGCCGATGCCATGCAAATCATGGCGGAAGCGGAAAAATACGCCTACGCTGACCGCTCAGAGTATCTGGGCGATCCGGACTTTGTGAAAGTGCCGTGGCAGGCGCTGACCCACAAAGCCTATGCGAAAACGCTGGCCGATCAAATTGATATTAATAAGGCAAAGCCTTCCAGTCAGATCAAACCGGGCAAGCTCGCCCCGTATGAAAGCAACCAGACCACCCACTTCTCGGTGGTGGATAAAGACGGCAATGCTGTGGCGGTGACCTATACCCTGAACACCACCTTCGGCACAGGAATTGTGGCGGGAAATACCGGTATTCTGCTGAATAATCAAATGGATGATTTTTCTGCTAAACCCGGTGTACCTAATGTTTATGGCCTGGTGGGCGGCGATGCTAACGCGGTCGGTCCGAAGAAGCGTCCGCTGTCGTCGATGTCGCCCACTATTGTGGTAAAAGATGGCAAAACCTGGCTGGTGACCGGCAGTCCTGGCGGGAGTCGAATCATCACTACCGTGCTGCAAATGGTAGTGAACAGCATTGATTTTGGCATGAACGTCGCCGAAGCGACCAACGCGCCGCGTTTCCATCATCAATGGTTGCCGGACGAACTGCGGGTAGAAAAGGGCTTCAGTCCCGATACGCTGAAGTTGCTGGAACAGAAAGGGCAGAAAGTGGCGCTGAAAGAAGCGATGGGCAGCACCCAAAGTATTATGGTTGGACCGGATGGTGAACTGTATGGCGCTTCCGACCCGCGTTCGGTGGATGATTTAACGGCGGGATACTGATTTTTAATTCCAGGCCCGGTGTCAGACACCGGGCTATTTGCAGATTATGCCGTGAGTAATCGGGCTGGATTATCAATACAAAGCTTGCGCAGAGTATCGTTGTCTACTCCGCGAGCAGCCAGATAGGCGAGGAAGACATTCGGGACAAACCCCCAGCCATTTCCGCCATTTTTCGCCCACATCTGTTTGAGAAAAACATCATGGCTTAAAACGATTTGGTCGGCGTAACCCAGTGCAATCAGATTCGCTACTGCATCTGCGGTCTCCTGAACGCCCGGCGCGACACCTTCTTTTGGAAAGGTGATGTCCAGACCAATCATGTCAAATTCAAGCCATACGCCGCGGTCGAGCATTTTACGTTGATAGACGACATCTTTTCCTGAAGGGTCCGAATGCGCCAGCGAGACTTTTGCCGGAGAGACGTTCATTTCTTCCAGCACGATATCCAGCACCTCATCCCCCAGCCGCAGCCACCCTGGCATATGGATATTCATCGCCGTGTGGGGGTTGTTACATTGTGCCAGAGACGCTGCCCGCAGGCTGTTACGCTCCGCTTGGGTAAACGCGGGGGATACGCCGATTTCACCGATCATGCCAGCGCGAATATCCGTCTCGCCAATACCCTGATTCAGTTCTTTATCAATGAGTGAGGCTAACAGCTCAACAGGTTTATGGATCCGGGCGCTTTCAAATTTCTCCAGATAAGGTCCGGATGACGCAACGATATTCAAACCCGTTTTTAAGGCAACTTCTCGCAGCGCTGAGGCATCCCGTCCAATGGATTCTGATCCGGTGGCGTCGACAATCGTCCTGCCGCCCAAAGACATAAAGTTATTGATTTCGAAGATAACATCATCAATCTCTTTGCGGTCCATGTTATCGGCGCAGCAGTATGGGTCGTGTTTCAGCCCCCACTGCAGGTCAGCACTGACTTTCTTTCCCACCAGTTGCTGTGAAAAAGCATAATGTGGCTCGTCTACGACCGAAGACAGATCGTTAAACAGATGTTCATGCGGTAGCGTCAGCCCCATATCCGTATGCGCCACCGGGCCTGTTACGGTTTGCAGGAAACCTTTCATTCTGACACCTCCATTCTTTGCGCCATTTTGGATGCTCTGTATTCAGGGATGGTGGTCACAATCGCACCGACTAACGCGAACAGCGTACCGATGATGGTGACCAGGTAGACCGTATTGCCTAATGAAGGGATCAATTCATCAATTAGCACTGAGCCAAGCAGTTGGCCTGCTGTTGACGCTACGCCCAGCATCAATAGCCCTAAGCCTCTCACCAGAATCGCCATTAGCCCGATGGACAGCAGACCCAGCGGACCACCGAGATACATCCACCATGTATCGGGTAACTGAATGGTGACATGGCCTAATGCGATACGTATCGCCAGCGCTGCGCCCAGGACACAAAAGCCGACGATGAAGTTCCATGTAATGGACACCAGCATGGAGCCCGTTGCCTCGGCGACTTTCGCATTCCCCGCAGGCTGCCAGCCAGCGAGTAACCCGGCCAAAAAGGGGAGGATAGCGAGCAGGATAAACGAGGTTGAGTGCCACTGTGGCGACACGACAAAAATGGTGGCGATAACGGCGAACAATGCGCCAGTAATGCGCCATGGCGTAAAATATTTCTTCTCCTCCACACCGACGCCAAAACGGTCGCACAGCAGGCCGGAAAGAAGCAGAGCGGAAATTAATGCCGTTTGAAAGGTGGCAACGCCCAGCGCGCTGGCGGATGCGCCTTCAGAAAATACGACCATCGCCCCGCATAATCCTGCAAACCAATTCCATAGCGGAATTTTTCTCTTTTTAATCAGAGTAGGGATTGAGGCGAATTGCTGGCGTGTTTCTTTGCGCGCAATAATAATAAAAAACATGACGACCAGACCGCTGGCAAACGAGATTACTGCGCAAGCATTACCGTCTTGTAACCAATGTCCTAACTGCCCATTAACGGCAGACTGCATCGGGGAAAGCATACCGGCTAAGATGGTGGCAAGCATCAGTAAGGGGGTTGAGTACTTATTCTTGTTCATACATCAATCCTTATATTTTATAAAAGGAGTAACTTTCGTTACTCCATTGTTTTTTATTTTCTGGCGATGAATTGAAGCGTGTTGACCCACAGGTCGGTATAAAATGGCCATGACATAAACTGCTGGGTTCCCCAGTGTGGGGAGCAGTCACTCATAAAGCAGGCGGTTTTACCCTGTTGGTATTCACCGAACACTAACAATGGGTCATTATTTATTGTTAATACGACATCGGCATCGTCTCTGGCGACGGCCTGGTTATATCCAAGAAATACCGGATAATCTGAGAACCCGTTAACAACAGGATGTTCAGGTGAGACAGCCTCAGCACAGATACCCTCGGGCTTTTCTACCCGGTCATCGCCATCAAGCATAATAACTGGCAGAACCTCAGCAAGAACGGTGTTCTTATAATTGGCTTTTGCCTCAATACCCATAAATGACAGATAACCGCCAATCATGAGTAGTCCACCGCCATTTTTGACGTACTCTTTAATGGACTCCAGAGCGTTTGGTTTTATTTTTAGCTGATAAAATGTCTCGTTTTGCAACAGGAAGGTATTACTACCAATGTCGCTAATAACAATCACATCGTAACGGTTTAATTCGTCAATACTCTCTGGAAAGGCAATTTGTACCGTGTGGGCAGGCATGTAATCAATATCAACGCCGCCTTTCCTCAGGCATTCCAGTAACCATGTAGCGCCTTCTTCATATTTACTGGAGGTGAAACTGTCATAACCTTTTGAATGAATCATATGAATATGCCAGGATTCTCCAATAAAGAGCACCTTTAGTTTTTTCTGCGTATTGTTCATAGTCTGCTCCTTGATTTAGTGAGTAGAGATAGTTTGTTTGTAATGTGAACCCTGAATACGATGAAGAACGGAGTCGTTTTCCGGCATATCAGAGGCATTAGGCGTTTCAACCGCAAGTGAGGCAAATGCGCTGGCGTAGCACAATGCGGATGCCAGTGACTTTCCTTTTGCAAGACCAGATGCGAGGGCGCCATTGAAAGCGTCACCCGCTCC
The DNA here is from genome assembly GCF_017572025.1 of Salmonella sp. 32020114201800008SM. Lineage (NCBI taxonomy): Bacteria > Pseudomonadati > Pseudomonadota > Gammaproteobacteria > Enterobacterales > Enterobacteriaceae > Salmonella > Salmonella sp. 32020114201800008SM. Next base: position 117,916 of record NZ_JAGEQM010000005.1, on the reverse strand, counting down.
CGCCGTATTTTTTACAACTGCCGGAAATGCCGGGGAATAGATGAATTGTGTGCCATCATAAGCAAGCGAACCTTTGCTACCTAATGTAATAATGGTATTTTTGACGCCTTTCTGATGAATAATTTTGGCCGCGCATTTGGCTGATTCGATATCATTAACCACCATATTGGCCAGCAGGCCTGCTTCCGTTTCATTTGGCGTAATATAATCAATGTTATCAATGATGGTGTTAACCATGTCATTGTATGGCGCTGGATTGATGATGACCGGTATGTCATTTTTTTGTGCGAGACGAATTGTTTGCTGCAGCGCTTCGTAATTCGTCTCCAGTTGGACAAGAACAATATCTGAATGAACAATGGCTTCTTTCTGAATGGTGATTTCATCAGGGGAAATTGTCATGTTGGCGCCAGGGTAGATAGCGATGACGTTATCTCCGGTATCTCCATTCACCATGATGGTTGCTGTACCTGTTTGTGTTTCTTTGGTCTGGTAGATAACACTTTTATGGATTTTTGATGAGTTTATAAAATTAATGGCGTAATCACTAAAATGATCTGAGCCGACTTTAGTAATAAAATGCACATCAGAATCGGCATAGCTTGCTGCTAATGCCTGATTACATCCCTTACCGCCGGGTGAAAAAATAAATTTATCGGCCAGCAATGATTCTCCCGTTGAGGGTAATCTCGGTAGATAACTGATGATATCAACATTGAACGAGCCAATAACACATACATTATTTTTCATGGCAGAGAGACCTTTTTTTATTTTTTGCGCTGATTCATATTTTTCCAGCACATAAGCAATTTCATTTTTTGCGACGTTATCAAGAGAATCAAGGGTAATAAATGCACCACCATGACAGCGAGTAAGATATCCCTGTCCGGCAAGTTCATTGAGATCTGAACGAATAGTTTCCTTTGTTACCTTGAGACTTTTCGCCAGATTTGAAACTTTTACAACTCCCGAAATACTGAGTTCCTTCAATATTCTATGATGGCGTTCAAATTTCATTTTTTACCTCACCGTGGTTAAATTAGTCCCGGGAGGAGTATATTGTTGTGATTGTCACCATAAAGTGATGGCAGAAACCAAAAAAAAACAAAAATGTAATATTAATATTGCTAAAATTACGAAAAAAACGGTGATAAAGCTTAAAGTGGCAATAACCATGAAATTCAGATGGTTATTGTTTTGATATAGGGGAAGTAGGTTGCAATAACTGGAATGTTGTGAAGGTTTGTGACGTTTCGCCCCACAGGGTGGGGCGGGGAAGCGCTATTTCACGCGCGCCATAAAGTACGCATCAACGTACTCACCGTTGCGCAGGCCGTATTTCTTACCGGTGCCTTCGATTTCAAAGCCGTACTTCTTATACACCGCCACCGCGGGCTCATTATCAACAAATACCGTTAACTCAATACGCTCGACGCGCAGCCAGTTGTCGCACATGTCGATCATCGTGCGGATCAGCGCGCTGGCAATACCGCGATTGTGCCACCGGGCATCCACGCAGATACCAAAATCGGCCACGTGGCTGCGGCGAGGGCGTTGGGTGACCTGAATAGAAAGATGGCCAACGACAATATCGTCAATGCAGGCAACCAGTTGTTTAACCCCGGCTTGCTCGGTTAGCCGCGCCTGCCACATTTCGAGGGAAGGATGAGGAACCTGTAGCGTGTTGTGGTACACCTCCGGCTGGGCGTGGATCTGACGAATGGCATCGTAATCTTTCGGTTCAGCGTGGCGTATCACTATTTCACTCATTCCTTATCTCCTGCAGGGTTAATTGTGTATTTACACTCGCTGAGAAAGAAAATTCCGTCAACCGCATTTTTTTGCAAAAAGAAGTAGACAAGTGCGAATGAGAATGATTATTATTGCATTGCGTTCAGGGGAACCCCTACGGAGAACCTGAAAGCACGACATTGCTCACATTGCTTCCAGTATTATTTTGGCCAGCTTTTGCTGGCTTTTTTTTTGGGTTTTGTTTCAGCCTGGCTTACTTGTCATTTTGTCCCCGGGAAGTGCTCGTGCTCCTCACGTACATTTAGTACGCTCCGGGCCCTGCGCGCTTGCCGTGAACAATCTGCCTGCGCCACTTACGCCCGATCTTGAGGCATCTGCTTTTGTAGGCCCAAAAAGGCAACGCCGCATCCGGCAAAGAATCCAACATTCAGTCTCCTCACGCTTTGCGCTATGGTGTAAACAATCATCTTCAAAAGGATCGTCTCATGACCTTACACTGCGCATTTATTGGATTCGGCAAAAGTACCACCCGTTACCATCTCCCCTATGTTCTGAATCGTAAAGATACCTGGCATGTCGCACATATTTTCCGTCGTCACGCTAAACCGGAAGAGCAGGCGCCACAGTATTCACATATTCACTTCACCAGCGATCTGGATGAGGTGTTGGGCGATCCGCAGGTAAAGCTGGTGATCGTCTGTACGCATGCTGACAGCCATTTCGAATACGCCAAACGCGCGCTGGAAGCGGGTAAAAATGTGCTGGTTGAGAAACCTTTCACGCCGACGCTGGCGGAGGCAAAAGTGTTGTTCGACCTGGCGCGAAGCAAAGGACTGACCGTCACGCCATATCAGAATCGTCGTTTTGATTCCTGTTTTCTCACGGCTAAAAAAGCGATAGAGAGCGGCAAACTGGGCAAGATTGTCGAAATTGAAAGCCATTTCGATTATTACCGCCCGGTAGCAGAAACCAAACCGGGCCTGCCGCAGGACGGCGCTTTCTACGGACTTGGCGTCCACACCATGGATCAAATTATTTCGCTATTTGGCCGCCCGGATCATGTCGCGTATGACATTCGTAGCCTGCGTAATAAAGCGAATCCGGATGACACCTTTGAAGCGCAACTGTTTTATGGCGATTTGAAGGCTATCGTTAAAACCAGCCATCTGGTGAAAATCGACTATCCGAAGTTTATTGTTCACGGTACCAAAGGTTCGTTTGTGAAATACGGTATCGATCAACAAGAAACCAGCCTGAAAGCGAACATTATGCCTGGCGAGCCGGGTTTTGCCGCTGACGAATCCGTCGGTGTGCTGGAGTATGTCAATGACGACGGCGTTACGGTGAAAGAAGAGGTGAAACCGGAAACGGGTGACTATGGCCGCGTCTATGATGCGCTGTACCAGACGTTGACCGTCGGTACGCCTAATTACGTCAAGGAATCTGAAGTTCTTACCAACCTGGAAATCCTCGAACGTGCTTTCGAACAGGCAACGCCTGCGACGATAACCCTCGCTAAATAGCCCTTACAGACTCCTCTGCGCTTATTCATATTATTTGAACAGAGGAGTCAATTTTCACCCTCTATGATCCCGGACGGAATGAGTCCACACTTATTCCATCGAAAACATCTGGGGGTGAACACAATGATCTACTTACGCAAAGCAAACGACCGCGGTCATGCGAATCATGGCTGGCTTGACTCCTGGCATACCTTTTCTTTTGCCGATTATTACGATCCGAACTTTATGGGGTTCTCGGCGCTGCGTGTGATTAACGACGATGTGATCGACGCAGGCCAAGGTTTCGGCACGCATCCGCATAAAGACATGGAAATTTTGACCTATGTGCTGGAAGGTGCCGTAGAACACCAGGACAGTATGGGCAATAAAGAACAGGTTCCGGCCGGTGAATTCCAGATTATGAGCGCCGGGACCGGCGTTCGCCACTCCGAGTACAACCCGAGCAAAACGGATCGTCTGCGGCTGTACCAGATCTGGATCATTCCGCAAGAAACCGGCATCACGCCGCGCTACGAACAGCGTCGCTTCGACGCCGCGCAGGGCAAGCAACTGGTGCTTTCGCCAGATGCTCGCGATGGTTCGCTGAAGGTCCACCAGGATATGGAGCTGTACCGCTGGGCGCTGCTCAAAGAGGAGCAGTCGGTGCATCAGATTGCCGCTGAGCGCCGCGTCTGGATACAGGTGGTAAAAGGTAACGTGACCATTAACGGTACCAAAGCGACGACCAGCGACGGCCTGGCGATTTGGGATGAGCAGGCAATCTCGATTCATGCCGATAGCGACAGTGAAGTGTTGCTGTTTGACTTGCCGCCAGTTTAACGTGCTGTAACCTTTTGTAGGCCGGATAAGACGCGAAAGCGTTGCCATCCGGCTTTTCATCGTTTGTCATTAATTCCGCACGTCCGTGGTAAACTGGGCAAATCTATCCCTTTTATACCTTTCAGGACGATGAAAAAGAAAAGACCCGTACTTCAGGATGTAGCCGACCGCGTGGGCGTGACCAAAATGACGGTCAGCCGCTTTTTGCGTAACCCGGAGCAGGTCTCCGTGGCGCTGCGGGGCAAAATTGCCGCTGCACTTGATGAGCTGGGTTATATTCCCAATCGCGCTCCTGATATCCTTTCTAACGCCACCAGTCGCGCTATCGGCGTGCTGTTACCGTCTCTCACCAACCAGGTTTTTGCGGAAGTGTTACGCGGCATTGAGGCCGTCACCGACGCGCATGGTTATCAAACCATGCTGGCGCACTACGGCTATAAGCCCGAAATGGAGCAGGAGCGCCTGGAGTCGATGCTCTCCTGGAATATCGACGGTCTTATCCTCACTGAGCGTACCCATACGCCGCGCACCTTAAAAATGATCGAAGTCGCCGGGATTCCGGTGGTGGAACTGATGGACAGCCAGTCGCCGTGTCTCGATATTGCCGTTGGTTTTGATAACTTCGAGGCCGCCCGTCAGATGACCGCCGCGATTATCGCGCGTGGTCATCGTCATATCGCCTATCTGGGGGCGCGCCTCGACGAACGTACTATCATCAAGCAGAAGGGCTATGAACAGGCGATGCGGGACGCAGGCCTGGTTCCTTACAGTGTGATGATGGAGCAATCTTCATCCTACTCTTCCGGTATCGAACTCATGCGCCAGGCGCGACGTGAATACCCACAGCTTGACGGTATTTTTTGCACCAACGATGACCTGGCGGTGGGGGCGGCCTTCGAATGCCAGCGCCTGGGGCTAAAAATCCCGGACGACATGGCGATCGCCGGGTTCCACGGTCATGACATCGGCCAGGTGATGGAACCGCGTCTGGCAAGCGTCCTGACGCCGCGCGAGCGAATGGGCAGCATTGGCGCGGAACGTCTGTTGGCCCGCATTCGCGGCGAAACGGTCACGCCGAAAATGTTAGATTTAGGTTTCACCTTGTCACCGGGCGGATCTATTTAGTCTGACAACTTTGAAGTAGCTCACACTTATTCACTTTTGGCACGAATGGTCATTGCGTCGTGAATGGTGCGGTTGGACAATGTTACCGATAACAGTTACCCGTAACAAATTTTGCAACTTGTAGAGTGGGGGCCCGCTTTGAGCACGACTAATCATGATCACCACGTTTACGTTCTGATGGGCGTATCAGGCAGCGGTAAATCCGCTGTCGCAAGCGCCGTGGCGCATCAGCTTCATGCCGCGTTTCTGGACGGCGATTTTCTGCATCCGCGCTGCAATATTGAAAAAATGGCTTCCGGCGAGCCGTTGAATGATGATGACCGCAAACCGTGGTTACAGGCGCTGAACGACGCCGCTTTCGCGATGCAGCGAACCAATAAAATCTCGCTGATCGTCTGTTCCGCACTGAAAAAACATTATCGTGACCTGCTGCGCGAGGGAAACCCGAACCTCTCCTTTATCTACCTGAAAGGTGATTTCGACGTCATTGAAAGCCGTCTGAAAGCGCGCAAAGGTCATTTCTTCAAAACCCAGATGCTGGTGACGCAGTTTGAAACGCTGCAAGAGCCGGGTGCCGACGAACGCGATGTTCTGGTGGTGGATATCGACCAGCCGCTGGAAGACGTCGTGGCGAGCACCATTGAGGTCATCAATAAAGGCAGTACGCTGTGAGTACATTAACACTGGTTTTAACCGCCGTCGGTTCCGTCTTACTGCTGCTGTTTCTCGTGATGAAGGCGCGTATGCACGCCTTCGTCGCGTTAATGGTCGTCTCAATGGGCGCGGGGCTTTTTTCAGGGATGCCGCTTGATAAAATCGCCGCGACCATGGAAAAAGGGATGGGCGGCACGCTGGGCTTCCTGGCGATTGTGGTCGCGCTGGGGGCGATGTTCGGCAAGATTCTGCATGAAACCGGCGCGGTCGATCAGATAGCCGTGAAAATGCTTAAATCCTTTGGCCATAACCGCGCGCACTATGCGATTGGCCTGGCCGGGCTGATTTGTGCGCTTCCGCTGTTCTTTGAAGTGGCGATTGTGCTGTTGATAAGCGTGGCATTCTCTATGGCGCGTCATACCGGCACAAACCTGGTGAAGCTGGTCATTCCGCTGTTTGCGGGCGTGGCGGCAGCCGCGGCGTTTTTGTTGCCTGGGCCTGCGCCGATGCTGCTGGCTTCCCAGATGCATGCTGATTTCGGCTGGATGATCCTGATTGGGCTGTGCGCCGCCATTCCTGGCATGATTATCGCCGGGCCGCTGTGGGGGAATTTTATCAGCCGCTACGTTGAGCTGCGTATTCCTGACGACATTACCGAGCCGCATCTGGGTGAAGGTAAAATGCCTTCTTTCGGCTTCAGCCTGTCGCTGATCCTGCTGCCGTTGGTGCTGGTAGGGCTGAAAACGATCGCCGCGCGTTTTGTGCCGGAAGGTTCCACCGCTTACGAATGGTTTGAGTTTATCGGTCACCCCTTCACTGCGATTCTGGTCGCTTGTCTGGTAGCGATTTACGGCCTGGCGATGCGCCAGGGGATGCCGAAAGACAAAGTGATGGAAATCTGCGGCCACGCGCTGCAACCGGCGGGCATTATCCTGCTGGTGATTGGCGCAGGCGGGGTGTTCAAACAGGTACTGGTTGACTCCGGCGTCGGCCCGGCGCTGGGCGAAGCGTTAACCGGTATGGGACTGCCGATTGCCATTACCTGCTTTGTGCTGGCGGCGGCGGTGCGCATCATTCAGGGTTCCGCGACTGTGGCGTGTTTAACCGCGGTTGGTCTGGTGATGCCGGTCATTGAGCAACTGAATTTCTCCGGCGCGCAGATGGCGGCGCTCTCTATCTGTATCGCCGGCGGTTCAATTGTGGTTTCTCATGTTAACGACGCCGGCTTCTGGCTGTTCGGTAAATTTACCGGCGCGACCGAAGCGCAGACGCTGAAGACCTGGACGATGATGGAAACTATCCTCGGCACGGTCGGCGCGATTGTCGGGATGATTGCTTTCCAACTGCTGAGCTGAGTCTTGTTGCTCGGTGGCGCTGTGCTTACCGGGCCTGGAAACGGGCACATATCGACACCGTAAGCCGGGTAAGGCGTAATCGCTACCCGGTTTTTTATTGAGGTGTGCATGGCAATCGCCCAACGACATTTTGCCTCGCCATGTTTCAGTACGCGCATAAAAGCAGGCAAATTTCTACGCTGATCCATAATTAGGATCAATAAAACAGCGACGGAAATGATTCCCTTCCTAACGCAAATTCCCTGATAATCGCCACTGGACTTTCTGCTTGCGCGGTAAGGCAGGATAAGTCGCATTACTGATGGCTTCGCTATCATTGATTAATTTCACTTGCGACTTTGGCTGCTTTTTGTATGGTGAAGGATGCGCCACAGGATACTGGCGCGCATACACAGCACATCTCTTTGCAGGAAAAAAACGCTATGAAAAATGTTGGTTTTATCGGCTGGCGCGGAATGGTCGGCTCTGTTCTCATGCAACGCATGGTAGAGGAGCGCGATTTCGACGCTATTCGCCCTGTTTTCTTTTCTACCTCCCAGTTTGGACAGGCGGCGCCCACCTTCGGCGACACCTCCACCGGCACGCTACAGGACGCTTTTGATCTGGATGCGCTAAAAGCGCTCGATATCATCGTGACCTGCCAGGGCGGCGATTATACCAACGAAATTTATCCAAAGCTGCGCGAAAGCGGATGGCAGGGTTACTGGATTGATGCGGCTTCTACGCTGCGCATGAAAGATGATGCCATTATTATTCTCGACCCGGTCAACCAGGACGTGATTACCGACGGCCTGAACAATGGCGTGAAGACCTTTGTGGGCGGTAACTGTACCGTTAGCCTGATGTTGATGTCGCTGGGCGGTCTCTTTGCCCATAATCTCGTTGACTGGGTATCCGTCGCGACCTATCAGGCCGCCTCCGGCGGCGGCGCGCGCCATATGCGCGAGCTGTTAACCCAGATGGGTCAGTTGTATGGCCATGTCGCCGATGAACTGGCGACGCCGTCTTCCGCAATTCTTGATATTGAACGCAAAGTTACGGCATTGACCCGCAGCGGCGAGCTGCCGGTTGATAACTTTGGCGTACCGCTGGCGGGAAGCCTGATCCCCTGGATCGACAAACAGCTCGATAACGGCCAGAGCCGCGAAGAGTGGAAAGGCCAGGCGGAAACCAACAAGATTCTCAATACTGCCGCTGTGATTCCGGTTGATGGTTTGTGTGTGCGCGTCGGCGCGCTGCGCTGTCACAGCCAGGCGTTCACCATCAAGCTGAAAAAAGAGGTATCCATTCCGACGGTGGAAGAACTGCTGGCGGCACATAATCCGTGGGCGAAAGTGGTGCCGAACGATCGTGATATCACTATGCGCGAATTAACCCCGGCGGCGGTGACCGGCACGTTGACTACGCCGGTTGGTCGTCTGCGTAAGCTGAACATGGGGCCAGAGTTCTTGTCGGCGTTTACCGTAGGCGACCAGTTGTTATGGGGCGCCGCCGAGCCGCTGCGTCGAATGCTGCGCCAGTTGGCGTAGTAGCTATTGCAGCGCTTATCGGGCCTGCGTGTGGTTCTGTAGGCCGGATAAGGCGCGTCAGCGCCGCCATCCGGCGGGGAAATTTGTGTTAAACCAGGGGTGCATCGTCACCCTTTTTTTGCGTAATACAGGAGTAAACGCAGATGTTTCATTTTTATCAGGAGTTAAGCAGAGCATTGGCTATTCTTTAAGGGTAGCTTAATCCCACGGGTATTAAGCCTAACCTGAAGGTAGGACGACGCAGATAGGATGCACAGTGTGCTGCGCCGTTCAGGTCAAAGAAGTGTCACTACCTGATGTTGAATTCAGTGAGATGGAGTGACGCCACAAAACAGGATGACAAACCATGTCCAGTCGTATCGATAGAGACGTGATTAATGCGCTAATTGCAGGACATTTTGCGGACCCTTTTTCCGTACTCGGAATGCACCAGACCCAAGCCGGACTAGAAGTCCGCGCCCTATTACCTGACGCCACCGACGTATGGGTGATTGAACCCAAAACCGGACGTAAAGTCGGCAAACTGGAATGTCTCGACGCTCGCGGTTTTTTCTGCGGCGTTTTACCCCGACGTAAAAATTTCTTTCGCTATCAGCTCGCCGTGACCTGGCACGGACAGCAGAACCTCATCGACGATCCTTACCGTTTTGGTCCATTAATACAGGAAATGGATGCCTGGCTATTGTCGGAAGGCACCCACCTGCGTCCTTATGAAACGCTGGGCGCGCACGCCGATACGATGGATGGCGTCACCGGCACCCGTTTCTCCGTCTGGGCGCCTAATGCTCGTCGCGTTTCGGTTGTCGGGCAATTCAACTATTGGGATGGGCGTCGCCACCCGATGCGTCTGCGCAAAGAGAGCGGTATTTGGGAGCTGTTTATCCCCGGCGCGCATAATGGACAACTGTATAAATTCGAGCTGCTTGATGCGAACGGTAATCTGCGCATTAAAGCCGATCCCTATGCTTTTGAGGCGCAGATGCGTCCGGAAACGGCGTCGATGATTTGCGGACTGCCGGAGAAAGTGACGCCAAGCGAAGAACGACAAAAAGCCAATCAGTTTGATGCGCCGATCTCGATTTATGAGGTGCATTTAGGTTCATGGCGCCGCCATACGGATAACAATTTCTGGCTGAGCTATCGTGAGCTGGCGGATCAGCTTGTGCCTTACGCCAAATGGATGGGCTTTACTCACCTTGAACTCTTGCCGGTCAACGAACATCCGTTTGACGGCAGTTGGGGCTACCAGCCGACCGGACTCTACGCGCCGACCCGCCGCTTTGGTACGCGGGACGACTTCCGCTATTTCATCAATGCGGCCCATGCGGCGGGCCTTAACGTCATTCTCGACTGGGTGCCGGGCCATTTCCCGTCCGATGAATTTAGCCTCGCGGAGTTTGACGGCACCCACCTCTATGAGCACAGCGACCCGCGCGAGGGCTATCACCAGGACTGGAATACGCTGATCTACAACTATGGTCGTCGTGAAGTCAGTAATTATCTGGTGGGTAACGCCCTGTACTGGATGGAGCGTTTTGGGATTGATGCGCTGCGTGTCGATGCGGTGGCCTCTATGATCTACCGCGACTACAGCCGCAAAGAGGGCGAGTGGATACCGAACGAGTTCGGCGGTCGTGAAAACCTGGAAGCCATTGAGTTTCTGCGCAATACCAACCGCATTATTGGCGAGCAGGTGCCCGGCGCGGTCAGCATGGCGGAAGAGTCGACAGACTTCTCTGGCGTGACGCGTCCACCGGAAACGGGCGGCCTGGGGTTCTGGTACAAGTGGAACCTGGGCTGGATGCACGACACGCTGGACTACATGAAGCTGGATCCGGTGTACCGCCAGTATCATCACGACAAGCTGACCTTTGGTATGTTGTACAACCATACCGAAAACTTTGTTCTGCCGCTGTCGCACGATGAGGTGGTTCACGGCAAGAAATCCATTCTCGATCGTATGCCGGGCGATGCGTGGCAAAAATTTGCCAACCTGCGCGCTTACTATGGCTGGATGTGGGCCTTCCCCGGCAAGAAACTGCTGTTTATGGGGAATGAGTTTGCCCAGGGACGCGAGTGGAACCATGACGCCAGCCTCGACTGGCACCTGCTGGAGGGGGGCGATAACTGGCACCACGGGGTTCAGCGTCTGGTACGCGATCTCAACCACACCTATCGCCACCATAAAGCGTTGCATGAGCTGGATTTCGATGCTTACGGCTTTGAGTGGCTGGTGGTCGATGACAATGAACGCTCGGTACTGATTTTTGTACGCCGTGATAAAGCCGGTAACGAGATCATCGTCGCCAGCAACTTTACGCCCGTTCCTCGCCACGACTACCGTTTTGGCATCAATCAGCCGGGACGCTGGCGTGAAATTCTCAATACTGATTCGATGCATTATCACGGTAGCAACACCGGCAATGGCGGCGTGGTGCACAGCGATGAGATCGAAAGCCATGGCCGTCAGCACTCTCTTAACCTGACGTTACCGCCGTTGGCGACGATCTGGCTGATGCGGGAGGGGGAATGACGCAGCTTGCGATCGGCGAAGCAACGCCGCATGGCGCAACGTATGACGGTCATGGCGTGAATTTCACGCTCTTTTCCGCCCATGCGGAGCGCGTAGAGCTGTGCGTTTTTGATTCCCGAGGGAATGAGCGTCGCTATGACCTGCCAGGACGTCGCGGCGATGTCTGGCATGGTTATCTGGCAGGCGCCAGGCCAGGTTTGCGCTATGGCTATCGCGTACATGGCCCGTGGCAGCCAGCGCAGGGGCATCGGTTTAATCCGGCGAAGTTACTGCTTGACCCTTATGCGCGCCGGGTCGAGGGCGAACTAAAAGATCATCCGCTGTTGCACGGCGGACACGATGAACCGGACTACCGCGATAACGCGGCGGTGGCGCCGAAAAGCGTGGTAATCAGCGACCATTATGACTGGGAAGATGACGCCGCGCCGCGCACGCCGTGGGGAAAAACGGTCATCTATGAAGCGCATGTCAAAGGGCTTACCTACCTGCATCCGGAGCTCCCCCAGGAGATACGCGGTACCTATAAAGCGCTCGGTCATCCGGTCATGGTGGCGTACTTCAAACAGCTTGGCATTACGGCGCTGGAACTGTTGCCGGTGGCGCAGTTTGCCAGCGAGCCGCGCCTGCAACGTATGGGGCTGACCAATTATTGGGGTTATAACCCGATGGCGATGTTCGCGCTGCATCCCGCCTGGGCCAGTTCGCCCGAGACGGCGCTGGACGAGTTTCGCGATGCGGTGAAAGCGCTGCATCGTGCGGGGATTGAGGTCATTCTGGACATCGTATTAAACCATAGCGCCGAGCTGGATCTGGACGGTCCAACCTTCTCCCTGCGCGGAATTGATAACCGTAGCTATTATTGGATAAGGGACGATGGCGATTATCACAACTGGACGGGGTGCGGCAACACGCTCAATTTAAGCCATCCCGGCGTGGTGGAATACGCGTGCGAGTGTTTGCGCTATTGGGTGGAAACCTGTCATGTCGATGGTTTTCGTTTTGATTTGGCGTCCGTCATGGGGCGCACGCCGACGTTTCGCCAGGATGCGCCGCTGTTTGCCGCGATTAAAGCGTGTCCTGTGTTATCAACGGTCAAGCTGATTGCTGAACCGTGGGATATTGGCGAGGGCGGCTATCAGGTCGGGAATTTTCCGCCACCGTTTGCCGAGTGGAACGATCATTTTCGCGATGCGGCCCGCCGATTCTGGTTGCCGCGTAACCTGACGACCGGGGAGTTTGCCTGTCGTTTCGCCGCTTCCAGCGATGTGTTTAAACGCAATGGCCGCGCGCCCGGCGCCTCTGTCAATCTGCTCACGGCGCATGACGGTTTTACGCTCCGGGACTGCGTCTGTTTCAATCAGAAACACAATGAGGCGAACGGTGAGGAAAATCGCGACGGCACCAACAGCAATTACAGCGACAATCATGGTAAAGAAGGATTAGGCGGTCCGCTTGATTTAATGGAGCGGCGGCGCGACAGCATTCATGCCCTGCTGGCGACGCTACTGCTCTCTCAGGGAACGCCGATGCTGCTGGCAGGCGATGAACACGGCCATAGCCAGCATGGCAACAATAACGCCTACTGTCAGGATAATGCCTTAACCTGGCTGGACTGGCAGCAGGCAAATCGTGGGTTAACCACGTTTACCGCCGCGCTGATTCGTTTGCGTCAGCAGATACCGGCTTTAACCGGCAATAGCTGGTGGGAAGAAGGCGATGGCAACGTGCGTTGGCTGAATAAAAACGCGCAACCCTTGAGTGCGGATGAGTGGCAAAACGGGCCTAAGCTGATGCAAATTCTGTTGTCGGACCGTTTTCTGATTGCGATAAATGCCACGCTTGAGGTGACAGATATAGTTTTACCCGAAGGGGAATGGCGCGCCGTTCCCCCATTCGCTGGAGAGGATAATCCGGTGATAACGGCGGTCTGGCAGGGACCTGCGCATGGACTGTGTGTGTTCCAGAGAGGATAAAAAAGGAGTTAATCATGGTGAGTTTAGAGAAGAACGATCGTGTAATGTTGGCGCGCCAGCTGCCATTGAAATCTGTTGCCCTAATCCTGGCCGGCGGCCGCGGCACGCGTCTAAAAGATTTAACGAACAAACGCGCCAAACCAGCCGTCCACTTTGGTGGGAAGTTCCGCATCATCGATTTCGCCTTATCTAATTGTCTGAACTCCGGGATTCGCCGTATCGGCGTGATCACTCAGTATCAGTCCCATACGCTGGTGCAGCATATTCAGCGCGGCTGGTCACTGTTTAGCGAAGAGATGAACGAATTTGTCGATCTGCTGCCAGCCCAACAGCGTATGAAGGGCGAAAACTGGTATCGCGGCACGGCAGACGCGGTGACCCAGAACCTGGATATTATTCGTCGCTATAAAGCGGAATATGTCGTCATCCTGGCAGGCGATCATATCTACAAGCAGGACTACTCGCGTATGTTGATCGATCACGTTGAAAAGGGCGCGCGTTGCACGGTGGCCTGTATGCCGGTGCCGATCAAAGAAGCGACGGCGTTCGGCGTGATGGCGGTCGATGAAAGCGACAAGATTATTGATTTTGTCGAAAAACCGGCGAATCCCCCCGCAATGCCTGGTGACGCCAGCAAATCGCTGGCCAGTATGGGCATTTACGTTTTTGACGCCGATTACCTGTATGAATTGCTGGCGGCAGACGATAAAGATGACGCTTCCAGCCACGATTTCGGTAAAGACATTATCCCCAAAATCACCCGCGAAGGTATGGCTTACGCGCATCCTTTCCCGCTCTCCTGCGTGCAGTCCGATCCACAAGCCGAACCGTACTGGCGCGATGTAGGTACGCTGGAAGCTTACTGGAAGGCGAACCTGGATTTAGCCTCGGTGACGCCGGAGCTGGATATGTATGACCAGAACTGGCCTATCCGTACGCATATGGAATCGCTACCGCCTGCGAAATTCGTGCAGGACCGCTCCGGTAGCCACGGTATGACGCTGAACTCGCTGGTCTCCGGCGGCTGCATTATCTCCGGTTCGGTGGTGGTGCAATCTGTGCTCTTCCCACGGGTGAGAATAAATTCTTTTTGTAATATTGATTCGGCAGTGTTGTTACCTGAGGTTTGGGTAGGGCGCTCCTGCCGTTTACGTCGCTGTGTTATTGACCGTGCCTGTATTATCCCGGAAGGCATGGTGATTGGTGAAAATGCGGAAGAGGACGCTCGTCGTTTCTACCGTTCAGAAGAAGGTATTGTACTGGTCACGCGTGAAATGCTGCGCAAACTGCAGGTCAAACAGGAGCGATAATGCAGGTTTTACATGTATGTTCAGAGATGTTCCCCCTGCTGAAGACTGGGGGGCTGGCGGATGTGATAGGCGCGTTGCCTGCGGCACAAATTGCGGATGGTGTTGATGTTCGCGTTCTGCTTCCAGGGTTTCCCGATATCCGTCGGGGGATACCCGACGCGCATGTGGTGAGCCGCCGCGATACTTTCGCAGGTAAGATATCGCTGCTGTTCGGGCATTATAACGGCGTGGGCATTTATCTGATCGACGCGCCGCATCTGTACGAGCGTCCAGGCAGTCCCTATCACGATACGAATTTATATGCCTATACCGATAACGTGCTGCGCTTTGCCCTGTTAGGGTGGGTCGGCTGTGAAATGGCCTGCGGACTTGATCCATTCTGGCGCCCCGACGTGGTGCACGCCCATGACTGGCACGCCGGGCTGGCGCCCGCCTATCTGGCGGCGCGCGGGCGGCCGGCGAAATCGGTCTTTACCGTACACAACCTGGCCTATCAAGGCATGTTTTATGCAAAGCATATGGATGACATCGAACTGCCGTGGTCATTCTTTAATATGCATGGGCTGGAGTTCAACGGACAACTCTCCTTTTTGAAGGCCGGTTTGTACTATGCCGACCATATAACGGCGGTGAGCCCGACCTATGCGCGTGAAATTACTGAACCGCAGTTTGCTTATGGTATGGAAGGCCTGCTGCGTCAGCGTCATCTGGAAGGGCGCTTGTCCGGCATACTGAACGGCGTGGATGAGAAGATCTGGAACCCGGAATCCGATCTGCTGCTGGCGTCGCGCTACACGCGCGATACCCTGGAAGAGAAGGCGGAAAACAAACGTCAGCTACAAATTGCGATGGGGTTGAAGGTTAACGACAAAGTGCCGCTGTTCGCCGTGGTAAGCCGTCTGACCAACCAGAAAGGTCTGGATCTGGTGCTGGAGGCGTTACCGGGGCTGCTGGAGCAGGGCGGGCAGTTGGCGCTACTCGGCGCGGGCGATCCGGTGCTTCAGGAAGGGTTCCTCGCGGCGGCGGCGGAACACCCAGGGCAGGTTGGCGTACAGATCGGCTATCACGAAGCTTTCTCGCATCGCATTATGGGCGGCGCGGACGTTATTCTGGTGCCCAGTCGTTTCGAACCGTGCGGCTTAACGCAGTTATATGGCTTAAAGTATGGCACGCTGCCTCTGGTGCGGCGTACCGGGGGGTTGGCCGATACGGTCTCCGACAGTTCGCTGGAAAATCTGGCGGACGGTATCGCCAGCGGTTTTGTCTTTGAAGACAGTAATGCCTGGTCGTTGCTACGCGCGATTCGGCGTGCTTTTGTGTTGTGGTCACGGCCTTCGCTTTGGCGGTTTGTACAACGGCAGGCGATGGCGATGGATTTTAGCTGGCAAGTTGCCGCGAAATCATACCGCGAGCTGTACTATCGCTTGAAATAGTCATCCAGGAATCATTTATATGAATGCTCCGTTTACTTATGCATCGCCCACTCTCAGCGTTGAGGCGCTTAAGCATTCTATTGCCTATAAGCTGATGTTTACGATTGGTAAAGACCCGGTCATTGCCAATAAACACGAATGGCTGAACGCCACGTTGTTCGCGGTGCGCGATCGTCTGGTGGAGCGCTGGCTGCGTTCTAATCGAGCCCAATTATCGCAGGAAACCCGGCAGGTTTATTACCTGTCGATGGAGTTTTTGATTGGTCGTACTCTCTCTAACGCGCTGCTCTCGTTGGGCATTTATGACGACGTTAAAGGCGCGCTGGAGGCCATGGGCTTAGATCTCGAAGAGCTGATCGATGAAGAGAATGACCCAGGGCTTGGCAACGGCGGCTTAGGACGGCTGGCGGCTTGCTTCCTGGACTCGCTGGCGACGCTAGGATTACCGGGCCGCGGGTACGGCATTCGCTACGATTACGGCATGTTTAAGCAGAATATTGTCGACGGGCGGCAAAAAGAGTCTCCGGATTACTGGCTGGAATATGGCAACCCGTGGGAGTTCAAGCGCCATAATACGCGCTATAAGGTGCTTTTTGGCGGGCGCATTCAGCAGGAAGGTAAAAAAGCGCGCTGGATTGAGACGGAAGAGATTCTGGCCGTCGCGTATGATCAGATCATCCCCGGTTACGACACCGACGCCACTAACACACTGCGGCTGTGGAATGCGCAGGCCAGTAGTGAAATCAACCTCGGTAAATTCAACCAGGGCGACTACTTTGCGGCGGTGGAAGATAAAAACCACTCTGAGAACGTTTCACGGGTGCTCTATCCGGACGATTCCACCTATTCCGGACGAGAGCTACGCCTGCGCCAGGAGTATTTTCTGGTCTCGGCGACGGTACAGGATATCCTGCACCGTCATTATCAACTGCATAAAACCTATGAGAATCTGGCGGATAAAATCGCCATTCACCTCAATGATACGCATCCGGTGCTGTCAATTCCTGAGCTGATGCGCCTGCTGATTGATGAACATAAATTTAGCTGGGACGACGCGTTTGAGGTGTGCTGTCAGGTCTTCTCTTATACCAACCATACGTTGATGAGCGAGGCGCTGGAGACCTGGCCTGTCGATATGCTGGGGAAAATTCTGCCCCGTCACCTGCAGATTATCTTCGAGATTAACGACTATTTCCTGAAAACGGTGCAGGAGCAATATCCCAACGATACCAGCCTGCTTGGACGCGCGTCGATTATTGATGAGTCGAACGGTCGCCGGGTACGGATGGCCTGGCTGGCGGTGGTGGTCAGCCATAAAGTCAACGGCGTTTCTGAACTCCATTCCAACCTGATGGTGCAGTCGCTGTTCGCGGATTTTGCGAAGATTTTCCCGACCCGTTTTTGTAACGTCACTAACGGCGTTACGCCGCGCCGCTGGCTGGCGCTGGCAAACCCGCCGCTTTCTGACGTGCTGGATGAGAATATTGGTCGTACCTGGCGTACCGATCTTAGCCAGCTCAGCGAGCTGAAGCAGCATTGTGATTATCCGCTGGTCAATCATGCGGTGCGTCAGGCGAAGCTGGAAAATAAAAAACGGCTGGCGGTAGTGATAGCGCAACAACTGAATGTGGTGGTGAACCCTAAAGCGTTATTCGACGTGCAGATTAAGCGTATTCACGAATACAAGCGGCAGTTGATGAATGTACTGCATGTCATTACCCGCTATAACCGCATTAAAGAAAATCCGGAGGCCGACTGGGTGCCGCGGGTGAATATTTTTGCCGGTAAGGCGGCTTCCGCCTATTACATGGCAAAACACATTATTCATCTGATCAACGACGTGGCGAAAGTGATTAACAACGATCCGCAGATTGGCGACAAGCTGAAAGTAGTGTTTATCCCGAACTACAGCGTCAGCCTGGCGCAGGTGATCATTCCCGCTGCCGACCTGTCTGAGCAGATTTCGCTGGCAGGGACAGAAGCTTCCGGCACCAGTAATATGAAATTTGCCCTGAACGGCGCGCTCACCATTGGTACGCTGGATGGCGCGAACGTAGAGATGCAGGAGCATATCGGCGAGGAGAATATCTTTATCTTCGGTAATACTGCCGAAGAGGTGGAAGCGTTGCGCAGGCAGGGTTATAAGCCTCGCGACTATTATGAAAAAGATGAAGAGCTACATCAGGTACTGACGCAGATTGGTAGCGGCGTCTTTAATCCGGAAGAGCCAGGCCGTTACCGCGATCTGGTAGATTCGCTGATTAACTTTGGCGATCACTATCAGGTGCTGGCGGACTACCGCAGCTACGTGGACTGCCAGGATAAGGTGGATGAGTTGTATCGTCGCCCGGAAGAATGGACGACGAAAGCGATGCTCAACATTGCCAATATGGGCTACTTCTCATCGGACAGAACCATCAAAGAGTATGCCGAAAATATCTGGCATATTGATCCGGTGCGGTTGTAGCGGTTTAACGCTTGAGAACGGGGCCAAACGGCCCCGTTTTTTATCGTGGTATATTCGGGGGGTATGCCGATATTCGTCTGCTGAATCTGTTAGCGGCACTTGGTCTCTGTCATGGAAAAAGGGTCGAGTACTGGTGTATAGTATTAGCAGAAAAATCCATAATTAATTGATAATAATATGAAAAAGATTACGACATCTATTCCGGCTCTCGATAAAATTATGCGCGTATTTGCTTACCTTCTGGAGTGCGATGGCGCAACGTTTACCCAGATCCATCAAAATTCAGGGATTGCGAAAAGCAGTACCTCATCTTTGCTCAACGGCATGGTGGAGCATGGGTTATTACGCCAGGAAAAAGACAAGTATTATCTGGGGCTACGCCTGTATGAATTAGGTAATAAAGCGGCGGAACAGTACGATATTAAAAAAATCGCGTTACCGATTCTTGAAGAGATTCGCGATAACACCGGCCTGACCTGCCATCTTGGCGTTCTGGAGGGCGATGCCCCTATTTACCTTCTGAAAGTCGAAAGCCCACAGGCTATTGTGATTCGAAGCTGGGAGGGCAAGCGCCTCTCATTACATAGCTCAGGGCTGGGAAAGGTGCTGATTGCATGGCTTAGCGGGGAAGAGCTGGAGGAGTTGCTGCCTCCAGATCAGATATTAACGCGTTTTACGGATACGACGATCACGGATGTGAATATCCTTAAGCAGGAGTTAGCAGGAATTCGCCGTCGCGGCTGGGGTTATGATAACGAAGAAGACTCCCTTGGCGTGCGCTGCATTGCGGTGCCGGTATTCAATACGCAGGGGAAAGTGATCGCCGCCCTGAGCGTATCCGGCGTTACGTTCCAGATCCCCGATGATAAACGCGAGTCGCTTGCTACGCTGATGATGGATGCCAGCCGTAGCCTGACGCGCCTGATGTGCTGAAATAAAAAGACATAGCGGGCAAGAAGCCCGCTTTCGTCATCGCTTAAAGTCCCGCACGCTGTAAGACCTGCTTCAAATTCGAAATATGTTCTTCATTTGCCGGCAAAACGGGGGGCATTACATGAGTTGAAATATCGACTCCGCTAAGCTGAATTGCCTTTTTGATTATCCCGAAGAAAGGTGAATCCAGGCTGTAAATAGTGGAAAGCGCGGACAGCCTGCGCTGTAATCCGAACATTGTCTCATACTCTTTTTCACACCACGCACGGTAGATCCCGCAGGTTAGCTGCGGCGCAAAGTTCGCTGTCGCTGGGATCCCGCCGTTGCCGCCTAAGATAAGCGTATCCATCATATATTCATCATAGCCGGAGAAAATAACGAAGTCCGGACGCACTGGCCTGACATTATTGATGATTTCACGAATATGGCTGATATTATCAACGGTATCCTTAATGCCGATAATATTGGGGTGATCTTGCGCCAGCCGGGTAATTAAATCAACGCTAAGGTCCTGTCCCGTCAATGCTGGAAAGTTGTAGAGAATCACCGGGCTTTTTATGTTATTAGCCACGGTTTTGAAATGATGATAAATATACTCATCGGTCAATCTGGCATAGTAGGGATTGAGTACCAGCACGGCATCGACTTCGAGTCGGTCGGCATGCTGACCATACTCAATCACTTCCTGCGTGCTGGTGCTGCTAATACCTAATAGTACTGGAATACGGCGGTTAATATGACGGACGCAAAACTCTGCGGTTTCCAGACGCAGCGCATTGGTCATATGGCAAAATTCCCCTCCACTGCCCAGCAGTAATACGCCATTGACCTTGCTTGCAATAAGATGATCCAGCAAGGTTGCCATGCCGACTTTATCTAACTCTCCCTGCGCATTAACAATGGTCGGAACTGGCGGAAATACGCCGTGAAATTTCGTAATCTGAGTCATGTATTGATCCTTAAAACAGGCGAGCCGTAGCCCGCCAGGGATATTATTTAAGCCAGGCTCCGGCCATTAATGATGTTGCATTAGCGGTGAACTGTTTAAAGACGCCGCGACGGTTTGAATAATCAGGTTTCTTCCAGCTTGCTCGACGCTCTTCAAGACAGCGGCGTATTTCCTCTTCTGTTTTAGGCATCCCGTCGATCCCTACAATATTGAGCTTGCGGCCTTTCACATCCATTTCGATTAAATCACCATCTTCCACCAGGGCAATCGGCCCGCCATCAGCGGCTTCTGGCGAGACGTGTCCGACACATGGCCCGCTGGTCGCTCCAGAGAAACGACCGTCGGTAATCAATGCGACTTTTCCGTCGAGGCGTTTGTCATACACGATGGCATCGGTGGTCATCAGCATTTCCGGTGCGCCAGAGCCTTTTGCGCCTTCGTAGCGAATGAAAATGACGTCGCCGGGTTCGATATGGTTATGGATGATGGCCTGCTGAGCGTCTTCTTCGGAGTTAAAGACCCGAGCAGGACCGGTATGGTGGTGCATATCCGGCGCACAGGCCGCGTATTTAATGACCGCTCCTTCAGGCGCGATGTTGCCTTTCAGTACCGCAATCGACCCTTTTTTGGTGGCATTTTCTGGTTTACGGATCACCTCCTCCGGGCTGACTTTGTAATTGTTGAGGTAACCGTGGTTGCGTGTAAAGAAGCCGGATTGATGGAGCATTTCCAGGTTGTCGCCGAGCGTACGGCCAGTCACGGTAAGAACATCAAGATCCAGATAATCGCGCAGATACCATTGCACCATTGGCACGCCGCCAGCGAACCACATCATTTCGGTAACGTATTCACCGCTGGGCTGAATATTGGTCAGATAAGGGATTTCGTTATTGATCCGATCAAACAGTTCGGGCTTCAGCTCCCATCCAAGTTCATGAGCGATGGCCGGAAGGTGGATCATCGCATTGGTGCTGCCACCAATAGCAGCATGGACTTTGATAGCATTTTCAAACGCCGCAGGAGTCAGGATCTTATGGGTGGTGATATTTTTCTCCGCCAGATACAGCGCCTGGTGGCCTGCAGTTCTGGCAACGCGGCGAATTTCCGCCAGGGTCGATGGCAGCAAAGCGCTGCCTGGCAGGGCCAGCCCCAATGCCTCCGACATGCACTGCATGGTACTGGCCGTTCCCATAAACTGGCAGGCTCCGGCGGTGGGGCAACCGCATTGCTGCATGGCTTCCACTTGCTGAATGCCGATTTCGCCTTTCTTCAACTTAGCAGTGATCCCGCCGAGGTCAGAAGTACTCATATTCGGTGCCGGACGCATAGAACCGCCGGGAATATGCAGCAGCGGCAGGTTCAGGCGTGCGGCGGCAATCAGATGCGCCGGGATAGATTTATCGCAGCTTGAGATCAGAATACCGGCATCATAAGGCACCACTGAGGCATGAATTTCGACCATGTTGGCAATAGCTTCTCGAGATGCCAGGATGTAGTTCATCCCATCGTGGCCCTGACCCCAGCCGTCGCAGATATCCGTCACATGGTGACGGACCGCGCGCCCGCCGCTTTCATGAACACCCAGCACGGCTTCATCGCCCAGTTGGTTAAGATGGAAACTGCCCGGATGACTTTCGCCATAGCAATCATCCACCAGGACCTGCAGTTTATTGACATCTTCTTTGCTGTAATTCATTCCAAGACGCAGGGCGTCGAGCTGCGACCACAGGTCGCGAGCATGTTGACATTTTTGGCTCATTTGGCGATTCCTTCCTGTTTAAGTGACGCACCCGGCGTCGAGGTGTTAGGTGTGTTGCTGCTACCTGCAGGACGAGCGGTAACAGAAGGTAAGCTGAAAAGCAGTCCAACAGCGATAAGCAGGGCGGCAACCAGTACGGTCATTCCTGCTGTTTGCGAGAACGTCACCGTTAACAGCCCGACGAGGTACGGACCGATAAAGCCGCCGATGTTGCCCAGGGCGTTGATCGTGCCGCGCACGCCGCCCAGAACGTTGGGGGCGAAGAGTAATGGCGGCAGCGTCCAGAATGGACCGGCATAGGCTTGCAGGAAGAATCCGCAAATGACCATCATGCCGTAGGCGAGCCAGACGTTATCTTTCAGTAATAAGGAGAGGGCGAGGCAGACCGCGAAACCCAGCAGAGGAATAGCCGTGTAAAGGCGGCGATTCATCGTTTTATCACACCATTTGGCGATGTAATACTGACCGATAATGCACAGAACGTAAGGCGCCGCGGTGAGTACCCCAACGATGGTCATGCCGCTGCCGGTCAGGTGTTTAATCAGATTTGGCATCCATAGCGCGAAGCCATAGAAGCCGACCTGTACGAAGAAATAGATACCGACAAGCTTCCACAGGTTGATGCTTTTTAATACGCCGCGAATGCTGCTTTGTTCTCCGCCAATACTCAACGCGCGATCGGCCAGCAATTTTTGTTCGATCCAGGCGCGCTCTTTCGGATCCAGCCACTTTGCCTGATGCGGGTGATCGGAAACCAAAGGTAGCCAGACAAAGAGCAGTCCCAGAGAGAGCAAGCCTTCGATGATAAACATCTCCCGCCAGCCGTAGGTTTCAATAAGCCAGCCGGAAAGCGGCCCGGTAATAATAGAAGCGACGGCCAGGTTCATCTGGAAATAGGCGATAGCCCTGGCGCGCTCCTCATTTGGGAACCAGTGGCCAATCAGCGCCAGAATGGCGGGATACACAGCACCTTCCGCCACGCCGAGCACAAAGCGGATAATCAACAACTGCGTCGGTGTCTGAACAAAACCGGTCAGCAGGGCAAAGCCCCCCCAGGCGACGATTGTCCAGGCAATTAACTTCTTGGCGCTTAGCCGCTCGGCTATCTGACCGCCGGGAATTTGCAGGAAGATATAACCAATAAAGAAGATCCCGGCGACCAGACCGGCAAAAGAAGCCGTCATGCCTAAATCTTCATCCATGCCGCCTGCGATCCCAATGGCGATATTGGTCCTGTCCATATAGGCCACGATATAAACGAGGATCGTGGCTGGAATAATATGCAGCCAGCGCCCTCGTGTGGTCGGTTTCTCTATTTCAATGCTCATCATTGCATCCCTTTAGTATCAAAAATGTGTTCTGTATATGGAACTGCTGTTCTGTATATTGACACTATGCCGACGTATTCATACAGCGTCAATTCCATACTCTAAGGAAGGTTATATTTTGTGATTTGCTTCAAAAATGAACGGAGATAAGGTGAGAAAGAGCGGATAACCCAATGGAAACTGCTCATCGGTCTAATACATCGCCAAAATTGTGCGCTGCCTCACAGGATAAGATTATGCTCTCACCTGGTCATTGTGCGTTCAGAGTAAACAGCATTAAATTCTTTATGTGGAATTTGTGTTCTGTATATTGAACTTTAATGCTTTTTAAGGAGAAACAATGGTTACTACCGCGATCTTTCCGTCACGATATGTTCAGGGTAAAGGAGCGTTGACAACGCATCTCCCGCAGGAATTGGCCGCACTCGGTCATAAGGCGCTGATTTTGCAGGATCCTGTTGTTCACAACACCTACCGGGATACAGTTGCAACAGCACTGCACGGGGTGATTGAATTTGATATCGAAGTGTTCAGTAGCGAGTGCTGTGATGAGGAAATTGCTCGCATCTCCGCACGCGCGCAGGAAATTGGCGCCGATGTGATTGTTGGTATGGGGGGCGGGAAAACCCTGGATACGGCAAAAGCAACCGGCGCCAGCCTGCGGCTGCCTATTGCCGTGGTTCCTACTCTGGCCTCAACGGATGCGCCGTGCAGTTCACTGGTTGTTATCTATACGCCAGAAGGGAAATTCAAACGCTACCTGATGATTCCACGTAACCCGACGCTTGTGCTGGTGGACAGCAGTATTATTGCTGCCGCGCCGGTACGCTTTTTGGTTTCCGGGATAGGCGATGCGCTGGCAACCTGGTTTGAAGCGGAAGATTGCCGCATCAAAGGGGCCGGCAATATGACCACCAGGCCAGGACCGATGACCGCATTTGAGCTGGCGCGCTTTTGCTACACCACCTTAATGCGCTATGGACGCCTGGCGAAACTTGCCTGTGAACAACATCAGGTTACTCCGGCGCTCGAACATGTTATCGAAGCGAATACGCTATTATCCGGGCTTGGTTTTGAAAGCGGTGGGCTGGCGGCGGCGCACGCCATTCATAACGGTCTGACAGTACTGCCCGCCACGCACAAATACTGGCATGGGGAAAAGGTTGCGTTTGGCACGCTGGCAATGCTTATGCTCACCGATAGAGCGCCTGAGCTTATCGAGGAGGTTTATCAATTTTGTGAAGATATAGGCTTGCCCACCACGCTGGCGGATATTGGTCTGGCTGGCGTTAGCGATGATGAACTGCTGGCCGTTGCCAGGGCGTCTTGTCAAACTGGGGAAACGATACACAACGAGCCGTTTACCATTACGCCGGAGGCTGTGCAGGCGGCATTGCGGGCCGCCGATGCTGTTGGGCAGGCGCGGAAAAAGATCGATCTTGCAGGTTAATGTGAGCCTGTAAATAAAAAACGGCAGCCGGAACTTTCAACTTCTGTCTGCCGCTATCGTGAATGTTTTAACGTCGCGATTTCAGAAAAATGCATGGGTGGGCTCAGGACTACCGGGTTTATACTTCCGTTATCGCAGGGATTAGCGGATAGAAAAATGAAAAATGCTAATTGGCTTTTTTTGTCAATCATAATGGCGTTTATCGGCGTGCCGCTGCTGGTGAACATTATTACGATTATCGTGGGGGGAATGTGGGCGTACATTAGCGTTCTTGAAAATAGTATCCCCGTCGCGCGATCTATTGAGGAGGCGACCATTATCCCGGTAGCGCTTCTGGGCGCAGGGTTAATTTTTCTTTGTGGCCGGATATGGGGAAAGGGAAATGCATCAGAGGTAAATCCAGAATGGCGTGATTGCTGCCTGCTTATGCCCGCTCTGGTGGTGCTGATGGGGTGGGTCATCCTGATGTTTCTCACCGATCTTAATATTCGCGCGATAGGGCGTAAGCCCATCGCCCAGGTGGTGCAAACGCTTTGGTTAGTACCCCGCGTAATATCCTTTTTCAACGGCTGGGTATGGGCAGTGTTGCTCATCCCGGTTGGCTCGCAGCTCTGTTTTGCATTAGGGTATGGCGGTGCGCGTTGGGGAGTGCTACGCGGCGGTGCGGGCTACACTTGTCGTAACCTGCTGGTGATTTGCCTGCTGTTTTTCGGGAGCTGTGCCGTATACCAGTCACATCTTTATGCCGTGAAGTATCCCGCTCCCGAGAGCAGTGAATATCTTTATTTCCGCGATTATCAGGCGCACACATGGGGCAACAAGCTAACCGGGCTGCGCGATGAACCGACACTTTTGCTCACTCAAAATTGGCCGCGGCTCGATGGCGCAACGGCTGGCTTGCCGTTATACGCCTCGGCTTTTTATGCGCTTACGCGCTTTCCGGATGATATCTGCCCTGAAGACTACCTTGAAAACCAGGGAACCATTGAAGCCTATCAAAATATCCTTAACGGTAATGCCGATCTTATTTTTGTCGCCCAGCCTTCCACTGCTCAAAAGCAATTGGCCGAGGCCAGTGGCGTAAAACTGGTTTACACCCCCTTTGCACGTGAAGCGTTTGTGTTTATCGTCAACCAAAACAATCCCGTGTCATCGTTGAGTGATGTACAAATTCGCGGCATTTTTAGCGGAAGAATCACCCACTGGAATGAGGTGGGCGGAGAGGCAATCGACATTAAGCCCTGGCAGCGACCGGAAAACTCTGGCAGCCAAACGGCGATGCTGGCGAAGGTAATGAAAGAAACGAAGCTGATGCCAGCGCAAACAACATCAGTGGCAACCGCGATGGGGGATATGGTGGATATCGTGGCTGAGTATCGCAATACGCACAACGCCATTGGCTATACCTTTCGTTATTACGCTACGCAGATGCACAGCAATAAAGAGATTAAATTACTGGCGATAAACGATGTTGCGCCGACGGTTGAAAATATTCGTAACGGCAGTTACCCGTACACGGTTGATGTTTATATGGTCACCCGTGAACACCCCACAGCGGAAACACAAAAGCTGGTGGACTGGTTTCTAAGCCCGCAGGGACAACAGTTGGTGCAGGATGTGGGATATGTGCCGCTGTATCCGGCCGCGAAATAAAGGGACTAAATGGAAGAGGTTAAATTATATGTGGAACGGGTTGGCATAGACCCGGCCAGCGGCGCTGATATTCGTATTGCACGGCGTGAATCCACTTCGTGGCATAAAGATATTGTTGCTGAGCTGATTAATCAGGTCCTCCGGTGTGGTGCAGCATTAATCATCATCGCTGTGCTGACCGCCTGCGATGATCGCCAGGTAAGCTATTTTCCTGATTATGCCGCCATACCCGAGCAATCCGGTATCTGGACCTGGCTGCCTGTGTTCTTTCCATCGTCCGCCAGTGAAATAGAGATGACGTTTAACCTGGACAGCAATCTTTTTTATGCTGACTTTAGCGTGGCCGACGGTGATAAACGCGCGCATTTTGAAAGCGTGCTGGGGGAGGAGAGTGTGGTTCATTATGCCAACTTTTCTCATAAAAGCTGGTGTAAAACGGGGAAAACTCTCTGGAATAGCGAAGCGCGGGCAAAACCCTTCTTTATTACCCAAATAAGTGTCGATCGCTACCGTATCACTAATCATATGCCCGGCTGTACAAAACCCGGCGAGTGAATGCGGTATGTGGCGAAAAGGGCGGTATAAACCGCCCCGGATTTTATTACGACGCCATTGAAAGTTGGTGTTTCTCAACATACGCCGCCAGCCACTGGGTGATGCGGGACTGCTGTTCGGCGGTCAGCCACATGCCTTCTTTGGTGCGACGCCAGATAGCGTCTTCAGTACGGCGCACCCATTCGTGATCCACCAGGTACTTGAGTTCCGCCTCGTAAAACTCATGACCGAAATCTTCGCCTAAATCAAGCAGCGACGTGGCTTCGCCGAGAATCCACTCCGTGTTGCTGCCGTAAGTGCGCGAATAGTGGCGCGCCAGCGATTCCGTCAGGAATGGGTAACGACGACGCAGCTTCGCCGCGTAATCTTCGCGGCTGCCGTCGATGTCGCCGCCGGGCAGTACGCACGTTTTGGTCCATGCCGGCCCGATGCCTGGATAATAAGACGCCAGTTTTTCCATCGCATGTTCGGCCAGCTTACGGTAGGTCGTGAGCTTACCGCCAAACACGGAAAGCAGCGGCGCTTTGCCGTTTTCATCATGAATATCAAGGGTATAATCGCGAG
Organism: Salmonella sp. 32020114201800008SM; assembly: GCF_017572025.1. Lineage (NCBI taxonomy): Bacteria > Pseudomonadati > Pseudomonadota > Gammaproteobacteria > Enterobacterales > Enterobacteriaceae > Salmonella > Salmonella sp. 32020114201800008SM. Next base: position 90,252 of record NZ_JAGEQM010000005.1, on the reverse strand, counting down.
TGATCGCCTGCGGTGAGTCGGACTCATCATCGCACAGCGGACGGACGCCGGAGTACGTCCAGACGATGTCATCGCGCCCCAGTTGTTTCTGGAAGTGCGCGTTATAGACCTTCAACAGGTAATTAATTTCGCTCTCTTCAATTTTTACCGCTTTCGGATCGCCTTTATATTCGACATCGGTCGTGCCAATGATCGAAAACTCTTCCATCCACGGAATGACAAAGACGATACGCTTATCTTCGTTTTGCAGAATATACGCCTGCTTCTGATTATGGACGCGCGGCACGACGATATGGCTGCCTTTGATCAGGCGGATGCCATACGGCGACGGCAGATGCATCCCTTCGTCGAAGAACTGTTTGACCCACGGTCCGGTGGCGTTAACCAGTCCGCGCGCCTGCCAGACATATTTTTTACCGGTGTCGATATCTTCCGCTTCGACAATCCACAGACCATTTTCCCGACGAGCGGCGGTTGCGCGAGTACGGGTAAGGACTTCGCCGCCTTTACGCACCACCATCTGTGCGTTAGCCAGCACCAGACGCGCATCGTCTACCCAGCAGTCGGAATATTCGAATCCGCGCACGATTTCCGGTTTGAGCACCGAATCTGCGCCAAACCGCACACCGGTGGAACCGGGTAAACTGGTACGTTTGCCGAGGTGATCGTACATAAACAGACCGATACGGATCATCCAGGCCGGACGTAAATGCGGGCGGTGCGGCAGACGAAAACGCATCGGGAAGGCGATGTGCGGCGCCATTTTCAACAGCACTTCACGTTCTGCCAGCGCTTCGCTGACCAGACGGAACTCGTAGTGCTCAAGGTAGCGTAAGCCGCCGTGGATAAGTTTCGAACTGGCGGAAGAGGTTGCGCAGGCCAAATCCTGCGCTTCCAGCATGAGTACGGACAAACCGCGTCCGGCGGCATCAGCCGCGATGCCTGCACCGTTAATGCCCCCGCCTATCACGATCAGATCTTTGGTTTCCATGCTGCCCTCTTGCACTTTCGTTAAAGTTCAAAAATGTTCGTTATCGAACATAATAGCAAAGAAACGCGCTATTGGTAACATCGAAAAAACATTTTAGAGTGATATGTATAACATTATGGCGTTAAGCTACTCCGTCAACGTACACTGGGCGATAAAATGCCTTAATTGGCTTCACCGGCAATAATGAAAGAGCGATTCATGGAACAATTTGAATGTATCACTGTAGAAGAGGCGTATCAGAAACTGCACCAGGGCGCGGCGGTGCTGGTCGATATTCGCGATCCGCAAAGTTATGCCATGGGTCATGCGCCGCAGGCGTTTCACTTGACTAACGATACGCTGGGCGCGTTTATGCGTGAGCATGGTTTCGATACCGCGGTGATGGTAATGTGCTATCACGGCAACAGTAGTAAAGGCGCCGCGCAGTATCTGCTCCAGCAAGGCTATGATGCGGTTTACAGCATTGACGGCGGGTTTGAGGCCTGGCATCGCCGTTTCCCTGCCGATGTCGCGAATGGCGCGTAATCCCATAAAGATGCAGCCTCCGACGAGAAGGGTATATATACTGTCTTCTTTTGTATGGACTAAGCGACAGCAATAATGTTGATGATTACTTCCTTTGCGAATCCTCGCGTGGCGCAGGCATTTGTTGATTACATGGCCACCCAGGGCGTCATTCTTACTATTCAGCAACATAATCAAAGCGATATCTGGTTGGCGGATGAATCGCAGGCCGAACGTGTGCGGGTCGAGCTGGCGCGGTTTATAGAAAATCCCGGCGATCCGCGTTATCTGGCGGCTAGCTGGCAGTCCGGACAGACTAACAGCGGGCTACGCTACCGCCGTTTTCCCTTTCTCGCCACGCTGCGTGAACGAGCCGGCCCTGTTACCTGGATCGTGATGCTCGCCTGCGTGCTGGTCTATATCGCGATGAGTCTCATCGGCGATCAGACGGTGATGGTGTGGCTGGCGTGGCCGTTCGATCCGGTTTTAAAATTTGAATTCTGGCGCTACTTCACCCATATCTTTATGCACTTCTCATTGATGCATATTCTTTTTAACCTGCTGTGGTGGTGGTATCTCGGCGGGGCGGTAGAGAAGCGCCTGGGCAGCGGTAAATTAATCGTCATTACGGTGATAAGCGCGCTGCTAAGCGGCTATGTACAGCAGAAATTTAGCGGCCCGTGGTTTGGCGGGCTGTCTGGCGTCGTCTATGCGCTGATGGGTTACGTGTGGCTGCGCGGAGAGCGCGATCCGCAAAGCGGAATTTACCTCCAGCGCGGCTTAATTATTTTTGCATTATTGTGGATAGTCGCTGGTTGGTTTGACTGGTTTGGCATGTCTATGGCGAACGGCGCGCACATCGCCGGGCTTATCGTCGGTTTAGCGATGGCCTTTGTTGATACGCTGAATGCGCGAAAACGAACGTGAGGCGTATCCGGCCTGTGGTCGAGATATTTTTCCAGGCCGGGTAGGGCGAATGCCGCTATCCGGCGCAAGGTTGGTTACTTTCAGAGATTATTCATGAAACAAACACAACGGCATGACGCGATCATTGAACTGGTGAAAAAACAGGGGTACGTCAGTACGGAAGAGCTGGTGGAGCATTTTTCTGTCAGCCCGCAAACCATTCGTCGGGATCTTAACGATCTGGCGGAACAGAATATGATTTTGCGCCACCACGGCGGCGCGGCGTTGCCCTCCAGCTCGGTGAATACGCCGTGGCACGATCGTAAGGCGACGCAAACGGAAGAAAAAGAGCGCATCGCTCGCAAAGTCGCGGCCCAGATCCCCAATGGTTCAACGCTGTTTATTGATATCGGCACGACGCCGGAAGCCGTAGCGCACGCTCTGTTAGGGCACAGTAATTTGCGGATCGTGACCAACAATTTGAACGTAGCGAACACGCTAATGGCGAAAGAGGATTTTCGTATTATCCTCGCCGGCGGTGAACTCCGTAGCCGCGACGGCGGCATTATTGGCGAAGCGACGCAGGACTTTATCGCCCAGTTCCGCCTCGATTTCGGCATTCTCGGTATTAGCGGTATTGATAGCGATGGTTCGTTGCTGGAATTTGACTACCATGAGGTACGCACTAAGCGCGCGATTATCGAAAATTCGCGCCACGTGATGCTGGTGGTGGATCACTCTAAATTTGGCCGTAACGCGATGGTAAACATGGGCAGCATTAGTATGGTCGATGCGGTCTACACCGATACCCTGCCGCCGCCGGGCGTGATGCAGGTGTTGACGGAGAACCATATTCAACTGGAGCTGTGTTAATTCTGTAAAACTTCCCACGTTAGACCAAAACGCGCCAGGTACTTACGCAGCCGGTCAGCGTCATTCACCGTGGCTTTCCCCTGACGGGAAACGTTGAATAGCTGCCGCCCGGCGTCGGAAAGGGTTTTCGCCTGGCGGCAGACGGCAACGACGTTTTCCAGTTGTATACGGTCAAACAGATCCAGCGCCGTTGCGTCAATGCCCGGCAGTCCGTTGAGCGCGGAGGGGCGATGGTCATTCCAGCTATAGCGCAAACGCGCGATTTCATCGTCTACCGTTTCGACCGTGATTCGCCCGTTGTCCGCCAGCGTCGCCATGCGGGTGACGCTGGCGGAGAGTTCGCGGAAGTTACCGCGCCAGGCGGCCTGCGGCGAGGTGGCGAAGCTCAGCCAGGCGCGGCGCGCTTCGGTATTAAAACGCACGCTGTCGCCGGTTAGCGCCGCGTGGCGTTCCAGTTCGTAGTCAAGGTTTGGCTCAATATCTTCCTGGCGCTGACGCAGGCCCGGTAGTTCGAAGGTCCAGAGATTAATACGCGCGTACAGGTCTTCGCGGAATGTCCCCTCCGCCACCCGCTGGCGCAGGTCGCGCACCGTGCCGGCAATCAACTGGAAATCGCTGCTGACCTGCTGGTCGCTGCCGAAAGGGTAAAAGCGTTTTTCTTCAATGGCTTTCAGCAACATGGCCTGTTCATCCGCGCCCAGTTCTCCCACTTCGTCAAGAAACAACATGCCGCCGTCGGCGCTGCGCAGCAGCCCTGCACGCTCCTCTCTCGCGCCGGTAAACGCCCCCTTAACGTGGCCGAACAGCGCCGACATCGCCGTGTCGCCGCGCAGGGTGGCGCAGTTCACTTCGACAAACGGGCCGCTGAACTGGTGGCGGGCCAGTTTTAGTTCATAGATGCGACGGGCGAGAAACGACTTGCCCGCGCCGGTCGGGCCATTGAGCAGGATTGGCGAACGGGAGCGTATCGCGACGCGCTCAATTTGCTCAATCATCCGGTTGAAACACGGGTTGCGGGTTGCAATGCCGGACTTCAGGAAGTTGAGCGTCTCCTCCCGCTCCTGGGCGAAGCGGGTGGCGATGTCATTGTAGTGGCTGAGGTCGAGGTCAATAATCGTCACGTCGCCCGTGCTATGCGGTTTATCTTTTTTGCGCGGCGGCGAGGTCTGCGCTAATCGCGCCGGAAGATAGCGCGCCTCCGCCAGCAGGAACCAGCAGATCTGCGCGACGTGGGTGCCGGTGGTGATATGAATCAGATAGTCTTCATCTTCGGGATGAAAGGTATGGCTGCGGGCGAAATCGTGCAGGCAGGCGTAAACCTCTTCGAAGTCCCACGGGTTGCGGATCGCGATTTCTACGCCGACGACTTCCGTTTCCGGCGAGACGCTGGCGATATCCTTCTTTAATCCTTCAAACAGCGAGCGAGAGCGGGCATCGTACAGCAGTTCCAGGCGGTGAACGACCAGCGTCTCCTGCTGACACAGACACAAAGTAGGGCGCCATTTTTCCCAACGCTGACTGCCGCGTCCTGCATAGTCGAGCACCGTGCCGACAAAACCAAAGGCCACCGTTTTTCGCATCTTAGATTTCCTTCTAAAAGACGAGATAATTTTATCGCTTTTTAATGGCTGCCGTGCAGGCATTTTTCTTTCACCTGAACGCTAAGGAAATAAATAACTTAAAAATCAATAGACTATAAAATGATTTATTTTCTGGCACGCTGGTTGCAATAACTCTGGCATGGAGAATAACGGAAATGGGAAAAACAAATGGCTAATCCACTTTTGTTCCGTTCGCTGTTAAGGGACGCGCCGCTGGCCAACGCCAGCAATCAGCAAGGCGCAGCGGCCTTTGCCTTCACCCCGCGCCATAAACTGGCGCAAATGGTGATGACCGGCTGCATGAACGAGACTTTTTATGCCAGCGGCCAGGCGCAGCTAAATGATGTTCTGGCGACGGCGAAAGATCTCGACGATCTGTTTTTAGCGCAACTGGCGATTTATGGCCGCGAACGCGGGATGATGAAGGATATGCCCGCGCTGTTGACCGCCATTCTGGCGGCGCGTGGTTCGGCGCTGCTGCCGGTAGTATTTGCGCGGGTGATCAACAATGGCCGGATGCTGCGTAACTTTGTGCAAATTTTGCGCAGCGGCGTGACCGGGCGGCGCTCGCTGGGGACGCGGCCAAAGAAGCTGGTGCAGCGTTGGTTACAGAACGCCAGCGAAGAGCGTTTATTGCAGGCATCGGTGGGCAATGCGCCGTCGCTGGCGGATATCGTCAAAATGGTGCACCCACGGCCGCAGGCGGCGTGGCAGGAAGCCTTCTTCGCCTGGCTGATTGGTAAGCCGTGCGATAAGGCGCAGCTGCCGGAAAAAACGCGCGCGCTGCTGGCGTTTCGTGAAGGCGACATGGGCGCGGCCTTACCCGATGTGCCGTTTTTACTGCTGACCAACGCGCCGCTGAGTCGCGAACAGTGGGCGCAACTGGCACAGCGGATGAGTTGGCAAACGTTACGGATGAATTTGAATACGCTGGCGCGTCATGGCGTGTTTGAGAATGCAACGCTTGCCGCCAGCGTGGCGCAGCGGCTGGCGGACAGGGCGCAGGTGCGCCAGTCCTGGGTTTATCCTTATCAGTTGCTGTCGGCATGGAGCAATCTGCAAAGCAGCGTGCCGCAGGTTATTCGCGAGGCTTTAGCGCAGGCGATGGAGTACGCGCTGGAGAACATTCCGCCGTTTCGCGGCAACGTGGTGGTCTGCCCGGACGTGTCGGGGTCGATGAAGTCGTCGATAACCGGCTATCGCAAGGGGGCGACCAGTAAGATCCGCTGCGTGGACGTTGCCGGGCTGATCGCCGCCGCCGTGCTGCGTAATCATCCGCAGGCCCGCGTGCTGCCGTTTGAATGCGATGTGGTCGACGTGCAGCTTGATGCGCGCCAGTCGGTTATGCACAACGCGCAAAAGCTGGCGGCGGTTGGCGGCGGCGGCACCAACTGCTCCGCGCCGCTGCGTAGGTTGTTGAACGAGCGGGCGCGGGTGGATCTGGTGATTATGGTGTCGGATAACGAATCGTGGGTTGATAAATCGCGCCATGGCTCAACGGCCACCATGGAATGCTGGATCGAACTGAAAAAGCGCAACCCGCAGGCGCGCCTGGTGTGTATCGATCTGCTGCCTTACGGCACCACGCAGGCGGCGGAACGAAGCGATATTTTGAACGTCGGCGGCTTCAGCGACGAGGTGTTTACGGTGATAGATAACTTTGTTAACGGTCGCTATGGCAGCGCGCACTGGCTGGAAGAGATTGAAGCCGTGACGCTGTAAAGAGTATTCAGCGCGGCGCGAATGCTGGCCGGGATTACATCTTTCCCGATGCGTATCATCCCGGCTATGAATTTGTCGCGCAACGCTGAAGGCACGAATGCTGGTGGATCTACACCTTGTATGGCCAGACGCAGGTTCGAACCCTTCCGGGGCTTAGCCCTGTAGCTCAACGGTAGAGCGGGTGATTCACCTTAACTTGTCGTGCCACCCTATTTTGGCGAATGCCTGTGGATCTACATTTGTTGCGGGTTCGAGACCCGTCAGAGCCCGGCTCTGTAGCTCAATGGTAGAGCGGTGTATTCACATAAACTTGTCGCCATTTTTAACGAAGGCAGCGAACGAGGTTAAACCCGTGGCGCTGTAATGAAAATTTAGCATGGTACGAATGCTGGTCAGGATTACATCTTTCTTAATGGCTATCATCCTGGCTATTTATTTGCCATGCCACCCTGTTTTGGCGAATGCCGAAGGATCTACAGGTTATGCGGGTAGTGCCGCTAGCAGGTTCAATCCCTGCGCCTCCGGTTTTACCGGAGTTAAGATTCTTCACCACTTGTCGCCACCCTAATGATTAAAACGAGAAAAAAATGATGAATTACGAATTGATGACCACCCAGAACGCACCGGTAAAAATGTGGACCAAAGGCGTACCGGTAGAAGACGATGCCCGTCAGCAGCTGATCAATACGGCGAAAATGCCGTTTATTTTCAAACATATTGCCGTTATGCCGGATGTGCATTTGGGGAAAGGATCGACCATCGGTAGCGTGATCCCGACGAAAGGGGCGATTATTCCGGCGGCGGTGGGCGTGGATATCGGTTGTGGAATGAACGCGCTGCGTACCAGCTTAACGGCGGCCGATCTGCCGGAAAATCTGGCGGAGCTGCGTAGCGCCATAGAGGCCGCTGTGCCTCACGGGCGTACCACCGGACGCGGGCGTCGCGATGTGGGCGCATGGGGAAACCCGCCCGCCAACGTTGATGAAAAATGGGCGCAGCTGGAAGCGGGATATCAGTGGTTAACGCAAAAATATCCGCGCTTTTTGAATACCAATAGCTATAAGCACCTGGGAACGTTGGGAACCGGTAACCACTTTATTGAGATCTGTCTGGATGAAACCGATCGGGTATGGATCATGCTGCACTCCGGTTCGCGCGGGATCGGTAACGCCATCGGCACCTATTTTATCGGCCTGGCGCAGCAAGAAATGCAGGAGCAGTTAGAAACGCTGCCGTCCCGCGATCTGGCGTATTTTAATGAAGGAAGCGAATATTTTGATGATTACCTGAAAGCGGTACACTGGGCGCAGCAATTCGCCAGCCTGAACCGCGAGGCGATGATGGAAAACGCGCTGGCGGCGCTCCAGCGCTGCGTGGAAAAACCGATCGCCCTCGATATGGACGAGATCAACTGCCACCATAACTATGTGCAAAAAGAGCAGCACTTTGGCGAAGAGATCTATGTGACGCGTAAAGGGGCTGTTTCGGCGCGGCGCGGTGAGTTCGGTATCATTCCCGGTTCGATGGGGGCGAAAAGCTTTATCGTGCGCGGGCTGGGTAACGAAGAGTCGTTCTGTTCGTGCAGCCACGGCGCCGGACGTGTGATGAGCCGAACGAAAGCGAAGAAACTGTTTAGCGTTGACGATCAGATTCGCGCCACCGCGCATGTCGAATGCCGTAAAGATGCGGACGTGATCGACGAGATCCCAATGGCGTATAAAGATATTGATGCGGTAATGGCGGCGCAGTCTGACCTGGTGGAAATCATGTACACCCTGCGGCAGGTGGTGTGCGTTAAAGGATAAAAAATGGCAAGGATCATCGCGCTGGATGGCGCACAGGGAGAGGGCGGCGGGCAGATTTTGCGCTCGGCGCTGAGTTTATCAATGATAACCGGCCAGCCGTTTGAAATGAGCGGCATCCGCGCCGGGCGCGCCAAACCGGGGCTGCTACGCCAGCATTTAACGGCGGTGCGGGCGGCGACGGAAATCTGCGGCGCGCAGGTGAACGGCGACGAGCTGGGTTCACAACAGCTGCGTTTTACGCCGGGGCCGATTCGCGGCGGCGAGTACCGTTTCGCGATTGGTAGCGCGGGCAGTTGTATGCTGGTGCTACAAACCGTTCTGCCCGCGCTGTGGTTTGCCGATGGTTCATCCCGTGTGGAGGTTCACGGCGGGACGCATAATCAGGCCGCGCCCAGCGCCGATTTTATCTGCCGCGTCTGGGAGCCGCTGTTGGCGAGGATGGGTATCAACCAGCGCACCACGCTGATAAAACACGGCTTTTATCCGGCAGGTGGCGGCGCGGCAGCGACGGTCGTCGAACCGGCAACGTCTTTACGCGGGCTAACGCTGATATCGCGCGGCGAGACGCTGCGCACCACCGCTGAAGCTTTGCTGGCGGCGGTTCCTTACCACGTTGGCGAACGTGAAGTCGCAACGCTGGAAGCCCACTTCCCGCAGGCGGAGAAAAACGTCGTTGCGCTGGAAGGCGGCTGCGGGCCGGGCAACGCGCTGTCGCTGATGATCCAAAGCGAACAGTTGACCGAACTGTTCGCCGCGTTCGGCGTAAAAGGCACCAGCGCGGAAGCGGTAGCTAACCAGGTTGCGCATGAAGCGCGGCGCTATCTCGCAAGCCCGGCGGCGGTGGGAGAGCATCTGGCCGACCAGCTGATTTTACCGCTGGCGCTGGCGGGCGAAGGCGCGTTTACAGTGGCACGGGCCTCCGCTCACTTGCTTACCAATATTGCGGTGGTGGAACGGTTTTTGCCGGTAACGTTCAACCTGGAGGAGGCGAAGGAGATGGTGCAGGTTATGGTAAGTAAAAAGGATAGCGGATCATGACATACCACGCTGATTTCCTTGATGCTGAACAACGCGTTACTGACGCCATCCCGGAGAGGGATGTTAATCCCTTTTCCGGCCCTTCAACGATGCGGCGAAGAGTGCTGGTGAGTCAGGACGGCGAGCCGGTTATCGTGCTGTGTCTTTTTGTCGCGCTGGAAGAGGGGCGCTGGATCGTTGAGCAGTGCTTCAGCGGCATCATGAATAATGATAAGACTATTGCGATATTATACGGTCAGCACGTTCACTTATTTGATACGGATTCACATCAGGTTAAAAGCCTGTTTCTTGATGATTATGTTGGCCATATTTATTCAATACCCGATGTTTGGGATCATAAGGCCTCGCTGAGCGAGAATTTCCTGGTCACAACCTTTCAGTATACGTTTCTTATCAACGTGAGTTCCGGCATTATCTGGCGATCGGAACCGTGTGGTATTGATGGCGTCATTATTCACGATATCCGGGAGGGTATTATTTATGGCAGTGGTGAGTAGGACCCGCCGGATGGATGGGCGCCATTTAACCTGCGGCTGAGCGACGGCCATCGGGCCTGAAGCCAACTCAGCGTCTGGATTTACGTTTATGCCGGATGGCGGCTACGCCTCTACGCCTTACCCGGCCTACAAAACCAGCAATATCAATATGTTTTAAAATGACTCTACAGGCCTGATAAGCGAAGCGCCATCAGGCACACGTTAAACCCCATACCCCATCATCTTCAGCAACTGCTGCGCGTGCTGTACCGCGTCCTGACGGTGCGCGACGCCGAGTTTCTGGTAGAGGTTGCGGATATGCGTCTTAATGGTGGTCGCGGCCACCGCCAGTTCGCCGGCAATCTGTTCGTTGCTGTAACCGGAATAGATAAGCCCTAACACCTGCCATTCACGCTGGGTGAGCGGGCTGGTGCGAATAAGCTCCGGGACATCCGGATGGTTAAGCAGGCGCTCGACGAAGCCTTCGTCAAAATGGGCGAATTTATGCCGGTGATGTTGGTTAATCTCTCGCAGGATGCGCTGCGCGCGATGCTGCTCCATCTCCGGCAGCGTATTGAGCTGGATAAGCTGACGCAATTGTTGCGCCATGGCTTCGCCTTCAATCACAAAATGGCTGATAAATCCGGTGCGGTTGGCGAGCTGTAAGGCATCAAGCAATACGCGCTGGGCGTCGTTTTTCCGCCCGGATTGCCAGTAAAGCTGATTGAGTAACAGCAGATTGCGGTTTAAATCGCTCATTAAGCGCAGGCTACGGGCATTCTCATTTAACTCTTCCAGCACGATTTCCGCAGGCTCGAATTCGCCCAGCAGGATCTGCGCGCGGGCGATATTCCGCCATTGCCCTTGCAGAAAATGGTTATTGGCAAACGCCGGTTTGGGCGTATGACGTAACCAGTTGGCGGCGGATTTTTTGTCGCCGGTTAACTGCCAGTAAATGACACGCACCTTATCGGCGTTAGAGATCCAGTCGCAGTGATAACGGCCATTGCCTAATAAATTTTCCAGTCGGTTAAGCTGACTACGGGCATTATCCAGATCGCCGCGCGCCAGCGAGCACTGCACCAGTAACGTCAGGCACTGCAACTGTTGTTGCGGCTGGAAGGTGGACAGCACAGCGATACCGCTGCGCGCCGAGGCCTCCGCTTCGTCAAGGCGCGCCCACGCCCACAGCAATTGCGCGCGGATACGTACCAGAAACTCATGCATCGGCAGTTGTTCCAGATGTTGCTCTTTGATCAACTGGAAGGCTCTCTCCTGCGTTTCCCATGCGGCCTGCAGGAATCCCTGGGCGAACTGAATTTCACTTTGTTGAATTAAGCTCCACAGCGCGTAATGCCAGACGTCATGATGGCGCGCCATTTGTTCGGTTTGCTGCATCAGCGATAAAGACTGGCTGAGATCGCCTTTACAGTGCAGCACTTCGCCGTGAACGGAGGTCGCGACAATACGGCTATAAAACCAGGCGAGAGGAAGCTCATCCAGCGCCAGTTTCGCCAGCCGCTCAGCCTCTTCCGGATTGCCGTCGTTGATGGCGACCTGGGCGCGCAGCGCGTTAAATTCAGCATGCAGTGTGCCGTCCATGACCCCTTTGATCTCTTGCTCGGCGCGCGCCAGCAGCGTATTCACTTCGCTGTAGCGGTGTTGGCTTTGCATCAGCCAGGCCTGTAACAACACCAGCCGCGGATTTTCCAGCAGGCTTTCCCACGGCAGCGCTTTTAATGACTCTTCCAGCAGCGCCAGTTCACTGTGATTAAACAGCCCCCACGCATGGTTAAGCAGGATATCGCGCAGCATTTGCGCGTCACCCGCCGCCAGCGCATGATGTATAGCTTCGCTGGGAAAACCTTGTTCCATCCAGCTTTCCGCGGCCGCACGGTGGATCTCCGGCAGTTCCGCCGCCAGTTCCCACTGGCAACGCTGGCGCAGAAAGCTACCAAACAACGGGTGATAGCTGAACCATTCGCCCGTGTCGTCCATGCGTTGCAGGAATAACCCCTGGCGCTCAATCTCCTCCAGCCGCATCTGGCCGTTTTCTTCGCCGGTCACGCGCACAATCAACGCGTCATTCATTGAGCGTAAGATCGCGCTTTTAAGTAAAAAATGTCGGGTGCTGACATCCACGTTATCCAGTACTTCGTCCACCAGATAATCAGAAAGGTGGCTGGCATTAATCCCGGCAAGACGGCGGGCGGAGTGATGCGCAGAGGTATGGTTCTGGCGCGCGGAGAGGGCGATCAACTGTAGCGCAGTGGCCCAACCGGCCACATCGTCGCACATACGACTGCTCTCAGCGGCTTCAATGGGCGACGAAAGGCGACGGTCAAAAAATTGCTTTGCTTCCTGATGGTTAAAAGCTAACTGCTGGCTGCCGATTTCCAACAGCTGATCGCGCACGCGCAGATTAGCGATGCCCAGTTGCGGCAAATTACGCGATAACACCACCAGGGTGAAATTTTCCGGCTGATGCCGTAAGAAAAAGCGCATCGCGTCGTGAATCACCGGATTGGTAATCAAATGGTAGTCGTCAATCACCAGATAAAGCGGGCGATGCCACTGCGCCAGTTCAATAAAGAGCTGCGCGAAGAGGGACGTCAGGCTGGCGTACTGACGTTTTTGCGCCATCGCTTCGCTGGTAGAGCAGTGTCCGCCGGTGGCCTGTTGGATAGCGGCAATTAAGTAACTGGCGAATCGCTCTTGCTGGTTATCGCCTTCGTCGAGAGAGTACCAGCCTAATTCATTTTTGCCCGCCGCCCACTGTGAGACAAGCGTGGTTTTCCCATAGCCAGCAGGACTGGTTACCAGGGCGAGCCTGAAATTGTTCGCGCCGGAAAGTTTAGCCAACAGCCGCTCACGAACCACGGTATGGTCGAGACGAACCGGACGACTTAATTTAGACGGAATCAACATAGCAATCACTTCACTGTGGGAAATGGGGGGAACTGCGATTTTTTTTGCGCTTCGTAATTAATAGATATAAGGTCGGCCAGAAAGCATTTTAATGCAAGCTAAGCAGACTTTTTATGTGTCTGAATTTGCACTCTGTCACAATTCTAAATAACGGTATTAAAAAAGTATTCGGCGCGGTTGAAACGAGCGTCAGAGCTGGGCTGAGGTCATATTTCCGTTATTGTAAATAATGTCCTGGACATCATCCGGATTTAACACAATGGCGATACCAGGCGTTTAATTAATTATGTTAAGTTAGTGAACCTCCCGCTGCTGAATATTTCAGGTAAGAAACTATTTCGGCGTTCATATAATCTTCGAAAATACCCCTTCGCGATTTACTGTTATTTCTGTTTATTCATTTGATTATGCGTAACACTGGGTGTCGTTGACAGGAATCGGCGCGTTTATACAGGGGTAAGTGGCGGCGATCACACTTTTATGCTCATCCCCGCTCCTCCTCCCTCCCTAATCATTGCCGGGAGGAGGAAGGTCAACATCGAGCCTGGCAAACTAGCGATAACGTTGTTTTATTACCCGAGGACGGATTTCCTATGTCACAGCCAACCTTCAATAAAGATCAATTCCAGGCCGCCCTGACGCGTCAGTGGCAGCGTTTCGGTTTACTGTCGGCGTCCGACATGACGCCTCGTCAGTGGTGGCAGGCCGTTAGCGGCGCGCTGGCGGAATTACTGAGCGCGCAACCGGTAGCGCAGCCGACGAAAGGCCAGCGTCATGTGAACTACATTTCGATGGAATTTTTGATTGGCCGCCTGACGGGAAATAACCTGTTAAATCTGGGGTGGTACCAGGACGTTAGCGATGTGCTGAAAGCGCACGATATTAATCTGACCGATCTGCTGGAAGAGGAAGTCGATCCGGCGCTCGGCAACGGTGGTCTGGGACGTCTGGCCGCCTGCTTCCTCGATTCGATGGCCACCGTCGGGCAGTCCGCTACGGGCTATGGTCTGAACTACCAGTATGGGCTGTTCCGTCAGTCATTTGTTGAGGGCAAGCAGATGGAGGCGCCGGATGACTGGCATCGCGGCAGCTATCCGTGGTTCCGCCACAACGAGGCGCTGGACGTCCAGGTTGGAATCGGCGGTAAAGTCACCAAAGAAGGGCGCTGGGAACCAGGTTTTGTGATTACAGGCCAGTCCTGGGATCTGCCGGTGTTAGGCTATCGTAACGGTGTCGCTCAACCGCTGCGTTTGTGGCAGGCGACCCACGCGCATCCGTTTGATCTGACCAAATTCAACGACGGCGCTTTCCTGCGGGCGGAACAGCAGGGTATCGATGCGGAAAAACTGACGAAGGTGCTTTATCCCAACGATAACCACACGGCGGGTAAAAAACTGCGCCTGATGCAGCAATACTTCCAGTGCGCCTGCTCGGTAGCGGATATTCTGCGTCGCCATCATCTGGCCGGACGCAAACTGCATGAGCTGGCGGATTACGAGGTCATTCAGTTGAACGATACTCACCCGACTATTGCCATCCCTGAACTGCTGCGCGTGCTGATTGACGAGCACCAGCTGAGCTGGGATGACGCCTGGGCTATCACCAGCAAAACCTTCGCCTACACCAACCATACCCTGATGCCGGAAGCGCTGGAGTGCTGGGACGAGAGGTTAATCAAAGCGCTGTTGCCGCGTCATATGCAGATTATCAAGCAGATTAACGATCGCTTTAAGACGCTGGTCGATAAGACCTGGCCTGGCGATAAGCAGGTATGGGCAAAACTGGCGGTGGTGCATGACCGTCAGGTGCGCATGGCCAATATGTGCGTGGTCAGCGGCTTTGCGGTCAACGGCGTGGCGGCGCTGCACTCCGATCTGGTGGTGAAAGATCTGTTCCCGGAATATCACCAGCTTTGGCCGAACAAATTCCACAATGTCACCAACGGCATTACGCCGCGTCGCTGGATCAAACAGTGCAATCCGCAGCTTGCGGCGTTGCTGGATAAAACGCTGAAAAAAGAGTGGGCTAACGATCTCGACCAGTTGATCAACCTCGAAAAATACGCTGACGATGCGAAGTTCCGTCAGCAGTATCGCGACATCAAACGGGCGAACAAAGAACGGCTGGTGAAATTTATCCAGGCCCGCACCGGGATTGAAATTTCGAGCCATGCGATTTTTGATATTCAGATCAAACGCTTGCACGAGTACAAGCGTCAGCATCTGAATCTGTTGCATATTCTGGCGCTGTACAAAGAGATCCGTGAAAACCCGCAGGCTGATCGCGTACCGCGCGTATTCCTGTTTGGCGCGAAGGCGGCGCCGGGCTATTACCTGGCGAAGAACATCATTTTTGCTATCAATAAGGTTGCGGAAGTCATTAATAACGACCCGGCGGTGGGTGACAAGCTGAAGGTGGTTTTCCTGCCGGATTACTGCGTCTCGGCGGCGGAAATGCTCATTCCGGCGGCGGATATTTCCGAGCAAATTTCCACTGCCGGGAAAGAGGCGTCCGGCACTGGCAACATGAAACTGGCGCTGAACGGGGCGTTGACAGTGGGAACGCTGGACGGCGCTAACGTGGAAATCGCTGAAAAGGTGGGTGAAGAGAATATCTTTATCTTTGGCCATACTGTGGAAGAGGTCAAGGCGCTCAAAGCCAAAGGCTACGATCCGGTGAAATGGCGTAAAAAAGACAAAGTGCTGGATGCGGTGCTAAAAGAGCTGGAAAGCGGTCAATACAGCGATGGCGATAAACATGCCTTTGACCAGATGCTGCATAGCCTCGGCAAACAGGGGGGCGATCCGTACCTGGTCATGGCGGACTTCGCCGCTTATGTCGAGGCGCAAAAGCAGGTGGATGCGCTGTATCGCGACCAGGAAGCGTGGACGCGCGCCGCGATCCTCAATACCGCGCGCTGCGGTATGTTCAGTTCCGATCGCTCTATTCGCGATTATCAGGCCCGTATCTGGCAGGCAAAACGCTAAGGGAGCGCGATGGAAAATAAACGTCTCGATAGTGCCGCGCTGGCGGCGGGGATCAGTCCCAGTTACATCAATGCTCATGGCAAACCGCAGTCTATTGGCGCTGAAACCAAGAGACGTTTGCTGGCGGCGATGCACGGCACGACAACAGGACCACAGTCGGTCGTGCCGAATGTGAAGGTTTATACCGCGGGTAAAAAAATGGCGTTGCCGGTAGAGGGGCGCGGTGAGTTTGCCTGGCTGCTGACTACGGAAGAGGGCGTGCATTACAAAGGGCGCGTGACGGGCGGTAAAAAACTTAACCTTCCGGCTACATTGCCGGAGGGCTACCACACCCTGACGTTGACTCAGGATGAACAGCGTACGCACTGCCGTATTATCGTTGCCCCGCCGCGATGCTATGAGCCGCAGGCGCTGCTGGAGGGGAAAAAACTGTGGGGGGCCTGCGTCCAGCTTTATACTCTGCGTTCAGAAAAAAACTGGGGTATTGGCGATTTCGGCGATTTGAAGTCGATGCTGGTCGACGTGGCGACACGCGGCGGCGCGTTTATCGGCCTGAACCCGATCCACGCGCTTTATCCGGCGAATCCGGAGAGCGCCAGTCCCTACAGCCCCTCGTCTCGTCGCTGGCTGAACGTGATATATATCGACGTCAACGCCGTCGAAGATTTCCGCCTGAGCGAAGAGGCGCAGGCATGGTGGCAAATGCCCGCCACACAGCAACAGCTGCGACAGGCGCGCGATGCGCAATGGGTCGATTACGCTACCGTTACCGCGCTGAAAATCACGGCGCTGCGGATGGCGTGGACGCGCTTTGCCGCTCGCGACGATGCGCAAATGGCGGAGTTTCGTCACTTTATCGCCCGCGAAGGCGAAAGCCTTTACTGGCAGGCGGCATTCGACGCGCTGCATGCGTATCAGGTGAAAGAGGATGAGCAGCGCTGGGGCTGGCCAGCCTGGCCGGAGGCGTACCAGTCGGTAGAGTCTCCCGCTGTAAAACAATTCTGTGAAGCGCACCGCGAAGAGGTGGAGTTTTATCTCTGGCTTCAGTGGCTGGCCTGGCGCCAATTCGCCGCCTGCTGGGATACCTGCCAGAGTTTTAAACTACCGATTGGTCTGTACCGCGATCTGGCGGTTGGCGTAGCGGAAGGCGGCGCGGAAACCTGGTGCGACCGGGAGCTGTACTGCCTGAAAGCATCTGTCGGCGCGCCGCCGGATATCCTCGGCCCGCTCGGTCAGAACTGGGGGCTGCCGCCAATGGACCCGCATATCATTGTCGCCCGGGCGTATGAGCCCTTTATCGACCTGCTGCGCGCCAATATGCAAAACTGCGGCGCGTTGCGCATTGACCATGTCATGTCGTTGCTGCGTCTGTGGTGGATACCGTATGGCGAAACAGCGGATCAGGGGGCTTACGTCCATTATCCGGTAGATGATTTGCTTTCTATTCTGGCGCTGGAGAGCCAACGTCACCGCTGTATGGTGATAGGCGAAGATCTGGGGACGGTGCCAGTTGAGATTGTCGGCAAGCTGCGCGATAGCGGGGTCTATTCTTATAAAGTGCTGTGGTTTGAAAATGACCTTGAGAAAAACTTCCGCGCGCCAGGTGCGTATCCGCAACAATCGATGGCTGTCGCCTCGACGCACGATCTCCCCACGCTGCGCGGCTATTGGGAATGCGGTGACCTGACGTTGGGTAAAGCTCTGGGGCTTTATCCGGATGAAGTGATTCTGCGCGGGCTGTATGAGGATCGCGAGCGGGCGAAACAGGGGCTATTGGACGCGCTGCATAAATATGGCTGTCTGCCAAAACGCGCCGGGCATAAGGCATCGTTAATGTCGATGACGCCAACGCTAAATCGCGGACTTCAGCGCTATATCGCCGACAGTAACAGCGGTCTATTGGGGCTTCAGCCGGAGGACTGGCTGGATATGGCCGATCCGGTTAACGTACCGGGCACCAGCGATCAGTATAAAAACTGGCGGCGGAAGCTCACCGCCACGCTGGAGCAGATGTTTGCCGATGAGGGCGTAAACAAGCTGATTAAGGATTTGGATAAGCGCCGAAAAGCGGCCGCGAAGAAGAAGTAATAAAGCCGGGGATTTCCCCGGCTTTATGATGGTGAGAGCACGTAGGCCTGATAAGCGCAGCGCCATCAGGCAATCCTGGCGCACATTGCTGCCTTATCCGGCCTACAAGCCGTCTCGCTTAAACCACCATACCCAACAGCAGACAGCCGATCAGGCCGCAGACGGAGATGATCGTTTCCAGCATCGACCAGGATTTAATGGTCTCGCCGATAGTCAAATTGAAATACTCTTTGAACAGCCAGAAGCCCGGGTCGTTGACGTGAGAGAAAATCACGCTCCCGGAACCGACTGCGATAACCATCAGTTCAGGGCTAACGCCGGTAGTGGCGATCAGCGGCGCCGCAATGCCGCCTGCGGTAATCGCCGCGACAGTCGCGGAGCCCAGCGCGATACGCAGCACCGCCGCGATAGACCACGCCATTAACAGCGGAGAGACATTGGTTTCATGCATCATTGAAGCGATGTATTTATCCACGCCGCTATCGACCAGCACCTGCTTGAACGCGCCGCCGCCGCCGATGATCAGCAGCATCATGGCGATAATTTTGATGGAAGAGACCAGCGTATCGTTAATCTGATCCATTGAACGCCCGCGGTTCAGGCCAAAGGTGAACATCGCAATCAGTACGGCAATTAACGTAGCCATTACCGGGTCGCCCAGGAACTCGGCAACGGGCAGGAAAGCGTGGCCTTTTGGCAGAATCATCTCGGCAATCGCACGCATCGCCATCAGAATCACCGGAACCAGCGACGTCCAGACGCTGACGCCAAAGCCCGGCATCTCTTCTTCCGTAAAAGTTTTCGCGCTGTACAGGCCTTCCGGGATCGGCTTATCGATACCTTTCAGGAAACGGGCGTAAACCGGTCCGGCAAGGATCACGGTCGGGATTGCCAGAATCGTACCAAACAGCAGCGTCTTACCCATATCGGCATGGAAAATCGTGGCGATTGCGGTTGGGCCCGGGTGCGGCGGCAGGAAGCCGTGTGTGACGGAAAGCGCCGCGGCCATCGGCACGCCGACGTACAGTAACGGGATATTCGCTGCTGCGGCAATGGTGAATACCAGCGGCAGCATCAGAACGAAGCCCACTTCATAGAACAGAGCGAAGCCGACGGTAAAGCCGGTTAACACTACGGCCCACTGAATATGCTTTTTACCAAATTTCGCGATCAGGGTAGTGGCGATACGTTGAGCGCCGCCGCAGTCGGCAAGCATTTTGCCCAGCATGGCGCCGAACCCCATAATCAGGGCCAGACTGCCAAGCGTACCGCCGACACCGGCTTTGATGGAGCCGATGACTTTATCCAGCGGCATTCCCTGCATCAACCCGACAGCGAGCGCTACCAGGACAAGGGCGATAAATCCGTTCATTTTGAAGCGGATCATCAGAAGAAGTAACAAGATAACACCGATAGCAACGATGACTAATGGCATGATTTACCTGGCCTTTACTTTGTTATGGGTAACGTCATTGTTTCGACGACAAATTCCTGTTGTTCCCGACGGGAACAGAGTCGCAATAGCACCAATACTGATTACCGTTGAAACGAATGAGCGTAGTCAGATGTTATATGGATGTTAGGTGCCCATAAGAATGATACGGGTAACATGTGGGTGTTGAAAATGACCCTGGCAGGCAAAATTTAAATTATGAGACACAGGTCATGTTATCGGCGAAAGAAGAAGGACCATCGTTCTGAGATGTGGCTGATGGCGCAGGATGGCGGCGTAGACGCCTTATTCGGCCTACGGTGGGGCAGATAAGGCCCGACAGGCGCAAGCGCCATCGGGCATGGATGCGGGGAAAATCTTAGTAGTAGGAGTGCTCGCCGCGCTGGTGTTCGGTCAGATCGCGAACCCCTTTCAGCTCCGGGAATTCATTCAGCAACTGTTTCTCGATCCCTTCTTTCAGCGTGACGTCAACCATCGAGCAACCGTTACAACCGCCGCCAAACTGCAGAATTGCATAGCCTTCATCGGTAATTTCCATCAGCGAGACGCGACCGCCGTGGCCCGCCAACTGCGGGTTAATCTGCGATTGCAGAGCATATTCCACGCGCTCCATCAGCGGCGCGTCATCGGCCACTTTGCGCATCTTCGCGTTTGGCGCTTTCAATGTAAGTTGAGAACCTAGCTGGTCGGTCACGAAATCAATTTCCGCGTCTTCCAGATAGGGCGCGCTCAGTTCATCAACATAAGCGGTCAACAGGTCAAATTTCAGTGCAGTATCGGTGGCTTCTACGGCGTCGGGCGGACAATAAGAAACGCCGCACTCTGCGTTAGGAGTGCCGGGATTAATGACAAATACGCGGATTTGCGTCCCTTCTTCCTGATTTGCCAGCAGTTTGGCAAAGTGCGCTTGTGCAGCATCGGAAATACGGATCATAGTAATGGCCTAATAGTTGACTATTTTAGTTGGTTATAATACGCCCATCATCGAGGCTCTACAAGGTTCGACACAGGCACCATACCTGGACAGTCGCTGCGCCGTTGCGCAAAAGCAGTTGCGCGATTTCCGCGACGGTACTTCCGGTAGTGACGACATCATCCACAATAACCATATGGAGACCCTGTACCGGCAATTCAAGGCGAAACGCGTTTTTCAAATTGCGTTTACGTAACCTGGCGCTGAGATGATGTTGTGTTGCGGTCGCCCGTACCCGCGTGATGGTCTGGCTGTCCCACGCGCAGCCCAGCCAGTGCGCTAACGGTTGGCATAACAGATCGCTTTGGTTAAATCCCCGCCGCCAGTGTCGGCGCGACCAGAGCGGAACGCTGACGATTCTGTCGGGAAGCTGCAAGCCAGTGCTGCGGCGCGCCATGAGGACTTCCTGCAACAGTAGACGCGCCAGTGCGGCGGCAATTTCGCTGCGGCGGGTAAATTTAAGCTGATGCACCAGTAAACTCAAGGGCGGTGTATAGTCACTGACGCTCACCAGACGCTGCCAGGGCGGAGGTTTTTGCAGGCAGCGACCGCAGGGGAGCGAAGGATGCGCGGCAGGTAATCCGCATTGTGGACACAGGCTGACGCGCTGACGAACGGCGCGCGCGCATACGGAACAAATCCCCCAGTGGCTTAACGCCAGCGGCATTCGGCATAGCCAGCATAATCCCGGTACTGTTAGCATAGGTGCATCCTTGTTAGACAAAAGAGAACAGTAACTGATGAATGACATCTGGTGGCAGACCTACGGCGAGGGAAATTGTCATCTTGTGCTGCTGCACGGATGGGGATTGAACGCGGAGGTATGGCATTGCATTCGCGAGGAACTCGGCTCGCATTTTACGCTGCATCTGGTCGACTTGCCGGGCTATGGTCGCAGCTCGGGGTTTGGCGCCATGACGCTTGAAGAGATGACGGCGCAGGTAGCGAAAAACGCGCCGGACCAGGCTATCTGGCTTGGCTGGAGCCTGGGCGGCCTGGTGGCGAGTCAGATGGCGCTCACCCACCCTGAACGCGTTCAGGCGCTGGTGACAGTCGCCTCTTCGCCATGCTTTAGCGCGCGTGAGGGGTGGCCGGGAATAAAACCAGAAATCCTCGGTGGATTCCAGCAGCAGCTTAGCGACGATTTTCAGCGCACGGTGGAGCGTTTTCTGGCGCTGCAAACGTTAGGGACGGAGACGGCGCGTCAGGATGCCCGCACCTTAAAAAGCGTGGTGCTGGCGCAGCCTATGCCGGATGTAGACGTGCTCAATGGCGGACTGGAAATCTTAAAAACGGTCGATCTACGAGAAGCGCTTAAAAATGTGAACATGCCGTTTTTGCGTTTGTATGGTTATCTGGACGGTCTGGTGCCGCGTAAAATCGTGCCTTTGCTCGATACGTTATGGCCGCACAGTACATCACAGATAATGGCGAAGGCGGCCCATGCGCCGTTTATCTCGCATCCGGCGGCGTTTTGTCAGGCGCTGATGACGCTAAAATCATCGCTGTAACCAGGGCGTTGCCGGGCCCGGACCATTCTGCAAGGTTAATGGCTTTCAGACGCCAGATCGGCAGGCGCCAGCCCGGTAACCCTAAGCACGGTATCGCGATCGAAACCATCGTTTAGCATGGAGCGGGCAATGCGCAATGCGGCGAGCCGTTGGCCTTCCTGCTTGCCTTGCTGTAACCCGTTACGATGTCCTTCCTGACGTAATCTGTCTGCGATAGTCATGATCTTCTCCTTATGCTGTGGGATACGCATAGCCACCT
Source organism: Salmonella sp. 32020114201800008SM (assembly GCF_017572025.1). Taxonomy (NCBI): domain Bacteria; kingdom Pseudomonadati; phylum Pseudomonadota; class Gammaproteobacteria; order Enterobacterales; family Enterobacteriaceae; genus Salmonella; species Salmonella sp. 32020114201800008SM. The sequence goes on along the minus strand of NZ_JAGEQM010000005.1, from coordinate 68,137 downwards.
GGCGGATAAACGTATTGAAGCGCGCGGCGTCGCCAGTGTGCATCATGTAATTAAACAAACTTTGAAGCTGGGTGTCATTAGCGTATCCCTTAACCAGCAGGGCGACCAGCTGTTCGACAAGCCCCATCAGATCACGCTGGCGGATGTGTTTTTGTATGAGTTCCAGCAGCGCGACCCGTCGGTGTCGCATAATCTCGTCGTCCGGCACGACCGTAATATCGACCAGAGGAAAGGCGGTGGCGTATAGCTTACGCGCCATCACCGGGTCGGCAAATTCATCCAGCCAGCATAATGAGAACGGATACGGGCTGCGGTTTCCGTGATAAAACAGCATTGGCACCACTAACGGCAACGTCTTATGCCCGGCCTCCAGGTGCCGTTGCATTGCAGCCATTGCGTAACGCATCAGCCGAAATGCCATATGCGCGTCCGGCGTACTCTGATGTTCAATAACCACGTAAATGTAACCTTCACCTTCACTTGTTTCCAGCGACCAAAGAATATCGGAATAATGGGGGCGTAAATCCTCTTCAATAAAGCTACCGGACTCCAGCCGTAACGTATTCAGATTACAGATTTGACGTAATGTCGTCGGGAGATGGATTTCCAAAAAATCCCGTGCAGTATCGGGGTGGCATAAAAACTGTTTGAATACCGCGTCATGCGGCGTGGATGTTGTTGAGGTCGCCATATCGATCCGTCATCGGTGAAGTTCAATGGCGTGACACTACGCGCAGACCGGGCTGATTGCAGTAGAGGATTAGTGCGCTTGCGAGGCGCGTGGGGAGATAAATGCGCACGGCGGTAACGCTTTCATCTTTGTGGAAGGCATGACGCAAAATTGCCCGGCAGCGTGACGCGTACCGGGCAACATAACGCGGGATAAAGGCCGGATAAGACGCGTTACGTCGCTACCCGGCGAAGGCTAACGCAAGGTCCACCATTCGCGCAGGCAGGCTTTACCTTCCGGACAACTTTTACAGCTGCCTGAAAGGCAGCCGTCCGGTTCTTCCGGGATACGTACCGCTTTACCCATGATCTCCAGTTGATTCAGCATGGCGTCGATCATGGGCTGCGGAGCGTGCAGCGTATGGCTGATCTGCGTTGCCTCCATACGCCCCCGTAGCGCCAGTAGATCGCGAACCTGTATCAATGAAGCCATTTTTTACATCCCTTAGTGACAATTGCCCGCAGTGCCCGAACAACAGGAACTTACGTTTTTGCGGGTTGCCAGCAGTTCAATGTCTACACGGCTGCGGGCGCGGCGTAACAGGCTTAACACCACAACGTTAAAGACGATCACTGCCAGAATACAGATCAGGCTGTACGTCGGGTGCTGACTGAAGCTGGTAACCTGGTAGAACAGCGTGGCGAGCGAATAGGCGATATTCAGCCCCCACAGGATGGAGAAGCCCATCCAGCCGCGGCTGGACTCGCGGGCGATAGCGCCCATTACCGAGATACACGGTACGTAAAGCAGGACGAAAATCAGGTAACTGTACGCCGCCGCGGCGCTGCCGAATTTTTGATCCATCACGCCCATCGCGCCGGTCGCCATTTCGCCGTCACCTTTACTCGCTTCGATCGGGTTAGCCAGTACGCTCAGGCTAAAGGTGTCTTTCAGGCTTTGCCAGGTATCGTCAACCGCGCCCAGCAGTTCATCGCCGAGGTGAAAGTCGGCAGGATTAAACGCTTCGTCCTGAATATTTTCGGCGGTGTAGAGCGTGTTCAGCGTACCGACGACAACTTCTTTCGCCATGGCGCCCGTAAACAGACCCACGGTCGCTTGCCAGTTATCCTCATGGACGCCGATCGGTTTAAAGACTGGCGTGATGACCCGGCTTACAGAGGCGAGGGCGGAGTCATTAATGTTATCGACGATTTTGCCGCTCAGCGAGAAACTGTTAAACGCGCTCAGGAAAATACTCACGATGATAATGACTTTACCGGCGCGTAGTACAAAACCTTTCAGGCGTTGCCAGGTCTGGATGATCAGGCTCTTGATATGCGGGACGTGGTAAACCGGCAGCTCCATCACAAACGGAGAAGCTTCGCCGCGCATAATGGTATGCTTCAGCATCAGGCCGGTTAATACCGCCATGACAATACCCAGCACGTACAGCGAGAAGACCGCCAGCGCGCCGTTTTGCCCGAAGAAGGCGGCGGCAAAGACGGCGAAAATCGCCAGGCGCGCGCCACAGGACATAAACGGCGCCATCATGATGGTCATCAGGCGTTCGCGCGGAGCGTCAAGCGTGCGGGCGCCCATCACGGAAGGTACATTACAGCCGAAGCCGACAATCAGCGGCACGAAGGATTTACCCGGTAGTCCCAGCGCCTGCATCAGGCGATCCATGACGAAGGCCGCGCGCGCCATATAACCGGAGTCTTCAAGGAAGGAGAGGAACAGGTACATCATCCCGATTTGCGGCACCAGCGGCAGGACGGTATTGATCCCGCCGCCAAGACCTTGCGCCAGGAAGATGGTTAACCAATCCGGGAAGTGCAGCGTGTAGCCAATCCATTGAATGCCATGAATAAAGATGGCGACGGAACCGGCATCAAACAGGGGTTGCAACGCGCCGCCGATGTTAATGGCGAGCAGGAACATCAGGTACATCACGAACAAAAAAATCGGTAAGCCGAGGAAGCGGTTCAGGATAATTTTATCGACCGCCCTGGTGAAGCGGCTGGGTTCGGCTGTCAGGGTATTACTTACCACGTCGCAAATAGCGGCGATACACTGGTAACGGGCGTCGGCGATATGCAGCGCCGGGTCGTCCATTTCGTCCTTCAGACGGGCAAGGGAGGTGTCCAGGTTTTGCGCCGCCTCGCCTGCGTAAGCCCGGCTGTAGATATCGCCCTCCAGCATTTGCAGACCCAGCCAGCGGCGCTGTTGTAAAGGCATCTCCTGGGCCATCGCGTCGGCCAGGAAATCCGCTTCGCGCAGCAGCGGCTGGGCATAATGCACCAGTTCGACGTTGTCGTTAGCGTTGTGACGGTCAATGGCCAGTTTCAGCGCCTCGATACCGCGGCCGCGAGTCGATACCAGCGGTACGACAGGGCAACCCAGACGCGTGGACAGAGCGTCGACATCAATACGAACCTGCTGTTTTTCGGCGATATCCAGCATGTTGAGCGCGACAATACAGGGGATACCCAGCTCCAGCAGTTGCAGCGTCAAATAGAGGTTGCGCTCCAGATTGGAGGCGTCCACAACGTTTATCAACAGATCGGCGTCGCCGCTCAGGATGTAGTGGCAGGCGATCTGTTCGTCGAGAGAGGTTTGTGACGAGATGGTCGTCAGAGAATAAGTGCCGGGTAAATCTACCAGCGTGACCTGGTGGTCAGTTGTCACGAACTGGCCCTCTTTACGCTCGACGGTGACGCCCGCCCAGTTCCCCACGCGCTGACGCGCGCCGGTGAGTTGGTTAAATAAGGTGGTCTTGCCGGAATTAGGATTACCAATTAAACCAATGGTTAATTTTTTCATTTTTATAGACTCACTGTATTAACAGGAAACCGCTTCCACTTCTATTAACGCCAAATCCTTTTTACGTAAAACCAGACTCACGCGTCGTGTTTCGATATGGATCGGATCGCCTAAGGGCGCGACGCGGACAACATTAAATGAAGAGCCGGGCAACATGCCGAGCGAAAGCAGTTTTTGACGATACGCCGGGCTGATTTCACGCGCAAAGCCGGTGATTTTCCACGCAGTGTCAGGAGTGAATTGCATACGACCTACTTGTTTCTTACTAACTGGATGTATACCTCATGCGGCGCTCAGGGGGGCGGCAGGAGACCCGATGTTTAGCCAACGAAGGAAAGAGTAAATAATCAACAACACAATGATAATGAGAATGGTTTCTATCTTCAACGATTAAAATGTGACGGAATGTACAAATAAGCGATAATTTGCGCCGATGTTGATATGGCTCAACATTTATTTGTCTTTTTGCAAATACCCCTAATGTGCAAATATCCACCGTTTTTAATGTTTAATTAAGGTTTCATCTGTTAATAAAGTGATAATTAATAGTGCAGATAGCAGAAGAAAATTAATTAACAGATTCTAATGGGTAAGATTTAATTGTTAATTAAAAAAGAAAGGGTTGGACGTATTGCAAAATCGCAGGCCGGATAAGAAGTAACCCGGCCTGCGTATTACCCGATTAGCGTTTTTTCCCCATTGCCGCTGCCAGCGCGTCCATCATGGCGCTGTTACCGGCTGGCTGGGCGTCACGACCGCGCGGTTTCGCCGCTTTTGACGCCGGGCGGTTGCCCTGCGCGCGATCGGCGGCGCCGCCGCGGCGAGCGGCGGTTTCGCCGGGCTGTTCGTCCAGACGCATCGTCAGCGCAATACGCTTACGTTGCAGATCCACTTCCAGCACTTTCACCTTCACGATGTCGCCAGCTTTTACCACGGTGTGTGGATCGTCGACGAACTTAGTCGACAGGGAAGAGATGTGGACCAGGCCATCCTGATGAACGCCGATATCGACAAACGCGCCGAAGTTAGTGACGTTAGTGACCGCCCCTTCTAGAATCATCCCCGGCAGCAGGTCGTTCATGGTTTCGACGCCATCGGCGAATTGCGCGGTTTTAAATTCAGGACGCGGGTCGCGGCCCGGTTTTTCCAGCTCTTTGATGATATCGCTCACGGTCGGCACGCCGAATTTATCGTCGGTAAAATCAGCGGCCTTGAGGTGACGCAATTCGTTGCTGTTGCCCATCAGATCTTTTAGCGCTTGCTGCGTCGCCGCCAGAATGCGTTCGACAACCGGATAGGCTTCCGGGTGGACGGTGGAGGCATCCAGCGGGTTATCGCCGTGGTTAATACGCAGGAAGCCCGCGCACTGCTCAAACGCTTTCGGCCCCAGACGGCTCACCTTCAACAGTTGCTGGCGGTTCTGAAACTGACCGTTCTCATCGCGCCAGGCGACGATGTTTTGCGCCATCATGCGCGTTAAGCCCGCGACGCGGGTCAGCAGCGGCACGGAGGCGGTATTCAAATCGACGCCGACGGCGTTTACGCAGTCTTCGACCACCGCATCCAGTTTACGGGCCAATTGGGTCTGGCTGACATCGTGTTGATATTGGCCGACGCCGATGGATTTCGGATCGATTTTCACCAGTTCCGCCAGCGGATCCTGCAGACGACGCGCGATAGAGACCGCGCCGCGCAGGGAGACGTCGAGATCCGGAAACTCCTGCGCCGCCAGCTCAGAAGCGGAATACACGGACGCCCCCGCTTCGCTGACGATCACTTTCTGCGCCGTCACGTTCGGGAACTGTTTCTGTACGTCGAGATAGAAGCGTTCGGTTTCACGCGAGGCCGTACCGTTGCCAATCGCGACCAGTTCGACGTGGTATTTTTCGCACAGCGCGGCGATCACGGTAGCCGCTTTGGCCGCCTGACCGGTATGCGGATAAATGGTATCCGTCGCCACCAGCTTGCCGGTGCCGTCAACGACAGCGACTTTTACGCCGGTACGCAGGCCAGGATCAAGGCCCATCGTGGCGCGCAGGCCTGCGGGGGCTGCCATCAGCAGGTCGTGCAGGTTACGGGCAAACACGTTAATCGCTTCATCTTCCGCACGTTCGCGCACGGTGCCCATCAGTTCGGTTTCGAGGTGCATTAAGACTTTGATACGCCACGTCCAGCTCACTACGCCTTTGCGCCAGCTATCCGCCGGGGCGTTATTCAGCCGCAGGCCGAGATGGTCCATGATGATTTGCTCGCAGTAGCTTTCTTTTGGCGGCTCATCAAACTGTGGGTCGGCATTGAGCGAAAGTTGCAGAATGCCTTCGTTACGACCACGGAACATGGCCAGCGCACGGTGAGACGGGACGCTAGCAATGGGCTCATGATGGTCGAAATAGTCGCGGAATTTTGCCCCTTCTTCCTCTTTGCCGCTCACGACGGTGGCGACCAGATGGGCGTTCTTCCACAGGTAATCACGTACTTTCGCCAGCAATGCGGCGTCTTCGGCAAAGCGCTCCATCAGAATGTAGCGTGCGCCGTCGAGCGCGGCTTTCGTGTCCGCCACGCCTTTGTCGCCATCAATGTACTTTGCCGCTTCCACGTCAGGATCGTGGGACGGCTCGTTCCAGAGCAGATCGGCCAGCGGCTCAAGGCCGGCTTCAATGGCGATTTGTCCACGGGTGCGGCGTTTAGGTTTATAGGGCAGGTAGAGGTCTTCGAGCTCGGTCTTACTTAACGTAGCGTTGATGGCGCCAGCCAGCTCATCGGTCAGTTTGCCTTGTTCGGAAATGGACTTGAGGATGGCCTGACGCCTGTCTTCCAGCTCACGCAGATAGCCCAGACGCGTTTCCAGGTTACGCAACTGCGTGTCATCCAGACCGCCGGTGATTTCTTTACGATAACGTGCGATAAACGGCACGGTGTTCCCTTCGTCAAGCAGGCGAACGGCAGCTTCAACCTGCCCGGCATTTGCCTGGATTTCACCCGCAATAATGCGGCAGAAAGAATCATTCATCATGGGTTAGCTTCGTCTTCAGGATAAAAATCAGGGGATAGTTATACGGATTGGCTGGCAAAAATGCCAGCCATCAGCGGGGGCTTAGGATTCTTCTTGTCTTATTTGACGTATTCGATCGCATTGACGTACCAGTTTGCTTCGCCGACAGGGGTGTTGACCACCGCCAGATCGCCCACTTCTTTTTTCAGTAGCGCCCGCGCCATCGGCGAGTCGATAGAGATGTAATCCTTACGTCCGAAAATTTCATCGTAGCCGACAATGCGGAACTTCAGCGTATCGCCGTCATCATTTTCAATTTCCACCCAGGCGCCGAAGAAGACTTTGCCCTCCTGCTGCGGGGAATAATCCACGATTTTGAGATTTTCCATGCATTTGGTCAGATATCTGACGCGTCTGTCGATCTCACGCAGGCGCTTTTTATTATACTGATAGTCGGCATTCTCGCTGCGGTCGCCCAGACTCGCAGCCCAGGTCACTTTTTTGGTGACCTCCGGGCGCTCTTCACGCCAGAGATAATTGAGCTCTTGTTTGAGTGTTTCGTACCCTTCGCGGGTGATCAGGGGCGTTTTCATCTCGTTGATTTACCTTTGCTGTCGATATTGCGCACACGGGGTATAACGTGATCGTCCCGACAGAATAAATAATGGGGTTGCCGATTAATTGTATATTTAAGCTGCTGTTAAATATGCTTTGTAACAATTTAGCCTGAAATTCATACCAGAATTTGCTGGTGACTCACGTGAGCTTTTTTAAGAATACACACTTACATTTGTTGCGAACCTTTGGGAGTACAGACAATGCAAGAGAATTATAAGATTCTGGTGGTTGATGACGATATGCGTCTGCGGGCGCTACTGGAACGTTATCTGACCGAGCAGGGCTTCCAGGTTCGAAGCGTCGCTAACGCTGAGCAGATGGATCGTCTGCTGACCCGTGAATCTTTCCATCTCATGGTACTGGATTTAATGCTGCCAGGTGAAGATGGTCTGTCGATTTGTCGTCGCCTGCGTAGTCAAAGTAATCCAATGCCGATCATTATGGTCACGGCGAAGGGTGAAGAGGTTGACCGTATCGTCGGGCTGGAAATCGGCGCCGATGACTACATTCCTAAACCGTTTAACCCGCGCGAGCTGTTGGCGCGTATTCGCGCCGTGTTACGTCGTCAGGCAAACGAACTGCCCGGCGCGCCGTCGCAGGAAGAGGCCGTTATCGCGTTCGGTAAGTTTAAACTGAACCTCGGTACGCGCGAGATGTTCCGTGAAGATGAACCGATGCCGCTGACCAGCGGGGAGTTTGCGGTACTGAAAGCGTTAGTCAGCCATCCGCGCGAGCCGCTCTCTCGCGATAAGCTGATGAATCTGGCCCGTGGCCGCGAGTATTCCGCGATGGAACGCTCCATCGACGTCCAGATCTCCCGCCTGCGCCGTATGGTGGAAGAAGATCCGGCACATCCGCGTTATATTCAGACCGTCTGGGGCCTGGGCTACGTCTTCGTACCGGACGGTTCTAAAGCATGAGGCGAATGCGCTTCTCGCCGCGAAGTTCATTTGCCCGCACGCTGTTGCTCATCGTCACCTTGCTGTTCGTCAGCCTGGTGACGACCTACCTGGTGGTGCTGAACTTCGCGATTTTGCCGAGCCTCCAGCAGTTTAATAAGGTTCTGGCTTACGAAGTCCGTATGCTGATGACCGATAAGCTGCAACTGGAGGACGGCACGCAGTTAGTCGTGCCGCCTGCGTTTCGTCGGGAAATCTATCGCGAGCTGGGGATCTCTCTCTACACCAACGAAGCCGCTGAAGAGGCCGGGCTGCGTTGGGCGCAACACTACGAATTCTTAAGCCACCAGATGGCGCAGCAATTAGGCGGCCCGACGGAAGTGCGCGTTGAGGTCAACAAAAGCTCGCCCGTCGTGTGGCTCAAAACCTGGCTGTCGCCCAATATCTGGGTGCGCGTGCCGCTGACCGAGATTCATCAGGGCGATTTTTCTCCGCTTTTCCGTTACACTCTGGCGATCATGCTCCTGGCGATAGGCGGCGCGTGGCTGTTTATTCGTATACAGAATCGACCGTTAGTGGATCTTGAACATGCCGCCTTGCAGGTAGGGAAGGGAATTATTCCGCCGCCGCTGCGTGAATATGGCGCCTCTGAAGTGCGCTCTGTGACCCGGGCGTTTAACCATATGGCAGCCGGCGTGAAGCAATTGGCCGATGACCGTACGCTATTGATGGCGGGCGTCAGCCACGACTTGCGCACGCCGTTGACCCGTATTCGTCTGGCGACGGAGATGATGGGCGAGGAAGACGGTTATCTCGCGGAGTCGATCAATAAAGACATCGAAGAGTGTAACGCCATTATCGAACAGTTTATTGACTATCTGCGTACCGGTCAGGAAATGCCAATGGAGATGGCGGATCTCAATTCCGTGCTGGGCGAGGTGATTGCGGCGGAAAGCGGCTATGAGCGTGAGATTAACACTGCGCTTCAGGCAGGCAGCATCCAGGTGAAAATGCACCCGCTCTCGATTAAGCGCGCGGTGGCGAATATGGTGGTCAATGCTGCCCGCTATGGCAACGGCTGGATTAAGGTCAGCAGCGGCACCGAGTCGCATCGCGCCTGGTTTCAGGTAGAAGATGACGGGCCGGGCATTAAGCCGGAGCAGCGTAAACATCTGTTCCAGCCTTTTGTGCGTGGCGACAGCGCCCGTAGCACCAGCGGCACAGGGCTGGGGCTGGCGATTGTGCAGCGCATTATCGATAACCATAACGGGATGCTGGAGATTGGCACCAGCGAGCGTGGCGGATTGTCAATTCGCGCCTGGCTACCGGTTCCTGTGGCTCGCGTCCAGGGGACGACAAAAGAGGCATAAGAAAGGGAGGTATTACCCTCCCTTTCTTCTCAACGCCGGATGACGCCGTTCAAAGCCGCCATCCGGCCTGTTCCTTACAGCTTCGGTCCGGCGCTAACCAGCGCTTCGCCTGCCGGGGTATCCGTATACTTCTCGAAGTTCTCAATGAACAGTTTCGCCAGCGCGGTGGCTTTTTCCTGCCATTGTTCCGGCGACGCGTAGGTGTTACGCGGGTCGAGAATGTGGGTATCCACGCCTGGCAGTTCAGTCGGGATCGCCAGATCGAACAGCGGCAGACGGAAGGTTTCCGCGTTATCAAGAGAACCGTTCAGAATGGCGTCGATAATTGCGCGCGTATCTTTGATGGAGATACGTTTGCCGGTGCCATTCCAGCCGGTGTTAACCAGATAAGCCTGCGCGCCCGCTGCTTGCATACGTTTCACCAGCACTTCAGCATACTGCGTCGGGTGCAGCGTCAGGAACGCGGCGCCGAAGCAGGCGGAGAAGGTGGGGGTCGGTTCGGTGACGCCGCGTTCGGTGCCGGCCAGTTTAGCGGTGAAACCTGACAGGAAGTGGTACTGCGTCTGGTTAGCGGTTAAACGGGAAACCGGCGGCAACACGCCGAAGGCGTCCGCCGTCAGGAAGATAACCTTGGTGGCGTGACCTGCTTTGGACACGGGCTTAACGATGTTATCGATATGATAGATCGGGTAAGAGACGCGGGTGTTTTCGGTTTTGGAACCATCGTCGAAATCAACGGTGCCGTCTTCGCGCACGGTGACGTTTTCCAGCAGCGCATCACGGCGAATCGCATGATAAATTTCTGGCTCCGCTTCTTTCGACAGTTTGATGGTTTTGGCGTAGCAGCCGCCTTCAAAATTGAACACGCCGTCGTCATCCCAACCGTGCTCATCATCGCCAATCAGACGACGTTTCGGGTCGGTGGAGAGAGTGGTTTTTCCGGTACCGGAAAGGCCGAAGAAGACCGCGACATCGCCTTTTTCACCCACGTTGGCGGAACAGTGCATTGAGGCGATACCTTTGAGCGGCAGCAGGTAGTTCATTACCGAGAACATCCCTTTTTTCATTTCGCCGCCGTACCAGGTGCCGCCAATAAGCTGAATACGTTCAGTCAGGTTGAACGCCACGAAGTTTTCCGAGTTCAGCCCTTGCTCTTTCCACTGCGGGTTGGTGCACTTCGCGCCGTTCATGACAATAAAGTCAGGTTTGAAGCCTACCAGCTCTTCGTCCGTTGGGCGAATGAACATATTTTTAACGAAGTGGGCCTGCCAGGCGACTTCCGTAATAAAGCGCACGGAAAGACGCGTATCGGCATTTGCGCCGCAGAACGCATCAACAATGAATAAGCGTTTACCGGAAAGCTGATGCGTCACCAGACCTTTCAGGTGTTGCCAGGTTTCCTGGGAAAGCGGCTTATTATCGTTTTTACCTTTACCCTTATCGGACCACCACAGCGTATCACGCGTGGTGTCGTCGCGAACAATATACTTATCCTTAGGCGAACGACCGGTAAAAATACCGGTATCAACGGCAACAGCGCCCAGGTTAGTTAACACGCCACGCTCATAGCCTTCCAGACCAGGATTAAGTTCTTCCTGATAAAGGGTGTCGTAGCTGGGATTGTAAACGATATCCTGGACGTCGTTGATACCATAAGCCTTGAGATCTTGCGGGGTTAAATTGTTAACGCGCATATCACTGCTCCTTAGCCAATATATATTACCGAAAATAGTAAGGTTTTTTGAGGTTGGTTAACCGCGACAAGGCTCATAGATTTACGTATCTGGACAAAATCACGATTGACGAAAAACACTGTGACTCCTGTCACGCAGCGGCGGTTATTATGGCAGGAAACCTACTTTTGTTGTGGAAAATGTTCTGAAAACGTTAAAAGGAAGTGTTTTTGACCGACATAATGTGACTGTAATCGCATTCATGTAAGAAAGTTACGTAACACCAACATTAACAATATCGATTCACCTCTCTGCGTTTTTTTCTGAATTATGCATGACGACGCCTGGCGGTGAACAGATGGTGCAATAATGCGGCTTTCTCATCATTCTGGATAACGACATGGAAAGTGTAGCGCTTTCACGTACTACTCGCTGGGGGATGTTGCTCACCGGTTTGCTGCAGGGCGTCTTGTGCTACCTGCTGATGGCCTGGCTGGTACCACAAAATAGCGACTGGCTGTTCTATGGTATGCCTGCGACGATAGCGTTGTCGTCAATGCTATTGCTTACCGTGGTCTCTTTTAAACAGCGCGCGCTGTGGGGCTGGCTGGGGCTGATCTTTGTGGTCGTGCTGGCAATGAGCGGCTGGCTGAAATGGCAGGTTGAGGCGGTGGAGAAATGGCGCCTGGCCGAGCTCCTCTGGCTGTATGGTCTCCGGCTTGTGTTGATGGCGATGCTGGTATTACCCTGGATGCAATATCAGTTACATTCGCAAACCGGTTCGGCGCGTTATCCCCAGTTTTATATGCGGTTATGGCATAACGTACTGACATTGTTTATCGTCCTGGTCGCCAACGGACTGTTCTGGCTGGTTCTCCTGCTCTGGAGCGCGCTATTCAGGCTGGTGGGCATCCGCTTTTTCAGCACCCTTTTCTTTGAAACTGAAGCCTTTATTTATGTGACCATCGGCTTGATTACGGCGCTGGCGGTCATTCTCGCCCGCACGCAGTCGCGCCTTGTGGCGGCGGTGCAAAAGCTGCTGACGCTGATCGCGACGGGTTTACTGCCAGTGGTGTCGCTGCTGGCATTGCTGTTTATTGTGACGTTACCCTTTACCGGACTGGAGGCGATTTCTGCGCGTGTTTCCGCTGCGGGGCTGCTATCCACGCTGACGCTGATGCTGCTGCTCCTCGTGGCGATTGTCAATGAACCGCAAAAGCGCGTATTACCCTATCCGCGCGTACTACGCGGCATGATTAGCGCCTCGCTGTGCGTTGCCCCGATATATATGCTGCTGGCGGGCTGGGCGTTATGGGTACGCATTCAGCAATACGGCTGGACGCCGGATCGTCTGTATGGCGCGCTGACGGCGTCTGTCTTGCTGGTATGGTCCTTCGGTTATCTGATCGGTCTGTTACGCCGCGGACGCGACTCTGGTGAGTGGCAAGGCAAGGTGATACTGAGCGTCTCTTTGTTAACGCTGGTGATATTGCTGTTGCTGGCCTCGCCTGTACTTGATGTCTGGCGTATTAGCGTCAACAGCCATATGGCGCGTTACCATAGCGGTAAAATTACTGCGGATCAGATCAGCCTGTATATGCTGGATCACAGCGGCAAACCTGGCCAGGAAGCGCTGAAATCGTTGCGGGATGACGAGGCGTTTACGCAGAACAGAAAGCGCAATCGTGAACTGATGACGTTTTTGCAGAGAAATAAGGTCTCTCCGACGGCGGACGATTTAGCGCGGGTGGTGATGATTGCGCCCGGTAGCCAGAAGCCGGATGCCGCATTTTGGGCGTTTGTCAAAGAGCAGAGTTATTCGGACGATTCCTGCCTTGAACCGGATGCCTGCGTGCTGGTGAGTCAGGATCTTAACGGCGACGGTCAGCCTGAGCAGGTGCTGTATAACTTTATTGTTGCCGAGAGCCAGGTCTACGGCTTAAAAGAGGGGAAATGGACGCAGAAAGCGTTCGCCCGATTGCCGGACGGGTTTTCTAAGACGCAACTGTTGCACGCGATTGCCGGGCATCGGTTAGACTCAGCCCCCAAAGCCTGGCGCGATATCATTGTTGATGGTCAGCGGTTGGATGTGGATTACTACAACGAGTAAGCTTTTTGCCGGATGGCGGCATAAATGCCTTATCCGGCCTACGGAGCGGGATGCTGTAGGCCAGATAAGCGCAGCGCCATCAGACAATGATGTTGCCGACTACGAGGCGATTAATGAACCTGTGGATCGGCAGGAGAGGCGTTGTTACGGATCTCCGCGATATCCATCGCATTGAACAGGTAATGATTGCCGCAGTAATCGCAGTGCATATCGATTTCGCCTTCTTCCGCCAGAATGCTGTCCACTTCTTCATCCGGCAATGTTTTCAGCGCGCCCGCGCAACGTTCGCGTGAACAGGTGCATTTGAACTCAACATCTTGCGGATCGTAGAGCGTGACTTCTTCTTCGTGATACAAACGCCACAACACGTCATTTGCCGGTAACGTCAGCAGCTCTTCGCTTTTAATGGTTTCCGTCAACATGGCCAGATGGTCGAAATCCTCCGCCTGCGCGTTCTGTGCTGGCATCACCTGGAGCAACATTCCACCTGCCGCCGGTTTACCGTCGACATCGCCGGTACGAATAAACAGGCGCGTCGGCAACTGCTCGGAGCGCAGGAAGTAATCTTCCAGGCACGCCGCCAGAGTATCGCCTTCCAGACCCACTACGCCCTGATAGCGCTCACCCTCTTCCGGCGTAATGGTGATCACCAGATAGCCGTTGCCAACCAGCGTTTTGAGATCCGCATTGTCAGGGATATCGCCCTGAACGCGAGCCACGCCGCGCATCTGCTGCTGATTATTGCCATTGATCACCGCCAGGCTTAACGGCCCGTCGCCCTGGAGTTGTACCGTAATGTCGCCGGCAAACTTCAGCGTCGCGGTCAGCAGGCTAGTGGCGACCAGCAGTTCGGCCAGTACGGTTTTCACCGGCTGCGGGTAGGTATGATTGTCGAGGATCTGTTGCAAGGTTTCCGAAACGGTCACCAGCTCGCCGCGAACGGCAAAGTTTTCAAACAGATAACGATGTAATTGGTCATGTTGCGGCATAATCATCTCTCTTGCGGGTGACAGTTATTCGCTGTCGCCGTGTTTAAATCGTAACAGGTCGCGGCGCTCTTTCTTGTCCGGTCGCCTGTCCGGATGCGGCATGGTCAGGGCGTTAAGCTTGCGTGCCTGCGCCATTTTTTCGCGTTTTTCCACGCTTTCCGCCGTCTCTTCATACAGAGCGACGGCTTCGCTGGCCGGACGGCGCTGTTCGGTGATGGCTTTAACGATCACCGTCCGTTCGTCATTTCCCTGACGCAGGGTAAGGGTTGCGTTCAGCTCGACGATTTTGCTCGGCTTACTGCGCTGGCCGTTGTAATGCACCTTACCGCCTTCAATCATCTCGCGGGCCATCGCGCGGGTTTTATAAAAACGCGCGGCCCACAGCCATTTATCCAGTCTGACCTCAACGGAGGACTTTTCTTTCATGGCGTCTCCTTCACATCAGCGAGGGGATCAGACGGCGGTAGTCGTTCAGGGACGGATGGCGCGTATATTGCTTTTCCGCCAGGCCGGAATCGGGATTCGTCACGCCAAGACAGTAGCGAATACCAAACCGGGCGGCGGCGTCGAGAATCGGTTCGCTGTCATCGATAAACAGCGTTTTCTCTGCGCTTATTCCCGTTTCCTCAGTGACAGCGCGCCATAACCGCTGATCCTCTTTGGGATAACCAAATGTGTGGGTGGAAAGTAATAAATCAAGGTGTGAGGCCAGACCGGTATGCTCCAGCTTCACCGCCAGGTTATGTGGATGCGCATTGGTGAGCAGAATCCGACGTTTTCCGCTGGCTTTTAACGCATTCAGAAACGGTACGGTATCGTCGCGCAAAACGGCGCGCGGCCCTTGCGCCGTCGTCATGGCGCAAATATCCAGACCCAGACGCTCGCTCCAGTAATCCAGACAGTACCAGTTTAGCGTATGCTGTACGGCATGATACTGCTGGCGAATATATTCCTGCGCGTCCTGCGGCGAAATACCCTGCTGCGCGCCGTAGGTTTCCGGTACCAGCTTTTGCCAGAAATAGTTATCGAACGCGAGATCGAGCAGCGTGCCGTCCATATCCAGCAAAACGGTATCCACGTTTTGCCAGTCAATATCAATATGCATGGGGAACTCCAGGGTAACGCAATTTGCGCGACAGGGTAGCATACCCTGTCGCACGGCGGCGCTATCAGATGAGATTTTCCGGAGAGACGGTTAACCTGGGATTGAGGCAGCTTTCATAGTATTCCTGGATGTCCGCCATACGGGTACGGTGGCGTTGATAACGTCTGAACGCCTGAATGCCGTTGTAGACCGCGCTCACTATCATTGCCAGCATCAGCAGCGTGGTACCGAGGTAACGCCACCAGCCGGATTTATCGGGGATACGATGCAGGCTGATATGCTGCGTACCGTTGGCATCGGTATACACGCTGGTGACAATGCCCTCGGCGCTAAATGGCGTCTGCATGAGCGTTTGCGCCAGACGCTGGAAGGCGCTCCACTGTTCCTGCGCGGGATAGTCATACAGCGGCGTTGACGGCCAGGCCTGATCAACCAGTTCGCTGCCTTCATCGCTAGCGATCAGGAATCCGCCGGGAGCGGGGCTATTCAGCGACTGGGCGGCACGCGCGGTCTCGCGAGAAATAAACGGCGCCGTTGAGGTCGTGACCAGATTTTCCAGCGACTCTGCGCTTACGGGGCGTAGCAGCACGTTGACGCCGTCCAGTTTGCCGGCGTTCGCGCGTTTCACCAGCGCGTTCCAGTCTTTACTGTTACCGAGATTAACCAGCGCATTTTTCAGGCGCACGCACTCGTCTTCCGCCGCGCACAAATCAGCGGTTTTCAGAACAATATCGCCAAAGTCATCTAATAATACCATGCCCGATTTTTGGATCGCGGAGCGTAAAGATGCGCTTACGCGCGAGTCGTCTTCGGGTTTTGGATGGAGCTGACGATTTACCGCCTGGCTTAGCGCCATCGCTTTATTCACCAGGTCTGATTCCGGCAGCGGTAGCGCAGGCGCGTCATTCCAGATGATTTGCGAGCAATCGAACGGCATAAACGGTGAGTTAGACTGCCCGCTCCAGGTCGCCCCGGAATGAATATTACACATTCCTTTGCCGCTCAGGTGCAGCGTATCGCCCACCCGTACGCCAGCCTTTTCAAGCTGTTTTACCGTTGTCGCTTCAATGGTTTGCGCGCCTTTCATCCACGATAGCGTGAACTTGATTGGCATATCCAGCGGGATCCAGAACAGCAGCATAAACAACACCAGCAGCGAACCGATAGCAATAACAGTGCTGCGTAACCAGTGCTGCAACGGGAAGTTTTTCACTTCATCATGCAGGGATAAAAACCGGCCCTGGCGCGCGACATGGCGATCAAGGTAAATATCAATATCCGTTTGTTGCCCAAGATCCTGCGTAATGTAGGGTTGCCAGTGGGCAGGGTAAATAAGGTCGATGATGCCCAGCGAAATATTGTTAATCTGCTCCTGATTATTCTCCCCAAACAGTCCCCAGCGGCGGGGCGTTCCCCGCAGACAGTGAATTTCCCGCAGCGCGCTTTTCGACGGCGGCGCAAAAAGCCCCCAAAGTCCGGCTGCCAGCAGCAGGATAGCGCCGCCTATCATCCACGGTACAAAAACGTCTGGCGTTATCAGACAGAAAAAGAATAACAAAAAGGAGGCGACGATTAACAACGCTTCGCGCAAGCCAGCCGGGCGGCTGAGCGCATATTCTTCGTGGGTCTCCTGACGGATATTCAACAGCTCAATCTGCTCGCTCTCTTCGCCGCGAATCGACGCCTGCGTAGAGGCCGTATTCTGTAGCGCGTAGCCACGCGACTCCTGCATATACTCTTGCAGCGTATGGCCGTTTAAAGAGATCACCAGCGGCAGCGTATCCGTGAGGATTAGCTCAACGTTGTTTTCATCATTGATGTACTGTTCCCAGAAAGGCGGCAGATGGACTTCGACGGAGTCGAGGTAGTAGCGCCATTTATTAGGATCGTCAGTGGTAATGCCGTAGCGGGTGATGGAGTGAGTCAGTATCACGACACTGTTGCTTTCCGCATTCAGCGTCAGTGAGATGGGCGCAGTACTGGCGCCTGTCGGCCCCGGAACTTGCTGGATCTGGCTAAGGTTATCGAGATAGTTTTCTACCGCGCTGCGCTCTTCGGGCAACAGTTTACGCGTTTGCGCGTCCTGAAAGGCGCTGATCCACGGTAAACTCCCTCGTCTGGACTTTACCCGGAACCGCCATATTGCCAGTAGAGAGCAGGCCAGCAAAGCAGCTATAAAAATCAGAATGGTGCTCATGCTTTCCCCATCTTACTAAGTCTGTCAGGCGTGGTCAGTCGCACCCTGTCCAATAAACATTTTTCTGTGGTTGGCTATCGGCAAGCGTGGAGTTGAACTTGAGCATTGTAAAGCGCATCCCAGTGAAGGCAAATCATAGCAATACCACCAAAAACGGAATATCAGCAAATTCCTGGAGTTATTTCAACCTATTGACTTTTAATTTGAAATAAGAATTAATTTTTATTACGTTACATAAATGTAAATAAACGGCAATTCGCATTGCCGAAACCGTGCGGTATGTCGCACAATGACCACAGATTACACTGCAAAGATTCTCACAATGAGCAAATCATTACAAAAACCCACCATTCTGAAAGTGGAAACCGTCGCACAATCCCGACTGTTTAACGTAGAAAGCGTGGATCTGGAGTTCAGCAACGGCGTGCGTCGCGTGTATGAACGTATGCGACCATCAACCCGTGAGGCGGTAATGATTGTGCCGATCGTTGATGAGCATCTGATTCTTATTCGTGAGTATGCGGTGGGAACCGAATCCTATGAGCTGGGCTTCTCGAAAGGATTGATCGACCCGGGCGAGACCGTTTTTGAAGCGGCGAACCGGGAGCTCAAAGAAGAGGTCGGGTTTGGCGCGCATAACCTGACCTTCTTAAAAAAACTCAGCATGGCGCCCTCTTATTTTTCCAGCAAAATGAATATCGTGGTGGCGGAAGATCTCTATCCGGAGTCGCTGGAAGGCGACGAGCCTGAGCCATTGCCGCAGGTACGCTGGCCGCTGGCGCATTTAATGGATCTGCTGGAAGACCCCGATTTTAACGAGGCCCGCAACGTCAGCGCGCTGTTTCTGGTACGCGAGTGGTTGAAAGCGCAGGGCCGAATTGCCTGATGGCGCGGCGTTGATCAAGCCAACGGAAAGTTTGTCTCCCCGTTCGCCGTCATCCGCTAAACACAATAAAAAAGGCGCCGGAGCGCCTTTTTTGATCAGAACAGTTCGTGTGTTTCACCATTATCAATAATGGTGGTTCCCACCTCGTGTACCGCCTGTTGTGTCGGCTGCGTGCCTTCGATGAAATACTCTTCACGGCTGTTACCGCCGCTCGCCAGTTGTCCGGTACTGCGGTCGATATTCACCGTGACGATGCCCGGCGGCGGCGTTAGCGGCTGTTCCGGCACGCCTTCCAGCACGGCTTTCATATAGGCGTCCCATGCAGGTTGCGCGCTCTTCGCGCCGCCCTCATAGCCGGAGATTTGATCTTTGATCGCGCCGGAAGCGGTGGTGCGGCCTAAATCACGGCGGTGATCGTCAAAGCCGATCCATACGGAAGTGACGACGCCAGGACCATAGCCGGAGAACCATGCGTCTTTCGAGCTGTTGGTCGTACCGGTTTTGCCGCCGATATCGCGACGTTTAAGGTCGCGCGCCGCACGCCAGCCGGTACCCATCCAGCCGGGTTCGCCAAAGATATTGGTGTTCAGCGCGCTTTTGATCAGAAACGCCAGCGGCGTATTGATCACATGCGGCGCGTATTCCTGCGTGCCGTTTTGCGCGACCAGCGCCTGGTTTGCCTGTTCCAGCTCAGGCATCGGTACGGCGCTGTTTTGCTGCTCTTGCGAAACCGCGACCTCTTCCACATTGGTGTTTTCCAGCACGTCAGATTTCTGCGTATTGCCGTAAATGACCGGGATATCGCACTCCGGGCAGGCGATTTTCGGTTTCGCTTCGAAGATCACGCCGCCCTGATCGTTCTCAATCTTGCTGATGAAATACGGGTCGATCAGGAAACCGCCGTTCGCCATCACCGCATAACCGCGCGCAACCTGCATCGGCGTGAAGGAGGCGGAGCCCAGCGCCAGCGATTCGGTATGCACGATATTCTGCGCCGGGAAGCCGAAGCGTTGCAAATACTCCGCCGCATAGTCGACGCCCATGGCGCGCATGGCGCGTACCATCACCACGTTTTTCGACTGCCCCAGCCCCTGGCGTAAACGAATCGGTCCGGCGTACTGCGGCGGGGAGTTTTTCGGACGCCAGTCTGAACCTGCCCCGGCGTCCCAGCGGGAAATCGGCACATCGTTGAGCATACTGGCGAGCGTCAGCCCTTTATCCATTGCGGCGGTGTAGAGGAACGGTTTGATGTTCGACCCCACCTGACGCAAAGCTTGCGTCGCGCGGTTAAATTTACTCTGATTAAAATCGAAACCGCCGACCAGCGCCATTACCGCGCCTGTTTGCGGGTTAAGCGAAACCAGCGCGGAGTTCACTTCCGGTACCTGCGCCAGCCACCAGTCGTTATCCACCTGACGAACCCAGATTTGCTGACCTGTCTGGACGACATCGGTAACTTTACGCGGCGTCGGCCCCTGCTGTGTATCCGAGCGGTAAGGCCGCGCCCAACGCATTCCTTCCATATGTAGCGAAACGGACGTACCGTCGGCAAGCGCAGCGGTCGCCTCTTGCGGATTAGCGCTGGTGACCACGGCGGGAAGCAGCGGTCCGTAGGTCGGTAACGCTTTCAACGTATCGGTAATTTTTTTACTGTCCCACGCCGTTTCGCCCACTTTCCATAGCACATTCGCCGGGCCGCGATAACCGTGGCGCATGTCATAGTCCAGCACGTTATTACGCACCGCCTGTTGCGCGGCCTGCTGCACTTTGCGGGTGATGGTCGTGTAAATACGATAACCATCTTCGTAGGCGCTTTCGCCATAACGGTTATACATTTCCTGGCGCACCATTTCCGACAGATAAGGCGCGGAGAAGGCGATTTCCGGCGCGTGATAATTTGCGTCGATAGGTTCGCTACGGGCCTGATCGTACTGCGCCTGAGTGATATATCCCTCGCTTAACATTCGCGAAAGCACTACGTTACGGCGCGCTATCGCCCGATCCATCGAGTAGAGCGGGTTAAAGGTAGAAGGCGCTTTAGGTAGTCCGGCGATAACCGCCATTTCGCTTAGACTAAGCTGGTCAACCGTCTTACCAAAGTAGACCTGTGCCGCCGCGCCAACGCCATAGGCGCGGTAGCCGAGATAGATCTTGTTCAGATAGAGTTCGAGGATCTCATTTTTATTCAGCAACTGCTCAATACGAATCGCCAGAAACGCTTCCTTGATCTTGCGCATCAGCGTGCGTTCGGGGCTAAGGAAGAAGTTTCGCGCCAGTTGCTGGGTAATGGTACTTGCTCCCTGCGATGCATGACCGGAGAAGAGCGCGACGCTGGCCGCACGGAAAATACCTACCGGGTCAATGCCGTGATGCTCATAAAAGCGGCTATCTTCGGTGGCGATAAAGGCGTTGATCATTTCCGGCGGAATTTGATCGAGCGTAACGGGAATACGGCGTTTTTCGCCATATTGCGCGATAAGTTCGCCATCCGCGCTGTAAACCTGCATCGGAATTTGTAAACGCACATCTTTCAATGTCGCGACGTCAGGTAGCTGCGGCTCAATATAGCGATAAAGGCCATAAATCGAGCCTGCTCCCAGCAGGATGCAACATACTGCAAGGATCAATAAATACTTTACGAACTTCACTGGAGATTTCCCATTTAGTGTCATTTGGGCAGTTTATAAACAAACGCGCGGTAGTATAAAGGCAAGCCAGACGCATTGATATACCCGTTAACGCGACGGGTGATAAGGAGATCGACCGTTATGGCTTTTAAAACCTGGCAAATAGGATTGCATATTCAGCAGCATGAAGCGCTGGCCATCGCCGTTATTCGCGGCGCATCGGGCTGGTCCCTGCAACGTTGGTGGCGACTGCCGCTAATGAACGCCTCCACGGCAGAGGGTACGATTCCTGACCCGCAATCGCTGGCTCACGTACTGCGACCCTGGAGCCGCGAGCTGCCGCTACGTCACCGTATTTATCTCTCTTTTCCCGCAAATCGGACATTGCAACGCGCTTTTCCACATCCGCCGATGCGTCTGCGGGAACGTGAGCAAGTCGCATGGCTTTCACAAACGATGGCGCGTGAGCTGGATATGGATCCGGACTTATTGCGTTTCGACTTTCAGGACGATGCGCTGAGCCCTGCGTTCAACGTTACCGCCGTGCAAAGCAAAGAAATTTCAGCGCTGTTAACGCTGGCGCAAACGCTCAATGTGCGCATCGCTGCTGTAACGCCCGATGCCTGCGCGCTACAGCGCTTGCTGCCGTTTATACCTTCGGGGCGGCAATGTCTGGTCTGGCGCGATGAGAGCCAGTGGCTGTGGGCGACGCGCTATGCGTGGGGACGTAAATCGGCGCGAGAGGCGATGACGCTGCATGACCTTGCCGCGACGTTATCCGTCGTGCCGGAACATATTTCGTTATGCGCCGAAGGCGAATTCGACCCCTGGCGCGCCGTTACCGTCCGCCAACCGCCGGTTCCGCCGGACGGTTATCGCTTTGCGATTGCGCTGGGTTTAGCCATGGGGGAGATACGCTGATGGCGCATTCTGTCAATTTGCTCCCCTGGCGGCGCCAACATTACGTAGCGCGTCTGCGGCTGTGGTGCGTGGTATGGGGCGCATCCCTGCTGCTGATAGCAAGCCTCGCGACGATCGCCCGGTTGGTTTTTTGGCAGGAGGGGAGGATTAATGAACTGCTACTGACGGCGGAAAACGGACGCACGACGGCGCTTGCGGCGAACATACCGCAGTTGCAGCAGCGTCAGCGGCAGCAACAGGCGCGATTACAACGTCAGGCGCAGCGTGAACTGACGCAAGCCTGGCAATCTATCTTGACTGACCTTGCCAACCTGTTGCCAGAGCAGGCATGGCTGACAAGTCTCAATTATCAGCAAGAGACGCTAGAGCTGGAAGGGCTGGCGAGAACGTTTGACGCCCTGCTCACGCTTGAAACATCGCTTCGTCACTATGTCAGTTTTCCGCTAAACCGCACGGGCGCCACGCGGCAGGATGCGCAAGGGCGCTGGCAGTTCCATTATCAGTTAACGAGGAGCGCCGCCCGTGAACGCGCTCTTTGATCTCTGGTACGGGATGTCGCGCCGTGGTCGGGTTTTTTGTTGGTGTGCAGGCGTGCTGTGCCTGACGCTGACGGTTGCGTTATATGTGGGCTATCCCGGCTGGAAAACGTTGGATACGCAACAAACGCGGTTAAGCCAGCAGCGCGAGGCCGCCCGGCAACAGTGGCGTCATCTGCGCCGTCTGAGCGTCGCGGCTGAACCGCTGTTCGGGCGCACCGTGGAAAATCCGCGTCCTTTTTCGCCGTTAGATTTCCAGGCGCCTCCCCTGCGTTTGCTGCACTGGCAGCCATCGGCGCAGGGGGGAGAAATGGCGCTGAAAACGTCCTGGGATGCGGTGCCGTCGCTGTTTGTCCGGTTAGCCGAAAGCGAGATGAGCGTAAGTCGGTTTTCATTGCGTAGAGAGGGGGCGGAATTATTGATAACGCTGCAACTGGAGCGCCTGGCGAATGAAGGTTAGCCGCGGTGTATTGCTCTGTTTTTGTTTGCTGACGTTGACGGGAATGCGCGATCCCTTCCGCCCGCCGGAAGATCGCTGCCGGATAGCCGAACTCTCGCAGTGGCGATATCAGGGCGCGGTGCGTAAAGGCGAGCGATGGACAGGCATTCTTAAAGATAGTCAGCAAAAATGGCGACGAGTGGAAGAAGGGCAGACGCTGGAAAACGGTTGGACGATTGTCCGCCTGACGGCGGAAGCCTTAACGTTAACGACCGGTAAAAATTGTGCGCCGCCGCAGTGGCGGTGGCTACGTCAGGGAGCGGACAATGAAGCGATGGATAGCCATAATACTGATAGCCTTGATGCCCGCCGCGCAGGCGGGAAAAGCGGCGAAAGTGACGCTAGTGGTTGATGACGTCCCTGTGGTGCAGGTTTTGCAGACTTTAGCCGAGCAGGAGCGGCAGAATCTGGTGGTGTCGCCGGACGTCAGCGGGACATTATCGCTACATCTGACGGATGTGCCGTGGAAACAGGCGCTACAGACGGTGGTCAATAGCGCGGGGCTGGTGCTACGTCAGGAGGGGAATATTCTCCATGTTCATTCACAGGCCTGGCAGAAAGAACACAGTGCGCGGCAGGATGCCGAGCGGTTAAGGCTTCAGGCTAATTTACCGCTGGAAAACCGCAGCATTAGCCTGCAATACGCCGATGCCGGCGAACTGGCGAAAGCGGGCGAGAAACTCCTGAGCGCGAAGGGAACCATCATGGTAGATAAGCGCACCAACCGCCTGCTGTTGCGCGATAACCGCGCGGCCCTGGCGGAGCTGGAAAAATGGGTATCGCAAATGGATCTGCCGGTGGCGCAGGTGGAGCTGGCGGCGCATATCGTCACCATTAACGAAAAGAGTCTACGGGAACTGGGCGTAAAGTGGACGCTGGCTGACGCGACGCAAGCGGGCGCGGTGGGTGACGTGACGACGCTTTCCAGTGATTTATCCGTCGCCGCCGCCACCTCACGCGTCGGGTTTAACATCGGGCGCATTAACGGACGCTTGCTGGATCTGGAGCTGTCAGCGCTGGAGCAAAAGCAGCAGTTGGATATTATCGCCAGCCCCCGGCTGCTGGCTTCCCATCTGCAGCCAGCCAGTATCAAGCAAGGCAGCGAAATTCCTTATCAGGTTTCCAGCGGCGAAAGCGGCGCGACCTCCGTGGAATTTAAAGAAGCGGTGCTGGGGATGGAGGTGACGCCCACCGTTTTGCAAAAAGGGCGCATCCGCCTGAAGTTACATATCAGCCAGAATGTTCCCGGTCAGGTACTACAACAGGCTGACGGCGAAGTGCTGGCGATAGATAAACAGGAAATTGAAACGCAGGTAGAGGTAAAAAGCGGCGAGACGCTGGCGCTGGGCGGTATTTTTTCGCGAAAAAATAAATCGGGTAGCGATAGCGTGCCGCTGTTGGGGGATATTCCCTGGCTTGGTCAGCTCTTCCGCCATGACGGCAAAGAGGACGAGCGACGCGAATTAGTGGTGTTTATCACCCCCAGACTGGTGGCGACAGAATAATTTATGCATAAAAAAGCGCTGTTTTTGCACTGAACGCATCTGCGGGATTTGACGTGCGGATGTATTTAGCATACAAGGAGTACCGATTTGAGAGTCGTGCTTTTCGTTGCTTACGCATTGATTAATGCGCTTTGCCTTGCCGAAGGTGTGCATAAGACCGATGATAAACGGCTGAATGTCCGCTGATGCAGACGTATTGGTTCTGCGGATTGCGCGCAATTGTTTGAAAGTAGAGCAATTTGTAGGCCGGATATGTTGTTCTGGTCGCCATCCGGCAACGCTAACTCGGGTTTTGCAACAATCAGGCTTGGTGATTTATTCAGTTGCCAAACCCGCTTGAGTATTGAGATAATTTTCAGTCTGACTCTCGCAATATCTTATGAGGTTTCAGTTCATGTCCTGCTGCGCTGGGTGTCTGTGAAGCGGGTTTACCATTAACGAATAGTCTTAGTAGTACCGAAAAAATGGCAGAGAAACGCAATATCTTTCTGGTTGGGCCTATGGGTGCCGGAAAAAGCACTATTGGGCGCCAGTTAGCTCAACAACTCAATATGGAATTTTACGATTCTGATCAAGAGATTGAGAAACGAACCGGAGCTGATGTGGGCTGGGTCTTCGATGTTGAAGGTGAAGACGGCTTCCGTAATCGTGAAGAAAAAGTTATCAACGAATTGACGGAAAAACAGGGTATTGTGCTGGCAACCGGCGGTGGCTCTGTAAAATCGCGTGAAACGCGTAACCGTCTCTCCGCGCGTGGCGTCGTGGTCTACCTTGAAACGACCATCGAAAAACAACTGGCGCGCACGCAGCGTGATAAAAAACGCCCGCTGTTGCAGGTTGAAGCACCGCCTCGCGAAGTTCTGGAAGCGCTGGCTAACGAACGCAATCCGCTGTACGAAGAGATTGCCGACGTCACCATTCGCACCGACGATCAAAGCGCTAAGGTTGTGGCAAACCAGATTATTCATATGCTGGAAAGCAACTAATTCAAGCAGAATACGCTGGGTAAGCGGGCACAAGTAACTAAGGTGGATGTCGCGTCATGGAGAGGATTACAGTCACTCTCGGGGAACGTAGTTACCCGATCACCATCGCGGCTGGTTTGTTTAACGAACCAGCTTCATTCTTGCCGCTGAAATCAGGCGATCAGGTCATGTTAGTGACCAACGAAACCCTGGCGCCGCTTTATCTGGACAAGGTTCGCGGCGTACTCGAACGGGCGGGCGTTAACGTAGACAGCGTGATTCTTCCTGACGGCGAGCAGTATAAGAGCCTGACGGTGCTGGATACGGTGTTTACGGCGTTACTGAAAAAACCGCATGGTCGTGATACCACTCTGGCCGCGCTTGGCGGCGGCGTGATTGGCGATCTCACCGGTTTTGCGGCGGCCAGCTACCAGCGAGGCGTTCGTTTCATCCAGGTGCCAACTACCTTACTGTCGCAGGTTGATTCTTCCGTGGGCGGGAAAACCGCCGTCAACCATCCCCTTGGCAAAAACATGATTGGCGCGTTTTACCAACCCGCTTCTGTGGTTGTCGATCTTGATTGCCTGAAAACGCTTCCCGCACGCGAACTGGCATCGGGACTGGCAGAGGTGATCAAATACGGCATTATACTCGACGCAGACTTCTTCACCTGGCTTGAGGGTAATCTGGATGCGCTATTGCGTCTGGACGGCCCGGCGATGGCGTACTGTATTCGTCGTTGTTGCGAGCTGAAAGCCGAAGTTGTTGCCGCCGACGAGCGTGAAGCGGGCTTACGTGCTTTACTGAATCTTGGGCATACCTTTGGCCACGCCATTGAAGCGGAAATGGGATATGGCAATTGGTTACATGGTGAAGCCGTTGCCGCAGGTATAGTGATGGCTGCGCGCGCATCCGAGCGTTTGGGGCAGTTCAGTTCTGCTGATACGCAGCGCATCATCGCGCTACTCGAACGGGCCGGGTTGCCAGTCAATGGCCCTTGCGAGATGTCCGCGCAGGACTATTTGCCGCACATGCTGCGAGATAAAAAAGTGTTAGCGGGGGAGCTGCGTTTAGTGCTTCCGCTGGCCATAGGGAAAAGTGAAGTGCGCGGCGGAGTGTCGCACGAAGTCGTTCTTAGCGCGATTGCTGACTGTCAGCAGGCGTAACAACAAGAAAGGTCAGACTGATATTGCGTAGCTGTCAGTCTTTTAGCTTCAGGTTATGTGCAATGTCGTAAGCATTAACCTTTGAGTGGGGTGTTAAATGGATGAATTCAAACCAGAAGACGAGCTGAAACCCGATCCCAGCGATCGTCGTACTGGTCGTTCTCGTCAATCTTCAGAACGCGATAGTGAACCGCAGATCAACTTTGATGACGTTGATCTGGATGCCGACGATCGCCGTCCGACGCGTACGCGTAAAGCGCGTAGTGAAGAACCTGAAGTTGAAAAAGAGTACGAATCCGATGAAGACGATACGGTGGACGAAGAGCGTGTTGAACGCCGCCCACGTAAGCGTAAAAAAGCGGCCCATAAGCCAGCCTCTCGTCAGTACATGATGATGGGCGTTGGCGTACTGGTGCTGCTGCTGTTGATTATCGGTATCGGCTCCGCGCTGAAAGCCCCCTCAACGTCTTCCAGCGAGCCGTCGGCCTCTGGCGAAAAGAGTATCGATCTTTCCGGTAACGCCGCCGACCAGGCGAATGCGACCCAGCCTGCGCCGGGCGCCACCTCCGCAGAACAAACCGCGGGCAATACGTCGCAGGATATTTCGTTGCCGCCGATTTCTTCAACGCCGACGCAGGGACAGTCGCCTGTGGTCGCTGACGGTCAGCAGCGCGTGGAAGTGCAGGGCGATCTGAATAATGCGCTGACGCAGAATCCAGAGCAGATGAACAATGTTGCGGTGAACTCTACGTTGCCGACAGAGCCTGCAACCGTCGCGCCAGTTCGCAATGGCAGCACGACGCGTCAGGCGGCGGTTAGCGAACCTGCCGAGCGTCATACCACGCGTCCGGAACGTAAACAGGCCGTCATTGAACCTAAGAAACCGCAGACCACGGCGAAAACCACCACTGCGGAACCGAAGAAACCGGTCGCGCCAGTGAAACGCACGGAACCGGCAGCGCCAGCCGCGACGCCGAAAGCGACCACCACGACGGCTGCGCCGACAGCGACGGCAAGCGCTGCGCCGGTACAAACCGCGAAGCCAGCGCAAGCCTCGACGACGCCTGTCGCAGGCGGCGGGAAAAGCGCCGGCAACGTTGGCGCATTAAAGAGCGCGTCATCCAGCCACTACACATTGCAGCTCAGTAGTTCTTCAAATTACGACAACCTGAACGGTTGGGCGAAGAAAGAGAACCTGAAAAATTATGTGGTATACGAGACGACGCGTAATGGACAACCGTGGTATGTGCTGGTAACGGGGATGTATGCTTCGAAAGAAGATGCTAAACGTGCGGTGTCCACCTTACCTGCCGATGTGCAGGCGAAAAACCCGTGGGCAAAACCGTTGCATCAGGTTCAGGCCGATCTGAAATAATCCAGGCTGTGTCCTGCAATTGCCTGTGAGTGTCGCTGACAGCTATTTTTGTTCAGGACAGGCGCGAGGGGCGCATTTGCTACCGTCAAATGCGCCGTAAAGCAACGCGGCACAGCCTAAAGCGCAGGATGCTGTCGGAGCTTTCTCCACAGCCGGAGAAGGTGTAATTAGTTAGTCAGCATGAAAAAAAATCGCGCTTTTTTGAAGTGGGCAGGGGGAAAATACCCTCTGCTTGATGATATCAAACGACATTTGCCAAAAGGCGAGTGCCTTGTCGAACCTTTTGTGGGTGCCGGATCGGTGTTTCTTAACACCGACTTTTCTCGTTATATCCTCGCCGATATCAACAGCGACCTTATTAGCCTCTATAACATCGTGAAGTTACGTACTGACGAGTATGTACAGGCTTCGCGCGAGCTGTTTATGCCTGAAACTAACCAGGCTGAGGTCTATTACCAACTCCGTGAGGAGTTCAACACCTGCCAGGACCCCTTTCGTCGGGCGGTACTGTTTTTATATCTGAACCGCTACGGTTATAACGGACTCTGTCGCTATAACTTACGCGGGGAATTTAATGTACCGTTTGGTCGTTATAAAAGACCTTACTTCCCGGAAGCGGAGTTGTACCACTTTGCAGAAAAAGCGCAGAATGCGTTCTTTTACTGTGAGTCATACGCAGACAGTATGGCGCGTGCGGACAAGTCGTCGGTGGTCTATTGCGATCCGCCTTATGCGCCGTTGTCCGCCACGGCTAACTTCACAGCGTATCACACCAATAGTTTTAGCCTGACGCAACAAGCGCATCTGGCGGAA
The DNA here is from genome assembly GCF_017572025.1 of Salmonella sp. 32020114201800008SM. Lineage (NCBI taxonomy): Bacteria > Pseudomonadati > Pseudomonadota > Gammaproteobacteria > Enterobacterales > Enterobacteriaceae > Salmonella > Salmonella sp. 32020114201800008SM. Next base: position 39,398 of record NZ_JAGEQM010000005.1, on the reverse strand, counting down.
ATCGCTGAGAATCTGGTCAGTAACCGGATACCGGTGCTCATTTCCAACCATGATACGGCGCTCACACGCGAGTGGTATCAACTCGCAAAATTGCATGTCGTCAAAGTTAGACGCAGTATAAGCAGCAACGGCGGCACACGTAAAAAGGTGGACGAACTGCTGGCTCTGTACCAACCAGGAGTCGCAACGCCTGCAAGAAAATAATTCTCAAGGAGAAGCGGATGAAACAGTATTTGATTGCCCCCTCAATTCTGTCGGCTGATTTTGCTCGCCTGGGTGAAGACACCGCCAAAGCGCTGGCTGCCGGTGCTGATGTTGTACACTTTGACGTCATGGATAATCACTATGTGCCGAACCTGACTATCGGCCCGATGGTGCTGAAATCCCTGCGTCAGTACGGTATTACCGCGCCTATTGATGTCCACCTGATGGTCAAGCCAGTCGACCGTATCGTGCCCGACTTCGCCGCCGCTGGCGCGAGCATCATTACCTTTCACCCGGAAGCCTCCGAACATGTTGACCGCACGCTACAGTTGATTAAAGAACACGGCTGTAAAGCGGGGCTGGTATTCAACCCGGCAACGTCGCTCAGCTATCTCGATTACGTCATGGACAAACTGGATGTGATCCTGCTGATGTCCGTGAACCCAGGCTTCGGCGGCCAGTCTTTTATTCCGCAGACGCTGGATAAACTGCGCGAAGTGCGTCGCCGCATTGATGCCTCCGGTTACGACATTCGCCTGGAAGTGGACGGCGGCGTGAAGGTGAACAATATCGGCGAGATCGCCGCAGCAGGTGCGGACATGTTTGTTGCGGGGTCGGCAATTTTCGATAAACCCGACTACAAAAAAGTAATTGATGAAATGCGCAGTGAGCTGGCAAAGGTAAGTCATGGATAAGTTGCAGAATATTCGGGGCGTCGCCTTTGATCTTGACGGTACGCTGGTGGATAGCGCGCCGGGTCTTGCTGCGGCGGTGGATATGGCGCTGTATGCGCTGGAACTGCCGGTCGCGGGCGAGGAGCGCGTGATTACCTGGATTGGTAACGGCGCAGACGTATTGATGGAACGCGCGCTGGCCTGGGCTCGCGAGGAGCGCGCCACGCTGTGTAAGACGATGGGTAGACCGCTCGTTGATGAAGATATTCCTGCCGAGGAACAGGTACGCATTCTGCGTAAGCTGTTCGACAGGTATTATGGCGAAGTGGCGGAAGAGGGCACCTTTTTATTTCCGCATGTCGCCGACACGCTGGGCGCGCTGCACGCCAGCGGATTGTCATTAGGTCTGGTGACGAATAAGCCGACGCCGTTCGTCGCGCCGTTGCTGGAATCGCTTGATATCGCCAAATACTTTAGTGTGGTTATCGGCGGCGATGATGTGCAAAATAAGAAGCCGCATCCGGAGCCGCTGTTGCTGGTGGCAAGCCGGCTGGGCATGATGCCGGAGCAGATGCTTTTTGTCGGCGATTCGCGTAATGATATTCAGGCTGCAAAAGCGGCGGGCTGCCCTTCGGTTGGCCTGACATACGGCTACAATTATGGCGAAGCGATCGCCCTTAGCGAGCCGGACGTCATTTATGACAGTTTTAACGATCTTTTGCCCGCACTTGGGCTTCCGCATAGCGATAACCAGGAAATAAAAAATGACTAAGCCCATCGTTTTTAGTGGCGCACAGCCCTCAGGTGAATTGACCATTGGCAACTATATGGGGGCATTGCGTCAGTGGGTAAACATGCAGGATGACTATCATTGCATCTACTGCATCGTAGACCAACATGCTATTACCGTACGTCAGGACGCGCAGCAGCTACGTAAAGCGACGCTGGATACGCTGGCGCTGTACCTGGCATGTGGTATTGATCCTGAAAAGAGCACTATTTTCGTTCAGTCCCATGTGCCGGAACATGCGCAGCTTGGCTGGGCGCTGAACTGTTATACCTATTTCGGCGAGCTGAGCCGTATGACGCAGTTTAAAGATAAATCTGCGCGCTATGCGGAAAACATTAACGCCGGCCTGTTTGATTACCCGGTGCTGATGGCGGCAGACATTCTGTTGTACCAAACTAATCTGGTGCCGGTAGGCGAAGATCAGAAGCAGCATCTGGAACTGAGCCGCGATATCGCCCAGCGTTTTAACGGGCTGTATGGCGATATTTTCAAAGTACCGGAACCGTTTATTCCAAAATCCGGCGCGCGCGTGATGTCGCTGCTGGAGCCGACGAAGAAAATGTCCAAATCGGACGATAACCGTAATAACGTGATCGGCCTGCTGGAAGATCCGAAATCGGTAGTGAAGAAAATCAAACGTGCGGTCACTGACTCCGACGAGCCGCCGGTAGTACGTTATGATGTGAAAGAGAAAGCGGGTGTCTCTAACCTGCTGGATATTCTTTCCGCCGTGACCGGTCAGAGCATTCCTGAGCTGGAAAAACAGTTTGAAGGTAAGATGTATGGCCATTTGAAAGGTGAAGTGGCGGAGGCGGTTTCCGGAATGCTGTCTGAGTTGCAGGAGCGCTATCACCGTTTCCGCAACGACGAAGCGTTCTTGCAGAAGGTGATGAAAGACGGGGCGGAAAAAGCCAGCGCACGTGCGGCCGAAACGCTGAAAGCAGTTTACGAAGCCATTGGCTTTGTGGCGAAACCGTAACGGTAATTGCTTGCCCGATGGCGCTAGCTTATCGGGCCTGCCAACGAACGTAAGTTGGACAAGGCACCTGTGCCGTACCGTTTATCAGAACTGTAAAAAAACCGGGAAATCCCGGTTTTTTTGTATCTGCGCAGTCGTTTCTATTATTGATCGGCAGCCGGGCCGCAACCGCCAATAATTTTAGAAATAGAAATTGCAGGGTGCAGCAAATAATCGTAGCTGCAGTTATTTTTTTTGTTTTCGATATGACCAGTACAGGCGGTAAGCGTCGCCAGAACCCCTGCCACAACGGCAATTTTTACAAATTTAAACATTTCAAAATCCTTGTTGATAAAACGAGCACTACTGATGGAATAAATATAAGATCTATTTAGCGTATAGTACGATAGCAATTATTAAACTATACAGGTAGTCCAAATAAGGACTTTATCTTTACCAGGGGATATGATTTAAAAAGGCCGCTTAATAATAAGCGGCCTGTATTAGTGTTATATAATGTCGTTTATTTAACGAAATGTTTTCTTAACGTTAAGCATAAAGCCTTTATCGCTGATACTGTCTTCCTTCCACTGGTATGCATCCAGATGTAGCGCGGTATCATTGCTGCTATATTTCACGCCGATGGTTGCCAGGCCATTAATGCCGCCGCCTTTTTGACCGTCATCCACGCCGAACGATTGACCCGCCGCACCCTGTAATGACGCTGTACGCTGGCTCTTGCTGTAGCTCAGGTTCGGGCCGCCTTCCAGGGTAGCGGTGGCGCTCCAGCCGTCTTTCCCGGCGTAATCCAGCTTCAGGCCGACAATAGAGTCTACCGCCGTTTCGTTGCCAGAGTTCATGGACAGGTTAAAATCTCCGGCGCTGCGCTCTTTGTAGCCTCCTTCCATGGTGTGACGGAATTTCACCCCGGCATACGGCGTGACTTTCAGCGTATCACTCATCATGGTGAAAGTTTTCGCCCCTTCACTGCGAAACTCAAGGTACTGCTGACGCATGTCGGAATCGGCAATTTTGTTGACATCGCCATAAGCGACAGAACGGCTGCTGTCGAGGTTGTGCACGTCATAACGCAGGCTGTTGTTCCACGCCAGACCTTCATCAAACGCCATGCTGTGCTTCAGGCCAAAGAACTGGCTGTAGCCGCCGGTCAGGCCGTTGTCGCCCGCTTTTTCTGAACCATCGCCGTCCAGACGGGCAATACCGTATTCCAGCGTCAGGTTCTGGTTTTCGGTTAAGTCCAGTTTCTGGCGCAGCGCCAGCATGTCGTACTGGGTATCGTTACCCAGCTCGGCGCGCGGGTCGCCTTTCGCCACCACGTTAAACGCCAGACCATCTTTGATCTGCGGCGCAGCGTCGGCCAGCATGGTAAAGCGGTTGCTGAGTACACGCGCTTCGCGGAATACGGTCGTCGCCTGAGCACCGCTGACCTGCTTAAGCGCGCTGTTCAGTTCGGCGGTGGTGCCAACGTTAAGGCTGGTGTACAGCTCGTTGTTGGTGTAACCGGCGTCCAGCGCCTGCGCCACATCATTAACGCTGCTGTCGGTCGCCACATCGGCGTAGGCGTTTTTGGTCATGGTGACGTCAACGTTGCCGCTGGCATCGGTGCTACCCTGGGCGTTCCACACCACGCTGGTGGAGGTGATGTTGTCCGCGCCCTGGATATTGCTGCCGGTGAAGGCGTTATCCACCACCACGGTGGTCTCCGCCGTGCCGCTGGTAAAGCCGGTATCCACCTTCACGTTGTCGCCAATCACCAGATTGTTGGCTTTCAGCGTACCGGAACTGCCGTCGGCGTTGGTGCCGACAATATAGTTGGAGAGCTGCTGCGGCGCGTTGGGATCCGCTGGCGGCGTGGGGATGCTGCCCTCGGTCGGGGCGGTAGTCGCATCCGGGATGACGATGTCCGCTGTCCCGTTATGGTCGTTCTGCGTGCCCGTAGTACCCGGCGCGTAGATGTCGCAGCCGCTGTCGCACAGCAGGTTGATTTCGCCGTTGTTGATGATGGCTTTGGTCTTGCCGCCAAACGCATACGAGTCATCCGCGTAAACGTTGATCACGCCGTCTGCGGTGTTGTTTATGGTGGTGGCATTACCGTTGCCCTTGATGCCGATAAGCCCGGTGCCGTTGGTGCCGTCCTCCTTGCCCTGCTCGGTGCCGACGTTGATGGTGCCGCTGTTGACCAGGTTAATTACATAACTGCTGGTGCCGCCGCTAATCGCCACGGCGTTATCGCCCTGCACGTTGATAGTGCCCTGGTTGCCGAAGTTATAGCCGCGGCCCAAATTGATTAGCGGCGCATCCGGGTTAATACCGTTAATCACGCCGGTTGCGGTGTTCCAGATCCATTTGGGGTCATTGCTGCCGTTGACCGTGGTGATGGCGCTGTAACCGTTAGTGGCGGTGATGGTGCCGCTGTTCACCTGGGTCAGCGAATCGTTGGCGCGCGTCAGATTGATGATGGTGTTCTCGCCGCCTTCCACCGCGCTGCCGCTGTTGGTAAGCGTTGCGTCCTCTTCGTTATAGAAATAGAAGCTGCCGCTGACCAGCGATTTGCCATCTTCCGCCACCGTCATATCGCCAGTATTGACGATTTCCTGCTGGTAGCTGGTGCCCGCTATGGAGCCGGTGAAATCGCCGTTATTGTAAAAAGTGACGTCGCCATTAAGGGTTAACAGATCGGTGGTGATGCTGCCGTCCGCTTCATTAAAGAGGCTGTGCCAGGTGGAAATAGCGTCCGCGTCCAGCGTCCCGTAGTTAGCCAGCGCGTTAGCCCCGCCGTTAATCGTCACGGTGCCGTTGACGGTGAGCGAGGCGCCCGCTTCGTTGTACAGCCAGCCCCCGTTAACGTCCACATCGCCGTTCAGGGTTTCAGTACCGTAGTTGGCCAGCGTACCGGCGGTGAAGAAACCTGTGTCGGAGGTCCTGGTGTCGCTGTCGCCGCTGCCGGGCAGAGACTGAATCCAGATTTTGTCCGTTGGCGTGCCGCCCATGTGTGAATCAGTATCATCCATCGGGCTGCCGTTAAGGTTGATAGAGCCGTTATTGATGATGTAGCTGGAACTGTCGCTCAGAAACGCCTGGCCGTAATCGGCGTCGATGTTAATCACGCCGCTGGTGTCGTTGATGACGACGCCGCCGTTGAGCGCCGCCATCCCGACCAGCTCGTTTGCCTGGCCGGTCACGCCGTCATCGGCGGTCAGGGTGATCACGCCCTGGTTAATGGCGGTGCCGCCATTAAGCGCCATCATGCCGAACCCGGCGTTGTTGACGGTAATGTTGCCGGTGTTGATGGCGGTGGCGTCGCCATCGGCATCGGTGGAACCCGCCACCATTCCTGAGCTGGTGAGATAGAGCGATGATGGCTGCCAGTAGCTGGTGCTGGTGATGTTATTTTCATCGTCCAGCGTCGGGACAAGGCCATCCAGATAGATATCGCCTTCGTTTAGTGCTTTACCTCGGCTGGCGGTAACGCCATATACACCTGCCCCCTGCAAATGGATCGTGGCGCCCTCATCGTTAACGACATCGCCATAATCCGAAGCCATCATGGCGTAAAAGGTGTGGGTGTACCATTTCAATGGGTATACTTCAATACCGCCACTGCCCTGCGGCGTCTGATCAGAAATGAGGGTGATATCGCCGCCGGCTTTGTTATGAACAGCCGATCCCTCGCCACTAGCCCTTGTGATGGCTGCACGATCCTCACTACTGTTGCTACTGGTCGCGTAGACCAGAATATCTCCGCTGTTGCTGACTTCCGAGCCGTTATCTGCGCGAATGACGGAATACACGCCATGGCTTGTAATATCGCCTTTATTTTCAATTGATGTGCCTTCGCCATCAGCCATCAGCAACGCGTTGTAGGTGTAATAGCCTGTGGGTATATAACTGACATTAACGTCAACAACTGAGTCATCACCCAGAATCAGGGAGCCGCCGTTGTTGACCCGCGCCAGTACAACGTGCCCCCCCACTACCGTGTTGGTATCAATGGTAGAATGACCGTTTAGCGTAACGTTACTGTTACCGCTGACGCTGATGCCGGTAATGTCTGCAGAGGTTCCATCAAGTGGATATTCACTGTGGGTGATATTAATACCGCCGCCAATCTCAACGTCGTTATCATCACCTGTTACGCTCAGGCCAACAACGTCCAGGTATTGTCCGCCGGTGGCGGACAGATCGTTGTCATCAATATTCAGCGCGCCATTAAGGGTAACGGTATTGCCGTTACCGCCGACGACAACGCCGGTTAACGGGGGAGCCCCGGCAGCCAGATCATCCTGCCCGTAGTCGGCGCTGATATTTACGTTGCCGGTGATATCAACGGCGTTGCTGTCGCCGCTCACGCTCACCCCTGTCGCTGAGCTAAACACGCCTTCGCTGTCCTGGACTGAGACAACGTTAATATCGCCATCCAGCGTAACCTGCGACATATCGCCGCTCACCAGCGCGCCGGTGCCGTTAAGGCTGACGTCAATATCCCCTTTGTTTTTGAAGGTGTTTTTTTCGCCTGCAACCACAAAACCCACCGAGTCCGCATCACGTACGGTGGCGTTGCCGGTATTTTTTGCTTCATTTCCGGTGCCATAGGTGATGATGCCCATCGCGCCGTCGGTGACCAGCAGATCGCCCGCCTGGGTCAGGCTGCCGTTGTCGCCGTTGATAATCACGGCGGCAGAGCCCGCGCCATCCACCGCGATATCACCGGTATTGGTGGTATGGGCGTCGTCGCCGTCAATGCGCGTACCGACGGCGCCGCCGGAGATAGTCTGATTACCTTCGTTGATAACGAGCGCGTTGTCGCCTTCGATATACAGCGCCGTGGCGTCTGCGCCGCTGACGGTAGTGCTCCCGGCGTTATCGATAACCACGTTGTCGCCGGTAATGTGGCCGCCGGTGCCGCCGTCGGTGATGGTCATATCACCGTCATTGTTGACGCGGGCGTTATTGCCGTCAATGACGGTGCCGGTGGAGCCTGCGCCGCTGATGTTAGAGGTACCGGTATTCTTAATCGTGGCGTTGTCGCCGTCGATGATGATGGCGGTGCCGCCGCCGCTCACGGCAATGTCACCGGCGAAATTGGTGGTGGTGCCGTTGCCGGAAATCAGCGCGCCGGTGGCGTTGTCCACCGTTGAGTGGCCCGAAATGGTGTTGGTAGTGCCGTCACCGGAGATAACCATGCCAGTGGCGCCGTCGGTCACACTGGAGTCCCCGGTGAGCGTGTTGACGGTTCTATCGCCGGAAATAATCACGCCGGTGCGATCCTGGCCGCTGATATCCATGCCGCGATCGGAATTATGCGCCTGGTCATCGCCGCTGATAACGGTGGTGTTATCGTCGGCAATAATCAGATAGCCCCGGCTGTCGTACTTCCAGTAGAGACCGTTTTCCTGGGTGCCTTCAATCACGGCGGCATTGGCGTCGGTCACGTCCCAGCCGGTGACGTTCAGCGTTTTACCGTCCGCGGTGGTGAGCTGCCACTGGTAGTCCTGTTCTGAATAATTCCACACGGCACCCTCAAGAACGCTGCCGTTATCCAGTTTGAAGCTGTCGAAGGTCAGGGTGTCTTTGCCTTTATCGATGGTGACGCCGTTGCTGAAGGTAATAACAGAGTCATCTGGGGGCGTGTCGTCGTCATCGCCGCTATCATCGGGCGGGGTTACATCGTCATCGCCGCTATCATCGGGTGGGGTCACATCGTCATCGCCGCTATCGTCGGGCGGGGTTACATCGTCATCGCCGCTATCGTCAGGCGGGGTCACATCGTCATCGCCGCTATCGTCGGGCGGGGTCACATCGTCATCGCCGCTATCGTCGGGCGGGGTTACATCGTCATCGCCGCTATCATCAGGCGGGGTTACATCGTCATCGCCGCTATCGTCGGGCGGGGTTACATCGTCATCGCCGCTATCGTCGGGTGGGGTCACATCATCATCGCCGCTATCATCGGGTGGGATCACATTGTCATCGCCGCCATCGTCAGGCGGGGTGACGTTGCCGCCATCGTCGGGTGGGGTAACGTCGCCGCCATTATCGGGCGTAGGGGGGGTATAAGAATGATTAGAATCTCCGCCACCGTTATTTTCAACGCCAATAGCCACACCTGCGACCAGTGCAGCAACGCCGCCAGCAACCCAGCCCCAGTGATTATCATTTTCAGGTGTAGCAAGGCAGGTCGGTGAGAGTTTTGCGCGTTTTTCTTTAGGCAGGGAGGAGATATTACTGGGACATTCTTTTTCATCATCGTTATTTTCTGCGGCGATGGCCGGAATGTAATAACTTTGTAGCGTTAAAGCGATAGCGATAGAAATAAGTTTTTTCTTTTGCATAGGGTTCATCCTTAATTAATATTTTCCTTGCGTACTAAACATATGCAGAGAGCGATACAGGCAATGATGAAATGGCCAGAAGAAAAATTATGCTTTAGTGTTTATTTTATCACCCGATAACCAGGTCAGGTCAAATTGAGTGCTTAACGGTGTTATTTATTGTATGAATGAATAAGGGGTGAATTTGACGAGTAAAAGGGTTTTTAGGCAGAATTATTACTATTTAAATTTTTCTGGTGTATTTAAAGTTGATTTCTTAATTCACTTTTAAGTAAAAATAATTTGAGATTACGAGTAGTTGTAAAATAAAGCCCTGTTATTCAGGGCTTTATTTTAATTAATAATTAGAGAACCAATTTAATTTATCGCGTAAGCCAACGACCCGGCCAACGATAATCAGCGCCGGGCTTTCAACCTGTTGCGCTAATTCACCAAGCTGCGTCAGCACACCGTGGACGACGCGTTGCTTCACGGAGGTACCGTTTTCTACCAGCGCAACCGGCATATCGGCCTGCATACCGAATGCGATCAGTTTTTCCTGGATAGTCGCTGCCTGATTCAGCCCCATGTAGAACACCAGCGTCTGTTTTTCTGCCGCCAGGTTTTCCCAGTCCAGCTCGCCGCCGGTTTTCAGGTGACCCGTGACCAGACGTACGCTTTGTGCGTAATCGCGATGGGTTAGCGGAATACCGGAGTAGGCGGAGCAGCCGGAAGCCGCGGTAATCCCCGGCACTACCGAGAAAGGAATACCGGCATGACACAGCGTTTCCAGCTCTTCGCCGCCGCGACCAAAGATAAAGGGATCGCCGCCTTTCAGGCGTACCACGCGTTTACCTTTTTGCGCTTCACGCAGCAGGATCTGGTTGATTTCTTCCTGTGGGACGCAGTGGTAACCCGCGCGTTTCCCCACAAAGACCCGATCGGCATCGCGGCGTACCAGGTTCATAATGTCGTCGGAGACGAGGCGATCGTAAACCACGATATCCGCCTGTTGGATTTGTTGTAACCCTTTCAGCGTCAGCAGTCCGGCATCGCCCGGCCCGGCGCCGACCAGCACGACTTCGCCACGGTGATCCAGCGGTTCGCTAAACAGGCGTTCGGTTGTCGCGTTAACCGCTTTCTCATCGGCATTCGCCAGCGACTGCGCCAGCCGGTCATTGACGAAAAATTTTTCCCAGAAGCGACGACGCTCGCCCATCGTGGCAAACTGCTTTTTCACTCGGGCGCGGAGTTGCCCGGCATAGCGCGCGACCTGCCCCAGATGCTGCGGCAGCAGCGATTCCAGTTTCTCGCGCAGCAGACGCGCCAGCACCGGGGAGGTGCCGCCCGAGGAGACGGCGACCATCAGCGGCGAGCGGTCAATAATGGAGGGCATGATAAAGCTGGCGGCTTTCGGCGCATCCACCACGTTGCAAAAGATACGGCGTGACTCCGCCGCGTCGCTGACGCGCTGGTTGACGGTATCGTCGTCAGTGGCCGCGATCGCCAGCCAACACGAGTCGAGAAGCGTTTCGTCGAACGGTCCCTCAACCAGAGTCAACATGCCTTCATTTGCCCATACGGTGAACTGTGGAATAAAGGTTAGCGCATTGACCGTTAAACGTGCGCCTGCTTCCAGCAGTAACCGTGCTTTGCGTTCTGCGACATCGCCACCGCCGACGATCAGACAGTCGCGGTCGCGTAATTGACAAAATATAGGCAAATGGTCCACGACATTACCCCTTAATTATTGGCAGCAGCCTCAGGCTGATTGATTTTTGCCGGAGCCGGACGCTCCGATTTTGGCGTAGCATACCAATAACCCAATCCCATGAATACGACACCGGACAAAGTATTACCGAGTGTCACCCACAACAGGTTATGACCAATTCCGGCCAGGGTATAGGCGTCGCTGTGATGACCAAACCAGGAGAGGGCGAACAGCGTCATATTCGCGACGGAGTGCTCGTAGCCGGAAGCGATAAACGCCAGCAGACACCACCAGATAGCAAGAAATTTTGCCGTGCCTTCGGTGCGGATTGCCATCCAGATTGCCAGACAAACCAGCCAGTTACACAGCGCGCCTTTGAAGAACAGTACCGTGGCGGGCGCGGTGGTTTTCGCCAGCGCGACTGAGTGAACGATGCTGGTATCGACCGGCAATAAACTGCCGCCGCCCCAGCTGTAAAGCAGGGCGACAAACACGGAACCGACCAGGTTGCCGAGCCAGGTTTGCGGCAGGATAGCCCACATTTGACCGTGGCTGATGGTGCCTGCTTTGACGCCCAGCGTCAGGAACATGGTGTGGCCGGTAAACAGTTCGGAACCGGCGATGATGACCAGCGTTAAGGCGATACCGAAGGTCGCTCCCATCACCAAAGGACGCACGGACGGGTCGAGCAGATTGCCGAGGGTGAAAATAAGAATGATACCGAGACCGACATAAGCCCCGGCCATTGCCGAACTGACCCAGAAGCCGAGCGGATTATTCGCCGACAGGCGTGCGATGCGCGCAGCGTTAGCCGCACACTTATTAATAGTGTCTGTAAACATTTGATTATCCTTTTCTCACTTCATCCTTTGCACTGCCTCTTTGTTGGCTGCCCTCGCTCACCCCAGTCACATAGTGAACTATGCTCCTGGGGATTAATGAGGGACATCCTTGTCCCTCACCGAAGGCAGCCAGCGGCTGTTCAAATTCGTTCCTGACGAATTTGTTGCTCAGTTGCCGCCGCGATGCAGTACAAATGATTTTGTGATAACAATTAAAATGAAAAAAAATACAAAAAAGGGGAGGCGTTGCGCCTCCCAAAAATAATTAACCGCGCAACTGCACCACGCCGTCTTTCACCCGCGCGTCGTAATGTTTCACAGAGAACTGCTCATCTTCCATGCACAAACCATCGCTCAGGCGGAAGCGCTGCTTTTTCAACGGGCTGGCGACCCACAGTTCGCCCTGGTGTTCCGCAATCAGCCCACGAGACAGCACGCTGGCCTCAAAGAACGGGTCGATGTTGCTGATCGCGAACACCTGATCGCTATGGTAAGGACGGAAAATTGCCACCTGCTCGCCGCCTGACAGCGCGCAGACGCCGGTTCCCGGCAGGATGTCATCGATTTTGCAGATGTTTTGCCACTGACTCATGCGTTTTCCTCCACCAGAGTGACCGGGATACGTTCATACGGCGTGGCCGGACGATGCTGTTCACGTTCAGGCACAACCTGGACGTTCGGGTCGCGTTTGTCGCTGTTGATAAAGTGCTTAAAGCGAACCTGTGCGGATGGGGTGTTAACGGTTTCTGTCCACTCGCAGACCACCGCTGCGCGCAGGCGCGCCATCTCTTCTTCCAGATGTTCGTTCAGGCCCAGCTTATCGTCGATGATGACCGATTTCAGATACTCGATGCCGCCTTCCAGATTATCCAGCCACGGCGCGGTACGGGTCAGTTTGTCGGCAGTACGGATGTAGAACATCATAAAGCGGTCGAGGTACTTGATCAGCGTTTCGCGATCGAGATCGGCTGCCAGCAGATCCGCATGACGCGGTTTCATCCCGCCGTTACCACAGACGTACAGGTTCCAGCCTTTCTCAGTGGCGATGATACCCACATCTTTACCCTGCGCTTCCGCACATTCACGGGTACAGCCGGAGACGCCGAACTTCATTTTGTGCGGGGTGCGAATGCCTTTGTAGCGGTTTTCCAGCTCCACGCCGAAACCGACGCTGTCGCCCACGCCGTAGCGGCACCAGGTGCTGCCGACGCAGGTTTTCGCCATCCGCAGCGCTTTGGCGTACGCGTGACCGGTTTCGAAACCGGCTTCAATCAACTGACGCCAGATTTCCGGCAGATCGTCTTTTTGCGCGCCAAACAGACCGATACGCTGAGAACCGGTAATTTTGGTATAGAGGTTAAACTCGCGGGCGATACGCCCCACGGCCACCAGGCCTTCCGGGGTGATTTCACCGCCCGCCGAGCGCGGGATCACCGAGTAGGTGCCGTCTTTCTGGATATTCGCCAGGAAGTTATCGTTAGTATCCTGTAGCGGCGTGTGCTGCGGTTTGAGGATGTATTCGTTCCAGCACGACGCCAGCAGCGAACCGACGGTCGGCTTACACACTTCGCAGCCGTAGCCTTTACCGTGTTTCGCCAGCAGTTCTTCAAAGGTTTTGATACCTTCCACGCGGATTAAGTGGAACAGTTCCTGACGAGAATAAGCAAAGTGCTCGCACAGGTTGTTGTTGACTTCAATACCCTGTTTCGCCAGTTCGGCGTTCAGTACCTGCGTCACCAGCGGGATGCAGCCGCCGCAGCCGGTTCCGGCTTTGGTTTCCGCTTTCAGCGCCGCCACGGTATGGCAGCCTTTATTGATAGCGGCGATCAGATCGCCTTTAGTCACATCGAAGCAGGAGCAGATCTGCGCGCTGTCCGGCAGTTTATCCACGCCGATAGCGGGTTTACCACTGCCCGCGTGCGACGGCAGGATCAGCGAATCCGGGTTTTCCGGCAGTTCGATGGCGTTTAGTACCAGTTGCAGCAAATTGCCGTAATCGCTGGTGTCGCCGACCAGTACTGCGCCGAGCAGCGTTTTGTTATCTTCGCTGACAATTAGACGTTTGTAGACTTCTTTGCTTTCATCGAGGTAAACGTAACTACGCGCGCCCGGCGTGCGGCCATGCGCGTCGCCGATGCCGCCGACGTCCACGCCCAGCAGCTTCAACTTGGCGCTGAGATCCGCCCCTTCAAAGGCGTTTTCACTGCCGAGGATATGGTCAACGGCGACCTGGGCCATTTTATAGCCTGGTGCGACCAGACCGTAAACGCGGTTGTTCCAACTGGCGCACTCGCCGATAGCGTAGATATCTGGGTCAGACGTCTGGCAGGTGTCGTTAATCACGATCCCGCCGCGCTGCGCGACGGCCAGACCGCACTGGGTAGCCAGCTTGTCGCGGGGGCGAATACCGGTAGAGAAGACGATGAAATCGACTTCCAGCTCGCTGCCGTCGGCAAAACGCATAGTCTTACGCGCTTCGTTACCCTGCTGAACAATCTCTTGCGTGTTTTTACTGGTGTGTACACGCACGCCCATGCTTTCGATCTTGCGACGTAGCTGCTCACCGCCCATCTGATCGAGCTGTTCCGCCATCAGCATTGGCGCAAATTCAATGACGTGGGTTTCCACGCCGAGGTTTTTCAGCGCACCGGCGGCTTCCAGCCCCAGCAGACCGCCGCCGACCACCGCCCCGCGCTTGCTGCGACGGGCGCAGGCTTCGATAGCGTTGAGGTCTTCAATGGTACGGTAAACGAAGCAATCCTGGGTTTCGGAGCCTTTAATCGGCGGGATCCACGGATAGGAACCGGTCGCCATGATCAGCTTGTCATAATAAACGGTACGACCCGCGCTGGAGTGAATCACTTTCTCCTGACGGTTAATGGTAATTGCGCGTTCGCCAACCAGTACCTTTACGCCGTGCTTCTCGTAAAATCCTTCACGCACCAGAGAGAGCTCTTCCGCGGTGTGGTGAGAGAAGTAGGATGACAGGTGGACACGGTCATAGGCTTTACGGGGTTCTTCACAGAACACGGTAATGTCGAACAGGCTAGCGTCGGATTTATCAAGGAGATCCTCAATAAAGCGGTGGCCGACCATGCCATTACCGATAATAGCGAGTCTGACTTTGCTCATTTTTGCCTCGATTTCTTTTCTATTACCGCCTACCTTAACGATTCAGCAACCCCGCTTATTGATGTAAATCAAATTCACCTTTATATACCTCTTAATGGGTATATGGCTGATTTGTCAGGATTTTTATAAGTGGCGGAATTGTCAGGCTTTTCAGGTTTGTACAAATAACATACAAAATGAGGGATTTTCAGGCCAACAGGCCTACCCCGTCAGGAGGGGGATAGAGTGCCGGAGGGCGACGTCGCCATCCGGCAAGGATTATCAATGCGTAGCCGGCGCGCTATGCTGACGATGACGGGATACAAAACCGAGCGCAAAGCACATCACAAAGACCACCGCATACAGACCATTCGCGGTGAGTAACGCCGCCTGTGGGCCGCTGTGCGCCACAATCGGGCCGGTGACGACGAAGGTCAGCATCGTTCCGATAGTGCCGCAGGTCAGAATAAAGTTAACCAGCTTAGGCGAGGCCACTTTCGTTTGCTGCGATCCCAGCGTAATGATGGAGGTATAAATGGCGCTGGAGAAGAAGCCCAGCGTCAGTATAAACCACTGCATATGCGCCTGCGTGCCGGTAATAAACAAATACATCAGTACCGCCGCCATACCCGCCAGTACGGTCAGAATGCGTTGCAGATCGAAAAAGCGCAGGATAAAGCTGAACGCCCACATGCCAAACATATAGGACATCCAGAAATCACTCACCAGCGCCCCGGCGTCATTCAGGCTCATGCCGAGGCCTTTGGCGTATTCCGGCACCCAGGAGATAAAGCCTAATTGACCGAGGATATAGCACAGCGCGGCGACGGCCAGAAACAGTACGCCAATGCCCCATTTTTCTTTGACGACAGGCGCCTGAGAGTGCTGCGCATGTTTACCCAGCGCCGGAAATTCACAGCCGAAGGTCAGGATGAAAATCGCCAGGTAGACCAGGCCGATGCAGGCGTAGACCCAGTACCACTCAATACTACGCGCCAGCAGGAAGGCGGCGACCATAGGAAAAATCATCCCCGCCATGCTGAAGAAGGAGTCGGTAAACAGCAGTCGGGAACCGCGCTGACGCCCTTCATACAGTTGCGTAATCAGGAAGGTGCCAATCGACATGGTGATCCCGCTGACCAGCCCCAGCACAAACATCGCCGCTGAGAACAACGCCAGGCTATGGCTGAACATCAGCCCGGCCACCGCCAGCACCATCAGGATAAAACCAAAGCGTAGCTGTGTTTTCAGCGGGATGATTTCCATCAGCCACGCATTGAGGAAGATCGAGATCAAAATCCCGGCGTTCAGAAAAGTAAAGGTGTTACTCATGCTGGAAACGGGCAGATGAAAATAGTCTGCGATATTTCCCATCACCATCCCGGTGACAATCACCAGCGCCCCGGTCAGGGCGTAGGAAAGAAAGCTGATCCATGTGAGCTTGATGCGGTTGCTGTTAGTCATGTCTGGCCTTGAAGAGAAGTGAAGCGCGTGGAGGGCGCGTTAAGCGGGCAGATTTTAGGCGCTTTTGTGATGCATTTAAATAATTATTAGTGATAGTAATGTTCATTGCATTTTTTAATGTGATGTTTGTCACATCCATATTGCAAGAATACGGCGTTGCGTCGTAACGTTACATTTGTTTCATATACGTAAAATTAGGTAAAGGGCTGGCCTGGCCCAGGAAGGCTCTTTAGAATCATTCCACTTGCTTTATTTCTGCTCTCTTTAAGGAAATCTCATGCTCAAATCGACTCTGGCGGCTGTCGCAGCTGTTTTCGCTCTTTCTGCTCTTTCTCCCGTAGCGTTGGCAGCAAAAGGTGATCCTCATGTGCTGTTAACCACCTCCGCCGGGAATATTGAGCTGGAGCTGAACAGCCAGAAAGCGCCGATTTCTGTGAAAAACTTTGTCGATTACGTCAACAGTGGTTTCTATAACAACACTACGTTTCACCGCGTTATTCCTGGCTTTATGATTCAGGGCGGTGGTTTTAACGAGCAGATGCAGCAGAAGAAACCGAATCCGCCGATTAAGAATGAAGCCGACAACGGTCTGCGTAATACTCGCGGCACGATCGCGATGGCGCGCACCGCAGATAAAGACAGCGCCACCAGCCAGTTCTTTATTAACGTCGCGGATAACGCTTTTCTCGACCACGGCCAGCGCGACTTTGGCTATGCGGTATTTGGTAAAGTGGTAAAAGGTATGGATGTCGCCGATAAAATCTCACAGGTACCGACGCACGATGTCGGACCTTATCAGAATGTGCCGACAAAACCAGTCGTTATCCTTTCCGCGAAAGTCCTGCCATAAAACATGCCTGCGCGGGTGCGAGCCGCCCGCGTTTTCTCCCTGTCTCAGCGTAACCTGAAATTGCTGCTTATACTTGTGGTCAAGCACAGACATATTCAGGGAGGCCCGGTGAAGAAACTTACCGATAAACAAAAGTCACGCTTTTGGGAACAGCGGCGCAACGTTAACTTCCAGCAAAGCTGCCGTCTCGAAGGTATTGAGATCCCCTTAGTAACTCTGACCGCCGATGAAGCGCTGGCACGTCTTGACGAGCTTCGGAGGCACTATGAGCGATAAATTTGGCGAAGGGCGCGATCCGTACCTCTATCCGGGGCTGAATGTGATGCGTAATCGGCTGGGGATTCATCAGGCCCAGCGACTGGCGCAAGCGGCATATGAAATGACCGCGCTCCGTGCCGCCACGATTGAACTGGGGCCGCTGATACGCGGCTTGCCTCATCTGTGCGCGATTCATCGCCAGCTCTATCAGGATATTTTCGACTGGGCAGGGCAACTGCGGGAGGTCGATATTTACCAGGGCGATACCCGTTTCTGCCACTTTGCCTATATCGAAAAAGAGGGCAACGCTCTGATGCAGGATCTGGAAGAAGAGGGCTATCTGGTCGGTCTGGCGCACGAGAAGTTTGTCGAGCGGCTGGCGCATTACTACTGTGAAATTAACGTGCTTCATCCGTTTCGTTTGGGGAGCGGGCTGGCGCAGCGCATCTTCTTTGAACAGCTGGCGTTACATGCAGGCTATGCGCTGAGTTGGCAAGGTATTGCGGTTGAAACATGGAAGCAGGCGAACCAGAGCGGCGCGATGGGCGATCTCTCTGCTTTGCAGGCGATTTTTCAGAAAGCGATAAGCGAAGCTCGCGAAACTGAGTAAAATAGTGCGGTTCTACTCACCTGGAGCCGCCATGATCCTGCTTATCGATAACTATGATTCCTTTACCTGGAACCTCTACCAGTATTTTTGTGAACTGGGCACGGAAGTGCAGGTCCGGCGCAATGATGCGCTGACGCTGGCGCACATTGACGCTTTGAACCCGCAAAAAATCGTTATCTCTCCTGGCCCCTGTACGCCGAATGACGCTGGCATTTCACTGGCGGTCATCCGCCATTATGCCGGACGTATTCCGATGCTGGGCGTTTGCCTGGGTCATCAGGCGATGGCGCAGGCCTTTGGCGCGTCGGTGGTGCGGGCAGCGAAAGTGATGCACGGTAAAACGTCACCTGTTACGCATAATGGACAGGGCGTGTTTCGGGGATTGCCCAGCCCGTTAACCGTGACACGTTACCACTCGCTGATTGTCGACCCTGCCACGTTGCCTGAGTGTTTTGAGATCACCGCCTGGAGCGAAACGCAGGAGATTATGGGCATTCGCCACCGCGAGTGGGATCTGGAAGGCGTGCAGTTCCACCCGGAAAGTATTCTCAGCGAACAAGGACACGCTCTGCTGGAAAATTTCCTCCGGCGTTGATTTGTGGTTGCTATTGAGTGATTTTTTATTCATATTTTGTGATTATAATTTCACTGACATTTCTACTTAACCGGGTGGTAATGATATGGCAACTGAACAAACGGCCATTACGCGCGCAACTTTTGATGAGGTGATTCTGCCTGTTTATGCACCGGCGGACTTTATTCCGGTCAAAGGTAAAGGCAGCCGCGTATGGGATCAGCAGGGCAAAGAGTATATCGATTTCGCCGGCGGGATTGCAGTGACTGCGCTGGGCCATTGCCATCCGGCACTGGTCGAGGCGCTGAAATCCCAGGGGGAAACCTTGTGGCATACCAGTAACGTTTTTACCAATGAACCGGCGTTGCGTCTGGGACGTAAACTGATCGACGCCACGTTTGCCGAGCGCGTGCTGTTTATGAATTCCGGCACCGAAGCGAACGAAACCGCTTTTAAACTGGCGCGTCATTATGCCTGCGTGCGCCATAGCCCGTTCAAAACGAAAATCATTGCCTTCCATAACGCCTTTCATGGCCGTTCCTTGTTTACCGTCTCTGTAGGCGGGCAGCCAAAATATTCCGACGGCTTTGGGCCGAAACCCGCCGATATTGTTCACGTTCCCTTCAACGATCTTCATGCGGTGAAAGCGGTAATGGATGACCACACCTGCGCGGTGGTGGCCGAGCCGATTCAGGGTGAAGGCGGCGTGCAGGCGGCTACACCGGAATTCCTCAAAGGGTTACGCGACCTGTGTGACGAGCATCAGGCGTTGCTGGTGTTTGATGAAGTGCAGTGCGGGATGGGGCGCACCGGAGACCTGTTTGCCTATATGCACTACGGCGTCACGCCGGATATCCTCACCAGCGCCAAAGCGTTAGGCGGCGGTTTTCCGGTGAGCGCCATGCTGACCACGCAGGAAATAGCCTCGGCCTTCCATGTCGGTTCGCATGGTTCAACCTATGGCGGTAATCCGCTGGCCTGTGCGGTGGCTGGCGCGGCATTCGATATTATTAATACGCCAGAGGTACTACAAGGCATTCACACTAAGCGGCAACAGTTTGTGCAACATTTGCGGGCGATTGACGAGCAATTTGACATTTTCAGCGATATTCGCGGCATGGGGCTGCTGATTGGCGCGGAACTGAAACCGAAGTACAAAGGTCGGGCGCGTGATTTTCTGTACGCAGGCGCGGAGGCTGGCGTGATGGTGCTCAATGCCGGAGCCGACGTGATGCGTTTTGCCCCGTCGCTGGTGGTGGAAGAGGCGGATATCCATGAAGGAATGCAGCGCTTTGCGCAGGCGGTAGGGAAGGTGGTGGCCTGATGGCGGATTGCCGGATAAGCGTAGCGCATCCGGCAGTCGGTCTTAACCTTTTGTATCCCGTAGCCGCTTACTCAGCCAGATACCGTGATGCGGACGCTGACGCCAGGCCATCGACGAAATGGTGTGCATGGTGTTCAGATGGCCAATGATGCGCTGTAAATGTTGTTCCAGAGTGCTCAATAAGCCATGTGACGGCATGTCCGGCGACTCCAGAATGTTGACATCGCCGGAGCCGCCTGGCCTGTCGTACTCCAGGCGCTGCTGGCAGCGCTGAATTGCAATCTCGCAAGATTCCAGATAGCGCTGCGCCAGATCAGGCGTCAGCATGGTGTGTTCCCGCGCCAGCGTCGTCATGGCGTTGATATGCTCGACAATAAACTGGCTGTGCGTGACCCACAGTTTCATATCCGACAGATAGTGGGTATTGAATCCGGGTTCCTGCATTGCCTGATTTAACGAGTTGAATAACGTGTTATGCGCCTGGTTGACCCGCATTCTTTGATAAGCGAGCGGGGTGGCCTGCGGATCGTTACTGAGGATCAGTCGGATAGCTTCTTGATCGGCTTCCAGCGCATCATGGGCGTTTTTACGTAATAGCCCGCTTTGCCATTGCGGCCACAGCCAGACCATGCCGCCAAAGGCAATTAAACAGCCAATCAGCGTATCGATCAGCCTCGGCACAATAAACTGCTCTCCGTTTAACGTCAGTAACTGGATGGTGTATACCGCCGTCACCGTAAAGCCGACCGTCGCCCAGCCGTAGTTTTTACGAATAATCAGATAACTTGCCAGCGTTAGTACCAGCATGACCGCCAGCGTAATGCTTTCGGGAATATGTAAGTGCAGCGTGACGCCGGCAATCACCAGGCCGACCAGCGTTCCGACCGAACGGTGCAGAATACGTACGCGCGTCGCGCCATAGCCGTTTTGGGTGACAAACAGCACCGTCATGAGGATCCAGTACGGTTTAGGCAGGTGCAACGCGCTGCCCATCAGACTGGCGATACTCATCATCACGCTGATGCGTCCGGCGTTGCGTAGCGCCGGCGATTTTAGAGACATATAATTTTTCAGCGCCGGAAGTAGCGGCAGACGACGCTGTTTATCGGCCATCAGGTCGCGGGCGTACAGCGGCCGCTGAGTACGCAGCACACGGGCGATTCGACTGAAGTGCCAATAGCAGAACTGGCCTACCGGATTTTCAGGATGCTGATTGGCGATCTTCTCCAGAGCGCCAATCTGTTTTTCCATGGAGAAGCGCGTAGGCAGACGATGATACAGAATGTCATCCGCCAGCACGCGCAGACGGGCGGCGACCGTTTGCGCATTCCAGCGAATCACCTCTTCCGCATGGCTGCGTTCTACCAGTTTCTGTACCTCTTCCGGCTGATGCAAGCTGACGGAGATGTGCTCCTGCAAATCCATCGCTTCCTGAAAAGCTCGCAACAGGCGCTTGTAATCATTATTGTTGTGCGCCGAAAGCATATGCATCTGTTGGTAACACTGGGTAATGAGATCGACCGCTTTTTGCTGGCGTATCAGCAGGGGAGGCAGCGCTTTTTCCGGATCGATATGTTGGGTGAGCAGGCTGTATTTCGCTTCACAATAATCGGCCAGTTCACGGTATAACAAACTCAATGACTCGCGCAGCGGCTGTTCGCGCCATAGCCAGAACCAAAACCAGTTAAACACGCCGTACCATAGCGTGCCCAGCGCATAAATGAGCAGCGGCTCCCAGACGGGCATGTATCCCGCAAGGCTCAGGGTAAAGATGGCGGCAATCAGCGATGCTGGCAGTAGCCGCGCGTGAAGCGGGCTAATTTCCGCCGTCACGCCAAGCACCAGCGTGAGGCCGGTCAGGATCAACGGCAGGGGGATGGATTCCGCCAGCAGAAGTTGCGTTACCAGACTGCATCCGGCGAACAGCGACGCGCCGATGATCAGGCGTTTAAAAAAGCGTTTGTGCGGGGTATCCAGACCTGCAATGTTGCAGCAGGCGGGAACGAGAGAGAAAAGCAAGCCCAGGTGTAGCTGGCCTATTAATAAACCAACAGCCACAGGCAGGCACAGCACCAGCGTTTGCCGTAGTGCGTAATTAATCTCTGGGTGATAAATCAGTCTTCGCCACATCGATGCAAACAAAAATGGCGCATGATAAAACGCGCCATTCTGACGGAATTAACGGGTGCCGTAGACGACGATGGTCTTGCCATGCGCGGAGATCAGGTTTTGATCTTCCAGCATTTTCAAAATACGACCAACGGTTTCGCGGGAGCAGCCGACGATCTGGCCGATTTCCTGACGGGTGATTTTGATCTGCATCCCATCCGGGTGCGTCATGGCATCGGGCTGTTTCGCCAGATTCAGCAGCGTCTGAGCGATACGCCCGGTGACGTCAAGGAAGGCGAGGTTACCTACTTTTTCAGAGGTGACTTGTAAGCGACGAGCCATCTGGGAAGAGAGGCGCATCAGAATATCCGGGTTGACCTGGATTAATTGGCGAAATTTTTTGTAGGAAATTTCAGCGACCTCACATGCGGTTTTCGCACGTACCCAGGCGCTGCGTTCCTGGCCTTCTTCAAACAGGCCCAGTTCACCAATAAAATCACCCTGATTCAGATAAGAAAGGATCATTTCTTTCCCTTCTTCATCTTTGATCAGCACTGCCACGGAGCCTTTAACGATGTAGTACAGCGTTTCTGCTTTTTCACCCTGGTGAATCAGCGTGCTCTTTGACGGGTACTTATGAATGTGGCAATGAGACAAGAACCATTCAAGAGTCGGGTCTGTTTGCGGTTTGCCAAGCACCATGCGCGGTTATCCTCTGTTATAAGCTGTCTCCAGAGCCAGAAAACGGCACTGTCTCTGGGGTTGCAAAAATATACTTCCCGCTACCTGGGAAGGGGGCTACGAAAATAGATTGTAGCCTGTAATGTGATGTCCTCTGCATACATGCAGTACGTCAATGTATTACTGTAGCATCTTGTCTGTTTTAGCATAGCTTTCGCCGTGTGTCTCCTGGTGTCTCGCTTCAGCATGACCCAGGTCGCCTTCCATTGCGACTTTTGTTGTATGCGCGTAATCTTTCAGGAAAATTGAAACATTGGAGTTACGAAATATGCAAGCGCGTGTAAAGTGGGTTGAAGGGCTCACGTTCCTCGGAGAGTCCTCCTCCGGCCACCAGATTTTAATGGATGGTAACTCCGGTGACAAAGCGCCGAGTCCGATGGAGATGGTATTAATGGCGGCTGGCGGATGTAGCGCTATTGATGTGGTATCAATCCTGCAAAAGGGCCGTCAGAATGTCACCAACTGCGAAGTGAAGCTGACATCCGAGCGCCGGGAAGACGCGCCGCGCCTGTTTACGCACATTAATCTGCATTTTATCGTTACCGGCAGCGATCTGAAAGAGGCTGCCGTCGCGCGCGCTGTCGATCTCTCCGCGGAAAAATATTGCTCGGTGGCGCTAATGCTGGAAAAAGCGGTCAATATTACCCATTCGTATGAAGTGATTGCGGCGTAACATGTGATGCCGGATGGCGGCGTGGCTTTATCCGGCCTACCCGTTTTTATCTCGTAGGCCCGATAAGCGTAGCGCCATCGGGCATTTCACCGCGGTTATTCGATTTTTTTGCCTTCCATTAATCGCTGCACCAGCGGCAACATAATGAGCTCCATCGCCAGCCCCATTTTGCCGCCCGGCACCACTAATGTATTAATGTGAGAAATGAACGAGCCCTGGAGCATCGCCAGAAGCCAGGGAAAATCGATCCCTTCCAGATTGCGGAAATGGATCACCACAAAACTCTCATCCAGCGAGGGAATACCTTTTGCGGCGAACGGATTGGACGTGTCGACGGTCGGTACGCGCTGGAAGTTAATATGGGTACGCGAGAACTGCGGCGTAATGTAATTGATGTAGTCGTCCATGGAACGCACCACGGAATCCATCACCGCTTCACGGGAGTGTCCGCGCTCGCTGGTGTCGCGGATTAGTTTCTGAATCCACTCGAGGTTGACGATAGGCACCACGCCAACCAACAGATCAACATGACGCGCGACATCATGTTGCGGGGTGACGACGCCGCCGTGCAGTCCTTCATAAAACAGCACATCGGTCGGTTCGGGTAGCGGCTGCCAGGGCGTAAACGTGCCGGGAACCTGATTCCACGGTACGGCTTCATCATAGGTATGCAGATATTTACGCGACTGGCCTTTACCCGTCTGCCCGTACTCAATAAAGGTATGTTCCAGTAGGCTGAAGTCATTGGCTTCAGGCCCGAAATAGCTGATATGCCGCCCGGCGTCACGCGCTTTGCGGATCGCCATATCCATTTCCGGGCGGGTGTAACGATGAAAACTGTCGCCTTCCACCTCGGCGGCGTGCAGATTTAACTGCGCGAAAATTTTACGAAACGCGAGGCTGGTGGTGGTGGTCCCCGCGCCGCTTGACCCTGTTACTGCTATCACCGGATGTTTGGCTGACATGGCAACTCCATGATTGAGCTTTAGTAATAATGTATTGTCGGCAAAGGCGTTTTATTCGCGAAACTGCTTTTTCGGCATAATATTGACCGTTTCATGTAATTCAGACCATACCAGCACGGCCTCGCCGGATTGCAGTTGGCGTTTTACGTCAGCGACTTTTTGTTCAAGCGAACGTTCATGTTCACCATAATCGGTGCCTTCGCGCAACACAAAGCTTTCGATCAGGTTGTCCAGCGTGTCGGGGGCGAGCCCCTGCCAGGGAATGATCATGATGACGCCTCCAGGTACGTTGTCAGCCAGTCAGGAATTCGGCGTTCCAGCCACATTTCAGGGCGCAGCGGCGTACCGCCGATAAATCCTACGTGTCCGCCATGCTCAGTCAGCTGATACTCCACCTGCGGGGGCAGATCTTCCGCTTTAGGGATCACATGATGATCCATAAACGGATCGTCTTTAGCGTGAATAATCAGCGTCGGTTTAGCAATCTGGTTAAGCAACGGCATGGCGCTACACTGACGATAGTAGTCGATGGCGTCGGCAAAGCCGTGAATTTTCGCGGTGATCAGGTCGTCAAACTCGCGAATACGGCGCATTGATTTCAGTTGCGCCAGATTCACCGGCAGCGACCCGGGATATGCCGCCAGCTTGCGTGACGCATTCGCTTTTAACAGATTAAGCAAATAACGCTGATAGATGCGGGAAAACCCTTTGTCCATGTGGTAGCTACAGGCTTCGAGAACGAAAGGCGCAGAAACAATTACCGCCGCCTCGATGGGAATATCGCGGCCTTCTTTCGCCAGCAGGCACGCCAGCATATTACCGCCGAGCGAATAGCCCACGGCGGCTGTCGGAACGGCGCCGAACTCCCGCTGTAGCCAGCGTAAAAACCAGGCTCCGTCCTCCGTTTCACCGGAGTGGTAAATACGATTCAGACGGTTGGGTTCGCCGCTACAGCCGCGAAAGTGCATCACCACGCCCAGCCAGCCGCGCTTTTGCGCCGCCTCAATCAGCCCGTGGGCATAGGGGCTGTTCAGGCTGCCTTCCAGACCGTGAAAGACCACCAGCCGCGGTTTATGCTTTGCCTGTTGCGGTTCTTCGCTCCATGCCAGATCGACAAAATCGCCGTCCGGTAGCTCCAGCCGCTGCCAGTGGGCGTTGAACTTCACTTTGCGGCGGATTAAGCGCGGCAGCATAGTTTGTAAATGGCGATTACGAATGCCACGCATGGGAATAAATTCATGCGAGTCATTGACAGGCGGGGTCATTTCTGTGGACGTGATCTCAACCATAGCACCAGAACAATTGATAATTGGAAACAATACTATACCGCGCATAAGGTTCACAGATTAGTCAATATGTGATTTTACGTTCAATTGGTCGTCTGGCGAAATAAAATTGCGCCTCATTTCACCAGAGGGGGCGGTATGCAAGGCGCGCGCAATACCCCACAGAAATCGCGTGAACCCCTGCATCAGCCGAATTAATCGTGGTAGTGTGGCAACACGATAGTTATGTGACTCAAGGAGAAGGCATGTCGAAGACACTTTTACAGATCCATTTTAACTTTAGCGGCCCTTTTGGCGAGGAGATGACTCAGCAACTGGTCGGGCTGGCGGAGTCTATCAATGAGGAGCCGGGCTTCATCTGGAAAATCTGGACAGAAAGCGAGAAAAACCAGCAAGCTGGCGGCATTTACTTGTTTGAATCCGAAGAAACGGCGCAGGCTTATATTAAAAAACACACTGCGCGTCTGAAAAATCTTGGCGTTGATGAGGTGACGTTTAAATTATTTGGCGTGAACGACGCGCTGACGAAAATAAATCACGGCAACCTTTGCCGCTAAATCACATAACGCAGGCTTCTGTTCCGGTGCTGCTGACCGCAACGGTAATCTTTATACCGGGGCGAGTACCTAAGAGGCCTTTATGGACGAACAGCGGACCACGAACGTTCTCTTCCAGCGTGTGCAGCGCCTCGGCGGTGCGGGCGATGTTACCCTTCTCCACAAGCATCATGAAGATGGTGAGCTTGCGGAAGGTAATGTCATCGGTGATAGACAGGTTCATCGTCCGCCCCGTGCGTTAGAGCCTATCCCAGTAGGCGTAATTGTTGAAGCCAGTTTGGGGCCGGACAGCGCGCAGAAACCGGAGCGTACACATAGTACGTGAGGATTTCGAGCACTGCCCGGCCCTAAAATGGCGAATAAAATAGCCTAATGGGATAGGCTCTTAGTCGTTCTGCATCATCTGCTCAAGCTGCTCCTGCGCCTCAAGCCATGCCATTTCACATTCTTCCAGCCCGGATTTGGCGCTGGCCTGCAGTTGCAGACACTCGGTCATCTCCGCTTTACGGCTTGGGTCATACAGGCTGCTGTCGCCAAGCTTCTCTTCCGCCTGCGCCAGTTGGGCGTTGAGCTTTTCCATCTCTTTTTCCAGACGGGTAATCTCTTTACGCAGCGGTTGCGTCAGAGTGCGTAGCTCGGCTTCGCGACGCTTCTGATCTTTGCGTGACTGAGCGCTGTTGGCGTTGTTTTCCTTCGGTGCGTCGTCGGCCTGGTTTTCCTGTTTCTGCACGTCACTCAGCCACTGCTGATAATCCTCCAGGTCGCCGTCGAACGGTTCGACCTTTTTGTCGTGAACCAGATAGAGGTCGTCAGTGGTGGAGCGAATCAGGTGGCGGTCGTGCGACACGACGACCAATGCGCCTTCGAAATCAATCAGCGCTTCGGTGAGCGCCTGACGCATGTCGAGATCCAGGTGGTTGGTCGGTTCATCGAGCAGCAGCAGATTTGGACGCTGCCAGACGATCAGCGCCAGTACCAGGCGCGCTTTCTCGCCGCCGGAGAAACGTTGCGTCTCTTCCGTTACTTTGTCGCCCTGGAAACCGAAGCCGCCGAGATAGTCGCGCAGCTTCTGCTCCAGTTCCTGCGGCGCCAGACGCGCCATATGCTGCAGCGGGGATTCATCGGCGCGCAGGAACTCCAGTTGGTGCTGGGCGAAGTAGCCGAGCTTAATGCCTTTGGCGAGGCCGATTTCACCATGTAGCGGCTCCAGTTCGCCCGCCAGCAGCTTGATCAGCGTCGATTTCCCCGCACCGTTGCGGCCCAGCAGGCCGATACGCGAGCCGGGCACCAGGTTCAGCTTGATGGATTCCAGAATGATGCGATCGCCATAACCTGCGCTGACTTTTTCCATCTTCAGCAGCGGGTTCGGCAGGCTTTCCGGCGCGCGGAAGCTGAAATGGAACGGGTTGTCGACATGAGCCGGGGCAATCAACTCCATACGCTCCAGCATCTTGATACGGCTTTGCGCCTGCTTGGCCTTGGTCGCTTTGGCGCGGAAACGGTCGATGTAGCTTTGCAGATGCGCCACACGCTCCTGCTGACTCTCATACATCGCCTGCTGTTGCGCCAGGCGCGTGGCGCGCTGAACTTCAAACGCGCTGTAGTTGCCGGTGTACTCGAACAGAGTCTGTTGTTCGATATGGATAATTTTATCCACTATCGGGTCAAGAAAGTCGCGATCGTGGGAGATCAGAATCAGGGTGCCCGGATAGCTCTTCAGCCATTTTTCCAGCCAGATGACGGCATCCAGATCGAGGTGGTTGGTCGGTTCGTCGAGCAGCAGTAAATCGGAACGGCAAATCAGCGCCTGGGCCAGGTTAAGGCGCATCCGCCAGCCGCCGGAAAAGTCGCTGACCGGACGTTCCAGCTGATCGTTAGAGAAGCCGAGACCGTGTAGCAGGCTGGCGGCGCGCGAACGAACGGTCCATGCGTCGATGGCGTCCAGCTTGCCATGTATGGAGGCGATAGCATGTCCGTCGTTACGTTCGTTGGCGTCGTTAAGCTGCGCCTCCAGCTGCCGGTATTCACGGTCGCCGTCAATGACATACTCAATCGCTGGCTGAGGCAACGCAGGTGTTTCCTGATTCACCCACGCTAATTGCCAGGTTCCGGGCAGGGTAAAACTCCCGGCATCGGCGCTGATTTCATTTTTTAGCAATGCCAGCAGGGTAGATTTACCGCAGCCGTTTTTACCCACCAGGCCGACTTTCTGGCCTGGATTAATGGTAGCCGAGGCATTGTCCAGTAGGACGCGCACGCCGCGACGAATTTGTAACGAGGAGAAAACAATCATAAGGCGCCGTATGTTCAGACTATGTTAATTTATCATTATGATAATGTAATATTCGGGCGTACCGCCGCGCTGGAGCGCAATGGTAGCTCAAAACAACAACGATACACAAAATCATTCAGGTGCCTTTGGTGAGGGACAAGAATATCTCTCATTAATTCCCAGCGGCGGACATGGAGTACGTTTCTGAGTTGAACAAACGCTGTCAACGTAAAAGCGGCCTGAAGAATGGCATGTATCGACCCAAAACAACCGGGAGGGGGATTGATGTCTCAGCCAGCGAAAGTCTTGCTGTTGTATGCCCATCCGGAATCTCAGGACTCGGTTGCTAACCGGGTACTGCTTAAACCGGCCATACAGCACAATAACGTAACCGTGCACGATCTTTATGCGCGCTATCCTGATTTTTTTATCGACACGCCCTATGAACAAGCCCTGTTACGTGAGCACGACGTCATTGTTTTTCAGCATCCCCTTTACACCTATAGCTGTCCGGCTTTACTGAAAGAATGGCTTGATCGCGTTTTGAGTCGGGGGTTCGCCAGCGGACCAGGGGGAAACCAACTGGTGGGAAAGTACTGGCGTAGCGTGATTACGACCGGCGAGCCGGAGAGCGCTTACCGGTATGACGCGCTAAACCGCTATCCAATGAGCGATGTACTCCGCCCTTTTGAACTGACCGCGGCCATGTGCCGGATGCACTGGATGCCGCCCATTATTGTGTACTGGGCGCGCCGCCAGTCGCCGCAGACGCTGGCCAGTCATGCGAAAGCCTATGGCGAGTGGCTGGCGAATCCTGTGAGCGCGGGAGGCTATTGATGGAAGGTGCTGATTTATTGACCGCGGGAGTGTTGTTCCTCTTCGCGGCGGTAGCGGCGGTGCCGCTGGCCGCGAGGCTGGGCATCGGCGCGGTGCTAGGGTATTTGCTGGCGGGAATCGCCATCGGTCCGTGGGGGCTGGGATTTATCAGCGATGTTGACGAGATCCTGCACTTTTCCGAACTGGGCGTCGTGTTTCTGATGTTTATCATTGGTCTCGAACTCAATCCGTCACGGCTTTGGCAACTGCGGCGCTCTATCTTCGGCGTCGGCGCTGCTCAGGTGCTGTTAAGCGCGGCGGTGCTGGCGGGATTATTGATGCTTGCTGATTTCTTATGGCAGGCGGCGGTCGTCGGCGGGATTGGCCTGGCGATGTCTTCGACGGCGATGGCGCTACAACTGATGCGCGAGAAAGGCATGAATCGTAGCGAGTCCGGGCAGTTAGGGTTTTCCGTCTTACTGTTTCAGGATTTAGCGGTGATCCCCGCGCTGGCGTTGGTGCCTTTATTGGCGGGATCGGCCGACGAGCATTTCGACTGGTTTAAAGTGGCAATGAAGGTACTGGCTTTCGCGGTAATGCTGATTGGCGGTCGTTACCTGCTGCGCCCGGTATTTCGTTTTATTGCTGCGTCCGGCGTGCGGGAGGTCTTCACTGCCGCGACGCTGTTGCTGGTGTTGAGCTCCGCCTTATTTATGGATGCGCTGGGACTGTCGATGGCCCTGGGAACCTTCATTGCCGGCGTTTTACTGGCAGAGAGTGAATACCGGCATGAGCTGGAAAATGCTATCGATCCCTTTAAAGGTTTACTGCTTGGGCTGTTCTTTATCTCCGTCGGTATGTCGCTAAATCTCGGCGTACTTTATACCCATTTACTGTGGGTGGCGGCGAGCGTTGTTATTCTGGTCGTCATAAAAATGCTGACGCTGTATCTGCTGGCGCGGCTATATGGAATAAGAAGTTCTGAACGGATGCAGTTTGCCAGCGTGCTGAGTCAGGGGGGCGAGTTCGCTTTTGTGCTCTTTTCTACCGCCTCTTCTCAGCGCCTGTTTCAGGGCGATCAGATGGCGTTATTATTGGTGACTGTCACATTATCAATGATGACCACGCCGCTACTGATGAAAGGGATTGATAAGTGGTTATCGCGCCGTCTTAATGGCCCGGAAGAGAATGATGAAAAGCCGTGGGTTGAAGATGATAAGCCCCAGGTGATTGTCGTCGGCTTTGGCCGTTTTGGTCAGGTGATCGCTCGCTTATTGATGGCGAATAAGATGCGTATCACCGTGCTGGAACGCGATATCGGCGCCGTTAATCTGATGCGCAAATATGGTTATAAAGTGTATTACGGCGACGCTACACAAGTCGAGCTGCTGCGTTCTGCGGGCGCGGAGGCGGCGGAGTCGATAGTCATCACGTGTAATGAACCGGAAGACGCGATGAAGCTGGTGGCGCTGTGTCAGCAGCATTTTCCTCATCTGCATATTCTTGCGCGAGCGCGTGGACGTGTGGAGGCCCATGAGTTATTACAGGCTGGCGTCACGCAGTTTTCCCGTGAAACGTTTTCCAGCGCGCTGGAACTGGGACGTAAAACTCTGGTGTCGTTAGGTATGCATCCGCATCAGGCGCAACGCGCGCAGTTGCATTTTCGTCGGCTGGATATGCGAATGTTGCGGGAGCTGATCCCGGAGCATAGCGACATGGTACAGATTTCGCGCGCCAGAGAGGCCCGACGCGAGCTGGAGGAGATTTTTCAGCACGAAATGCAACAGGAACGGCGCCAGTTGGATGGCTGGGATGAATTTGAGTAGAGGTGAACAATGGCAATCCGTAAACGTTTTATTGCAGGCGCGAAATGTCCGGCCTGTCAGGCGCAGGATACAATGGCGATGTGGCGTGAAAATAATGTCGATATTGTTGAATGCGTTAAGTGCGGGCATCAAATGCGGGAAGCGGATAAAGACGTTCGCGAGCATGTTCGCAAAGAAGAGCAAGTGATCGGGATTTTTCATCCGGACTAGCGATATGCCGCAGGTTTTTTTAAGCTAAGGGGTACACGGCTGCAGAATTCCGCTACAATCTGCGCCACTATTCTTCCCATGCTCAGGAGATATCATGAAAGTAGCAAAAGACCTGGTGGTCAGCCTGGCCTATCAGGTACGTACAGAAGACGGTGTGTTGGTTGATGAGTCTCCGGTGAGTGCGCCGCTGGATTACCTGCACGGTCACGGCTCCCTGATCTCTGGTCTGGAAACCGCGCTGGAAGGCCATGAAGTTGGCGACAAATTTGATGTCGCTGTTGGCGCGAACGACGCTTACGGTCAGTATGACGAAAATCTGGTGCAGCGTGTGCCTAAAGACGTCTTTATGGGCGTTGATGAACTGCAGGTAGGGATGCGTTTCCTGGCGGAAACCGACCAGGGCCCGGTACCGGTAGAGATTACCGAAGTGGAAGACGATCACGTTGTGGTTGATGGTAACCACATGCTGGCGGGCCAGAATCTGAAATTTAACGTAGAAGTTGTTGCGATTCGTGAAGCGACTGAAGAAGAACTGGCTCACGGTCATGTTCACGGCGCGCACGATCACCACCACGATCACGGTGAAGATGGCTGCTGTGGCGGTCATGGTCATGACCATGGTCACGAGCACGGCGGCGAAGGCTGCTGCGGCGGTGGTGGTAAAGGCGGCTGCGGTTGCCATTAATCCCCGTCGTCTTTCAAGCCACCGCGGTGTTGGCTACGCTTTCAAACCCCGGTCACATAGTTATCTATGCCCCCGGGGAATTTTCAAGCTTGCCGCCTTGCTGTGACTCGAAATCCTTAGGGTATTATCATTGGTTCGATAAATCATCGGGCACAAAAAAAGCGGGTTATCCCCGCTTTTTTTTCGTCTCAATAATGCGGCGGCGGCGTTTCTTCTGCCTGAGAGGCGATATTTGACGGCTGACTGGCTTTTAACTTTTCCGTGAGCAAACGCAGATGATCGCGCAGCTTCGCCATCTCCATTTCATGTGCGGTTACCGTCAGGTTTAGTTCTTCTATGGTAATCTCCTGGAACGCCAGACGGCTTTCCAGTTCAGCCAGACGAGCTTCCATCGTGATATCCTGCATGATGTACCTCTTTATGTTGTCTCCGTCGGCGGATTCTACTTAACTTTACCGGCTTTCACAGCAACCATTACGCGCCCTACGAAACTAATTTAAACAAAAAGAGTCTGAAAAGAAGTGATAATAGGGCGTGTTCGTATGTTGATTTGTTCTGCAACGATTTATAGTACGCTTCTTACGTAAGTTAACATGGGGCGAGATGCCCCGGCCCTGGAGATATGGATGAAATCACTGTTTAAAGCCACGCTGCTGGCAACTACGATGGCCGTTGCTATGCACGCACCGATCACTTTTGCTGCTGATGCGGCGAAACCGGCAGCTACCGCTGATAGCAAAGCAGCATTTAAAAACGACGATCAAAAAGCGGCTTATGCGCTGGGCGCCTCGCTGGGTCGTTACATGGAAAATTCGCTTAAAGAGCAGGAAAAGTTAGGCATCAAACTGGATAAAGATCAGTTGATTGCCGGCGTTCAGGATGCCTTTGCCGATAAGAGCAAACTGTCCGATCAGGAAATTGAGCAAACGCTGCAGACGTTTGAAGCACGCGTGAAGAGCGCTGCTCAGGCGAAGATGGAAAAAGACGCTGCCGATAACGAAGCAAAAGGTAAAGCGTTCCGCGACGCTTTTGCTAAAGAGAAAGGCGTGAAAACCTCCTCTACCGGTCTGCTTTACAAAGTAGAGAAAGAAGGCACAGGCGAGGCGCCGAAAGATAGCGATACCGTTGTGGTGAACTACAAAGGTACGCTGATCGACGGTAAAGAGTTTGATAACTCTTACACGCGCGGCGAACCGCTCTCCTTCCGTCTGGACGGCGTTATCCCTGGCTGGACTGAAGGCCTGAAAAATATTAAGAAAGGCGGCAAGATCAAGCTGGTTATCCCACCGGCGCTGGCCTACGGTAAAACGGGCGTTCCGGGTATCCCGGCGAACTCCACCCTGGTATTCGACGTAGAGCTGCTGGATATCAAACCAGCGCCGAAAGCGGATGCTAAACCTGCCGATGCGGCTGACGCTAAAGCCGCAGATGCTGCTAAAAAATAAAAACTGAGAGCCGCCGCTTGTAATAGCGGCGGTTTTTTTTATTCAGGCCGGATATATTACTCACCATAATTTGATTTGCGGATAACGGCGCTTGCGCTGGTCGTTAAGGGCGAGACCGTAGGCTGAATGACCGCCAACGCACACGTAGTCTGAAATAGACGAGCAAATTAGTACTGGAAAGATGAACCCTCACTGTATTAATTTAATCATCCGCGTAAATAATGAGCCTGCCCTGAAAACATAACGACAGGCTCCTGAAAAGGAGTGTTTTTTTTCATGTCCAGGTCGCTTTTAACCAACGAAACCAGTGAACTTGATTTGCTGGATCAGCGTCCCTTCGAGCAAACCGACTTCGATATTCTGAAATCCTACGAAGCGGTAGTGGACGGGTTAGCGATGCTTATAGGTTCCCATTGTGAAATCGTATTGCACTCTTTGCAGGATCTAAAATGTTCAGCCATTCGTATTGCCAATGGCGAACATACGGGCCGTAAAATTGGCTCGCCGATTACCGACCTGGCGTTGCGTATGTTGCACGACATGACAGGGGCGGACAGTAGCGTGTCGAAATGCTATTTTACGCGCGCGAAAAGCGGTGTCTTGATGAAGTCGTTGACGATTGCCATTCGCAACCGCGAGCAGCGCGTCATTGGTCTACTGTGCATCAACATGAATCTTGATGTGCCATTTTCACAGATTATGAATACCTTTATTCCGCCGGAAACGCCGGAAGTCGGCTCAGCGGTTAATTTTGCCTCCTCAGTCGAAGATTTAGTCACCCAGACGCTGGAGTTCACGATCGAAGAAGTGAATGCCGATCGTAATGTCTCTAACAATGCGAAAAATCGTCAGATCGTCCTTAACTTGTACGAAAAAGGCATTTTCGATATTAAAGACGCCATTAACCAGGTAGCCGATCGTCTGAATATCTCAAAACACACGGTTTACCTCTATATTCGCCAGTTCAAAAGCGGCGATTTTCAGGGGCAGGATAAATAATGCGTTATGCCATTATGGTCACCGGGCCGGCATATGGCACCCAGCAGGCCAGCAGCGCATTGCAGTTCGCCCACGCGCTGCTCAATGAGGGGCATGAGTTAGCCAGCGTCTTTTTCTATCGGGAAGGTGTCTATAACGCCAATCTCCTGACCTCGCCGGCGAGCGATGAATATGATCTGGTACGCGCCTGGCAGAAATTGAATACGCAGCATGGCGTAGCGCTGAACATCTGTGTCGCGGCGGCGCTTCGTCGCGGTATTATTGATGAAACTGAAGCCGGCAGACTGGGGTTGCCGTCCGCCAATCTTCAGCCGGGCTTTACGCTAAGCGGCCTGGGCGCGCTGGCGGAGGCTTCTCTCACCTGCGATCGGGTGGTGCAGTTTTAATGAAACGTATTGCATTTGTCTTTTCCACCGCGCCGCACGGTAGCGCCTCAGGTCGTGAAGGGCTGGATGCGCTGCTGGCGACGTCAGCGCTAACGGAAGCGCTGGGCGTCTTTTTTATCAGCGACGGCGTCTTTCAGTTATTACCAGGACAAAAACCAGACGCTGTGCTGGCGCGTGACTATATTGCTACTTTCAAGCTCTTTGATTTGTACGATATTGATCAATGCTGGATCTGCGCGGCATCGCTGCGCGAGCGTGGTCTGGAAAACGTTAATTTTGTGGTAGACGCCACGCCGCTGGAACCCGTGGCGTTACGCCGCGAGCTTGGCAACTATGATGTCATCCTGAGATTCTGAGGCGTTTATGCTGCATACCTTACCTCATTGCGCTTCGGGCGTTGATTTTCCCGCTTTGCTGCGCCTGCTAAAAGAGGGCGATGCGCTTTTGTTGCTCCAGGATGGCGTTACCGTCGCGATTGAAGGTAACCGCTTCCTTGAAAGTCTGCGCGATGCCCCCATAACAGTCTATGCCTTGAAAGAAGACATTGACGCCCGCGGCCTGGGTGGTCAAATTTCAGACAGTGTCGTCAGGGTTGACTATACTGAGTTTGTCAGACTCACGGTTAAGTATGCCAACCAGATGGCCTGGTGATGGCGGGATCGTTGTATATTTCTTGACACCTTTTCGACACCGCCCTAAAATTCGGCGTCCTCATATTGTGTGAGGGCGTTTTATTACGTGTTTACGAAGCAAAAGCTAAAACCAGGAGCTATTTAATGGCAACAGTTAACCAGCTGGTACGCAAACCACGTGCTCGCAAAGTTGCGAAAAGCAACGTGCCTGCGCTGGAAGCATGCCCGCAAAAACGTGGCGTATGTACTCGTGTATATACTACCACTCCTAAAAAACCGAACTCCGCACTGCGTAAAGTTTGCCGTGTTCGTCTGACTAACGGTTTTGAAGTGACTTCCTACATCGGTGGTGAAGGTCACAACCTGCAGGAGCACTCCGTGATCCTGATCCGTGGCGGTCGTGTTAAAGACCTCCCGGGTGTTCGTTACCACACCGTTCGTGGCGCGCTTGACTGCTCCGGCGTTAAAGACCGTAAGCAAGCTCGTTCTAAGTACGGCGTGAAGCGTCCTAAGGCTTAATGGTTCTCCGTTAAGTAAGGCCAAACGTTTTAAATTAATGTCAAACTAAACTCGTAGAGTTTTGGACAATCCTGAATTAACAACGGAGTATTTCCATGCCACGTCGTCGCGTCATTGGTCAGCGTAAAATTCTGCCGGATCCGAAGTTCGGATCAGAACTGCTGGCTAAATTTGTCAATATCCTGATGGTAGATGGTAAAAAATCTACTGCAGAATCAATCGTATACAGCGCGCTGGAGACCCTGGCTCAGCGTTCTGGTAAATCTGAACTGGAAGCTTTCGAAGTCGCTCTCGAAAACGTTCGCCCGACTGTAGAAGTTAAATCCCGCCGTGTAGGTGGTTCTACTTATCAGGTACCAGTTGAAGTCCGTCCGGTCCGTCGTAATGCTCTGGCAATGCGTTGGATCGTAGAAGCTGCTCGTAAACGCGGTGATAAATCCATGGCTCTGCGCCTGGCGAACGAACTTTCTGACGCTGCAGAAAACAAAGGTACTGCAGTTAAGAAACGTGAAGACGTTCACCGTATGGCAGAAGCCAACAAGGCGTTCGCACACTACCGTTGGTAATCCCTTCGGAGTCATAGTCACCAGGCGGGCGCTTCAGGTAAGTCGCCCGTTTTGGATAACTTAACTGAACGCCTAAAGATATCAACGAGGAATCAAATGGCTCGTACAACACCCATCGCACGCTACCGTAATATCGGTATCAGTGCGCACATCGACGCCGGTAAAACCACTACTACCGAACGTATTCTGTTCTACACCGGTGTAAACCACAAAATCGGTGAAGTTCATGACGGCGCAGCTACCATGGACTGGATGGAGCAGGAGCAGGAGCGTGGTATTACTATCACCTCCGCAGCGACTACTGCATTCTGGTCTGGTATGGCTAAGCAGTATGAACCGCATCGCATCAACATCATCGACACCCCGGGGCACGTTGACTTCACTATCGAAGTAGAACGTTCCATGCGTGTTCTCGATGGTGCGGTAATGGTTTACTGCGCAGTTGGTGGTGTTCAGCCGCAGTCTGAAACCGTATGGCGTCAGGCAAACAAATACAAAGTTCCGCGCATTGCGTTCGTTAACAAAATGGACCGCATGGGCGCGAACTTCCTGAAAGTTGTTGGTCAGATCAAAACCCGTCTGGGCGCGAACCCGGTTCCGCTGCAGCTGGCAATTGGTGCTGAAGAAGGTTTCACCGGCGTTGTTGACCTGGTGAAAATGAAAGCCATCAACTGGAACGATGCCGACCAGGGCGTTACCTTCGAATACGAAGATATCCCGGCTGACATGCAGGACCTGGCTAACGAATGGCACCAGAACCTGATCGAGTCCGCCGCAGAAGCTTCTGAAGAGCTGATGGAAAAATACCTGGGTGGTGAAGAACTGACTGAAGAAGAGATCAAACAAGCTCTGCGTCAGCGCGTTCTGAACAACGAAATCATCCTGGTAACCTGTGGTTCTGCATTTAAGAACAAAGGTGTTCAGGCGATGCTGGATGCGGTAATTGATTACCTGCCATCCCCGGTAGACGTACCTGCGATCAACGGTATTCTGGACGACGGTAAAGATACTCCGGCTGAGCGTCACGCAAGCGACGACGAGCCGTTCTCTGCGCTGGCGTTCAAAATCGCTACCGACCCGTTTGTGGGTAACCTGACCTTCTTCCGTGTGTACTCCGGTGTGGTTAACTCTGGTGATACCGTACTGAACTCCGTGAAAACCGCACGTGAGCGTTTCGGTCGTATCGTTCAGATGCACGCCAACAAACGTGAAGAGATCAAAGAAGTTCGCGCGGGCGACATCGCGGCTGCTATCGGCCTGAAAGACGTGACTACCGGTGACACCCTGTGTGATCCGGAAAACCCGATCATTCTGGAGCGTATGGAATTCCCTGAGCCGGTAATCTCCATCGCGGTAGAACCGAAAACCAAAGCTGACCAGGAAAAAATGGGTCTGGCTCTGGGCCGTCTGGCAAAAGAAGACCCGTCATTCCGCGTATGGACTGATGAAGAATCTAACCAGACCATCATCGCTGGTATGGGTGAACTTCACCTGGATATCATCGTTGACCGTATGAAGCGTGAATTCAACGTTGAAGCTAACGTGGGTAAACCTCAGGTTGCTTACCGCGAAGCGATTCGCGCGAAAGTTACCGACATCGAAGGTAAACACGCGAAACAGTCTGGTGGTCGCGGTCAGTATGGTCATGTTGTTATCGACATGTACCCGCTGGAGCCGGGCTCTAACCCGAAAGGTTACGAGTTCATCAACGACATCAAAGGTGGTGTAATTCCTGGCGAATACATCCCGGCCGTTGATAAAGGCATCCAGGAGCAGCTGAAATCTGGCCCGCTGGCTGGTTATCCGGTAGTTGATCTCGGTGTGCGTCTGCACTTCGGTTCTTACCATGACGTTGACTCCTCTGAGCTGGCGTTTAAACTGGCTGCGTCTATCGCCTTTAAAGAAGGCTTTAAGAAAGCAAAACCAGTTCTGCTTGAGCCGATCATGAAGGTTGAAGTAGAAACACCTGAAGAGAATACCGGTGACGTTATCGGCGACCTTAGCCGCCGTCGTGGTATGCTCAAAGGTCAGGAATCTGAAGTTACAGGCGTTAAGATCCACGCTGAAGTACCGCTGTCTGAAATGTTCGGATATGCAACTCAGCTGCGTTCTCTGACCAAAGGTCGCGCATCGTACACTATGGAATTCCTGAAGTATGATGATGCGCCGAACAACGTTGCTCAGGCCGTAATCGAAGCCCGTGGTAAATAAGCCGCAGGGTTAAAAACCAAAATCCCGTGCTCTCTCCTGAAGGGGAGAGCGCTATAGTAAGGAATATAGCCGTGTCTAAAGAAAAATTTGAACGTACAAAACCGCACGTTAACGTCGGCACCATCGGCCACGTTGACCACGGTAAAACTACCCTG
The DNA here is from genome assembly GCF_017572025.1 of Salmonella sp. 32020114201800008SM. Classification (NCBI taxonomy): domain Bacteria; kingdom Pseudomonadati; phylum Pseudomonadota; class Gammaproteobacteria; order Enterobacterales; family Enterobacteriaceae; genus Salmonella; species Salmonella sp. 32020114201800008SM. Next base: position 643 of record NZ_JAGEQM010000005.1, on the reverse strand, counting down.
ACCGCTGCAATCACCACCGTACTGGCTAAAACCTACGGCGGTGCTGCTCGTGCATTCGACCAGATCGATAACGCGCCGGAAGAAAAAGCGCGTGGTATCACCATCAACACTTCTCACGTTGAATACGATACCCCGACCCGCCACTACGCACACGTAGACTGCCCGGGGCACGCCGACTATGTTAAAAACATGATCACCGGTGCTGCGCAGATGGACGGCGCGATCCTGGTTGTTGCTGCGACTGACGGCCCGATGCCGCAGACCCGTGAGCACATCCTGCTGGGTCGTCAGGTAGGCGTTCCGTACATCATCGTGTTCCTGAACAAATGTGACATGGTTGATGACGAAGAGCTGCTGGAACTGGTTGAAATGGAAGTTCGTGAACTTCTGTCTCAGTACGACTTCCCGGGCGACGACACTCCGATCGTTCGTGGTTCTGCTCTGAAAGCGCTGGAAGGCGACGCAGAGTGGGAAGCGAAAATCATCGAACTGGCTGGCTTCCTGGATTCTTACATTCCGGAACCAGAGCGTGCGATTGACAAGCCGTTCCTGCTGCCGATCGAAGACGTATTCTCCATCTCCGGTCGTGGTACCGTTGTTACCGGTCGTGTAGAACGCGGTATCATCAAAGTGGGCGAAGAAG